>NZ_CM128808.1:0-1245000 GCF_052932325.1 Xanthobacter sp. ZOL 2024
AGAAACCTCATGCGCCAGCGTCGGCCCCTTCGCGAGCCGCCGCCCCAGCGCCGCAACGAACGCCTCATACCGCTCCCCCGCCTTGGCTCGCGCGGCTTGAGCCGCGGGCTCGGGCAATGCCGGCGCGGTGGCCAGCCAGAACCGCACGAACACTGCCAGCGTCTCGACAGAGATGCCGAGGTCCCGCTCCAGCCGGGCCATCCGTCGGTCCAACTGATCGAGGCGCTTGGCGATTGCAGCTTCCCGCTGTTCCGCGGCGTCCGGCGACAGGAAGGACGCGATGGCCGCCTCGGCGATCAGGGACTGAGGCTGGCCGCGCCGCGCGGCATAGTCGGCCAGCAGCCCCATCGTCGCGGGATCAAGATAAACCGAGATCTGGGCCTTCTTCTTGCGCGGGGCCATCACCGTCACAGCTCCATGCCATCATTGGGATCGAGCGAGACCTGACGCGCGACGCCCTGCATGACGCCCGTCATACGACTGGTCCGGGCCACGTCGTCTTCAGTCTCATCGACCAGATCGATCTCGAACTCGTTCCGCGATGGGCGCGGCACCTCAACCGTCTCAACCCGCGCCAGCTCCGGCTGCTGGCGGTGTTCTGACCCGGTGGTGTCTTCATCGTCACCGCCCTCCACCATCAGGCTGAGCTGTGACTGCACGGGCAGAGGGAGGACGGTCCAGTCGTCGGGCCGGCGATCGCGAGGTGCCGAAAGCTCCGGTGGGTGCAGTACCCGCTCCTTGAACTGCCCGTCCTCATAATAGCGCGCCTTCTTCGCCCGGATCGGCAGCGTGCCAGCCACCATGACGATCTCATCGGCGGGCGGGAGCTGCATCACCTCACCAGGGGTGAGCAGCGGGCGAGCCGTCTCAGAGCGTGAGACCATCAGGTGGCCGAGCCACGGGGAGAGCCGATGGCCGGCATAGTTCTTCATGGCCTTCATCTCGGTGGCGGTGCCCAAGGCGTCGGAGACGCGTTTGGCGGTGCGCTCGTCATTGGTGGCGAAGCTCACCCGCACATGGCAGTTGTCGAGGATGGAATTGTTCGGCCCGTAAGCCTTCTCGATCTGGTTCAGGGACTGGGCGATGAGGAAGCTCTTCAGCCCGTAGCCCGCCATGAAGGCAAGCGCCGACTCGAAGAAGTCGAGCCGTCCGAGCGCGGGGAACTCGTCCAGCATGAGGAGCAGCCGGTGACGGCCGACCTTCGCGTGAAGGTCCTCGGTGAGGCGACGTCCCACCTGGTTGAGGATCAGCCGGATGAGTGGCTTGGTCCGGTTGATGTCCGAGGGCGGCACGACGAGGTAGAGGCTGGTCGGGCGGGTACCCGTCACCAAGTCGGTGATGCGCCAGTCGCAGCGTCGCGTCACCTCGGCCACCACCGGATCGCGGTAGAGCCCGAGGAAGGACATGGCTGTAGAAAGCACGCCGGACCGCTCATTCTCCGATTTGTTGAGGAGCTCGCGCGCGGCGCTGGCGATGACAGGATGGGGGCCTGCCTCTGCCAGATGCGCCGTCGTCATCATGGCGCCAAGGGTCGTCTCAATGGGGCGCCGGGGATCGGAGAGGAAGGCGGCGACGCCCGCCAGGGTTTTGTCCCGCTCGGCATAGAGCACATGGAGGATGGCGCCCACGAGGAGGGCGTGGCTGGTCTTTTCCCAGTGGTTGCGCTTTTCCAGCGAGCCCTCGGGGTCCACCAGGATGTCGGCGATGTTCTGGACGTCCCGCACCTCCCATTCCCCGCGGCGGACCTCCAAGAGGGGATTGTAGGCGGAGGAGCGCACATTGGTGGGGTCGAACAACAGCACGCGCCCGTGCCGTGCCCGGAAGCCGGCGGTAAGCTGCCAGTTCTCGCCCTTGATATCGTGGACGATGGCCGAGCCCGGCCAGGTGAGGAGGGAGGGCACGACGAGGCCCACGCCCTTGCCGGACCGGGTCGGGGCGAAGCACAGGACGTGCTCGGGCCCATCATGGCGCAGATAGTCCCCACCATGGCGCCCCAACACCACGCCGTCGGGCCCGAGCAGCCCCGCCGCGCAGATTTCTTCCGGCTCGGCCCAGCGGGCGGAGCCATAAGTCTCGACACGCCTTGCCTCCCGGGCCCGCCAGACCGAGAGGCCGATGGCGGCGGCGATGGACAGGAACCCGCCGGACGCAGCAATCACGGCCCCCTCGGTGAAGATCGCCGGCGCATAGGCGTCGTAGAAATACCACCACCAGAAGAAGGCCGGCGGGGGATAGACCGGCCAGGGCCCCAGCTGGAACCAGGGCGGGCCGAGCTGGTCCTGGAAGCCCAGCCGCCACGCGACGAACTGAGTAGCACCCCAGGTGGTGGCCAGCACGATGGCGAAGACGAGGAGGATCTGGCCCCAGAGGATCTTGGTCGCGGACATAAGGCGCTCCGGTGAAGGATGGGGTCACAGGCCAAGGCCGCGGGTGCGGCCGAAGGACCAGTCGATGCCGCCGTCTGAGCGGGCGACGCCGGAGATGTGCTTGCCGAGTTGCTTCTCCAGGGAGGGCGTCCACGGCACGAGCTGGAAGCCGAGGCCGTCACCGATCATGGCGAAACGACCCGAGGCGAGCGCGAAGCGCTGGCGATAGGAGCCGGCGACATAGTCTCCCGTGCCTGACCGCTTGAACGGCTGCCCGGTTTCGGCGGAGAGCTTCTCGCCCAACGTCTCGATCTCCCGCTGGCGCAAGGTCTCGATCAGGTCCCGGGCGAAGGTCACACGCTGGCCGTGGCGCTCGGCCAACCCCTCCCGGACCAGATGGTCAGCGCGGCGCTCCATGGCCTCGCGCACCTCGGCGCCGAAGCCGCCCTCCGACAGGGCTGCCGGCGCGCGGCTGAGCGCCTGCCGGTCGAGCCAGGTGGCGCCCGAGGCCGTGACCTGGCGTTCGATGTCGAGGTCGGAGCGGACGGCCAGGGCGACCCGCAGCTGGCCGCGCCCATCCTCGAATCTCCGGAGCTCCACGACGGAGCCGGGCGCGCCGTCGTCTGCCGCATCAAGGTCGGGCAGCCGGATGTGGTGGGTGCGCCCGTCCAACCCGTCGACCACGGCATAGGCTGTGCCCTTCAGTTCATCATCGAGGCCGCGATCGACGAGGCGGCCGATGACGGGATCGTCCAGGCTCTCGCCGGCGAGCACATAGCTCGCGGCGCCCCGCTGGATGCCCTGGGCGGTGAGCGCGCGGTGCATCCTCTTGATGATATCGCCCCGCTCGCCGAGGGCGCGCAATGTCGCCTCGGCCTTCTCGTCGATCACCCATTGGCCTGGCCCGATCTCGTCGGCGAGCCCGAGGGCCTCGAGCTTGCGGAGCCGCCCGACCTTCATCGGTAGGAAAGCGTCCGGCCCGCCATCAGCTTCGCGCGCCACGTCAATGATGCCGGCCTCGCGCTGGTCCCGAACCAACTGCCGGTCGAGCTGGGTCCAGCTCTCCGCCTCCACCTGCCGCTCGACGGCGCGGTGGATGTCGAGGTCGGTGCGTGGCCCCAGTTCCTGGGTGACCAAGCCCTGCGCGCGGGCGCGCATGCCCTCCTTGATGTAGTCGCGGGAGATGACGAGGTCCTGGCTATCGTCGGTTCGGCCCCGCACCAATATGTGCAGGTGGGGATTGTCGGTGTTCCAGTGGTCGACGCCGACCCAATCCAGCTTCGTGCCGAGGTCCTTCTCCATCTGCCCGACGAGATCGCGGGCGAAGGACCTGAGGTCAGCCATGTCCGCCGCATCCTCGGGCGAGACGATGAAGCGGAAATGGTGCCTGTCGTCGGCGCATCGCTCCGCGAAGGCGCAGCCGTCTCCCTCCTCAGCGCCCGGCCCGAACAGGCGGGCCTTCTCCCCATCCCGGGTCACGCCCTCCCGACGCAGATAGGAGAGGTGAGCCGAGAGCGGTGCAGCCCGCACCGAGTGCCGCACCACGCGGGTCTTGATGACCACGACGCGCGAGCGCCCGGTGAGGAACCGATTGGCGACGATGCTCGCCGCCCGGCCGCGGCCGAAGCGCGAGCGGGTGCCAGAGGAGATGCGACCGGACCGGGAGACGTGCCCGCCGGCCTTCTGGGCCGCCGCGAGGGCCTGGGCGATGAAAGGGCGGGCGCGCTGGGCCCGGGTCGAGCGGATACGACCCGGCCGGACGCGGAACTCATGCTCATCGGCCATGACGCGCCCCCGCAAGGTGCGAAAAGCTAAACGGGACCAATGGCTTGAGCGTTCTACGCACATTGCCGAACAGCGCCGCAATGTGCGTTTGGCTCAAAATTCCCAAGCAAAAACAACCGCCCGACCACAGCGCACCTTGCGCCCTTTTATCTCGCCATCGATCGGTTGTTTCCTGCGCCTCCCCTCCAGTTCTCGATCCGCTTCTCGATCCAAGTGAGCTCCACATGGGTGAGCGGGTCTGCGGTCGGCACGGCGGGTGATGGGGCGATGGATTTGGGAACGGAGTCTGGCACCGGCTGGGTCATCATGAGGCCTCTCCTGATGTCGGGGGAAACTCACGGGCGAGGAACTCGCGGAGCATGTCCGCGACGGTCTGGCCGCGGCCGAAAGCGGCAATCTTGATGCGCCCGCGCAGGTCGGGCGTGACGTCGATGGTGAGCCGCGCGGTGAAGCCGTCGGCACTGCCATTGCTGGCGGGTCGAGCTTCCGCCGCCTTGATCCACTGCTCGGGATCGGCCGGTCGGGCTGCAAAGCCCTTGCGGCGGGGGCGCCCATTCATGACGCTGGCTTTCCGCACGGGATGCTGGCGATCTCCGTGGCGAGCGCCGCGATCTCGCGTGCCGCAGGCCCGTCCGCGTCGAGCTCGCTGACGAGCTGACCGGACTGCGCCGAGGTGGCGAAGGCGACGCGCTGGCCGATGGTGCTCGCGAGCACCGGGGGATCATGATCCGCCAGCGTCTCGGCGGTCTCACGGGCAAGCACGGTGCGGGCGCCGCAGCGGTTCAGCACGAAGCGCGCGGCAAGCTCCGGCCTGTAGATGCGGGCCTCCTTCAGGAGCGCCAGCATCTCGGCGGACGCCCAGCCGTCGAAGGGCGACGGTTGCACCGGGATCAGCACCAGATCAGCGGCGAGGAGCGCCGAGCGCATCAGGCCGGCGACGCGGGGCGGCCCGTCGATCACCACATGGTCGGCGTCGCGCGCGAGTTCCGGCGCTTCCCGATGCAGCGTGTCACGGGCGAGGCCGACGACGCCGAAGAGCCGCTTGCCACCCTCTCGGGCCCGCTGCTCAGACCAGTCGAGGGCCGAGCCTTGGGGGTCCGCGTCGATGAGCGTGACGCGCTTGCCGCGGTGTGCCCATGCACCGGCGAGATGCAGCGCGAGTGTCGTCTTGCCGACGCCGCCTTTCTGATTGAGCAGCGCGACGATCATTGGGAAGCTCCCGACGGATCGGAGGCAGGCCAATTGGTCTCGGGAAGAGGCTCTTGAGCCTGAAATCCGTCTTTGCGGAAAGTCGGAGCAGGCACGTCCCTGCGACTGACCAGGGCGACGGGATTGTCCACATCGGCTTCACGCGCAGCAAAGTTAGAATCTACGTTAGCCGGGGTACTGACCAGTGCCCCTTCGCCAGCGGTCTGGCGGTGGCGATGATGTCCTCCTGCGATCCAGGAACGCGGCGCGTGGTGCTCCGTCCGGATCGGCGACGGAGGCGAACCATGGACGTCTATGCGGGACTGGACGTGTCGCTTGAGGCGACACACGTGTGCGTGGTGAATGCCGAGGGCAAGATCATCCGGGAGGGGAAATTGCCCTCCGACCCGGACGCCATCGAACTTTTCCTGGCCGAATGGGGCGTCCACCTGAAACGCGTCGGGCTGGAAGCCTTCTCGTTCAGCGCCTGGCTGTTCTCCGCCCTCGACGACAAGGGCCTGCCGGTGTTCTGCATCGAGACCCGCCATACCAAGGCGGCGCTGAACGCCATGCTTAACAAGACCGACAAGAACGATGCGCGCGGCATCGCGCAGCTGATGCGCACCGGCTGGTTCCGGGCGGTCCACGTCAAGTCGCGCGAGGCGCAGGCGCTGCGTGTGCTGCTCGCCGGCCGCAAGGCGCTGCTCGGCAAGGTCATCGACATGGAGAACATGATCCGCGGCGTGCTCCGCCCGTTCGGGCTGAAGGTCGGCGAGGTGTCGACGGGCCGGTTCGAGGCGCGGGTGCGCGAGCTGGTCGCCGGCCTCGGTGAGCTCGAACAGATCATCGCGCCGCTGCTCGCGGCCCGCGCGGCAATGCGGTTCGAGTTCACGCGGCTGCATCGCATGGCGCTGGCGGCGGCCCGCAACGACAAGGCGGTGCGGCGGATGATGACGGTGCCCGGCGTCGGCGCCATCGTCGCGCTGACCTTCCGCGCCACCGTCGATGATCCCACGCGGTTCAAGAAATCCACGACCGTCGGCGCCCACTTCGGGCTGACGCCGCGCCGCTACCAGTCGGGCGAGACCGATTGGTCGGGCCGCATCTCCAAATGCGGCGACGAGGCGACGCGGGCGATGCTCTACGAGGCGGCGATCGCCATCCTCACGCGCATCCCCAAGAGCTTCAAGCTGCGGCTCTGGGGGCTTCGGCTGATGAAGAAGAAGGGGCTGAAGAAGGCGGCGACCGCGGTGGCGCGGGCGCTCAGCGTGCTCCTGCACAAGATCTGGGTCGACGGCTCGACCTTCCGATACGGCGCCGGCCTGAAGGGCGGCCGGCTCGCTCGCGCATAATGGAGGCGTGAGCGATCCGGCCGCCCCCACCATCGGCGTCACCAGGTTCCGCCACGGCGGAGCGGCGTCTCCCGGGGAGACGGGGATTTGGGCGAGATCGAAACTTGACGTGCCGGCGTCCGCCTTCGGGCGAAACCGCACGGCGCTTGTTAGCCTGACCGCCTGGTCTCCAGATCCCGGAATGTGGCGGACACCATGCCGACCACGGACGTTAGCGAGTGCTCCTCGGAGAGACATGCGCCGCACCTCAGCGTGACGAAGTTGGACGGGACCGGCCGCAGCGCGGACAGACGGCGGCGCCCGCGCGCTCCGGCGCGCGGCGGCGTGCGTCATCGCAAGTAAAAGCGGCTTTACGGATCAGTCTGTCAGTGGCAGACTGAAATGGAGGGGCGTTGTCTCCACAGCTTGTTGCTGAACAACAACAAGTTAGAGTCAGTACGTTAGACTCTAAGTTAGAGGGGCGATTTTCGCTTTCCTCTCTGGGCTTTAGGCTCTGTTTCGGTTCCCGATAGCACGAGGGGTGGGTTCCTGATGGCACGTGCCCTGGGGTTCCCGATAGCACGAGGCCATTCACAGCCCGTCCACAGGCGGGCTCGAAGGCGAGCAGCGTGCGGGCGCGGCCATCGAGCTCCAGGAATAGGGTGTAGCCGGGCAGGGGCTGGCGGCGGATGATGTCGCGCAGCTCGAAGGCAAAGCGCTTGAAGGGCGACAGGCTGCCGGATTTGAGATGGAGGTGGCGGAAATCGAAGCGCCAGCCGTCGCGCTGGTGGCCGCCATGCTTGCGCACCAACCGGTAAAGCCAGCGGTCGAGCCCACCTGTCAGCCCGAAATACGCCCGGTCGATGGTGAGGACGAGCGCCTCCTCCACGATGGCGCAATAGAACCAGTCGGGGACGATGAGCTCGATGCCGGCGGGCTTGCCGTTCCGGTCCGTGCGCTCCTTCCATTCATTGATCCAGGAGAAGCGGTGACGCCGGCCCTCCGCCCGCTGGCGGATGGAGGTGGAGACCGTGGTGGATTGCAGGCGGTCGAGGGCGGCCTTCAGGCGCTGATAATCCCTGATCGAGGTGCCGCGGCCCACGAACCGGAGGATTTCGTAGGGCGTGGCTGCCATGAAGCGTGAGGTGCGCAGTCCCGCATCGCGGGCCTCGACGATCTGGCTGGCTGCCCAGATGAGGATGTCGGCATCCCAGATGGTGGCCATGCCGTGGTCGGGCACGGCCTCGACCCGGATGGCGATGTCGCCCGCTGCGAAATCGATGGGGGCGACCCGATGGGTCTTGGCGAGGGAGAAGAAGGGATAGGCCATGAGATCCTGCGCATCGCGGGGCGCGAAGGCCCCGGGGAGCGCGCGGAACAGCTCGAGCTGTCTGCCGGGCTGAGGAGAGCGATGCGGTGCTGCCATGACGAAATGGCCGCTCAGCGCACGAGGCTGCCCGGCAGAACGCCGGACATCGAATGACGCTTCGCCGGCAGGACGGTGCCGCGGGGATCGGAGGTGGAGGTGACCGCACCGCGGGCGACCCAGGCCTGCAGGTCCTCGACGGAATAGACGACGCGCCCGCCGAGCTTGCGATAGGCGGGACCGGTCCCGTAAGTGCGGTGCTTCTCCAGGGTCCGGGGCGACAGGCTGAGGAAGACGGCGGCTTCCTTGGTGCGCAGATAGCGCGGCGGCAGCGGGGCAGCGTCGGGGCGCATGGATCGAACCTCCGTGAGCGATCTCGGGCCGCTGGTCATCAGCGGCGGATGGCGCTCACGGTGGCGAAGGGCGTCCGTCGTGGGGGATGGGGAAGTTGAGGGGTGCGAAATCCCCACCCCGGACATCTCGGCGGTGCGGCTATGGTCGTCGGCGATGACGCAGGAGCTTGAGATAGCCGCCGCCGATCAGAGCGAGGCCGCCTTTGACGAGGCCGACGACCCGATCGCGCAGCGACGAGGTCTTCCAGGGTTCGGCCATGACGCGCCTCTCGCCATAGAGGGCGATGGCAACGTCGCGATAGCTGGCGTCGTTGGCCCGGCCATCGGCCGCCAGCATCATGGCGCGCAGGCGGAGCCTTTGCTGCGTGGTGATCCGGGTGTCGGGGGCCACGCGGCGCCCTTCGCAGCTGCGCCAAAAGCGGGCCAAGGCTTCCACGCGGCCTGTCGTGTCCGCATCAAGCGGAATCACTGCTGCCAATGGTGCACCAGCATGGGCCCCTGGCAGGAACAGCAGTTGGCTGGCCTGATCGGCGGGGTGAAGGATCGCGTGTCGCCCTTCAGCGCTGGCGCGCAACGACATAGGACCGTCGAGGGATGGAGAGGACACGCCGGGGAGGAATTCCGGCCGTTGGACGAAGAGCAGGACGGCCGGGTCGACGACCGGCGACCACAGGATGTCCTGCTCCAGGGCGGACAGCGCGGGCCGGGCGGCGAAATCGCAGCCCCAAGCGCTGCTCCACCTCCCGGGGGAGCGGTTCGGCGTCGGTGCCGGCCTTCACGAGGGAATGGTAGTGCTCCTGGTAGGACGTGTCCCGGCGCAGGCACTCCCAGGCGAGCCCCTCAACGGACAGCTCGTCGAAATAAGCGTAGCTGGCGGGCTCTCGCCAGCGCGAAGTATCGGGCCTCATCGCTCATCTCCGAATCAGAGAGTGTGCGTCGCAGGCGGAGACAATCAGGGATTGAAGGCAGTTCTGGAAGTCGGCTAAGGGGCATCACGTGATGCGCTGGCGGCATCACCTCGCGAAATGAGCCGGCATGTCAGCTCGAACGGCGGAGAAGGTCCTTGTAACCGCTGCAAGCGATCCACTGCGCCCGGTCCAGATGGCTGTCATGGACATGGCGGGCGCGTTCGGGCTCCCGGACAGGATCAATGCCGAACAGCACCGAGACGGCCTCCTGCCAATCGGCGC
This sequence comes from Xanthobacter sp. ZOL 2024, assembly GCF_052932325.1. Classification (NCBI taxonomy): domain Bacteria; kingdom Pseudomonadati; phylum Pseudomonadota; class Alphaproteobacteria; order Hyphomicrobiales; family Xanthobacteraceae; genus Xanthobacter; species Xanthobacter sp. ZOL 2024. The sequence continues at coordinate 9,580 of NZ_CM128808.1, forward strand.
CATCGTCCGAGGCATCGAGCAAGCGCGCATAGAGCTTGATGTGCGCCCGATCATAGTCCGTCAGCGTGGGACCGGTCGGTGCGGTGTCCTCGAACGTCTCGGTCACCATGTTTGTCCGCGATCCTTTCCAACACCGGGCTTTCGCCTGAACCCTACACGCCTTTCGACGTGCCGGCTGCCGCCTCGAATGTAGAGAATACTCCGTGGTGAAATACTCAACAAGGCGGTGCTCTCTCGATCATGGAGATCCGAGAGGTGTTCGCCCGGAATTTGAAGGCTGCGAGGCTCGCCAAAGGCTTGTCGCAGGAAGAGCTCGCCCATAGAGCCGGGATCGACCGCACCTACATCAGTTCATTGGAGCGATGCGTCTATAACGCCAGTATCGACGTCGTGGATCGATTGGCGTCCGCCCTTGAGCTTGATGCCGCCGTATTGCTGAAACGGCCCGCAGCGGATGTTCCAATCGAGCCGGGAACTCTGATCCAGTGAGACCTGGGGCAAGCTTGCGAACTGCTAGATCGATGTGAAAGCCCCGGCCGTTGGGCCGGGGCCTTGGGCAAGGCTTACTCGCCGCGGCGCCCGCTGGGGCGGGACCAGATGAGCGAGAAGGTGTCGCCGTCCTCGTCGTCGAAGAGGTTGGCGTAGATCGGGGCGGTGAAGCTCGGATCGTCGAGCTTGAGGCCCAGATAGTCTCGGCGCTCGCTGGAGCGCTTGGACCAGGCGGCGCCGATCTCGGCACGGCCCACCAGGACCCGATGGCTGGGGGCGTTCTCGCCGCTGGCGCGCTGGTCGGGGACGATGCGCACGCCCTTGGCCTGGACACTGAGGGTGACGATCTCGCCGGTGAACTCGTTCGCGCCGGTCTTCTTGAAGGTGCCGATGGTCGCCATGTGAAGTCTCCTGGATTTCCTGTCTCAAGCCCGCACTATCGCGGCCTCGATGGGGATCGAGAGGCCACAGGCGATCGCCGCCGCACCCCGCCCCGGCCCCAACGGGGCGCAGGGGCCGAAGCGCAGCGGAGGATGGAAGCCAGGCGACTTTCTTGATCCGCGAGGAATGGACGATCCGGGCCCCCTTGGGGTGGTCGCACAGGGGAAGAAAGTCGATCGGCGCCATTGCGGCAGAGGCGATCGAGGCGCAGCCGTCCTGCGGCCAGATCCGCCCATTGAAGAGGCTGCTTCGGTGCGCTCGGACCGACAGGGATCGACGTAGGAGACGGTGGCGAGGCTCGGGCTCTGTCCCAAGACTGGAGCGTGTTCGCGGGATCGGGTAGCTCCCCTGGGTCAGGGCGGAATTCGGATCGCCCGATTCCTGCCCGCAGAGACGTCACCCCCTTTCCGGTGCTCCTGGACGAGCGAACGGAGCTGGTTTCGCGGGAACGCATCGAGGGGCCGGCCGCCAAGCCGAGAGGGTCGATCTGAGATCAACGTCCCGATGTTGCCGCGCACCAAGACGGCGACGGCCGAGCCCGACATCACCCGGCGTCCTCCATCGAGCCCGGACCAGGGATTAGAGCCCCATGGTTCCCCGCCCGGATGGGTGGAACGGAGCCGTGAGCCGCGCGAACGCCACCACGCCGATCGCGATCGCACCGACACCCGAGAAGATGAGCTGCCAGGTCTGCGAGGGCAGGACGTGCTTCACGATGCCATAGGTCGCGGCATAGCCGGCCACGACCGCCGGGGCGACGAAGGCGAACGCGACGAGAAGCCTTAGCCAGAGCGGTCGCACGACGATGAGCACGAACTGGCCGATGGCGCATATCGCACCGGCGGCGATGAGGCCGACGACGATGGCACCGATCCAGCCTGCACCGGTGCCATAGGCCCAACTGGCGGCAGTTAGCCCCAAAAGGAACGGCAAGGCGAACACCGCGAGCGTGAACAGCAACCAGCAGAAGATGCCGATGGCGGCGAGACATCCGAAGATGGAAAGGAGGATCATGGTGGTGGTCTCCGCGCAAAGAAGCTGACGGGCGCGCCTCCACCACCACCGCGGCGCGACCGGAATCATAACTGAGCGGCACCGCTCCGCGAGCGAAAATCATCACGATCTCCGCTCTCCGAAGCCAGCGCCGGTCAGGCGGCGAAAGGATCGATCTCACACAGAATCGCGGCGTCATCGCCGTCGAACTCGTGGGCGGGCGTGACCGAGAGGCTGCCATCGCCCGCTTGGAAGATGACGATGGCGACCATCAAGGTGGTGGCGAGGCTGAAGGCGAAGGCGTGAGCGTCGTTGAGGGACATGGGTCCGGCTCCTGTTCGAAGCGGAGGGCCATCCCCCGCTGACAGGCGCCCGATGGGTCGGGCCGGAAGCCGCAATCACCGCGACGGCATCGGCCGGAGCGGCGGCACGCAACGCGTCGCCGACCCTTCATGGGTTGATGGCCAGGCGATCGGGCGGACCAAGGATCAGCGCACGAAAAGGCAGGGGATGGCTCTGCGGGCTCAGGAAGACGCATCCGGACGACGCTCTTGCCGGCCTGGGCTATGCTCGCTGCACGTTCGATGACCGATGTCAGGCAGAGCAACAACGCACGCAGGGCGACCACGCGCATGACCTATGAGGAGTTCAACGCCTTCTGCGCATCGCTGCCGGCTGCGACTCACGTGGTGCAATGGGGCGGATCGCACGTCTGGAAGGTCGGCGGCAAGGTGTTTGCCATCGGCGGCTGGCAGGAGGATGTCGAGGCCCGCTTCACCTTCAAGGTCAGCGATCTGTCCTATGAGGTGCTGCAAGAGCAGCCGGGTCTGCGCCCGGCTCCCTATCTCGCCTCGCGCGGCCTGAAATGGATCCAGCACTACGCGGAGCCCGGCCTGTCGGACGCGGAACTGCGCAACTATATCCGGCAGTCCCATCAGATCGTCTCGCAAGGTCTGTCCAAGAAGATGCGCGCCGCTCTGGGGCTTCCCGTGGCGCAATAGCGATCGAGCAAGCATCGCGAAACAGCACATGCGCGCTATCGAACAATCAAAGACCGGTGGCGCTCACGCGCCACCGAACCTTGAGACCGGGATGCCGAGCTTCTTCGCCTTGTCGGCGAGGTTCTGCTGGATGCCGGTGCCGGGGAAGACCATGACGCCGATGGGCAGCACCCCCAGCATCTGGTCGTTCCGCTTGAAGGGGGCGGCGCGGCCGTGCCGCGTCCAGTCTGGGGCGAAGCCGATCTGCGGCACTTTGCGATGATCTGCCCAGCGCGCTGCGATCTTCTCGGCGCCCTTGGGTGACTTGCCGTGCATCAGCACCATGTCGGGGTGCTTGGCGTGCACCTTGTCGAGGGCGTCCCAGATGAGCCGGTGGTCGTTGAAATCGAGCCCGCCGGTGAAGGCCACCTTCGGCCCGGGCGGCAGGAGCACCTCCCGCTCGGCCCGCTTCTTGGCCATCAGGAAATCCCGGCTGTCGATCACAGCCGCGGTCAGGGCCTTGTGGTTGACCATGGAGCCTGCGCGTGGACGCCAGGGCGTTCCCGTGTGCCGCTCATAGTGCTCGGCCGCTTCGTCGCGCATCAACTCAAGGGCATCGCGGCGCTCGATGAGCGTCTGGCCCCTGGCGATGAGGCGCTCTAACTCGACGGACTTCACCTCGGTGCCGTCCTGGTCCTGCTGGGATCGGCGCTGCGCCTGCTCGTTGTTGTCGAGGTGGCGCTCGATCCGGCTGGTGGCGCCGTGGAACAGATGGACGGTCGACCAGAGCAGATCGTCGAGGTCAGGCTCGAGGCGGGTGTCGCCGAGGGTGGCGATGAGAGCGTCGAAGATGTCGACGACAGCGCCGGCGAGATGATGGCCTTCGGGCAGCGGCCGTGGGTCGGGCTCGTCCTCATGGGGCCGGTAGCCATGGAGCTGAAGCTCCCTCAGGACGTGGTCAGTCGGGGAAGAGGCGTGGCGGGGTTCGTCGTCACTCTCGCTCATGGATGCTTCCTCACTTGGACCGCAACCGTCGCGGCCTTCATGGCGGCGGAAGCCCATGAGCGGGACGGACCTGCACCCGAGGCGCAGCCGAGGGCCGAAGCGTCAGCGCAGGATGGCGGAGGCCGGCGATTTTGCTTCGCGATGGAAAGCGCATCCCCCAACGCGCGAGCGCGATTGGGGGTGCGCGCCGGAAAATCGTCGGCCGTGCCATTGCCGGACCGGCCCGCTTGTGGGCCCGATCGTCCTCTCGAAGGCCGAGGCGCGGTCCTCTATGTCGGAACGCATCCGAGCGACATCGATGACAACGCTCTGCCGCCTTCGTCCCGTCTCGGTTATGCCGCTGATGCCAGAAAGCGACCAACGTCCTGGGGTGCGAGCTGGATTCTCACTTGTGCCCGCAGCGCATCGATACCGAAGGCGCGGAGATCTTCGTTGAAGTCGTCGAGCCGAGGCGACAGCACGATCGCCTCGATCCCGGCCGCTTCTGCTCGTTCGATCAGGCTGCCCTGCGCTCTGTCTCCGGCGGGATCGTTGTCGCGCACGAAGTAGAGGCGCCGAAGCGTCCCCGGAAAAAGGAAGGCAGCAAGATGCCCAGCCGAGAGTGCGGCCGCCATTGGCATCCCAGGGAGGACACCTCGAAGCGAGAGCACGGTCTCGACGCCTTCCCCGGCGGCCATCACGTCCCCCGGAACGCCAAAGCGAACCGCGTTGCCCAGGAGATGCCCCATGGCCCGCCGCGGCGTGTCGACCGGCGCTTTGCCGAGCCGGATGGGATGGAAGCCTTGCGGGTCGAGCCAGGTGCGGTGGGCGCCGGTGCCCCTTCCTTCAAGGTCGGTAACGGCGGCGACCATGGCGGGCCATGCCTCGGTGGGTGCACCCGCGTTGGGCCGGTAGTAGCAGCGCGGATGAAAGCGTAGGCTTCCGGTTCCTTGCAGAGCCGTAATGCCGCGGTTCCGCAGATACGTTTCTGCAAGAGTGCCAGAAATCGGCTGCGCCATGGCGACGAGCCGCCGTGCCGCTTCCGCCGAGCCGATGGGTGACGAAACGGCGGTTCGGCCCGATGGTTCGGGCGCGGGTTTAGGGAGAGCCAGGAAGGCACGGGCTTCTTCTGCGACCTCGGCGAAGTCCACAAGACCGAGCGCCTCACGGATCACGTCGAGCAGATCGCCATGTTCGCCGGTGGCGGCATCGGTCCATTTTCCGGGCGGGCCCTTGGCGGAGCCCCTGAGCCGGACGAACATGGAGCGCCCCGGCGAATTGCGAGCATCGCCGACCAGCCAATAATGACCCTCACGGCGCCCGTTCGAAAGATAGCGGCGGCAGACCTCCTCGGCGCGCTCGGCAAGGCGCCGCGCCAGATCATGCGGGCGGTCCGCCATCATGACCTCCTTCAAAGGAAAAGGCCCGCCGTCGCCGGCGGGCCAGTCGTGCAGGGGGAGGCTGCTTGTTATTCGGCCGCGATCGCAGGGGGAGCGTCCTCAGCCCCCTCATTCTGTGGTGAAAGCGTCTCATCGACCATGGCCGTTTCGCCGCCGTCTGCCACCGTTTGTTCGTGCGCTGCGGTGTTCTCCGACGCGCGGCCCGGCGTGCGCAACGGCTCGGGCAGCCAGCCGGTGTCCGCGAGCAGGGTCTCGGCCTCCTGCGCCATGTCGCCCTTCTTGAAATGGGCGATCCGCTCGGCGGCGCGCGCCCCCTTCGCTTCCGTGACCGCCTGCAGGATGCGGGCCTTGGTCACGCGGCCGAGGAACGTGTCCACGGTCGGCCGCCAGCCCGCAGCGGCCATGTCGAGGCCCACTGCCTCGGCCAGCCAGTCCGCATGGGCGAGCGTCCTCGGCTTGCGGTTCCAGGCCTCATGGACCGCATTGACCGAGAGGCTGACCACATGGGCGAACAGGGACGCCTGACGGTGCCCGTCCCAATTCTGGAGCGCGCCCCAGAGATCGGCTGACTCCTTGGGCAGTGCCTTGGCCCAGGCATCATGGCGCGCGCGGATCGCCTCAGCGGCCGCACTGTCGTTCAAGCCCGGCGCCTGCGCGCCGAAACCGACACTCTTCAGCTCCAGCTCCAGGCAGCTGTCCGTGCCATAGTGATAGAAGGCCCTGAGGGTGAGGGCATGGAGCGCCGCGAAGAAGGCCACGTCCGGCTGCTCGCCGAGCGCCTGGCGCAGGCCGAGGGTTCGGTGGGCCGTCAGCTCCGTCATCAGCCGGTCGGAGATGGGCGACAGGCCCTCATCCTCCTCGGGCTCTGGCGCTTCGGCATCGGCGCAGGCGGGCGGATCGCCGTCATTGGTCGGTGCACCGACCTCGCAGGTCTCTCCATTCTCGACTTCTGGTTCGATCGGCGCCTCGTCCTCGGGACGGACGTAACCGCGCTCAACGCGCAGACGGCCGTCATGAGCGATGCTGACGAAGGCTCCGGCACGCATGACATCGGCAGGCTCGAACGCGAGCGGCCGGTCATCCAGGTCCTCCATGGCTGCCTCCAGCGCGCCCAGGCGCTCGTCCACCTCGTCCGGCAGCTCATCGGCGTCCTGGTGTTCGTCGGAGAGGCGGTCATATTCCGCCTGCAAGGCGTCGCGCTCCCCCTGCTCCTCGGCCGTCAGCGGAACCGCCTCGCCGCGCAACTGGCGCAGGCCAAAGGCGTGGCCATAGGCGAAGTCCGGCGCCACCTCGATCCACTTCCAGCCTTCCGCCGCGACGGCGTCGGATTCGGCCTTGAGCTTCTCGGTCACCATCCGGTCGACGAGGACCGCGTCCTGCAACCAGCCGCCATCGTCGCCCTGGAACAGGTCGCGCAGGACCGTGCCGCCGGCCTCCACATAGGAGTCGAGGCCGATGAACCGCACCCGCTTGTCGGAGGCACGAACCGTGCTGTCCGTCAGCATGCGCCGGATGACATGGGGCTGCTTGTCGTAAGACTGCTGCAGGCGCTCGAACACCTGCTCCTGGCGCTCATGGTCGCCCGACACGGTGAAGGCCATGAGCTGGTCCAGCGTCATGCCGTCTTCGGCATAGATGTCGAGGAGCCTGGGCGAGACCGAGGCGAGCTTCAGCCGCTGCCTGACCACATGGACGGAAACGAAGAAGGCCGCGGCGATCTCCTCCTCGGACTGCCCCTTCTCGCGCAGCGCGAGGAAGACCCGGAACTGATCGAGCGGGTGCAGCGGTGCGCGCTGGACGTTCTCCGCAAGCGAGTCCTCCTCGGCGAGGCCGCCCTCCCGCACGACACAAGGCACAAGCGTGGTCCTTGCAAGGCGCTTGCGCTTCACCAGCAGCTCCAGCGCCCGGTAACGCCGCCCGCCGGCAGGGATCTCGTACATGCCGGTCTCGGTGCCGTCCGCGTCGAGGACGGGCCGGACGCTGAGGCCCTGAAGGAGGCCGCGCCGGGCGATGTCCTCGGCGAGTTCCTCGATGGAGACGCCAGCCTTCACGCGCCGGACGTTGGCCTGGCTCAGCAGGAGCTTGTTGAAGGGAATGTCGCGCGAGGGCGACAGGGTGATCTTCTTCGCGACAGCCATGGGACTGATCTCCGCGACGGGCGGCCGGAACTCTCTTTCCGCCTCCAAACCCGTCACGCAGCGAGGCGCCGCCCTCTACCTCTGAGGACGGCGCCGCAAAGCCGACGATCCGGAAAGACGGGAGAACGGGACGGCGCAAAGCCGGAGACACGGAACTGCGTATCTCCGGCTTTGCGGAGCTCAGGCGGCCCGGTCCAGGAGCTTCTTGGCCCGTGCCTCCAGATCAAGGCGTGCGTCCTGGTGGGGCTTGTCCCGCGCGACGGCGGTGATGCCCTGGACGAAATCGAACACGCTCTCGGGCGGTCGGCCCTCCTCGGCGAGCACGGTCTCGATGATCTTCGCCGTCTCCGCCTTGGAGAAGCCGCGCTTGCGCAGGAAGTCGCTGCGGTCCTCGTCCGAGCGCGCCACGATCTTCTCCCGTGCCGCCTTGATGCCGTTGATGAAGGGAAGCGCGGAGGAATTGGCGAAGCGCTCGAGGGCTGGCGCCGCCTCATGGGCGAAGCGGGAAGCGGCGTACTTGGAATGGCGGATGGTGATCTCCTCGAAATCCTCCACGCCCCACAGATTGCGGTTCTGGCACACGGCCCGCAGATAGAAGCTGGCGATGCCGAGCGTCTTCGCGCCCACCTCCGAGTTCCAGCAGTAGAAGCCCCGGAAGAAGAGGTCGGGCGAGCCGTCCGGCAGGCGACCCGCCTCGATGGGATTGAGGTCGTCCACCAGGAACAGGAAGACGTCCCGATCCGAGGCGTAGAGGGTCGTCGTGTCCTTGGAGACATCGACCCGTGGATTATAGATCCCGGTCGCCCAGTCGAGGACGCCCGGCACCTTCCAGCGGGTGTCGCCCGTGCCATTTCCGGCGATGCGCTGCACGGCGGCGACCAGCTCATGGTCGTAGATCCTGCCGTATTCCGGGCCGGTGACGGCACGCAGCTCGACCCGGCCGTCCTCGATCTCGAACGTCTTGACCTGCTCGGCCCGATGAGAGGTGAGGCCATATTGCAGGTTGATGCCGGCGAGCGGCGCGGGAAGCTGGCGCAGATAGGCTGCCGGCGCGCCGACCAGGCTCGCAAGCTGGCCGAAGCTCCAATGGGTGGGCGCGACAGGCACGTCCGACCCCGGCAGCATCAGCGCCAGGCGCTCGGTATCGTCGCGGCTCGCCTCCACCCGGATCGCCGCGCTCTCCACCGTCCGGGTCCGGCTGCGCTCGGCGCGGCCGCGCACGGCGAGATGTAGCTCCGACAGGGACAAGTACCGCTCGTCGTCGGGCCGGGAGAACCACTCCGACGACACCCGGCCGATCCGCTCGCCGCGACTCACATCCACCTTGTAGGCGCCAGCCCGCGCGGGCACCGCGTCCAGAGTCACCACCTGGGTCATGGGAACCAACCTCCATGACGGGCGCCGGAAGACTCTCCTCCGGCCCTCGACCCGTCACGGAAACCCGATCCGAACTCTCGCTCTCGGTGGGCGCCCTGCAGCCGTCAGGCAGACGCGCTGGCCAATGGAGGGGTTCGCATCCCCAACATGGATGAGATCCCTCGCGGGCATGCCGCGACTGGTTCTCGATCTTCGTGGATCGCACGTTCTTCCAGGTGCCGGCCACTGGCTCCAGCAAGAGCGGCCAGGCGACGCGTCGGAACGCATCCTTGCGTTCCTGAGGCAGATTTGAGAGCGGCGGAATAGTCTTCCTCGGCCGGTCTCGGCCCCAACGCTCCTCACAAGAGAACGGTGCCGGCTTCCGGCGGGCGGACGGGTTCTCCTCGTTCGGCCGTGTTGCGGAGGCGGCTAGCGCTCCAACTCTTCAGCGATTGGCGTTTCCCGCGATGGGGAACGGTGGAACACGGCGCGCCGCCATCCACCTGTCCCCTCCCCCATCAGGCCGCCGCGACCCAGCCTCGGAACGAGAAGCCGGCGTAGAACTGGGCCACATCGGAAAAGCCGGCCTCCCGGAGGAGCTCCTCGTCCTCGTCGACGGACAAGATGGGCAAACGCTCCGCCATGATCTCAGCCGACGCGGAGGCTTGCCCAAGATCGGCGCTTGCTTCCCTTGCGAACGCCACCGATCGCGCCAACCAGCGGACAGGATCGCCGTCCTTCGGAGAGCTGTGATGCGCGGCGACAAAAGCCGCGCCCGGTTTCAGACGCCGATGGATGTCCCGCAGGGTGCGCAGCCGCTCGGCCCGCGCGAGGAAGTGCAGCGTGAACAGGCAGGCTGCGCCGTCGAACGGGCCCGCTGGCGCGTCCTCCACATAGCCCTGCTGCAACACGACGCGCGATTGCAACGGTCCCAGGACGCGGCGCGCCAGGTCCAGCATATGGGGCGAAGGATCGATGCCGACGAAGCGCCAGCGGGCCTGCGCCGCGCCGAACGCCTTCAGTTCGAGCCCGCCGCCGGCACCCACCACCAGAATGTCGGCGGCCTCGGGCGCACGCTCGGCCAGCAGGAGCATGGCCATGCGATGCAAATCGGCGAACCCGGGCACCTTGCGCGGCGTGCCTTCCACATAGCCCGCGACCATGGCCGGATCGGTGAAGGGCTGCATCAGGTCCATGGCTCATCCGAACACGAGCGCGCGGTGGGCCGCCGTCCCCGCCGTGACCCCATCCGCCACAGCCCAGCTCACGCTATGGGGTGCGCGGGCGATGTCTCCGGCGGCGTAGAGGCCGGGGACGGTGGTCATCTTGTCGGTGTCCGTCTTGATCAGCGGCCCCATCGGGCCTTCCTCGATCACGGCCCCGAGCTGCGCGGCGATCGGACTGGCCAACGCAGACTGCGGTGCCACATAGAGTGCCGAGATCGGTCTCTCACGGGCGTCCTCAAGCTCCACGGCCGACAGGGCGTTTCCCGGGCCAACCAGCCGCTTCACCCGCCCCGGCTCAACCGCCACCCCATGACGGGCGAGCATGGCCGCGCTCTCCGGCTCGAGCCCAGCACCATTGAGAAACAGGGTCGTCGGCCCCCATTCGGCAACAAGGCAGGCCTGGTGTACAGAAATGGACGTGCGCCACAGCACGCCGAGTGGCCGGTCGCTGAACTCGAAACCGTGGCAATAGGGACAATGCAGCACCGTCTTGCCCCAGCGCTCCTGAAGGCCAGGAATGGGGTCCAGGTGATCGCGCAGCCCGAAGGCAAGGATCGCCTTGCGTGCCGAGATCTCCTCGCCGGTGGACAGCGAGATGGCAAAGCCGTTGCCGAGGGCGCGGGCGCTGGTAGCTTCGCCTTCAACCAGCGTGAAGCTGGGATAGGCGGCAAGCTGCGCGCGGGCTCTGGCGAGGATCGCGGCCGGATCGCTGCCATCGGACCCCAGGAAGCCGTGGGAGGCGTCGGCAAATCGGTTGCGCGGCCGACCGGCATCGATGACGCACACGCGCCGCCGCGCGCGGACGAGATAGGTGGCGGCGGCGAGCCCGGCGAACGCGCCGCCGACGATGACGGCGTCATGCGGCATGGTTGGCCTCCAGGGCGGACGATCCGCCGCATTCGGCGATGCGCGCGCGAAAATCAGCGCTCAGCGCTGCGAGGGAGACTTCACCGAAGCGACGCAGGAGAAGCGCCTCGGCTTCATCGAAGGCCTCGCCGAGCGCGGCATTGACGGCTTGCTCGACCAGACAGCCGGGCGCCTCCGTGCGGTTGCCCATGGCCAGCAGCTCCGGCCTTCCGAGCGCATCGTAAATGTCCCGAAGCGTGACCGTGGCGAGATCGCAGCCGATCGTCCATCCGCCGCCATGGCCCTTTTCGGACCGGACGTAACCCCGGTCGCGCAGACCCGCCATGATCCTGCGGATGACCACGGGATTGGTGCTCATGGCGCGGGCCAGCGCTTCAGATGTGATCGGAGCGGAGTGGTCCGCCATGTGCAGCAGGACGTGAAGCACGCCCGACAGTCGGCTATCTCTTTTCATGTAACTTAGTATGTTGCGTAATCTTCCAGGTATCAAGGCCCAAAGCGAAAATTTGGCGCAGCCAGGGCGCAACGCCGGCGACGCCGGAACGGCCGGCGCCAAACCTCAGATCCCGGACTGCTCCGACCCTTGCCCCGTCTCCAACCGGCCGAGACACCGATGATGGCAGCGGGACGACGTCACCGTCGCGCCAGGAGCGGACTCCGAGCAGCCGCCACAAGGCGGACATTCTCGTTGAGCATTCCCGGTTTCGGAAACCAGGTCTCGGCCATGCGAGATATCCGATTTGAGATCGCGCCTATGCGCGCCAGGCTTTCATCCGCCACGCTGCTTCTTCGCGCGAAATTCGCGCGGCGCAAGGCCAGTCGCCTTTCGAAAAGCACGAGCGAAATTGGCGGAAGAGGAATATCCCAACTCTGCCGAAATATCGGTCACCGACCCGCTCGTGTGGTGCAACAGCTCGGTAGCGCGCTGAACTCTGACCGCAGTCGTGAGGCGACGAAAGTCAGTTCCAGCATTGTGCAACTCTCGCTGCAATGTTCGAACGCTGGTGTCTATCGATCGGGCGATATCGTCGATCGCCACGTCGCCAGCGAGAACCTGGGTACGGATCTGCTCGACGGCGACGCCGAGCAGGCTCTTTGGAGCGCCACCAGGCCGCTCCCGCGCCACATCCTCCAAGGTCACGATTGGCCGCGATGTGCGCTTCGAGCCCGCCATCAGGTGGCGTTGTTCGGCAACGACCGTCACCGCTGGCGCGTTGAAAAGCACCGGGCACTGAAACACGTCCTCGAAAAGAGCCGCCTGGCGCGGAGTTTCGATGTCGAGCTCAATGCGCAAGGGTCGCCAGCTCTCGGGCAAATATGCCCTGAAGAGACTGAGCAGCTCACCGGCTGCGGCGCTGGCCACAGCGGCGTATTCTTTGGCGCCGGCTAGGGACGATGCGTAACTATATCGGACTTCGCCGGCTACGGCCGTTACAGACAGCTTGTCACACGTGCTGTGATAGTGCAGCGCTGCGATGCTGCGCTTGATTGCCTGTCCGAGGCTGCCAGCTCCAAACACATAGCGCCCGAAGCTGCCATACTTGGCGGCATCCATGACGGGCGCAATCAGGAGCCCGAGATTGGGCTCGCCGGCTGTTTTTCCAATCGCATCGACGAAATCAACCACCCCCTGTTGCGGAATGAAGCAATTGCGGCCTTCGATCAGCTCGAAATCGAACCCGGCGGCACGATTGGCCCGCTGCAGCGCCTTTTCCCCGATTTCGTTTCGCACGAACGCGGGCAGGCCCTGCAGGACGTGACTGGAGATCACCGGGACTGCGGCCATTTGACGAGGATCCCCGAACATGCCGATGGTGGCGCAAAATGAGTGGTTTCGGTATCGGCTGCCGCTTAGCGTGGCAACAGGGTGCTGCGGACTGGTCGTGAGAGATTTGCCCCCCATACGCACGGGGTGGTGTCCGTACATGGCGAATAAGCCCGCAAAAGGGACGTGAACGATGATCCGGCCAACCTTGATCAGCAGCCTTGCCTTGATTCTTGCGGCAGGCCCCGCCTTCGCGCAGGTGTCCGCCGATACGGTCAAATCACTGTCGGCGCCGGGCACGATCGACACCCGTGCCGGAAAACTCGAGTTTCGCGATGGGGTGCCGACAGAGGAAACCACGCAGAAGGTGTACGACACGCTGGACTTCACCCGGGCGCTCAACGTCTACAACAACAGTTTCCGAGGGGCGTCGGCGCTGGCCATTGTCAAGGGTTTCCAGGGGATCGGCGCCAATCCAGGCGACGTCGTCATCTTCTCCGGGCTGATGGATTCGAATTCGCTGTTCCTGACCGCGAATGCCGACACGGTCTACTACCTCACCGGTCTCGACCTGAGCAAAGGCCCCATGGTGATCGAGCAGCCGTCGGGCGGCATCGGCACGATCAACGACATGTGGTTCTCCTGGATCATCGACATCGGCACGCCGGGACCGGACCGCGGGCTTGGCGGAAAGTACCTGATCGTCGGTCCTGACTATAAGGGCCCGCTGCCGGAGGGTGGTTACTTCGTCGCCCATTCGAAGACCAATTTCGCGCTCTATGCCGCACGCGCCAATCTGGTCGGCAACGATCCGAAGCCGGCTGTCGAGAACATCAAGCGCCATATGAAGGTCTATCCCTATCGGCCGGGCGCCTTCGGCTCCAGCATTGCCCAGGCCCTCGACGGGTCGGTGCGGATCGCAGGCGAGCCGAAGATTCCCGAGATGAAGTTCATCGAGGGCACGGGACGTTCGTTCAACACCATCCCACCCAGCGACGACCGCTTTTTCGAGCTGATCAACGAGAACGTCCAAAGCCAGCCCGCCACCAGCTACGACGTGGAGCTGGCCGGCCAGCTCGCCGCGATCGGGATCGTGCATGGCAAGGCATTCAAGCCGGACGAGCGGATGAAGAAGATCCTCTCCGACGCCGCTGCGGTCGGACAGGCGACGGGCCGGGCGCTCAACTGGCGCTTCGCGATGAAGCATCCGGAATGGGCCTATTACGAGGGTTCGCACTGGGGCAACATGCTGTGGGAGGGCGGGGCCTTCTTCGAGACGCCTCCGCCGGTGTTCGAAGCCGGCATGTTCAAGCCGCTGCCGCCGACCGGGGCCCGAACCCTCGATTCACGCGCGGCCTTCTACTATGGCTACACGCTGGACTCGCCGGGCATGATCATGCGCATCCCCGGCGTCGGCTCGCAGTATCTGATGGGCTTCCTGGATTCCGATGGGAAACCCTTCGACGGCGCGAAGACCTACAAAGTCAACTTGCCCAAGGATATTCCGGCGGCGGCATTCTGGTCTTTCACGCTCTACGACAACCAGACGCGCTCGATGCTGCAAACCCCGCAGAAATACCCGCGCGCCGGTAGCCAGAGCTACCCCTCGCCGGCGGCGGAAGCGGCCAGCGATGGTTCCACCACGGTCTATTTCGGTCCCACCCAGCCGAAGGGCGTCGCGCGCGGCAACTGGATCCAGACCGATCCCAAGAAGGGCTGGTTCACGATCCTTCGCCTCTACAGCCCGCTCCCGTCGTTCTTCGACAAGAGCTGGCGCCCGAGCGAGATAGAACCGGTCGAGTGATCGGGCGGGTGGCAGAAGGCATCCGCGCAAGAACCTTCATGCCGCTCCGCGAAGACGGGGGCATTCTCACCCCGGTCGCGACTATGCGACTTTCTTGATGAGCGGCGGCTTCCATGTGCCGTCGAGAATGCCCTGCTTGCCCCAGTAGGCACGGATGTAGAGCGAGAAGTGCCCGTCTGGCGCCGGAAGCCAGTTGGCCTCCTTACCCGCGCCTGGGGATTTCGCACCCGCGTAGAGCGTGAGCGAGCCATCCGCGTTGCGCTTCAGCGTCTTGTTCTTCGTCCCGAGCGAGTAGCGCTTGAGGTCGTTCGGATGGAAGAGATGCTTGTCGTTGTAGAGCGTGAGCGACCAAAAGCCGTTGACCGGCGGCTCCTGTCCCGCGGCGAACGTCACCTCGTAACCGCTGCCGCCGCTCAGCTCGCCGCCGGCTCCATCGAAATCGGTATAGAAATACTGGGTCTCGGTCGGCCTGTTGTCGAACATGTTCGATTTCGCCGTTCCGGTGCGGTCGAAATAGTCGATGCCCCATTGCGCATTGTTGGTGGAGCGGTTCCAGCCGTTGCCGGCGGGACGCCCGTTGTGCTTCCACTCGAAGAAGGGGTGGATAACGGCCTTTTCGGTCTCCACAGCGGTTTCGACCAGGACCTTCTTCAGGTCCGGATCCTTGGACGCCGCCTCCAGCAACTGTCGGAACTGCGGGTATAACGCCTCCTCGCCCGGCAAGGGACCGACAATGGAGAGGACCTCCCCAAACTGGTCGAAGAACTTCTCGGGCACCACCCACTTCGTCTCTTCGCCATTGGAGGCGGGGCCTGGAATATCCGGCGCCTTGCTCCATTCGATGGTCTTCATCTTGCCGTTGAAGTCCTTCAACGGGTACGCGACGATCTGGTTGATCACTGATTGAATGGCCTTGCGATCCTCGGGCGTGTCGTCCTGAAACACACGAGGGATTGCGTTCGCAAGGGAGGTCGAGGCCCGGAACACTTCAGTGATGCCGGCCGGCTTTCGCCCTTTCCATTTGGGGCCAACCAACAGGTAGAAGCCAGGCTTCGATCCATAGGGCTTGCCAAGGTGACCGAACTGATCGGTACGTGCATCGTAGAGGGCGTAGACCCAAAAGCGGCTACCGAAATCCGGCACCTGGATGACCACCGGCTCGGCATCGAGGTCGAAGAACCCGAGCCCATAGACCACATCCTGGTTTGGGCAGGTCACGAAGGTTTCCGACGGCTCGATATAGTCCGAGAGCATGGCGATCTGCCCCCGTGGCGCCGCCGGCAGCACACCGTTGAGGTGGCCTGGCACGGGCGCCTGGGTGATGGCGGCGCGGCGGTTGATCATGTTGACCATCGGCCAGCCCCAGACATAGGCCATCTGCGCGATGGTCCGGGCATAGCCTGGATGCATCAGCACGCCATCTGCAGGCTGCGCGAGATGCACGGACGGCGTCGCGGGCGTCTGAGCGTGGGCCGTGTCGGCGGTGACGGCCACGGTGGCGGCTGCAAGTCCCGTGGGAACAGCCGGGCTCGCGCCGAGAAGCGCGAGGGATGAGGCGCCGATGCCGCCTTTGATGGCATCACGCCGGGTGGTTCCATGGTTCGAGGTGGAGGTCGTCTTCATGATGGGGCCCTCATGATCTATCTCAGTCCGGATCGTGGCTGTGTGCGAAGGCAGGGTGCTCATTTCACTTTCACGAGGTCGTCCGGCTTCCAGGTCTGGTCAAAGAATTCGGCGCCGGTCCCGTAGAGACGCACCGTCGCCAGAAAGTTGCGGCCGGGCACGGTCTGGATGAAGTTTGACTGCGGGGCATCCGCTGGCTTCTGCGGCCCAAACCACAGATCGATGGAGCCGTCCGGATTGATGCCGACCTTGTTGAAGGCATTGATGGACGGCAAAAGCTGAGGCGTTTCCGGCATGGTGCCGTCGGTGATGTTGTAGGCGGTCACGGCCCAGAACAGCTTGGCCGGCGGGTTGGGAGGCAGGCGAAGCCTGTAGGCCCTCGAGCCGTCGAGGAAATCGCCGTCCGCGTCCCGCCACGCGGTCGGATATTTGGAGCCGGCATCGAGCGTCCGCATCACCATGGCGGGCGCCGAGGAATAGGCTACCTGGAAGTAGCCGGCCCGCTGGTTCACATCGAGATAGCTGTCCTGCAGCCATTCCGCCGTCGCACCGCCCCAGACATTCTCGTATTGCCGGTCCTTGTAGTAGAGGTTGCGGCCATCCGGGCGGCCGACCTGGCGCAGCGCCATGATCATCTTCGGTGCCGTCTCCACCGCCTTCTTCAGCAGTTCCTGCTGCTTTGGCGTAGGGTTGAACGGCTCGCCCTTGACGATCCCGATGGAGGCCAGAACGCCGCGCAACTCGGGATCGATGGCGGAGACCGGCTCATAGTCCACAAGCGTCTTCAGCTTGGTCCAGAAGGCATTGTCGACCGGGTACATCATGTTGATGCGCTTGCCGCTGCCGTTGGGAAACTGCATCGGCTTCACGTCTTTTTCTGGAGTCCACAAGGGATAGATACGCGTGCGCTCGGCGAGCGCCACGGCGGGGGCAGGATCCGGCCCATTCTCACCCTTAGGCATGATCGTGCGGAAGAAGAGGAAGACGTTGTAGGTCCGGGACCTGAAGGCGAAATAGCCCTTCGGCACCTCGCCGCCATAGCCCGGTGGCAGGAGCAGATAGAGGCCGCCCCGCGCGCCGTCCGGACCGAGCGCGCCCACGTCGGTGATGGTGCGCTGGAAGAAATCCGTAAACATGCCGATGACGTTCGGCGGCGCCGCGATGACGAGCGGTCCGGTCTCCTTTAGGTCGAGATAGCTCATGGAGTAGATGACGTCCGCATTGGGCGTCGGCACCCAGGCACGGGCGTCCATGCGGTCCTTCCAGATGGGCAGGACGTTGTAACCCTTCCCGAACGCCGCTTCCGAGCCGTCGCGCATGCCGATGACGTTCAGCGCCGGAAGCATCGTCATGTAGGCGTAGATGGCGCGCTGGTAGAACAACTCATTAAGCAGCGCGTCCGCCTCGTCCTTCGCGAGCCACTTGCCATTGTTGATCTGCCTGACCAGGGGCGATTGCGGAGATTCCTGCGCCGCAAGGGGCGATGCCAGGATCGCAGACAGAAGGGCCGCCGCCGTGCAGGACATGAGGGTTGCGCGCATCGTATTCTCCCGATTGTTCAATCGCTCAATCCGTCGAGGCCTATGTCGAGCCGCCACCTGCCGCCCTCCAGGCCGTCGGCAATCCGAGCCAGCATCTGCGCAACGCTGTCGGCGATGACGACGCGTTCCGTCTGGTCGTGAAGGAACCAGATGACCCGACCCGATCGTCCGGCCTGCCGCGTGTGCAGATCGACGCAATAGTGATCGCCGCACGGGCTGCCGAAGAGTGGAAGCCAGTCCGCCGACCAGAGGCCCGCGTGCACGACCGGCCTACCGCCGAAAGACGCTCCGGCGAGGACTTCGCAGCCGGCGCCGTGCCGCAGGCAAAGATCCTCCCAGGCCACGGCCACGAGATCGAGGGGCATCCAGCGCTGATTGAGGTAAAGACCGGGGGCCCCTTCCGGTTGGCCATCGTGCGCCGAATAGAGCATGCGGATATCGTGGGGGATCGGCCTGCCGATCCTGCTTTCGATCCGTCGAATGGTCTGGGCATCGGCTCCCCGCCTGCATAGCGGCAGCCGATCAGGATGGCGGCGGGCCACCCAGGCTTCGATGCGGGCGAGGGACCGCACGGGATCGTCGGCGACCGACATGGCATTCCCCTGACACGGTGCAGCGGGATCGTGAGCGAGGATAGGCCCGCTCAAGCTGGCCTCAAGACCGCCCGCGTGCCAAAACTTGATCGACCGTGCCAAGTGCCGCGACGCCGTGGCGTCACATATCGTAAGGTCAAGAGGGCGGGCCATGGGAGTATCGACGATCCTCAGTTCCCACTTCGCGACGAACGACTTTGATGTCTGGAAGACGAGCATCGGCGTCGTCTTCGAGGTCGCGCAACCTGAACGTGAAGAACCTTCGCCCTTTGCGGCCAATGTCGAGGCGTTCCAGCTTGGCGGGATGGTCCTCACCGACGCGTCCCTCGGGGCACAACGCTACGTGAGGTCGTCCGCGCAGGCGCGGCGTGACGGCGTGGACCACTTCGTGCTGAACCTCTACCGAACCGGCGGATGGCGGGCCCAGACAGATCGGGGTGAGTTCGTCGGGGCTGCCGGCCAAGTCTCCGTGCTCGATCTCTCGCGCGATCTGATCAGCGACGAGCCGCACTCCGATCTGGTCACCCTGTTCATGCCACGGTCGTTGCTCGAAGAGCGGCTTCCCAATCTCGGTGCGCTCCACGGAAGTGCGCCAACCGGACCCTATGCCGCGCTTCTCGGCGAATACGTCGACCTGTTGGCGCGCAGGCTGCCGTCCCTGCCGGCCGGCGCGGAAGAGGCGCTATGCCGTGCGACCTGCGAGATGCTGGTGGCCTGCCTCCAGCCATCGCTGGTGGCCGCTGAAGCGGCACGCCCTGCGCTCGAACTGGTCCTTCTGCGCCGGGCTAAGCGGTTCGTCGAAGCCCATCTCAAATCGCCCTCGTTAAACGTGGACGCCATCTGCGGTGCGCTCGGCATCTCCCGGCGCACGCTTTACCGGCTCTTCGAACCGGAAGGCGGCGTGCAACACCATATTCAGGCGAGGCGCCTCGAACACGTTCGCTCCGCCCTTGTCGATCCGAGCGAAACGCGTCGCATCTCGGAAATCGCGGCGGAGTTCGGCTTTCTCCGCACGGATCATTTCGCCCGTGCCTTCAAGCTTCGGTTCGGGAGGTCCGCGAGCGAGATGCGAGATGGGACGCTGCTCGACACGGATGAGAATGCGGCCACTAGCGTCGAGGCCGGAACGACGCAGTGTTTCGATAGCTGGATCCGTGCGTTGCGCGGCTAATCCGGCGCACTCTTTTCGATAGCATTCGACGCCCAATGCTGGGCATCAGGTCTCGGCCTGTTCCGACAGCGTCAAGGCGTCGTCGACCGCGATGCCCGGGTAGTGCGCTGCATTTGAGCTTGGAATGGCCAGGCAAGGGATAACAGGTGCGGCGTTGCTGGTCCGCTTGCATCGGCTGGAGGCCGTGACGTTGCCAGCTGTGTCCGGCAATCCGCCAAGTTGATGCTGATCTGGCTGGCCCATTAGCCCAGGAAACGTCCCCCCGCGCCATCAGCAGAAGTTCGCTGCGGCTGCGACGAACGGCCGGTTTGGGGCCGGGAGCGGACTGTCCGGTTCTGGCCGAGAAACTGAGAAAGCGGACGTTCGGTCA
Organism: Xanthobacter sp. ZOL 2024; assembly: GCF_052932325.1. NCBI lineage: Bacteria > Pseudomonadati > Pseudomonadota > Alphaproteobacteria > Hyphomicrobiales > Xanthobacteraceae > Xanthobacter > Xanthobacter sp. ZOL 2024. The sequence goes on from NZ_CM128808.1 coordinate 29,321, forward strand.
ACGACCCCATGGCCGTCATTGGAGATCCGCGTAAGTTCTGTCTGATATTGGAGCGGACATATCGGGCCAGGCTTATGAAGGTTTTGGTGTAGATGGGGGCGAAGACGGTAAAATCGGAGCAGATTTAAACCGATCCCACAGGTCGCCAATTGAACGCCAAGCGTCTGACAGCAGGGCGAGGATAAAACCCGCTACCGCCTTCACTTCGGCGGGATACACTACCCATAAGAGTGCACCAATCAGCACAATATAGACTGCGAATACCGGGACAACTGATAATCGATAAACCCATCGAGCGCGAGAGACTGGTCGGATCACCAGTTCAACCCACTGCTTCTCGGACATGAAGGCGTAAAGGCGCTGCCGCCATTGCGCGCGCACTTGCTTGGCGAGGACATCAAATCGCCAATTGGAAAGCACCGTGGTCAGCAAGCTCGCAAACAGCAGAGCCGCCGCACCCAACGAGGCAATGTTCATCGCAGAGGAGTTGGTTGTAGCCGAACGCAAAGCAAATGCCGCACCCGCGATGGCTGAATCTCGCCAAAGAGCAGACAAAAGATCGCGCGTGGCTGTCTGCGATCGCGCAACGTCTTCCTGCAGGGCCTTCCGGAGATCGCCTAAAGATTTGATTGCTTCCTTGCTGTCGTCTTGCAGGTGGAAAGCAAAGGCCTCTCGAGCGCTGGCCAACGCGTGGTCCAACACGCCTGCAAGACCCATGGGCCACTTGGCCTTCTCCGGCCAGTACAACGCCAAGTGGTTGTTGAGCAGGTGGAACTTCGTCTCGGTGTCACGCCGTTGATCGTAGACCCACCGGACCGCTTCCGTGACAATGTCAAAAAGCTGAGATTGCGGCTTGGTGAGATCGACATCAGCGAAGGCAGATCTGGCGCCCTTCAGCACGACCTGTCTAGCCTCATCAGAGGCTCGAATTTCGGTTGGCAGGCAAAAAATCAGGTTCCTGACGGCAGCTTCTTTCCAAGAGGCTAAAACACCGGAACTCTCATCACCTGGAATCATAAGGTACCAGGGTCTGATGTCAGTTGGAGCCAACAGATAGCTCTGGTCCCGAACCAACCGTCGTGGGCTGTCAAAGGTGTCTTCGAAGTGCTTGTGTTCGATCGCGCTCCCCCAGGGCGAATAGACGCATGATCTCGTAGAAAAGGGCAAAAAGTCTTCGGCGATCCAGATTTTGCGAACGCCACGCATGAACTCTGCATCACTGAGGGCGGCCTCGAAGCCTCTTCGAGTGACAAAATACGCCGCCTCCGCTTCGATGTTCTTCGTCAGACGAACGGCAACAGCTTCGCCCTCTATGCTCGACACGTCCCCATTTGCGAGGTCAACTTCCCCGCTGATGCTCCCAAACACAGCCAGCTTTCCTCGCTTGGCCTTGGCCAGCGCTGAGGCCAATTCAGAAATCCGTTTGAAGTCCACAGCGGTGATTTTCGGGACCTGATCGACTCGGCAGACCGAATTCGTCTCGGCAAAGATCGCATCTTTCGATGCGGCCATTCGCTGAAACAGGACACCGAGTTCGATCATCTCATCGAGCGTCATAGGTTCGTCAATCGGCTGGTCGTGATGGTGATGACGGTACCCGCTTCAGTCGTCTTCGTTTTCACGGTATCTGAAGCCTGCTCCGGCACATCGATCTTCACACCTTCAGCAGTCTTATACTTCTGTGGACGCTGCTTTTTTACTGCACCTTTGTCGAACTTGAAGACCTCGCCTTCCATGCCCTTTTTGGCCAAACCTTTGTCGAAGCTGGCCCTCACTGCAGCGCTGCCATGTGCGCCGAAAAATTCTGCGAAGAACTCGGCGGCATCGAACTTATCGCGCTTCTGAACCGTGTCGTAGTACCGATCACGCACATTCTGCGTGATATCGTTCGGCAGGTCGCTTTGATGCTTTTTGACCACCTCAACGACCAGTTCCTCGACAGCTTGAGTCATTTGCTTGTCATCGAAGAGGCGCTTGCATGCAAGAAATCCACGGAAGAAGTCGGTGATCTCGTGACGAACGGTTTTGTCTACAACAACGATGTTGTCATCGTCATCGCCATCGACAAGCTCGATTAAGGCAGACTTTTGCAGAGCGTCAGCCGATTTCGTGAACGAATTCGCGATTGCCTTCAGGATCGCCTTTGCATCGTCGGTAATATCATAAGTGACTGCCTCTTCATGGTCGTATTTCAGCACGGACAACAGCTTGCGCTGCCCGGTGACGAGCGTCATCAAGATCATCACGCCTGGCTTGATGCGCTTATCCCTGCCAGCGTGAAATGTCTGCGCGAGCGTCTTTGACACCGGTACGAACTGGCTTTCGTCATCCAGGACCTGCCTCAGCAGTGTCCTGGTTATGGAACCGTCGGCGAAGGTGAACCGGTTTCCTCGTAACGTCTCCATCGCCCTCTCGAGGAAGAAATCCTCGAATTCCCCTATGGGCGTCTCATCAAGCAAGATCGGCTCATCGTTACGATGATGAACGACATGAAAGATGAACTTGTCGATCGAGAGATTTTCGATCTCTTCTTCTGAGAGCTGCAATTGCTTTCCCCCAATGAAATCACACGGAGCGCAAGCTACAGATTCCGCTCAGAAACGCAATTCGTTTGCGTTTTGTTCTATCATGGGCCGGAGGCGCTGTGAAGGCTTCTGACAGGCTCGCCAGGGCAGGAAATTTGCGTTAGCGCGCGGTCCAGCCGAGCCAGCAAAAGCGCTGGTCTTTCCGTCCGCTTGTGACGGTAGGCCGTCGGAGGCGCCTCAAAAGCAGCCAGCCCGCTCTCCACCCCAAGATCGACATGCAGGCAACATATCCTGCGCGTCAAAGCGGCCATCCGGGCCTGCTCGGATGGCCGCCCGACGTCAGATTTCTGTCCGCTCTGCCAGCAGCAGTGCGTCCTCCACGTCGACACCAAGATATCGGACGGTGTTCTCAATCTTGGAGTGACCGAGCAAGATCTGGATGGCGCGGATGTTGCCCGTCGCCTTGTAGATCATGGACGCCTTCGTGCGACGGAGCGAGTGCGTGCCATACTCCTCTTGGCGCAGGCCGATCGCGGTCACCCATTCGTTAACGAGGCGAGCATACTGCCTTGTGCTCATGTGGTGCGAATGATCGATCCGACTCGGAAAGGCATAATCCTCGACGGTGCCACCGCGCCGTTCCAGCCAGGCCAGCAGGCTCGCTCTCACGTCGCTGGTGATCTCGAACTGGACGGGCCGCCCCGTCTTCTGCTGGACGACGATCGCGCGAGTCCTAATCCCCGGACCGGCGACCACATCACGGATCTTGATCTTGACCAGGTCGCAGCCGCGAAGCTTGCTGTCGATGGCCAGATCGAACAGCGCACGGTCACGAATGCGTCTTTCGCGATCGAGGAAGAATCGAATTGCCCAGATCTGTTTCTGAGTGAGAGGGCGCTTGGTGCCGACCAGCTTTCCGGCATTCCAAGCTGCACGCTCGCGGCTGGCATCGTCAAATTGAGAATGGCCCATGTGAGTTCTCTCTGGCCTTGATTGGCCGAGGGAGAAACATCAAGGGCCCCTTCCGCAAAAGGGGGCCGGTAGCTAACTGGCCGCTTTTGGTTCTGAAGTATCAATAGCGGACTGTTCGAATTCACGCGCCGTCCGCAAGTGGGGCGTAGATCCCGCCCCACCTAATACCCTGACAAATGCCAGTGTGGATCAAGGATCAGTACTGCCCGCGAAGTCAGAGGTTCACGAGTGCCACCAAGACCCGCGGGAAGGCTATAGAGATGGACGACCTTCTGCTCGGCATCGACGCCTGACGCTTCCAAAGGCGGAAATCCCGATGACTCATCGAAGCCTGATTGGCATGGTTTGTTTACGCCAAGTGACCCATGATGAGGAGAGGAGACAGCTCGAATGGCCGAAACCTCAATCGAATGGACCGATGTGACTTGGAACCCGGTAGCGGGATGTACCATCGCTACGGCTGGTTGCACCAACTGCTATGCCATGCGTATGGCGGCGCGGCTCGAAGCAATGGGCGTGGACAAGTACATCGGGACCACGCGCAAAAGCGGCGGACGAGCAAAGTGGACGGGCCAAATTGTTTTGGACCCGCAGGCGCTGACAATACCCATGACGTGGAAACGGCCCCGTAAGGTCTTCGTCAACTCCATGTCCGATCTCTTCCACCCTGATGTGCCAGCAGATTTCATCGCACAAGTTTGGGCCACTATGGCAGCCACGCCACATCACACCTATCAAATATTGACCAAGCGACCTGAGCGGATGACGGAAGTCCTATCGGTGGCCGAATTCGCCGTACTCCCCAATGTTTGGCTCGGCACCAGCGTCGAAGACAGTCGCGTTGTGCATCGCCTCGACAGCCTCCGTCAGGTACCCGCTGCGGTCAGGTTCGTATCCTTCGAGCCACTGATTGGATCTGTCTCCGGTGCTGAGCTGCTCGACATCCACTGGGCGATTATCGGCGGAGAGTCCGGGCCTGATGCGCGCCCAATGGACCCGACTTGGGTCGATGAGATCCACGACGCCTGCCGTCGGGCGGGTACAGCTTTCTTCTTCAAGCAGTGGGGGGGCAGGAACAAGAAGGCCACCGGCAGGACCTATCGCGATCAAACGTGGGATGAACTACCGAGATTTAGTCCCACTTGCTAACCGGTAGTTTTCGTGGAGTTATGCGCAATCTGGGGGCAACGCATGGCAAAAGACGGCTTTCGATGGGTAGTTGGTCAATCAGCGCCGAAGATCGAGTGCCATAGCAATGCCAAGCTCGACCTGCTTGCAGCCTATCTAGATCGGTACTTTGAGACCGTCGCTTCTCAGCCCCAGATCGACAATATCGCCATTACATTGGTCGACGGGTTTTCCGGGGGCGGCAAGTATCAGCTTTTCGGGGAAGAACGTCCCGGCTCGCCACTGGTGCTCCTGGAGGCGGTTAAACGGGCCGAACGCCTTCTCAACGAAAGCAGGCGAAAACCCCTGATCCTTGATGCGAAGTTCTACTTCATCGACGCCAATAAGGATGCAGTAGATTATTTGCGTCAGACCCTCACCGACAAGGGCTATGGCGACGACATTAACTCCGGCCGTATTATAATTCTCCCCGGCGAGTTCGAGGCTTTGTGGGTAGATGTCCTAAATGGAATTCGTTCTCGCCAACGCGCTGGTCGGTCTCTCTTCGTTTTGGACCAGAAGGGGTGGAATCAAGTCCAGTTCGCTACCATCCGGACCATTCTTAGAGATTTGCCGAAGGCCGAAGTGTTGCTGACCTTCGCGGTCGACTGGTTGCTGTCCTACCTCAATGAGGGGCCGGCGTTCGCGAGCGCCATGGCGAAAATAGGTATTCAGGGTCAGCAGCTTGCAGAGTATATCGAAGCCCGCGGAGAAGCGGGCTATCAGTACGTCATTCCTCGCCTACTCGCGAGGGACATCCAGCAATTGACCGGCGCGCCGTTTTTCACGCCGTTCTTTTTGAGGTCGCAGCAAGCCGGTCGCCACTTGTGGCTCGTCCACCTATCGAAAATCGTCACCGCGAGAAATGTGATGGTTGAGAGCCACTGGACCGTGGGAAACACGTCGCTTCACCGCGGCACCGCAGGTCTGAACATGCTTGGCTTTGACCCGCACTGGGCGGACGGCGTCGCCTTCGACTTCGGTTTCGACGCCCAGGCCCAAGCCGACATCAATACGGCGATTATTGACCAGTTGCCGCACCGGGTCGAAGCCCTTGAACGGCGATGCGTTCCAACCGTGGGTCACCTCATCGAGGAAATCGCAAACGACACCGCTGCTACCCGAGACCAGATGGAGGCCAGCATCATGCTGCTCTGTCAGGAACGTCAGATCGATTTGGTGAGCGCTGCAGGTTCGCAGCGGAGGCCGGGCGCAAAACCAGCGCCCGGCAATTTCATAAGGCTATCGCGGCAATTGCTCATACCCGGTATCGCAATGCCGTCGAGATAAAGCCTTTGGGCGCGGGGCAACGTTAGTTGCACAGACCGCTTTCGGGCACAGCCATAAGGGTGACGAACGACCGGGATGGCGGCGCAAAGCGGACGTCAGTGAAAGGGCTGTCGAGAGGCCGCTATAGGTCAAACGGCGACGCGAGGCGGCCCCTTTGCCGCGATCTCTTGGATGAAATCCAGGAATGCCCGAACCTTCGCCGGAGGCAGGTGACGGGAGGGATGATAGGCATGGAGCGGATAGCGCTCGTCCGACCACTCCGGCAGGAGCCGCACCAGCGCGCCGCGCTCCAGGAACGGTTCGAGGCCGATGGCCAGGCTCTGGAAGATGCCCTGGCCGGCGACGCAGGCGGAGACCGCCACCGACGGGTCGTCCATGACCAGGCGGCTCGACACCTGGACCTCGACGATCTCCTCCCCGCGCTGGAACTCCCACGGGAACGGCAGGCCGGTCTGCGGATCGCGGAACGCGAGCACCTCGTGATGGACCAGGTCATGGGGTGAGAGCGGGGTGCCGTGCCGCTCCAGATAGGCCGGCGCCGCCACGGTGAGGACAGGAGTCTCCAGGAGCTTGCGCGCGATCAGGGACGAGGCGTCCGGCGGGCCGAAGCGCACGGCCACGTCCACGCCCGTCATCATCTCCTCGCGGTAGTTGCTGGTGGAGAGGTCCACCGAGAGCAGCGGATAGCGGGCGAGGAAGCGCTGTAGCTCCGGCGCCAGCACCATGCGCGCGAACCAGGGGTCCACCGACACCCGCAGCCGGCCGCGCACCACCTCCGCCGCGCCCGCCGCCTCGGCGGCCGCCTCGTCGAGCCCCGCCAGCAGCGGCATCACCCGCGCATGAAAGCGCCGGCCCTCCTCGGTCAGGCGCACCTCGCGGGGATTGCGGTCGAACAGCCGCACGCCGACCCGCGCCTCCAGGCGCGCCACCGCCCGGCTCACCCCCGACGGGGTCAGGCCGAGGATCTCGGCGGCGCGCGCGAAATTCCCCGCCTCCGTGACCGCGGCCAGGACGCCGATGCCGGTCAGAAGCCTTGTGTCGAAGACCATTGGAGCGCCATCGCCTGCCGGCCCCGCCCCACTGTCCTTCGTGGCGGAGCGCCATGATGAATTTCAGTCACTATAGCACTGATCTTATTGCGCGTGAATCACGCCATGGCGCGACCTACAACGGCAGCACCGCGGAGGCCGGCGGAAAAGCCGCCGGGCGGGTCGGAATTCCTGAGATACGGAAAGGAGTTAGCCATGAACACCATCACCCGCAGAGCGATGCTTCGGCACGGGGGCCTCCTGGGCGCCGCCCTGACCCTCGACGGCATCGGCGTGGCCCTCGCCCGGGCGACGCCCACCCTCTCCTCCGCCCGCTTCGGCGCCGTCGACGCGGCGCTTTCGGGTGGCGTCGCGCGAGGCGACGTCGCCGGAGTGGTCGCCATGGGGGCGACGCCCAAAGGCGTCATTTATGAGGGCGCCTTCGGCACGGCGAACGACGCCACCCGCGCCCCCATGACCACCGACACGGTGTTCTGGCTCCTGTCCATGACCAAGGCGTTCACCGCCACCGCCTGCATGCAGCTCATGGAGCAGGGCCGCATTCACCTGGATGACGAGGCGGCCAGGTACCTGCCGGAGCTGGCCGCGCCACAGATCTTGGACGGCTTCACCCCGGACGGCACGCCGCGCCTGCGCCCGGCCAAGCGCGCCATCAAGGTGCGGCACCTCCTCACCCACACCTCCGGCTACACCTACTCCATCTGGAGCGAGGCGCTGACCCGCTATGAGCAGAAGACCGGCATGCCCGACATCGCCACCTGCCGGAACGCCGCCTTCGCCGCGCCGCTGGAGTTCGAGCCCGGCGAGCGGTGGGAATACGGCATCAGCATGGATTGGGTGGGCAAGCTGGTGGAGGCGGTCTCCGACCAGTCGCTGGAGGTCTATTTCCGCGAGAACATCTTCGCGCCTTTGGGCATGAAGGATTCCGGCTTCCTCATCGGCTCGCAGCAGAAGCGCCGCGTGGCCACCTTCCACGCCCGCCGCCCGGACGGCGCGCTCCAGGCGGCGCCCTTCGAGATGCCCCAGCGGCCGGAATTCTTCATGGGCGGCGGCGGCGCCTTCTCCACGCCGAAGGACTACATGGCCTTCCTCCAGGCGCTGCTCAACGGCGGGGCGCTGGACGGCGCGCGCATCCTCAAGCCCGAGACCGTGGCCATGATGATGCAGAACCAGATCGGGGACCTGAACGTCCACGAAATGCGCTCCGCCCAGCCGGCCTATTCGCAAAGCTTCGACCAGTTTCCGGGTGAGGCCCACAAATGGGGCCTGTCCTTCGACATCAACACGAAGCCGGGGACCAACGGGCGTTCCGCCGGCAGCATCTCCTGGGCGGGGCTCCTGAATTCCTACTTCTGGCTCGATCCGGTGAAGAAGGTCACTGGCGCCCTCTTCACCCAGATCCTGCCCTTCTACGACGCCCGGGTCGTCGCCCTCTACGGCGCGTTCGAGCGCGGCCTTTATGCCGGGCTCGCCTGAGCCCGCGCGCGCCCATCCAACCTTCGGAGGAAAGCGATGTACGCAATAACCGGAATCACCGGAAAGGTGGGCGGCGCCCTGGCCCGCCGTCTCCTCGCCGACCATATGCCCGTGCGCGCCGTCCTGCGGGACCTGGCCAAGGCGGCCCAATGGCGCGCCCAGGGCTGCGAGGTCGCCCTCGCCCAGATGGATGATGCGGAAAGCCTCGCTGCCGCCTTCGCGGGCACGGAAGGCGTCTTCATCCTGCCGCCTTCGGAGTTCGATCCGGAGCCCGGCTTTCCGGAGGCCCGGCGCGTCATCGCGGCGGTGCGCGCCGCCCTCCTCGCGGCGCGGCCCGGCAAGGTGGTGTGCCTGTCCACCATCGGCGCCGACGCCCCCCATGAGAACCTTCTGAGCCAGCGCACCCTGCTGGAAGAGGCGCTCCAGGACATCGGCCTGCCGGTCACCTTCCTGCGGCCCGGCTGGTTCATGGACAACGCCCTGTGGGACGTGCCCGCGGCCCGCGACGAAGGGGTGCTGCGCAGCTTCCTCCAGCCCGCCGGCAAGGCCTTCCCCATGGTGGCGACGCGGGACGTGGGGCACACGGCCGCCGCCTTGCTGCGCGACACCTGGAGCGGGACGCGGGTCGTCGAATTGGAGGGGCCCGCCCGGGTGTCGCCCGACGACCTCGCCCGGGCGTTCGCCGCCGAGCTGGGCCATCCGATCCGCGCGGAGATCGTGCCGCGGAAGCGCTGGGAGGAGATCTTCCGCGCCGAGGGCGCCCGCAACCCGCAGCCGCGCATCCGGATGCTGGACGGCTTCAACGAGGGCTGGATCGCCTTCCGCGACGACGGCCGCGACGCCCTGAAGGGCGAGACACCCCTCGAAAGCGTCATCGCCGATCTCGTCGGGCCGGCGAAGGCCTCTGCCTGACGCGCCCCTGCCGCCTGCGGGACGGGGAGGGGCCGGCGGCAGGAATGCCGGCGGCCCGCCCGCCCGCTCCCATCTCGAAAGGAAACCGATCATGGACACCATCTCCACCCAGGGGGTCGCAATCCCCCGCCTCGGCTTCGGCACCTTCCGCATGCCAGGGGCCGACGCCCAGCCGGTGGTCGAGAGCGCGCTCGCGCTCGGCTACCGGCACATCGACACCGCCGCCATGTATGAGAACGAGGCGGCTGTCGGCGCGGCCATCGCCGCCTCCGGCTTCCCGCGGGACCATCTCTTCGTCACCACCAAGGTGTGGCACGACCAGCTGGCGCCGGAGGCACTGCGCCGTGCGTTCGACGCCAGCCTGAGGAAGCTCAAGCTCGATCACGTGGACCTCTACATGATCCACTGGCCGGCGCGGGACATGGACATGGCGGCGACGCTGGAGGCACTGACCGAGCTGCGCGCGAGCGGCCTCGCGCGGGCCATCGGCGTGTGCAACTTCACCTTGCCCATGATGCGGCGCGCGGTGGAGGAGATCGGCGCGCCCATCGCCAGCCTCCAGGTGGAGTACCACCCGTTCCTGTCGCAGGCGCCCCTGCTGGCCTACCTGCGCGAGAAGGCCATTCCGCTGACCGCCTATGCGCCCCTCGCCCAGGGCCGCGCCGCCAGCGATCCGACCCTCGCCGCTCTCGGCCGCAAGCACGATGCGAGCGCCGCCCAGATGGCGGTGGCCTGGCTTCTGGACCAGGAGGGCGTCGTCGTCATCCCGAAGGCGGCCCGCCCCGAGAGCCAAAAGGCTAACCTCGCCGCGCTGGGCGTCCGGCTCGACGACGCGGACCGAGCCGCCATCGCCGCACTCCCGAAGGACCAGCGCTTCGTCCGGCCTCCCTTCGCGCCCGATTGGGATGCGGCAGCGTAGACCACACAGGATCGAAGCGAGCTTCAAATCCCCGCGCCCGGTGCAAGAGAAGCTGTTGCACCGGGCCAAGGCGGCCTGGGGCTCGCCGCGGATCCCACAGGGGTCTTTTAGAGCGGATGAAAGCCCGCAAGGAACGGAAGAAACGGGTTCATGCCTTTTGGGACTTGTCTCTCAAAAGGCCGCTAAAGCGGACATGCCCAACGTCCGGGGTGGGTCACCTTTAGCCTTTGCGAGCAGGGTTACCCCGGCCCAATCGTTGAGCTCGACAAATCCTGAAGCTCCGTCCCGCTGGAAGCGGAGACACGGTGCCTTCTGCGGTTGCTGTGCTCGTGGCTCAGAACGGTGGGACAGAACCTCCCTCGCACGACGCATCCGTCACAGTGCCTGTTCAGATCGATCGCCAACAAGCGAGAAGTGAAGGCGACGGCTGGGCGGCGGGATGAAAGACGGAAGCTGTCCAGGTGCTTGGAAAGGAAGGCCTGATCGCCGCAGCGAGGCATAGGGGGCTACCGACCTCGTGGCACGCAAGAGGCCGAGGGAGCCAGGGGCGCCAAGCCGGGCGTCTTATGCGCTGTCGAATTTTGGAGAAGACGGGATTCGGATGCTGGTAGGAGCCGCTTTGCGACCCTGCTATGATTGGCCAATCAGCTTCTAGCGCGAGGCCAAAAACGTGCGCCCGCCACTCAAACGCCAATGCAACCCTTAATTGAAATGGCGCACCCGACACGATTCGAACGTGTGGCCTCCGCCTTCGGAGGGATTACTTGTAGCTCCGTCGAAATCACGATGGAGCACGAAGAAATGCGATATCATACTGTTATTAAAAAAGAATTTGTAGCTGGCCATAGCCGAGACTATCCTTCTCTCCGCTACCACTTTCTTCCTGCCGCTTACGTGGCGCTTACGCGAGACGAAGCGACAAGGGCGGAGATTTTCCATGGCTAAGCTCACAAAAAGGGCCGTCGATGCAGCAGAGGCCGGCGCCAAGGATTACGTGATCTGGGACGACGAGCTCCCTGGTTTTGGCCTCCGGGTTTTCACGTCCGGCAAGCGAAGCTACGTCCTTCAGTATCGGTCGGCGGGCCGATCGCGTCGGTTCACGATAGGGCTGCACGGGGTATGGACACCTGAACGCGCGCGCCAGGAAGCCAAAGCGCAATTGGGCCGGATCGCGCAAGGCGACGACCCGGCTGAAGAACGGCTGCTTGATCGCAAGGCGCTCACGGTCAAGGAACTCTGTGACCTCTACCTCGCCGACCTGCAAGCCGGTCTCATCCTCGGAAAAGGCGGGCGCCCCAAGAAGCCGGGCACGATCGCCTCCGATCTCGGCCGCATCCACCGTCATATCGTTCCCCTCCTCGGCTCGCGTCGCGTCAGGGACCTGACGAAAGCCGACATCACGAGGGCCATGAAGGACATCATGGCAGGGAAGACGCGTGTCACCGTCATGACGAAGAACCTGCGCGGCAAGTCCATCGTGAGAGGCGGCGCCGGCACAGCCACGCGGACAATCGGCCTGTTGGGCGGCATTCTCACCTACGCTGTCGAAGCGGGGATCATCGAAACGAACCCGGCGCACGGTGTGCGGCGGCCGAAAGACAATGTCCGCGCCAGACGACTGAGCGAAGCCGAATATCGCGTCCTCGGCGACCTGCTCAAGACGGCTTCCAAAAACGAGAACTACAGGATGTCGGTGGAGATCATCCGCCAGATCGCCCTGACCGGCTGCCGGCGCATGGAGATGGTGACGCTGCGATGGGATGAAGCCGATACGGATTGCAGTTGCCTGCGCCTGAAGGATAGCAAGGAGGGAAGCTCCATCCGGCCCATCGGGCTGCCCGTGGTGGAGTATCTGGAGAGGCGCCGGAATGAGGCGATCGGAGATTACGTCTTCCCCGGCCGGGGCGGCGAGAACGCGTTCGGCAGCTTCCCCAATCACTGGGGGAAGATCTTCGCAAACTCACCCCTGGCCGATATTAGCCCTCACGTCCTCCGCCACAGCTTCGCCAGCGTTGCGAACGATCTGGGTTTCACCGAGGTCACCATCGCCGCCCTGGTTGGCCATGCGAAGGGATCGGTCACCAGCAACTACATCCATACGCTCGACACAGCTCTGATCATGGCCGCAGATACCATTTCGGGCTACATCCAGGGGCTGCTCGACGGGATTGAGTTCAAGCAGACCGCCTATGCGCTCGATCGTGGGTCCCGGAAAGCGGCGCTGGTCCAGTTTCTACAGGGAGCCTCGATCTCTCGGAGCACCAGTCAAAACGCCGGGGAACATGTCGGGCCATAAGCTCAATGGTCCTCATCATAGTCAATCGTTACCGGAGCGCGGGCGATAGCCGTCCGTTGCCCCCCGGAGCGCAACATGCAGCGACCATCAGCGCCGCCCTTCCCCCGTTCTGAGAGCGTGTTTGACAAGGATTCCCAAGGGGCGTGATCATAGGGCGTCGGATCCACGAGACGAGCCGACGCTCCATGCCCCGCAAGACCCCGCCCGGACGGCGCCGCTACGAGACCGACCGGACGGACGGACAACGGGATCTGATCGCGCCGCTGATCCCTGCAGCGCAGGCGGGCGGGCGGGCGGGCGCCCCAGGAAGGCGACGTCGCGCGAACTAGTAAACACCATCCTCTATTTCGTGCGGGCCGGCATGGCAGCTTCTGTCTCGTGACCTGCCGCCGTGGCGGACGGTCTATTATTATCTGCGCCGCTGGCAACGCGAGGGCGTCTGGGAGCGAGTTCACCACACCCTGGTCATGGCCGACCGCGAGCGCAGCGGCAGGGCTGCCTCGCCCTCGGCGGCGATCCTCGACAGTCAGTCGGTGCGCACCGCTGATCAAAAGGGGACGCCAAGAGCTACGACGCCGGCAAGAAAATCACCGGCCGCGAACGGCGCATCCTGACCGACACAGACGGGCGCTTGCTCTGCGTGTGTCTCCACGCAGCCGATATCCAGGACCGCGATGGCGGCAAGCTGCCGCTGACGGCCTCGCGCCAGCGCTACCCGTTCGTCGCCCGCGTCCTCGCCGATGGCGGCTATGCCGGGCGGCTTGCGGCATGGGCGGCGGATAAGGCCCACATCACCCTCGAAATCATCCGCCGTGGCACCAGCGCCAAAGGCTTCGAGGTCCTGCCGCGCCGATGGGTGGTGGAACGCACCTTCGCCTGGATCTTCAAGAACCGCCGCCTCGTCCGCGACTACGAGCAGATCACCGCTGTTGCTGAAACCCTCATCACCGTCGCGGCTTCAGCCACACTGCTGCGCAGATGGCAATGAACCGATGCCCTTCTCAAACACCCCCTCAGCCCTTGCGAATTTATCTGCGAATGCCGAACAACGAGGCTGGAACGATCCTCCAATCCATCGCAATCAGGATTGAAGATCGATGGTCTCCGGTCACAGAAACGTGAGACGCTTGCATCTCGGTTATCTGACGCCACAGCAGCGAAAAGATGATGTGCTGTGTCTGGGATACCCTTGACAGGCGGATTGTCCCGGAGCACTTCAGAAACATGCTTCGTGTCCTCACCCGCATGATGATCGCGTGCCGTGCGCTGGCCTTCCGCCAGGGCGTGGTGCTGGCGCTCGTCATGGGTCTCGTCGCGGGCCCGATGCTCAACACGCTCACCACCCGCCATGCTGAAGAGGCGAAGGCGGCCATTGCCGGTTTGTCGCTGGGCTTTTCCGATCCCGGTGGCGTTTTGCCGGACGTCCTCGCCGCGGAGCATGCTGAGCCGCAGTCTCAGAGCAACGGCAAGTCTTCCCCCCAGGCCGACACATCCACGGTCGATCACAGCTGTCACGGCTGCGTGGCGTTCGTGCTGCCCGTGGTGGCCACCGCGCCGCTCGGCGGCCTGACGCCCGTTCGCGTCGCGATTGAACCGGCGACCGCGTCGAGCCGTACCGTTCCCACCGAAATCCGTCCCCCCTGCGCCTGATCTGACCCCTGTCCGCGCGCGGGCGCCCTGCGCCTGCGTTCAGCTCACAGCCATCGGATCAGATCATGCCGCCTCGTGCCCTTGCGCGTGCGCTTATGGCAGCCCTTGTGCTGCTTCCGGCGTCGCCGACGCTTGCCGAATCCGCGCGTCCCCAATCCACACGCCCTGCAGCCGCGCGTTCTTCAGCCGAGCGCCCTCTCGCCTTGACCAGTGCGATGGCGAGCGCGCTCGCCGCCAATCCCCGCCTCACGGCGGCGGAACGGGACATCGGCATGGCCTCCGGCCGCTCCACCCAGGCCGCCGCACTGCCCAATCCGGCCTTGTCGCTGGAGGTGGACAACGCCATGGGCTCTGGCTCCTACCAGGGGCTGGACCTCGCCGAGCAGACGCTGCAGATCAGCCAGCTGGTGGAGCTGGGCAGCAAGCGCGAGGCGCGCATGGCCGCCGCCGGCGCGGGTGTCACAGTCGCGCGCTGGGAGCGTGAGGCGACCCGCCTGCAGGTGCTGGCGGAAACCACCGCAGCTTTCTCCGCCGTGCTGGGCGCGCAGCAGCGCGTCTCCATCCTCGATCAGCAGGCGGCGGCGATTGCGCGCCTTGCGCCGCTGCTGCAGACGCGGGTGGATGCGGGCGCGTCCTCTCCTGCGGAGATTTCGCGCGCCCGTGTCGCCGCAGATTTCGCGAAAGTCGAGCTGGACCGGGCCAAGGCGTCTCTCGGGACCGCGCGACGTGACCTGGCCGTGCTCATGGGCATGAACGAGGCCCGGTTCGGCCGCGCCACGGGCAATCTTTTCAAAGTCAGCGCGCCGCCAGCGCTGCCGAGCCTCATCAAGCAGGCTCAGGGCAACCCCCAACTCACGCGTTTCACGGCCGTCCAAGGGCAGCGGCGGGCCGAGCTGCGCGCCGCGCAGGCGAAAGCGGTGCCCGACGTGACCCTGGGGGTCGGCTATCGCCACTACAACGAGACCGCCGACAGCGGCATGCGGGTGACGCTCTCAGTGCCGATCCCGATCTTCGACCGCAATGAAGGCGGCATTTACGAGGCACAGGAATCCCTGCGCCGGGCGGAGGCGGAGGAGGCCATCGCCCGCGGTGCGCTGATCGCCCAGTTGGGGCGCGCCCACGACACCCTGAAGGCGGCCTATGACGAGGTCAGCCTGCTGCGCACCAGCACCATTCCCGGCGCGCGCAGCGCCTTCGAGGGCGTGGAGCGTGGCTACGGCGAGGGCCGCTACACGCTGCTCGAGCTGCTGGACGCCCAGTCCGCGCTCACCGATGCGTCGCTGCGCGAGCTCGACGCCCTGGTCAATTTCCACACCGCGCTCGCGACCATCGAGGGCCTGATCGGCCGGCCGGTGAACCTCAGCAAGGGAAAGACGAAATGAGCCGCACGGCGCGACGCGACCTGGCGATGCTCGTGGTCGGCCTTATGGCCGGAGCGGGCGCCATCTATGCTTTTCAGGGGCCTACGGCACCGGTGCCCGGCACGGTGGCCGCCGAAGCCGGACATGGGGCCGAACCGGGCCAAGGCGAGGGCGGCGAATCCCACGGCGAGGGCGCCGTGGAGCTGAACAACGCCAAGCTTGCAGCGGCCGGCATCGGCCTTGAGACGGCGGGACCGGAAAAGCTGCGGCAGAAGCTGCGGCTCAACGGTCTCGTGCAGACCAACCAGGAGACCGTGGTGCAGGTGACGCCGCGCTTTCCCGGCGTCGTCCGCGAGATCCGGAAGCGGATCGGCGACACGGTGCAGAAGGGCGACGTGCTCGCCGTCATCGAGAGCAACCAAAGCCTGACCACCTATGACCTGAAGTCCCCCATCGCCGGCACGGTGGTGGACCGGCAGGTGGCGTTGGGCGAATACGCCTCGGAGCAGAAGCCCGCCTTCGTGGTGGCGGACCTCTCCACCCTGTGGGTGGATCTCTCCGTCTACCGGCGCGACTTCGCCCGGGTGCGGGTCGGCGACAAGGTGGAGGTGGACCCGGACGACGGCGGCGCCCCCATTGCCGGCGAAGTGGCCTATGTCTCGCCCATCGGCGCGTCGGACACGCAGACGGCGCTCGCCCGCGTGGTGATCCCCAATGACGGCCTGCGCCTGCGCCCCGGCCTGTTCGCGGTGGGCACCATCACCCTTGCGGAGAAGCCTGTGGACCTCGCCGTGCGCCCCGGCGCGCTGCAGGCCGTCGACGGGCGCACGGTGGTGTTCGTGCGCAACGGCGACGCCTTCGAGCCGCGCGACGTGGAGATCGGCGACCGCGACGCCGAATGGGCCGAAGTGTTGTTCGGCCTGATGCCGGGGGATGTCTATGCCGCGAAGAACTCCTTCGTGGTGAAGGCCGAGCTCGCCAAGGGGAGCGCCAGCCATGAGCATTGATCTCACGCCCCGGATTGATCCTGCGCCCCAGGAGGATCTGAAGCTTTTGACCGCGCTCATCCATCCCCACCTTGAGGGACGGGTGGTGCAGGCGCTGCAGGAGCTGCCGCAATTCCCCGGCTTCACGCTGGTGGAGGTCCGCGGCCAGGGCCGCGGGCGCGGCGTCGGCGGCACCTATGTGGCGAGCGAATACGACCTCGTCTACCAGCGCCATCTGCGGCTGGAGATCGTCTGCCGCTCCAGCGAGACGGAGGCCATATCCGGCCTCATCGCCCGCGCCGGCTGGACCGGGCGGCGCGGCGACGGCGTGATGTTCGTCACCCCCGTGGAGAGCTTCGCCCGCATCCGCGAGGTGGGCGCGCCGAGCGAGACCGAGGGGGGCGCGCGATGATCGACGCCATTCTCGCCTTCTCCATCCGCCAGCGCTGGCTGGTGGTTCTGGTGTGCCTCATGGTCGGTGCGTTCGGGGCGTGGAACTTCACGCGCCTGCCCATCGATGCGGTGCCGGACATCACCAATGTCCAGGTGCAGATCAACACGTCCGCGCCCGGTTTCTCGCCGCTGGAGGTGGAGCAGCGCATCACTTTCCCCATCGAAACCGCCATGGGCGGCCTGCCGGGGCTGCAATATACGCGCTCCCTCTCCCGCTATGGCCTGTCCCAGGTCACCGTGGTGTTTGCCGATGGCACCGATATCTATTTCGCCCGCCAGCTGGTGAATGAGCGCATCCAACAGGCCAAGGACCAGCTTCCCCAAGGGGTGGAGACGGCCCCCGGGCCGATCTCCACCGGCCTCGGCGAAATCTACATGTACACGGTGGAGGCCAAGCCCGGAGCGAAGAAGCCGGATGGCACGCCTTATTCCCCCACCGAGCTTCGGACCATCCAAGACTGGATCATCAAGCCGCAGCTGCGCACCGTGCCCGGCGTGGTGGAGGTGAACACCATTGGCGGCTTCGCCCGGCAGTTCCATGTGCTGCCGGACCCGGCGCGGCTGATGGCCCACAACATCTCGTTCCGCGACGTGATGACCGCGCTCGCCGCCAACAACGCCAATGTCGGCGCCGGCTATATCGAGCGCAATGGCGAGCAATATCTGGTGCGCACGCCGGGCCAGGTGGCGAACCTGGAGGAGATCCGCGACATCGTCATCGGCAGCCGCGATGGCACGCCGATCCGCATCGGCGACATTGGCGAGGTGCGCGAGGGCCGCGAGCTGCGCACAGGCGCGGCGACGCTCAATGGCGGGGAGGTGGTGCTCGGCACCACCATGCTGCTCATTGGCGAGAACAGCCGCACCGTGGCCCAGCGGGTGGCCGCGCGCCTGGAGGACATCTCCCGCTCCCTGCCGGAGGGGGTGATTGCCCGCGCCGTTTATGACCGCGCCCATCTGGTGGAAGCCACCATCGCCACGGTGGAAAAGAACCTGCTGGAAGGCGCGCTGTTCGTGGTGGTGGTGCTGTTCGTGCTGCTCGGCAATTTCCGGGCCGCGCTCGTCACCGCCTGCGTGATCCCGCTGTCCATGATGCTCACCATCACGGGCATGGTGGAGAACAAGGTTTCCGCCAATCTCATGAGCCTCGGCGCCATAGATTTCGGCATCATCATCGATGGGGCCGTCATCATCGTGGAAAACTGCCTGCGCCTGCTGGCGGAAGAGCAGCACAAGCGCGGCCGGTTGCTGACACGCGCGGAACGTTTTCAGACCATCCTCGCCGGCTCCCGGGAAGTCATCCGCCCGAGCCTGTTCGGCACCCTCATCATCGCCGTGGTGTATCTGCCCGTGCTCACGCTGACCGGGGTGGAGGGCAAGATGTTCACGCCCATGGCGGTCACGGTGCTGATGGCGCTGGCGGCGGCGGCGGTGTTCTCCATGACGTTCGTTCCGGCGGCGGTGGCGCTGCTCGTCACCGGCAAGGTCTCCGAGCACGAGAACATCATCATGCGCACGGCGCGGCGCATTTACACGCCGCTGCTGGACGCCGCCATCAACTATCGCGCGGTGGTGGCGCTCATGGCGATGGGGCTCATCCTTGCCACCGGCGTGGCGGCCTCGCGCATGGGCGGCGAGTTCATCCCCAGCCTCGACGAGGGCGATGCCGCCATCCAGGCCCTGCGCGTGCCCGGCACCAGCCTCACCCAATCGGTGGAAATGCAGGAGGCGTTGGAAAAGCGCCTGCTCCAGGTGCCCGAGGTGAAGGAGGTGTTCGCCCGCACCGGCACGGCGGAGGTCGCCACCGACCCCATGCCCCCCTCCATCTCCGACGGCTACATCATCCTGAAGCCCCGCGCCGAGTGGCCCGATCCGCGCAAGCCCAAGGCCCAGGTGATGGCGGATATCGAGGAAGCCTCCGAGGAGGTCGCCGGCAGCAATTACGAGCTGTCCCAACCCATCCAGCTGCGCTTCAACGAGCTGATCTCTGGAATCCGCTCGGATGTGGGCGTGAAGATCTTCGGCGATGACCTCGACACCCTGTTACAGGTGGCGGGTCAGGTGGAGGCGGTCATCCGCGCCATTCCCGGAGCGGCCGATGTGAAAAGCGAGCAGGTTTCCGGCCTGCCCATGCTTACAGTATCCCTCAACCGTCCCGCCATGGCCCGCTACGGCGTGAGCGTGGCGGAGGTGCAGGAGCTGATCGAGATCGCCGTGGGCGGCCGCTCCGCGGGCGTGCTGTTCGAGGGCGACCGCCGCTTCGACATCATGGTGCGCCTGCCGGAGGAGTTGCGCACCGACATCGAGGCCCTGCGCGCTCTGCCCGTGCCCCTCCCCCCGGCGGTGGCCGACCCGGACAAGCCGCGTCCCGCGGTGTGGGCCTCGGGTGCCAATGCCCAGATCCGCTATGTGCCATTAGCCGCCATCGCCAGTCTCTCCATCTCCCCCGGCCCCAACCAGATCAGCCGGGAGAACGGCAAGCGCCGCATCGTGGTGAGCGCCAATGTGCGCGAGCGCGACCTCGGCTCGTTCGTCACCGAGGCGCAGCGTCAGGTGGCCGAGAAGGTGAAGCTGCCGGAGGGCTATTGGATCGGCTGGGGCGGGCAGTTCGAGCAACTGGTCTCCGCCACCCAGCGGCTCGCCATCGTGGTGCCCATCGCGCTCGCCCTCATCTTCCTGCTGCTGTTCATGAGCTTCGGCTCGGTGGCGGATGCTGCGCTGGTGTTCTCCGGGGTGCCTTTGGCGCTCACCGGCGGCATCGCCGCGCTGCTGCTGCGCGGGCTGCCATTGTCCATCAGCGCCGGCATCGGCTTCATCGCGCTCTCGGGCGTCGCGGTGCTGAACGGGCTCGTCATCATCGCCTTTATCCAGAAGCTGCGTGACGAAGGCCGCGACATGGTGGCCGCCGTGCGCGAGGGCGCCCTGACGCGCCTGCGGCCCGTGCTGATGACGGCGCTGGTCGCCTCCCTCGGCTTCGTGCCCATGGCGCTCGCCACCGGCGCGGGTGCCGAGGTGCAGCGGCCGCTTGCCACCGTGGTCATCGGCGGCATCGTCTCTTCCACCATCCTCACATTGCTCGTGCTGCCGGCGCTCTACGTGCTGTTCCGGCGCGAGACCAAGGCCGCCGAGACCTCGCAGGCGGCGGCGGAAAACCCAGCCTCCTGAACCTTCAAGAACGGAGACCAAGTCATGTTGAAGCCTCTCATCATCGCGGCCAGCCTTCTGGCCGCGGCCCCCGCGCTCGCCCAGGCCCCCGCCGAAAGCGGCCACGCCCACGGCGCCCAGAAGGGACCCCACGGCGGCGCGCTGGAGGATATCGCGGGCGTGCACGCCGAAATCGAGGTTTCGGGCAAGACGCTGACGGTTCATGTGCTCGACGGCGCTGGAAAGGGCGTGGACACCGCCGGCTTCACCGGCTCGGCCATGCTGGTCCTCGGCGGCGCGCGCCAGACGGTCGCGCTGAAGCCTGCGGGCGAGACCCTCGTCGGCGAGGCGGGCGCGCCCATCGCGGCCGGCACCGCCGTCACGCTGGTGCTCAAGACCGCCGCCGGAAAATCCGGCCAGGCCAAGTTCACCACCCACTAAGGAGAGGTCCCATGGCTGGAACACGCATCCTACGGCAGCGTATCGTGCTGCTCAGCACTCTCGCCGCTCTCACGCTGCCGGCAAGCGCCGCCTTTGCGCTCGACCCGCAGCCGAAGACCTACCGCGAGAAGCAGCGCCACGAGTTCCGTGACGTGCAGTTGGGTCTGTCCCATCCCGCTCCCCACGGTCGCAGCACGCTCACTAACGCGGCTGGTCGCAATGACATGAATGGGAACAAGGACAGTACGAGCATGGCTGCGCAAGACAGCCGGCCTCCGGTCGACCAGAGTCCACTACGAGGCGCGTCTCAATGAAGACGCGAGCACTCAACCGGCTGGCGCGAGCGATCAGATGAGCAGGCTGCTACGACTTGCCCTGCTGCGTCTCCTGCTCGCGGTGGGGGTGTGCCTGGCGCCGCTCGGCATCGGCGATGGCCTTTATGCGCAGCCTGTGGCCGGCGCGAGCCTGACCGATTCTGCGCATCACGAGGAACGGGATTCGTCCTCCGGGCAGCCGGTCTGCGCGCTGGTGCGGTGCGAGTGCCATGCCTGCCCGCATCTCGCCGTGACGGCGGCGTCAAGCTGGCCGGTCCGGTGGGATTCGAGGGGCATGTGGTTGCGCGGGGAGCGCATGATGAGAGGCGTCGCCCCGGAGGTGGATCCGCCTCCACCCCGAGCCTGAATGTTGAAACGACATGAACAGTTCAAGACGATATCCAACATTCGAGGTTCAATCATGAAGCGTTACGTCATCGCCCTGGGTTTCGCCCTTCTCCCGGTCGTGGCTTCGGCCGAGCCCTATTCCTCGACGCTGAGCGCAGAGGAGCAGGAGCGGCACGAATTCTTCGACGCCCAGAAGAACAACTATCCAAGCGGACGGGCCGAAAGCGGAGTGAGGCCGCCGCGGCTTCAGCCAACCGATGCCCAGAGCACCACGGGCAACTCGACGGGCAGGACGATCAGCACCGCCTCCGGCGCGCAGCAGTAATGCCGAAGGCATGAACCGAGAGGGGCGTCCTCCGCCCCTCTCACCCTTGGATGACCAACAGCTGCGAGATCAAAGCATGAGGATATTTTTGGTCTTGGCCACGCTCCTTGCGGTCACCGCAGGCGCTTCCGACGTGGCGCCGGCGTGGGCGGCAGCCAGTTCCGCCACTCAGCCGGCTCCTGCGGACCTACGGGCGCAGGCCACGGCGCACCTGAAGTTCCTCTACGCAATGTATTTTGCCATCCGGGCCTGCACGGAGGCAGCTGAGGAGCAGTCGGACCCCAGATTTAAGCCGACGCTCAGCTTCGCGGAAGCCCAGAAGGTCCTGCGCGCGGCGGACGCTTCCGCCCGTTCGGTCGGCATCGATATAGATCAGGCGTGGCTCGAGATGAGTTCCATCGGACAGGCGACTGGCGAGGCGCTGAAACATAAAACCGAAGAAAATTTCCAAAAGTGCCGACAGAGCGGAATGTTTTTCAGGACGATTACATCAAAGCTGCAAATGGCGATCAGCCAGCTCAAGGGATCGATTCCTTTGATCGAGAAGGATTTTTGATGTGTCTTCGATTATGGGTGGCTTCGCCGCCTCGCAATCCGCTTCGGAAGCTCTAACCGTCTACACGTCAAGAGCTGGAGATTTCGCGCCCGTCACGCCGGAAAGGCCTGCTCCGCTTTGGAGGGGCAGCGTGAGAGAGAGATCCCAGATGATGACACTGAGGCATCGTCTGGACATTCCGATCTCTTTGCAAAACTTGGCCGATCCGATCTGCGCCTGGATAGCGCCACGGCTCGGGGACTCGCGGGGACGCAACGACTTCATTTCTCCCACTCCCACTCCCTCTCCCTCTCCCTCTCCCTCTCCACGAAACACTCACGATGCAGTTCTTCTCCAGCAGAGGACCCCATCACGAAGACGCTGCGAATTGGTTCAATTCGGCGACGATCTGTCTTGCCTCTCTAGTAACTAGATGGGTCAGGCTCCGGCGCCCCCCCGAAAACCGGAAGACAAACTGCGGAGCGTAACAATGATTGAACCTTCAGCTCAGGGGCTGCTTTGCCCTGTCTGCCGCACCGATCTTGTCATGACCGAGCGGCAGAACGTCGAGATCGACTATTGCCCGAGATGCCGCGGAATCTGGCTTGATCGTGGAGAATTGGACAGGATTGTAGAAAGAAGCATTGCGACGGTGACGTCGAGCACGCCCACCAATGCGCCTCCGAGTTCGACGGCCGGGCAGCCCAGCGCGCCGATGCCGTGGGGGCAGACCCCAGGCGGCTATTCGCCAGCCCCAGGCGCTCACGGTTCGAAGCATCACGGTTCGAGTCACGATTCACACGGCAGTTCGCGCGAGCACGGCGGGCACAAGCGTGGTTTTCTTGGCCGCCTCTTCGATTAGCGTACGATGCGTGGGCAACGCGCCCTGTCGTGCACTTCCAAGCACTTGCCGGCGTATGTGGCGCCGGAGCTGCGGGCCGTCGTGCCAACCTTTAACGAGCAGGAGAGCGTGGAAACGCTCTCCTACGAACTCGACGCGGTGTTGGAGGACTTGGTTTGGGAAGTGAGCTTCGTCGATAACCGCCCCCTTGACGGACCAATACGAGCAGCCCTCGCGAGGTCGCGCGAGACGCGAGTGAACTGTATTTACAACATACGATATATATTCAGAACGGCAGAATGATCGTCGATCCGCCACATTCAATTATTTTCACAATCAATCTGAATAACGATATCGCTCACGAGCATTCGTCATAATGTAACGGCAGATCCACTATTTAATAACATTTTAATTTATATTTTTTAAAATCCATCTCACCAGAAAAATAAGAATTTATATAAAATTATGAAAATAAATATGATGCGACACTTACTTGTATTTGAGATGTGAAATATATACGGAAAAATATGAGGTCTCAAGAGCATGACTGAAAAGCTTCGATTGGACATTCCGATCCTGCTGCCGAAGGTGCGCGATGCTGCCGACGCCTGTGTGGCCCGGCTGATTTCCGAGCTGCAGGGACGCGAGGGCATTGCGTATGTGCATGTCGCTGCCGGAGAACCGGCCCAGCTTTGCGTTCACTACGACGCGGCGGTCATAGCTTTGTCCCGCATTCGGGAATTGGCCGAAGGTGCCGGAGCGCGCCTTACCGCACGGTTCGGCCACGCGAGCTGGCAGGTGGACGGGATTACCCACGAACGGCGCGCGCGCACCGTTGCCGAAAGCCTGCGCAGGCTGCCCGGCGTGCTGGAAGTGGAAGCGAGCGCTTCCGGCGTCGTGCGTATTGAATTCGACCGCGAGACGGCAACAGAGGATGAGATCAGAAAAGCCCTCGCTGAAATGGAAGTCACCGTAGTGGGAGACCCTGCCGCGGGGAGCCAGCATGCAAAGCTGGATTCCCGCCCTGACCACGAACACGGTGCAGGCAGTCATGAGCATGCCAACGCTAAGCATGGGGACGCAGAGGCTGAGCATGACCATGCTCATGGCGGCTTTCTCGGGCCCAATACAGAGTTGATCTTTTCCCTGGCCTGCGGCGCGCTGCTGGCGATCGGTGTTGCCATCGCAAACCTGATTACCGCTGCTCCGGGCTGGCTTCCCGACGCCTGTTTCATCGCAGCATACGTCTTCGGCGGCTTCTACACGGTGCGGGAGGCTGTGGACAACCTGCGCCTGCGCAAGTTCGAGATCGATTCCCTCATGCTCGTGGCAGCCGCAGGCGCGGCGTCGCTCGGGGCATTTGCTGAAGGTGCGCTGCTGCTCTTCCTGTTCAGTCTCGGCCATGCGCTGGAGCATTATGCCATGGGCCGCGCGAAGCAGGCCATCGCTGCGCTGGCGGAACTTGCGCCGCGAACCGCAATCGTCCGGCGCGATGGGGGAAGCATCGAACTGCCTGTCGAGGATCTCCTGATCGGCGATGTGGTGATCGTGCGACCCAACGCGCGGTTGCCAGCGGACGGCTTTGTCGTGACGGGCTCCTCCGCCATCAACCAGGCCCCGGTCACGGGTGAGAGCATTCCCGTGGACAAGCGCCCGGTAGAGGATGTGGCGGAAGCACGCGAGCGCCCGGATGCTGTTGGGGCCAGCTCGCGCGTCTTCGCTGGAACAATCAACGGCGCGGGAGCGATTGAGGTAGAGGTCACTCGCCTGTCGGAAGACACGGCGCTCGCCAAGGTCGTGAAAATGGTGAGTGAGGCGGAGACCCAAAAATCCCCGACACAACGCTTCACCGAGAAGTTTGAGCGGGTCTTCGTGCCAATAGTCCTGGGACTTGCCGTCCTGCTGCTGTTTGCGTGGGTGGTGGTGGACGAACCCTTCAGTGCCAGCTTCTACCGTGCGATGGCTGTCCTGGTTGCGGCGAGCCCCTGCGCACTCGCCATTGCCACCCCGAGTGCCGTGCTCTCGGGTGTTGCACGGGCCGCACGCGGCGGCGTGCTGGTGAAGGGAGGCGCGCCGTTGGAGAATCTCGGCTCCCTCCAAGCCATCGCTTTCGACAAGACCGGAACATTGACGGAAGGCAGACCGCAGATCACCGACGTGATCCCTGCCCCCGGTGTTTCCGTTGAGGACCTACTCATTGTGGCCGTGGCAGTAGAGGCTCTCAGCGACCATCCTCTCGCCGCTGCCATCGCCCGCGACGGGCGCAAGCGGCTCGAAGGGCGTGACATCGGTGAGGCGAGTGATCTCGAAAACCTGATCGGACGTGGGGTGACCGCGACGTTCGCTGGCCAGCGCGCATGGATCGGCAAAGCGGAGATGTTCGGGGGCGAAGGCGTGGCACCTCTGAGCCCCGTGATGGCTCAGGCGATTGAGAAGCTAAGGGAAGAAGGCCGCACCACGATGATCGTGCGGCTTGGAGACCGGGACCTGGGCGCTATCGGCCTGATGGATGCCCTGAGGCCTGAAGCAAAGTTCGCGCTGAAGCGTCTCCGCAAACTCGGCATGACGCGGATGATCATGATATCCGGCGACCACCAGAAGGTGGCGCAAGCCATCGGCCGGGATGTGGGCGTGGACGAAGCTTGGGGCGACCTGATGCCCGAAGGCAAGGTCAAGGCCGTCCAGGCGCTGCGAGATGAGGCGAAGGTCGCGATGGTCGGCGACGGAGTGAACGACGCACCGGCCATGGCCAATGCCACAGTCGGTATCGCAATGGGTGCCGCCGGCTCCGACGTAGCCTTGGAAACAGCAGATGTCGCGCTCATGGCCGATGATCTGAGGCACCTGCCTTTTGCGGTCGGGCTCAGCCGCCACACCCGCGCGATCATCCTGCAAAACGTGTTCATCAGCCTCGGCGTTGTGGCCTTGCTGGTTCCCGCAACTATTTTCGGCCTGGGCATCGGACCTGCCGTCGCAGCGCACGAAGGCTCCACGCTTGTGGTCGTATTCAATGCCTTGCGCCTGTTGAGATACAGCGATCCAGGGGACTGAATACGTATATCAAATATTGAAATACTATAATTAACGTGATAAAATTATACGCGAATCGCGTTGAAAACAGGAATATGTAAAATTATATTATATAGTAATTTTTTGTGGATGTCTGATCAATGAATAATAATCCGCCAAAAACCTCCGGGAGCATGAGACATTTACGTCATTTTATCACCGCTGCAGAGGCAGGAAGCCTTCGGCGCGCTGCGGAGGTGCTGGGTTTGCAGGAATCGACGGTCAGCCGATCGGTGCGAGACCTGGAGGATCAGCTCGGGGCCTCGTTATTTCTCCGGCACCCCAGTGGTGTGACTCTTACGTTGGCAGGACAATGCTTTCTTCACCGCGCACGTCAGGCACTTGTGCAACTTCAGAAAGGCTGGGAAGAGGTCGCGGCAATTGGACGTTCGGAAAACGGGATCTTAAGGATAGGCATTTTCTCAACCCTGGCTTCTGGTTTTATGGGAGATCTGTTTCGCGCGTATGATGTACATCATTCAAGCGTACATATCGAATTTGTTGACGCCGAGGCCAATGAACACGCTGCCTCCATTCGGAGCTTTGACATCGACGCGGCATTCGTCATCGGTCGATTCCAGTGGGCGGAATGCGACTCTCTTCATCTTTGGACCGAGACGGTCTTTATCGCCTTTCCGGAAGGCCATCCATTGACTCGCAATGAAGAGGTCACATGGCAGGATCTCGTTGATGAGAGATTTCTTGTGCGGATCGAAGGTTCAGGGGGCGAGGTGCGGGAATATCTCAGAAGGCGCTTAGCTGTTCTCGGTCGTCGCCCGCTCATCAATGCACAACGGATAGGCCGCTCCAGCTTGTTGGGACTTGTGGCGTCGGGGCGCGGGGTGGCGCCCGCCACCCAGTCTGAAACCGTGATCTCGGTCCCAGGTGTCGTCTACCGTCCTATCGCGGGCGAAACTCTACCCTTCTCGGTGCTCTTCTCGCGACGAAACGACAATCCCGCATTTCGGGCGCTGCTCAGTCTTGCTCGAAGCATGGCTCAGCACTCGGATCGAAGCTGACTGAAATGAAAAACACAATGCTTCACCGGGCTGCGCGACGTACTCTCATAAAGCCGCGGTCCGTCACAATGAAGCGCTCCAGCATGGGCACGATCAGCTTGAGCGGGTCTGCGATTGGGCTTCCTGTCTCTCCGCCCAGCACCCGTGCATAGGCGACAAGATCGCGATGCAGCTTCGCCGGCAGTTCGACGGTCACCTTCACCGGCTTCTCGTCGAGGATCTCGCTGAGCTTCAGCTTCGGCATGTCAGCCTCCATAGGGTTCGAGAACGAGGTCGCGCGTGACGATGACCCGCACCGGATATCCCGGCCGGACGGTGAGCGTCGGTGCGATGTTGAGCTGGCGCTGGACGATCTGGCGGCCAGTCTGGCTGATGCTGTCGGAAGCTCCCTCGCGTAGAGCGCTAGCGAGGTCGCTATCGCTGCCTGACGTGCCAGCACTCGCCCCGACGCTCAGGATGGTGGAGAGCGCTGCCGCCTTGAATAGCTCGCCCCAGTGATAGTCGACGCCATCTTCGAGCCCGGCATAGCCCTCAACGTCAGCTCCGGGCTGGCGCTCCAGCACGATGGAGCGGCCATTGGGGAAGATGAGGCGGTTCCAGACGAGCAGCACCCGGCGCTGTCCGAAACCTACGCCATTGTCGTACTGGCCAATGATGCGGGTGCCCTGGGGGATCAGGAGGATCCGGCCGGTCGGGCTGTCATGGACGTTCTCAGTGACCTGGGCGGTGATCTGACCCGGCAGATCGGAGCGGATGCCGGTGATCAGCGCTGCGGGAATGACCGCGCCGGCCTGCAGGCTATTGGGCGAGGCCGGAGCCGCGACGCGATCTGGCGACACGGTGCGCCGGTCGACTGCCTGGTTAAGGAAGGCGAGCTGCCGCTCCTGGGCCGTTGGTGTCGCCGCTTGCGGACCAAGGCCGAGGGATGCGAGGTCGGGGACAGACGCCGCAGTGGTCACCGAGGCCGCATCCACCTGTTGCGCCACGACGGTGCTCGCAGGCCGCGAGTTGGTCTGGGCGAACAGCCGTCCCGTCCGCGCCGCCTCGCTTTCCTGCTGCTGGCGCTGCTCATCGGGACTGAGGGCAGGATTGGGCATGCCTGCCATAGTCGGCATCGGCGGTTGCGCCGCAGTCTGCGCATTGAGGATGGGCCGGCCGAGGTCGCCGGGCAGCGGCGGCCCCAGCTTCGGGATGCTGGTGTAATCCTTCGGCAAGCCGGCGAGCCCGTCGGGCGTCGCCTTGACGTCGGTGGCGTAGAGCTCCTGGCCCGGCCCGTGGTCCTTGCGGGCCTGGAGGGCGTAGATCAGCGCGCCGCCGATCCCAAGGCCCGCGACGAGCCCCAACCCGGCCAACACCTTGCGGGAAAGGCGGGTCACCCGCGGCGGCTCCGGTCTCAGCCGCATGGCCGCAGCCGCCTCCCCCGCCAGCGGCCGAGCGCCGTCGTCGCCGGTTCGCCCCGGCCTTTTCTCCTTCCCGGGGTCGATGCCGTTCATAGGACAGGTCTCCCGTCGGTGCGGGAGATGCGCACACGCTTCTGGTCCTTGTCGGCGCCAAAGCGCAGCTCGGCTGCGGCGAAGAGGCGATCGACGATCATGTAGGTGCCGCGCACGCGATAGTTCACGAGCTCGGAGGTGTCGCCCTCGGGGCCCACCACGAAGAGCGGCGGCATCTCGCCCTGGCCGATGCCGCGCGGAAACTCGATGAACACCTGCTGGCCGTCGTCGAAGGCCCGCAGCGGCCGCCACGGCGCCCGGTCGCCCGAGACCTCGTAGCGGAAGTTCACCCGCGTGAGGTCGATGCCGGTGGCGGCGGGCTGTACCGCCTGGGCCTCGGCATTCTGACGCCGCAGGGCGATGAGCTGGTCCTGGGGATATTGCCAGGAGACCGAGGCCATGTAGGTCTTCTCGGTGGAGCGCAGCTCCATGTGATAGGTGCGCAGATTGGTGTTGATGACGAGGTTGGTGGTGAGGTCGGGCCGCGTCGGCTTCACCAGGATATGGACCTGCTTGGCAGCCCCTGCTCCGCTCTCAGTGTCGCCGATGATCCAGCGCACCGTATCGCCGGCGGCCACCGGCCCCGAGCCCACCAGTTGCTCACCGGGCTGTAGTGCGATGTCGGTGACCTGCCCAGGCGCGGCATAGACCTGATAGAGGGCACCCTCCACGAAGGGATAGACCTGCATGGAATTGATGAAGCCATTGCGTACCGGCTGAACGCGGGCGGCCGCATTGGCCTGCTTGACGCGGGCCTGCGGATCGGCCGGCTCCGGTTCCGCCTTCCCGTCCCTGCCCACCGGCTTCAATTGGCCCGGTAGAGGCAGAGGCTTCGGCAGCTCGACAATACGCACCGGCCCCGGCGGCTCGGCCTTGAAGACGGCAGGCGGTGCATCGTCATAGGCGATCTCGGGCGGCTTCTCGAAGGTGGCGCAGCCGGCGAGCGCAGACGTGCAAAGCAGCAGAAGCGGCAAGCCGGACTTACGGAAAGCCGGAAAAGAGAGGCCACGGCGCGCCGGCCTCGCGGATGTACGGATGGCAGGCGTCATTGGGCGAGCTCCTTCGACCAGTTGATGGCGTTGACGTAGATCCCGAGGGGATTGGCTCGTAGGCGCTCGGCATCCCGCGGCGCCTGCACCACGACGGTGAGGATGGCGCTCCAGCGGGCGGTGTCGGCGAGGCTGCCGTCCTGGTAACGGCGCTCAGTCCAGGCGATGCGGAAGGACTCCGGCGAGGCGCGGATCACGCTCGAGACCTCCACCACCACCTGCTGCTTGCCGACCCGGGCGAAGGGATCGTCGGCGCGGGCGTAATCGTTGAGGGCGATGGCGCCGGCCTGGGTCGTGTAGGCGTAAGCCCTCAGCCAGTTCTGCCGCACGATGACAGGATCGGCGGAGATACCGCGCACCTCCTCGATGAAGCGGGCGAGGTGGAAGGCGATCTGGGGATCGGACGGGCGGAAGTCCGCGGCGGCGGGCGCCACGGCTTGCGCCTGTCCGAGCTTGTCCACCTGCACGACCCACGGCACCACCGAGCCGCTCAGGGCCTGCCAGGCCAAGGCGCCAGAGAGGCCGGCCGAGAGGGCAAGGCAGCCGAAGGCCATGAGGCGCCAGTTCTTCGCCTGGACCCGGGCGGAACCGATGCGATTGTCCCAGACCTGAGCCGCGCGCTGATAGGGCGTCTCGGGCTCGGGTGCGCGGCCGTAATGAACCGCAGGTCGCTTGAACGGGGTCATGGACGATCGCTTTCAGAGAGGGAGATGGACGATCCGCCGCCATGGCTGTCGCCGGACCGCACCGCATGAGTGGCGGCCTGGACCCCATGGGACATCTGCTGGGAGCGCCGCATGTGCCGGGCCCAATCGGGGGCATCACTGGTGGAGGTGGCGGTCGGAGCAGGAGCGCTCGACGGCGCGGAACTCGGGCCGGCGGCGGCGGATGCCGTCTCGCCAGCTGCGTCAGCGGAGCGCCTCAGGGGAGATGTCGCTGCCGCACCGGCCGCCCTCGCCATGCCGCCAAGGCCACCTGCGACACCGGAAAGACCCGACTGGCCAGCAGCGCCGGCGCCGTACGCGGATGCCGCACTTCCAGCGAGACCCGCCCCCGCTTGTGCGGCGGCAGCGGTCGCGGAGAGTGCCGCGCCAGCCCCGCGAGCGGCGAGGCCCGCGGCACCGAGGCCTGCGAGCGCGACACCACCCGCGGCAAGCCCGGCCCCCACGGCAGCGCCGGCCCCGAGCTGGGGCGCGCCCGTGATCAGTCCCGTCGCGATTCCGGGACCGAAGATGCCGAGGCCCAAGAGCGCCAGCGCGGCCAGGACAGCGGACAGGGCCTGGCTGATGGTCGGCTGGGCATCGCCATAACTGGAGGCGAATTGGGAAAACAGCGTTGAGCCAATGCCGACGATGACGGCAAGCACCATCACTTTCACGCCCGAGGCGACGATATTGCCGAGCACCTTCTCGGCGAGGAAGGCGGTCTTGCCGAAGAAAGCGAAGGGGATGAGCACGAAGCCCACCAGCGTCGTCAGCTTGAACTCGATAAGGGTGACGAAGAGCTGCACCGCCAGGATGAAGAAGGCGATCAGGATCAGGAGCCAAGAGATCAGCAGCACGGCGATCTGCACGGCATTGACGAAGATCGCCACTGGCCCGGTGAGCTGGCTTGCCGCATCGAGCAGCGGCTGGCCGGCCGAGAGCCCCACTTCCGCAAGACGCCCCGGCCGCAGGAAGTCCGCCGTGCTGATGGTCGACCCGCCGGCCTTGAGGCCGAGCCCGGCGAAGCTCTCGAAGGCGATCTGGGCCAGGGAATTGAAGTTGCCGATGATCCAGGCGAAGAAGCCGATGGCGAGGGTCTTCTTGACCAGCCGGCGCATCACATCCTCGTCGGCACCCCAGGCCCAGAACAGGCCGGCGAGCGTGATGTCGAGGGCGATCAGAATGGAAGAGAGGCCCGTCACGTCTCCCTTGATCAGGCCGAAGCCGGAATCGATGTAGCTGGTGAAGGTGTTGAGGAAGGTGTCGATGACCCCTACGTCGTTCATCGGATCACTCCCTCAACGGACTCGCCGAAGAAGCGGCGGCGGTTCTGCTCCCAGAGCGCGGCGCAGCGCGGATCGATGGGGTCGGCCGTCTCGATCTGGGCGCAGCTCTTGAGATCTACCGACGAGACGGGCGCGATCCTCCCTCTTGCGACGACGTTGGGCTCCGGTCGTCGACCTGCGGCGGCAGCGAGCGCAGCCAGCACTGCGCCCACGAGGCCGGCGACGATGAGGGTTCGAAGCGCGGTGTCCCGGTCCATGGCCACGCCTCACTTGCCGTGGAACATGGTGACGGCGGCGGGCTGATAGCTCGACCCGGTGGAGAAGCGCCGGTAGCGCTCCTGCCCTTCCGACACCGCAGTTGCCCGCTCGGCTTCCGACAGAGCCTGCGCTCGGCCGTTGGCCGTGACCACGGCGGTGAGGTCGGAGAGCTGCTGGGCCTGGAGCGCCTGAAGCTGGTTGCCGGCCTGCATGGCCTGCAGCGCGCCGGTTGCCGCCTGGCTCTGGTCCACCAATGTGGAGGACTGCGTCCGGTTGGTGTCGAGATTGCCGACGACACCGGCCTGCACCCGCATCGCATCCTGAAGGCCGGCGAGCGTGGTCTCCCACCGCGTCTTCGCCTGGGAGACGAGTTGTGCATCCGAAGTGCTCAGGGAGACGGAGCCGTATTGACTCTGGAAGGCCTGATCGATGGCGCTGACGTCATAGGCGATCTTCTGGGCCTGCCCGAGCAGTTGCTGGGTACGCTGGGCGGACTGCTGGAGCGCGCTGAGGGAGGAGTATGGCAGACTCGCGAGGTTGCGGGCCTGGTTGATCAGCATCTGTGCTTCGTTCTGCAGGGAGGTGATCTGGTTGGTGACCTGCTGCAGCGCCCGAGCGGCCTGAAGGACGTTCTGGGCATAGTTGGAGGGGTCGTAGACGACGTACTGCGCGGCAGCCGGCGCCAGCGGGCATAAGAGGAGCGGCGCGGAGACGAGCGCCGCCCGCAAAGAGTGGCGGATCATGAGGGTGTCTCCAGATTGTCGAGGGTGGGGATGAGGTCGGCCGCCCAGCCGAGGCCGCGGTACCGCAGCCAGGCGGCGAGGAAGCCATCGCCCCCGTGCTCGGCCAACACCTGCGAGAGCGCAGCCTGGTCGGTCTTGGATGAAGTGGCGCATAAAGCGAGCGCCACCTGCGAGAGCCCGAGCTCAAAGAGGCGGTTGCCGCGCCGGGATTGGCAGTAATAGTCCCGCTTTGGCGTCGCCCGGGCGAGGATCTCGATCTGTCGGTCGTTAAGGCCGAAGCGGCGGTAGATAGCCGTGATCTGGGGTTCCACCGCCCGCTCGTTCGGGAGAAGTAGCCTGGTCTGGCTGCTCTCGATGATGGCGGGGGCGATGGCCGAGCCATCGATATCGGACAGAGACTGCGTGGCGAACACCACGCTGGCGTTCTTCTTGCGCAGGGTCTTGAGCCATTCCCGCAACTGCCCGGCGAAGCCGTGGTCATCGAGGGCGAGCCACCCCTCGTCGATGATGAGGAGGGTGGGAGACCCGTCGAGCCGGTCCTCGATGCGGTGGAAGAGATAGGAGAGCACCGCCGGGGCGGCGCTGGTGCCGATCAGCCCCTCGGTCTCGAAGGCCTGGACGGAGGCCTGCCCCAGATGTTCGGTCTCGGCATCAAGCAGCCGGCCATGGGCACCGCCGATGCAATAGGGGCGCAGCGCCTGCTTGAGGGCATTGGACTGGAGAAGGACGGCAAGGCCGGTGAGCGTCCGCTCTTCGATGGGAGCGGAGGCGAGCGAGGAGAGCGCCGACCAGATGTGCTCCTTCACCTCCGGGGCAGTGGAGACACCTTCGCGGGCGAGGATCGCCACGATCCAGTCGGCCGCCCAAGTTCGCTCGCGCAGCTCGTCCACGCGTGATAGCGGCTGGAGGGCGATGCTGTCCTCCGCGAGACCTCCACCGAGATCATGCCAGTCGCCGCCCATGGTGAGGGCCGCCGCCCGGATGCTGCCGCCGAAGTCGAAGGCGAACACCTGGGCTCCGGCATAGCGCCGGAACTGCAGCGCCATGAGTGACAGCAGCACCGACTTGCCGGCGCCGGTCGGCCCCGCCACCAACGTGTGGCCCACATCCCCCACATGGAGGGAGAAGCGGAAGGGGGTGGCGCCTTCCGTCTTGCCGTAGAACAGCGGCGGCGCGGCAAAATGCGTGTCCTGCTCGTCGCCCGCCCAGACTGCGGAGAGAGGGATCATGTGGGCGAGGTTGAGGGTGGAGACGGGCGGCTGGCGGACATTGGCGTAGACGTGTCCCGGCAGGCTGCCCAGCCAGGCCTCCACTGCATTGAGGGTCTCCACCATGGCCGTGAAGTCCCGGCCCTGGATCACCTTCTCCACCTGCCGGAGCTTCTCGTCCGCGATGCGGGGATCGGCGTCCCAGACCGTCACTGTGGCGGTGACATAGGCGATGCCGGCATGGTCGGCGCCGAGCTCCTGCAAGGCGAGATCTGCGTCCTCCGCCTTGTTGGCGGCATCCGAATCCACCAGTACCGACGCTTCGTTGGTCATCACCTCCTTAAGGATGGCGGCGATGGACTTGCGCTTGGCGAACCACTGCCGGCGGATCTTCGTGAGGAGCCTGGTGGCGTCGGTCTTGTCGAGGAGGATGGCGCGGGTTGACCAGCGATAGGGAAAGGCCAGCCGGTTGAGATCGTCGAGGATCCCGGGCGTGGTTGCCGTGGGAAAGCCGACGATAGTGAGCACGCGCAGGTGCTGGTCCCCGAGCATGGGCTCGAGCCCGCCGGTCAGTGGCTGATCGGCGAGGAGCGCGTCCAGATACATGGGCGTTTCGGGGACACGCACCCGCTGGTGCCGGGTCGAGACACATCCGTGCAGATAGGTCAGGGTCTCCGTGTCATCGAGCCAGCGACACTCAGGCATGAAGGCTTCGACCAGCCTCAGGACGCGGTCCGTGCGATCGACGAAGCCATCTAATGCTTCGCGGGGATCGACACCCTCGTCCCCACGCCCCTCATAGAGCCAGCTCTCCGCCCGCGCGGCATCCTCCGCCGGGGGGAGCCAAGCGAAGGTGAGAAAGTAGCTCGACTCGAAATGGATTCCGGCCTCGGCGAACCCGGCCTTCCGCTCGGCATCCACCAACGCGGAAGCAGGATCGGGAAACAGGCTCTCGGGATAGGCTCCCGCCTCGTGCCGCTGGGCTTCCACGAACAGTGCCCAGCCGGAGCCGAGGCGGCGGAAGGTGCTGTTGAGGCGACCCGCCACCGCCACCAGCTCAGCAGGCACCGCGGAATCGAGGTCCGGCCCGCGGAAGCGCGCGGTGCGCTGGAAGCTGCCGTCCTTGTTGAGGATGGTGCCAGGGCCGACCAGGGCCGCCCAAGGCAGATAGTCTGCGAGCCGGCTCCCGTGTCCGCGATACTCGGCAAGGTTCATCATGGTGCGTCCCCTCCTCAGACTGACAGGTGGGAGGGGATGCGCAGATGCCGGCGCACCACGTCGACGAAGAGCGGATCGCGCTTGCCAGCCCAGACGGCGGCGAGGTGGCCGATCGCCCAGAGGGCAAGGCCCACGAGCCAGAGCCGGAGCCCCAGTCCGACGGCGCCGGCGAGCGTGCCGTTGAAGATGGCCAGCGCCCGCGGCGCGCCGCCGAGCAGGATCGGCTCACTGAGCGCTCGGTGGACCGGAACGGAGAACCCCGGCACCTCGCCCGCATCGCTCGCCATCAGACCAGCGCCCCGCCGCTGAAGGAGAAGAAGGAAAGGAAGAAGCTGGAGGCGGCGAAGGCGATGGAGAGGCCGAACACGATCTGGATCAGCCGTCGGAACCCGCCCGAGGTGTCGCCGAAGGCGAGCGCCAAGCCGGTCGAGATGATGATGATCACCGCCACGATCTTGGCCACCGGCCCCTGGATGGACTCCAGGATCGACTGCAACGGTGTCTCCCACGGCATGGAAGAACCAGAGGCATGGGCAGCGGATACCGCGCAGGCGAAGGCGACGACCACCACGGCGGTTCGCAGCAGGCGGCGATGGCGAGAGACAAAGCTTGTCTTCACAGGGAGGTTCCTTCTTCGGTGGGAGAGATCGCGGGCGAGATCCGGTAGTCACCGTCAGGGCCAAGCCCTTCGACGTGGGCGAGTTCGGTGAGCCGGCGTGCGGCACCGCGGCCCGACAGCACGGCGATCAGGTTGATGGTCTCGGCGAGCAGTGCGCGGGGGACGCTGACGACGGCTTCCTGGATGAGCTGCTCGAGCCGTCGCAGGGCGCCCATAGCGCTGCCGGCGTGAATGGTGCCGATCCCACCGGGATGGCCCGTGCCCCACGCCTTCAGCAGGTCCAGGGCTTCCGCACCGCGCACCTCGCCGATGGGAATGCGGTCCGGACGCATGCGGAGCGACGAGCGGATCAGATCCGAGAGCGAGGCGACGCCGTCCTTGGTGCGCAGAGCTACGAGATTGGGCGCAGCGCACTGAAGCTCACGTGTGTCCTCGATCAGGATGACACGCTCGGAGGTCTTGGCCACCTCGGCGAGGAGGGCATTGGTAAGGGTGGTCTTGCCGGTGGAGGTGCCGCCCGCCACCAGGATGTTGGCGCGGGATGCCACGCCCTTGCGTAGGGCCTCGGCTTGCGCCGCAGACATAATGTCGGAGGCCACGTAGTCGTCGAGCGTGAACACGGCGACGGCGGGCTTGCGGATGGCGAAGGTTGGAGCCGCTACGACGGGCGGGAGCAGTCCCTCGAAGCGTTCTCCCGTCCTGGGCAGCTCGGCGGAGAGCCGCGGGGCACCGGCATGGACCTCAGCCCCGATATGGTGCGCGACGAGGCGGATGATGCGCTCGCCGTCAGAGGGTGATAGCCGCTCGCCCGTAGCGCCGAGGCCTTCGGACAGCCGGTCAACCCAGAGGCGACCGTCCGGATTGAGCATGACCTCGACGACAGTGGGATCATCGAGAAGACGGGAGATCACCGGGCCGAGTGCGGTGCGCAACATACGCACGCCGCGCGTCAGGCCTTCCGAACTGTAAGCTGAAGCCGCCATGTCATCCCCGCCGTGGCCGGGCGCGATGCAAGGGCTTCCCGGACGGGGATGATTAAAGAAGGGGGAATTGGGGGAGATTCAACAACAGGAATGAGCCATCGCAGTGTGGCGTGAAAAGACAGGCAAAAGGGCCAATAGCTCTGACATCACCGTGGTCAGGAAAATAGCGCTGTTGACCCATAGAGGCCCCTCGACGTCGCTTGCAGCGACGTCGGCTTTGCGCCGCCATCTCGGCCGTTCGCGGCCGAACGGCGCGATCCCGAAAGCCGTCGTTCGTTCATCTCGCTCGGCGCTGGGGTGGGAACAGCCGACTTTGGGGATGTAGTGGTCGGGCAGTTTTCGACTTGACGTGTCACATTGGGGCGTGGATGCCCCAGAGGAGACGACCATGGAGGACATACGCAAGATCATCACGCCCGAAGGGGGCCGCGTCGGCGCCAAGCAGGCGTTCTACTACGGCATCGCAGAGGAGGCGTTCGTCGAGTGCGTGGTGCTTGCGGCCGAGCGACGAGTAATCCCGACAGCGACCGAGCGGTGGAGCAACGAGGAGGCGGCGCTCAGACGGCTGGAAGACCGGCAGTTAGCGGCCTCGGTCCGGTGTATCGTATTCGCTGGCATGTGCCTCGAAGCGGCGATCTACGACTATGCTGCCTGGCACCTGCCCGAACTGGTAGTCGAGGGGCTCGACAAGGTCGATTTCCTGTCCAAGTGGCGGATGGTCCCGCTGCTAGTGGCTAAGCACGAGATCCCAGCCGGCCGACTTACCCACAATGCGTTGCGATCGCTCCAGGGGCTCCGCAACCGCTTGGTGCACGCCAAGTCGGAGACGATGGCCAATGGCGACGCGCTGAACAGCCAAATCGCCAAGCTGGCAAGGGAGAATCAGGCGATTGCCGAAGGCTACGGTGTGGCCATGGAAGCGATTGTTGCAGCCTCAATCGAGATGGACCTGCATGCATCGATGACGATCAACCCGCTGCCGCAGTTTATACCGGCACGTGATGGTCGGCCGCGCTTCCTCGAACCCGAACGGCCAACCGAACTGGCGACGGTGATCGCCAAGTGCTGCCGTAGCTTGGGAGCCTAGTGACGCCACTGGGGGAGTGAAGTAGCTTGCAGCCGTGTCGTCCGGCTGCGGCCGCGAGCGGGCAACAGCTGGACGACGATGGGGCTCACTCTGCTGGACGCCGTGCCGGTTAGCACCGGCGCGTGTGTCGAGGATGCAATCGGGGATGTGACAGCGGCATTCTTCGAAGCGCCAATTCGGGCAACACTCGGCGCGCTTGTGGCGAGAGGGGACAGCACAGGCGTTTGCGGTGTTCCACGTTTACCGGCAGACGCAGGAGCGCGAACTGCTCGATCGGATGACCCATGCCGCCAATGACGCGTTCGAAAAGTTCGGCCCAGGTCGGTGCGTGGTATTCGCCGTATGCTCGAACAATCGGACCTGCCTTACGTCGTTGCTGCCCGATCAGATTGCCGGCGGAGGATTTGCCGGCGTAGGCCAGCAGTTCGAATATGAGTTACAGGTCGAACACCGACGTCAGCAGTTCGGTCCCATAGGTTTCACCGAGCCGGGCCTGCCGCGCTAGGTTCACGAACGGCTTCTCGGCGACAACGACGTCGGCAAACGGGATCACCGTGATGAATGACATCATGTCGCGCAAGTCGTTCTCGTTGATGTCGCGCGCTTGGTCGTCAAGGCGAATGACCAGCTCCCGCTCGATGTTCAGGACCGGTACGTCGACCAACATGCTGCGAACCAGAGAGGATCCGATGTCTGCGACCGTCGACCATCCGAGGCCAAGGCTGTGCGCCGTCGCGAAGATGAAGTCGAGCTCGTCGATGATCAGTCTGGCGCCATAGGCCCTTTTGCGAAGCGCGAGCGGCTCCCCGGCAACCAGTGCGCGACGGCCCTCCAGACGGGCGATGAGGTCGATCGATCCGGCGCTATAGCGCCGCACGGCCTCAAGCCTGACCGCCTCTTCGCTGAAGGCTAGGTAGTCAAACAGCGCGCGGCCGGGATCCTGGCGGATGAGCTCTATGACGCGGTTCGACATCTGGAAGCCGTAGCTCTCCGGTGAGTAGTCGCCCGCCGCCTCGAACCATAGGTCTGACAGGAACCAGCCGGCCGGCGGATCCGGGTGGGATACTCCGCTCTTCTCGGCGAGATAGGCTTTTAAGGACTCACCGAGGATGCGGCGGCGACCACGGAATACGACGCCGCCGCTAATCACCGACTGGGCGAGCGCCATGGCGGTCCGACGCTCGGGAACGTTGATCTTCTGGGTCTCGTAGAGGTTGGTGAAGCTGAGCGGCACCTTGATAGATCCCGAGCGAACCATTTCCACTACCTTGGTCAACGCGGCATGCTCTGCTGGATACCGCTCCTTGTCCCAGGAACCTCTGGCGAGAGTCACCCAAGCGTTTTGATCGAGGTAAACGAGACTTGGCGTTGCGAACGGCATTAAGGTGGATCGTCAAACCGTCTAGGTCGCACATCATACAAGCCCAATTTGCTCACCGAAAGAAGCACTCTGATAAAGTAGCAGCCACTATCTCCCGAACGTACTCTTGCCAGTGTGGTGAACGAAGGGTCGCGGCCAGTTGATGACTACCGACCTCACCGCAGGTGAGGCCTCGGCTTCCGCAACACTCACTCGTGGCGATGTCCGCTTTCGCGCGCCGTAGATTACGAACAGACAGGCTACTCTCGGCCCCAAACCGGCCCTTCGTCCTCACCGCAGCGAACTTCTGCTTCTGGCGCACTCCAGAGGTAATGGCAGCATCGCCCTCTCTCGCGTCAATGCGGCGGGATGCCATCCATCGGAGCGACGCGTTTTTGGGGTGGGGAGGTTGAGCCCCTCATCCGCGCGATCGAGAGTGAGAGGTTGGAGCGGATTTCCGTGACGGGTTGAGGGCAGGGAGAGAGGCTCCCGGCGCCCGTCGTGGAGTTTAGTCCCATGACTGAGGTTGAGGTTTTAGATGCGGGCCGGGAAGCGGCCGGCGGTTACAAGGTGGATGCGAGCCGCGGCGAGCGGAACGGCCGTGTGTCCTCCGAGTGGTTTTCCCGGCCGGCGGACGAGCGTTATCTGTCCCTGTCTGAGCTGTATGGCGCGGTGCGCGGTCGGTCCGACCGGAGCCGGACGCGCACCGTGGAGAGCGCCGCCATCCGCGTCGAGGCGAGCCGCGAGGTGCCAGACCGGCTGACGCTCACGCTGCCCGGGGCGGAGGCTCCGGTTGCGCCGACCCACTGGAGCTTCGGCCAGCTTGCGAGCCTCATCGGCGCGCCGGCCTCCTATCTGCGCCAGCTTCCGGCGCCGCTCGCCGGCATCAACCTGCAGCACGGCCTGCTCACGCACCGCGCCGAACAGGTGAAGACACTGGAGGTGGAGGACGGCCGCGTCGAGCTCCGGGCTGTGACCGGCCCCGACTATGGCCGCATCTATGACCATGAGCTGGTGGACGCCGTGCGCCGTATCGCCGGCAACGGCACCGGGGACACCCGTTGGAAAGTGCCTGGCGTGCTCGACTGGTCGACCGGCATCTACAATCCCCGCGTCGATATCACGAAGGACACGACCACGCTCTACGCCTCCGACCGGGACGTCTTCCTCTTCCTGGTGGACGATCTCAACCCCATCGAGGCCGGGCGGCTCCCGGACGGCTCCCCCGACCTGTTCTTCCGCGGCTTCTATTGCTGGAACTCAGAGGTGGGCGCCAAGACGTTGGGCATCGCGAGCTTCTATCTCAGGGCGGTCTGCCAGAACCGGAACCTGTGGGGCGTGGAGGATTTCGAGGAGATCACCATCCGCCACTCGAAGTATGCCGCATCCCGCTTCGCCCATCAGGCCGCGCCGGCCCTGGAGCGCTTTGCCAACTCCTCCCCCATGCCCTTCGTCAACGGCATCAGGGCGGCCCGCGAGCGCATCGTAGCGCGCAGCGACGAGGACCGCACCAAGTTCCTGCGCCGCAAGGGCTTCTCCAAGGCGGAGACGCAGAAGGTGATCGAGACCGTGCTCGCCGAGGAGGGGCGCAAGCCCGAGAGCATCTTCGACTTCGTGCAGGGCATCACCGCCGTGGCGCGGGACAAGCCGCACCAGGACGCCCGTCTCGATCTGGAGGCGCGGGCGAAGAAGCTCCTCGATCGCGCTCCCTGAGATCCGCAAAGCCGGAGATGGGGATTGCCGTGTCTCCGGCTTTGCGTTGTTCCGGATCATCGGCTTTGCGGCGCTGCCCTCAGAGGAAGAGGGTGGCGCCGTGCTTCGTGACGGGTTCGAAGTTGAGAGAGAGGTTCTCCGGCCGCCCGTCGCGGAGAAGCATCCCATGGCCACGTCCGTTCAGAAGATCACCCTTTCGTCCTCGCGGGACATCCCCTTCAACAAGCTGGTGCTCAGCCAGTCCAACGTCCGCCGGGTGAAGGCCGGCGTCTCCATCGAGGAACTCGCCGAGGACATCGCCCGGCGCGGCCTGCTCCAGGGCCTCAATGTCCGCACCGTGATCGATGCTGATGGCGTCGAGACCGGCATGTACGAGATCCCGGCCGGCGGCCGGCGCTACCGGGCGCTGGAGTTGCTGGTGAAGCGCAAGCGCCTCGCCCGGACGGCTCCCGTGCCCTGCATCCTGCGCGAAGGCGGCATTGCCGAGGAGGATTCCCTTGCCGAGAATGTCCAGCGCGCACCGCTGCACCCGCTCGACCAGTTCAGGGCGTTCCTTGCGTTGCGGGAGAAGGGCCAGTCCGAGGAGGAGATCGCGGCCGCCTTCTTCGTCTCGGTCGCAGTGGTGAAGCAGCGGTTGAAGCTCGCCTCCGTCTCGCCGAAGCTGCTCGACGTCTATGCCGAGGATGGCCTCACCCTCGACCAGCTCATGGCCTTCACCGTGTCGGGTGATCATGAGCGGCAGGAGCAGGTGCTGGAGCGTCTCGCCCAGGCTTACGACAAGCAACCCCATGCGATCCGGCGCATGATGACGGAGGGTGCGGTGCGGGCATCCGACAAGCGGGCCCGCTTCATCGGCATCGGGGCCTATGAGACGGCTGGCGGCACCGTGCTGCGCGACCTGTTCCAGGGGGACGACGGCGGCTGGCTGCAGGATGTCACCCTCGTCGATCGCATGGTGGCGGCAAAGCTCGCCATTGAGGCCGACGGGATCCGCGGCGAAGGCTGGAAGTGGATCGAGGTGGCGCCGGACTTTGCCTATGGCCACACCTACGGCCTGCGCCAGCTGCGGGGTGAGCCGACGCCCCTGACCGAGGAGGAGGAGGCAGCTCGGGCGAGGGCCCAGGCCGCATATGATCGCCTCTCCGAAGAATATGCCGATGCCGACGAGCTTCCCGAGGAGGTCGATGCGCGGCTCGGTGAGCTCGAGGCGGTGCTGGAGGCCTTTGAGACGCGCCCCCTCGCGTTCGATCCGGCGGAGGTCGGCCGCGCCGGCGCCTTCGTCAGCATCGCCCAGGACGGCAAGCTCCGGGTGGAGCGGGGATATGTCTGCCCGGAGGACGAGGTGCCGGTCGTGCAGGACGATGAAGCTCCCGCCGGGACCGATGGAGAAGACCATGCGGCCTCGGCCCCTCGTCAGGAAGCAGCCGTAGGTGATGCACCTGCGGAGCCCGAGGAAGAAGACGGCCTCGCGCCGATCTCCGATCGGCTACTTACGGAGCTGACCACCCATCGCACCCTCGGCCTGCGCCATGCCCTGGGCGAGCAGCCCGATGTCGCCTTCCTCGCTGCGGTCCACGCTCTGACGCTGAAGGCCTTCTACGTCTACGGCTCGGACAGCTGCCTTGAGCTCGACCTCAAGAGCGTGTCCTTCAACGCCCAGGCGCCGGGCCTCAACGACAGCGTTTCGGCCGAGGCCATTCGTGTCCGGCACGAAAACTGGGCCAAGGCTCTGCCCAAGGAGCCGGGCACGCTCTGGGACACCTTGAGCGGGTGGGAGCGTGACAGCCAGGCCGCCTTGTTCGCCCATGTGGTGAGCCTCTCGGTCAATGCGGTGCATGAAGCATGGAACCGCCGTCCCCGCGCCTTCGCCCATGCCGACCGGTTGGCGCAGGCGGTAGGGCTCGACATGGCGGCGGCGGGATGGAGGCCCACTGTTGACACCTTCCTCGGCCGGGTCACCAAGGCCCGCATCCTGCAGGCGGTGACCGAGGCGAAGGGGGAACGTGCAGCTGAGCGGATCGCCCACCTCAAGAAGGGCGACATGGCACGGGAGGCAGAAGCCCTCCTTGCCGACAGCGGCTGGCTCCCGGAGGCGCTGCGGAACCAGCCCTCCGACACCGCCGGCGAAGAGACGGCGGAGACCGACGGCGAAACGGCCATGGGCGAAGGGGAAGACCTCGCCGACACTGAGGAGCCCGAAGTGATCTCCTCCTCGATTGCTGCCGAATAATCCTCCCCGGGCAACCTGGCCCGCCGTCCGTGGCTCCGCGATCCCCCCATCGCGTGGCCGGACGGCGGGCTTTTCTCTTGGAGCGTCCCTATGACGGATGCTGCGCACGATCTCGCACGGCGGCTGGGGCGGCAGGCGGAGGCAGTTTGCCGCCATTATCTCTCCGCGGGTCGGCGGCAGGGGCACTATTGGCAGGTGGGCGATGCTCGCAACTCGCCCGGCCGCTCCATGTTCGTGCGGCTGACGGACAGCGTGAAAGGCCATGCCGGCAAATGGACCGATGCGGCGACGGGAGAACACGGCGATCTCCTCGACGTCATCCGGGAAAGCCGAGGTCTGCCCAACTTCAGCGACGTGGTGGCCGAGGCTCAAGCCTTTCTGCACATGCCCCGATCCTGGCAGGTCGCGGAAGCTCCCGTGTTCAGGACGAACAGCCCTTCACGTGACCCTGTCACCTCGGCATGTCGTCTCTTTGCGGCCGCAAAGCCGATTCCGGGCACAATCGTGGAGACGTATCTGCGGAAGCGCGGCATCACGGCTCTGCACGAAACCGG
The DNA here is from genome assembly GCF_052932325.1 of Xanthobacter sp. ZOL 2024. NCBI lineage: Bacteria > Pseudomonadati > Pseudomonadota > Alphaproteobacteria > Hyphomicrobiales > Xanthobacteraceae > Xanthobacter > Xanthobacter sp. ZOL 2024. The sequence goes on from NZ_CM128808.1 coordinate 72,918, forward strand.
AAGCATGCGCTTTCACCCGCGCTGCTATTACCGCCCGGATCCACGCGAGCCCATTCAACCCCGGCCGGCCATGATCGCCGCCGTCACCGATCTCAGACAACGAGTCATGGGCATCCACCGGACATGGCTCGCTCCCGACGGATCGGACAAGGCAAGCATCGCCACGCCCCGACGTGCCATGGGCCACCTGCTGGAACATGCCGTTCGCTTCGGCAGGCCTGACAACGTTCTGGCCACCGGCGAGGGCATCGAGACCATCCTTTCCGTGCGGACCGTGCTGCCCAGCCTCCCGATGGCAGCGGCGCTCTCGGCCGCTCACCTTGCCGTCGTCGCATTCCCACCCGACCTGCGGCGGCTCTACATCGTCCGCGACAACGATCCTGCCGGCGACAGGGCACGGGACAGCCTTATCGCACGAGCGGCTTCTGCCGGGATCGAGGCCATCGTGCTCTCACCAGCTCTCGGAGACTTCAACGAGGATCTGCGCGCCTTTGGCGTCGACGCGTTGCGAGCGGGACTCCGATGTCAGCTTGCACCTGATGACGTCGGCCGCTTCATGGTGCTGAGCCCGTGAGCTGGAGCGACAGGGAGCGGGAATGCTCTGACGTCACGCTCTGATGCCCACCGTTGCTAGAGGATCCGCAGCCAGGCCTTCCAGAGGGCGATCGGCCGGCAGTCGTTCCGGACCGGCAATGGCTCCGGCCGGTGATTTTCCGGCGGCGGTGTTTCCCCACGACGCAAGCGTCGCGGGTCCCGACACACGCCTTTCCATCGCGAAGCAAAATCGCCGGCCTCCGCCATCCTCCGCTGCCGCTCCGGCCCCGCGTTTCCCGCGGGGTGCAGGTCCGTCCCGCCCGCCGGCTTCGTCGCCATGAAGGCCGCAAGGCTGCGGTCCAATCGACGGAGCCTCCCATGAGCACCGAGCACGACGAACCCCACGCCTCTTCTCCCACTGATCACCTGCTGCAGGAACTTCAGCTCTACGGCTACCGTCCCTTCGGGGACGAGCCCGATTCCCGGCCGCTTCCCGAAACTGACCGTATCACCGGCGCAATCGCCGATATCTTCGATGCGCTGATCGCGACACTGCAGGACACCCGCCTGGAGCCCGACCTTCCCGACCTCCTTTGGTCGACCGTCCATCTCTTCCACCGTGCCGCCGGCCGCATCTCCGGTACCCTCGACGACAATGAGCAGGGCCAGCGCCGTAGCCAGCAGGAGCAGGACGGCAGCGAGGTGCGCTCGGTGGAACTGGAACGTCTGATCGTCGAGGGGCAGAGCCTCATGGAGCGCCGCGATGCCTTCGAGCTGATGCGGGATGAAGCCGCCGATGCCTTCGAGCGGCACACCGGCTCAGCCTGGCGCCCACGCGCCGGATCCCTAGTGAACCATCGGCACCTGACCTCAGCTCTTATCGACAGCCGCGACTTCCTCGCCGCCCGCAGGCGGGCGGAGACCGAGGTGCTGATACCCGCAGGTCCGAAGATCGCCTTCTCCGGCGGCGACACGGTGGACCACAGGCTCATCTGGGCGAAGCTCGATCAGGTCCGCGCGAAGCACCCTGACATGGTGCTGCTGCACGGTGGCTCACCCAAGGGTGCCGAAAGGATCGCCGCCTGCTGGGCTGATGCCCGTAAGGTGCCGCAGGTCGCGTTCAAGCCCGACTGGACACGCCACGCCAAGGCCGCCCCCTTCAAGCGCAACGACCAGATGCTCTCGGTCACGCCCATCGGGGTCATCATCTTCCCCGGCACGGGCATCCAGGACAATCTCGCCGACAAGGCCCGCAAGCTCGGCATCCCCGTCTACCGGTTTGGGTCGGGCGGCGCATGAGCGCTGCCCTTCCTTCATCGTCGGAATCGGATTTCACGGTGCGTCACCGCTTTTCACGAGATTGCGGTTCCCATCATCGGTTTTCAGCGGACAAGCGAGCGGGACCACCGCTTATCACGGGTGGAGCTCAACGCGCCTCCTGAGCCCGACCATGCAGGCAAATGGCTGCACCCGGTGCTCTTCGAGCAAGAGACCACCCCCGCTTTCCTGCGCTGTTCCTTGGTCCGACCGAGGGCCTGACGCCATCAACCCGCAAGGGGTCGGCTACGCACAGCGTGCCGCCGTTGCGGCTTTGCCTCCACGGTGATTGCGGCCCGCGGCCGGACCCGTCGGGCGCCTGTCAGCGGGGGATGTTCCTCCGCTTCGAGCAGGAGCCGGACCCCATGTCCTCCACCGATGCACAGGCCTTCGCCCTCAGCCTCGCCAAGACCTTGATGGTCGTCATCGTGATCTTCCGCGCCGGTGACGGCACTCTGTCCGTTGTGCCTGCCGACGAGTTCGACGGCGACGCCTCCCAGATCATCCGTGAGATCGACCCCTTCGGGTCCTAACAGGAGTGAAACGAGACGCCTCAATCTACTTGGTTCAGGGCTCCCAGTTGGCCGATGATGAAATCAGCGCGGTCGGCAGCCGATACCCTGGGCAGGATCGTCACCTCATAGCCGAGCTTCGGAAAGGCTGCGATCAGGCGCTCATATTCGGCAATCGACGCCGACAAATCGTGCTGGCGCGCGTCATCGCCGCTGAAGATCTCTGGCCATGGGGGTGTCATAAAGACAGTGCGATTGTAGCGATGGGCATTGCAGAGCGTCTCGGAAATGGGCTCCCCGGTTGCGTATTCAAGCGCAACGGCCGCATCGACAAGCCCACGGTCAAAAAAGACCCATCCGCTCTGGGCAAGCGCCGTGGACCTGTCTTCCAGCGCCATGGCGATCGCAAGTCGCGCGAAAGCGGCCAGATCCACCCAAGGCAGATCCGATCCGCCGCCGCTGATCTGCTCGGCGACAATGCGCCGCCCTGGCTCCTCGACCACGGCAAAGCCACGGCGTGCAAGCTCGGCGATCAGTGTCGACTTGCCCCCGCCGGAGCAACCCGAAATGACGACATAACGATCCATACCCACCATCTCATTTGGCGCGGTAACGCGGTGTTTGAACTGACCCGCGGTGCACACGATCTCGGCCTTCGATCCTTGCCTCATGGGGACATCAGGCTGACCAGTGCAGCCTCGCCATACGCTCTGTCCAGCCCCTGGCGCGGGCCTTGGAGCGACACGACCCGATCAGGCAAGAGCAAATCAGCGGGGCGACATTTCCCATGTCGTCGAGGATGCGATGGCGACGGCGAAAGGATCGAGGCACGAGGCCGCGAGTGCGCAAGCATGGCAGGGCTTGGTGACAAGCTTCGCGCGGTTGCGCGCGAGCCATCGCATGGCCGGTGAGGAAAGCGTTCCACCCGTTGGTCCTGTCAGTTCGAAGCACACGCAATGGCCGGAAAATGAAGAGGTCAACACCGGTGAAGGTTGGGCCGCCTTCGTGCAGGGCCCGTGAGAGATCGCCATCTCCTCCTTATCTCCAACCGTTGATCGCGCGCACCAGCTGGCCTCTTCCATGGCCTGATCTGGCCGAAGGCCGGCTGCGCCTCGACCGCCTCTGCCGCAATGGCGGCGTCGGGCTTTCTTCCCCTGAGCGTTCCGCCCATTCCTCGCGGGACAAGAAAGTCCTCCTTGGCCATCAAGCCCCTGCCGGGGTGCGGCGGCAGTCGCCTTCCGCCCTTCGATCGCCATCGAGGCCGCAACGGTGCGGGCTCGGAAACGGAAGACGGAGATCGACAATGGCCACCATCGGCACTTTCAAGAAGATCGGCGCGAACGAGTTCACCGGCGAGATCGTCACCCTCAGCGTTCAGGCCAAAGGTGTGCGCATCGTCCCCGAGCTGCGCGCCAATGGTGAGAATGCTCCCAGCCACCGGGTCCTGGTGGGTCGGATCGAGATCGGCGCCGCCTGGTCCAAGCGCTCCAGCGAGGGGCGCGACTATCTGGGCCTCAAGCTCGACGATCCGAGCTTCAACGCCCCGATCTACGCCAACCTCTTCGACGACGAGGACGGCGACACCTTCTCGCTGATCTGGTCCCGCCCCAGCGGGCGACGCGGCGAGTGAGCCGCCCAACGCCCCGGCCGGCTCCGGCCGGGGCTCTCACTTCGAAGTCAGCAGTTGCCAACCGGTCCCGCGCTTCACTCGACCGGGTTTTCGGGGCCGCTCGGCACGTCCGCGGCGGGTCTCTTCAGCAAGGCGGCGGCGTCGAGCTCAAGGGCGCCGGCCAGGCGATCTACGACATCGATGCTGGCGTTATAGACGCTGCGCTCCAACGAGCTGATATAGGTGCGGTCGATCCCGGCTCGATGGGCGAGCTCTTCCTGCGACAGGCCTTTGGCGAGCCTCGCAGCCTTCAAATTCCGGGCGAACACCTCTCGGATCTCCATGGTCGAGAGAGCATCGCCTTGATGAGTATTTCACCACGGAGTATTCTCTACAAACGCGACCGTGGCAGTGGTGTCATTGGAAGTCGTGTAGGATTTTGGGAAGAACCCGATCTTGAGAGAAGTGGCAGGCAGACATGGTGACTGCGGCGTTCGAGGACATTGCACCGACGGGTCCCGAACTGACGGACTATGACCGGGCCCACATCAGGCTCTATGCCCGTCTGCTTGATGCAACGGCGGATGGCGCCGGCTGGGAGGAGATCGCCGCGGTGCTGTTCGGCATCGACGCGGCTCGGGAGCCCGAGCGCGCCCGTCATGTTCACGACACTCATCTTGCCCGAGCACGATGGATGGCCGCCGGCGGCTATAAAGACCTTCTCCGCAGCCCCGCCTGAGTCGACAGGGGTGATGCCGCAAGCGCATCACGCGATGCCTTTTAGCCGGCTTCTCACGCCCCTCTCAATCCCCGATTGTCTTTGCTCAATGCGCACGCCTCTGATGCGGAGACGAGTGAATGAAGCCGGACACATCGCGCTGGCGGGATAACGCCAGCTACGATTACTTCGACGACCTGTCGGTCGAAGGCCTCGCCTGGGAATGCCTGCGCCGGGACGAAGCCTATCAGGATCATTATCAGTCCATCGTGACCACCGGCACCGACGCCGAGCCGCTCCCCCGGGAGGTGGAGCAGCGCTGGGGGCTGCGATTTCGCAGCACGCCCTGCCATGAGCGCCGTCGAGCAGACCGTTTTGTGGTCTCCCATCGTCGACCCGGCCGTCGTGCTTCTTGGTCCATCGCCGGATTTCTTGGCCGGCGCACACATGAACGTCCTCGACAACGTTTCTGTGGTGCAAAGTAGCCCTGAGGGGAAGCTTGCCATCCTTGGCTTGGCCGCGCGTTCGTCCCAACTCCTTGCCTTGCCGGGCTCTGTTTCTGACGCGCCTATCGCTGCGATCATTCCGCTGGACACCGATATCGTGGGCCGCGTGGAAGCTTTATCCCGCTTTTGGCGCACCATCGAAGGTCGCCCGGCGCTCCCCGACACGCGGATGACCACACAGCAGCGACAGCGCCTGCGCGCCATGATGCTGGCCGCAGACGGACGCACTGACGGCGCCAGCTATCGCGACATCGCATTCGCTCTCTATGACCAGAGGCGCATCGCTGCCGAGCCTTGGAAGACCTCGTCGCTGCGCGATCGCGTCATCGGTCTCGTCAAGGGCGGCCGAGCGCTGATCGCCGGCGGCTATCTCAAGCTCCTGCGTCATCGTCGGCGACCATAACAGCATCGCCGAGACGTTCGGGGTGGGCATTTTACGCCCCTCAACTTCCCCATCCCTCACGACGGCCGCCCTTCGCCACCGTGATCGCCATCCGCCGCTGATGATCAGTGGCCCGATAGCGCCCACGGAGGTTCGATCCATGCGCCCCGATGCTGTCCCGCTGCCGCCGCGCTATCTGCGCACCAAGGAAGCCGCCGTCTTCCTCAGCCTCTCGCCCCGGACGCTCGAGAAGCACCGCACCTACGGAACTGGTCCCGCCTATCGCAAGCTCGGCGGACGCGTCGTCTATTCCGTCGAGGATTTGCAGGCCTGGGTGGCCCGAGGCGCCGTCACCTCCACCTCCGATCCGCGCGGCTCCATCCTGCCGGCCAAGCGTCATTCCATGTCTGGCGTCCTGCCGGGCAGCCTGGCGCGCTGAGCGGCCATTTCGTCATGGCCGCACCGCACCGCTCTCCGCAACCTGGCAGACAGCTTGAGCTCTTCCGCGCACTCCCCGGCGCCTTCGCGCCCCGCGATGCGCAGGATCTCATGGCCTATCCCTTCTTCTCCCTCGCCAAGACCCACCGTGTCGCCCCCATCGATTTTGTCTCCGGCGACATCGCGATCCGGGTCGAGGCGGTGCCCGACCATGGCATGGCCACCATCTGGGATGCGGATATCCTGATCTGGGCGGCCAGCCAGATCGTCGAAGCGCGCGACGCCGGCCTGCGCACCTCGCGCTTCATGGCCGCGACGCCCTACGAGATCCTTCGGTTCGTCGGCCGGGGCACATCGATCAGGGACTATCAGCGCCTGAAGGCCGCCCTGGACCGCCTGCAGTCCACCACAGTGTCCACCTCCATCCGCCAGAGAACGGAGGGCCGGCGCCACCGCTTCTCCTGGATCAACGAGTGGAAGGAGCGCACGGATCGGGATGGCAAGCCCGCCGGGATCGAGCTCATCGTCCCCGACTGGTTCTATTGCGCCATCGTCGAGGACGCGCTCGTCCTCACCATCGACCGGGAGTATTTCGACCTCACGGGCGGGCTGGAGCGCTGGCTCTACCGGATTGTGCGCAAGCATGGCGGGCGGCAGCGCCGGGGCTGGCGCTTCGATTTCCGCCACCTCCACCTCAAATCCGGCAGCCTCTCGCCCTTCAAGCGCTTCGCCTTCGAACTGCGCGACATCGTCCGCCGTCAGCCGTTGCCGGGCTACACCCTGTTCACGGAGGTGGAGATTGGCGGGCGGGTGCTTCTCACCTTCGAGCCGTCGGCGTCCTGTGGAAAAGCTGTGAAAGCCTTCGTGCCATCCGGAACCCGGACTGGCGTGCCATCGGGAACGGGCCTCCCGTGCCATCGGGAACCGAAACAGGTCTCAAGCCCAGGTGATGAAAATGAAAATTGCACCCCTAACTTAGAATCTAACATAGAGTCTAACCTTAAAAGGCGCGCAGGCGATGTGGATAACTGCCATCTCCCGTACGCTTCTCAAGATGATGGTCTTCCGTCTTTCCGTAAAGACGGATTTCACGCTCCCGATCCTTTGACAGCAGGAAAAGCGATGCTTGCCGACACATCGGGAGCATCCCGATGATCGTCGCGCTGCTCAACCAGAAGGGCGGCGTCGGCAAGACGACGCTCGCCCTTCATCTCGCCGGCGCGTGGGCGAGCCGCGGCCAGCGTGTCACGCTCATTGACGCGGACCCGCAGGGCTCGGCCCTGGACTGGTCGCAGCAGCGCAGCCGCGAGGGGTTGCCGCGCCTGTTCGGCGTCGTCGGCCTCGCCCGCGATACGCTGCACCGGGAAGCCCCCGAGCTGGCACGCGATGCCGACATGGTCGTCATCGACGGACCGCCCCGCGTCGCCGGCCTGATGCGCTCGGCCTTGCTCGCCGCCGATCTGGTCCTGATCCCGGTGCAGCCATCACCGCTCGATGGATGGGCGTCCGCGGAGATGCTCGCCCTCCTCAGCGAGGCGCGCATCTATCGCCCGGAGCTTGTCGCGCGCTTCGTGCTGAACCGCTGCGGCGCTCGCACCGTGCTCGCCCGCGAGACCGCCGAGACGCTGGCGGATCACGATCCGCCCGTGCTCGTGAGCACTGTCGGCCAGCGCGTCGCCTTCGCCATGTCCGCTCAGTCCGGACGGCTCGTCGGCGAGCTCGACGAGGGTGGGCCAGCAGCGCGGGAGATCATTGCGCTCTCCGCCGAGATCGCCGGCCTCGCCGGTTCGAGATCTACGCCATGACCCGGCAACGAACGCGCAAGGGCTTTGCCGCGCGTCCGGCCGATCCAGAGCACTGGATCAAGGACGCCGACACGAGGCCGGTTGGCCATGGATCAGCCGAAGCCTTCACCGCGCGGCTCACCATCGACATCACGGCCGACCTGCGCGGGCGCATCAAGATCGCCGCCTTCGGACGCGGCCAGACCGTCGCGGACATGCTCCGCGAGCTCCTCACCCGTGAATTTCCTCCCACCTCAGGAGAGGCCTCATGATGAGCACGCCGGCGCCATACTCCGTTCCCCGACCCATCGCCCCGTCACCGGCCGCGCCGACCGCAGATCCGCTCACCCATGTGGAGCTGACCTGGATCGAGAAACGGATCGAGAACTGGATCCGCTTCGGCCGGCCGGTCCATGCGCAGACCCTCGACCGCAGCCGCCGCATCGTTTCCTTCGCCCCAGGCGCCATCTTCGCGCTCGTCCGTTGGGCTGCGAACGACTTCGGCACCGTGGTGTCGCGCATCGACATCGTGCGGGCCGTGGCGCCGGGCGAGGCTTATCAGACGCTGCCCTTCGTGCGCCCCGGCGGCGAGATCCTGCTGCGCGCGGACGGCTGGCCGAAGGTGGAGAAGGTGCTCCAGCACATGGATGCCGTCGATGCCCTCGGCATCCATGGGGCCGACGTGGCCCCGGATCACTGGCGGCATGTCCACAATCGCCTGGCGGCCGGCCACGCGCTCCGAACCTACACGGTCGAGCGCCATCAGGCCTGGCTCAAGCGGCGGGAGTGCGAACAATGACCCGCTTCGGCTATGCGATGGTGACGTATTTCTCGGTGATGGGGGTCGCGGCGGCCTCCTTCGTTCCGACACCGCTGAAGCTGGTGTGGAACGTCTCCGCCAGCGCACCCATCGGGCTCTACGCCATCGAGCCGGCGCGCAGGCTCGAGGTCACGGACCTCCTCGCCATTACGCCTCCGGCGGCACTCGACCGCTTCCTGGTGGCGCGCGGCTATGTGGGGGCTGGTGTGCCGCTGATGAAGCGCGTGGCGGCGCTTCCCGGCCAGGAGGTTTGCCGGAAAGACCGCTCCATCACCGTGGATGGCGTGTCGTACGGCGAAGCATTGGAGCGCGACCGCATGGGGCGTCCGCTGCCGGTCTGGCGCGGCTGCAGGCGCATCGCCGCAGGCGAGCTCTTCCTCATGAATTTCAACGTGCCCGACAGCCTCGACGGACGCTACTTCGGGCCACTGCCGGCCAGCACCGTGATCGGCCGCGCGGTGCCGATCTACACCGACGAGGCCGGAGACGGACACTTCGCCTGGCGCGCACCGACACGCTGAGCGCGGCCGAGCAAAACCACCATCAGCTTCGAGAGGCCATCATGCTGCAGGCGGATTTGTTCCTGCGTGTCCGTCCCCCGACGGACAAATCAAAAAGAGCGCGCGCCCGCCGCGGCGCGATCGTCTTTATTCTCCTTTCCGGAATGCCTTTCGGCTGGGCGAGTGCTGCCCTGTCGGCAGAGGCTTCGGCAACACACAAGCTGCCGGTACCGAGCGAACCCTACGCGGATCTCATCGCGGAAGCGGCGGAGCGCTTCGACATTCCCTCCGTCTGGATCCGAAGCGTGATGCGCGCGGAAAGCGATGGCGCTGCGCGCGCGACATCGCCGAAGGGCGCCATGGGGCTGATGCAGATCATGCCCGAGACCTGGGCCGAACTGCGCATTCATTACGGCCTCGGCGACGATCCCTATGACCCGTACGACAACATCATGGCCGGCGCGGCTCATCTGCGGGAGCTGTTCGACCGCTACGGCAACCCCGGCTTCCTCACCGCCTACAATGCCGGGGCAGGACGCTATGATGCAGCTCGGAAGGAGCGACCCCTGCCGGCGGAGACGCGCGCCTATGTCGACAAGCTGGCGTCGGACATTGCACACCGTGAAACCGAGCACGACGCGCGGAAGCTGTCCGCTCCTCCGGCGGTCGAAGCGGCATCCTGGGCCCGGTCTTCGATCTTCGCCGTGCCGCCGATCCGGGTGCCGGCTGCAGATCCGGTGTCACCCGATCGTGCACAGCCGGTGCGTGACGTGCGCGATGTCTCGGCGATCGTTCCGCAGTCTGATGGGCTGTTCGTTGCTCGCGGCGGCACGGGAGGCGCGCCATGAGTACGGCCGCGCCTATGCGCACCCTGTCGGGCTTTCTCGTAGTGGGGCGCATGTCTGGAGAGGAGACGCAAGAAACAACCGATCGATGGCAAGAAACAACCGATCGATGGCGAGATAAAAGGGCGCAGGGTGCGCTGCGGTCGGGCGGTTGTTTTTGCTTGGGAATTTTGAGCCAAACGCACATTGCGGCGCTGTTCGGCAATGTGCGTAGAACGCTCAAGCCATTGGTCCCGTTTAGCTTTTCGCACCTTGCGGGGGCGCGTCATGGCCGATGAGCATGAGTTCCGCGTCCGGCCGGGTCGTATCCGCTCGACCCGGGCCCAGCGCGCCCGCCCTTTCATCGCCCAGGCCCTCGCGGCGGCCCAGAAGGCCGGCGGGCACGTCTCCCGGTCCGGTCGCATCTCCTCTGGCACCCGCTCGCGCTTCGGCCGCGGCCGGGCGGCGAGCATCGTCGCCAATCGGTTCCTCACCGGGCGCTCGCGCGTCGTGGTCATCAAGACCCGCGTGGTGCGGCACTCGGTGCGGGCTGCACCGCTCTCGGCTCACCTCTCCTATCTGCGTCGGGAGGGCGTGACCCGGGATGGGGAGAAGGCCCGCCTGTTCGGGCCGGGCGCTGAGGAGGGAGACGGCTGCGCCTTCGCGGAGCGATGCGCCGACGACAGGCACCATTTCCGCTTCATCGTCTCGCCCGAGGATGCGGCGGACATGGCTGACCTCAGGTCCTTCGCCCGCGATCTCGTCGGGCAGATGGAGAAGGACCTCGGCACGAAGCTGGATTGGGTCGGCGTCGACCACTGGAACACCGACAATCCCCACCTGCACATATTGGTGCGGGGCCGAACCGACGATAGCCAGGACCTCGTCATCTCCCGCGACTACATCAAGGAGGGCATGCGCGCCCGCGCGCAGGGCTTGGTCACCCAGGAACTGGGGCCACGCACCGACCTCGACATCCACCGCGCCGTCGAGCGGCAGGTGGAGGCGGAGAGCTGGACCCAGCTCGACCGGCAGTTGGTTCGGGACCAGCGCGAGGCCGGCATCATTGACGTGGCGCGCGAAGCTGATGGCGGGCCGGACGCTTTCCTACCGATGAAGGTCGGGCGGCTCCGCAAGCTCGAGGCCCTCGGGCTCGCCGACGAGATCGGGCCAGGCCAATGGGTGATCGACGAGAAGGCCGAGGCGACATTGCGCGCCCTCGGCGAGCGGGGCGATATCATCAAGAGGATGCACCGCGCGCTCACCGCCCAGGGCATCCAGCGGGGCGCCGCGAGCTATGTGCTCGCCGGCGAGAGCCTGGACGATCCCGTCATCGGCCGCCTCGTCGATCGCGGCCTCGATGATGAACTGAAGGGCACAGCCTATGCCGTGGTCGACGGGTTGGACGGGCGCACCCACCACATCCGGCTGCCCGACCTTGATGCGGCAGACGACGGCGCGCCCGGCTCCGTCGTGGAGCTCCGGAGATTCGAGGATGGGCGCGGCCAGCTGCGGGTCGCCCTGGCCGTCCGCTCCGACCTCGACATCGAACGCCAGGTCACGGCCTCGGGCGCCACCTGGCTCGACCGGCAGGCGCTCAGCCGCGCGCCGGCAGCCCTGTCGGAGGGCGGCTTCGGCGCCGAGGTGCGCGAGGCCATGGAGCGCCGCGCTGACCATCTGGTCCGGGAGGGGTTGGCCGAGCGCCACGGCCAGCGTGTGACCTTCGCCCGGGACCTGATCGAGACCTTGCGCCAGCGGGAGATCGAGACGTTGGGCGAGAAGCTCTCCGCCGAAACCGGGCAGCCGTTCAAGCGGTCAGGCACGGGAGACTATGTCGCCGGCTCCTATCGCCAGCGCTTCGCGCTCGCCTCGGGTCGTTTCGCCATGATCGGTGACGGCCTCGGCTTCCAGCTCGTGCCGTGGACGCCCTCCCTGGAGAAGCAACTCGGCAAGCACATCTCCGGCGTCGCCCGCTCAGACGGCGGCATCGACTGGTCCTTCGGCCGCACCCGCGGCCTTGGCCTGTGACCCCATCCTTCACCGGAGCGCCTTATGTCCGCGACCAAGATCCTCTGGGGCCAGATCCTCCTCGTCTTCGCCATCGTGCTGGCCACCACCTGGGGTGCTACTCAGTTCGTCGCGTGGCGGCTGGGCTTCCAGGACCAGCTCGGCCCGCCCTGGTTCCAGCTGGGGCCCTGGCCGGTCTATCCCCCGCCGGCCTTCTTCTGGTGGTGGTATTTCTACGACGCCTATGCGCCGGCGATCTTCACCGAGGGGGCCGTGATTGCTGCGTCCGGCGGGTTCCTGTCCATCGCCGCCGCCATCGGCCTCTCGGTCTGGCGGGCCCGGGAGGCAAGGCGTGTCGAGACTTATGGCTCCGCCCGCTGGGCCGAGCCGGAAGAAATCTGCGCGGCGGGGCTGCTCGGGCCCGACGGCGTGGTGTTGGGGCGCCATGGTGGGGACTATCTGCGCCATGATGGGCCCGAGCACGTCCTGTGCTTCGCCCCGACCCGGTCCGGCAAGGGCGTGGGCCTCGTCGTGCCCTCCCTCCTCACCTGGCCGGGCTCGGCCATCGTCCACGATATCAAGGGCGAGAACTGGCAGCTTACCGCCGGCTTCCGGGCACGGCACGGGCGCGTGCTGTTGTTCGACCCCACCAATGTGCGCTCCTCCGCCTACAATCCCCTCTTGGAGGTCCGCCGCGGGGAATGGGAGGTGCGGGACGTCCAGAACATCGCCGACATCCTGGTGGACCCCGAGGGCTCGCTGGAAAAGCGCAACCACTGGGAAAAGACCAGCCACGCCCTCCTCGTGGGCGCCATCCTCCATGTGCTCTATGCCGAGCGGGACAAAACCCTGGCGGGCGTCGCCGCCTTCCTCTCCGATCCCCGGCGCCCCATTGAGACGACCCTTGGCGCCATGATGACGACGGCGCATCTGGCAGAGGCAGGCCCCCATCCTGTCATCGCCAGCGCCGCGCGCGAGCTCCTCAACAAATCGGAGAATGAGCGGTCCGGCGTGCTTTCTACAGCCATGTCCTTCCTCGGGCTCTACCGCGATCCGGTGGTGGCCGAGGTGACGCGACGCTGCGACTGGCGCATCACCGACTTGGTGACGGGTACCCGCCCGACCAGCCTCTACCTCGTCGTGCCGCCCTCGGACATCAACCGGACCAAGCCACTCATCCGGCTGATCCTCAACCAGGTGGGACGTCGCCTCACCGAGGACCTTCACGCGAAGGTCGGCCGTCACCGGCTGCTCCTCATGCTGGACGAGTTCCCCGCGCTCGGACGGCTCGACTTCTTCGAGTCGGCGCTTGCCTTCATGGCGGGCTACGGGCTGAAGAGCTTCCTCATCGCCCAGTCCCTGAACCAGATCGAAAAGGCCTACGGGCCGAACAACTCCATCCTCGACAACTGCCATGTGCGGGTGAGCTTCGCCACCAATGACGAGCGCACCGCCAAGCGCGTCTCCGATGCCCTCGGCACTGCCACCGAAATGAAGGCCATGAAGAACTATGCTGGCCACCGACTCTCCCCCTGGCTTGGTCACCTCATGGTCTCCCGCTCGGAGACAGCCCGTCCGCTTCTGACGCCGGGCGAAGTGATGCAGCTTCCGCCCGCCGACGAGATCGTCATGGTGGCCGGCACGCCGCCGATCCGGGCGAAGAAGGCGCGCTACTATGAGGATGAGCGGTTCAGGGAGCGGGTACTGCATCCGCCGGAGCTCTCGGCTCCTTGCGATCGCCAGACCGACGACTGGACGGTACTTCCGTTGCCCGCGCCATCGCAACTGAGCCTGATGGTCGAGGAAAGTGACGATGAGGACACAACCGGCTCGGAGCAACGGCGCCAGCCGGAGCTTGCACGAGTAGAGACGGTGGAGACGTCGCAGCAAGTGCGGAACGAGTTCGAGATCGATCTGGTCGATGAGACTGAAGACGACGTGGCCCGGACCAGTCGCATGACGGGCGTCATGCAGGGCGTCGCGCGTCAGGTCTCGCTCGATCCCAATGATGGCATGGAGCTGTGATAGCGATGACCCCACGCAAGAAGAAGGCTCAGATCTCGGTCTATCTGGATCCCGCGACGATGGGGCTGCTGGCCGACTATGCCGCGCGGCGCGGCCAGCCTCAGTCCCTGATCGCCGAGGCGGCCATCGCGTCCTTCCTGTCGCCGGACGCCGCGGAGCAGCGGGAAGCTGCAATCGCCAAGCGCCTCGATCAGTTGGACCGACGGATGGCCCGGCTGGAGCGGGACCTCGGCATCTCGGTCGAGACGCTGGCAGTGTTCGTGCGGTTCTGGCTGGCCACCACGCCGGCATTGCCTGAGCCGGCGGCCCAGGCAGCCCGAGCCAAGGCGGGGGAGCGATATGAGGCGTTCGTCGCGGCGCTGGGGCGCCGGCTCGCGAAGGGGCCGAGGCTGGCGCATGAGGTTTCTGAGGACAGCGGCGCTTATAAAACGTGAGAAAGGGGCCCTCCGCCAGAGGACTAAACCGCTGCCGCGGTAGCGGCCCTGCATGAAGGGCGGCTGGCTATTTTCGATGTGGCGCCCGGCATCCGCGGGCGGAGCATCACGGGGTTTCTCAACCTTTGGAGAGCCCCCATGGACGCTTCCGAGCATTCCACCAACACGCGGCCAGCCATCAGCCCGCTGCGGCAGCGGATGATCGAGGACATGACCATCCGCCGGTTCGGCGACCACACCAAGCGCGATTACATCCGCCAGGTCGCCGCGTTCACCGCCTTCCTCGGCCGGGCGCCGGATCAGGCCGAGCCCGAGGACCTGCGGCGCTACCAGCTGCATCTCGCCAGCCTCGGCGCCAGCTATGCCCGCATGAACCTCGCCTGCACGGCGTTGCGCTTCTTCTTCCACGTCACCCTCGGCCGGGCGGGGTTCGGCGACCGGATGGCCCGCATCCCGACGCCCGAACGACTGCCCGTGGTGCTCAGCACCGAGGAGGTGGCGCTGTTGCTCGCCCATGCGCCGAACCTCAAGTACCGGGCCGCGCTCAGCCTCGCCTATGGCTGCGGCCTACGGGTGTCGGAGGTCGCCCACTTGAAGGTCGCCGATATCGACAGCGCGCGGATGCTGATCCGCGTCGAGCAGGGCAAGGGGCGCAAGGATCGCTACGTGATGCTCGCGCCCGACCTGCTCGACCTGCTGCGTCGCTGGTGGAAGGAGCGGCGGCCGCAGGGCTGGCTGTTTCCCGGCCGCGACCCGGGCCAGCCCATCACCACCCGCCAGCTCGACCGGGCCTGCAGGACCGCCGCCTCCGCCGCCCGGCTGGACAAGCGCGTCTCCATGCACACCCTGCGGCACAGCTTCGCCACCCACCTGCTGGAGCGCAAGACCGATATCCGCGTCATCCAGGTGCTGCTCGGCCATCGCAAGCTCGACACCACGGCGGTCTATACCCGCGTCGCCCTGAAGACCTTGCGCGAGGTGGAGAGCCCGCTCTCCTTGCTGACCCCGCCGCCCCTGTGAGCCGTGCCGGTCCGTGGCGCGGCCTGCGCTGGAGGTCGCGGATATCCTGAACGCCCATGGCGATGCCTATGAGAAGGCCCACGCCGGGCATCTCAGCCGCGGCCAGTTGAAGGTGATGTCGGCGATCCGCTCCTGCCGCACGGCGGTGCTCGGCGGGCATGTGGCGCGCTGTGCCGGCTGCACCCATCTGGAGATCGCCTACAACTCCTGCCGCAACCGGCACTGCCCGAAGTGCCAGGAGGCGACCGCCCGGGACTGGCTCGCCGCCCGCCAGGCTGAACTGCTGCCGGTGCCCTATTATCATCTTGTCTTCACCCTGCCGGCCGCAATCGGCGCCATCGCCTACCAGAACAAGGCGGCGGTCTACGACCTGCTGTTCAGGGCCTCGGCCCAGACGCTCACCACCATCGCCGCCGATCCCCGGCATCTCGGCGCCCGCATCGGCATCACCGCCGTGCTCCACACCTGGGGATCTGCGCTCACCCATCATCCCCACATCCATGCTGTGGTGCCTGGCGGCGGGCTCTCGGCAGACGGCGTCCGCTGGATCTCCGGCCGGGCCCGGTTCTTCCTGCCGGTGCGGGTGCTGTCCCGCCTGTTCCGGCGGCTCTTCCTCGACGGTCTGCGCGCGCTGCATGCCGCCGGCCGGCTCGCCTTCTTCGGCGATCTCACACCACTGGCGGAGACGCCTGCCTTCGAGGTGCTGCTCGCGCCCCTGCGCCGCGCCGAGTGGGTGGTCTATGCCAAGCGCCCCTTCGCCGGCCCTGCCGCAGTGTTGGCCTATCTGTCGCGCTACACCCACCGTGTGGCGATCTCAAATAGCCGGCTCCTTGCCTTGGACGACCGCGGCGTCACCTTCCGCTGGAAGGATTACCGCGCCAGGGCCAAGGCCGCGGGCAATGGCTGGATCAAGGCCATGACGCTTCCGGCGGATGAGTTCATCCGCCGCTTCCTGCTCCATGTCCTGCCCGACGGCTTCCACCGCATCCGGCACTACGGCCTGTTCGCCAGCGCGGTACGCGCCGCCAACATCGAGAGGATCCGCGCGCTGCTGGGGCCGCAGGAGGAGAGCACGCACCCGACGCCTTCTGCTGAGCAGGAGAAAGCCGACGAGCGGCCGCGGTGCCGCTGCTGCGGTGGCCTCATGACCATCATCGAGACCTTCGCTCGCGGATCACTACCGCGGACCTGGTCCGCTGAACCCATCAGGATCGACAGCTCATGGGCACCGCGCCCGTTCCCCGGTATCAGGCTCTCGTCGCAGGCCATGCCATCTCCGGCATCGGGGCCGTGTGCGCTCTGCCATCCGCGAGGCCACTTCCATCATCATCGCGGCACCAGAAAGATGTTGCCGCCACGACGCCCCGTGCACGATTGGACTGGGTGGGTACCACCCAGTGCCTGGATATCCGCCCCTCGATCGGTATTTCCCCCGTCGACGCCCGCCTCAAATCCCCATAGCACCGCAAAGACCTCGACCGTCGCGCACGTCGGACCGCGGTTTCCTCCCCTGGGGGCTTTCCGACGCCGGCCCGCGCGCCCAGCCTCACCCTCGTGATCGGGCCGGCATCCGAAACCCTTCACAGATACAGACATTGACGAGGTGTTTAAAGCCGGACGTTGTAGGTCGATCTAATCGAGCGCAACTGCACGTTCGTCCATGCTCCGATCAGATACCAGGCCACTATCGCAATTCGCTTAATCGATCAGTGGATCAATGGCTTGAAAGGCTTTCGCGAGCGATCTCCGTTGTCGAGAAATGCTGCCCGATCCGTGCCATCCTATTGCGTTTTCGGCGCCAAGGAGGAGAAAGTCGCGCCCTTCGTTCCACAATGCATTTCGGCCCCGTGGGTCGCGTGAGCCATAGGACGGCTTTCTATAAATCAGATATCGGCTAATATGCGAGCTATAGAGGGGAGACTCTATCGCTCATGGCATGGAATTGGACGCAGCCTCATTGGCCGCATTTGACCTATGATCCGGCAGCCCTTGAACCGCTGGAGCGGCACTTCCTGCTGCTCTCCGGAGAGGTGATCGGCGCGGTCCGCCACGTGGGCGACGATGACCGCGACCTGCTGCGGATCGAGCTCCTCAGCGAGGAGGCGGTCAAGACCAGCGCGATCGAGGGTGAGGCCCTGGATCGTTTGAGCGTGCAATCCTCCCTGCGCCGGCAATTTGGCCTCGATACCGACGATCGCGCGGTGAAGCCGAGGGAACGCGGCATCGCGGAGATGATGGCTGATCTATACCGGAGTTGGGCGGATCCGCTGGACGACGATACCCTGTTCCGCTGGCACCGCATGCTCATGGCAGATAGCCGGCATCTGGAGACGATCGGCGGCTACCGTCGTCATGAAGACGCGATGCAGATCGTATCCGGTCGCTACGATCGACCGACAGTGCATTTCGAGGCGCCGCCTTCGTCCCAGGTTCCCGACGAGATGACCGCCTTTCTCACCTGGTTCAACGGCTCGGCACCGAACGGCAGCACGCCGCTACCCGCCCTCACGCGTGCCGGGATGGGACATCTCTATTTCGAGAGCATCCACCCCTTCGAGGATGGCAACGGTCGGATCGGTCGCGCCGTCGCGGAAAAGTCCCTCGCGCAGAACATTGGACAACCGACGCTGATCGCACTCGCCCATACCATCGAGCAGCACCGCAAGGCCTATTATGAACAGCTGGAGGTCTATCAGCGGACGCTCGAGATCACCGGCTGGTTGATCTACTTTGCCGAAACGATCATCGCGGCCCAGCAGACGACGCTGGGCCGCGTCGCCTTCCATATCGCTAAGACGCACTTCTACGATCGTTTCCGCGACAAGATGAACGAACGCCAGGAGAAGGTGATCACCCGGCTATTTCGTGAAGGCCCGGGCGGATTCACGGGTGGCCTGAGCGCAGAGAATTACATCGCGATCACCGGCACCTCGCGTCCGACCGCTACGCGTGACCTCCACGATCTGGTCGAGAAAGGCGCCCTGACGCGAACCGGTGAGCGCCGCTATACGCGCTACCACCTGAATCTGCCGGGAACCGCTTCGAAGCCATAGCGCCAATTCGGCTCATGTCACTCACGCGATCCAGGCATAGGCTGGCTCTTTGCTGTGCCGCGCCAGAAGCAGAAGCTCGCTGCGACCACGACGAATGGCCGGTCTGGGGCCGTCTCCGTACGGTCTGCTATCGGGTAGCGAATGCCATTTAGCTGTCGTTCTGCTCCCGACCCCATCACAGCCGTTCAGCATCCGAAAGGCGTGACCCGAAAGCGGACGTTGCAAATGGCTCGCGGTCGCGCGGTCGCGCAAGGCAAGTGGCAGACAGCATCCACGACTGTTGCTCAACTTTGAACAAGGCTCCGTCCTGAACCCGCGATCACCTGATCCGCACTCGGAAGTTCCGCTGCTGAAGGAAGGTGCTATTATTGGCGGATGAGATTGTATTCCGTACTCCTAAGGGCACATGCGGCCTCGACTCTAGGTTCGAATTGGATCGACCACGAGTCGCCGTTTCAAACGAGCCCCGACTACCGGGCCCCATGGAGCGCATAGTCCGCTTGGAAATCGACGAAATGCCGCTCGGGCTCCATCACCCTGGCGCGCTCGACTACATTGGGAGATACGTCGGGGCGGCAGCGCTTGAGCCATTGCTACGGTTCGACGATCTCCGAAAGGCTGCGCTTCCTGGCGTCCTGGTGGATGGTACTTCAACAAAAGGCGGCCTACGGCACCGGTTCCGGGTCGGTCCCCACTTTCGCTGGTCGGACGGACGTGCGCTCGGCGCGGGAGATATTGCCGAACGGCTTCGCCAAGCCCAAGCCAAGCACCCATATTGGGCCCATCATCTGCAATGGATGGATGTTATCGAGGGTCGCGGTGATACTTTGGCAATCGACACGAGGCGGCCGGTTCGCCACCTTCCCGCGCTCCTCTGTGCGGATGAACTGGGGCCGGGCTGGGGTCATCTCTGGGATTCCTGCGCGCCAAGCTTGGGGCCGTACGTCCTCGAACACGTAGACTTCTATCAATCGTGGCTCCGATTCGCCCCCAACCCTTGCTCTCCCGGCGCCTCAGAGCGACCGCACCTTGAGTTCGTTCTCCGGCGAGATGTGAGCGGCGTGCCTGACCGTTTCCTTCGCGGCGCGGTAGACGTCACCTGCAGCACCATGTTCCCACTGTCATCGTTGGCCGAGTGGTCCGGACGCTCCGAATTCCATTCCGGACCCGCGCCTATCTGGATGCAGGTTGAGTTCGGAGCAGCGCTTGATCCAGCCTTGCTGCGGCGCGACGTTCGAGCCCAGCTCTCGGCCGCGCTAGACAGGAACGCTCTTTCAGCTGCGCTTTGCGGCGGAGCGACCTCCCGCCAAAGCGTCCTAGCCACAACGCGGCCACCTGGCGCGCGTTTGAGGCCTCGAACGGCGTCTCAGCGGACCGTTCGCTCACTGCAGGACGGGCAATCTCCGGTCCGCCTTGCGTTCTACGACTATTATCCAAACCGGATAGTCGCGGAGTTTCTGCAGAGGTGTTGGGCAGAAACGCTTGACCTCGTCGTTGCGCTCGAATCGGTTCCATTCGGATCGCCTGCGGGAAGCGGTGCCGACATGCGCCTCGAGCTACGCTACCCATCTTTCCCCGACCCGATCGCCGAGCTCGAGGCTGCAATGGTGATGCTCGCCCGGGTGGGCTCGCCGGACAAAAGAATACAGGTGGCGAAACTCGCCGCAGACTATTTTTACGGCGCGGCGGGCGGCGCGAACGAATGCTTGGCTGCACTCGTAGACCTACTAGATGAGGAGGTTCCGGTGATACCTCTCGTCAATCTTCGTCACCACTGGCTTATGAACTCGCGGATAGTCGGCTTCGATCTCCCGCATCTCGCCAATTTTGACTACAAGAATCTTAGGTTCAGGAACGAAAACAACGAACAGGATGAAGCAAGTGCAGCGACCAGATAGACTAAAGCTAGCCGACCACGTCATCCTGGCACGATCCGGTGCAGATGTCCTGTTCAGCAGTGATGTCATTCTCAAGTTTCCGGACTGCTCGCCCCGCTGCGCCGAACTCGCCTTGTCCATCCGGAAAGGTCTTACCCGCGCAGAAATCGAAGCTGCGGCGGCAGAAGACTCGGAATGTGCAGAGATGGTTCACGCGCTGACACGACTGGGGTTTGTAGTACCCGAGGAAACGAACCCGTGGAACGGTGAGCCATTTGCGGCGAACTTTTCATATTTCGCAGGTATCGGGCTTGACCCGCGTGCAGCTCAAGGGGCGCTGCTCGATGCGCACGTGGTAATCCTCGGCGTTGGAGGTACGGGAACCGTAGTGCTGCAGCATCTCGTTGGTGCAGGAGTTGGGCGGTTTACACTGATCGACCCAGATGTCGTCGAGACCAAGAACCTAAACCGTCAATTCACCTTTGCCAAATGCGATGTCGGGCGCGCGAAAGTGGATGCAGCAGCTGACTACGTGCATACGCGCCTGCCGGACGCGAGGGTAGAGACACGGAGTTATTCGGTCGATCGCGCCAACAACCTTGAAGATCTTGAACTATCGCTGCCCATCGCGTTTTTCGTCAACACCGCAGACCACCCCGCGTGTGAGGTGTTGGAAGCTGTGGCCGAGTACTGCGGATCTCGGAATGTGCCTTTCCTCGGTGGCGGCTGCGGCTTTCTGGACGGACGATATGGGCCGCTGGTTCCGCCTGGCGGCGCTCCAGACTACCTCCGCTTGCAGAGGCTTGCGAGGGCTCGAGCTGCGGCGTTGGGCGCTGTCGAGGAGCCCCTGCAGCCGGTCTCCTTTGCTCCGCTCAACACGATACTCGGTGCGTTGATGGCTCGTGACATCATCGAATACTTGGCGGGTGGCGTCCCTTTCTCTTTGGGCCACAGCGTTTGGATCGACCTTCGACAGACAGCGATCTCGCGAACGCCCGCATGCGCAGAGGGAGAAGATTAGTCGTGAACAATCTTGCAAAATACAGGGAAAAGAACCGTGCGGCGTGGAACGAGGCGACGACGCTCCATCTCCGCAACCCGAACAACCCGCTGGGTCGTGTTCTCCAAGGCGGTTGCAGCCTCGCGCGCGTCGAACGCGAGGAACTCGGCGACGTGCGGGGACGCCGTTTGATCCACCTCCTGTGCAATTGCGGTCATGATACCCTTTCGCTAGCGCGCCTCGGCGCTCGCTGCACGGGGGTTGATATCGCTGACGAAGCAATCGCTGCAGCGCGCAGTGCGGCTGCAGTCCTAGGCCTGCCCGTTCGCTTTATTCGATCTGACGTCTACGATCTCGCGCTCGACGAGCACTTTGACATCGTCTACGTCGGCAAGGGCGCACTCTACTGGCTTGACGACTTCGCCGAGTTCGCTCGAATTGTCGCCCGGTTGCTCGCCCCGGGCGGCAGGGTCTACGTCTACGAAGAACATAGCCTGCTGCCATTCATGCTAGAACTCGATCCGACAGCCTATAACCCCGCTAGCGGTGACCTAAACTATTTTCACGACGTGGAGCCCACCTCGTCCGTCGGCCTCGATTACGTTGGCCTTTCCGGTGAAGGGACGAAGCGAAGCTATGAGTGGCAGTGGACGCTCGGCGACATTGTCACAGGTTTTGCGCAAGCCGGGCTCCGGATCGAGTTCCTGCACGAATGGCCGTTTATTTCGAGCTTCAAATACTGGGACTGGCTTGAGGAGCGGGAGGACGAAGGTGCGTTTCATATACCCGCGGATAAACCGCAGCTACCCTTGTCATTCTCGCTCCAAGCTCGGCGCGATTGATCACAAGGTTTGCTGTCGCATCTAGTCTGCTTCAGTGACTCCGCACTGAACAATTGAAGTGTGGCGGCGACCGCGGAGTACGCAGAGTGAAAGCTCGCCCCAGTCCGCGCCGCCAGTCGAGAAGCCCATTCGTTGGAGAGCAACCCCTCCGCCTGAGGTGGAGCCAGCGAATTACCCAGTGTCTGCCAAAGCTCGCGCTGCCAATCCTTAAGGCGAATTGAGGCAACATCTCCGCCCTCGCGCCGAAATAAATAGCTGACAGGATTCCGCACCGCAGTCTCAATTCGGGGAAGCGCGGCAAACATTAGATGGACCTCATGGTCGATGTCGACGACGACGACGCGCGCTGTCTCGGGATTTTGGGTCGGCCGTGCATATACGTTGCTGATTTCAGCGACAACATCCACGCCCTTTACGGCTTCGATTCCTGCTTCGAAGCAGTAGACACTCCGAAAAGCCGCCAGCTCATCTTGCGATGCTCCCACGTCTTCAGCGAAGCGGCTGAGACGTTCACCGTAGCGAGAAGGCGAAATCTCCCCTGCGACGCCCTCCAGGGCGACACGATACGGAACCCCCATAATCTCTTTAAGGAAGTAGATTGAGCGGAAGAAGTGGCGGGTGAAATAGCGTATGAGTTCTGCCAAGCGAGTATAGTATTCATACGGCATGTTGGCCTGACGTATAAAGCCGAAGCCTGTGAACACGTCACCGTGCTCGGTGATGAGGTCGCGAGCCTCAACGGGGAGGTACGTTTGGAGGCTCCCGAAGGTCGGTTCGATGCGGTCGCGATGAGCCATCGTTACAGGGGCGCCTGGCAACGGCTGCAAGACGCTGACGTCGGCTGTGTATCCTCCGTGCGCGATGGCGTCGAAGACGATTTTTAGCGCCGCCTCGAGGGCGTCATCGTCCTCATTAGGATAGCCGATGATCGTGTTCGTCTCGAAAACCAAGTCGGCCTCTCGCGCGTCGCGAAAAAAACGGTACGACTTGGCGCTCGAGGTCATCTTGCGCATGTCTCGCAGGATCGCTGCGTCTCCTGCGTCCGTGCCACAGAAGAGGAAACGACAGCCTGCAGTCCGCATTCGCTTCATCAAGTCAAGCGGTACGTTGTCGGGGCGAACGGCGCACCCCCAAGAAAAACGCGTGTTGTTCTCCGCAAAATAGGCGACGAACGCATCGATGTAGCGCCTGTCATTCACAAAGTTATCGTGGATGATGTTGAAATCGCTGATGCCATAGGCCTGTGATAGCCGTTCCATCTCAGCGAGAATGGTTCCGGGCGAACGAGCGCTAAAGACATGCTTCCAGAATGGCGCTGTTGTACAGAAAGAGCACTTGTATGTGCACCCCGAGCCCACGTGCAGATCGAAAATGCGCGGGCTGGCGATGGCAAGGTAGGCCGGCACATCGACGAGGTCGTAGGCCGGGAAGGGCAGCGCGTCGATACGGACGCTCGGCGCGGATTGGACCTTGGTCCCACTCCCAACCGTGAGCATGCCCGGCACGTCCCCAAGTAGATCGAGATCGCTCTCAAGGAGGGCGAGGAGTGCGCTCTCGCCATCGGCTATGCAAAGATAATCAACGCATTCTGCAAACCGCGCCGCGACCGCTCTCGCGGTCCCATGTATTCCCGGCCCGCCCAGTACGACCCGTACCTCCGGCCGCACACGCTTCAGATATCGGCCAATAGCTAGCGCCGTTGGAAGCGTGTCCGCAAGCACGGTAATGCCGACTACCGAGGCCGGATGTTCGGCGATCCGATTGACGAACGTTGACACAGGTTCGTCAGGCGCGAAACCACAACCAATCCGGTGTTCAAACTCAAAGTCGATAATTCGGACGCTGTGGCCTGCCGCTCGAACGGCCGCAGCCACGCTCAACAGGCCGACCGGCAAGAAAAAGGGCGAGTTCCGCTCAACATTGATGAATGGACGTACAAGTGTGACAGAGCGACGATATCCGGATCTACCGCAACCGCAAACATCGGGGTGGCCGATCCCCAGGCTACTGTGGTGGTGATCAGTTGACATCAGTCAACTGTCAGCAGCGGCGAGGCCCCATCGCCTCGAAGGTAGCTGCATCGAGGGCGACAACCTCAATATCGAGGTAATCCTTCACATCAGCGCCCTCGGGGACAAACATAATCGCCTTCTTCTTCGAGCCACTTTGCTTAGAGACGGACTTGCCGCCATCCTCCTCGAGCTTAACTGAATATTGTCCAATGCTCTGGCCCGAGCGATTGTCTTCAGCCATGGCGCGCCTCCCGTTCCTTCAACCGCAACAGATTAACTCAACGGCAAGCTAGAGGCAACGCGCTTTAACATCCGATACTGCGGAGCGGGACGCACGCGAAGTCGCTAGAGGCAGGCTGATCCGGAGACCTCCTGGATTCGCTTGAGCATAGCCGATAAGATGGCGCCTCTGGGGAGGGCGGAACCGGCCCCATCCAGAACCTCCCAGGCTGCCGGTCGACACGGTCATGCGGCCGTGCGCATCTATGACGCTTCTTCCCGGCAGCCGACGGGGAAGAAGCGGCCAAGTTCACCCGTTGAGTGAATGTCCACTTTCTTAGTCACCGGCGAGAAAACTGCCCGACGGGTTTCCACCCCAAGACCGACAGGCAGGCAACGTATCCTGCGGGTCAAAGCGGTCATCCGCGCTGCCTCGGATGACCGCCCATCTTCAGATTTCCGTCCGCTCTGCCAACAGCAGTGCGTCCTCCACGTCGACACCAAGATATCGGACCGTGTTCTCAATCTTGGAGTGACCGAGCAAGATCTGGATGGCGCGGATGTTGCCCGTCGCCTTGTAGATCATGGACGCCTTCGTGCGACGGAGCGAGTGAGTGCCATACTCCTCTTGGCGCAGGCCGATCGCGGTTACCCACTCGTCCACTAAGCGAGCATACTGCCTTGTGCTCATGTGGTGCGCGTGATCGATGCGGCTCGGAAAGGCATAGTCCTCAACGGTGCCGCCGCGCCGTTCCAGCCAAACCAGCAGGCTCGCTCTCACGTCGCTGGTGATCTCGAACTGGACGGGCCGCCCCGTCTTCTGCTGGACGACGATCGCGCGAGTCCTAATCCCCGGACCGGCGACCACATCACGGATCTTGATCTTGACCAGGTCGCAGCCGCGAAGCTTGCTGTCGATGGCCAGATCGAACAGCGCACGGTCACGAATGCGTCTTTCGCGATCGAGGAAGAATCGAATTGCCCAGATCTGTTTCTGAGTGAGAGGGCGCTTGGTGCCGACCAGCTTTCCGGCATTCCAAGCTGCACGCTCGCGGCTGGCATCGTCAAATTGAGAATGGCCCATGTGAGTTCTCCCTGGCCTTGATTGGCCAAGGGAGAAACGTCGAGGGAACCTACCGCAGAGGGGCCGTTTCCGGACTGGTAGGTTTAAAGCGCAAACCTCGATGAAGGCGACTGCAGGGGCGACATTTCACCATCTCATGAGCAAAGGTCGCTAATCTCGCGTTCGACAAGCCGGAAACGCTCCCTAACCTCTTCTCCCGCATAGAAAGCGAGCATGTCGTCCTTCGTGAGGGTCCCTTCGGCGAGAAACTTGATGAGGTAGCGCTGATTGAATTCAGCAAGAAGGATGCCTTTCTCGATCTGTACGAGGATCTGCTTCATATTGTCGATATTGGCGTTGACGAGATGCTTCACCAGCGCCATGTCGCGCGCATCCTTGATCAGCCGGTTCACGATGATCTTAAGGACGTCGGTGTCGAGCTCGAGCGTCTTCGCGTTGAGGGCGATGTCGCGCGCTAGCATGTAAGCGATGGCGAGGTTGCGATAATCGCCCTTCTGGGAATCGATAATCGCGATCAGCCCGATACCGGGGAGGAATTTCAGGTCCTGGACGGTGGCGAGTATACTGTTGTCGACGAGCGAGGCGTCGAAGACGATAATTCCGGCCTGCCCCTCGCGATTGGCCTGCGCTTCAAGTAGCTGGCTCCAGGCCGTATCCGCTTTTTTGGTGAAGACATCCTTGGTCTGGATGTCACCGAGGCGGATGCTCTTGTCGAACTTGCATTCGATCGCGATCCGTTTGCCGCTGTCGCCAGCAAGATGGCAAACAATGTCGCCCGTCTTGTTTCGACGGATTGCGCCGGCACGGTCGCCGGTCAGCTCGATACGGTCGGCGAGCTTCTGGCGATTAAAAAACTCCGACAAGAAGTCGGCGATGTCGGCCTCGGCGAGCACGCCCTTCACCGCCGACCGGTAGAAAAGCTCCTTCTTCATATCGAAGATGAGCTTCAGACTTTCGAGCTCAGTCCCGAGTTCGTTCGCTGTCCGCGAGAGGAAGCTCGAGAGCCGGTCCTCCATGAGAGCCAAGACACCGATATAAAGCGCCTTGTGAAGCTGTTCGTCGCGATCGATAGCAGGAACCTTGTTGAAAAACTCGAACAGGACCTTGTTGTCGACCTCGAAGGCACCAAACTGAACGCGACTATTTTTCTGGTCAAGGCTGACAAGTGGCATATTAGACCCGGCTGTAGCGATAGTGACCTTTGATGGTCGACGCGAGGAATGTCCCCTTCGATTCGGCCTGATCGAAGGCCTGCGCAATCTGCGGCGGCACATCGTAATAATGATAGCGGGTGCTGTTGAGAAACTCGACCTCGAGCAGCAGCTGTTTTTCATCGTAGCGGATTGCGGCGATGTTTGACGAGGTGAAGGGGGCGAATTCTTGCCAGGCCATATGTGTTATTCCTTCTTGATCGGTGTGGGGACCGGGTTCTGCTGGAGCCAGGTCTCGACAAAATATTGATAGTCCGTGGCGATGTGCATTTTCAGGTTCCAACCGCCTGGCGTCATCGAATCCTCGGGCGCGGCTTCGTCACAGATCAGCGGATCCTGACTGTCGGGGCGACGATCGCGAGGCGGCGCTTGGATCATTGTCCGCATCGGAAGCCTCACCGCTTCGCCGAGAATGATAGCCTCGCCGGTGCGCAGCACTGGCAACATGCTGGTCAAACCTTCAAGGTTGTCGGAGAGCGCGCTGGTCACATGTGAGCGATCGGTGGCGTTGCTCAGGCGCATCGCAAAGAAGGTTCCGCATTGTGACAGGATCGTGGGATTGATCTCGGCCGGGCGCTGGCTGACGATCATCGCGCCGATCCCATATTTGCGCCCTTCCTTGACGATGCGCTGGGTCGCGATTGAGGCGGCGCTGCTGCCATTGTCGCCAAGATAGCTGTGCGCTTCCTCCATCACGACCAACAGCGGGCGTTCGCGTCCACCCTCCGAGAGGTTCCGCGCCCAGAAGAGACCATCGTACAGGACGCGCAAGATGCTGCCGATGATATCGTTCGTGACCGTCGAGGGAATGCCTGACAGGTCGAGGATCGTGACCGGTTTGTCACTGCCGAGCCATTGACCGACGAGGTCGGCGAGCGTCTTGGTCGTCGTGCCGTCGAGCTCGGGATGCCAATCGCCGGCCTTCAGCAGGAAGTCGTAGCGCGCGACGCGAAGCCGGGCGCCGAGCGCCTCAAGTGGCCCGCGGATGTTGAGGACGTCCGGAAGCCAATTGATCTTCTCCGGATCAGAGGCGACATTCTTGACCTTGCGAAAGCGCGGTGGGACCCCGGCCTGCGCATCCCCCACGATCTTCGCGCCCATAGGATCGCCTTCGTAGGCCCAAGTCGCCTGATCTGATGGGTTTGCGCCACCGGCGCTGAGATAGGTTCCGAACTCCCGGCAATAGAGGTCATGCCAGAGTTTGTTGAGCGAGAAAGGCACCGGGCTATCGGCGGTGATGTTGGCTGAATCGACACCGGCGACCGGCTGCGCCGTTAGGGTTGCGATCTTGGCCTCGAGTATCTGCTCGAGGATGATGTTGCGTGCTTTTCCATCGGGCGGGAGGCTTCCAAACGTCACCCGAATGAGCTCATCGAAGCTAAGCGCCCAGAAAGGGATGCACAGCCGATGCTCATTGGCGTTGCGGGCATTCGGGCTGATCTTGAAGATATTCGCTCGGTCGCCGAGTGCCTTGCCATATTCGCCGTGGAGATCGAGCACGACGATCCGCGCCGACGGGAAGCGCCTTTCATCCGACAGGACGTTCAACAGCCCAGCGACTGTCGTCGACTTGCCTGAGCCGGTCGTCCCAACGACCGCGCTGTGGCGCGTCACGAGTTTGTTGACGTCGACAAGTGCGTCAATCGACTCGCTGCCTGCAACATGACCGACCCGGACCAGATGGTTCTGCTTGCCCGACCGCCCATAGATCGCCTGGAGATCTGCCTCAGAGACGAGATGGACCTCGTCCTCGAAGGTCGGATATTGCGAGATGCCGCGCTGGAACCGGCCTGTCCTGTAGCCTTCGCCGATCAGTTGAACTGTCATCCAGCGCAGCCCGTTGGGCATCGAAAGCGCGGCCTTCTCGGGAACCGCACTGGCGCCTACCTGCGACACGATCCCATAGAGGTCGACATAGCCGATCGGAATTTTAACAAAGCTACCGATCTGGCCGATTTTATGGCCCTGACCGTGGACAAAGCTCAGGCCCGAGAAGCGGTCCGACGTCAAGGTGACGCTGACCGACGTGCCGCTGACGTCTTGGACAGTGCCGATAACTGTTGCCCGGCTGGCTACATCAGGCTGGATCATCGCTCATCCCGTCGCCGGAGAGACCACGCAACAGCGCGCCGAGCGCAGCAAAGTCGCCTAGCCGCACGGTGACCTTGTCGCCATCTTTCACGAGGATGCTGGGCGGCAGTACAAGGTCATCCGCGCCGTCGCCTGTCCAGTCACCCGGTGTGCGGCCAATGATAGCCTTGTCGAAACCCAACAGGCTCAGATTCGGGGTCGCTAGCGCACACTGGCGCGCTAGCTTGTAGCTATCTGTCTCTAGGTCACCATAAACAAAGGCAAAAACATGCGCGGTCGGGTTCGCCTCGAGACTACGGCGTATGACGTCGTTGATATGCTCGTCTGCGAAGGAATAGCCACAGATGAAGAGCAGCGACGACGGCGCGAGCATGAAGGCCTTAAGTCGATCGAGCATCGCGAGATAGGGCATCTTGCGGCTCTGGTCATATTTGAGATGCGACGGATAGATTAGATAGCTCTGCTTATCGGTCTTCTCATCGGTTCGAACGACGACCGTCTCATTCTCCAGGCGCCAGTTGAGCGAGCCATGGATTTTCCACAGCCGGGCCCACCGCGGCGGCAGCAAGCCCTCGTCCTCAACGGCGCCGAGGTCGAAGAAAGCCTTCCGGGCACCGATGAAGCCGTCGAAATAGGGCGCCGAGCTTTCCTCGAGAGCTTGCTCCATCAGCAGGTCGTAATTGGTCGTAAAGAAATGGACGGGCCGCTCACGACGGATCGAGCGACTCCAGATTGCAAGATTGTGATAAGGGCTGTCCTTTTTCGGAAGCGTACGAGTGACCTCCTTGGAGATCACCTTACAGACCTCGGAATCGAGCACTTCGAGCTCTGCTGCCGTGAGGCCTCGCACATTTCCGATGCCGGCGACGCTCGCGAATACGCGGATGCGGCTGAGGATCAGTTCAATATTGCCGCTGTTGCCGCCATCCTCCTTCACGATCTGAACGATCTTGTCCCAGCTCTTGGGGTTCGCGGGGTCCCCGCTGGACAGGGTCTTGGCAATCACCTTCGTCAGTCCAGCCACGTCCCATATCAGCGGGTCGGTGACAGTCTTCCCATCCTCCTCGCGCTCATTGACACGGATCGACAGCGGGCAGCCCGCGCCGAGGAAGAAGCCGATCGGTTTACGGTTCTGCGACAGCGCCTGCTGAATGAAGCTGATCTGTCGAACCGGATCATGTTTATGCATCTCACCCCCTAACCAGAATTCCCTCCCTGGTCCGGAATCATTGGTCCATAATCTTCTACCCGAACAGGCTGGACAAGTCGCGGCCCCGGAGAGTTACGATGAGCAAATGACTGCTTTGGGGCGCAAAGCGGACGTGGCAGCAAGGGGCAGCTATGGGTCATCTTTGCCCTTGCAAACAGGGCTACTCCCTTCGGCCCGATCGTTAGGGTTCGACAAATCCTGAAGTACAATCCCGTTGGAAGCGGAGAGGGGAGCCCCTGCTGCGGGTGCTGTGCCTGTCATTCAGAGCGGCGGGATAGCGCCCTCCTTTGCACGACGCATCCGTCACAGAGAGCGTTCAGATTAGCAACCAGGGAGCGAGAAGTGGAGGCGAGAGCTGGGCGGCGGGATGAAAGACGGAAGCTCCCGGTGCTTGTAAGGAAGACCTGATCACCGCAGCGAGGCATAGGGGGCTACCGACCTCGTGGCACGCCAGAGGCCGAGGGAGCCAGGGGCGCCAAGCCGAGCGTCTCATACACTGTCGAATTTTGGAGAAGACGGGATTCGTATGCAGTAAGGGCCGCTTTACAACCCTGCCAAGGCGGCCAATCAGCTTTCAGCGCGGGGACAAAAACGGGCGCCCCCACCCAACCGTCAAGACAACTATTAGTTGAAATGGTGCACCCGACACGATTCGAACGTGTGGCCTCCGCCTTCGGAGGGCGGCGCTCTATCCAGCTGAGCTACGGGTGCCTGCTGCTTACGCAGTGCTTACTCGGATTTCCTGCGAAAGTTAAGCTCCACGAGCCAACCCTCACAAGCCATTGAATTCAAAAACTCTTTTCTTCACACTTTGCGCATCGGCTGGCTTGACACGCGCCTTCGGAGGGCGGCGCTCTATCCAGCTGAGCTACGGGTGCGTTGGCGCAGGGCCAGCAGGTGCCTTCTTAGTCCATGCGCTCGCGTCGGGCAACAGGGCTGGAGAGGTTTCACACATTCCCGTCAACCCGGACCGGCGCCACGCCGGCACACCCCTCCCCCGCTACGCCGAAAGTGATGCGGTGTTCGTCTTGCCAAGGCGCCTCCGGCGCGGTCCCATGGGGTCCGGGTGGATGCGGTGCCGCCCGTCCTGCCAGCGCCGCCACCGGCACCAGAGGCGACGAGATGAGTGCGAACACCTCCTTTTTCGGCGACCTGCTCACCTCCATCGCGGAGCGTGGCCGCGCGCTGCTGGAGCGCTCCGGGCGCAATGGCGGGGCGCCGCGCGCCGCATCCCTGGTGGAGCGCTGCGAGGAATTGCTCTCCGGCAAGGGCGAGGCCTCGGGCGTCGCGCTCGCCACCGAGATCCTCGAGCGCTACGGCCGCATGAAGACCGGCGAGCGCATCGCGTTCTTCGAGGCCTTGGCCGAGACCTTCGGCGTCGACCGGCCGCGGCTGGAAGCCGCCATCGATGCCTTCCAGCGCACCGGGTCGGAGGCCGCCTGCGCCAGCCTCCATGCCGCCTCCGAGCCGCGCCGCCAGGAACTGGTGCGCCGCCTCAACATGGCCCCCGGCGCCACGCTGAAACTGGTGCGCATGCGCGAGGCGCTCATGGATGCCCTGGTGCATCGCCGTGACCTTGCCGCCGTCGACCGCGACTTCGGCCACCTGTTCTCTTCCTGGTTCAACCGGGGCTTTCTCGTGCTGCGCCGCATCGACTGGTCCACCCCCGCCAACGTGCTGGAAAAGATCATCCGCTACGAGGCGGTGCACGAAATCCGCGACTGGGATGACCTGCGCGCCCGGGTCGACAGCCCGGACCGCCATTGCTACGCCTTCTTCCACCCGGCCCTGGTGGACGAGCCGCTGATCTTCGTGGAAGTGGCCCTGGTGAAGGACAGCCCCGACGCCATCGCCCCCATTCTCGACCAGAAACGCGCGGTGCTCGATCCGGCAAAAGCCACCACCGCGGTGTTCTATTCCATCTCCAACTGCCAGCGGGGCCTCGCCGGCGTTTCCTTCGGCAACTTCCTCATCAAGCAGGTGGTGGAGGAGATCTCCCGCGAGATGCCCTGGCTCACCACCTTCGTCACCCTCTCCCCGGCCCCGGGCTTCCGCGCCTGGCTGGAGACGGAACGGCGGGCGCCCAATATGCTCTCCCCCGCTGATGTGGAGCTTCTGAAGGGGCTCGACGCGCCCGACTGGACCAAGAGCGAGGAGACCCGCGCCACCCTGGCGCCGGTGCTGAGCGCGGCGGCGGCGGCCTATTACCTCACCGCCAAGACCCCCAAGGGCAAGCCGCTGGATCCGGTGGCGCGCTTTCACCTGGGCAACGGGGCGCGGCTGGAGCGCATCAATCCCATGGGCGATCTCTCCCCCAAGGGCCTCAGCCAGGCCGCCGGGCTGATGGTGAACTATCGCTACGTGCTGGCCGATATCGAGAAGAACCACGAGGCCTTCGCCGCCAAGGGCGACGTGGTCGCCAGCGCCCCCGTCAAGAAGCTCCTGCGCCAAGACATCCTGCGTCAAGACATCCTGCGCCAAGAGGGGGCCCCGCGCGCCCTCGTCACCAGCGCCGACACGGCGGACGACGGCCTCACCGCTCGACGGGAATGACGTCGACGCCAACCGCGAGGATATGCTCGCCCGAAGCGATGATGACCCCATCCACCGGGGCCACGTCGGCATAATCGCGGCCCACCGCGAGGATGATGTGGTCGTCGCCGGCGGGAATGGCATTGGTGGGATCAAGGCCGATCCAGCCCACCTCCCGGCCGCACCACAGCTCCACCCAAGCATGGGTGGCGTCGGCCCCCTCCAGGCGCTGCTGGCCTTCCGGCGGCACCGTGCGCAGATAACCGGAGACGTAGCGGGCCGGCAGGCCGAGGCCGCGCAAACCGCAGATCATCACCTGCGCGAAATCCTGACATACCCCGCGCCGCGCCGCGAACGCCTCGTGCGGCGGCGTCGTCACCAGGGTGGAACCGGGCTCGTAGACGAAATCATCCTTGATGCGATGCATCAACTCCAGGCCCGCCTCCAGGATCGGCCGATCGGCGGGAAAGCTCGTCTGTGTCCATTCGGTGATGGCCGCATCGAGGGGAATCGCCCGGCTGGGAAACAGCCCGTGCACCGGCGAGCGCGGCCCCACGTCGAACTCGGTCTGGCCGGCGGCGCGCACCGAATCCACGCTCTCGGTGGCCGCCGGCTCGGGCAGTGGCGTTGCCATTACCTCCACGCGGCTGCGGGTGGAAATTTCCAGATAATCGTGGGGCTGCTCCAGGGTCAGCCAGGTCAGCCCATTACCGAAGAAATCGCTTCCATGCTCGATTTCCGCCGCTTCCGGCGACAGATCGAGCATATGGGCGATCACATGCTGGTGGCCGAGCCGATCCACCGGCGTCATGCGCAGCACCTGGCGGGCGACGCGCACCGGCACCGTATAGGAATAGGTGGTGGTTTGGCGGATGTCGTAGAGCATGCCGCCTCACATGGCCAAGGTCATGGTCATCTCGGGCACGTGCCCCTGCAGGAAGTAGTGGGCGGCGACCTCGTCCGAGAGTTGCATCAGAATGTGCTCCATCTCATCGAACCAGGCGGGCTCGAAGCTTTCCGCAGTGGCCGAGGCCAGTTCCGCCTGCATGCGCGCAGCGAGGCGTTCCCAGAGTGGCGGCGGCGCATCGTGATCACGCCCGGGCAGCACCCGCAGATGGGCGGCGATGCGCTCCACCTGAAACGCCACGGAACGCGGATTGTCGGGATCGAGCAGCACCAGATCGAGCACCGGCCCCCGCGCCTCGATCATCACATAGCGGCTGCGATAGGTGATCTGGCTATCGGCCACCTGCAGCAGGGCGCTCAACGAGCCGGGCACCCCGTGTTCGCCGAAGGTGCGCGCAAACCGCAGGGTGCTGATGGCCCGCTCGGTGCGGCGCCCCAGCTCCAGGAAGCGCCAGCCGGTGAGGCGGTTCATGTTCTCGCTGGCAAGGCCGGAGAAGGCGGCGATGATCCGCAGGGCCGCGTCGGCGCGCTCGTGGGCTTCCGCTTCGGAAACGGCGGAAGACGCCGGCGCCAGCACGCAGGTTTCGAGATCCACCAGCGCCTTCCAGGCATCGGGGGAGAACCGATCCCGGATGACCGAGGCAGCGGCGCGCGCTGCCAGCACCAGCTGCGGCAGGGCCCCGGGCACATCGCGCCGGGTGAGCACCGCCACCGCGTATCGCGCCGGCGTAGCGCGTGCGAGATCCCGCGGCATGGCGCCCCAGGCGCCCAGCAGGCCCAACAGCCGTGACACCAGCGGGCTGGTGCCGCTGTCGCCGGTTTCCGCCAGCCGGCCCACCAGCACCCGGGATAGGCGCAAGGTGGCCTCGGCCCGTTCCACATAACGACCCAGCCAGAACAGGTTGTCCGCCGCCCGGCTGGGCAGCGCGCCCGACGAGCGTCGCACCTTCACATGCTCGGGGCTCGGCAGCAGGGTGGCATCGGACACCTCGCCCCCGGTCATCACCCACACATCGGCGGAGCGATCCCCCTTCTGCAGGGAGATGGCCCGAGCATCGGGCGTGGAGGAGATGCGGCAGAAGCCGCCCGGCATCACCTCCCACCCCTTGTCGGTGGCGGTGAGGAACACCCGCAGCATGAACGGGCGCGGGGTGAGCCGCTCGCCGGTCCACACGGGCGTGGTGGACAGGCGGGCGATGTCCTGGCCCACCAGATCCACACCCCGGCGGGCCAGCAGGGTGGAGAGCCGACGGCGCTCGGCCGGCCCGAGATCGGCGCCGAGCACCGAGCCGCCCCGGGGGAGTTCGGGCACCCGCCGGCCGAACGCCGAGCCGATCACCAGCTCATCCAAGTGCTCCATCACCTGGGCGCGCTCGGCATCCTGGCCGCACCACCAGGTGCCCACATGCGGCAGCGCCAGCGGCGCCCCCAGGATGCGGGTGGCGATGCGCGGCAGGAAGGCCAGCAGCGCCGGGGCCTCGACAAGGCCGCTGCCGAGCGCGTTGGCGAGCGCCAGCCCACCCTGCCGCAGGGCCTGCACCAGGCCCGGCACACCAAGCCGCGAACCGGAGTTCAGCTCAAGAGGATCGGCAAAATCGGCATCGAGCCGGCGCAGCAGCACGTCGATGCGCTTCAGCCCCGCCACCGTGCGCACATGTACCGCATCGCCCCGCACGGTGAGGTCTTCGCCCTCCACCAGCAGGAAGCCGAGATAGCGGGCCAGCAGGGCATGCTCGAAATAGGTCTCGTTCATGGGACCGGGGGTGAGCATGCCGATGCGGGCCTCGCCGCTGCGATCCAGCTTCTTGAGCGAGGTGCGCAGCGCCTGGAAGAAGCTCGCCACCCGCTGCATGTGCAGCGCGCGCGACACATCCGGCAGGGCGCGGGTCATGGCCAGCCGGTTCTCCAGCGCGTAGCCGGAACCGGACGGGGCCTGGGTGCGGTCTGCCAGCACCCACCAGCGGCCATCGGGGCCGCGCCCCACATCGGCCGCATAGAGCCTCAGATAGCGCCCGCCCACCGGCTTCACGCCCACCAGCGGCCGCAGGAACTCGGGGCTACCGGCCACCGCCGCCGCCGGCAGATCGCCGCCGCTGACGAGCCGGGCGGGACCATAGAGATCCTGAAGAACCGTCTCCAAAAGCTCGGCGCGCTGGATCAGTCCGGCGGACAGTACATCCCAATCACGCTGCTCCAGCAGCAGGGGAATGTGGCTGAGCGACCAGGGCCGCTCGCCGCCGCCAGCATCGTCATAGACCCGATAAAAGACGCCGGAATCCCGCAAATAGCGGTCGGCGGAGGAAAAGCGCCGCCCCAGTTCCTCCGGGCCGAACTCCGCCAGGGTGGCGAGGAAGCTCACCCAATGGGGCCGCGGACGCCCCTCGGCGTCCATCATCTCGTCGCGCACACCGGGCAAGGTCCGATAGCCGCCGAGCAAGCTCTCGGCCGCAGCTCGTTCAAATGCTTCGCTGCGCTGTTCCGCCCCGGACACGAATAACCCTTTCAGCCCCGCCATCCACCGACCGGGCCCGTGATTATGGCAGACACACCCCTGGGTGCACCACCCGCCAACGGCCGCCATCCCCGGCTGGGTGCTGCCAGATCGGATTGAAAATGCCCCCTTGGCGGCGCCAAACCCCCGCGCGCGCGCCGTCCCGCCCCCGGCGCCCCGGGAGCGAATGCGGAGCGCTGGGCGCGAGCGCCCTGCCCTGCCGCAGCAGGACAGTCCTGATCAGACGCCGATGGGTCGGCGCAGATCGAGGGTGGTGGGGAACTCGTCCGGCGCCGTTTCCGCCGGCACGTGGGTCACCCCCGGCGTGTGGCCGTAATCCTGGAAGCGGGCGAGGCGGCGGGCCTCCGCTTCATAGGAATTGACCGGGAAGGTGTCGTAGTTCCGGCCACCGGGATGGGACACATAATAGACGCAGCCGCCACGGGACCGCTGGCTCCAGGTGTCGACAATGTCGAACGTCAGCGGCGTGTGCACAGGAATGGTGGGATGCAGGCCCGACCAGGGCTGCCACGCCTTGTAGCGCACGCCGGCGACGAAGGTGCCATTGCGACCGGTGGGCGCCAGCGGAATGCGGCGGCCGTTGCAGGTGAGCACGTGGCGGGCGGGATTGAAGCCCTCCACCTTCACCTGCAGACGCTCCACCGAGGAGTCCACATAGCGGGCGGTGCCGCCGACGACCCCCTCCTCGCCGAGCACGTTCCAGCACTCCAGCGCCTGGCGCACCTCCAGATCCACGCCCGCCCGCTGCACCTTGCCATAGGCCGGGAAGCGGAACTCGTACTGTGCCTTGAACCACTCGGGATCGAAGACGTAGCCGGCGTCACCCAGATCATCGAGCACGTCGAGGAAGTCGGCCCACACATAATGGGGCATCATGAAGCGGTCGTTGAGGATGGTGCCCCAGCGCGCGCAATCGCCGGACACGGGCGCCCGCCACAGCCGGGCGATGAGCGCCCGCAGCAGCAGTTGCTGGGCGAGGCTCATGCGCCAGTCCGGCGGCATCTCGAAGCAGCGGAACTCCACCAGGCCCAGCCGGCCGGTAGGGCCATCCGGCGAATAGAGCTTGTCGATGGAGATCTCGGTGCGGTGGGTGTTGCCGGTCACATCCACCAACAGGTTGCGCAGCAAGCGGTCCACCAGCCACGGCGGCGGCGGCAGCTCGCCCCCCGGCGCCGGGATCTTGGAGAGGGCGATCTCCAGTTCATACAGGCTATCGTGGCGCGCCTCGTCAATGCGCGGATGCTGCGAGGTCGGGCCGATGAACAGGCCGGAGAACATGTAGGACAGCGAGGGGTGGCGCTGCCAATAGAGCAGCAGGCTCTTCAGCAGGTCCGGCCGGCGCAGGAACGGGCTGTCAGCGGGGGTGGATCCGCCCACCACCACGTGGTTACCACCGCCCGTGCCGGTGTGGCGGCCATCCACCATGAACTTCTCAGTGCCCAGGCGGGCCAGCCGCGCCTCCTCATAGAGGATGCGGGTGATGTTGACGCAGCCTTCCCAGCTGTTGGAGGGGTGAACGTTCACCTCCAGCACGCCCGGATCGGGCGCCAGCCGGATCAGGTTCAGCCGATAATCGAACGGCGGCGGATAACCCTCAAGGTGCAGCGGCATCTCGAGCTCGATGGCCACCTGCTCGACGGCGGCGATGAGATCCACATAGTCTTCCAGCACTTCCACCGGTGGCAGGAACACGCACAGGCGGCCGCCGCGGGGTTCCACGCACAAAGCGGTGCGGGTATCGGCGGTGCCGATCTGCTGGTCATGCTTGAGCAGATATTCGCGCACCAGGGTCTGCGCCCGCTCGCCCACCCCATAGGCCTCGGTGCGCGGGGCCACACTGTAGCGCTCGCGACCGTCAACGCCGGTGCCGCGATAGCGGGCCGCCAGCGTCTCCGCATCCGGCAGCGGGCCGCGCGGCTCGAACGGGTCCGTCGGCACCATGTGCGGATAGCGCGTGGGGGCGAGATACTGCAGCGATTCCAAGGGCAGGCGATAACCCATCGGGCTTTCGCCGGGAATCAGGAACAGGTAGTCGCGGCGGAACGTCCAGGCCTCCGAGCACCAGCGCGAGCCCTCCGGCGCCCACACCCGCCGCAGCGGCAGCACCGCGCCCGTGGGGGTGCCGAGGCCCTGGTTGAAGGTGCGCGCCAACATGCGGCGGTGCACCTCATCGGCCAGGCGCTCGTCGCCCGGCGCGAGGTTCTCGGGAAGGCTCTGCTCCTTCCACATATAATAGATATTGTCCTCGAACGCCGGCTGCACGAACTGGGCCCCGACGCCCAGCTTCTCTGCCACGGCCTTGCAGAAGTGCTCCGCATCGGCAGCGGTGGCGCCGTAATCCTTGGTCTCGTCGGCGATCAGGTCCAGCCGCCGCCACATGGGCTGGCCGTCCTTGCGCCAGAACAGGTCGAACGACCAGCGCGGCAGGGTTTCGCCGGGATACCACTTGCCCTGGCCGTAGTGCAGCACGCCATCGGTGGAGAAGCGCTCGCGCAGGCGGCGGATCAGATCGTCGGCGCGCACCCGCTTCTGCGGACCGAGCGCCTCGGTATTCCATTCCGGCGCCTGGTAGTCGTCGATGGAGACGAAGGTGGGCTCGCCGCCCATGGTCAGGCGCACGTCACCAGCGGCGAGGTCCTGGTCGACCTTCTGGCCGAGGGCGTCGAGGGCGGCCCAGGTCTCGTCCGAGAAGGGGTAGGTGACGCGGGGCGCCTCGGCGACGCGGGCGACCGCCATCTCGAAGCCGAACTCCACCTCGGCCTTCTCGTTGAGATAGCCGGTGATGGGCGCCGCGGACCGATAATGGGGGGTCGCCGCCAGCGGAATGTGGCCCTCCCCACACAGCAGGCCGGAGGTGGGATCAAGGCCGATCCAACCGGCGCCGGGGACGTAAACCTCGCACCAGGCATGGAGATCGCAGAAATCCACGTCGGTGCCGGAGGGGCCGTCGAGGGACTTCACGTCGGGTTTCAGCTGGATCAGGTAGCCGGAAACGAACCGGGCGGCGAGGCCCAGGTGGCGCAGGATCTGCACCAGAAGCCAGCCGGTGTCGCGGCAGGAGCCGAGCTTCTTGGAGAGGGTCTCGTCGGGGGTCTGCACCCCCGGCTCCATGCGGATCACATAGCCGATCTCGCCCTGGAGGCGCTGGTTGAGCTCGACGAGGAAGTCGACGATGCGCCGCTTCTCCGTCGGAATGGAGGCGACGAAGGCGTCGAACAGGGCGCCCTCGGTCTCAAGCTCCAGATAAGGCGCGAGCTCGGCCTTCAGCTCAGGAGCGTAGGTGAAGGGGAAGTGCTCGGCATATTCCTCGACGAAGAAGTCGAACGGATTGATGACGTCGAGCTTGGCGAGCAGGTCCACCTCGACTTTGAACTCGGTGACCCGCTCGGGGAACACGATGCGGGCGAGCCAGTTGCCGAACGGGTCCTGCTGCCAGTTGATGAAATGTTCGGCTGGCGAAATCTTGAGCGCATAGGCCGGAATCTCCGTCCGGCTGTGCGGCGCCGGGCGCAGGCGGATGGTCTGCGCGCCGAGCGACACCGGCCGCTCGTAAGTATAGCGCGTGACGTGATGCAGGCTCGCGAGGATCGACATTCAAAGACACCTGGTCCGGCGGGCATCAAGCCCTTGGGTGAACGGAACAAGGTTAGACAAGGCTGTGCCGGGGCGAAAGCGCGACTTTATGGCGGCATCTGCCATAAAAACAGGCAGATGCCGATGAGGTGCGCAACTCCCGAGACCCATTCTCAGGCAGATGCGGGTTCCGCGGGCGGCGGCTCTTGTGGCGGCTGCTGCGGCGCCACTTTCTTTTTCTTGCCCCGTTCCTCGAACCGCTGCAGCACCGTGAAGAAGGACGGCACGAACAACACCGCAAGGCAGGTGGACGCCAGCATGCCCGAGACCACGGCGATGCCGATGGACTTGCGCGAGTTGGCGCCGGCGCCGGTGGCGAACACCAGCGGCAGCACGCCCAGGATGAAGGCGAAGGAGGTCATCAGGATGGGGCGGAACCGGAGCCGCGCCGCCTCCACCGCGGCATCCATGATCTCCATGCCCTCCGCCCGTTTTTCGCGGGCGTATTCGACGATCAGGATGGCGTTCTTGGCCGCGAGCGCGATCAGAAGCACCAGGCCGATCTGGGTATAGAGATTGTTGGAGACCCCGAGCCCCAGCAGCGCCCCCACGGTGCCGAGCAGCGCCAGCGGCACCGCCAGGATCACCGACATGGGCTGGATCCAGCTTTCGTACTGGCCGGCGAGCACGAAATAGACCAGCAGGATGGCGAGCCCGAACACGTAATAGATCTGGCTGCCCACCGCCGCTTCCTGGAACGACATGGCGGTCCATTCAAAGCCGGTGCCCGGCGGCAGGGTGGCGGCGGCGATCTGCGCCATCAGATCCATGGCCTGGCCGGAGGAGAAGCCGGCGGCGTTGGAACCGACGATGGTGGCGGTCGGGTAGAGGTTATAGAGCGAGATCAGCGGCGGGCCCTGCATGGTCCGCACAGTCACCATGGAGCCGAGCGGCACCATGTTGCCCTGGGGCGTGCGCACCTTCAGCGCCATGAGGTCGTCCGGGGTCACGCGGCTGCGCGAATCCGCCTGGATATAGACCTGGAAGGTGTTGCCGAACCGGGTGATCTGATTGACGTAGGTGGAGCCGAGATAGGACGAGATGGTCTCGAACACCTGCCCCACGGTCACCCCGAGGGTCTCGGCCATGGTGCGGTTGACCTCCACCTCCAGCTGCGGCGCGCCGATGCGGAAGGAGGTGGCCACGTGCTGCAGGGCCGACTGGGCCTGGGCCTTCTCCACCAGCGAGGTGGTGATCTGCTCCAGGAGGCGATAGTCGAAATTGCCGTTGCGCAGCTGTGGCTGCATGGTGAAGCCGGCAGCGTTGCCGATACCCTGAATGGCCGGCGGCACCAGGATCAGCACCTGCGCTTCCTGCACCGGCGCGACCGCCTTGTTGAGGTTCTCGTAGAGCGACAACAGATCCTCGCCCTTGACCTTGCCGGAATAGCGCTCGTCCCACGGCGTCAGGGTCACGTAGATGACGCCGGCATTGGCGAGGGTGGAGGAATTGTCCATCACCGAGATGCCGGAGATGGCGAGGGCGGTCTGCACCCCGGGCACCTTGCGCACCCGCTCGGACACCTCGTTCATCACCACCTTGGTGCGGTTCATGTTGGCGCCGTCGGGCAGCTGCACCGCCACCAGGAAGTAGCCCTGGTCCTCGATGGGCAGGAACGAGGTAGGCACGCGGGTGATGCCATAGCCGGCGACGCCGATCAGCGCGAAGGCGATCAGCACCATGACGTGGGAATGGTGCACCATGCGGCCGATGAGGCCGGCATACCAGTGCTCGGCCTTGCCATAGATGGCGTTGAAGCCGCGGAAGATGACGTTGCGCTGCTCCGGCGGCACCGGCTTGCGCAGCCACAGGGCGCACTGGGTGGGCTTCAGCGTGGCGGCGTTGATGGCCGAGATGAAGGCGGTGGCGGCGATGACCAGCGCGAACTGCTTGAACATCTGCCCCGACAGGCCCGGAATGAACGAGGCCGGCAGGAACACGCTCATGAGGACCAGGGTGATGCCCACCACCGGCCCGAACAACTCGTCCATGGCCTTTTCGGCGGCGGGCTGGCCCTCCATGCCCTCTTCGATATGCCGCGCCACGCCTTCGACAATGACGATGGCGTCATCCACCACGATGCCGATGGCCAGAATGATGGCGAACAAGGTCGAGATGTTGATGGTGAAGCCCATGGCGTCCATGGCGGCGAAGGCGCCGATGATGGTCACCGGCACCGTGGTGGCCGGAACCAGCGTCGCCCGCCAGTCCTGAAGGAACATCAGGATCACCACCAGCACCAGCAGCGCCGCCTCATAAAGGGTCTTGTAGACCTCGTTGATGGAGGCGGAGACGAACCACGTGGTGTTGAATGGAATGGAATATTCCAACCCCTCGGGGAAGTTCTTCTTCAGCTCCTCCATCTTCGCGGCAATGCGGTTCGACACATCGAGCGCATTGGCGGCGGGAAGGAGGAAGATGCCAACGCCGGCCGCGGGCTTGCCGTCCTGGGTAAAGTCGCGCGAGTAGCTCTGCGCGCCCAGTTCCACCCGGGCGATGTCGCGGATGCGGACGATGCGACCGCCATCCTGATTGTCCACCTTGACGATGATGTTCTCGTATTCGGCGG
The DNA here is from genome assembly GCF_052932325.1 of Xanthobacter sp. ZOL 2024. NCBI lineage: Bacteria > Pseudomonadati > Pseudomonadota > Alphaproteobacteria > Hyphomicrobiales > Xanthobacteraceae > Xanthobacter > Xanthobacter sp. ZOL 2024. Next base: position 115,099 of record NZ_CM128808.1, read on the forward strand.
CATCGTTGAGCCGGCCCTTCACGTTCACCGTATATTGGAAGGCCGCGCTGGAGGGGGCCGGCGGAATGCCCAGCTGGCCGGGGGTCACCAGCTGGCTCTGCTTCTGGATGGCGTTGCCCACGTCGCTGGGGGTGAGGCCGAACGCCTGCATCTTGGCCGGGTCCATCCAGACGCGTAGCGCATAGGTGCCGGTACCGAAGATGGCGACGTTGCCGACACCCTCCACGCGGGCCAGCTCGTTCTGGATGTTGATGATGCCGTAATTGTTCAGATACAGGCCGTCATACCGGCCATCGGGCGAGGTGAGGGTCACGAACTCCAGGATGGAGGTGCCCTTCTGCAGAATGGTCACGCCCTGGGTCTGCACCGCCGTCGGCAGCGAGGCGAGCGCGATGTTCACCCGGTTCTGCACCAGCACCTGGGCCATGTTTGGATCGGTGCCGATGGCGAAGGTCACCACCAGCGTATAGGTGCCGTCCGAGGCCGCCCAGGACTGCATGTAGATCATGCCCTCGACGCCGTTCACCTGCTGCTCGATGGGCAGCGCCACCGTATCGACGATGGTCTTGGCCGAGGCGCCCGGATAGCTGGTGCTCACCGACACCGTGGGCGGCACGATGTTGGGATATTGCGCCACCGGCAGGCGGATGAGCGACACAAGGCCGATCAGCACGAAGACCAGGGCCAGCACGTTCGAGAGGACCGGCCGCTCGATGAAAAAGCGCGAAATCATGGGCGCTGGTTCCTGGCGTTCGAGGGACGGATCAATTCTTCTGCGGCGCGGGCGGCGCGGTCGCCGGCTTTGAATCGGCCGGCTTAGTGTCCGCTGGCTTGGTGTCCGGCTGCTTGGTGTCCACCGACTTGCCGCCATCCTGAACCGGCGTCGGCTGCAGCGGCGCGGCGATCTTGCCGGCCTCCACCGTCACCTTGGAACCGGGCACCGCGCGCTGGATGCCATTGACGATGACCCGATCCCCCGCCGACAGGCCGCCCTCGATGGCCCGCAGGCCATCAGGCTGCAGCTGGCCGAGGGTGACCTGGCGCTGCGCCACCTCGTCCTTGTCGTTCACCACCAGCACATAAGAACCGAGCTGGTTCTCGCTGATGATGGAATCGGGCACCAGGATGGTGGGCAACGCCTTACCCAGCGGCAGCCGCACCCGCGCGAACAGGCCGGGCAGCAGCGCCACATTGGCATTCTCGAAGATGCCGCGCACGGTGAGGGTGCCGAGGTTGGGATCCACCTGGGGGGCGATGTAGTCGAGCTTGCCCACGTGGGGGAAGCCGGTTTCCGTCTGCAGGCCGATCTCCACCGGAATGGCGCCGGGATTCTCCCGCAGGGTCATCATCTGATGGCCGGCCTTGGCCATGCCTTCCTTGATGTTGAGCACCTGCTGCTCGCTCAGGGAGAACCACACATAGATGGGGTTCACCTCGACGATGGTGGCGAGCTTGGTGGGCCCGGAATAGCCCACCAGAGCGCCCACATCCTGCAAGTGGGCGGTCACCACGCCGGCGAACGGCGCGCGCACCTCGGTATAGCCGAGGTTGATCTGCGCCAGATCCAGCGAGGCCTGGGCGTTCTCCACATCGGCCACCGCCGCATCGCGCTTGGCGCGGGCCTGATCGAGCACGGCCTGGGAGGCAAAGTCCTGCTTGGCCAGCTGGTTCTGGCGGTTGAATTCCGCCTCGGCCTGCACCTGGGACGCCTGCTTGGCGGCGAGGGTCGCCTTCGCCTGCTCCACATTGGCCTTGTAGACATCCTGCTCGATCACGAAGAGGAGATCCCCCTTCTTCACCAGCTGGCCGTCCGCATAATTGATGGAGGTGAGGAAGCCCTGCACCCGGGCGTTCAGATCCACCGAATTGATGGAGGCGGTGTTACCCGTCAATTCCAGGTAGCGAGTCACCGGCTGATCGCTCACGGTGGCCACCGTCACGGTGGGCGGGGGCGGCGGCACATAGGTATTTTTTTCCTCGCACGCGGCGAGGAGGAGACCGGCGGACATCAGGGCGACCCAGCGGGCGGCAACGCCCGCTCGCGTGGCGCGCGACCCGAGATTCTCATTCTCCTGTCGGCGACCCGCCCGCAACTCCCAACGGCCCATGCTTATTCCCCCGGCATCCGCAGCCGGGCGGATACTAAGGGCCCCCCGCCAGAGTGTCCATGCACCGCTTCCGCGCGCGCGCGGAAGCGCGGACGGTGCTGCAAAATTGCCATGCTGGCGCACCAGCGCCGGTGCCGACGTTGCGGCAGGGCGCGCCGCCTCACATTGACAATGGGCGGGGCCGTTCATAAGTGTCCGCGTGGTGTGCTGTCCGTCGTCGGTACCGCCCTATCTCGACGCGCGCGCGGGGGACAAGGCGGAACGGCGTAGGTCCGGCGCGGGGAGAGCCTCTCCGCCGCCAGACTGGTTCGGACTTGCTGACGCCGCATTAGGGGTGTCGAAAGGCGCGCCACTTCCCGGAGGGTCCGGCGGCCCGTCTCCGCCCTCCTCGCGACCCGACGGATCGGAACAGAGAATAACCCATGTTAGGTGGACTTGCCCGCAAGCTCTTCGGCTCCGCAAACGATCGCCGGGTGAAGGGGTACCGCCCCCGCGTCCAGGCCATCAATGCCCTGGAAAAGGAGCTGGAGGGGCTCTCCGATGACGCGCTGCGCGCGCGCACCGAGGAGTTCCGCCGCCAGCTGGCGGATGGCAAGAGCCTCGACGACCTCCTGGTGCCCGCCTTCGCCACCGTGCGCGAGGGCGCCAAGCGGGCGCTCGGCATGCGCCCGTTCGACGTGCAGCTCATCGGCGGCATGGTGATGCACGAAGGCGGCATCGCCGAGATGAAGACCGGCGAAGGCAAGACCCTGGTGGCCACCCTGCCCGTCTATCTCAACGCGCTCGCCGGCAAGGGCGTGCACGTGGTGACGGTGAACGACTATCTGGCCAAGCGCGACGCCGAGTGGATGGCCAAGCTTTACGGCTTCCTCGGCCTGTCCACCGGCATCATCGTGCACGGGCTCGATGACGAGCAGCGCGCCGCCGCCTACGCCTGCGACATCACCTATGCCACCAACAACGAGCTGGGCTTCGACTATCTGCGCGACAATATGAAGTATGAGCGCAGCCAGATGGTGCAGCGCCCGCACTTCTTCGCCATCGTCGACGAGGTGGACTCCATCCTCATCGACGAGGCCCGCACCCCGCTCATCATCTCCGGCCCGCTCGACGACCGCTCGGATTTCTACAACACCATCGACACCTACATCCCGCGCCTGGACAAGGCCGACTATGAGGTGGACGAGAAGCAGCGTTCCGTCACCATGACCGAAGCCGGCATGGAAAAGATGGAGCAGATGCTGACCGAGGCCGGGCTCCTGAAGTCCCACAGCCTCTACGACATCGAGAACGTCTCGGTGGTCCATCACGTGAACCAGGCCCTGCGCGCTCACACCCTGTTCCAGCGCGACAAGGACTATATCGTCCGCAACGACGAGGTGGTGATCATCGACGAGTTCACCGGCCGCATGATGCCCGGCCGGCGCTATTCCGAAGGCCTGCACCAGGCGCTGGAAGCCAAGGAGCACGTCCAGGTTCAGCCCGAGAACCAGACGCTGGCCTCCATCACCTTCCAGAACTATTTCCGGCTCTATGAGAAGCTGGCCGGCATGACCGGCACCGCCAACACCGAGGCGGCCGAGTTCGCCGACATCTACAAGCTCGAGGTGGTGGAGATTCCCACCAACCTGCCCATCTCCCGGATCGACGATGACGACGAGGTCTATCGGACGGCGATGGAGAAGTACCACGCCATCATCGAGCTGATCAAAGACTGCGCCGCGCGCGGCCAGCCGGTGCTGGTGGGCACCACCTCCATCGAGAAGTCCGAGCTGCTGGCCGACCTGCTCAAGAAGGACGGCTTCAGGCAGAAGGACTATGCCGATCCCGCCGCCCTCACCGAGATCGACACCAGCGGCAAGGTGTTCTCGGTGCTGAACGCCCGCTACCACGAGCAGGAGGCCTATATCGTCTCCCAGGCGGGCGTGCCGGGGGCCATCACCATCGCCACCAACATGGCCGGCCGCGGCACCGACATCAAGCTCGGCGGCTCCGCCGAGATGCGCATCGTCAACGAGCTCAAGGACCTGCCGGAAGGCCCCGAGCGCGTCGCGGCGGAAGAGAAGATCCACGCCGAGGTGGAGGAGCTGAAGCACAAGGCGCTGGAAGCCGGCGGCCTCTACGTGCTCGGCACCGAGCGGCACGAGAGCCGGCGCATCGACAACCAGCTGCGCGGCCGCTCCGGCCGCCAGGGCGACCCCGGCCATTCCAAGTTCTTCCTGTCGCTGGACGACGACCTGATGCGCATCTTCGGGTCCGACCGGCTCGACGGCATGCTGCAGAAGCTCGGCCTCAAGGAAGGCGAGGCCATCATCCACCCCTGGATCAACAAGGCGCTGGAAAAGGCGCAGCAGAAGGTGGAAGCGCGCAATTACGACATGCGCAAGAACGTCCTCAAATACGACGACGTGCTCAACGACCAGCGCAAGGTGGTGTTCGAGCAGCGCCTGGAGCTGATGAACGACGACGACGTGGCCGAGACGGTGGAGGACATGCGCCACGCCGTGATCGCCGACACGGTGGCCAAGTTCATCCCCGAGAACGCCTATCCCGAACAGTGGGACACCGCCGGCCTGCACGCCGCGCTCCTGGAGGTGCTGAACCTCGACCTGCCGGTGGTGGAATGGGCCAAGGAAGAAGGCATCGCCGGTGACGAGGTGGGCGAGCGCATCACCCGCGCCGCCGACGAATGGATGGCCGCCAAGGCCGCCAAATACGGTCCCGAGCTGATGCGCTATGTGGAGAAGTCGATCCTTCTCCAGACCCTCGACCATCTGTGGCGCGAGCATATCGCCATGCTCGATCACCTGCGCCAGGTGGTGGGCCTGCGCGGCTACGCCCAGCGCGACCCGCTCAACGAGTACAAGTCCGAGGCCTTCAACCTCTTCTCCAGCCTGCTGAACCGCCTGCGCGAGGTGGTCACCGCCCAGCTGATGCGGGTGGAGATCGTCACCCAGGCGCCGCCCATGGAGGACCTGCCGGAGATGGAGGCGCACCACGCCGATCCCATCACCGGCGAGGACGAACTGGCGAGCGCCGCCGCCGCTATCGGCAGCCGGCCCGAACCGCTCCTCTCCGGTGACCTGGCGGTGGCCGAGCGCGACCCCAACGATCCCTCCACCTGGGGCAAGGTGGGCCGCAACGAGGTCTGCCCCTGCGGCTCCGGCAAGAAATACAAGCACTGCCACGGCCGCTTCGCCTGACGCTGTGGCGGCGCCGGGTCCGACGGATCACGGCTCGACGCATTCAAGACCTGAGGATCGGGCGCGGCCGCCGGGCGGTTGCGCCCGATCCGCATTGGGGCCGCCGGCCTCAGCGCCGTCCGCCGCGGGCCCGCTCAGGCCTCAGCATTTGCGGGCATAGGTGAACACCAGCCGGTCTTCCACCGGCTGGTCGGTGGGCACGCACGCGCGGTAGACCTCGCGCCAGCCGGTGAGGACGATCCGGGTCTGATCGCCGCTGACGGGCCCCTCCACGGCATATTCCGTCACCGCTCCGGGACATTCGGTGGAGAACATGCGGGCGATGCCGCTGTAGGTTCGGCCATGGCGCTTGCCCTTGAACAGCAGTGTGCCGCGCTTCACGCCGATCTCGCGCAAGCCGGGCCGGGGCACCTCATAAACGAAGCTGCGCGCGTCGCCTGCCGCCACCAGCCGCACCAGCGAGCCATTGTGCATCCAGCAGCTGTCCGCCAGCGCCGGTGCCCCGCTCAGCAGCAGCGCCGCCACCATCACCATTCCCCGCCGCATAGCCCCCCTCCCCTGTCGGCCGGCCCGGCCGTCGCCCCTTCGCTCCGTCCAGAGCACGGCGAAAGCGCGCGCCCGTCAAGCCGGATCGCCCGCCCTGCGGCCAAGCTATGCTTCAGCTTCCCTGTTTCACCTTCCGTGCCTCAGCAGAGCCTGCCACCGGGCCAACCGGAAAAGCCCGGCGTGGACGCGCCCCTCCGCCGCGCGAGCGACGCAGACCGCGCCGGCCTCCGCCCCAGCAGAAAAGAGGATTGCAGGTCTCCCCCTCGGCCCTGGCGGCCGCCGGCGCCTGAGGCATCGACGCGGAGCAGGACACGGCGGCGACCGCCCGCGACGCGAGCGCATCAAGAGATGGCGGCACGGCGCATTCCCTGTCCGCCTTGCGGGAGCCACGGAAGCACGAGCAAGAGGTGAGCAAACGGATATGAGCCACGCGCCATGCGCGGGCCAGCGGCGGGCACCGGACGGTCGAGCCGGCCAGCACCCGCGAGGACCCGCACCCTAGCGCGGGGCCACCGCCGGCAGGGGCACGGTGCTGGTGGTCACCGCCCCGTCGGCGGTGGTGGTGGCGACGGGCGGCTGCTGCGCCGCCATCTGCGCCCCGGTGGAAGCGGGGGCCGCCACCGGCTTCTCCGGTCCCCCCACGTCGGCCACCGACTTGTCGTCGACGATGCGCGGCGGGCGGGTGGTTTCGGGAATGGTGCCGGGCGCCTGCGGCGCGAAAGCGGATTCGCTGCCGCCTTCCCGCCGCTTGATCTCGGCCAGGAACACCGGATGCATGCCGCCGTCGGCATTGGTGCGCACGGGGGCGGTGGGCCCGCTGGAGAGCGCGGCGATCTGGGCATCGTCGCTGCGGGTCTTGGCCGCCACCGCCTGCGCCACCGAGGGGTCGACCTGATAGGGCGGGCAAGCGGCCTCGGCATCGAAGCGCGCGCCAGGCACCGCCTGGGCATCGAACACGTAGCGCCGCTCGCACACATTCACCTTCGGCACCTGGCGGCTGACCTCGAAATGGTCGTAGCCCTGCTTGAGGTTGCGCCAGAAAGCCATGTTGGGATTGTTGCGGTGGCGGGCCATATTCTTCGGCGTCATGCGGAACGGATAGGCCTGCACCTGGAAATCCCGCTGGCCGCCGGCAAAGCTCTCCCGCGCCAGGGAAAAGATCTCCGAGATCTGCTCGTCGGTCATGGCGTAGCAGCCGGCCGATGAGCAATCGCCATGCACCATCAGGAAGTCGCCGGTGCGCCCATAGGCCTTGTCGAAGGCATTGGGGAAGCCGAGATTGAACGAGAGATAATAGCTGGAATTGGGGTTCATCTGCCCCGGGCTGATGGCATAGAAGCCTTCCGGCGCCTGCCGGTCGCCGGTGCGCACCTTGGGGCCGAGCTCGCCAGACCAGCGGCAGATGGGATAGGTCTTCAGCAGCGCATAGCGCCCCGAGGAGGTTTCCTTCCACACCTCCAGCTCCGCCTCTTCCTTGAAGATGCGGACCATGATGGGGGTGGCCGGGGTCATGCCCTTCTCGCTGATAAGGGCGACCATCTGCGGCGAGAGCGGCTTGTTGGCCTTGCGCGCCACGGAATCGGTCTGATTGCACGCCGCGAGGGCGAGCGCCGCGGTGGCGGCCAACGCCGCCATGCGGACGCGGGACGAGACTATCGTCAACGGACGGCTCAACGCGGAACTCCTGATACCTGTCCGGGCACGTTAAACCACATCATCCGCCCCTGAATCTTGACGGCGCGTTACCACAATGTGACCGAATTGAGCTGGCCATCCGGCCCACGCGCTTTCGGCGCGGAGCACGGCGGCAGGCGCCCGCATCCAGCGGCGAACAAACGGGGCAATTGCGGCTAAGATGAGATCCACGCACCGGCCGGACGTGGGACCCGCCAGGATTTTTCCACCGGTGGCGACACCCCCTTGCGCCGGCGCCAAACAGCCGCAGGCGAGGGCACCAACTCGGCGCAGATGCGGGCAAGGAGCGGGAGGAAACAGGCGCCACGGGCGCGGCCAGGCCGCGCCCGATGGGCTCACAGGTTGCGGCCGATGGCCAGGAACTTCGCCCGCCGCGCCTTGCGCAGGGCCGGCCCGTCCAGCTCCACCAGCGAGGACAGGGCATCGGAGATGGCATCCCCCACCGCCGCCACGGCCACTTCCGGATCGCGGTGGGCGCCGCCGACGGGCTCCTTCACGATGGAATCGATGACGCCGAACCGGAGCAGGTCCTGGGCGGTGATCTTCATGTTGGTGGCCGCGTCCTGCGCCTTGGCGGTATCGCGCCACAGGATGGAGGCGGCGCCTTCCGGCGAGATCACGCTGTAGATGGCGTGCTCCAGCATCAGCACCTTGTTGGCGGTGGCCAGCGCGATGGCGCCGCCCGAACCGCCCTCGCCGATGATCACCGCCACATTGGGCACCATCAGGCCGAGGCAGGCATCGGTGGAGCGGGCGATGGCCTCGGCCTGGCCGCGCTCCTCGGCGCCGATGCCGGGATAGGCGCCGGCGGTATCCACCAGCGAGATCACCGGCAGACCGAAGCGGTCCGCCAGCTCCATCAGGCGCACCGCCTTGCGGTAGCCCTCCGGCCGCGCCATGCCGAAATTGTGACGGATGCGGGTCTCGGTGGTGGAGCCCTTCTCGTGGCCGAGCACGCAGACCGGCTCGCCGCGAAAACGGGCGAAACCGCCGATGATCGCTTCATCCTCACCATACTTGCGGTCGCCCGCCAGCGGCGTGAAATCCTCGAACAGGCCATCGGCGAAGGTCGCGAAATGCGGCCGCAGCGGGTGACGCGCCACGAGGGTCTTTTGCCAGGGTGTGAGATTGGCATAGAGCGCCACCAGCGCATCATGCGCCTTGGTTTCCAGCCGCTGAACCTCGTCGCCGATGGCGACGCCGTTCGCGGCGGAAAGCGCCCGCAATTCTTCCACCTTGGCCTCGAGTTCGGCCACCGGCTTCTCGAAGTCCAGATAGCTGCGCATGCTTGTCCGTGAGGTTGGAAAGGGTCAATTTTAGCCCCTCCGATGGGGCGGGAAGCTGCCTTCGGCCGGCCGGCAAGTCAAGGGCGGCCATCGCGGGGCATCCATGCACCCGCCGGCGCGCGACCACCTCCACCGCCGAGGCTGCCGGCGTGCTCCCGACCAGCGCCCTACCCCCGCGCCCGCCTCTGCACGCGCTCTGCACCACCCCCGGCGGGGTCCGCGACGGCGCCGCAAACGCCTTTGCCCGGCCCCACCGTGACATCCCGCGCTGCGCAATGGCCTTGTTCCGGCCCCCTTCTCAAGGCTATTGCTGAACCGCTATTGCTGCGGGGATCCTCACCGACATGCGCGCCGTTCTCGACGTCATCCTGATTGTGCTGAACCTTTACGTGTGGTTGCTGATTGCCGCCGCCGTCCTGTCCTGGCTGGTCGCCTTCAATGTGGTGAACCCCTACAACAAGTTCATCCACTCCGTGGGCGAGTTCCTGTATCGCATCACCGAGCCGGTGCTCGCGCCGATCCGCTCGGTCATTCCCTCGCTGGGCGGCATCGACATCTCGCCGATGATTCTCATTCTGCTCATCTTCTTCGTTCAGCGGGTGATCGGCCTCTACGTCTATCCCAACGTCTTCTGAGCCGTGAGCATCTGGCGCCCGGTGGCGGGCGGCATTGAGCTGTTCGTCCGCGCCACGCCGAAAGGCGGCCGCGACGCCCTGGACGGGGTCGCCACCCTTTCCGACGGCCGCGAGGTGTTGAAGGTGCGGGTGCGCGCCGCGCCGGAAGATGGCGCGGCCACCGCCGCCGTGGCGCGGGTGATCGCGGCGGCCCTCGGCGTGCCGGCCTCCCGGGTCAGCCTCAGCGCCGGCGCCACCGCGCGGCAGAAGACCTTTCGCATCGAAGGGGATGCCAACGCCCTCGTGCAGGCTCTGGCGCTGCACGTGCCGGTGGCACCGCCGGCGCCGGCCCCTTCCGCCCCGCCTCAAGCCAGGCCGCGCCGGCGCTGAGCCGGCCCGGCGCGCCGCCGGCCGTCAGTTGTCGCCGTCGTCGTTGGGCTCGGCGCAAGTGTAGCCGATGAAGCACTGCGGATTATCGGAGGTGGGCACCCACGCCGGGTTGGCCTCCTGGCCCGAGTCGCAATAGGCCTGGTCCCGCACATAGCGCTGTGCATTGCCGCCGCCGGTGGGAAGCAGCACCACCCCCTGGCTGCGCATCATGGCCTGAAGGCCCGGGCAGGTGCTGGGCGGCACCGGAATCGCGATCTCTCCGGCCGGGGCGGCCGTGCCGAGAATGGCAGTGCCATCCGGCGGCACCGGCACGCCGGAGGCGCCGAGGTCCGAGGGCGGCGCCAGGGGATCACCCTGCGCCCAGGCCGGCGCGGCCGAGATCATTGCGGCCACGAAGCCCGCCGTTAAGGCCTTCTGCCAAGCTGACATCCCATCCCCCAGGTTCGCGCCGCGCCATGGCGGCCGTCCCGCTGTAGCAAACGCACCGCGCCGGCACAAAGGGGGCGTCGCCCCATGCACCATGCTGCCCTGCAGCGTGCGGATTTGACTTGGCGGCGCACGACCGCTATCTGCACCCCATCGGGGAGTAGCCACCGCTTCCGAGCGGGATCGCGTCAACAGACTCGCGAGGGTGCCTCAGGCATCCATGCGTGGCGCGGTCAGCCGAATGTGTCGGCCCGGCAAGACCGTCGTGAACCATGCTTTCTTCGGACGGGATGCATGGCACGCGGTCCTTCCTGCGTCCGTCGAGTTCAATATGTCGGCTCTCACCATCGCCGTGCTGGCGCTCAGCATGTCCATGGACGCCTTCGTCGTTTCGGTCGGCCGCGGCGCCGCCCTGGGGCGGCCGCGTTATTCCGAGGCCCTGCGCACCGGTGTCGTGTTCGGCATCGTCGAAGCCCTCACCCCGGTGATCGGCTGGACCGCCGGCGTCGCCGCCAGCCGCCTCGTCGAAAGCGTCGATCACTGGATCGCCTTCGCGCTGCTGGGCGGGGTGGGACTGCACATGCTGCTGGCGGCCCTGCGCCGGGGCGCGGATGCCCCGCCGCCCAAGAGCTCGTTCTGGATGCTCATCGTCACCGCCATCGGCACCAGCCTGGATGCCATGGCGGTCGGGGTGTCGCTGGCCCTGCTCGACGTGAACATCATCGTCATCGCCCTGGCCATCGGTTTCACCACCTTCGTCATGTCGTCCAGCGGCATGCTGCTGGGCCGCCTCATCAGCGACCGCTGGAGCCGCATTGCGGAACTGGCCGCGGGCATCACGCTGATCGCCGTCGGCTTCTCCATCCTCGCCGAACACCTGGCCCAGTAGGCGCCGCCCGACATCGTCTGCCCCCCCTGGCGCCCGCGCGGCACCGGGGGTTTTGCCGCGTCCGCCGACGGCGGGCGGAAGGCGGGCGCACGCCACGCACTGGCCCGCATTCCCCTAAAGGAAGAAGAGCAACCCACAATTTAGAGTCATTCCAGATTTGTATTTATCCATGTTCTAAAAGCACTTTTGAAGCATTCGTGCTGATTTACGTCAAAGTCCGTATTCCCGTTCCAGTGCAACTATGCTCATAATGAAACCGAGACTGCGGCGCAGGGGATGCTCTCCCGTCAGTCAGTGGGGCATGGTCGATGAGTCATCTCAAGCTATCTGAAGTCGAAAGCGGCACGGTCCGCGTCATCGCGTGGGAAGGAGATGCCAGCGACGAAAAACGCCTCGCCGACCTCGGCCTGCATCTGGGCAGCCGGGTGGAGATCGTGCAGCACTCCGGCGAGAACGGCCTGCTGGTCGCCATCAACGACGACTGCCGGGTGGTGGTGGACGCGCGCACGGCGACCCGCGTGGTGGTGCGCCCGCTGGAGCAGACCCTGCCGGCGCTGACCATCTCGGCCCTGGTGCCCGGCGATCGCGCCCGCATCGTCGGCCTCGGCAAGAGCCGGCTCGAATATCGCCAGAAGCTGATGTCCATGGGGCTGACCCCCGGGGTGGAGTTCGAGATCACCCGGGTGGCGCCGCTGGGCGACCCGGTGGAAATCAAGGTGCGCGGTTTCGCCATGAGCCTGCGCAAGGCGGAAGCGGAAACGATCGCCGTGGAGAAGTTGTGATGGCTGGGGCAGAGAAGATCGTCATCGGCGTCGTCGGTAATCCCAACTGCGGCAAGAGCACCCTGTTCAACGCCCTCACCGGCGCCCGCCAGGAAGTGGGCAACTGGCCGGGCGTGACGGTGGAGAAGAAGTTCGGCACCTATACGTATGAGGGCCAGCTTTATGAGGTGGTGGACCTGCCCGGCGTCTATTCGCTGGGCGCCACAATCCAGATCTCCGAGGACGAGCGGGTGGCGCGGGACTTCGTGCTGTCCGGCGCGGCGAGCCTGATCGTCAACATCATCGACGCCTCGAACCTGGAGCGGAACCTCTATCTCACCACCCAGCTTCTGGAGATGCGCGTGCCCATGGTGGCCGCCGTCAACATGATGGACATCGCTGAGCGGCGCGGCCTCGCCCTCGACGTGAAGGCGCTCAGCGCGGCGCTCGGCTGCCCGGTGGTGGAGCTGGTGGCGGCGCGCGGCATCGGCGTCGCCAAGCTCAAGACCCATATCGCCGAGCTCGCCGCGGCGCCCCACCCCCCGACCGTGGAGCCCCATTACGGGCCGGCCATCGAGGAAGGCATCGGCGCCGTCGCCGCCAAGCTCGAGGCCATGGGCGTCGCCCAGCCGCGCTGGCGGGCGTTGAAGCTCATCGAGGGTGACGCGCTGACCACCGGCGAAACCGAGAGCGCCCTCGAAGCCGATGTGACCACTGCCCGCGACAAGGTGCAGGCGAGCCTGGGCGAGGATACGGACATCGTGGTGGCGGACGCCCGCTTCGGCTTCATCACCGCCATCGTCGAAAAGGTGCTGACGCGCCCGCGGGATGCCTCGCGCACGGTCTCCGACCATATCGACCGGGTGGTGCTGAACCGCTTCCTCGGCATCCCCATCTTCCTCGTCATGATGTACCTGATGTTCGTGTTCACCATCTCCATCGGTGGCGCGTTCATCGACTTCTTCGACAAGGCGGTGGGCGCGGTGCTGGTGGATGGGGGCACGCAGGTGCTCACCGCCCTCGGCCTGCCGGAAGCGCTGGTGGTGCTGCTGGCGGAAGGCGTCGGCGGCGGCATCCAGACCGTGTCCACCTTCATCCCGGTCATCGCCTTCCTCTATCTGTTCCTCTCCTTCCTGGAGGATTCCGGCTACATGGCCCGGGCCGCCTTCGTGATGGATCGCGCCATGCGCGCCATCGGCCTGCCGGGCAAATCGTTCGTGCCATTGATCGTCGGCTTCGGCTGCAACGTGCCGGCCATCATGGCCACCCGCACTCTGGAAAGCCGCCACGACCGGCTGCTCACGGTGATGATGGCGCCATTCATGTCGTGCGGGGCGCGGCTGCCGGTCTATGCGCTGTTTGCCGCCGCCTTCTTCCCCGAGAGCGGGCAGAATCTGGTGTTCGCCCTCTATCTGATCGGCATCCTGGCGGCCATCGGCACCGGCTTCCTCCTGAAGAACACGGTGCTGAAGGGCACGGTGTCGCCCTTCATCATGGAATTGCCGCCCTATCACATCCCCACCTTCCGCACCGTGCTGCTGCGGGCCTGGGACCGGCTCAACGCCTTCATCTTCCGCTGCGGGCGGGTGATCGTGCCCATCGTGGTGCTGTTGAGCTTTCTCAATGCGGTGGGCACCGACGGGACCTTTAATAACCAGGACAGTGAGAAGTCGGTGCTCTCCGCCATCGGCCGCACCATCGTGCCCGTGTTCGAGCCCATGGGCATGCAGGAAGAGAACTGGCCGGCGGCGGTGGGCGTGTTCACCGGCATCCTGGCCAAGGAAGCGGTCATCGGCACCCTCAACGCCCTTTATGGCCAGCTGGGTGCCGCCGACGCGGCCAAGGCCGGTGATGCGGCGAGCCCGGCCGAGCCCGAACCGGAGGCCACCATTGCGGAAAAGCTGATGGCGGCGGTCGCCACCATTCCCGCCAACCTCAAGGATGCGCTGGGCAATCTCGCCGACCCCATGGGCCTCAACGTGGGCTACACGGCGGAGGGCGAGGGGGCGGCCGAGCAGCTGGAGGTGGCACCCAGCGCCTTCACCGCCATGGCCGCCCGCTTCGACGGCCAGGCCGGCGCCTTCGCCTATCTCCTGATGATCCTGCTCTACATGCCGTGCGTGGCGGCGGTGGGCGCCATCTATCAGGAGACCGGCTGGCGCTGGACCGCCTTCGCCGCCTCCTGGACCACCGGCCTCGGCTGGTGCGCGGCGGTGGTGTTCTATCAGGCGGCGCGGTTCGAGCGTTCGCCGGCCACCGCCACCTTCTGGATCTGCTTCTGCCTGATCCTGCTGCTGGGGGCCATGGTGACGCTCTACCAGGTGGGCAAGGCCGCAGCGGCCCGTCGCACCCGAGAGGAACGGCTGGTGCTGCCCGGCGGCACCTTCAAGGAAATGCGGCCGTGAAGGAGATCCGGTCATGACCACATTGTCCGCCGTGAAGGCCTATATGCAGGACCACCACCGCACCACCGTCGGCGATCTGGCGGTGGGGCTCTCCACCACGCCCGACAATGCCCGCAGCCTTTTGGAGATGTGGCGCGCCAAATCTCGGGTGCGCTTCATTCCCAGCGCCTGCGGCAGCTGCGGCAAAGGGCCGTTCGGTGGCTGCAGCTGCCCCATGGCGGCCGTCGTGCCGGAGGTTTACGAATGGGTGAGCGACGAGGACAAGAGCACTCATGATTCCTGATCTCGGCCCGTTCCTGCACCTGCGCCGCTACGTCTCCATCGCCCACCACGTGCCAGGCCGCATCCGCCTCAAGCTGGATTTCGCGGCCCTGGCGCACCTGCCGAAGGCGGACCCCAAGCCGTTCGTGGAGCTCGTGGGCCGCATCCGCGGCGTCACCACCACACGGGTGAATGCGGCGGCCCTGTCGGTGGTGGTGGAATATGATCCCCACCTCATCCCGGCGCCGCTGTGGCCGCGCCTGCTGGTGGCCGACGCCGAGGAGGTGGCCCAGGTGCTGGCCACCCATGTCAGCTGAGGGGATGGCGCCCATGGCCGCCCCCTCCCCTTTCTCACCCGCTCTTTGCCACCGCCCGCTGCAGTGCCGCCGGGCCGGTGGCTTTCCCTTTGAATTGGCGCTGTGATCCAAGGAAGAACCGATGTCGAAGAAGGACCCACAATGGGGTAACTCTCAAGCCGGTGCGACCCAGGCAGGCCCGCAGAATGCAGGTGCCCAGTCCTCCGGTTCCTGGCCCGGCTACGGCTGGAACGCGGGACAGTCCGGCTATGGCCCGAACGCGGGCTATGGCCCCGGCTCCGGCGCAAACCCGGGCTATGGTCCGCAGGCAGCGGGCCCCCAGGGTGCCGGCCCGCAACCCGGCAGTGGACCGCGCATTGATGCGCTCGACGTGCTGGAAGGCGTGCTGCGCGACGGCTTCAGCATGTCCAACCTCACCCGCATTGCCCGGGCCAGCGGCTCCAATTTCTGGATCGGCGCGGCCATCGGCGCCGGCCTGGTGGTGCTGATGAACCGGCCCGATGTGCGCTCCGCCGTCTCCGGCGTCTTCAGCAAGGGCGCCGCCGGCGAGCCCCCGACCGACGAGCCGAAGGTCTGATCGCGCCCGGTCCCTCCCCCATCCCCCGCCGCGCGTGAACGCCCCACGGCGCGCGCCGGCCCCCCATTCAGGAGCAAGCACCATGTCCGATGAGAAGAGCACCGATCAGGGCGTGCACTATCATTACCACTTCTATGGCACCGCCCCCGGCGCCGACGCCGGCCAGGGCAATGGGCAAGGCTATGGTCAGGGCGGCCCGGGTCAAGGTGGCTTTGGCCAAGGTGGTTATGGTCAGGGCGGCTATGGCCAGGGCGGCCAGGGCCAGGGTGGTTACGGGCCTGGCCAGGGCGCGCCCTTTGGCGGCCCCGCCGGCCAGATGCCCCCCGGCTTCCCGCCTGCGGGCTTCCCCTTCGGTCCCGGCGCGGGCCAGAACCCGGGCCAGGCCGGCGGCGCGAACGCGGGACAGGCCGGCGCACAGGCCAGCGGCTTCAACTGGCACCAGCATCCCAATGCGGACTCGCTCATCAAGGGCCTCGCGGTGGGCGCCGCGGCGGCCTACTTGCTGACCAATGAGACCGCCCAGCGCACCATCATGCGCACCGCCGTGCAGGTGTGGAGCTTCCTCCAGGGCGGTGTCGAGGAGCTGAAGGAGCGCCTGCATGACGCGGAAGCGGAAGTGGCCGCCGCCACCCAGCCCGCGGCGGACGCCGAACCGGCGGCCGAGCCCGCCCCTGACCTGACTGCCGCCGACCTGACCGCCGCGCGGAGCTGAGATCACCCGTGAGCGTGCGCATCGTTCATGAGGTTCCGCGCCGGCTGCGCCTGCGGCTCGGCGTGGACCTCGACCTGTTGTCGCGGGCGGCCACCGCCGTCCGCGACATTCGCGGTGTGTCCGCGGTGCGCCTCAATGCCGGCGCCCGCTCGCTCATCGTCAGCTATGACGGCACCGGCGCCACCCGTGCCGCCATCCTGGCCCTTGCGGCCCATCCGCCGGCCCAGGTGCCGGCGCTGGTGCAGCCGCCGGGGGTCGATTCGGCGCCGCTGGTGCTGTCGGTGGCGACCCTCATCGCCGCCCGCCTGCTGCCGCGGCCCGCCGCCGCGGCCCTCACCTATGCCAATGTGGCGAGCACCGTGCTGCGCGGCATCGCCGCCGCCATCCAGCACGGGTTGAAGGTCGAGGTGCTCGACGCCATCGCTATCGGCCTGCCCACCTTGCGCGGTGAATACACCACCGCCAATTTCACCCGCTTCCTGGTGGAGCTGGCGGAATATATCGAATCCACCACCATCGAGCGGTCCGACGAGCTGTTGCGCTCGCTGCTGCATCGCGCGCCGGACGATGTCTGGGTCGAGACCGGGAGCGGTGAGATGCGCCAGGTGCCCTTCGCCAGCCTGCACGGCGGCGAGCACGTGGTGGTCGGCCTCGGCGAGACCATACCGGTGGATGGCACGGTGGTGTCCGGCGACGCGTATGTGGACCAGTCGGCGGTGACCGGCGAGAGCCTGCCCATTCCCCGGGCGCCGGGTGGCATGGCGCTGGCCGGCGGCATCGTCACCGAGGGCCGCCTCATCATCCGTGCCGACCGGGTGGGCGAAGCCACCACCACCGGCCGCATCGCCCGCTATATCCAGGATGCGCTGGAGCGGCCGGCGGAGATCCAGTCCGTGTCCGATGCCCTGGCCGACCGGCGGGTGGGCATCACCCTCGGCTCGGCGGCCGGCGTGTTCGCGCTGACGCGGGACCTGCGGCGCATGGAATCCGTGTTCATGGTGGACTATTCGTGCACCGTGAAGCTGGGCACCCCCATCGCCCTGAAGACCGCCATGTTCCAGGCCGCCAAGCAGGGCTGCCTCGTCAAGAGCGGGCAGGCCATCGAGGCGCTGGCGGACATCGACACCATTGTCTTCGACAAGACCGGCACCCTCACCCACAACACCCTGCAGGTCACCGACATCTGCCCCCTGCGCTCGGATGTGGACGAGGAGGAGGCCCTGGCGGTGGTCGCCTCCCTGGGCGAGCACACCAACCACCCCATCGCCCGGGCGGTGGTGAACCTCGCCCGCCAGCGCAAGCTCGCCCACGTGCCCCACGAGGAGGTCAACTTCATCGTCGGCCACGGCGTGGAAGCGGAAGTGGGCGATGACGTCATCCGCTTCGGCAGCCGCCACTTCC
Source organism: Xanthobacter sp. ZOL 2024 (assembly GCF_052932325.1). Taxonomy (NCBI): domain Bacteria; kingdom Pseudomonadati; phylum Pseudomonadota; class Alphaproteobacteria; order Hyphomicrobiales; family Xanthobacteraceae; genus Xanthobacter; species Xanthobacter sp. ZOL 2024. Next base: position 132,690 of record NZ_CM128808.1, read on the forward strand.
TGGAGGATGACGAGAACATCTCCTTCGCCCGCCAGCGGGCCCAGGTGGCGGAGTTCCAGGCGGAGGGCAAGTCCCTGCTCTATGCGGCACGGAACCAGCGCCCGCTGGCCATGTTCGCCCTGCGCGACCGGGTGCGGGAGGAGACGCCCGAAACCCTGGCGCGGCTGCGCGCGCTCGGCATCAAGAAGATCGTGATGATCACCGGCGACGCCAAGGCGAAAGCTCTGGCGCTGGGCGACTCCCTTGGCCTCGACGCCGTCTATTACGAGCAGCAGCCGGAGGATAAGGCCCGCATCATCGGCGAACTGAAGGCGGAGGGCGCCAAGGTGGCGTTCGTCGGGGACGGGGTGAACGACGGGCCGGCGCTGATGACCGCCCATGTGGGCATCGCCATGCCGCGGGCCGCCGACATTGCCCGCGCCACCGCCGACATTGTGCTGACCGACGACCGGCTGGATTCGCTCGCCACCGTGCTGGGCATCTCGCAGGCCACCATGGCGCTCATCCGCTCCAACTTCAACGTGGCGGTGGGCGCCAACTCGGCCATCCTGGCGGCCGCGGTGCTGGGCTATCTCTCGCCCATCGCCACCGCCGCGCTCCACAACGGCACCACCATCGCGGTGCTGATCCGCTCCCTGCTGGCGGGACACGGCAGCGCCAAGGCCCACTGATCGCCCACGGATGGGGTGGCCCAAAAACGGCCCCGGAGCCAGGCTCCGGGGCCGTTCTCATATCAGCCTGAAAGGGCCCGCCTCAGGCGGCCTTCTCCTTGCGCAGGGGCCAGGCGAAATAGCCGAAGAAGCCGGGGTTCTTGTTCCAGGCATCTAGGGCCACGGCGAGCGAGGCCACACCCCAGAACACCAGATATTCCACGCCATGGCCGGCCCAGAACCAGCCGAGGCCGTGCACCCGGGCGGTGGCGTAGGCCGCCACCAGCATCAGGCCGGCGGAGACGATACCGAGATACTTGGGGAACAGGCCGAAGGTGAGGCCGATGGCGCAGATGAGCTCCATGATGACCGAGAGCACCACGAACGCTTCCGGCGGATAAAACCCCGCCTTTGTGAAGAATCCCACCGTCCCGGCGAAGCCGACGATCTTCGAGATCGCGTGCGGGAAATAGAACAGGCCGCAGATGACCCGAACAACCACCATGGGATCCGTGAAATCAAATCTTCCAGATGCGGTGGACATGACGCTATATTCCAATTTCTGCATCCGTACGCGACCATCATGACCGCGCCGTGGCAGGAAATGGCGTCGATACCACTATGACCACATTGACTTGAAGCAAGCATGCGCTTGCTCCCATGCACTGCGCATTTGCACCCACGAAAACGCCCACAACAGCTGGTTGGTGCGCTTTCGCACACGACCCGCAAAGATGGGGATGGCGGGATCGCCGCGCGCCCCACCTCAGGCGGTGGCACCTTCCTTCAGCAGCTTCCAGGTGATGGAATCGAGCAGGGCCTCGAACGAGGCGTCGATGATGTTGGGAGAGACCCCGACGGTGGTCCAGCGATCGCCATTTTCGTCGGTGCTTTCCACCAGCACCCGGGTCACCGCCTCGGTGCCGCCGTTCAGCACCCGCACCCGGTAGTCGGTGAGGTGGAGGCCGGCGATGAGCGGCTGGTATTTGCCCAGATCCTTGCGCAAGGCGAGGTCAAGGGCGTTCACCGGGCCGTTGCCCTCGGCGGCGGAGATCAGCGTCTCCTCGCCCACATGCACCTTCACGATGGCTTCCGCCACGGTGGTGAGCTCGCCCTTGGCGTTGTAGCGCCGCTCCACCTTCACGCTGAAGCGCTCCACCGCGAAGAAGTCCGGCACCTCGCCCAAGGCGCGGCGCGCCAGCAGCGCGAACGAGGCATCCGCCGCCTCATAGGCATAGCCCAGGGCCTCGCGGGTCTTCACCTCGTCCAGCAGGCGGGCGAGGCGCGGATCGGCCTTGTCCACGCTCACCCCCAGCCGCTCCAGTTCGGCGATGACATTGGACTTGCCGGCCTGGTCCGACACCAGGAGCTTGCGCCGGTTGCCCACCGCCTCGGGGGGCACGTGCTCATAGGTCGCCGGGTCCTTCAGGATCGCCGAGGCATGGATGCCGGCCTTGGTGGCGAAGGCGCTCTCGCCCACATAGGCGGCATGGCGGTTGGGCGCCCGGTTCAGCATCTCGTCGAGGGCGCGGGACACCTGCACGATCTCCGCCAGCCCCTCGGGCGCGACGCCAATGTCGAAGCGCTCCGCATAGTCGCGCTTCAGCATCAAGGTGGGGATCAGCGCGCACAGATTGGCATTGCCGCAGCGCTCGCCGAGGCCGTTCAGCGTGCCCTGGATCTGCCGCACCCCGGCCCGCACCGCCGCCAGCGAATTGGCCACCGCCTGCTCGGTGTCGTTATGGGCATGAATGCCGAGGTGATCGCCCGGCACCACCTTCACCACCTCGCGCACGATGGCTTCCACCTCATGGGGCAGCGTGCCGCCATTGGTGTCGCACAGCACCACCCAGCGGGCGCCGGCCGCATAGGCGGTGCGGGCGCAGGCGAGGGCGAACTCCGGATCTTCCTTGTAGCCGTCGAAGAAATGCTCGCAATCCAGCAGCGCCTCGCGCCCGGCGGCGACCGCCGCCGCGACGCTGTCGCGGATGGAGGCGAGGTTCTCCTCCTTGGTGGTCTCCAGCGCCACCCGCACCTGATAGGCGGAGGCCTTGGCGACGAAGCAGATGGCATCGGCCTTGGCCTCCAGCAGCGCGGCAAGGCCGGGATCATTGGAGGCCGAGCGGCCCGGCCGCTTGGTCATGCCGAAGGCGGTCACCCGGGCGCGGGCAGGATGCGGGGTGCTGAACAGCTCGGTGTCAGTGGGATTGGCACCGGGATAGCCGGCCTCCACGTAATCCACCCCCAGGCGATCCAGCAGGCCGAGCACCTTCACCTTGTCGGCGACGGTGAAATCCACCCCATTGGTCTGCGCCCCATCGCGCAGGGTGGTGTCGAACAGATACAGGCGCTCTTTGGTCGGCATGTCCGAACCCTTTTTGTGCGTGTCCCCCGGGGCGGCGGCCGCTGTCATTGCAGGCGGGCCTTTTCCTCGCCCAGCGTCTTGCGCAGGGTGGTGGTGCCGAGCCAGGCGTTGCCGCGAGCCACGGTGTTGCGCCGCTCGGGCACATAGCCGCGATGCTGGAAGAAGCCGAGGGCGGTGTCGCTGGCATCCACGCTCAGCGCCGTGGTGCCGCGCGCCCGCGCGAGGGTCTCGGCGGCATCGCACAAGGCCTTCCCGACACCGCTACCGGCCGCCTCGGGATGCACATAGAGCATCTCGATATGGGCATTGTCCTTCACCGCCACGAACCCCACCACCGTGCCGGCCCGCACCGCCACCAGGGTGAGCAGCGCGCCCAGGCGCTCACCGAACGCGACCTCGTCCTCGGCGGCGGCGGCCCAGGCCTCCTGCTGGTCGAGGTCGTAATCCTCGCCGGTGAGCTCCAGGATGGCGGCGGTGAACAGCGCCGCCAGCACCGGCGTATCCGCCGGCAGGAACGGGCGCAGGGCGAGACGGAGAGTGCTCATCGCGCCACCTCCCAGGTCGTGGTGCCGTCCTTGTTGTCCATCAGCACGATGCCCTGCGCCGCCAGTTCCTCGCGGATCTGGTCGGCGCGCTTGAAGTCCTTGGCCTTGCGGGCGGCCAGCCGCTCGGCGATGAGGCCGGCGATGACCCCTTCGTCGAGGGAGATGGACGCCTTCGCCCGCGCCCGCCACCCGCTTTCGGTATCGGTGAGCAGGCCCATGAGGTTGGCCGCCGCCTTGAAGCGCCGCCGCAGCGCCGAGGAGGTCTCCTCATGCTCGGCCACATCGGCCAGGTGATGCAGATGGGCGATGGCGGAAGGGGTGTTCAGATCGTCCGCCAGGCGTTCGGCGATCTCGTGCTCGAACGGATTGCCCTCGCCGTCCTCGGCCTCCACCTCGCCGATCACCTTGTACCATTTGTCCAGGGTCTTGGCGGCGAAGCCCAGGCCCTGGCGGGTCCAGTTGATGGGCTGGCGATAATGGGTGGACAGCATGGTGAGGCGCAGCACCTCGCCCGGCCACTCCTCCAGCAATTCGCGGATGGTGACGAAGTTGCCGAGCGACTTCGACATCTTCTCGCCTTCCAGCATCAGGAAGCCGTTGTGCAGCCACATCTGGGCCATGACGCCGGTGTGGAAGGCGCAACGGGATTGGGCGATCTCGTTCTCGTGGTGGGGGAAGATGAGATCGATGCCGCCGCCATGGATGTCGAAGGTCTCGCCCAGGTGCCGCCAGCTCATGGCCGAGCATTCGATATGCCAGCCCGGCCGGCCGGGGGTCTTGATGCCGCACGGGGAATCCCAGCCCGGCACGCCGGCGTCGGAGGGCTTCCACAGCACGAAGTCCATGGCGTCACGCTTGTAGGGGGCCACATCCACCCGCGCGCCGGCGATCATCTCGTCCAGCGGGCGGCGGGACAAGGCACCGTAATCGGGCATGGAGGGCACGTTGAACAGCACGTGCTCCTCGGCCACATAGGCATGGCCGGCCGCCACCAGTCGCTCGATGAGCGCACGCATCTCGGCGATATGCTCGGTGGCGCGGGGCTCCACCGTGGGCGGCAGGCAGCCGAGCGCCGCCGTATCCTCACGGAACCAGCGATAGGTTTCCTCAGTCAATTCGCGGATGGAGATGCCGCGATCGGCGGCGCGGGCGTTGATCTTGTCATCCACGTCGGTGATGTTGCGCACGTATTTCACGTGGTCCGCGCCATAGAGCCGGCGCAGCAGCCGGAACAGCACGTCGAACACGATCACCGGCCGCGCATTGCCGATATGGGCATGGTCATAGACCGTGGGCCCGCACACATACATGCGCACGTTGGTGGGATCGAGCGGACGCAAGCCGTCCTTCGACCGGGTCAGGGTGTTGTGAAGCCGCAGCTCCATGGATGCTCCCCTCGTCGCTCCGCGTTCCGCGACATCGCGCAACGGACACACGCCTGCCAAACGGGCATGCGCGCACAGCCGGTCCACCGGCCGGGGCGTCCAGGTCCTTAAACGGGCTTAAGGGTGCAGCAAGGGACGGCCGCGGCCAGCTTCTCGGGCTAACCGCAAATAATCGGCAGACGAATGCCGAAGATGGAAAAAAGGCCGTTCATGGCGCGGGACAATGGTGCCCACGCGTGCATCCGTCAAGGATTTCCATCAAGGATTTTCGCAGTCCGCGCGCATCTCACCGGTTCTGGCGGGGCAAGCCGCCCCGCGGACGGCGCGATGCTGCATTGCAGCAGCCGCCTTGACCCGGTGCGGGAGGCGCAGCTATGCCACCGCCCCCTGCCGGCCGGGCGGTCCTGCCGCCAACGGCCCGGCGATCAGCTCACCACGGGCCCCTATCGGGCGGACTCTTCTGATGCACACCAATCGAACACCCTCGGCCCGCCTCCTGTCGCTTCTCGTTCTCCCGGCGTTCCTTGTGCTGGCCGCGCCGCTGGCACATGCCGATACCCGGGTGTTCGTCATCGACAATTCCGACGGCTATGGGGTGGATGGCTGCCTGTCGTCCGGCGCGCCCTGCGGCGAGCGGATCGCCAGCGCCTGGTGCCGCTCCCACGATTATGCCCGGGCAGTGGAGTTCGGCCGGGTGGAAGACGGCCCGCTGCGCCGCGCCTCCGCCGATGCGACCGCGGAAGGGATCTGCCCCGGCCCGCTCTGCGCCAGCGCCGTGGCCATCACCTGCACGCGCTGACGACGGGTGGCCCCGCCGCCACTCAACGCACGAAGTCAGAGCAGCGCGGCACCTCGCCATTGGCGCCCCACGGCATGATGGGCACGGTGGAGGTGGAATTCTTCGGGCTGCCGTCGATCAGCTTGTCGGAATAGACCAGATAGACCAGCACGTTGCGCTTGGTATCGCAGCCGCGCACGATCTGCATCTTCTTGAAGAAGAAGGACCGCCCCTCGCGGAACACCACGTCGCCCTGGTCGAACTTGCCCTTGAACGAGATGGGCCCCACCTGGCGGCAGGCCAGGGAGATGTCGGAGACCTCCTCGGCCACCCCCAGCATGCCGGACATGCCGCCCTTCTCCGGCGTGGTGTAGTGGCAGGCCACCCCCTCCACCAGCGGGTCGTCGATGCCATAGACGGCCAGCTTGTCGTCGGGCGTCAGGAACTTCCACACGGTGGACTTCTTGAAGATGAGGTTCGGCTCCTGGGCCGCCGCGCCACCAGCGGAAGCCCCGAGCGCCGCGGCCAGACCCGCCGCCACCACCACGGCACGCATTAAAGTCACAATCGCCATCATAAGGACCCCTCGGGGAACGCGACCCCTCTCATATGGGGGTCGAAACCGTCAACGGAAGCCGCTCGACGATTGACGCGGCCGCCTGCGCGTGACACCACCCCTGCGCCGTGCCTCGCGCAGGCCGTCGAAGAGCCCACGCCCAGGCCGCCCAAGCGGCGCATCGGACAACCGGACCGACGCCCAAGGCGATCCGGGCCCAAGGAGGATTGGAATGGACATCAAGCGCCGCACCTTCATTGGCGCATCGGCCACCGCTCTCGCTGGCAGCGCTGTGGCGAGCCCGGCGCTCGCCCAGAGCCAGCCCGAGATCAAATGGCGCCTGACCTCGTCCTTCCCCCGTTCCCTGGACACCATCTACGGCACCGCCGAGATGCTCTCGCGTTATGTGGCCGAGGCCACTGACGGCAAGTTCCAGATCCAGACCTTCCCCGCCGGCGAGATCGTGCCCGGCCTCCAGGCGCTGGATGCCGCCTCCACCGGCTCGGTGGAGTGCGCCCAGACCGCCACCTATTTCTACACCGGCAAGGACACGGCCCTCGCCTTCGGCACCGGCATCCCGTTCGGTTTCAACTCGCGCCAGCAGCATTCCTGGTGGCACTTCGGCGGCGGATCCGAATTCACCAACGAGATCCTGGCCAAATACAATGTCACCGCCTTCGCCGCCGGCAATTCCGGCTGCCAGATGGGTGGCTTCTTCCGCAAGGAACTGAAGGGCGTCGAGGACCTGAAGGGCTTGAAGTTCCGCATTGGTGGGCTGGGCGGCCAGGTGCTGGCCAAGCTCGGCGTGGTGCCGCAGCAGATCGCCCCCTCCGACGTCTACCCCGCTTTGGAGCGCGGCTCCATCGACGCCACCGAGTTCGTCGGCCCCTATGACGACGAGAAGCTCGGCCTGGTGAAGGTGGCGAAATATTACTACTACCCCGGCTGGTGGGAAGGCGGGGCCATGCTCCACCTGGTGGTGAACAACGAGCAGTGGAATGCGCTGCCCAAGCATTACCAGGGCATCCTCAAGATCGCCTGCGAGGCCGCCAACAACTGGATGCTGGGCAAATACGACTGGGTGAACCCGCCGGCGCTGCGTCGCCTGGTGCAGCAGGGGGCCGAGCTGAAGCCGTTCCCCCCGTCCATCATGGAAGCGGGCTACAAGGCGGCCCAGGAACTCTATGCGGAGCTCGCCGCCGCCAACCCCATGTTCAAGCGCGGCCTCGACTCCATGAACGCCATCCGCACCGAGCAGCTGGTATGGTGGCAGATCGCCGAATACGCCTTCGACGGCTTCAACATCCGCAATCGCGGCAAAAGCTGACGCGCGCGGAGCCGCGGCCGGTTCTGGCGCGGACCGGCATCACGGGTGCGTGAGCCGGCCGCGGCAGCATCAGGCCCTGAGCCCACCGCCGCGCGGATGGGGCGGTTGAGGCGGGCGGGCGAGGTGGATTTCCACAGTTTGGTCACCATTTCGGTGGCCCGCCGGTTTATAGACGAGGCAGGCGGCGTCTCCCGGATCAGGAGCGCCATTCGCATTCCAGCGCGCACCGCGCGGCGGCATCGACGGATCTGAGAAGACTTCAGGATGGGATTTTCGCGACGCTTCGGCACCCTCGCTCGCGGGCTGCTCGCCGCCCTGGCCATTCCGGCCGCCGTCTCCGCCACCGCGACCCACGCCTGGGCCCAGCAGGGGGGCAGCTGCGCGCAGCTGGAAGCCTCGCTGGCCTCCCTTGATCGCGGCAACGATTCCTGGGCCGCCCGGCAGCGCCAGGCGGCCAAGCTGCGCGGAGATCTGGAGCGCCTGTCGGCGCAGGCCCGCGGCATGGGCTGCGACGCGCCCCGCGGCTTCCTGATCTTCCAGGGCCCGCCGCGCCCGCCCCAGTGCGACCAGATCGACGACCAGATTTCCCGGCTGCGCTCGTCCGTCGCCGGCCTCGAGCGGGGCGGTGGCGACCAGGCCGGCCAGCGGCGGGCGCTCATCCTGGCCCTGGCGCAGAACAATTGCGGCGCGCAATACACGGCCGCCGTGCGCGGCAGTGGCGGCGGCGCCCAGCCCCAGCGCCCGCGCAACTTCCTGGAAGCCATCTTCGGCGCCCCCGTGCAGAGCGATTCCGAGGACAGTTCTCCCGATGTGGACCTGAGCGCCGTGGCGCCGGCCGCCCCGTCCAGCTATTCGCGCACCGTCTGCGTGCGCACCTGCGACGGCTATTTCTTCCCGCTTTCGCGCTCCTCCAACGCCAGCCGGTTTGCGTCGGAAGACATGCAGTGCAAGCGCCTGTGCCCCAATGCGGATACCCAGCTGTTCACCTTCTCCGGTGAGGACATCCGCAGCGCCGTGAGCATCTCCGGTCAGTCCTACATGTCGCTGCCCAACGCCCTGCGCTATCGCAAGGAAGTGGTGCCTTCCTGCTCGTGCCGCGCGCCCGGCCAGTCCTGGTCACAGGCCCTTGCCGGCATCGAGGACGCCACCACCCTGCAGAAGGGCGACATTCTGGTGACCGAGGAGCAGGCGCGCGAGATGTCGCAGCCCAAGCCCGTGGACGCTGCCCCCGGCGCCAAGGGCAAGACCGCGGCGGCCCAGGCCCCCGCGGTGACCGATGCGCCCCAGGGCAGCCCCACCGCCACCGCCTCCGCCCCGTTGGCACCGGCCTCGGAACAGCCCGGCCAGCGGCCGGTGAAGATCATCCCCCTGCCCCGCTCCCGCAACGCCCAGCCCGCCGCCGACGCGCAATAGGCCGCCCCCGGAGGGACGACCCCGCGGCAGGGCCGCCGCTGCTTAGCCGGCCTTGCCGGCGAGCCGGGCGGCGACGCGCTCCCGACCCAGCAGCGGCAGCAGGCTGGCCAGCTCCGGCCCGGTCTCGCGCCCGGTCAAGGCCAGCCGCAGCGGATGGAACAGGGCGCGGCCACCGCGACCACATTCCGCCTTCACCTGCTTGATCCAGACCCCGTAGGTGGTGGAATCCCACGGCGCCGGCGGCAGCAGCGCGGCGGCGGCGGCCAGAAAATCGCGATCCTCGTCGCTCACCTGTCCCGCCATGGGGCTGGCGCAGATGGCCCACCACTCGGCCGCATCGGCGAAGGTGGCGAGATTGCCGCGCACCGCCAGCCAGAAGCTCTCGCCCCCGCCGATGCCCGCCTGCGCCAGCCGCGCCTCCACCGCCGCGAAAGGCAGGCCATGCAGGGTGCGGGCGGTGAGGCCGTGCAGCTCATCGGGATCGAACCGCGCGGGCGCGCGGGAGATATGGGACAGATCCACCAGCGCCGCCAAGGCCGCGAGGCTGGGCACCGGCTGGAGCGCCGCAGAGGTGCCCACCAGCACCGCCGCCGCAGCCACCGCCAAGGGTTCCTCGCCCGCCTCCCGCAGCGCCTGCAGCGAGAGATGGCCGAGCCGTTTGGACAGGCCCTCGCCGCTGGGCAAGGTCAGCAGATTGTGGTGGGCGAAGGCGGGCGGCGTGCCGCCGAGCGCGTCCATGATCTCGATCTGCACGGCGGTGTTGGTGACATGGTCCTCGCCGCGCACCACCTGCGTCACGCCCATCAGCAGGTCATCCACCACCGAGGGGAGCGTGTAGAGAAAGGAGCCGTCGGCGCGCACCAGGACCGGATCGGACAGGCTCTGCGTGTCCACATGCTGGGGGCCGCGCACCCCGTCGTTCCAGGTCACCGTGCGGTGGGCGAGGCGGAACCGCCAATGGGGGCGGCGCCCCTGGGCCTCCAGCTCCGCCCGCGCCGCGTCGGTGAGGGCGAGGGCCGCGCGATCATAGACCGGCGGCAGCCCCCGCGCCCGCTGCAGGCGCCGCTTCAGCTCCAGCTCGTCTTCCGTCTCATAGGCCGGATAGAGGCGCCCCGCCGCCTTCAGCCGCGCCGCCGCCGCCTCGTAGTGGGGCAGGCGATCCGACTGGCGAAAAGAGTGGTCGGGCGGAATACCGAGCCACGCGAGATCCTCGACGATGGCCTGCGCGAACGCGGGGCGGGAGCGTGCGGTATCGGTATCGTCCAGGCGGAGAATGAAGGTGCCGCCATCGCGCCGCGCCAGCAGGGCATTGAGCAGCGCCGTGCGGGCGTTGCCCACATGCAGCAGGCCGGTGGGCGAGGGCGCGAAACGCAGCACCGCGCGCCCCTCGGACGAGGCAGCGGGTGTTAGGGAGGTGGGGAGATCGGACGCTGTGGACATGGGCCAAGGCCATAAACCGGTCTCGGGCCCGCGTCGATGGCGCAGTTGGGCTTGCGCGCACCTGTGAGGAAGCCGGGCGGCGCACCGCCCGGCTTCAAGGGTTTCAGCGCTGAGGCGGGCAGTTGGGGCCCTGGCACTGCGGCCGGTTGCCCTGTTGACCCTGCTGCTGCCGCTGCTGCGGCATCTGCTGCTGGATCTTCTGGATCTGCTTCGCCCGTTCCTGCTGGGCCCGCTGCATCTGCTGCGCCCGCTGTTGTTGCTGCTGCTGTTGCATCTGCTGCTGGCGCTGCAGTTGTTGCGCCTTCTCCTGCTGGGCCCGCTGCATCTGCTGAGCCCGCTGCTGTTGCTGCTGCTGTTGCATCTGCTGCTGGCGCTGCATTTGTTGCGCCTTCTCCTGCTGAGCCCGCTGCATCTGCTGGGCCCGCTGCTGTTGCTGCTGCAACTGCATCTGCTGCTGACGCTGCATCTGCTGCTGCTGTGGGGTCAGCGCCGGACGCTGGCCGCCGGGAGCTCCAGGAGCAGCGGCACCACCCGGACGGCCGGGACCACCGGGCGCCCCGGGCGTCACTCCGGGCGTGCCGGGGCCGCCGGGACGGCCGGGACCACCGGGAGCCCCGGGCGTCACTCCAGGCGCGCCGGGACCACCCGGACGGCCGGGACCACCGGGCGCCCCGGGCGTCACTCCGGGCGCGCCGGGACCACCCGGACGGCCGGGACCACCGGGCGCCCCGGGCGTCACTCCGGGCGCGCCGGGGCCACCCGGACGGCCGGGACCACCGGGCGCCCCGGGCGTCACTCCGGGCGTGCCGGGACCACCCGGACGGCCGGGACCGCCGGGCGCCCCGGGCGTCACTCCGGGCGCGCCGGGACCACCCGGACGGCCGGGACCACCGGGCGCCCCGGGCGTCACTCCGGGCGTGCCGGGACCACCCGGACGGCCGGGACCACCGGGCGCCCCGGGCATCACACCGGGAGCGCCGGGACCGCCAGGACGGCCGGGACCACCGGGCGCCCCGGGCATGACTCCAGGCGCGCCGGGACCGCCCGGACGACCGGGACCGCCCGGGCCGCCAGCCCAGCCGGGACCGGGGGCCGGCTGGGCCGGCGGCGAGGGACGATGCCAAGCGCCGGGCGGCGGCGGTGGGGCCATATTCGGCGGCGGCGCGTAATTGTTGCGCCACCAGCCCGGCTGACGTGGACCGGGCGGCGGCGGGCGCCAGCCCGGGCGCGGCGGCGGCGCATAGCGTTCCCACCGGTAGCGGTCGGCATACCAGGGCTGGTTCACATACCAGGGCCGATTGACGTAATTCCGATTCCAATAGTCCGCGGCCGCGAAGGCGACGATGGGAATGCCGATGGCGGCGAGGCCGATGTCGGGCACCACCTCCACCCGGCGCTGCGCCACGGGAACACCCGCGGCGGCCGGCAGCTCATAGCCGAGATATTCGCTGTAGACCCAGCCGCGATAGCCGTTCCAGTCCACGTCGCACCACGATTCGTCCTGCAGACAGCCCTCGATCTGCAGCGGCGATCCATCGGGAATCACCCCAAGGGAGGGGAACTCGGTATCCGGCCCGGTGCGGATATTCACATTCGCCGTGGAGAAACCCGGCGCCGCGGCCTGAGCCACCCCGCCGATGCCCGCCACGGCCAAGCCGGCAAACATGCCGGCAAGTCTCAGCATCCTCATGGAGTACTCCCTGTGCGGCTCACGCGAGCCGATTCTGCAATTTAGCCCGCGCGCCATGGCGTTTCATGTGCGAAGGCGGGGCCATTCCCAAGCGAGAGCACGGCGCTTTTGCGTCAGGAGATGGTGAACGGGATGATATCCCGCACATTTTCGTCGATCCGGATATCCCGGTCGAGGGGTGGAAACGCCCTCAGATCGCAATCCCGCCGCGGACAGATGCGGCAGGACACCCCCAGCCGGCCCACGGGAGCGGTCTTCAGGTCCAGCCCGTCCGCATAGACCATGTCATGGGCGAAGGAGACCTCGCAACCGAGCCCGAACGCGAACGCCCGCACCGGCGCGCCATGGCGCAGGGGCGGCGCCGTGACCGCCCGCGCCAGGCAGATATAGCGCACCCCATCGGGCATCTCCCCCAGTTGCACCAGGGTGCGGCCGGGCAGCTCGAACGCCTCATGCACATTCCAGACGGCGCAGGCGCCGCCGTGACGGGCGAACTGGAAACGGGTGGCGGAATGGCGCTTGGTGATGTTGCCGGCGCGATCCACCTTGGCGAAATAGAAGGGCACGCCCTTGGCGCCGGGCCGCTGCAGGGTGGAGAGGCGATGGCACACCTGCTCCAGGCTCGCGCCGGTTTCCAGCACCAGCCGGTCGAGATCGTGCCGCAGGGTGCGCGCGCGCTCCAGGAAGCGACGATAGGGCAGCATGGCGGCGCCGGCGAAATAGTTGAACAGGGCCAGCCGGCAGATGTCGGCGGCGGTCTGGCTGCGGAAGCTGGCGGAGGCCACCGTTTCGTGCACCAGGTCCACATGCTCCAGTTGGGCGATGGTGGCGGCCATGCGGAAGGCCCGGGTGGAGCTGGGGAGCACCCCGGACAACGTGAGCCGGCGCATGCGCAGATCCAGCTGGGCGAGCGGCGCCGCCGGATCGGCCGGGCCGATCTCCACCGCCACCCCATGGCGGTCCGCCAGGTGATGGGCGAAAGCGGCGGCGGGGTCCGCCCCATCCAGCACGCCGAGCGCCAGCGCCGTGGCCTCCGCCGCCCGATCCAGCCCGTCGACATAATTGTCGATGTAATGGAAGAAGTCGCGCACCTCCTCATAGGGGATGAGCTTGGCCTCGTCCGCCCGGGGCGGCACCCCGGCGGTGAGCATGTCATCGAGGGAGGCGCGCCATTCCGCCGTGCGCCGCAGCGCCACATGCATGCGCAGGAAGGCATGGGCGAAGGCCGGCGAGAGATTGGCCACCGCCTTCACATCCTGCAGCCCGAGGTCGAGATCGCCAAACAGCGGATCGGCCGCCACCTCGCGCAGGTCCGCCACCAGCCGGTCGAGGTCCTCGGCGCCGAACGAGGTGATGTCCACCGCGAAGGTGCGGGAAATGGCGATCAGGATCGAGGCGGTCAGCGGCCGCTGGTTGCTCTCGATCTGGTTCACATAAGAGGGCGAGACGCCGAGCCGCTGCGCCAGCTCGCTCTGCTTGAGGCCGAGCTTTTCCCGCAGGCGGCGCACCGCGTGGCCCGCATAGACCTTCTGCCGCACCGCACACCTCCGCCCGAGAGCCACCAGTACCAATTTGTAAAATTTTCACAAATTACAACACAAAACTTTTACACTTTCAAATGCCCTGCAACTCCTGCTAGCGAGCGCCGAGGCCGCATGCCGGTCAGGGCGGGAGAAGAGCGCGACGGGCGAAATGCCTCTCGCGCTTTTCTTCGCCCTCCGCGCGGTTAAACTCGCATTACAACCACCCGCAAGAGGGGCGCGTCCCATGAAGGAAATCCTCGAAGAGCTGGAAAGCCGGCGCGAAATCGCCCGCCTCGGCGGCGGCGAGCGCCGCATCAAGGCTCAGCACGCCCGCGGCAAGCTCACCGCCCGCGAGCGCATCGAGCTGCTGCTGGATCGCGGCACGTTCGAGGAATACGACACCTTCGTGCAGCACCGCTGCGTCGATTTCGGCATGGAGGATCAGAAGATCCCCGGCGACGGCGTGGTGACCGGCTGGGGCACCGTGAACGGCCGCAAGGTCTTCGTGTTCGCCAAGGACTTCACGGTGTTCGGCGGCTCCCTTTCCGAGGAGCATGCCCGCAAGATCACCAAGATCCAGGACATGGCGCTGAAGACCCGCGCCCCCATCATCGGCCTGTTCGATGCCGGCGGCGCTCGCATCCAGGAAGGCGTGGCGGCGCTGGGCGGCTATGGCGAAGTGTTCAAGCGCAACGTCCAGGCCTCGGGCGTCATCCCGCAGATCTCGCTCATCATGGGCCCCTGCGCCGGCGGCGACGTCTATTCGCCGGCCATGACCGACTTCATCTTCATGGTGCGCGACACGAGCTATATGTTCGTGACCGGCCCGGACGTGGTGAAGACGGTGACCAACGAGACCGTCACCTCGGAAGAGCTGGGCGGCGCCAAGGTGCACACCTCCAAGTCCTCGGTGGCCGACGGCTCGTTCGAGAACGATGTGGAGATGCTGCTGGAGTGCCGGCGGCTGATCGATTTCCTGCCCTCCAACAACCAGGAAGGCGTGCCGCAGTGGCCCTCGTTCGACGAGCCCGGCCGCTATGACGAGAGCCTCGACACCCTGGTGCCGGACAACCCGAACAAGCCCTATGACATCAAGGAACTGATCCTCAAGGTGGTGGACGAGGGCGACTTCTTCGAGATCCAGGCCGCCTACGCCAAGAATATCGTCACCGGCTTCGGCCGCATCGAGGGCCGCACGGTGGGCTTCGTCGCCAACCAGCCCATGGTGCTGGCCGGCGTGCTGGACAGCGACGCCTCTCGCAAGGCGGCCCGCTTCGTGCGCTTCTGCGACGCGTTCGAGATCCCGATCGTCACCTTCGTGGACGTGCCCGGCTTCCTGCCCGGCACCGCGCAGGAATACGGCGGCCTCATCAAGCACGGCGCCAAGCTCCTGTTCGCTTATTCCCAGGCCACCGTGCCGCTGGTCACCGTCATCACCCGCAAGGCCTTCGGCGGCGCTTACGACGTGATGGCCTCCAAGCATGTGGGCGCCGACGTGAACTATGCCTGGCCCACCGCCCAGATCGCGGTGATGGGCGCCAAGGGCGCGGTGGAAATCATCTTCCGGGCCGACATGGACGATCCGGAAAAGATCGCCGCCCAGACCAAGAATTACGAGCAGCGGTTCCTCTCGCCCTTCGTGGCGGCGGAACGGGGCTTCGTGGATGAGGTGATCATGCCCCATTCCACCCGCCGGCGCCTCGCCCGTGCGCTCGCCATGCTGCGCACCAAGAAGCTGGAGCAGCCCCACCGCAAGCACGACAACGTGCCGCTGTGACACGCGGCGCTCCCCAATTGGGGAGCGTGCCCCCTCCCAACCCTCTCCCGCACGCGGGAAAGGGCCTTTCTTCAGGCGCCGCACCGCTCCCTCTCCCGCTTGCGGGAGAAGGTTGGGGTGGGGGCAGCCGGAGAATGGGAGGGACCCTTGGTTTCCTAAGATATTCGGCGCCTTGAGCGCAGGAGACACTTCAATGTTCTCGAAAATCCTGATCGCGAACCGGGGCGAGATCGCCTGCCGCGTCATCAAGACGGCGCGCAAGATGGGCATCAAGACCGTGGCCGTCTATTCCGAGGCGGACAAGGACGCCCTGCATGTGGAGATGGCCGACGAGGCCGTGTTCATCGGCCCACCGCCCGCCGCCCAGTCCTACCTCATCGCCGAGAAGATCGTGGAGGCCTGCAAGCTCACCGGCGCCGAGGCAGTGCATCCCGGCTACGGCTTCCTCTCCGAGCGCGCCTCCTTCCCGCAGATGCTGGCCGAGCACGGCATCGTCTTCATCGGCCCCAATCCCCACGCCATTGAGGCGATGGGCGACAAGATCGAATCCAAGAAGGCGGCGGCCGCGGCCAAGGTCTCCACCGTGCCGGGCTATCTCGGCGAGATCGCAACCGGCGAGGAAGCCGCGAGGATCGCCGACGAGATCGGCTATCCGGTGATGATCAAGGCCTCCGCCGGCGGCGGCGGCAAGGGCATGCGCATCGCCCACTCCCGCGACGAGGTGCAGGACGGCTTCGACCGCGCCCGCTCCGAGGCCAAGTCCTCGTTCGGTGACGACCGCGTGTTCGTGGAAAAGTTCATCGTCGATCCGCGCCACATCGAAATCCAGGTGCTGGGCGACAAGCACGGCAACGTGATCTATCTGGGCGAGCGCGAATGCTCCATCCAGCGCCGCAACCAGAAGGTGGTGGAGGAAGCCCCCTCGCCGCTGCTCGATGAGGCCACCCGCAAGAAGATGGGCGAGCAGGCCGTCGCCCTCGCCAAGGCGGTGGGCTACGACAGCGCCGGCACCGTGGAATTCGTCGCCGGCCAGGACAAGAGCTTCTACTTCCTGGAAATGAACACCCGCCTGCAGGTGGAGCATCCGGTCACCGAGCTCATCACCGGCATCGACCTCGTGGAGCAGATGATCCGCGTGGCCGCTGGCGAGCCCCTCACCGTCACCCAGGACGACGTGAAGCTCACCGGCTGGGCGGTGGAAAGCCGCATCTATGCGGAAGATCCCTACCGCAACTTCCTGCCCTCCACCGGCCGCCTGGTGCGCTATCGCCCGCCGCAGGAAGGCAAGGACGGCCCCATCACCGTGCGCAACGACACCGGCGTCTATGAGGGTGGCGAAATCTCCATCTTCTACGATCCCATGATCGCCAAGCTGGTGACCCACGCCCCCACCCGGGCCATGGCCATCGAGGCCCAGGCGGATGCGCTCGACGCCTTCGCCATCGACGGCATCGGCCACAACATTCCCTTCCTCTCGGCGCTGATGGCCCATCCGCGCTGGCAGGACGGCCGCCTCTCCACCGGATTCATCGCCGAGGAATATCCGGACGGCTTCTTCCCCCGCGCGCCGGAAGGCGAGCTGGTGCACTACCTCTCCGCCGTGGCGGCGGTGGTGGACCACATCCAGAATACCCGCAAGCGTCAGATCTCCGGCCAGACCTCCGGCGTGCCGGTGGCCTTCGCCAAGCGGCGCATCGTCAACCTCTCCGCCGGTGAGGACACCATCGCCACCCCCTGCGAGGTGGAAGCGGTGGACGGCGGCTACAAGGTCCAGATCTTCGACACGGACGGCAACCCCGGCCACGCCCACCTGCTGCGCTCCAGCTGGAAGCCGGGCGAGCCGGTGTGGACCGGCACCATCGATGCCGACCAGGTGGCCATGCAGGTGCGCCCCATCACCAATGGCTATGCCCTCGCCCATCGCGGCATCGCCACCAAGGCGCGGGTCTATACGGAGCTGTCCGCCGGCCTCGCCGCCCTGATGCCGAAGAAGGAGAATGCCGGCGGCGGCAAGGAACTGCTCTGCCCCATGCCGGGCCTGGTGGTCTCCATCGCCGTCACCCCCGGCCAGGAGGTGAAGAACGGCGAGATCCTCGCCATCGTCGAGGCGATGAAGATGGAGAACGTGCTGCGCGCGGAACGCGACGGCATCATCAAGGCGGTCCACGCCAAGCCGGGCGACAGCCTGGCGGTGGATGCGGTGATCCTCGAGTTCGCGTGATCCGCGCCATGGATCCGGCTCTCCCCCATCCCGCCCCTTCCGCACCTGCGGGGGCGGGCCTTGCCCGCCACCAGGCGGCCGCCTTTCCCTGCGCGCAGGAAAGGGTGGGGACGGGGGCGGCCGACCAATGGCCGGCAACGGGGGCGCACGGGATCGTGCCCCCCGCACCACAAGCGCCAGCATCCTACGGAATCGCTCGACCGGAGACGGCGCCGCACCGGGCCACGCCGCCCAGCGCTGCCTTCGCGCCTCGTCCCCATCCCACCGTCATGCTCCGGCTTGACCGGAGCATCCACGGCGCAACGCCCGGTGCCGAGCGCCACATGGGCCCTCCGGTCAAGCCGGAGGGCGACGGCGGTTGGGACGCCGGCGACGACGGTTGGGTCGCGAGTGACGGCGGTTGGAAGAGGATCTCCCGCGACCTGCCGTCAGTGCCACAGCAGGAGACGCCGTCCGGGACCACACCGCCCAGCGCCGCCCACACACCTCTCCCCCACCCCACCGTCATGCTCCGGCTCGACCGGAGCATCCATCGCGCAACGCCCGGTGCCAAACGCCACATGGGCCCTCCGGTCAAGCCGGAGGGCGACGGCGGTTGGAACGCCGGGGAGTGGGACGACAGCGACGGCACCGACCCGATCGCGCCGCGAGGCGTCGCGCTGGACGAGCGCGCACTCACGCCTCTCCCCCGCACCACCGTCATGCTCCGGCTCGACCGGAGCATCCATGGCGCAACGCCCGGTGCCGAGCGCCACATGGGCCCTCCGGTCAAGCCGGAGGGCGACGGCGGTTGGGACGCCGGGGGGTGGGACGACGGCGACGACACCGACCCGATCGCGCCGCGAGGCGTCGCGCTGGACGAGCGCGCGCTCACACCGCTACCCCGCACCACCGTCATGCTCCGGCTTGACCGGAGCATCCACGGCGCAACGCCCGGTGCCGAGCGCCACATGGGCCCTCCGGTCAAGCCGGAGGGCGACGGGGGGTGGGACGACGGTGAGGAAAGTGGGGCCGCCAATAATGGCGGTTGGGTCGCGGGCGCGGGGCCCTGCGGGAGCGAGGTGAGCGGCGGAGGTATTTCGGATATGAGAAGGGCTCCCCCCTGCGCCGCTTTTCCGGCAGCGACCATCGGAGCCTTCTGAATGCGCCTGCTCTCCCACCTTCTGAAGCGCTTCGTCGAGAAGGGCCAGCTCACGGTTCTCACCGCCGATGGGGCCCGCCACGTGTTCGGCACCGGCGTCAACGGCCCGTCGGTCACCGTGCGCATGCACGACAAGAAGCTGGAGCAGGAGCTGTTCTTCAATCCCGAGCTGGTGGCGGCGGAAGCCTATATGGACGGCCGCCTCAGCTTCGAGGATGGGGCTGGCGCGTTCGAACTGCTCTCCTTGTTCTCCATCAACCGCAAGGGCCTCGGCAGCCACCCGGTGCAGCAGGCGCTGCGCCAGGCGTGGCGCTCGGTGCGGCGGTTCCAGCAGGCCAACCCCATCGGCAAGGCCAAGGAGAACGTCTCGTCCCATTACGACCATCCGGCCGCTTTCTACCGGCTGTGGCTGGACGAGACCATGACCTACAGCTGCGCCTATTTCCGCGAGCCGCATGAGCCGCTGGCCGATGCCCAGCGCAACAAGTTCCGCCACATCGCCGCCAAGCTGAAGATCACCCCCGGCATGCGGGTGGCCGAGATCGGCTCCGGCTGGGGCGCGCTCGCCATCTATATGGCCAAGGAATGCGGCGCCAAGGTCACCGCCATCAACGTCTCGCCCGAGCAGCTGGCCGAGAGCCGGCGACTGGCGGAGGCGGCGGGAGTGGCCGACAGCATCGATTTCCGCGAGGTGGATTACCGCCAGCTGAAGGGCAAGTTCGACCGCGTCGTCTCCATCGGCATGATGGAGCATGTGGGCGTCGCCCATTTCGACGATTATTTCACCACCGTCCGCAACCTTCTGGACGAAGGCGGCTTCGCTTTGGTGCATGCCATCGGCCGCATGTCGCCGCCCGGCACCACCGCCCCCTTCATCCGCAAATACATCTTCCCCGGCGGCTATGTGCCGGCCCTGTCGGAAGTGTTCGCCTCAACCGAGCGCAGCCACCTTTGGGTGGACGATTGCGAGGTGCTGCGGCTGCATTATTACTGGACCATCCGCGCCTGGCGGCAGAACTTCATGGCCAAGCGCGCCGAGGTGGATGCCATGATGGGCGAGCGCTTCGGCCGCATGTGGGAATTCTACCTCGCCGCGGTGGAGCTCGGCTTCCTGCACGGCTCCAACATGGTGTTCCAGTTGCTGCTGTCCGAAAAGCGCGACGACGTGCCGGTGCTGCGCGACTACATGATCGACGACGAGCGCGCCCTCGCCGCGCGGGAGGCCCGCTGATGCGCCGTGCCCCACTCCTTCCCTTCACCGCCGCAGCCCGCCCCGCCCTTGCGCGGTGCGCGGGCGCTGTCGGCGTCCATCCTTTCGTCCCGGAGGCTTAGCCATGACCACCCTGCCCTTCGCCACCGACCTGCCCCACGTGACCCGTGAGGATTGGCTGAAGCTGGTGGAAGGCGTGCTCAAGGGCACGCCCTATGACAAGAAGATGGTGACCCGCACCTATGACGGGCTCGCCCTCGACGCGCTGCCCGAGCGCAAGCCCGCGGCCCCCATCGTCGCCGGCCGGCCCGCCGGAGCGCCCTGGACCATCTCCATGCGGGTGGACCAGCCGGACCTTACCGCCGCCAATGCCCAGGCCCTGGAAGATCTGGACGGCGGCGCCTCCGGCCTGTCGCTGGTGTTCGCCAGCTCGCCCTTGGCCTATGGCTTCGGCCTGCCCAACGGCGCCGATCTCGATGTGGTGCTGAAGGGCGTGATGCTCGATCTCATCGAGACCCGCTTCGAGCTGGGCGGCTTCGTCGGCCCGGCCAGTGCCCTCGCCTTCGCCGATCTGGTGGAGAAGCGCGGGCTCGATCCCAAGACCGTGCAGGCCTCCTTCGGCCTGAACCCACTCGGCAGCTATGCCGCCATGGGCGGCCTGCCGGTGAACCCGCCCATGACCTGGGCGGATCTGGCGCGGCGCTTCTGCGACACCTCCGCCACCCTGGCCGCCAAGGGCTTCACCGGCCCCATCTGCCGGGCCGAAGGCGCGGTGTTCCACGAGGCCGGCGCCTCCGATGCGCAGGAGCTGGCGGCGGTGCTCGCCGCAGCGGTGCGCTACCTGAAAATGTATGCGGAAGATGGCGTGGCGCTCGAAGAGGCGGCGCGGCGCATCGAAGTCTCGCTGGTGGCGGATGTGAACCAGACCGCGACCATCGCCAAATTCCGCGCCATCCGCCTGCTGTGGGGCGCGGTGCTGCGCGAGTGCGGGCTCGCGGCCACGCCGCTGAAGGTGCACGCCACCACCGCCTGGCGCTCCATGACCCGGCGCGATCCTTATGTGAACCTGCTGCGCAGCACGGTGGCCGCCTTCGCCGCCGGCGTGGGCGGGGCCGACAGCGTCACCGTGCTGCCCTTCACCCAGGCGCTGGGCCTGCCCGATGCCTTCGCCCGCCGCCTTGCCCGCAACACCCAGGTGATGCTGATCGAGGAATCCAACGTGCACCGGGTGGCCGATCCCGCCGCCGGCGCCGGCGCGGTGGAAGCCTATACGGACGGCCTCGCCGCCGCCGCCTGGGACCTGTTCCGCACCATCGAGCAGCGCGGTGGCATTCTGCCGGTGCTGGAAGAGCGCTGGCTGCAGGCGGAGATCGCCGAGGTGAAGGCCGCCCGCGACAAGGATGTGGCCACCCGCAAGGCGCCCATCACCGGCACCTCTGAATTCCCCATCCTGGTGCAGGAGATGCCCGAGGTGCTGGCGCCGCTCAGCGCCTACGCCGCGACCGCCGGTGATGGCGCGCTGACGCCTTACCGCATCGCCGAGCCGTTCGAGGCCCTGCGCGACAAGGCCGAGACCGGCGCGCCTAAGGTGTTCCTGGCGGTGCTGGGCCCGGTGGCGGCCTTCACCGCCCGCGCCACCTTCGCCAAGAATTTCTTCGAGGCCGGCGGCATTGCCGCGGCGGTGCCCGACGGCTTCGCCGATCTCGAGGCGCTGGTCGCCGCCTTCAAGGCCTCCGGCACGCCCTTCGCCTGCCTCACCTCCTCCGACGAGGTTTATGGCACCGAGGCGGCTGCGGCCGTGAAGGCACTCAAAGCCGCTGGCGCGAGCGCCGTGTGGCTGGCCGGCAAGCCGGCGGCCATCGAGGCGGAGCTGAAGGCGGCCGGGGTCGACGGCTTCATCTTCATGGGCTGCAACCTGCTCGACACCCTGGCGGCCGCGCAGAGCGCCGCCGGGCTCGCCTGAGCGGCAGCGGAAGGAGCTCGGCATGGCGCGCTCGCCCCTCCTCCCCACGCCCCTGCGCGCGGTGGCTGCCGGAGCCATCGCCGCGGACAGGGCCCCTTCTGCCACTTCCGACTTCAAGCCGGAGGGGAAGGGTGGCAAAGTGACCTCTGCGGGTTCTCCAGCGGTGAGAGCAACCACAGGCACCCGCGCCGGCGCGGTGAGCCACATGCCGGTCGTCCTCGGCCACCTGCGCGGCATCGCGAAGGGGCAGGTGGAGCGGCAGATGGAAGGGTTTGCCGGAGGGGGCTGGAGGAAGACGGACACCGCTTCCGGCCACTGGACCGCGCCGAAGCCGCGTGGCTCCGGGTCCCGGTTCGCGCAGCGCGCCTGATGGCGCCCGCGACCAAACACGAGATCGCAGCCCGGCCCGGGACGCCACCCGGACCGGCCAGGGGCGACACGCCCGAGCCGACGCATTCAAGGGGATAGAACAATGAGCCAGATCCCGAATTTCGCCGCCATCGACTGGCGCGCCCCCGACCTCGCCCAGCCGTCCGCCGCCGCCGCGCCCTGGACCACGCCCGAGGGCATCGCGGTGAAGCCGATCTATGGCCCCGCCGACATCGCCGACCTTGGCTATATCGACACCTATCCCGGCATCGCCCCGTTCCTGCGTGGGCCCTATGCGGGCATGTATGCCACCCAGCCCTGGACGATCCGCCAATATGCCGGCTTCTCCACGGCCGAGGATTCCAACGCCTTCTACCGGCGCAACCTCGCCGCCGGCCAGAAGGGCCTTTCGGTGGCCTTCGACCTCGCCACCCACCGCGGCTACGACAGCGACCATCCGCGGGTGGCCGGCGACGTGGGCATGGCGGGCGTCGCCATCGATAGCATCTATGACATGCGCACCCTGTTTTCCGGCATCCCGCTGGATCAGATGAGCGTGTCCATGACCATGAACGGCGCGGTGCTGCCGGTTCTGGCGCTCTATGTGGTGGCGGCGGAAGAACAGGGCGTGCGGCACGACCAGCTTTCCGGAACCATTCAGAATGACATTCTGAAGGAGTTCATGGTCCGGAATACCTATATCTATCCGCCCGCGCCTTCCATGCGCATCATCTCCGATATCTTCGCTTATACGTCGAAGGAGATGCCGCGCTTCAACTCCATCTCCATCTCCGGCTACCATATGCAGGAAGCCGGTGCGACCCAGGACCTGGAATTGGCTTACACCCTGGCGGACGGCGTGGAATATGGCCGCGCCGGTGTCGCCGCCGGCCTCGGCATCGACAAGTTCGCGCCACGCCTCTCCTTCTTCTGGGCCATCGGCATGAACTTCTACATGGAGGTGGCCAAGCTGCGCGCCGCCCGCCTCCTGTGGACCAGGCTGATGACCGACCTCGGCGCCAAGAACCCGAAATCGCTGCCCCTGCGCACCCATTCGCAGACGTCCGGCTGGTCGCTCACCGCCCAGGATGTGTTCAACAATGTGATGCGCACCGCCATCGAAGCCATGGCGGCCACCCAGGGCCAGACCCAGTCGCTGCACACCAACGCGCTGGACGAGGCGCTGGCCCTGCCCACCGACTTCAGCGCCCGCATCGCCCGCAACACCCAGATCCTGCTGCAGCAGGAAAGCGGCACCACCCGGCAGATCGATCTGTGGGGCGGCTCCTTCTATGTGGAGAAGCTCACCTACGATCTCGCCGCCAAGGCCTGGGCGCACATCCAGGAAGTGGAAGAGCTGGGCGGCATGGCCAAGGCCATCGAGGCCGGCATTCCCAAGCTGCGCATTGAGGAAGCTGCCGCCACCACCCAGGCCCGCATCGACGGCGGCGCGCAGACCGTGGTGGGCGTGAACAAGTTCAAGCCCGAGAAAGATCGCATCATCGACGTGCTGAAGGTGGAGAACGCCACCGTCCGCGCCGCCCAGATCGACAAGCTCAAGCGCCTGCGCGCCGAGCGCAACCCGGCCGAGGTGGACGCCGCCCTGACCGCCTTGACCAATGGCGCGGCCGGCAACGGCAACCTCCTCGAGCTGGCCATCAATGCCGCCCGGGTGAAGGCCACCGTGGGCGAGATTTCCGATGCGCTGGAGAAGGTGTTCGGCCGCCACCGGGCGGAGATCCGGGCCATTTCCGGCGTCTACAAGCGGGAGGCCTTGGCCATGACCGACAAGGTGGGCAAGGTGCAGAAGCTGGTGGAGACCTTCGAGCAGCAGGAAGGCCGCCGGCCGCGCATCCTGGTGGCCAAGGTGGGCCAGGACGGCCATGACCGCGGCCAGAAGGTGATCGCCTCCGCCTTCGCCGATCTCGGCTTCGACGTGGATATCGGCCCGCTGTTCGCCACCCCGGAGGAAGCCGCCCGCCAGGCGGTGGAGAACGACGTGCACGTGGTGGGCATCTCGTCGCTGGCCGCCGGCCATCTCACCCTCGTGCCGGCGCTGAAGAAGGCGCTGGAAGCCGAAGGCCGGCCCGACATCATGGTGGTGGTGGGCGGCGTGGTGCCGCCGCAGGATTACGAGGCCCTCAAGGCGTTCGGCGCCGAGGCCATCTTCCCGCCCGGCACGGTGATCGCCGATGCGGCCACCGAGCTGCTCCACACTCTGTCCCACCGTCTCGGCCACACGCTGGAAGCGGCCGAGTGACAAGCGCTTTCCCCGGCGGCGCGCCCTCGCCTGCCGCCGGGAGCTGCCGTCTGGCGCCGATGGGCTCCACTTTGCGCATTCTGGAGCCGGCGCCCCACATCCTCGCCTTCTATGATGGGCGCGTGCCCGGCACCCGCCTGCACAGCGCCACTGAGAACTGGCTGGATGACGGCGCCTATGCCCTCGGCATCGCCTCCTACGCGGTGTGGGACGGCGAGGCGGCGCTGGTCTATGACACCCACATCTCGCTGACCCACGCCCATCTGATCCGCGCCAGCCTGGAGGCGCGCGGGGTGCGTCGCATCACCGTGGTGCTCAGCCACTGGCATGACGACCATGTGGCCGGCAACGCGGTGTTCGCCGATTGCGAGATCATCGCCACCGCCGCGACCGCCGCCTTGCTGGCCCGGCACCGCGTCCGGCTGGAGAGCGGCGACCCGCCCATCCGTCCGTTGGTATTGCCCACCCGCACGATCGACGGACCGGCGACCCTTGCCATCGGCGGCCTGAGCGTGACGCTCCACCCCATGGACATTCACAGCCGCGACGGCCTGGTGGCGCTGGTACCCGAGCGGGTGCTGCTGGCCGGTGACACGCTGGAAGATCCCATCACCTATGTGGACGAGCCGGACCGGCTGGCGGCGCACCTCGCCCATCTCGATGCGCTGGAGGCCCTCGGCGCCCGCCACATCCTGCCCAACCACGGCGCCGAGGTGGTCATCGCCACCGGCGGCTATGGCCCCGGCCTCATCGCCGCCACCCGCCTCTATCTGGCGCAGCTGCTGCGCCTGAAAGCCGAGCCGGCGCTGGCCACCCTCGACCTCCAAACCTTCGCCGCAGACGCCTTTGCCACCGGCGCCATTGGCGCCTTCGCGCCGTACGAGGCGGTGCACCGGCGCAATGTGGCGGCGGTGCTGGGGGCATAGCCGCGCCTAGGGAAAATGCCGGGCGGCATGCTTCACGGCGAGGATCTCGATCATCCGCCGCCTCTTCAGCACGCGGGAGAAGAGAGGGCCATCCGGGTACCGGACAAACCCAACCCCTCACCCGGCCTTGAACAGCCCCCGCTCGGCCTTAGCCGGCATCAGCAGGCTCTTCGCCTTGGCGACGATGGCGTCGGCGTCGAGATGGGCTTCGGCCAGCTGGCGGGCCTGGGTATCCTGGTCGATATAGAGGTCGGGCAGCACCATGGCGCGCACCTTCAAGGTGCCCTGGTCCAGCGCGCCTTCGTCGGTGAGGAGTTGCAGCACATGGCTGCCGAAGCCGCCGATGGAGCCTTCCTCGATGGTGATCAGGGCCCCATGGCCGGCAGCGAGACCCAGCACCAGCTCGCGATCCAGGGGCTTGGCGAAGCGGGCGTCGGCGACGCTCACCTGAATGCCCTGCTCCTCCAGCCGCTCCGCCGCCTTCACGGCATCGCCGAGGCGGGTGCCGAGGGAGAGCAAAGCCACGTCGCCAGTGCCGGTGCCGTGCACCAGGCGGCCCTTGCCGATGGGCAGTACCTCACCCGTGGCCGGTCGCTCCACGCCCACCCCTTCACCGCGGGGGAAGCGCACGGCGCTGGGGCCGGCGTCGTGGGCCACCATGGTGGCGATCATATGGGTCAGCTCCGCCTCGTCGGCGGGGGCCATCACGGTCATGCCCGGCAGGCAGGCGAGGAAGGCGATGTCGAAGGCGCCGGCGTGGGTCGCCCCATCCGCCCCCACCAGCCCGGCGCGATCGATGACGAAGCGCACCGGCAGCCCCTGCAGGGCCACATCATGCACCACCTGGTCATAGCCGCGCTGCAGGAAGGTGGAATAGATGGCGCAGAAGGGCTTGAAGCCCTCGGTGGCGAGCCCGGCCGCGAATGTCACCGCATGCTGCTCGGCGATGCCCACGTCGAAGGTGTGATCCGGGTGCACCTGGCCGAACATGTCGAGCCCGGTGCCAGACGGCATGGCGGCGGTGATGGCCACCACCTTGTCGTCACGCCGCGCCTCGGCGATCAGGCTCTCGGCGAACACCCGCGTATAGGCCGGGGCATTGGACTTGGCCTTCTGCTGGGTGCCGGTGAGCACGTCGAACTTCACCACGCCATGGTATTTGTCGGCGCTGGCCTCGGCGGGGGCGTAGCCCTTGCCCTTCTGGGTCACCACATGGACCAGGATGGGCCCATGCTTGGCATCCCGCACATTCTTCAACACCGGCAGCAGGTGGTCGAGATTGTGGCCGTCGATGGGGCCCACGTAATAGAAGCCCAACTCCTCGAACAGCGTGCCGCCGGTCCAGAAGCCGCGGGCGAACTCCTCGGCTCGCTGGGCGCCGCGCTCCACGAACTTGGGCAGGCGGCCGGCCAATTGCTTGCCGATCTCCCTGAGCGACAGATAGGTCTGCCCGGAGATGAGCCGCGCCAGATAGGCCGACATGGCCCCGGTGGGCGGGGCGATGGACATGTCGTTGTCGTTGAGGATCACGATGAGGCGCGAATCCATGGCGCCGGCATTGTTCATGGCCTCATAGGCCATGCCCGCCGACATGGCGCCGTCGCCGATCACCGCCACCACGTTGCGGTCTTCACCGGCGAGATCACGCGCCACCGCCATGCCGAGCCCGGCGGAAATGGAGGTGGAGGAATGGGCCGCGCCGAACGGGTCGTAGACGCTTTCCGAGCGCTTGGTGAAGCCGGAAAGCCCTCCGCCCTGGCGCAGGGTGCGGATGCGGTCCCGCCGGCCGGTGAGGATCTTGTGGGGATAGCATTGGTGGCCCACGTCCCAGATCAACCGATCATGGGGCGTATTGAAGACGTGGTGCAGCGCCACCGTGAGCTCCACCACGCCCAGCCCCGCGCCCAGATGCCCACCGGTGACGGAGACCGCATCGATGGTTTCCGCCCGCAGCTCGGCCGCAAGCTGAGCCAGCTTGTCCTGGGGCAGGCGCCGCACGTCGGCCGCATCAGTGATGGTATCGAGCAACGGGGTCTTCAAAGACGTCACGGAACCACTCCGCACCGGTCCGCGCCGGCGACACGCGAGGCTTACACAGGGAAATCGGATGGCGCAACGCACCACATTAACCATTCGACCTGCGTCTGGTCCGCTTCTTGCGCTGGGATGGGGCGGCTTCAAGGCGCCGGGGGGGCATCCGCAGCGCCGCGATCGGAGACCTGCGCGGACGGAACGGCATCGAACAGCCCGCGCAGCTTGCCGGCGCGCACCGCCACCCGGTGCGGATTGAGCAGCAGCGCCGCCAGCCCGCAGCCGGCCAAGAGCTTCAGCGCCGTCGCCGCGCGCGGGCGGGCGCGGCCATATTTGGCGCGCACGTAAAGCTCGGACTGCTGCTTGAAGCGATTGATGCGGAAGGTCTGGGAGAGGCTGGGGGTGGAGGAGCCGCCGCCGGCATGGATCACCCGCGCCGCCGGCACCACGATGATGGGCATATGCTGGGCCAGCGCCCGCCAGGAAAGGTCGTCATCTTCATGATAGAGGAAGATGCGCTCGTCGAACCCGCCCAGGCGGAAGAAGGCGGCTCGCGCCATCAGGAAGGCGGCGCCATGGATGAAGCGGGTGCAATAGTCGCCGGCGATCTCTTCGGCCGAAAGGCGGGCCGAACGGCGCACCTTCTCGAAGATGGTGCCCTCCTTGCGCATCAACCGGCCGTCCTCGCCGATGATGGCGGGCATCAGCACCGCGTTTTCCCCGTAGGCCGCGGCGGCTGCCAGCAGGCGCGCCACCGTATCCGGCGCCAAGGCGGCATCGGGATTGAGGAACAGCAGATAGGGCGTCGTCGCACGCCGGGCGCCCGCGTTGCAGGCGGTGCCGAAGCCGGTGTTGCGCGGCAAGGGAACGAGCTCCGCCGGTCGCGAGAGATGGGCCGCCCAGGCGGTGCCCTCCGGGCTCGCATTGTCCACCACCACCACGGCACACTCGGGCGGCACGCTGGCGATGGCGCGGCCAATCACGGCGCCGGAATTATAGGTCACGAACACCACGGTCACACGCGGCGCGGGTTCGGGAGAAAGGGTCGACAAGAGGCAGCCTCGGTTTGCGCGGGCGCGCCCTCGGCACGGGGGCGACAGGCTACGCCCGCGTCTCCCACACCTGTGCCGCAAGTGTCGACGCGGCGCCACCCCCCAGCGCGGCCAGGCTCTCGTCACACGCCACCAGCGCCAGCGCAGCGAGGACGTTCTGTGGTCCGATCACCGTCATGCAGGCGAAGGCGTGGGGACACTGCGCGTGGCTGGGCAGGCGGCAGGGCGCGCAGGCGGCGGCGGAATGCAGAACGACGGTGCGCGGGCCGGCCGGCGCCCACACGCGAATGTCGGCGAAACCGGAGAAGAGCACGACGGAGGGGATCCCCAGCGCCGCCGACAGATGCGCCATGCCGGAATCGACGCCGACGAAGGCACGCGCCCCCCGCAGCAGGTCCGGCACCTGCTCGAGGGTGGTCTGGCCGACGAGATCGCGGACCCGGTCCGAGCCCAGCTCCGCCGCCAGGGCCCGGGCTTCTGCCGCCTCATCCCCATGGCCGATCAGCACCAGATCAAGCTCCGTGCGTTCCAGCAACGCCCGGGCGAGCCCCAGCCATCCGGCGTGATGCCAGCGCTTGATCTGCAGGCGTGCGCCGGGCGCCAGCACCACATAGGCCGGGTCCAACGGCAGGCCGGCCCGCCCCAGGGGACCCTGATAGACGCCGCGTTCCCCGGCTGTGGCCAGGGCCTCCACCAGAACGATCATGCGCGTCTTGGCGTCGAGGGCGGCGGCGGCCGCCTGCGGTCGTGCCAGCGGGTAGATTTCCGGCACCGCAAAATCCAGCGGCAGCCGCTGGGGCCCGGCGTAGGCGACGCGCATCTGCGCATCGACGCCCCACAGCAGCACGCGGGCATCGTCGTCATAGCGAAAATCAATCACGAGATCATAAGCCGGCAGGCCCAGGGCCTTCAGCTCCTCCACATGCGTGGCGCCCGCATAGCCCGCGACCGGCCGCCGCTCGCCAAAGAAATCATAGACGTGGATGGTCTCGAACAGGCCCGTGGACGCGGCCAGATCCCGCAGGAAGGGCGCGCACAGGAGCGCGAGAGGCGAGGTGGGAAAGCACGCCTTGAGCCGCTGCAGGGCGGGCAAGACCGAGATGAAGTCGCCGATATGGTCGAGCTTGACCACCAGGATCGAGGGCGACGGCCCCAGGCTCTGCAGCTTCTGCCACGCCGCGGGCCAGATCTGCGGAACCGGTGTACCGAGCGGGGGAGGGCTTGTGCCCTTGGAACGAAGCGCGCTTTTGAAGCGGAAAAGATTTTTGAGCTTCACCCAGGCATCCCGCCGGCTGCATCACGCGCCTGACGCAAGGCTAGCCCGGGGCCCGAGCCCTCGCAAGCACGCGGCAACGGGAGATTGACGCAGAATTACGGTATTACCGCCACCGCATTTCGCGTTCAAAACGCGCGTGGAATCCATTAGAAGCGCCCGCATGCGGGACGGCTCAAGCGGACGCGCCATGCGTCGCCATGTGTTCTTTGTGGCGGGATACCATCCCATGACCACGCAGGAGCATTTCCGCGTGTTCGAGCGGGAATTGCGCCGCTTTGCCGGCGTGTGGTCGGTGGAGGCCCATTGCCAGCCGCCGCAGCCTACCCCCACCGGGGCAAGCTGGGAGCTGGCCGTCACCGGCGCCAACTGGCGCACCGAAACCACCTTCGAAGTTCTGGCGTGGGATGACCTCGCCCGCGCCGACATGGACCGTTCCGTCTGGTCGCACCTCAAAGGCCAGGCGCGGGCCGTGGTGGACATGATCACCTCCGGCACCCTCGCCCGCTATTTCCGCGCCAGCCGCCGCTACGGTCTGTTTTTCCTGTTCACCTATCTGCTGCTGGCCGCGATGTGGCTGGGCGCCGCCGCCATCGGCACCGCCGTCGCGGCGCTGGCGAGCCCGCCGCTCACCGGTGTGGGGTCGTGGCTCGCAGGCATCGGTGCGACCCTGATCGCCGGGCTGGCGCTGATGCGCTGGCCGGGGCGCAAGTTCCACCTCAAGCAATCCCTGGATCTTGCCGAGTTCTCGGTGGATTTCGCCCATGGCCGCCACCGGGAGGTGGATGAGCGGGTGCGCGCCTTCGCCCGCCGCATCGCCGCGGTGGCGCAGCACGGCGAGAAACAAGGCGACGTGGATGAGATCGTGCTCGCCGGCCACAGCCTCGGCGCCATGCACCTCATCAGCGCGCTGGCCCACATCCTGGATGCGGACCCGGCCTTCGGCACCCGTGTGCCGGTGCGGCTGCTGACATTGGGCAGCACCACCGCGAAGTTCGCCTTGCATCCGGCCGGCCTGCGGCTGCGGCAGGCGGCGGAAAAGGTGGCGCGGGCTCCGGCCATCGGCTGGCTGGAGATCCAGTCGCGTGACGATATGGTGAGCTTCTACAAGGTGAACCCGGTGACCCTCGGCCCTGCCGAGATCACCGACCACAACACCGCGCCGGGCGACTACGGCGCCCGCCCGCTGGTGCGCCACGCCGCCATCCGCGACATGATCAGCGCCGAGACCTACCGCCGCTTCCGTTTCGACGTGTTCCGGCTGCACTGCCAATGCTTCCTCGCCGGTGACAAGCGGGCCCACCACGATTTCTATGCCTATGTCTGCGGCCCGGTACCGTTCGATGCCCTGGCGGCGGAGACCGGCGGGCTCCTCGCCTTCGTGGACAGCCTCGGCCGGCTGGTGCGACATGCGGTGGACCTGCGCCGCCCCCTTTCTTCCAACCCTTGAGAGTGCAATGACCCTCATCGCCTTTTCCAAGATCGCCTGGGCGGTCGGCGTCGCGGCCTGGTACGTGCTGCGCATCCCGTTCGAGCGCAAGGCGCGGCGCATGAAGGTGACCAATGCGGCCCACCGCAACGCCCGGGACATGACGCTGCTCACCATCTCCACCCTGGGCCTTGGGGTGATTCCGGCCATCTATGCCCTCACCGGCGTGCCGCGCTTCGCCTCCTATCCCATCACTTTGGTGCAGGTGGTGGCGGGGGTGGTGGTGTTCATCGCCGCGCTGTGGCTGTTCTGGCGCACCCACCGGGCCATCGGCCGCTATTGGTCGGTCACGCTGGAGATCAAGGAGAAGCACGAGCTCGTCACCACCGGCGTCTATGCCCAGGTGCGGCACCCCATGTACTCCGCCTTCTTCATGTGGGCGCTGGCGCAGGCGCTGCTGTTGCCCAACTGGATCGCCGGCCCGGCGGGCCTGGTGGGCTTCGGCATCCTGTTCTTCTTCCGTGTGGGCCGCGAGGAACAGATGATGCGGGAAGCCTTCGGCGCCGAATATGACGCCTATGTCCGCCGCACCAAACGGATCATTCCCGGCATCTATTGAGAACAAAGCGCGGTCCGGGCGCCGCCCGCGATTCGGACCGCTTGTGTTCCCTTGTGCGAGAACACCCGCCGGCACGCCTGTGCCAGAATGGGACAGCGCAAGTCCCAAGAACAAAGCGCGTCTGGCGGGCCACAAGCGATTCGGACACCCTGTGTTCCCGCTTCAATCCGCGCGACGCCGGAAGGTGTCCCGATCCGGCACAGGCGCGAGGGGAAAGGCGGAACCGGGCGCTGGAAGCGATTCGCGCCCGGTCTGTTCCCGGTCCGGCCGCCGCGATCAGCCGGCCTGTCTCAAGATGGGACAGGCCGCGCATACCCACTCAACGGACCAGATGCAGAACAAGGCGCGCGCCGCGATTCGGACACGGCCTGTTCCCGGTCCCGTCCCACGGCGTCCCGAAACGGGACGCTCAGCGCTCCGGATCGAGGGGGGCGAGGCCGGCCGGCTGGCCTTCGGCATCGCGAGTGATGGTCTCCACCCGGGCCTCGGCCTGCTTGAGCAGCGCCTCGCAGCGGGCTTTCAGGGCCTCGCCGCGCTCATAGATGGCAATGGATTCCTCCAGCGGCACGTTGCCCTTCTCCAGGCTGGTCACGATGGTTTCCAGCTCCGCCAGGGCCTGCTCGAAGGAGAGCCCCGCCACATCGGCCGCTTTCGCGCCCTTGGCACCCTTCGCCGGCGCACCCGTTCCTGCCTCGCTCATGACCGTCTCCCGTGATTCCGTGGCGCCACCATAGCGGAGGCGCGGGCGCCCCTTGAAGTGCGAGGGGTGGCCCTCACCGCGCCCCTTTGCTAGAAGCGCGCCAATCAGATGGAAACTCGACCCATGTCCGCCGCGGCCCCCGCGCCCCTTTCCGCGCACGATCCCCGCATTCTCGAAGAGGCGCTCATCGCCCGCTTCGATGCGGCCGGATACACGCGCCTCGATCCGCCGATCCTCCAACCCGCCGACGTTTTCCTGGATCTCTCCGGAGAATCCATCCGGCGCCGCATGTTCCTGACGGCGGATGCGGAAGGCCACGAACTGTGTCTGAGGCCGGATCTCACCATTCCGGTGGCCCGCGCCGTTCTGGCCGATCAGGTGCCGATGCCGGCTGCGGTGAGCTATCTCGGCCCGGTGTTCCGCTTCCGCGGAGAGGGATCCGGCGAGTTCCGCCAGGCGGGTGTGGAATCCTTCGGCCGCGCCGACATCGAGGCGGCCGATGCGGAGATCCTCTCCCTCGGCCTCGACGTATGCGCCCTTTACGGGGTGGAACGGCCGGAGATCCGGCTCGGCGACGTGGGCCTGTTCGCCGCGCTTCTGGAGGCCCTGCCCCTCGCCCCCGCCCTGCGCCGGCGGCTCCTGAAGGATTTCGGCCAGGGCCGGCTCGACACCGAGATGCCCCGCGCCGCGCCGGCGCCCTCCCCGGCGGCGGCCCATTCCGGCGTGCTGGCAGCGCTGGCCGGCGGCGACCCGGCAGCCGCCAAGGCCCTCATCACCGATCTGTTGTCCATCGCCGGCATCACCACGGTGGGCGGGCGCTCGGTCTCGGAGATCGCCGCGCGCTTCCTGGAGCAGGCCTCCCTCGACGCCGGCGGCGGCCTGTCCGACGACACCGCGGCGATCCTGACGCGCTATCTGGCCATCCGCGGCCAGCCCGAGGTCGCCTCCGCGCAGATGCGCGCGCTGGCGACAGAGGCCGGCATCGACCTTGGTGGTGCCCTCGACCTGTTCGACCGGCGCACCGGTTTCCTCACCGCCCACAACGTGCATCTCGCCGACGTGGCCTTCTCCACCGCCTTCGGCCGGCCGCTCGATTATTACAGCGGCATGGTGTTCGAGCTGCACGCCCCTGGTGGCGGCGCGCCCGGCCCGCTGGTGGCGGGCGGGCGCTATGACCGGCTTTTGTCGCGCCTCGGCGCCGAAACCTGCGTGCCTGCCGTCGGCCTCGCCGCCTGGGTGGAGCGGCTCGCGACGGTGGATGGCTTCAACACCAGCGGGCTTTCCCGATGACCCCTGCAAACCCGCTCATCCTCGCCGTCCCCTCCAAGGGCCGCCTGCAGGAGAATGTGCACGCCTTCTTCGCCCGCGCCGGCATGGCGCTGACGCAAGCCCGCGGCGCCCGCGACTATCGCGGCGCCCTCCGCGGCGTGGAGAATGTGGAAGTCGCCTATCTCTCGGCCTCCGAGATCGCCGCCGCCCTCGCCTCCGGCGCCGCCCATCTGGGCGTGACCGGCGAAGATCTGGTGCGCGAGAACATCGTGGACGCCGACGCCCGGGTAGCGCTCCTGGAAAAGCTGGGCTTCGGCTATGCCAATGTGGTGGTGGCGGTGCCGCAGGCCTGGATCGACGTGCGCACCATGGACGATCTCGACGACGTAGCGAGCCATTTCCATGGCCGCACCGGCCGGCGCATCCGGGTGGCGACCAAATATGTGAACCTCACCCGCAGCTTCTTCGCTCGCTCCGGCATCGTCGATTACCGCATCGTCGAGAGCGCCGGCGCCACCGAGGGCACGCCGGCGGCCGGCAGCGCCGAGCTGATCGTCGACATCACCACCACCGGCGCGACCCTCGCCGCCAACGGCCTGAAAGTGGTGGATGACGGCATCATGCTGAAATCCGAGGCGAATCTCGTCGCCTCCCTGACCGCCGAATGGGATGCCGGCACGCGGGCCGCCGCCCGCGCCATGTTCGATCGGCTGGGCGCGGAGAAGCGCGCCCGCACCATGCGCGAGGTGCGCACCCGCTTCGCCAGCTGCGACATGTCGCTGGTGGATGAAGCGGTGGCGCAGTTCCACTGCGTGGCGCCGTTCGGCGGCCCGACCTCCTCCGGCATGCTGACGTTGCATTGCCCGCCCGACACCCTGCACGGCCTCGCCACCTTCTTGCGGGACCGCGGCGCGAGCATGGTGACGGTGGCGCCCATCGAATACGTGTTCGCTTCCGACAATCCCCTGTTCGAGGCGCTGGAAGCCCGGCTCGCCGGCGCCTGAGGCGGTTTGACACGAGGCGGTCGCCCGCAACCAGGTGCGCGGATGCGGCGTTAATGCCATGCTAAGGCTTTGCATTTTGCCGAGCATTGCCATGACATCGCATCCGTTTCCCTCCAGATCCTCCTGGCCGCGTCTCTTCGGTGCTTTTGCGGGCGGCGGAGGGATCGGCGCCCTGGGCGGGCTCATCGGGCTCGGCGGCGCCGAGTTCCGGCTGCCCCTGCTGATCGGCGCTTTCGGCTTCGATGCCCTGGCCGCGGTGATCCTCAACAAGGCCATGAGCCTCGTGGTGGTGGCCTCTGCTCTGCCATTCCGCATGGCCGCGGTGCCGCTGGATGCGCTTGTGGAGAATTGGGGGATCATCGCCAATCTGCTGGCGGGCAGCCTGCTGGGGGCGTGGCTGGGGGCGGGCTGGGCCACCAAGCTCGCATCCCGCACCCTGTTCCGGGTCATCGCGGCGCTGCTGGTGGTCATCGCAGTGGTGCTGGTGACCCTGCATGATCCCGATGGCAGCGCGGCGCCATTCAGCGGCATGACACTGGTGGTTGCGGGCATCGCCGCCGGCTTCATCATCGGCATCTTCGCGTCGCTGCTGGGGGTGGCCGGCGGCGAACTGCTGATCCCGACCCTGGTGCTGCTGTTCGGCGCCGACATCAAGCTCGCCGGCAGCCTGTCTCTCGCCATCAGCCTGCCCACCATGCTGGTGGGATTTGCCCGCTACAGCCAGGATCGTAGCTTCGCCGTGCTGGGTGAAAACAAGGCCTTCGTGGTTATGATGGCGCTCGGCTC
This sequence comes from Xanthobacter sp. ZOL 2024, assembly GCF_052932325.1. Lineage (NCBI taxonomy): Bacteria > Pseudomonadati > Pseudomonadota > Alphaproteobacteria > Hyphomicrobiales > Xanthobacteraceae > Xanthobacter > Xanthobacter sp. ZOL 2024. Next base: position 168,392 of record NZ_CM128808.1, read on the forward strand.
CATCATCGGCGCCTTCATCGGCGGACGGCTGCTGGGGCTCGTGCCCTCCGCCCTCCTGCTGCCGGCCCTCGGCCTCATCCTCTTGCTCTCCGCCATCAAAGTCTGGCGACACGCCTGAGGCGCGGGCCGGCTTTCCACGGCCACGATCGCGTCCTAGTCTCTGCGCCGAAACAGCATCGCGGGTTGCGCCCCTGGCGCCTCACCCCACACCCGCCGATGCCTCCGGGAGCCTTGTCATGCGTGATGCCGAGCCGCAGCCCATTCGCCTTGCCGATTACCGCCCGCCCGAATGGCTCGTGGAGACCGTCAACCTGGATGTCGCGCTGCACCCCACCCAGACCCGCGTCACCGCCCGCCTCGCGCTCCGCCGCAACCCGGCGGGCACCGCCGATGCGCCGGTGGTGCTCGAAGGCGACGGTTTGACCCTGGTGCGGCTCGCCGTGGACGGCCAGGCGCTGGCCGGTTCCAGCTTTGAGGCGACGCCCGACCGCCTCACCCTTGCCCATCCGCCGGCCGACAACTTCACGTTGGAAGTGGAGACCCTGGTGGACCCCACCGCCAACACCCAGCTGATGGGGCTTTATCGCTCCTCCGGCAATTACTGCACCCAGTGCGAGCCGGAAGGCTTCCGCCGCATCACTTACTTTCCCGATCGGCCGGACGTGCTCGCCGTCTACACCACCCGTATCGAGGCGGAGAAGGACGAGGCGCCCATCCTGCTCTCCAACGGCAATCTGGAGAAGGCCGGCCCCATCCCCGGCACCAGCCGCCATTATGCCGTGTGGCATGATCCCTGGCCGAAGCCGTCCTATCTGTTCGCGCTGGTGGGGGGAAAGCTCGCCAAGGTCGCCGACCATTTCGTGACCGCCTCGGGGCGGCCGGTGGCGCTTGGCATCTATGTGGAGGAAGGCAAGCAGGACCGCGCCGGCTACGCAATGAATGCGCTGAAGCGCTCCATGCGCTGGGATGAGACCGCCTTCGGCCGCGAATACGATCTCGACGTGTTCAACATCGTCGCCGTGTCCGATTTCAACATGGGCGCCATGGAGAACAAGGGCCTCAACGTCTTCAACGACAAATACGTCCTGGCCAGCCCGCAGACCGCTACCGATGCCGATTACTCCGGCATCGAGGGGGTGATCGCCCACGAATACTTCCACAATTGGACCGGCGACCGCATCACCTGCCGCGACTGGTTCCAATTGTGCCTGAAGGAAGGCCTCACCGTCTTCCGCGATCAGGAATTCTCCTCCGACCAGCGCTCGCGCCCGGTGAAGCGCATCGCCGACGTGCGGGCGCTGAAGGCGGCCCAGTTCACCGAGGATTCAGGCCCCCTCGCCCATCCTGTGCGGCCGCAGACCTATCGCGAGATCAACAACTTCTACACCGCCACCGTCTATGAGAAGGGTGCCGAGGTGGTGCGGATGCTCAAAACCCTTCTGGGGGACGACGGCTTCCGCGCGGGCATGGACCTCTACTTCAAGCGCCACGATGGGGAAGCGGCCACCATCGAGGATTTCGTCGCCGCCTTCGCCGATGCCACCGGCCGCGACCTTTCCCAATTCGCCTTGTGGTACGAGCAATCGGGCACGCCGGTGCTCACGGTCAACGGCACCTATGACGCCGCCGCCGGCACCTACCGCCTGGACGTGGCCCAATCGGTGCCGCCCACCCCGGGCCAGACCGACAAGAAGCCCATGGTGATCCCGCTGGTGCTCGGCCTCGTGGGGCCGGACGGCAAGGACATGCCGCTGATGCTGGGCAATACGCCGGTGCCGCGCGGCGTGCTGGAGATCACCCAGCCGAAGCAGAGCTTTCTCTTCACCGGCATCGACGCGCAGCCCGTGCCCTCCCTCAATCGCGGCTTCTCGGCGCCGGTGAACGTGGTGAGCGAGCTGTCTGCGGCAGAGCGGGTGTTCCTCGCTGCCCACGACGCAGATCCCTTTAACCGCTTCGACGCCTTGCAGGGCCTCGCGCTGGGTCTGCTCAAGGAGAGCGCGCGCACCGGAGCCCCGGCAGCCCCCGAGGCGCTGATCGGCGCGGCCGAGCTGCTGCTGGCGGACCCGGCCCTCGATCCCGCCTTCAAGGCTCAGGCCCTGGCCCTGCCCGGCGAAGGCGAAGTCGCCCGCGAGCTCGCCACCGATGTGGACCCGGACGCCATCTATGCGGCGCGCAAGGCTCTCAAGGGCTCGGTGGGCGCAGCCCTCGCCAGTGGCTTCAAGGGCGCCTATGAGGCGCTCGCGACCAGCGGCGCGTTCACGCCCGATGCCGCGTCCGCCGGCCGCCGCGCCCTGCGCAATCTCGCCTTGGACTATCTGGCGGTGAAGGGCGACGACGCAGGCATCGCCCGCGCCAGCGCCCAGTTCGAGGCCGCCGACAACATGACCGACCGGCTCGCCGCCCTCGCGGTGCTCGCCCAGCATGACCGGCCGGAACGGGAACAGGCCCTGGCCGCCTTCTACGAGCGCTTCAAGGCCGATGCCCTGGTCATCGACAAGTGGTTCATCCTGCAGGCGCAGATCGCCGCCCCCGACACCCTGGAGCGGGTGCAGCGGCTGATGGAGCATCCCGCTTTCTCCCTCGGCAACCCCAACCGGGTGCGCTCGCTGATCGGCGCTTTTGCCGCCGGCAACCCCACCCAGTTCAACCGCGCCGACGGCGCCGGCCATGCCTTCGTGGCCGACGTGGTGCTGACGCTCGACCCGAAGAACCCGCAGGTGGCCTCGCGGCTGCTGTCGTCGTTCAAGACCTGGCGCCAGCTGGAGCCCATGCGCCGCGCCAGCGCCGAGGCCGCCCTGCGCCGGGTGGCCGGCACGCCGGGCCTGTCCGCCGACGTGTTCGACATCGCCACCCGCGCCCTCGGATGAGCGCTTCCGGCCTATGAAACGATGCGGCCGGCGCCTGCCGCCGGCCGCGCCATTGCTGCCAGAAACGGGATAACATTCCTCACAATCGCTGGATTATCCCGAACCTCCGCACGGCCTATCTCTCGGTCATCGAACGCGGCCAACCAACGCCGCACCATCGGGAGAAACACCATGCGTACCGTGACTTATACCGCTCTCGCCCTTGCCGCTTCCCTCTCGCTGGCCGGCATCGCCCGGGCCGACGACACCGTGACAAACGGCAATCTGGAAGCCCGCAAGGTCTCTGAGCAGTCCTGGATCGAAGCACAGCAGAACAAGGCCTCCGCCGCCCGCCTGGGCTACACCGCCCCGGCCAGCAGCCGCGTGCAGAATGTCGAAGGCATCTTCGAGCGCAGCGCCGCCAAGACCCGCGACCAGCAGTTCATGGAAGAAGGCGACCGCGGCCTCGGCACCAACTGATCCGCGGCCGGGCTCAACTGCCTGCCGCTCCATGACTCCATTTCCTTGACCCGATCGGGGCGCACGGTGAAAACCGTGCGCCCCGATCGGCGTTTACGAGCCGCGCCACGGCCTGCCCGTCTTCGCCTACCGCCGCCACGTTGAAGAAGACGTGATCACCGCAGCGTGCCAGCCGCTTCACCGCCGGCACGCCCGGCGCGGACAAGCCTCCCGCGGCGGGCCGACCGGCCTTGGACGGACTGCAAAATAATCATTATATTTCAATGCGATAATGCGTTTTGCGCAGCGCAAGAACATCGATGGGCGGCGCTACGTATAAGGCCAATTGCTGCGCAAAATGGCATAAACTCATTCGTTCTGGCGCTATTATCCCGCAGGCACTCCAGGCCTATCTCCCCGTCACCAAACGCGGCCAATGACGCCGCACCGATTGGGAGAAACACCAATGCGTACTCTGACTTATACCGCTCTCGCCCTTGCCGCTTCGCTCTCGCTGGCCGGCATCGCCCGGGCCGACGACACCGTGACAAACGGCAATCTGGAATCCTACAAAGTGGCCGAGCAGTCCTGGCTGGAAGCACAGCAGAACAAGGCTGCGGCCCCTGGTGCCCTCGGCTATGCCACGCCCGCCAGCAGCCGCATGCAGAATGTCGAGGCCATCTTCAGCCACGATGCGGCCAAGACCGCCGATCAGCGCTTCATGGAGCAGGGCGACCGCGGCCTCGGCACCAACTGATCTGGCAGACGCCGTTTCCTCGCCTATCTAAGCTGCGAAGGTCCAACCGGAGTGCCCGCGAGAACGGGCGCTCCGGTTGGCGCGTCGAGGGCCCCATCGCGCCGCCCTCGACACCCACAGGAGGACGCCATGGCCCGCTTTGATGATGTGGAAGTCTTTGTGCGCGTCGTGGAGCGCGGCAGCTTTCACGGCGCGGCCCAGCAGCTCGGCTTGCCCGCCACATCGGTGAGCCGCAAGGTGAAGGCGCTGGAAGAACGGCTGGGGGTGCAGCTGTTGCACCGGACCACACGGCGCGTGTGGCCCTCCGATGCCGGACAGGCCTATTACCAGCGCTGCGTGAGTGCGGTCGCACTCCTGGATCAGGCTGATGCGCAGGTGCGTGCCCTCACCCAAGAGCCCGAGGGGGTCCTCAGGGTGCTCATGACCCACGGCACCGGCGTACTGGTGGTGGAACCGGAACTGGCGGCGTTTCGCGCCCGCTATCCCAAGGTGCAGCTCAACATCACGCTGGACAACCACCCCCTCGACCTGGTGGAGCACGGCTTCGATCTGGCCATCCGTCAGGGGCCGGTGCGCGATTCCAGCTATCACGTCCGGCGGCTGGGCCTTTCTCCCCTGCACCTGCTGGCGAGCCCGGCCTATCTCGACCAGGCCGGACGGCCCGAGCACCCGCGAGACCTGCTGCAGCACGCCTTGATCGACGTGCGCTCCGATCCCGGTCAGAATATCTGGGCGCTGGAAGGCCCCGAAGGCGGGGTGGAGCTGCGCATCGAGCCCAGCCTCGTGACCAACGACCCGCTTCTGGCGGCGCGCCACGCCATCAGCGGCGGGGGCATCACGCTGCTCTCCCGCTGCTTCAGCCGCCGGCGCATCGACATCGGCGAGCTGGAAGTGGTGCTGCCGCAATGGGAACGGCGTGAACCGCTGGAAACGGTGGCGCTCTTTCCCGCGCGGGCGACACTCGACCTCAAGGTGCGGGTGTTCCTGGACTTCCTGGCCGACGCCTTCGGCCGCTGGTTCCGCACGGAGCGCCCTGCGCCGGCGGTGGTTTCCAGCTCCGCCGCCTAAACCGCCCTGGCAAGGGCCTCCGCGATCGCTATGCTTGGGCGCACCACCGCAAAGGAACGTGCCGCCCCGGCTGCCGGGCAGCCGGCGAGCGAGAACGAGGAGGACGCCCATGGATCAGCGCTGCACCGATTTCACCCCCGCTCCGCCCACATCTCGCGCCGCGCCTATGTCCGCCCTCGACGCCATCGGCTCACGCCGCGCCGTGCGCGCCTTCCTGCCGACGGCGGTTGCTCCGGAGACCATCGACCGGATTCTGGAGATCGCGGCCCGCGCACCCAGCGGCACGAATATGCAGCCCTGGCAGGTCTGGGTGCTCACCGGCGCGCCACTCGCCGCGCTCTCGCAGGAACTGGTGGCCCGCGCCCGGGCCGGCGAAAGCGAGCAGCCCGCCTATGCCTATTATCCCAAGCAGTGGCGGGAGCCCTATCTGTCCCGGCGCCGGAAGGTGGGGTGGGACCTCTATGGCGCGCTCAACATCGGGCGCTCGGATGCCGAGCGCATGAGCGCGCAGCACGCGCGCAACTTCTGCTTCTTCGACGCCCCCGTGGGGCTGATCTTCACCATCGACCGGGATCTGGAGCTGGGCTCCTGGCTCGATTATGGAATGTTCCTGGAGAACATCATGGTCGCCGCCCGCGCGTTCGGGCTGGATACCTGCCCCCAGGCGGCGTTCATCCACCACGCCTCGATCATCGCCCACCGGCTCGCCATCCCCGACGAGCAGATGCTGGTGTGCGGCATGGCCCTTGGCCATGCCGATCCGAATGCACCTGAAAATCGTTTTGCGACCGTCCGCGAGCCGCTCTCCGCCTTTGTGCGGCGGGTGGAGCACCTGGTGCCGGACCTGCCGGCCACCTGAGGGCGCCACCCGCGCCGCGGCGTCAGTAGTCGACCACACCTTCCAAGGCATAGTGCTTGATGGTCTTGCGGTTGGCGATCAGCTCGTCGATGCTCGGCTTGCCGGTCATCGCGCGGGTGATAGCGAGCTTGGTCGCCTCGTAATTCGTCCGATAGAGATCCGCCCGGTCGAGATCGGGATCCTCGGCGCAGCGCGGATCGAGCCACACCATGACGATCATGCACAGCTCGTCGACCTCGTCCTTCGGCAGGATCCCGTTGCTGACGCAGTCGACGATGGCATCGCCCATGGCCGCCTGAACCACGCCCCCCAGCAACTCCACATATTCGGCCGAGCGGATGGTGGCCTTGGTGGTCATCATGGTGGCCGGCCGCACCTGCTGGTTCAGGTCGCGCACCACGAACATGCGCGTATGCCCTTCCACCTGCCCCATCATGCTGGCGAAGGCCTGGCCCACCGGGCCCCGCACCGAGCCGATCAGCACTTCCGGCATGGCATCGGTGGCTTGCCCGTCCCGCGCCAGAACCGTTGCCTCACCCGTCTTGAACCAGATGTCCGTCATTGCGCGTCCTTCCCACGACATTCGGGTTTCATACGACGGCGTTAACGTCCGCCGCTGCCCGACGCCGCACACAAGCAGCCTCGCCCCGCCCCGTCCATGCGCCAACACGTCCCGCTGTGATCTGCGCGCTGGCCGGCATGAAAAGTTGTCCCCATTTTCCTCAATTGCACGCGAGAGGGTCATTCGGCCCGCGAGCGACTCCGCTCACGCAATTCAGCCCGCAATGGAGCGTGATTTTTCCGCCCTTGACACCCGCCAAGCCTGGACAAATCACCCGCGATTCGATTCCAATGGAGACGATTCGGAGAGATGCGGCACGTCCCTCCAGATCTAGGACGTGGAAGCTGCGAGCTTAGGCCGCTCAAGGCTTCCGAGAGACCCGAAGGAGACCGGCGATGGCACGCGCCAACGCTGCGAGCGTCGGCGCGCGCGACCAAGCCATTCGAGGTCTGGCACGGTCGATTGCGCGCCCTGCCTACCAGCGCCTGCTCGATGCTGAGCCGGTCCTCCGGCGGATCGTCCCTGCCCTCATCATCACTTTTCTGGTGGTGATCGGAGCGGGCGCGGTGGTGCAGGTGCATAGCCATCGGCTCAACGTCCTCGAGAATGCCAAGGACGATCTCTCCCTGCTGGCCCTCGCCACGGCCGAGGGGCTGGCGCAGCGCGCCGGGTCGACCTCCATCGCCTCGGCGCTCGCCGACAGCCTGCCGCCGCGCGCCACCGAGTCCGGCCGCCGGGTCTATGTCACCGACAGCACCGGGCGCATCGTCGCCACCGCGCCGCAGTTGGCGCGCACCCCCGCGACCCTGGCCGATCTGATCGACCCCGCCCAGCCCCTCGCCATCTTCGCCGAGCAGGCCGGCGTGCTCGAGGTCCCAGTCGATGGCGACACCGCCCTGGCCACCATCCGCAATCTCAAGTCTCCCTTGGGCCAGATCGTCTATGTCCAGCCCCTCGACCGCGCCCTCGCCGCGTGGGCGGACACGACGACCCTCACGGTGACCTTGTTCACCACCACTGGCGCGGTGCTGCTGATCCTCGGCTTTTCCTTCCACTGGCAGGCCACCCGCGCCCGCGAGGCGGATCACATCTACGACACGGTGCGCCGCCGCATCGACACCGCGCTCAACCGTGGCCGCTGCGGCATGTGGGATTGGGACATGGCGCGCGGGCGCATGTACTGGTCCGACACCATGTTCGAGATCCTCGGTCTGGAGCGCAAGGATGAGCTGATCTCCTTCGGCGAGATCACCAAGCTGGTCCACCCGGACGACGGCGACCTCTACGAGCTCGCGCAGGAGCTGGCGGACCGGCCCGGGGCGTCGGTGGATCGCGTGTTCCGCATGCGCACCTCCAAGGGCGACTATGTTTGGCTGCGCATGCGCGCCGAAGTGGTTCAGCAGGCGGGCGAGGATGGTCCTCACCTGATCGGCATCGCCATGGACGTGACCGAGACCCAGCACATGGCCGAGCGGACCGTGACCGCCGACATGCGCCTGCGGGACGCCATCGAGAGCATCTCGGAATCCTTCGTGCTGTGGGACAGCCAGAACAAGCTGGTGCTGTGCAATTCCAAGTTCCAGAGCCTGCATGAGCTGCCCGATGAGGCCATCCACGCCGGCACCCCCTTCGAGACCATCGCCTCGGTCGGCCGCCACCCCGTGACCCGCACGCCGCTCAAGCCGGAAGACCGGCCGGAAGAAGGCTCCCGCGCCTTCGAGGCCCAGCTCTCCAACGGCCGCTGGCTGAAGATCGCTGAGCGCCGCACCAAGGACGGCGGCTACGTCTCGGTGGGCACCGACATCACCACCATGAAGCGCCATGAGGAGCGCCTCATGGATAACGAGAAACGCCTGATGGCGCTCGTCGCGGACCTGCGGAAATCGCAGCAGACCCTGGAGCATCAGGCCCAGCAGCTGGCGGAACTGGCGGAGAAATACTCGGAAGAGCGCAACAAGGCGGAAGGCGCCAACCGCGCCAAGAGCGAGTTCCTGGCCAATATGAGCCACGAGCTGCGCACCCCGCTCAACGCCATCATCGGCTTTTCCGAGATCATGGAAAGCGGCATGTTCGGCCCGCTCGGCTCGCCCAAGTACGCGGAATATTGTTCCGACATCAAAGGCTCCGGCACCTACCTGCTCGACGTCATCAACGACATCCTCGACATGTCGAAGATCGAGGCGGGGCGCATGCAGCTGGAGGTGGAGGATGTCGCCCTCGACGAGATCATCGCCGATGCCATGCGGGTGACCGCCGTCAACGGCGACGAGAAGGGCATCAAGATGACCGTCACCGCCGGCGAAAACCTCGCCATCAAGGGGGACCGTCGGGCCTTGAAGCAGATCCTCCTCAATCTTCTGTCCAACGCGGTGAAATTCACTCCCGAGAACGGTCGGATCTCGGTGAAGGCACGCGTCAACGGCACTGCGGCGGTGATCGCCATCGAGGATACCGGCATCGGCATCGCCAAGGACGCGCTGGCGCGGATCGGCCGGCCGTTCGAGCAGGTGGAAAGTCAGTTCACCAAGACCCACAAGGGGTCCGGCCTCGGCCTCGCCATCGCCAAGTCGCTGGTGGAGCTGCACGGAGGCGCCATGCGCATCCGTTCCACGGAAGGCATGGGCACCTCCGTGATCGTGCGGCTGCCGGTGGACGGGCGCGCGGCCAATTCCAACGAGACACCCAAGCTCGCCGCCGTCATGTGAGCCGAATACGGCACCTGCGTCGCGGCAGCCCTTGACGCCCCGCCGCGACGCAGCTTCCCTGCCAGCCGTGCCCCCGCGCCCCGCGCTCCCTCTCCAGAGGCCTGGCAGGATTCCATGATCGAGACATTCCCCCGCCCGCAACGGTCCGGATGCGGCCGCTTCGCGCTGTTCCGCCTGCCGCTTGCCCGGCCCATCGCGCGCACCCGCGAAACGCTGTGCGCGGCCGCCCTTTCGGCATCCCTCGTGATCTCCCTGATGCTGGCCGGCGCGGGCGGAGCCACCGCTGCGGAAGGCGCCAAGCCGTTCGACCCAAAAGTGCCGCCACCGGAAACCATCGCGCTGCCGATTGCCAAAGGCCAGATCGACGCGGCCGTCGCCAAGCTGGATGATTTCGCCAACGGCCTCATGAAGCGGTCCGGCATTCCCGGCATGGCCGTGGTGGTGGTTCGCGATGGCAAGACCGTCTACCTCAAGGGGTTCGGGGTCCGCGAGGTCGGGGTCGAAGGGGCCGTTGACGGCGACACCGTGTTCCAGCTGGCATCCCTCTCCAAGGCCATCGGCGCCAGCGTCGTCGCCCATGAAGTCGGCGCGAGCGTGGTGGGCTGGGATACGCCGGTCACGAAACACTTGCCCTGGTTCGCCTTGAAGGATCCTTGGGTGACCCGGCACGTCACCATCGCCGACCTTTACACCCATCGCTCCGGCCTGCCGGATCACGCGGGAGACATCCTGGAGGACCTCGGCTTCGACCAGCTGCAGATTCTGAAGCGGCTGCGGGAGCTGCCCCTGTCCCCCTTCCGCATCTCCTATGCCTACACCAATTTCGGCCTGACGGCGGGCGCCGAAGCCGTGGCCGCAGCGGCCCATAAGGACTGGGCGACCTTGTCCGAGGAGGCGCTCTACAGGCCGCTCGGCATGACCGCCACCTCCTCCCGCTTCAGCGACTTCATGGCTCGCGCCAACCGCGCGGTGCCGCATGTGCATGAGAAGGAGGTGTTTGTTGCCAAGTACCAGCGCCAGCCGGATGCGCAGAGTCCGGCTGGCGGCGTGTCGTCGTCGGCGCGGGACATGGGCCGCTGGCTCGCCTTCGTGCTCGGCAATGGCACCGTGGACGGACATGAGATCGCGCCCGCGTCGGCGCTCTTGCCGGCCATCACCGCCCAGATCATCTCGGCGCCCTCAGCCACACCCACCGCGCGCCCGAGCTTTTACGGACACGGCTTTGGGGTGTCCGTCACCCCCGCCGCACGGGTGATGCTCTCGCACTCCGGCGCGTTCCTCTTGGGCGCCGGCACCACCTTCATGATGCTGCCCTCGGCCAACATCGCCATTGCCGTGCTCACCAATGCCCAGCCCGTGGGTGCGGCGGAGGCGCTGGCCATGCAGTTCATGGACATGGTGGAGTTCGGCACCCTGACCCGTGACTGGTATGCCGCCTACAACGGCCTGATGGCGCCCATGTACCAGCCCCTCGGCGCGCTGGCGGGCCATGTGGAGCCGGCAACCGCCACGCCGGCGCGGCCGCTCACGACCTATACAGGCACGTACGCCAACGGCTATTTCGGACCCGCGTCTGTGACTCTAAAGAATGGCGGGTTGGTGCTGACCGTGGGCCCCAAGCCCATGCAATATCCGCTGGCGCACTGGAGCGGCGACGTCTTCACCTTCGTTCCCGCGGGGGAAAGCGCCCCGGCCGGCTCGGTGTCGCAGGTGACGTTCACGCGCAAGGGATCGCGCGCCAGCGCCATGACTGTCGAGTTCCTCAACGAGAACGGGCTTGGAACCTTCACGCGATCACGCAAATGAGGCGCGCCGCTGCCGGGCCTCAGCCCTCGGCAGCAGGCACCACCAGCGCATCGCAGCTCAAGCCATCCAGCACCGACTTGGCGGTGCTGCCCACCAGCAGTTCCAGAAGCGGGCCCTTGCCCTGGGTGCCGAGCACCACCAGATCGGCGCTGAAGGCGCTGACATATTGCTGGATCAGCTGAGCCGGTGCGCCGCGTTCCACCAGCACATCCAGAAGCTGTGGCCCGGTCGCGCCCGCCTCCTTCAGGAAGGCGAGGACATCGTTGGTCACCACCTTGCCATAGGCATCCCGATAGTCGGTCGGATCGGTCAGCATACCGCCGAGCGGCGGCTCATAGGCATGCAGCACGCGATAGCCCACACCGGGGAAGAAGGTGCCGGCGACACCCAGGGCCACCCGCGACGCGGGCGAAAGGTCGACCCCGACGACGATGCTGCCATAGGCATGCCGCGGCCGCTGCCGCACCACCAGCACCGGCACCCGCGCATTGCGCAGCACCCGATCCACCGTGGAGCCGATGAAGAAGCGCCCCAGGGGCTCGTCACGCGCCACGGCGATCACGATCACGTCGCACGCCTTGCGCTGCGCGGCGGCAAGGATCACCTCCGACGCTTCCCCCTCCTCCACCACGGTGGTGACCGGCCGCGACACGCCTTCCAAGGCGCGATTGAGGGCCGCCTGTGCCAACTCCAGCGGGCGCGGGCCGCGGCGCCAGGACGGCAGATCCTGCTCAGCCTCGGCAATGGCGGGAACGTCGTTCTCCTCGAGCGCGTGCACCGCGATCAGCTCCGCCCCCCACTGGTCCGCCAAGGCCACCGCGCGATCCAACGCGCGATCGCAGCGTGGGCCGAGATCCGTGGCGAGAAGCACCCGTTGGGGCGGTGACGACGGAACAACGGTCATAACGGAACGGTCCTCCCTCATGTTGTGCATGGCCCGGCAGCCCTCATTCCGCAACGGAATGGCCTCGACCGCCAGTGGACCGAAGGACGCGCCAGCGGCGCATTACGCCGCAGCGTCTTCAAGGACCCGCTGGAAGATGGCGCGCACCTTGGCCTGCGTATCCACCAGATAGGCTTCCATTGTGCCGAAATCCGGCATCTCGCCGGCCCGCGCCAGCAAGGCCCGCAATGCCGGGCTCGCATCCGAGGGAACGATGTGTGCATCCACCGCCAGGCGCAGCACCTGGGTCAGGTCCTGGTAGAGCCGGCAGGCGCGGATGAGAACCTGCGCGTCCTCCGCCTCCAACAGGTGCAGACGCTCGGCGGCCGCCAGCACCCGCGCGGTAGCGGTGTCGACGATTCCTTCATGATCATGCCCGTGGGCGAGGACCAGATATTGGGCCAGGAATTCCACATCCACCTGGCCACCGGCTGCGTGCTTGAGGTTCCACTTGTCGTCCTCGCCCTTCTCGGCAGCGATGGCGACACGCATGTCGAGGATGTCCCGGGCGAGGCGCCGCCGATCGCGCGGCTGGCGCATGACGGCGCAGATCACCTCCTGCACCCGGGCCTGGAAGTCGCTGTCCGCAGCGATCACCCGCGCGCGGGTCAGTGCCATGTGCTCCCAGGTCCAGGCGTCTTCGCGTTGATAGACCGCAAAGGTGGTCAGGCGGGTGGCGAGGGGCCCAGAGCGGCCGGACGGCCGCAGCCGCAGGTCCACGTCGTAGAGCTTGCCGGCATTGGTCAGGGAGGTGAGCGCCGTCACCAGCCGCTGGGTGAAGCGCGCGAAATACTGCGCGCCCTGCAGGGGACGGGGGCCATCGGAGGTGGGGTCCACATCGGCATCGTGATCGTAGAGCACGATCAGATCGAGATCGGAGCCTGCCGTCATCTCGCGCCCGCCGAGCTTGCCCATGGCCAGCACCGCGGTGCGGGCGCCGGCAATGGTGCCGTGGGCCTCCACGAAGCGCTGCCACACCCGCCAATGCAGGGCGCGGATGATGACTTCCGCCAGCCGCGCATAAGCCTCGCCGGCGCGCGCCGCCGCCAGGGTCCCCGAGGCGATCCGCACGCCGATCAACACATGCTGCTCCTGGCGGAAGCGCCGCGCGCGATCGAACTGCTCCTCCTCGGTCTCGGCCGTGTCCAGGAGGTGATTGAGCAGCGTCTCCAGGCTCTCCTCGTCGGGCAGCACGTCGAAGAAGGCCGGATCCAGCAGGGCATCGGTCAGGGATGGTCGACGCGCCAGGGTCTCGCCAAGCCGGGGCGCCGCGGTGAGGATGGTCGCCAGCAGGCGCACCAGATCCGGATGTCGGTCGAGAGCGGCCAGAAGGTGGGGCCCAGGCAGCTCGGTCAGGAAGCGGTCCGCGGCAATCAGCGCGCCATCGGGATCGCCCCCGCGGGCGAGGGATTCCAGCAGCAGCGGAACGATGCGGGCGAGATGCTGACGGGCAGATTGGGTCTTTAGTGCGCGCGGCCCACCGGCCATCCAGCCGCGCACGATGCCGCTTGCCGCCGGCGCCTCGCGAAAGCCGAGGCGCGCCAGAGCCGCCAGGGTCTGGCGGTCGTTCTCCGCTTCCGGAAAGACGAGGTCGGCATCGAGCACGGCCGGCGGCGGGGCATCCTCGAACAGCTGGGCATAATGCCCCTGCACCCGCTGCAGGCGCTCCACCAGGGCGGCCGCGAAGGCATCGCGATCGGCATAGCCCATGAAGTGAGCAAAGGCCTCCACGGCCGCGCGGCTCTCCGGCAGCTCGTGGGTCTGGGCATCCGCCACCATCTGGATCCGGTGCTCGACCCGCCGCAGGAACAGATAAGCCTCGGTGAGCTCGTCGCGCACCTTGGGAGCGATCCAGCGGTGAACCGTGAGGGCCTCCAGCGCATCGAGCGTGCGCGAGGTCCGCAGCAAGGGATCCCGGCCGCCGGCGATGAGCTGCTGGGTCTGGACGAAAAACTCGATCTCGCGGATACCGCCACGACCAAGCTTCACATTGTGACCTTCCACCGCCACCACGTCATGGCCGCGGAACGCATGAATCTCGCGCTTCATGGCGTGCACGTCAGCGATGGCCTGGAAGTCGAGCACCCGGCGCCACACGAATGGCGCGAGATCGGCCAGATAGCCGCGTCCCACCTCCAGATCACCCGCCACCGGCCGGGCCTTGATGTAGGCGGCCCGCTCCCAGGTGGCGCCCTCGCGCTCGTAATAGTCGAGTGCGGCATTGATGGAGAGGGCAACCTGGGTGGAGCCGGGATCGGGCCGCAGCCGCAGATCCACCCGCAGAACATAGCCGTCGACCGTCCGCTCCTGCAGCAGCCGCACCAGCCCCTTGGTGATTTTCACGAAGAACGGGCTCGCCTCCACGCCATCCGCCAGCGGTGCGAGGTCGCGGTCGTAGATGACGATGAGATCGATGTCGCTCGAATAGTTGAGCTCCCGCGCGCCGTGCTTGCCCATGGCGATCACCGCGAGCCCGCAGCCCAGGCTGGGATTGGCCCCATCGGGTGGCAGCAGCTTCCCCGCCCGCGCGGCATCCAGCAGAAGGAAGTCCAGGGCCCCACGCACGGCAGCGTCGGCCACGTCACTGAGGGCGGCCGTCACGTCCACCAGATCAAAGGCCCCGCCGATGTCGGCCAAAGCGATCAGCAGCGCCGCCTCGGCACGCATCCGTCGCAGGGCGCGTGCCACCTCGGCTTCCTCCTGCGCGGCATGCGCCACGCCATCGCACGCGGCGATCAGCCGTTCGAGGTGATGATCCGGCTCGCTGGTGAGAATGCGCAGCAGACGCTGGGGTTCGGAACGGATCAGCTCCAGCAGAAAGGGCGAGCCTTCCGCCACACCGAGGCAGACCTGATAGGCCAGGGGTTTTTCGGCGAACAGCCGTTCCAGGACCTCCTGCTCCGCCGGCGCCAAACGATCGAGGGCGAAACTCAGCTTGAGCTGGGCGCCCTCGGCATCCACGAGCACTGGGGCTTCCCGCATCAGGGCGGCAAGGCGTGAACCTTCGGGCGAATCCGGAACGTGGGGCGCGCGCATGGATGGACCTAAAGGCACGGGGGGACGAGATGTGCAACCCCCCAAACGGCACAAGAGCCGCCCCCGCGCAGCAGCGCGGGCGCAACCCGCCCACCTTAGAGCCAGCAAGCATGGGGCAAAAGCGGCGCGGACACGGGCGCGATGACCCCGGGAGCGGCACTGTGACGACCCGATGACAGGGTTAACGGCGTGCCGTCGCCTCTGGCGAGGGGACAGCCGGCAGCCGCAGGGTTGCGGCAAGACCCGGCGCATTGTCCGAGAAGCTCAAGGTACCGCCATGCAATCGCGCCACCGCCGCCACCAGGGAGAGGCCCAACCCGGACCCCGGGCGGGTGCGGCTGGCTTCGAGCCGAACGAAGCGCTCCACCACCCGCTCGCGGTCAGCGGCGGGAATGCCGGGCCCGCAATCAGCCACGCGCAGCTCCGCGCCCGTGCCGTCCCGCGCCAGCGATACCGAGATCCGCCCACGGGTGCCTTCCGGCGGACGGCCATACTTGATGGCGTTGTCCAGCAGATTGGACAGCGCCTGGGCCATCAGTTCGCGCACGCCATGGACGCGCACCGGCTCCACCGAAACGATCAGGTCGAGCCCCTGTTCATCGGCCAGCGGCTCATACAGCTCACAGACATCGGTGGTGAGATCGGCCAGATCGACCTCGCTCATGCTGGCGCCGGCCTGCCCCGCCTCCGCGCGGGCGATCATCAGCAAGGCATCGAAGGTGCGGATGAGGCCGTCGCTTTCCTCGATGGTGGTTTCGAGCGCGGCCCGCCATTGCTCCTCGGTGTGCGCCGTGCGCAACGCCTCCTCGGCCCGGTTGCGCAGGCGCGTGAGCGGGGTCTTCAGATCATGGGCGATATTGTCCGAGACCTCCTTCAAGCCCTGCATCAGGGTCTCGATGCGCTCCAGCATGGCATTGAGGGAGTGGGCCAGCCGATCGAACTCGTCTCCGGTGCCCGCCACCGCCAACCGGCCCGAGAGATCGCCAGCCATGATGGTCTCGCTGGTGGCGGTCATGGCATCGATGCGCTTCAGCACACGGCGGGTCACGAAGATGCCGCCGGCGAGCCCCAGCACCACGATCAGCAACACTGCCCCCTGAGCCGGCCGGGCGACCAGATCGCGCAGGGTGTCGCGCTCCTCGATGTCGCGCCCCACCAAGAGGCGATAGCCGCCCGGCAGAATGAACACCTGCACGAAGGCCACATGGCTGCGGCTGGCGCCGGCGTCATCCGGGCGATTGTAGGTGGCGAAGCGGGTGCCGGGCTTGTTCAGCAGCCCGAGGGACAGGTCCGCCACATTGGCGGCCAGCACCTCGCCCTGGAAATTGGTGAGCATGTAGATGGAGGAGCCGGGCCGGCGCGAGCGCCGGTCGATCACATAGACGAGCCGCTGGATGCCCCCGCTCTGATACTGCTCCGAGAGGAACCGCACCTCCCGTTCGAGATCATCGGCGACCTGGTTCTGAATCAGCTCTCGTGTGTGCCAGGCCGTATATGCGATGACCGAGACGGCGAAGACGGCAAAGACCACCAGATAGGCGGCCAGCAGCTTGAAGGCCGTGGTGCGCACCAGCCGCGAAAGATAGGCCAGCGCCTTCACGCCCGCCTCCGCCCGTGTGCGCGAAGTCGCAGCGCACCCATCACCGGAGCCCCGCGCGCACCATATAGCCGGCGCCACGCACGGTGTGGATGAGCGGCACCTCGAAGCCCTTGTCCACCTTCGAGCGCAGCCGCGACACGTGGACGTCGATCACATTGGTCTGTGGATCGAAGTGATAGTCCCACACATTTTCCAGCAGCATGGTGCGGGTCACCACCTGGCCGGCGTGGCGCATGAGATATTCCAGCAGCCGGAATTCACGGGGCTGGAGCGGAATCTCCTTGCCACCCCGCGTCACGCGGTGGGCGAGGCGGTCCAGCTCGAGATCCGCCACCTTGTAGAGGGTGTCCGTGCCCTGCGGCCCGCCGCGCCGCGCCAGAGCTTCCACGCGGGCCAACAGCTCCGTGAAGGCGTAAGGCTTCGGCAGATAGTCGTCGCCCCCGGCCCGCAGGCCCTGCACCCGGTCATCCACCTGGCCAAGGGCGGAGAGGATGAGCACCGGCGTATTGTCACCACGCCCGCGCAACTCCGCCACCAGCGAGAGGCCATCGCGCAGTGGCAACATGCGGTCCACCAGCAGCACGTCGTATTTGCCGTCGAGCGCAAGCGCGAGCCCCGCCTCGCCGTCGGCGGCATGGTCCACCACGTGGCCGGCCTCGCGAAAGGCCTTGCGGAGATATTCGGCGGCGTCGCGGTCGTCCTCGACAAGGAGGAGGCGCATGGCGGTGAGGGTGTCCGGGTTGAGATTCGCGTTCATCTCACTCTAGCTCAGCTGTTCCGCAGGTCCATGCTGCAGATCCGTGGCCGCGCGGCGGAAGCGCCAGGGACAGAAAGCCGTGGACAGAAGAAAGGCGCGGGAAGCCTCTGGAGCTTCCCGCGCCTGCAGGCCAAGGCGACGTTGGGGGGCGACGGGGTCGTCGGCCTCGGCTCTGGAAAGGACCGATCGGCGAGACTGGGGGCAAGGGGCGGGGCGCCTCGCCGATCGGTAGGCCGGACCGCAGGGGCGGCGATCCGGTCGAGGGGCGCGACACGGGCCGCAGCCCGCGTCGTCATGTTCAGGAGACTTCAGCAGGGCTCAGCCCGACTTCAGCCCTTGGCCTTGGAGTCGAGGGTGATGGCCACGAAGCGGACACCCTGCTCGCTCTTCACCTGGATCAGCACCGCCTTGCGGTTCTCAGCCTTGGCGGCGGCGAGGCCATCACGGACATCCTTCGGGGTGGTGACGCTCTTGTCGCCCACCTTGAGGATCACGTCGCCGGTGCGGAAGCCACGGGCGGCGGCCGGACCGTTCGGG
Source organism: Xanthobacter sp. ZOL 2024 (assembly GCF_052932325.1). Taxonomy (NCBI): domain Bacteria; kingdom Pseudomonadati; phylum Pseudomonadota; class Alphaproteobacteria; order Hyphomicrobiales; family Xanthobacteraceae; genus Xanthobacter; species Xanthobacter sp. ZOL 2024. The sequence continues at coordinate 186,327 of NZ_CM128808.1, forward strand.
TCCACGCCGGTGACGACCACGCCCTCACCGCCGGCACCGTCGACGCTCTTGGCCGGGGCCAGCTGGAGACCGAGCCGCGGCAGGTCCTTGCCCATGCCACCGGCATCGTCCTCACCCTGATCGGCACGCGCCACCTTGTCGTTGGGCAGCTGATCCAGCTTCACGCTCACGGTCATGGGCTTGGCATCGCGGATGATGGCGAGCTGCACCTCGGTGCCGGGCTTGAGCATACCCACCTTGCGGGTGAGGTCACGCGCATCCTTGATGGCCTCGTTGTTGAGTTTGACCACCACGTCGCCAGCCTTCAGGCCCGCCTTGGCACCGGGGGTGTTCGGCTGAACCTGGGCCACCAGGGCGCCCTCGGCCTCCTTGATGCCCAGACCGGACGCGAGTTCCTCGGTCACCGGCTGGATCTGGACGCCGATATAGCCACGGGCCACCGAGCCATTCTCGCGCAGCTGGTTCACCACCGTCTTCACCGTCTCCGACGGGATGGCGAAGGCGATGCCGACGTTGCCGCCAGAGGGCGACACGATGGCGGTGTTCATGCCGATCACCTCGCCATTCAGCGAGAAGGTCGGGCCGCCCGAGTTGCCCCGGTTGATGGGCGCGTCGATCTGAATGAAGTCGTCATAGGGACCCGAGCCGATGTCGCGACCCCGGGCCGAGACGATGCCCGCGGTCACGGTGCCGCCGAGACCGAACGGGTTGCCCACGGCGATGACCCAGTCACCCACCCGCGGCGCGCTGTCGGCCAGCTTGACCCAGGGCAGATCCTTTCCGTCGGTGATCTTCAGCAGCGCCACGTCGGTGCGCGGATCGGTGCCGATGACCTTGGCCACATGCTCCTTGCCGTCGGTGGTGGTCACATCCACCTCGTCGGCGCCGTCCACCACGTGGTTGTTGGTCACCACATAACCGTCGGCGGAGATGATGAAGCCGGAGCCCTGGCCCACCACCGGGCGCTCGCCGCGGGGACCGCCCCGCTGGCCGCGCGGACCCATGGGACCCATCGGACCCTGGCCATCACCGAAGCCGAAGCGCCGCATGAACTGCTCGATCTGGGGCGGAATGTTGCCGCCCATGCCCGGGCCCTCGCCCATGGCCACCGCCTCGCCGGCGTCCTTCTTCACCTTCACCGAGACCACGGCGGGGGAGACCTTCTCGACGATGTCCGCGAACGAGAAGGTGCCGGCCGGCTGGCTGGTGGTGATCTGCGCGAACGCCGGCGTTGCCGCCCCCGGGATGAGCTCGCCGGCCACCACGCCGGCGATGGCGAGGCCGAACACACCGGCGAGCAGAGCCTGGCGGCGACGCTTCGTCACGGAGGGGGTGTTGCTGGAGCGGGTCATGCGTTCGTATCTCTCTCTTGCCAACGGGTTGCCGCTGGGCGGCGCTCAGCCGTTCAGCAGGTTCGAGAGGCAAGCTAACGGGCGCTCCCTTACAGTTCCCTGGCTATGGGATTACCTTTCCGTAATGTCGATCACGGCGCCGTGATGCCACGCGCCGTGTCGTTCAGCCGAGTGCGGTGGACGCATTCTCGTTGAATCCCGCCATCTCGTCTTCCACCCGGCCCGGGGCGAGATCATCGGGGGCGTCGTCATCCTTGGTCGTCACCGTGTCGGCGGCGGCTGCCGCCTCCGCTTCCTGCTGGCGCTGCCAGAGGCCCGCATAGAGCCCGCCGAGAGCGAGCAGCGCCGCATGGCTGCCTCGCTCCGCCACCCGACCGGCGTCCATCACCAGGATCTCGTCGGCGCCGATGACCGTCGACAGCCGATGGGCGATGACCAGGGTGGTCCGCCCCTCGGAGACGCGGTCGAGCGCGTCCTGAATGTCCTTCTCCGTGCGGCTGTCCAGGGCCGAGGTGGCCTCGTCCAGCACCAGGATCGGTGGGGCCTTCAGCAAGGTGCGGGCGATGGCGACGCGCTGCTTCTCGCCACCGGAGAGCTTCAATCCGCGCTCCCCCACTTCGGTCTTGTAGCCCTTAGGGGTGGCCTGGATGAAATCGTCGATCCGCGCCATCCGCGCTGCGGCCCGAACCTCGTCCTCAGAGGCATCCTGGCGGCCGTAGCGGATGTTGTAGGCGATGGTGTCGTTGAACAGCACCGTGTCCTGCGGAACCATGCCGATGGCCCGGCGCAGCGACGCCTGGCTGACATCCCGGATGTCCTGGCCATCGATGACGATGCGCCCGGAGGAGACATCGTAGAAGCGGAACAGCAGTCGCGACAGGGTGGACTTGCCGGCGCCCGAGGCGCCGACGATGGCCACCGTGCGCCCGGCCGGCACCTCGAACGACACCCCCTTGAGGATCTCGCGGCCCGGCTCGTAGGCGAACCGCACGTCCTCGAACCGCACGGTGCCCCCGGACACCACCAGATCCGGCGCGCCGGGCCTGTCGACGATCTCCGGCGCGCGGGCGAGCACCGCGAACATGGTCTCGATGTCGAGCAGCGCCTGCTTGATCTCGCGATAGATGAAACCAAGGAAATTCAGCGGCACATAGAGCTGGATCATCATGGCATTGATCATGACGAACGAGCCCACGGTCTGCCGGCCAGCCCGAATGTCGAGCACACACAGCACCATGACCGCCGTGAGCCCCAGCGAATAGATGATGGCCTGGCCGGCGTTGAGCCAGGCCAGGGAGGTGAAAGTCTGCACCGTCGCCTGCTCATAGCGGGCCATGGACCGGTCGTAGCGGGCGTTCTCCCAGGCCTCGGCGCTGAAATACTTGACCGTCTCATAGTTCAGAAGGCTGTCCACCGCCTTGGTGTTGGCCTCCGTATCGCTGTCGTTCATCTCCTTGCGGATGTTGAGACGCCACTCGCTGGCGCGATAGGTGAACACCGCATAGGCCGCCACCGTCACCACCAGCACCGCCACATAGCGCCAGTCGAAGGCAAACAGCAGCACCACCAGCACCATCACCAATTCGACGATGGTGGGCGCCAGCTGCAGCACCAGCATCCGCACGATGGTTTCGATGCCGTTGCGAGCGCGCTCGAGCACCCGTGTCAGCCCACCGGTCTTGCGCTCCAGATGAAAGCGCAGCGACAATTCATGCATGTGACGGAAGGTGCGGATGGCGAGCTTGCGCACCGCGTGCAGAGCCACCTTGGCGAAGATGCCGTCGCGCACCTGGGTCACGGCGGCCATGACGATGCGCGCGATGCCATAGGCCAGCGTCAGCGCCACCGGCGCACCGAGGATATAGGCCCAGCCGGTGGGGCTCGGTGTACCGTTGACTTCCGCCGTCAGGGCATCAGTCGCCCATTTGAACACAAAGGGGACCACCATGGTGGCGCCCTTCGAGCCGAACAGCAGCAGCAGCGTGACCACCACCCGCAGCCTGAGGTCGGCCCGATCCTGCGGCCAGAGATAGGGCCACAGCGCTTCCAGCGTCCCCAGGAAGCGATCCCGCGGTCCGGCGGCGGAGGGGTCTTTGGCGGCCTTGGCAAAGAAAGAAAAGAACATTGAACCCTAGCTTTCCTGCGATCGCTCGCCGGCGCCGGACGGAAGCAGGGCCGCGAACAGATCGTCGATTTCCACGCGCAGCGCGCGCAAGGCCTCCGCATCGAGGCAGTAGCTCGTGCGGGCGCCGTCCGCCCGGCTGCGCAGAAAGCCCGCGTCGGTGAGCACCTTGAGGTGCTGGGAGACGGTGGATTGCGCCAAAGGCAGCCCGTCCACCAGGGCGCCGCAGACGCAGCACTTCTCATGGGCAAGACGGCGCAGCACCGCCAGCCGCGCCGGATGCGCCAGCGCCCGCAGGCGCTCGGCCAGCGGCTCCAGGTCGGGCAGGTCGGCGGATGCGGGAGAGAAGACGGGAGGCTCGGCCATCGTTCATCGGCGATAAACGATAAAATGGAGGATTTCAAGGCGCCCCGCCCGCGTTCACCGCGGCGTTGCAACGGATGCGCACACTCCCGGATGCGGCCGAAACAGTGCTAGAGTGGATGCATGGCTAAGATTGAAAGTGTTTGCGTCTATTGCGGTTCGTCCTTCGGCACCAATCCCGTCTTCGCGGAGACCGCGCGCCAGTTCGGCCGTCTGCTCGCCGCCGAAGGCGTTCGCCTGGTCTATGGGGGTGGCGGTGTCGGCCTCATGGGTGAGGTGGCGGGTGCGGTGTCGCTGGCCGGCGGCGCCGTCACCGGCATCATCCCCACCTTTCTGGTGCGTGCGGAACGCAGGTTCCGCCACAAGGCCGAGATCATCGAGGTACAGGACATGCATCAGCGCAAGCAGCTGATGTTCGAGCGCGCCGATGCCTTCGTGGCCCTGCCGGGCGGCGTCGGCACCCTGGAGGAACTGGTGGAGCAATTGACTTGGGCGCAGCTCGGCCGACACCGCAAGCCGATCCTGCTGGCCAATATCGACGGCTTCTGGAATCCGTTCCTGGACCTCATGGCCCACATGGACACCACCGGCTTCCTGCCGCCCCGCGCGCCCATGACCCTGCTCAACGTCGATCGGGTGGAAGAGATCCTACCGGCGTTGCGGGCGGCAGCGGCGGCGGTGCCTGAGCCGGAGCTGCACGACACCGACTCGCAGGTGGCCCGGCAGATGTGACCGGCGCTTCAGGCGCCGGTGTATTCCGCATAAGACATGGGCGTCTCAAACACCCGCACGCTGGCGAGAAGGGGAACCTGCGCCTTCAGGCGGGTCCAGATCCAGACGGCGATGTGCTCGGCCGTGGGGTTGTCCAGCCCCTCGATGTCGTTGAGACAATGGTGGTCCAGGCGGGCGAGCAGCGGCGCGAAGGCGGCTTCGATGTCGAAGAAATCGGCGACGAAGCCGCTGTCGTCATCCACCGGGCCTTCCAGCGTCAGTTCGATGCGATAGGAATGCCCATGCATGCGACGGCAGCGGTGGGTTTCCGGCACGCGAGGCAGGAAATGCGCGGCCTCGAAGGTGAAGGCCTGGGTGATCCGCATTTGGCGGGGGGATGCGCTCATGGGATGCCGATCATCTTATGGGTTTGCAGGGACAGCCGCCAATGGGGATGGTCCAGGCAATAGGCCACCGCCGCCTGCGTGTGCCGCTGCCGGTCCGGCCCATCCATGGGCTGCAGGAAGAAATGGTCGAAGTCGAGCCCGGCGACGACATCCGGCATCAGGTCCGGCTGCGGAAACACCAGCTTCAGCTCGTGGCCACGCCGCTGCACCAGCTCCACGCCGGCCTTCGGGCTCATGCAGATCCAGTCGATGCCGTCCGGCGCCGCCACCGAGCCGTTGGTCTCCACCGCGATCTCGAAGCCGGCGGCATGGGTCGCGGCGATCAGGGCGGCGTCCAGCTGCAGCAGTGGCTCGCCCCCGGTGAAAACCACAAAGCGGCGGCCAGCCCGTTCGCCCCAGGTGGCGGACAAGGCCGCCGCCAGAGCCGTTGCCGAGCCGAACCGCCCGCCGCCCTCGCCATCCATGCCGATGAAATCCGTGTCGCAGAAGCGACAGGCCGCCGCCGCGCGATCCTCCTCGCGCCCCGACCACAGATTGCAGCCGGAGAAACGGCAGAACACGGCCGCACGGCCGGCCTGGGCGCCCTCGCCCTGGAGGGTCAGGAAGATCTCTTTGACAGCATAGGCCATGGGCCCTGCGTTTAAACCGAAGCGCCGCGCGGGAAAAGCCATGGCGACCGATGGGCTGGCTTGCGCGGGAGGCGATGCGCCTTATACCTCTTGCCTGCAGCACTGCAGCGCGCCCGACATTGCCGTGGCGTGTGTACGGGGCTTTTTCCAGCACGAGAGAGCATTGCCCATGCCGACGGTGACGACTTCGACGATTGATCTGGACGCCGGTCTTGATCCGCGTGAGCTGCGCAACGCGCTGGGCCGCTTCGCCACCGGCATCGCCGTGGTGATGGCCGGCGACGACGAGGGGCTGATGGGGGTGACGGTGAATTCCTTCTCCGCCGTCTCGCTCGATCCGCCGCTGATCCTGTTCTGCATGGCCCGCACCCTGAATTCCCTGGCCCGGCTGGAGCAGGTGAAGGCCTATTCGGTGAACATCCTGCTGGAGAGCCAGCAGGAGCTTTCCAACCGCTTCGCTCGGGCGGGAGAGGACAAATTCGCCGGCACCGACTGGCATCCGGGCCGCAGCGGGGCGCCCCGGCTCACCGCCGCCCATGCCGCCTTCGAGTGCGTGCCCTACGCGCATTACGACGGGGGCGACCACATCATCTTCGTGGGCCGCGTGGTGCACATGCATGCCGAGGGCGACGACGCTCCCCTGCTGTACTACCGCGGCCGCTATCGCCTGCTGGCGGAACCGGAGGCCTGAGCCGCCTCAGGTCCGGGCCCGGCGGCGAGATGTGATTTCGCGATGTCATTTAGAGTGGGATAATCACCCCGGGTGCTGTTGACGTAACGCAACGCCCCGCTATGCCGGGCCCATTAGGGTGGGTCATCGTGCAAGGAAAGCCCCATGCTGCAGAATATCAAGAGCGTGCTCATCGGCATGACCGAGGAAGGCGATGAGGTCTCGGCCGCGGCGCTGAGCTATGGCCTTTCCCTGGCCCAGCAGGCGGGCGCCCATGCCACCATCCAGGCGGCCTCGCTCAAGGTGGTGGTGGGCAACACCTTCGTCAGCAGCGTCGCCAGCAGCCTGGTGGCGGATCACAATCGCCGCCTGAACGCGCTTGCCAGCAGCCTGGCGGAACGGGCCCGGGGAGACGCCCAGGCCCAGGGCGTTTCCTGTTCCGTCGAAACGCTGCAGCTCTCCTATGGCCAGCTCGTGGATACCTTCGTGGCGCAGGCGCGGGTGCATGACATCGCCGTGCTCAACGCCCAGCGCGCCAGCGTGGATGCCGACCGCGGCCTGATCGAGGCCCTGCTGTTCGACAGCGGCCGCCCGCTGATCGTCGTGCCGCCCGGCTGGGACAGCTTCAAGCACCGGCGGGTGCTCATTGCCTGGGATGCCAGCGCCCGGGCGGCCCGCGCCGTCAACGACGCCATGCCCATCCTGCGGTCGGCGGAAGCGGTGGAAGTGGTGGCCATCGCCACCGAGAAGCAGCTCGCCAAGACCGTGCCCGGCGCCGAGATTGCGCCGCATCTCGCCCGCCACGGCGTGCATGTGAACGTCAAGGACCTGGTAGTCCAGGAAGGCGGCATCGAAGCCACTTTGCGCGAGCAGGCCAGCCTGTTCGGTGCGGATCTGCTGGTGATGGGCGCCTTCAACCATTCGCTCATGCAGGAATGGGTGCTGGGTGGCGTCACGCAATCGCTGTTGAAGGACAGTTCCATTCCGCTGCTCATGTCGTACTGAGCATGGCTCCGCCCCCGCCAGGAGCCTCGGTTGAGGCCCCTGCCCCGGCGTGGCACGCCCTGGCCCCAGTGGCGGCGGCGGCACGGCTCGGCTGCGATCTCGACGGACTGGCGCACGAGGAGGTCACGCGTCGCCGCGACCGGTGGGGGCCCAACCGCCTGCCGGAAGCGCCCCGTCGCAGCCTCTGGCGGCTGCTGCTGGGCCAGCTGCAAAGTCCACTCATCTATCTGCTGCTGGTGGCCGCGGGCATCTCCATCGCCCTTGGCCATGCTGAGGACTCGCTCTTCATCTTTGTGGTTCTGGCGCTCAACACCGGCGTCGGCGCCCTACAGGAAGCCCGCGCTGAAGCCGACACGGCGGCGCTGAAGCACGCTATCACCACCCACAGCCGCGTGGCCCGGGATGGCACCGTGGTGCTGCGCGACAGTGCCGAGCTGGTGCCCGGCGACCTGGTTCTGCTGGAGGCCGGCGACCGGGTGCCCGCGGACCTGCGGCTGGTGCGCGCCAGCGATCTCGAAACCAGCGAGGCCGCCCTCACCGGCGAGTCTCTCCCGGTGGAGAAGAGCGCCGCGATCGTGCTGCCGGACGAGGCGCCCCTGGCCGAGCGCGCCAACATGGTGTTCGCCGGCACCAATGTGCTGCGGGGCCAGGCCCAGGGGCTGGTGGTGGCGAGCGGGCGTGACACCGCGCTCGGGCACATCGCCCAGGCCCTGGACACGCCGGCGACGCCGCCGCCCCTCAGCCGCCGCCTGGAACGCTTCTCGCGCATGCTGGGCGCCGCAACCCTGGGGCTGATGGGAGTGATCATCGTCGGCCGCCTGATGGCGGGCGCAGGGATGGTGGAAACCTTCCTGATGGCGGCCGCGCTGGCCGTCGCCGTCATTCCCGAGGGATTGCCGGTGGCGGTCACCATCGCCCTGTCGGTGGCCACGCGCCGCATGGCGCGCCGCCATGTGATCGTGCGGCACCTGCCGGCGGTAGAGGGGCTCGGCGCCTGCACCGTGATCGCAACCGACAAGACCGGCACCCTCACCCTCAATCGCATGTCCGCAACACGGCTGGTATTGCCCTCGGGCACGGTGCTGCAGGTTCCGGAAGACGAACACGATCCCCCGTTCCGCTCCGACAATGAGCACGGCGACGCCGGCACGCAGGCGCAGATCGACGCCTTGGCGGTGTCCGTGAGCCTGTGCAACGACGCCACCCTGCATCCGGTCAGCGGGCGCCAGGGCGCCAGCGGTGACACCGTCGACATTGCCCTGCTGGTGCTGGCCCAGCAGGCGGGCCTCTTGATCGAGGCGACGCGATCGGCGCAGCCCCGGCTGGCCCACCTGCCCTTCAGCGCCGAACGACGCCTCGCGGCAAGCCTGAATGCCGATGGGGCTGGCGCCGTGCTGCATGTGAAGGGCGCCGCGGAGACCGTGCTGCCCCTGTGCGGAGCGGCGGGGGAGGTGCTCCTGGCGCGGGCAGAGGCCATGGCGCGGGAGGGACAACGGGTGCTGGCCATCGCCCGACGGCGGCTCGATGTGGCGCCGGGCGAAACCGATAATTTCGACGGCTGGCTGCAGCACCTGCAGCCGCTGGGCCTGGTAGGCTTCATCGATCCGCTCCGGCCGGAGGCCAAAGACGCGGTGGCGGCCTGTCACCGCGCCGGCATCGCGGTCAAGATGATCACTGGCGACCATGCCGCCACCGCCCTGGCCATCGCCCGCGATCTCGGCATCGCCCATGACGAAGCCGATGTGATGACCGGACGCGAACTCGCCGCCCTCCAGACCGGCTCAGAGGCGGCCATGCGGCGCATCGAGCGCACCCGCGTGTTCGCGCGGGTCGAGCCGACCCAGAAGCTGGAGATCGTCGATGCCCTGCAGGCCGCGGGGCACGTGGTCGCCATGACCGGCGATGGGGTCAATGATGCCCCCGCCCTGCGCCGCGCCGATCTGGGCATCGCCATGGGCCTAGGCGGCACGGACGTGGCCCGCGACAGCGCCGCCCTGGTCATCGCCGACGACAATCTGGCCTCCGTGGTCGCCGGTGTCGAGGAAGGGCGCGCCGCTTATGCCAACATCCGCAAGCTCATCTTCCTGCTCGTCTCCATCGGCGCCGCGGAGGTGGTTCTTTTTCTGCTCGCCGTCGCCTTGCAGACCCCGGTGCCCCTCACCACGGTGCAGTTGCTGTGGCTGAACCTGGTGGCCAATGGCGCACAGGACGTGACGCTGGCCCTGGAAAAGCCGGAACCCGGCCTGCTCGATCGCCGGCCCCGCGCCCCGCGTGAGCCGATCTTCGACGCCCTGATGATCCGACGGACGCTATTGTCGTCCCTGTTCATGGGGTGCGTCGCGTTCGCCTTTTTCTGGTATTGGCTGGCCCAGGGCCTCGCCCCGTTCGAGGCGCGCAACGCGCTCTTGTTCCTCATGGTGCTGTTCGCCAACGTCCAGGCGTTCAATGCCCGCTCGGAAACCCGTTCCGTGTTTCTGCTGCCGCCCGGCGCCAACTGGCCGCTGATGGCGGCCATCTTCGGCGCCCAGGCGGTGCAGGTGCTGGCCAGCTATGTGCCCGGCGTGCGTGACGTGCTGGAAATCGCCCCCATCCCGGCGCGGCAGTGGCTGGAACTGGGCGCGGTGGCGCTTGGCCTGCTGCTGCTGATGGAGACCGACAAAGCCTTCTCGCGACACCGTCTCGGCACACCCCAGCCGATACCCCGGGTGTAGCCCGGGCAGTAGGCGGTCAGCTCACCGCCTGCCACTGGCCTTCGGTGGTGCGGCAGGCGGCGCCGCGCGCGATCTGCGGGCGGTTGTCGATATAGATGGTGTGGGAATAATCGCGGCAACTCTGGAAGCCGGGCCGATGATAGGCCGGCCCGGCGATGACCGTGCCGCGCGTGCCGCCATCGCCCTTCCAGCCCACCGGATAGCCGGGGCCGCCGGTCTCCAGGGCGGAGATCTCCGCGTCATAGGCGCGCTGGCGGTCGGCATCACTGAGGCCGTTGCCGATGGCGCCGCTAATCAGCCCGCCGGATACCGCCCCCCGCATCACCGGCGAGGTCGGCAATGCCATGTTCCCCGGCCCCTTGAGATTGGCTCCGGCATCACTGGCGCACCCCGACACCAGGGCGCCGAGGACCGTGACAAGCAGAACGGCGGGCACCATGCGGACCGGCATCTCAAGCCATCTCTCAACGCGGGCGCCAAAGCGGCGCAGACGAAACAGGAGGTCAATAGCGCTGACCTCCTCCGCCTTTTAGTGGCACTTCGTCGCAAGGGGAAGCTGCGCCGACACCTGCCGGTGCCGCAGGGGCCGCGCAGGGACCCGGAGGGCTCCTCACGCGGCCGCCTCGCCATTGCCCGCCACCATGGGCAGCACCAGCTCGGTCCGCAACCCTCCGCTGGGCGCGGCGCTCAGCTCGAAATGGCCGCCATAGAGCATGGCGAGTTCGTGCACGATGGACAGGCCGAGCCCGGAGCCCGGCTTTGATTCGTCCAGACGGCGGCCACGCCGCCCCACATCCAGCCGCCGCGCCGGATCGAGGCCCGGCCCGTCATCGTCGATGGTGATGCGGAAGAAGGCGCGGCCCCCCGGGCCGGGGGCGCGGCTCACCGCCAGCTCGATCTCCACCCGGCCCGACGCCCATTTGCAGGCGTTGTCCACCAGATTGCCGATCATCTCCTCCAGATCCTGGCGCTCGCCACGGAAACGGGCGCCGTCCAGAACACGCACGTCGATGGCCAACGCGCGACCACGGTGAATCTTCTGCATGGTGCGCGCCAGCGCGGTGAGGATCTCGCCCACGTCGCAGACGCTGGCCACCATCGACACGCGCGCCGCCATGCGCGCGCGCTCCAGGTGATGCGCCACCTGATCGCGCATCACGCCGGCCTGGTCGCGCACCCGCATCGCCAGCGGGTCATCGCGGGTGCCGGCCTCGTTGAGCAGAACCGAGAGGGGGGTTTTCAAAGCGTGCGCCAGATTGCCCACATGGGTGCGAGCCCGCTCCACCACCTCCTGATTGGCGGCGATCAGCGCGTTGACCTCGCGCACCAGCGGCACGATCTCCTCGGGATAGCGCCCCTCCAGCCGCACCGCCTTGCCCGACCTCACATCGGCGAGGGCCTGGGAAACGCGGGACAGGGGCCGCAGGCCGAACCGCACCTGGAACAGCACCACCAGCAGGAAGGCCAGAGCCAGCACGATCAACGTGCCGATCAGCGCGACGTTGAAGCTGGAGATGTCATGATCGAGCTCGGCCGCGGTGGCCCCCACCGACACCACGAAGGTGCCGTCGGAGCCGAAGTCCGCCGTCCGCTCGACCACACGGATGCGCTCGCCGTCGGGCCCCACGGCAAAGCCCTGGCGCATGCCGCCCGGCGTGGCACCCGCATGCTCGCCCCCGAGCACCGGCAGTCGATCGGCACCCAGCGAGCGCGAGGCATGCCGGTCCATGGTCCCGTCCCGCTGGCGCACGATCTGCCAGTACCAACCCGACCGGGGGAAGGAGAACAACGGCTCGGCCATGGCCTGCGGCTCGAGCGCCGCATCGTTGGTGGCGTTGGCCACCTCGGCCACCAGGGTCTTCACATAGACATCGAGCCGCCGGTCGAACGAGCGCTCCGCCGCCTGCGCATAGAGCGAGGACAGGGCGAGCCCCACCACGGCCAGCACCACAAGGGTGATGGCCATGGCCGACAGGAACAGGCGAAAAGCCAGGGACCCCGGATCGGCCGTGCGCTTCATGGCCGCGCCGTCGCCCATGCCACCACGGTCATCGCGGCTCCTCCGGAGGCGCGAGCAGATAGCCGAGCCCGCGCACGGTCTGGATCACATCGCAATCGAGCTTGCGCCGCAGACGGCCGACGAACACTTCGATGGTGTTTGAATCCCGATCGAAATCCTGATCGTACAGATGCTCCACCAACTCCGTCCGCGACACCACCCGTCCGGCATGGTGCATCAGGTAGGACAGCAGGCGGTATTCGTGGGAGGTGAGGCGCACCGGATTGCCGTCCACCGCCACCCGTCCCGAGCGGGTATCGAGCCGCACCGGCCCGCAGGACAGTTCACTGGAAGCATGGCCACTGGCGCGCCGCAGCAGAGCCCGCAGCCGCGCCAGCACCTCCTCCATGTGAAAGGGCTTGGCGACATAGTCGTCGGCACCGGCATCGAACCCCTGCACCTTGTCGCTCCAGCGATCGCGCGCGGTCAGGATCAGCACCGGCATCGCATGCCCGGCGCGCCGCCAGTTCTCCAGCACCGAAAGCCCGTCCATCTTGGGCAGGCCGATGTCCAGGACGATGGCGTCATAGGGCTCGGTGCTGCCCAGGAAATGCCCTTCCTCACCGTCAAAGGCCCGATCCACCGCGTAGCCGGCGTCCCCCAGGGCGGTCACCAACTGCCGGTTCAAATCCGGATCGTCCTCCACCACCAGCAATCGCACGATGTCCTCCCCCGCAACGGGGCCTAGAATGGCAGCATTTGCAACGCGAGTCAGGGTCGTCGCGGCGGCCTTGTCCTCACGCAGGTCCGCTGTCGCGCCCGCTGCGCACCGCCGCCACCCGATCCGCCTCGACCCGGCGTGAGAGCATGAAGAGCGACAGGGCGACACCAACCACGAGCAGTGACCACGCCCAACCCGGCATCTGAGCGAAAGTGGCCCGCAGGCCGTCGAGGCGTCCCGTCGCCTCCGGCGCCTGCTCCAGCACCCCGATGACCAGGGCCGGTGCGCCGATGAGCCACGCCCAGAACTTGCTCCACCAGGCCGCCCGCAGCATCCCGTCGCCCCGCTGCAGCAGGTCGCGGGCGGTCAGCGCGGCGCGCGCAGGGGCCACCACCCGGGTGGAAGCCGTGGCCAGCGCGGCGGCGGTCGCGGTGTCCACCCGCGCCTGCCCGGGAACCGCCGTCAGCTGCAGGCCCGCGGTCACCTGGAAGGCGCTCAGCCCGGCCACCGTGCGCGGTCCCCACTGGCCATCGACCTGACCGACCTCGAAATATCCCAGATCCCGCAGACGTTGCTGCAGCGCGGCGACCGCGCGCGCGTCGAGCCCGTCGCCGGCCGTGGGCCCACTCGATGCGGCAGAGGTGGCCGCCTCGAAGGAAACATCCCCGTCCAGCGCCAGCAGGCGCTTCATGAGCGGGGCGATACCCATTTGCCGGTCCACGGTGATGGGGCTCCACACCCCGTCCGCCACATACTTGCCGCGCACATACTGGTTCGAGAAGGACCAGAGATAGGCACTCGGCACCTGGTGCATCCGGTAGCCGAAGCCATTGAAACGTTCGCCCTCATAAAGGCAGCGGCTGATGCTCCAGGGAAAACCCGGCGCGTAACCCTTGAGGGCGAGGGCATCGCGGGCCGCCTCCTCCCAGGTCCGGAACGGTCCCCGCCCCTTCGGCACCAGGCGCGTCTTGCGGCCGGTGCCGAGGATCTTCTCGCCATTGTGCAGCACCCCGGCGAAATCACAGCTGGCCTCCCGCCAGTGCAGCACGCCGATGAAGGCCCAGGGCACGCCCGTCTGAGCCGCCACCACCTGATACCGCGACTTGGCGGCGAGGATTGTCATCGCCGCCCGATCGATCGCCCCTTGCTGGCGCGGTGTGATCGCCATCTGCTCCCAGCGCTGCTGATACTCGCCCTTGAGCGCGGAAAAGGCATAGGTTCGAGCCATTTCGGTCCCCATGAAATGAAAATGGCCGCCCATGGCGGCCAAAACGTTACGGAACTGCTGAAAAATTCGGCGCGACATCCTTTGAATTTGACCTATTCTTTGACATTCCCCTTGGGCATGCTGGGTCACAATGGATGATTTCCGCACCACGCTCTTGATGTTCACCCTGATGGGCTGGTTCCTGCTCTATTGGTTCAACTAACCGGGCGAGCCGAACATGCAGCTCGGCGTCAGCGGGCCGATCGCCGCCAGACCAAAGTCGGGCACCGGCGCGGCCCCATCGGGCCACAGCAGGTTCACGTGGTCCTCGCCGCCGCCGGTGCGCACGCCGGCATCGGCCAGGAAGCACAGGTGGTATCGCGTCGTCCCGTGAAGGCCGGAGGAATAGAGCTGGCGGCCGTCTTCGCCTTGCGCCCCATCGAAGCCGAGCACGCTCTCCAGCGTCGCGCAGGCCGTCGCCCGATCAGCAAAGCGCAGGTAGATGGTGGTCATGATCCCACTCCCGAGATGTGAGCTTGAGACTGGAGGGCCGCGGCACTGCCCATGAGGGGCCAGACCACGATGTCCTCGATCAGCTGCGCGACGCCATTCGGGAATCCGCTCGGCCCGCCCAGGAAGATGCCTTCAACGGTTCCCTGCCCCGGCCGTGTCCCGGTGACACCCGTCGCAAGGCCGCTGGCGTAAGCGGCCATTCCGTCGCCGCCCCAGCCGACACACACGGCAAACCTCGCCGGAGCGGCGATCTCCAGCTGTTTGACATCGAAGAGGGTTCCGCGCGCCGGGGTAATGATCTGGATCGAGGCGCCAATTTGCCGAAGGAACTGCTTGGCGACCGCATCGCGCTGAAAGCAGATCATGTCCTGAAGATCGACGGAGGACCCGAGCGATCCACGCCAGACCAGACTGTTGGGCCCGACACCAGACCCACCCAGAACGGCGACCGCCGCACCGGACCACTGGCAGATATCAGTGGTGCGCGTCACAGCGGCCGTTGTGGTGGCGATATAGCTGGTTGCGATCGCCCCCACCTCCAGCTGCGCCCGGAGCACCGTGCCGGATGGCGTAAGCGTGAGGCTGCCGGCGGCAGGCGTGAAGGTGTACGTGGTCCGCCCGCCGCCGGCGCTCACCGTCGCGACATGGGCACCCGACAGGGCCATCGCTCCCGTGCCCCAGAAGCTCAAGGTGTAGACCTGAGCCGTCACGCTGAGCGAGACAGCGGCGCCCGGCGCCGCCGAGGGATAAAACAGATTGGTGGCCGCGCCTTCCAGCAGCAGGCGCCGCCCGCCGCTGTGGTAATCGAAGGCCAGGGTGTTGGCCGGGGCCTGCATCAGCTCGCCGGAGCCGGCAACCACCATCTTGGCGCTGCCTGTGCGCTGGAACAGCGTCGTGGAGGAGACATGCGCGCCACCCAACGCATAGCGCTCGCCCACGAAATCCGCCGCCAGGGCCGGCGCCACACCATCGAGCTGGTGTTCGGCCTGCGTCCACCACGCCTGTTCCAAGTCTGGGAACACCGAGACCGGGCAGCGCAGCAGATGGATGGACACCCGCACCCGCCCACCGGTGAACGCCCCGCCATTGGCGGTCACCAGCACCGGCGTCTCCGCATAAAAGGCCGTCGGACCGATGACGCCGGAATTGGCTGCGCCCTGCGCCACCCCGAGACTGCCGCCGAACTTGGACGCCTCACCGGCGATGCCGCAATCATAAGACGTCGCCCCCGTCACGCCGGAGAGGGTGCGGGTGGAGACCCCCAGCACGATGGCGCGGGCGGGGATCGCGACGGTGGTGGCCACGCTGGTTCCGGACAGAACCAGGTCCTGCTCCAGCACCTCCGCCTCGATGGCGGCGCGGCTCGGCCGCACCGCCAGTGGCGACACCCAGGCGCCGCCATCATAAAGGGCGAGCCGCCATTCATCGCGGATGAAGGCCAGAGCCCCACTCGCCAGGGCCTGGAAGACGAATCCCCCATCCTGAAAGACGGCGAGGGTGCCCGCGTGGCCGGCGAAAGCACCGGTGGCACCCGCCGGCACGAACCAGCGCCCGCCCGCCTCCGGCGCCGCCGGCGGAGCGGCATCGGTGATGCTCTCCAGCACCAGCTGGGTGCGGGCCGCAAGGGCCGCCACCGCATCGGCCAGAGGCGAGACCCAGGCGCTGCCGTCATGGCGAGCAAAGCGATCCTCATCGCGGATGAAGGCCAGTGTGTCCGCCGGCACCGCCAGGAAGTCGAACGCCCCGGCCTCATAGGTGGCAAGCTTTCCGTCTTGTCCCGCGAAGCTGCCGGTGGCGCCGGCGGGGACGAACCAGCAGGCCCCCTCGGCCGGGCTCACCGGCGGCTCCAGCGCGGTGACGCTCTCCAACGCGAGCTGCACATAAGCGTCGAGGCGCCGCAGCGCCTCGTTGTGGGTGACATGCTTCTGCGCCTGCGCTGCCGCCAGATAGGGCAGAGCCAGGCGCGCCGTTTCATCGGATGCCATGAACCGATCCTCGATGGTGAAAGGGGGACGCCTCAGAGCGCCAAGGTGCGGGTCGCCGCCGCGCCGGCGCCCACGGTGGCCGAGAGCTGGCACACCCGCACGGTGAGGCTCGCCTGCACGGCGCCGAAATCCGCGAGCTCATCGGCGCTCGCGTAGATGACAGACGGGGTTGCGGTGTTCAGCGTGCGCACCACCGCCGCGTCCGAAAGGATCTCCACCCGGTAGGCCTCCGCATCCTCGCCCAGGGGCACCTCCACCGCCTCCCAACTGTCGCCGTCCGTGCGCGTGCGACGGATGAACGAGAGGATGACGCCGGCGGCCGTGCGCCGGCCGCGCACATGCGCCGGAGACAGAGGCCGGAACGCCGCATCGGTGGCGGTAGCGGTGACCTCGCTCACGTCCTCATCGCCATAATCGCCGCTGGCGGCGCCCACGCGGTAGATGCTGCTGCGGCCGAGGGCGGAAAGCCCGCTCGCCACCGTCACCAGGGTGCCGTCGAGCCGCACCACGCGCGTGCCTTCCGGCCAGGGCTCGGCGCCTGCCGCTTCGGTTCCGGCGCGGCCACGCAGCAGGCCAGAGAGACGGTAGGTGCTGGTATCCACCAGCTCGGCCTCGGTGAACTGGATGATCTCCGGATCGCGCCCGTCCGCCCGCAGCGCCAGCACATTGGCACCCTCCAGCACCTGGGTGGCGCTGGCCGACACCAAGAGCGAGGTCTCCAACGTCACCAGCACTGTGTTGAAGCGATCGAACCGCCACAGCGGCCCGGGCGGCAGTTCGCCCGCCAGGGTGCCGAGGGTGGCGGAGGCGGTGATGGGACCCACCGCATCGAAGCTCTCGCCATCGCTGGAGCGCCACACGGCCAGCGTTCCGGGCCAGGGCGAGGCCGCCGCCGCAAGATATTGCAGCGGCAGGGGATCACTCGCCGCCAGCGCCGGCAGATCGAGCACCACCACCGCCGGCGGGCCGGACACTGCCGGCAGGGCGACGCTGCCGCTGTCCAACCCTTCAAGAGCCGTGTCAAACACGTCCGGCTCGATGCTGCGGGCGGTGATGGCGCGGGCCTCCGCCTCCTCCACCCGGGTGATCTCCAGCAGCCGCGCCCGCCCGTCGAGCGTCAGGCGCACCAGATCCCCCGGCATCAGCGCGGTGCGGGAGGGCAGCAGGGAGAAACTCACGCTTTCCCGGCCCGCCCACAGGTCCTGCAGCCACACATCGGCGGCGCGCACCATCACATTGGGCGCCGCCACCAAGGCGAGTTCCGCCTGGGTGACATGCCGGCTCTGCCCCACCAGCCGGCGGGAGGAGACGGTGGCCTTGCGATAATCATGCAAGGGATCGATGAAACCGACGCTCACCTCCAGCGGCAGCTCGGTCTCCTGGGTGCGGGTGAGGCTCACCAGCGCCCCATCGTCCGGCTGCACCAGATCGTCGACAGCAAGATCGGTGATGGCGCCTTCGCCGCGCTGGTGGAAGGCAATCTGCCCATCCGCCTCGCGGGCCTCGAAGGCGAAGGCGCGGGCCAGCGGCTCCAAAGCGGCGCGGGCGGTCATGGGCTGCTCCACCACATAGCCTTCCACCACGCCGGCAAGCCCCGCGCTCTCCACATCGCCCACGCCGAAATCGGCGCACAGCTGCGCCACCAGCCCGTCGAGGGGGGCGGAGCCCAGCCGGCCGGTGAGCCAATGGCCCGCCGCCCAGTTGCTGCCGTCGCCCCACACGTCGTCGAGCAGAGGGAATTGGGGATAGGGCCGCGCGTCCCAGGTCCACAGGAACACACAGCCTTCGTCCACCATGCGCCCGCCATAGAGGGGCGCTTGCGGATTGTCGGTGAGGCTGGCGCCGGCCGCCGGCTCGAAGGTGGCGAGGATCGCCTCCAGCATGCGCCGCTGCACCAGATCGTCACGCTGGCCGGAGGAGAAGGGCGGCAAGGCATTCTCGGAGGACTTGGGATCGGGGAAAGCGCTGGGCAGGTTCGGCCCCTTGTCCACCGCCGCGCAGCCCGCCTCCATCAGCCGGATGGGCTTGGCCCCGGGGACATAAGCGGTGGGGCTCTCCGCCCGCACCCCGGCGAAGCGCTCATGATGAGGATTGGCCCACCACGACCACAGGTCCTTCTGCCGATAGATCCAGGCTTCATCATAAGCCCCATCGGTGATGGGGCTGCGCGATTGGGCGAGCCGCGCGGCATCATCGACATAATACCAGTCGTAGGCCTCTCCGGAGCGCAGGCTGGCCTTGAGATAAGCGCGATCGTGGAGGGAGGCTGCGAGGGAGGCGTCGAGATGGGCGGCGCCATCCCGCCAATCGGTGAAAGGCGGGTAATAATCGATGCCGATGAAGTCCACGTCAGGGGATGCCCACAAGGTATCGAGCGGGAAGCGCACCTCGCCCCCATCATACACCTGGGACCCATACTCCGCCCAATTGGCCCCGTAGGACACCAGCGTCTCAGGCCCCACCACCGCCTTCACGTCGGCCGCAAGCGCGATCAGCTCCGTCACCGCCGGAAAGCCGCCGCTGCCATCGCGCAGGCGGGTCAGCGCCTCCATCTCCGAGCCGATGAGAATGGCCTCGACGCCGCCCGCCGCCACCGCCAGATGGGCATAGTGCAGCACCATGCGCCTGAGGCTCCATTCGGCGGTGCCAGTGAACAGGACGAGGCTGCCCACCCGCAGGAAATCCCCCGGTTCCGCACTCCCGAACAGGGCGCCCACCTGCGCGCCGCAGGCGGCCGTGCCCTCCACCGTGCCCGCCCGTCCCGGCGCCGGATCACACGTGATGCGCCCGCGCCAGGGATGGGGCGGCTGGGCAGCGGCGCCGTTCCACGGATCGGGCAGCGTATTGTCGGCGGGAATATCCATCATCACGAAGGGGTTGAGGGTGACCTTCACCCCCGCCTCCTTCAGCCGGGTGATGGCCCGCACGATGGAGAGATCGGATGGCGTGCCGCCATAGGCCGCGCGGCCGTCATATTGGGAAACAGCCGGCACCATGAGCCGGGAGAGGCCGCCCACCGACCAGGATTGCGGCACGGTGGTCTTGTTGTGCCGCTCGCATTTGGGCCGCACCAGGCACGCACCGGCGCGCAGATCATCGCCAAACCACGACACCACCAGCGACACCCGCTCCAGGTTCGGGCAGGCGGCCAGGAGCTGGTCCACCGAAGCGACGAAATCGGTGGCGTGGGTGGAGACATGGCGGGCCTCGCGGCCATAGCTCGCCTGCCCGTACATCTGCAGGGTATTGACCGTGTCGTAGCCGAATTCGGTGGCGCCGGGGATCAGCGTCACCGCCCGCACCTGCGGTTCCAGCGCGCCCACCCCGCGCTCCACCTCGGCGGTGATCTGCGGCAGGCGGTTGCCATAGTCGGTGAGGTCGAGATTCTCGAACACCAGATAGGCGATGCCGCGATAGGCCGGAGCCCCCACATCCCCCTGCTTGGCGACGATCCAGGGATCGGGCGACTGATCGTGCGCGCCGAGATAGCGGCGCACGGTGATGCCGGCCTGCTCCATCAGCTTGCCATCGGCCCAGATGCGGCCGATGCGCGACACCGGCCCGGCGCACAGGGCCACGGCGAAATTGCCGTAGTAAGTGTAGGTCACGGTGCTGACCTTGGGCGCGAGGCTGCCGCCCTTGCCGCCCACCGACTGGGTCTCCGTCTTCTTCACCTCGAACAGCCGGGTGGCCCAGATCACCTGTCCGGAAAGGCGCGCCCGGCCATAGACGCGGGGAATGGCCGCGCCCTGGGTGGAGGCCATCACATCGAGATCGGTCAGGCGTGGACCTTCCACGGTGCTGGAGCGGCTGCCGCCGAGAAGGGTCTGGTCCAGAACCGCGCCGCCGAGGGCGCCCAGGGCCCGCCCTGCCACCGCGCCGATGGGGCCGAACAGGGCGCCACCGAGCAGGCCGCCGGCCGCGCCGAGAAGCAAGGTTGCCATGGAAGATCCTCGATGAGATGGGGCGGCTCAGATGTCGGCGACGCCCGGAAAACGAAAGGCGAAGGCGAGATGCCGGCGCCACCAGGCGCACAGCTCGCTCTCACACACCGCCGTGCCGTCATAGGCATGGATCATCCGGCCGGAACCGGAGAGGATGGCCGCATGCTTGGCCGGCAGGTGGACACGGAAACGGAACAGCACCACGTCGCCGGTCTCGATGGCTGAGAGGGACACCGGCTGAAGGTGCCGCCCGGCGGTCTCCGCCAGGGTCTCGCGGCGGTGGGCCTCGGCCCAGTCCGGCGCATAGGGCGGCAGCGGCTCCGGCTCGGGCCCCAGCAGCTCCCGCCACACTCCGCGCACGAGGCCGAGGCAATCGGCCCCCACGCCTTTCACCGAGGCGCGGTGGCGATAGGGCGTGCCGATCCAGCCGCGGGCCGCAGTGACCACCTGCGCCGCGGTGACCACTTGGGTCGCGGTGACCACTTGGGCCGCGGTAACGGGGGTGCTCATTCCAGCAGGCTCCCGTCGTATCCGCCCTCGCCGGGCACCGCCACGGTGAGCACGAAATCATTGCCCGGCATGTGGGGAAAGCCCTGGAAGTTGAGGTGATTGGAGAAGCGGTCGCGGCAGGTGGAGAAGTGCTTGTCGCAGCCGGCGGTCAGCGCCACCTCGTCGCCCACCGCCACCGAGAACGGCGGCCGCTGCCACAGCCGTATCGCAGCCACGCCATCCTCAAGCGTGTGGCTCTTCACCTCGGTGGAGAAGCCGGCATTGGCGCCGCTGGTGAAGCGCGCGGTGCCACGGGCGAAGGTCTCGGCGGCGTAGTCGGAAAGGCCTTCGAGGCGCAGCCGCAGGGCGCTGTCGATGGCGACCACCACGCCGCTCGCCGCATAGGCCGCTGCCGCAAGATCCACCCCGCAACGGGCGTCGCCGAGATCGGCATCGCAGCGCACCCCATAGAGCCGGCCGCGGGTCTGGTTCAGGGCATCGGTCTGGGAGCGGATCTCGGCGGTGAAGCTGCCGTCCTCACACCGCACCTCGCCGATGGTGCCGCGGGTGAGCAGCAGATGCTGGGCGGGATCGGCCCAGTTCACCCGCAAGAGCTCGATGGCGGCGCCGTCATAGAGGCCGGCGGCGAGATCGTCGGCGCTCAGGGCCTCGGCGCTCAAGGCGCCGGACAGCTCGGCGCCAGTGACGGCGAGGCCCTCGGCGCTGGCATGCTCGGACGCGGCGATGCCGGACGCCGCCTTCAGCGTCAGCCCCTCCAGATCAAGGTCGTGATCATGGTCGGTGAAGCCCAGCACCAGCCCATCGCGGCGGGTGAGCCGCCAGGCCGAGCACAGGGTGGTGGCGCCGCCCGCCAGATGGCTGGCGAGGGCCGTGGGAACAGTGCGCATGACGCCTCCTCACGAACAATCAGGAGCGGATCTCGATGATGGGAATGCGGGGAATGTCACCGGCCGCGAAGGCCGAGAGATTCACCTCGAGAAAATCGGTATCGAACCGCACCGGCACATCGAACAGGAAGCCCGCCGTCACCACCGCGCCGGCGGACGGCAGATGCCCTTCCGCGAAGGTGATCCGACCGCTTGTGGCGTCGAGGGAAAAATGCGTTCCCTCAAGACGCTCGACCCCGTCGACGGCCACCGAGACCGAGCCCACGACAGGCTTGGCGATGGGCCGCGCATAGGGCGCGTGCAGGCCGCCATAAGTCTTCAGCAGGGGGAAGGTGGCGGTGCTGCCATCGCCGGCGGCGAGGCGCTGGTCGAGAGGGCTTGGCACCGCTCCCGGGGGGCAGGACGCATGGTCCAGCCGGTCGCGCCAGCGGAAGCCGTAAAGGCGGCCACGCCGCTCCTCGAAAAAGTCGAGGATCTCGGCGAGGGCGGCGAGGCTTTTCACCCCATAGCCCGCGTCCCAGCGCCGCCGCGAATCAGCGAGCCGCGTGTTGCGTTCCTCGCGTCCGGTGGCGGTGGTGACCACCTCGGTGACCCGTTCAGGCCCCCCGGAAGCGCCCAATGCCACCTCCAGCGGAAACAGAATTTCATGGAAGCCGCTCATTTATTGCCCTCACACCCAATTCTTCTGCCTCAGCAATAGAAACCGCCTTGACATAGTTGAGGGCGGCGCCTTGACTTTCGGGGCCTCGCTGAGGATGGAGCATTTGCATGGCCACGAAGCCCGCCAAGAAGCCTGCGGCCGCCGCGGAGAAATCCGCCGCGAAAAAGGCGGCTGCGGTGAAGGCCGCACCCGTCGCCAAGGCCGCCGAGACCCCCGCGCCCGCCCCGGCGACTGACGCCCCGGCCGCCGCCAAAACCACGGCACCGAAGACCACCGCACCGAAGACCACCGCATCCAAGACAAAGGCGCCCGCGACCAAGGCCGCGAAGCCCGCCGCATCCAAGCCCGCCGCGCCCAAGGCTGCCGCGCCCAAGGTAACGGAACCGAAGGTGGAGCCCCCCAAGGCGCCGGCCAAGGCGTCTTCCGCCAAGCCTTCTTCCGCCAAGGCTGCCTCCACGAAACCCGCCAAGAGCGGCGCGCCCAAGTCTGCGACGTCGAAGCCTACGGCCCAGAAGCCCGCCACGATGGCGCTGAAGGCGGCAGCGGCGAAGACCGCGGCGCCCAAGGCTGCCTCGGCCAAGATCGTCGCCAAGGCACCGGCCAGTGCGCCGGCGGCGAGCCCCGTGCCGGAACCCAAGAAAGCCTCCGGGACCGGCAAGGCCGGCGCCGCGAAGACCAAGGTTGCGGCCAAAGCGGGCGCCAAGCCCGCCGCCACCAAAGCTGCGGCGCCCAAGACGACCCCGCCGAAGGCCGCGACCGAGGCTGCACCCACGACCAAAGCGCCCACGACCAAGGCGCCCGCAGCGAAGGCCAGCAAGCCGGCAGCCAAGGCCGCCAACGCCAAAGCTGCGGCTCCCAAAACTGCGGCTCCCAAGACTGCCGCTTCGAAGCCGCCAGAGGCCAAGCCCGCTACGGTGAAGGCTGCTGCAGCCAAACCGGCTGCAGCGAAGCCCGCGGCGGCCAAGACCGTTGCGGCCAAGACCGCTGCGGCCAAACCTGCGGCGACCAAGTCTGCGCCGGCGAAGGCCAAGGCGGCCAAGCCCGCGAAGGCGGCTGCCAAGGCCTGACCCCGCTTGTGCTGCCCCGAAGTGCCGGCACCGCCGGGGCTTCGGGGCTGCATGCGGGCCGGTAACAGGGGCCTGCTCCGGGTGCCGCACGGCGTGTTTGCGTCGACGTGCATTGGCCGCCACCTCGCATGGTCCAGCGGGGTGGGTTGCTCGCGCTTTCCGTGCGGCCCCGCTCAAGGCTGGAGAGACTGAGGCTCGGACAACGATACCGCATCCGTATCACGGCACGGGTCGATGGTCGGTGCGGTCATGGCACGCTTAAACGTTCAGCTGGCCCAGGCATGAGCCACATGTCCGTCGTGATGCGCGCCAATCCTGGCGCTCATCCGATCTGGGCTCGTCCGACCTGCCACGCACCCCTCCCGCGATCGCCCGACAGAGCGCTCGCCCGTCCGGACGCACGCCCCGGCCCTACCGTCGCGGCCCCCTCGGTGCGGGGGCCATGCCGGCGCCGGGCCCTTGGGGCCGCAGAAGGAGCCACCAGCGGATCGCGCCGGGAGACCAATTGGCGGGCCGGACCTCCTGTGCCATAACCCATTCTCGGTCAGGTGATCGGTCATGGCGATCGGCCGCGCATGGACCGGCCGCGTCGCCCCCCCTGATGCGAGCGAAGGGCGTTGCTATGAGGATGTTGCACGCAGGCGCACCGCATATCAGTGGGACGCAGGATCGCGGCATGGACAACATGCCTGCCGCCCCCGGCTCCGTCGCATCCGCTGGTGGCTCCCTCTGCGGCCCCAAGGGCCCGGACCCGGTCCCGCAACGGCAGCTTGTCGTCGCCACCGTGCTGATGGGCCTGCTGGCGCTGGCCGGCATCTCGCCCGCTGCGGCGCAGAACGCCAAGAGCCCCGCCCGCTCGACCAATTGCCCGGAACTGGGCCCAGGCTTCGTGCGGGTGCCGGATTCCAACACCTGCATCCGCACCCATGCGGCGGCGACAGTGGATGCCTATGGCGCCCGGGGCATCTCCAACACCTGGTCGTTCGGCAACACGGTCACCGATATGGATGCCGGCAGCACGGATAGCGCCAGCACCGACCCCTGGAAACGGGCGCGCTGATGCCCCCGGGAGCTCACGCCCCGCGCTGGGCCCGCGCGACCGCGCGCGCCACCATCCCCGAAACATAGGCATCGGAGCGGCGGAACGCACCGAGGTCGGGCGTCGCCACGTTGACGGTGACCTGGGCGCGGCCAGCGCCCTCCGCCGCCCGCACCCCCAGGCTGCCGTCAGCCCCGCGGCTGAGGGGCAAAATGGCCTCGGCGCCCGCCTCCCCCATCAGCCCGACACGGCTCTGCCCACCGCCGAGGGGAAAATAGGTGGGCGCCGCCACCACGCCACCGCGGGCAAAGGGGCGCACCCGGGGCCCCTCCGGCGTCGGCGCCAGCACGCCGCCGGCCGCGAACGGGCGCACCCCTCCCCCATCGATCACGCCGCCCTTGGCAAAGGCGAACCCGCCGACGGCGGAGGAGAACAGGCTGCTGAGCCCGCTCTCCAGCGGCTTCAGGGCGGCGGTCAACGCGAGGTTGGAGAGGCGCACGCCCAATTGCTCCAGCACCGAGCCCAGGTCCTTGCCCTGCACCACGAGGCCGGTGAAGGCGGAGCTGAGAGCCCGGGCGAGGCCCTTGGCCGACACCTCCATGTCGGACAAAGCCGCCTTGGCGTCGCGGGTGTCCACGTCCACCGCGATATCCACGCTCTCAGTCATGAGGGTGCTCCGTATTTGAGGGGATCGCCGGCCTCAGCCGGCCCGGTCGGGAAAGCGCGTCATCAGCGCCTGAAGATCGCCCCGCCCCAGCGCCGGCGGGCGGGGCGGCGCCAGCATGGCGATGGCGCTGGCCAGTTCGCGCGGGGTGAGGCGCCAGAAGGCGTCGGGGGAGAGCCGCAGCAGGCCGAAGCCGATGCCCATCACCTGCGCCCAGGGAAAGGCGCGCGGCGCGGACATCTCGCCCCTCACGCCCGCTGCGGCAGCGGAGGGGAGGCCCCCTCCTCCGCGCCGAAGGTGGCGGCGAGCAGCGCGGCAACGGCACGAACAAAGCCGGCGGCGCCGCCATCGGCCCGCATGCGCGCCACCTCCTCCAGGCTCACCTCCTCGCCGGCGCCACGCAGGCCGGCATGGAGGATGCGCACCGCATCAGCGGCGGACAGCCGGCCCTGCTCGAAGCGGCCGGCGAGCGCCATGAGGTCTTCGGCGCCGAACGCCGCCTCCAGCTCCGCCAGGGCGCCCAAGGTGAGCACCAGCACGCGCGGGCGGCCATCGAGCACCGCTTCGATCTCGCCGCGACGGGAATTCGCCATGGCCCCCTCCCTCACAGTGCGGCGAAGGCGATGGCGCCGGCGCTCTCCAGGGTGAGGTCGAAGGTCACCTCTCCATCGTGCTCGGCGGCGATCTCCAAGGCGGTGATCTGGAACGGCCCGGTGACGGTGCCGAAATCGGGCACCAGCACCTGGCACTGGGGCAGCGTGCCCTCGAAGAAGGCCTGCCGCACCAGGGCATCAGACGCAGCGTCCTTGAACACGCCGGAACCGGAGACGCTGGCCCGCTTCACCCCCGCCCCCTCCAGCAGCTCGCGCCAACGGCCGGCGGATTCGGCGTGGGTCACGTCCACGCTCTGCGCGTTGAAGGCGAGGGTGCGCGAGCGCAGCCCGGCCACGGTGACGAAAGAGGTGCCGTCATGCACCTTCAGCAACAGGTCCTTGCCCTTCTGCGCGCTCATGGAACCTCCACTTAAAACGGATCACAGGGGCTCGGTGACGGCGCGGAACCGCACCAGAGCGTGAAAGGTGCGCCCATCCTTGTCGCGCACCACCTCGGCGGTGGTGGCGCGCAGATTGGCGAGGCGATGGCCGGCGAGCGCCAGCGGCACATCGTGCAGTGCCGCCTGCACGGCGGCGGCCAGCGCATAGGCTTCCGCCCGCCCGCCGCTGCGGGAGAAGGCATGCAGGGTCAAAGCATGCTCGGCCCCCGCCTCGGTGGCGGTGGACCAGTCGCTCACCACCGCCTCGCCCAGCGCGACGAAGGGAAAGGCGGCATCCTTGGGCGGCACGTCGAAGATGCGGGCGCCGCCCAGCAGCGCCAGCAGCGGCCCATCGGCCGCCAATGCCCCGTGAATGGCCTTGCGCAGGGCCAAAGCGGGGCTCGTCAGCGGCACGCTCATGGCCGTTCCTCCCCGTCCGGCACGGCCTCCGCCGTCTCCTTTCGCGCGAACGCGAGGCGGGCGCGATCGAGCAAGGGCTCCCCCTCCTGCTGGGCGGAGCCGCGCACCCGGGTGAGGACGGCGGCATCGCGCACCCGCACCAGAGGGCGGGCCGCATCGCCCGCGATCTCCGGAGCCTGGCCGGTTTCGGCCGCCACCAGCCCGGCCAGCCGGCGGGCGGCACGGGCGGCGGCGGCCTCAGTGGCCACGGGCAGCGCACGGGCGGCCAGCCGGGCGCCGAGACCGTCGAGGCCGCGGGTGGTGACGCGCGCCTTCATTGTTGCTCCCGTCATGTCTGCTCCTCCCGGCACCGGCAGCGTGAGAAACGGCCGCGCCCCTCCACATCGGTGACCGCCTCCACATGGAACACGCGGGCGCCCAGGACCATCCGGTCTCCCGGGGCGAGGGTGTTGGGCGCGCGCACGGTGATGTGCACCACCGCAGCGGCGCGCGGCCGTTCCTCGCCGAGGCCGAACTCGGTGGAACTGGTTTCGATGGCCCCCCACAACTGGTCCACGGTGAGGAAGCTGCGTTCCACCCCGCCGGCCCCGTCGGGCAGGTCCACGAAGGTCTGGTGCGCCAGCCGGTGGCGCAGGGCGCCGACCGCGCTCACAACCGCACCAGGCGATAGGGCGCAAGCAGCGCGCCGAGGGTGGACGGCAGCTTCTGCGTTTCCCCCAGGCCGTCGCGATGCTCGTAGAAATGGGCCAGCACCAGCCGCAGCGCCTGCAGCAGATCCGCCGGCACATCATCGGCGCCGGTGCCGTAGCCGGCGGTGACGGTGATGACGATGCCGCCCACCGTCGGCCCCGGCAGGGGCACGCGGGCGGGGTCCACATGGATCAGCGCCGGCGCCCGGTCCGCCTTCAGGGCGAGGCCGCCCTCGGGCACGGCGACGGTGGAGCCATCGGCCAAAGTGACGGTGGCGGAGAGGATGGCCCGCACCGGCGCCACCGGCGTGGCGATGACCCGGCTTAAGGGCCAGGCATCGCGGCTGAAGCGCCAGGTCTGCTCCAGCAGCACGCGGCCGGTCTCGGCCTCCACCGTGCGCCGGGCGGCGGTGATGAGGGCATCCACCAGCACATCCTCGGCCTCGTGATCGATGCGCAGGAAGGCCTTTGCCTCGGCGCGGGTGAGCGGCTCGGCGGCGGGGCCGCTGAGGAGTTCTGCCATGGGTGGCTCCGTTTTCGGCGCGGTTGAAGACGATGCGGCGCGCGACGCGCCATTGACGGCCCCGCGCGGCGGCGGCAGAACCGGCGCATGATCCGCGCCCGTTTCGCCTCCGCCGCCCTGATGGCCGCAGCTCTGCTGTTCGGCCCCCTGCCCGCCCGCGCTCTGGTGGGCGGAACGCCCGCCGGCGCCGCGCTGGCGCGACAGACGGTGATGATCGTTTCCACCCGCGGCGCCACCTGTACCGGCACGGTGCTGGCGCCGGACCTTCTGCTCACCGCCGCCCATTGCGTGGCACCCGCCGGCGACTATGCGGTGGCGCTGGTGGATGACGGGCCGCCCAAGCTGGTGCCCGCCGCCCGCATCGCCGTGCATCCGCGCTTCGATGGCGACCAGTTCCGCACCCGCCGGCCCACCCCCGATCTGGCGCTGGTGAAGCTGGCGGAGCCGCTGCCCGGCCGCTTTGCGCCGGCCCGGCTCACCGCCGCGCAGGGCCTACCGGCCAAGGGCACGCTCTTCACTCTGGCGGGCTTCGGCGTCACCTCCGATAGCAAGGGTGAGGGCAAAGGCGCCGGCACCCTGCGATCGGTGCAGTTGCCCTCCATCGGCACCACCGGCGGCATCATGGTGCGCCTCGCTCCCAGCCAGGGCGCGGCAGGCGCCTGCACCGGGGATTCCGGCGGCCCGGCGTTCCAGGATGGCGCGGTGGCCGGCGTCATCGGCTGGGCCACGGCGGCGGGCGGGGCCCGCGGCTGCGGCGGCGTCACCGGCGTCACCCTGGTGTCGCTGCACCGGGATTGGATCACCGACACGGCCGCCGCCCTCGGCAGCCCGCTCGGCCGCTAGCCATGATCCGGGCCGGCCTCCCCGTTCGGATCGGAAGCCGCGCCCTTCTCCTGTGCGTCCTTTTACTGACTGGCCCGGGCGGCCTGCGGGCCGAACCTGCGCCCGCCGAGGCCCCGGCTTCCGCAGGTGAAACCGTCGATGCCGCCTTATGCCGGCTCATCGATGGCGCGGCGGCGAAGGAGGGCCTGCCGGCGACGGTCTTCACCCGCCTCATCTGGCGGGAGAGTTCGTTCCGCCCCCATGTGGTGAGCCGCGCCGGCGCCCAGGGCATTGCGCAGTTCATGCCCGGCACCGCCCGCGAGCGGGGGCTGGACGATCCGTTCGATCCTGAGGCGGCCATTCCAGCCTCCGCCGCCCTGCTGGCGGATCTGGCGCGCCGCTTCGGCAACCTGGGCCTGGCGGCCGCCGCCTATAATGCGGGGCCGAGCCGGGTCAGCGCCTTTCTCGCCGGCGGTCGCCTGCCGCAGGAAACCCGCACCTATGTGCGCCTCATCACCGGCCGCACGGCGGAGGACTGGGCCGCCCTCAAGCGCCAAAGCGCGCCGGCGCCGGAGTTTCCCGCCGAGCCGTGCCTCGTCACCCTCGCCGCCCTGCGCGGTGGCGCACCGGCGCCGGGAGCGGAGCCCAATGCCCTGTTCGCCCCCTGGGGGGTTCAGATCTCCGGCAATTTCTCCCGCGATCTGGCGCTCGCCTCGTTCCGCCGGGCGGCGGAAAAGCATGCGGCGGCGTTCGAGGATCGCACCCCGGTCATCATCGCCACCCGCATGGCGGGGCGCGGGGCGCGGCCCTTCTACCGGGTGCGCCTGCCGGCGCAGACCCGGGCCGACGCCACCGCCTTGTGCACCCGCCTGCGCAGGGCGGGCGCGCCCTGCATCGTGCTGCCCAACTGAAAGGCCCGCCCCGCGCACGGGGCGGACCTTCGTCATGGCTGCTCAGCTGACGGCGAACTTCATGAGCTTGGCGGCGTCGAAGTCGAGGATGCCGCCGCCCACGCGCTTGGTGGTGTAGAACAGCACATAGGGCTTGGCCGAATAGGGGTCGCGCAGCACCCGCACCCCGGCCCGGTCCACCACCAGATAGAAGCGGCTGAAATCACCGAAGGCGAGGGGGAAGGCATCGGCGGCGATGTCCGGCATGTCCTCGCTCTCCACCACCGGAAAGCCCATGAGGCTGGCCGGCTGGCCGGCCCCGGCGGGCGGCGCCCACAGATAATTGCCGTTCTCGTCCTTCAATTTGCGCACCGCCGACTGGGTGCGGCGGTTCATGACGAAGCTGGCGTTCTGCCGGTAGCCGCCCTTCAGCGCATAGACCAGCTCGATCAGCGGATCACCGGGATCGGTGGCGGGAAAGGCGCCGGCCGCGCCGCTCGCCACATAGCCCACCTTGTCCCAGGCCCAGGCGCTTTCGGCCACCTTGGTATAAGCGAGGAAGCCCTTGGGCTTGGCCACGCCATCGCCATTGACGAAGGCGGCGCCTTCCTGCTCGGCGAAGGCGGTGTCCACCTCCTGGGCGATCCACTCGTCCACATTCACCTGCGCATCATCGAGCAGCGCCTGGGTGGCGGCGGGCATGGCGTAGAGCTCCATGGCCGGATAGGTGAGCTCCGCCAGCACCGGGCTGTCGGTCTGCGGGCGGGCCGCCGTCTCCGCCGCCCAGCCGGCCACCGGGCCGGAGGTCATGAACGGCTTGCGATAGGTGCCGGCGCCGATGGTGCGCACCGCCGCCAGCGCCCGGATGGGGGAGAGGGCGGTGAGGCGCCGGCCGATCTCGCTCTCGATCTCGGAGGGCACCAGATAGCCGCCATCCACCCCCGATCCGGCGGACAGGGCCTTGGCCTCCAGCGCCTTGAGGCCGCCGGCCTCGCCATGGCGCACATAGGTGTCGAAAGCGGCGCCATGGGCACGGGTGGTACCGGTGCGCTCGGGCGCGCCGAGGGCGGGACGAGCGGCCTTGGTGGCCAGGGCATCGAGCCGCGCCTGGTGGGCGTCGAGGGCGGCATCGATGCGGGCCAGCTGCTCGGCGGCCACCACATCGGTGCCGCGCTGCTCCACATCGGCAAGGCGCGCGTCGTTGGCGGCCTTGTAGGCCTCGAAGGCGGAGAGGAAATCGGCCACGGCGATGCGGGCCTCGGGGGTGTTCAATTCGGGCGCAGCCACCTTGGTCTCGGGGGCGCTGACAGCATGGGACATGGAGATTCCTCAGGGTTGGACGAAAGGGGGACCGGTTCAGGCCAAAGCGGCGCGCAGCCGGGCGGTGGCGCCGGCAAGGGCCAGCAGCGGGTCTGATGGCCGTTCGGCGGGGGCGATGCGGGCCCCCGGCTGCATGGGAAAGGTGACGATGGAGACCTCCCACAGATCGATGCGGGACAGGCGGCGCACCCGGGTGCGCGGATCGGTGCGGGCCTCCACCGCCTTGAAGCCGATGGAGAGGCCATCGAGCGCCCCCTCGCGCACCAGCGCCGCACATTCGCGGGCGCGGGCGACGGCGGGCGAGAGGCGGCCGCGCACATAAAGGCCGCGCGCATCCTCCCCCACCTCGGTCCACACGCCGATGGGTTCGGCGGGATCGTGCTGGTAGAGCATGCGCACCCCGGCCGGGCCGGTGCGGGCGAGGCTTTCCGCAAAAGCACCGGCCAGCACCATGTCGCGGCCGAGATCGGCGATGCCGAACAGGCAGGCATAGCCGGCAATGGCGAAGCCATCGTCAGCGGGGGGAGAAGCGAAAGGCAGCGCCACGCTCAGCCCTCCTTGCCCGATGGCTTGCGGCGCTTGCGGCCCTTGTCGAGCTTCTCGAGGGTGGCGACGAAATCGCGGAACACGGTGGTGGCGGTGGAGCCGGCGGCGGCCGGATGGGGCGCCTTGGCCCGCGAGGGGGCGCCGCCAAGCGCGCGAATGCGCGGCGCCGGCGCCTTCTGGAAGGGAGCACGCATGAGACTTCTCCAGAGGTGGGGACAGGAAACGCAGACGCCGCCCATCGGCCGGACACAGGAGGCGCGGCGGCGCTCAGGGCTTGTCGTCGTAATGGGCGTTGAAGCGGGCGAGCTCGCGAATGAAGGCGTCGAACCGCGCGCTCGCCCGGGCGAGCTCCCCCAGCATCCGCCAGCAGGCCAGCGAGGCCGCAAGCGCCCACAGCAGCAGCGCCACATGGGCGAGATCGCCCCGCTCGGCAAAGGTGCGGATCAAGGCATCCATCAGCAGGCCCAACGGTTTGCGGGGCGCCGCACGGGACCTGAGAAAGTCCTGTCGCACCCTCTTGAATTCGAGTCTATTTCGATATATCTAAATCGCATCGAAATAGATACGGAGGCGCACTTGCGCAGTTTTTCGAAAGGACATGGCCATGGTGGCCATCACGGAGCGGGCCGCGGCGATCGCGGCCACGGGTTTCAGGGTGACTCCCACGGCCCCCATCGCGGCGGTCGCAGCCGGCCCGAAGGCGAAGGACGCCAGGGCGGACGCGACGATACCAATCCCCGCTTCGCCGGCGGCCGGCATCAGGGCCGCCCGGAAGGGCAGTACAGAGGGGGCGACCACGGTGGTGATCGCGGCGACGCGCATGGCGGCGATCGCGGCCACCGACACGGACGACGGGGCCAGCGGCCCGGTTTCGATGGCGCCGAGGCCGGCACGCGCGGCGGCCGTGAGGCCGATGCCACGCGGCAGCTGGCCAGCGCTGCCCTCGCCCTCTACGAGGCGGCCCGCGCGCTCCTCGCCGACCAGCGGACCGCCGACGCGCCGCGCCCGTCCACTCGGCCCGAAGCGCAGCGCACACAGGCGCCCGTGCGGCTCTCGGTGTGCACCGGCCGCGCCTGCCGCTCCCGGCAGGACAGCCCCTCGCTGGTGGATGACCTGAAGCGCGCGGCGGCCGCCAGCGGCCAGGCGGTGGAGGTCACCACCTGCCGCTGCCTGAAAATGTGCGACGAAGGCCCGGTGGTGGTCGCCTCCTCGGTGCCCGGCTTTTCCGCATCCAGCGGGGCTCCGGCGGAACGGCTCTTCGTGAATGTGCGGAAACGGGATATTCAGGACATCATCCAGGCGGCCGGAGGCCGCGCATCATGAGGTGGGGGTCCGTGTCTCGTTCCGGTTCGCGCGATGGGTTCGGCAAGCATGGCGGCCGCGGCGCCGACCCGCGCCATGGACACGACCGCCTCGACGGGCGTCCAATGGAGCGCCCGCAAGAGCGCCCGATGGAGCGGCGCGGCGGCCGGCTGGGGCGGCTGTTCGCCCATGGCGACCTGCACCTGCTGGTGCTGTTCATGATCTCCGAGAAGCCGCGCCACGGCTACGAACTCATCAAATCCATCGAGGCGCGGATGGGCGGCGCCTATAGCCCGAGCCCTGGCACCATCTATCCGGCCCTCACCCTCCTGGAGGAGCAGGGCTATGTCCACGCCGAGGCCAGCGAAGGCAATCGCCGGCTGTTCGCCATCACGGCGCCGGGCACGGCCTATCTCGCCGCCAACCAGGCCCAGGTGGACCAGATGCTGGTCCGCATGAGTGAGGTGCGTGAGCGCCGCGGCGATGCCCCGGCCCCAGTGGTGCGGGCCATGGAGAACCTCAAGTTCGCCCTGCGCCTGCGCATGGAGCGCGGCCCGCTTTCCGATGCCGAGGCCCAGGCCGTGGCCGAGGCCCTCGACACCGCCGCCGTCACCATCGAGCGGAGCTGAGGTGGCGCGGAGCTGAACTCCGCACCCCAGCCATCCTCCCCAACCTGCAGCGCACCCCACGGGCCTTGGCCCGAATGCCGGCGTGCGCGCTGATGAAAGACACGTCCATGGATACCAACAGCACCCCCCGTCACCAGACCACCCGCCTGCGCCAGGAGCCCAAGCGGCGCCTGCTCACGGTGACGGCGATCGAGGACATCACGCCCCACATGCGGCGCATCACCTTCACCTCGCCTGATCTCGCCGATTTCGCGAGCCCGGCACCCGACGATCATATCAAGCTGTTCCTGCCCAACCCGGCGGTGCCCTCCGGCGAGAGCATGCGGGACTACACCCCGCGCCGGTTCGATGCGGAACGCCTGAGCCTCACCATCGATTTCGCCCGGCACGAGGCTGGCCCCGCCACCCGCTGGGCCGAGGCCGCCCAGGTGGGCGATCAGCTTGCCATCGGCGGCCCCAAGGGCTCCAGCAGCGTTGCCGATGATTTCGACTATTACCTGCTGGTGGGCGATGAGGCCGCTTTGCCCGCCATCGCCCGCCGCATCGAGGGCCTGCGGGCCGGCGTTCCGGTCACCAGCGTGGTGGTGGTGGAAAGCGAAGCCGACGTGCAGGCCATCACCACCGCCGCCCGCCATGATGCCATCTGGGTGTTCCGCGCCGGCCGCGACGCCGACGACGCCACCCTGCTGCGCGAAGCCCTGGCCCGCTGGCAGGCGCCCGCGGGCGAAGGCTATGTCTGGATCGCCGCCGAGGCGCAGGTGGCCCGCACCCTGAAGGCCTATATGTTGGATGAGCGCGCCCACCCCAAATCCTGGCTGAAGGCCGCCGGCTACTGGGTCCGCGGCGAAGCCGGCGCCCACGCGAAGCTGGAGGGGTGAGGGTCCGCCCTCCCCTGCGCAGCCCGGCGGCACGGCCTATTTCTTGAGATCGACGACCACCTCTTCCAGCCTGCCCTCAAAGGTGAAGGGCGCCCGATAATCCGAGGTCACCGGCGTGCCGGTATCGGTGCCGATGTCCTGGTTCTCGGACAGGGAGAATTTATAGGGCGTGGTCTTCTCCACCCGCCCCGATCCCACCGCCTGGCCCCTTCATAGGCGAAGTCCATCCGCACCGTGTGCTCGCCCTCCGGCACCGACGCGTGCCCGAAGCCCACGTCGTCCAAAAAGATCACCAGGATGTTGGGCGCGCCCTTGGGGGCGGTGATGGGCGCGGGAAACGCGGCCGGATCGGAATCCTCGAACGTGGCACCCACCGCGCCACGGAACTTCTGTTCGGCATAGGGCAGCACCACCCAAAGGCCGCATTTCAGCTCGAAGATAGCCGATTTGCACCATAAATACATTAGAATATTAAATAGAATCCATGACAAGACTGTTGCGGAGACGGGAGCTATGAATAAGCCTCTACTCTGTGCTCCAGGATGCTGTCGGGATCACTAGCGAGGCGCGGACGGTCGCAGATAGCCGACATACGCGACGAACGCGCCGATGCGGAGTGCCAAGCTAAGGGCGATGGGGGACGCGGCCCAGCCGGGGGAGCAGCAAGATGGAGGAGTGAAGGCTCTGACTAGGGCTGAGACTCGATCAGAGCCAGAAGGCGACGGCGGTGGCGAGCGCTACGGCTGAGAGGAAGTTGACAGCGAGTTTGTCGTAGCGGGTGTGGACGCGCCGAAAGTCCTTGAGGCGACAGAAGGCATTCTCGATCAGATGGCGGCCCCGGTAGCGCGCTTCGTCATATCGGATGGTACGTTTGCGGTTGCGACGGCCCGGTATGACGGGCGTGGCGCCCGCTTCGCGAGCCAGGTGGCGTAAGCGGTCGGCATCGTAGCCCTTGTCGCCCAGCAGGTAACGCATGGGCCCGGCCCGTTCGAGAAGCTCGGGGGCGGCCTTCATGTCGCTCACGTTTCCGGGTGTCAGCATCAGCGCGTAGGGACGGCCGATGACGTCGGTGAGCGCGTGGATCTTGGTTGTCCAGCCGCCACGCGAGCGGCCGATCGCCTGCGCTGTCCGCCCCCTTTTGCCCCGAATGCCGCGCGCTGCGCCTTGATGTAGGTGCTGTCGATTGCTGTGCTTTTCGTGACCGCACCGGCCTCCACCAGCGCGTCGAGCAACTGGAGCCAGAAGCCCCGGCGAGACCAGCGATTGAAGCGATTGTAGACCGTCGTCGATGGCCCGTAGTCGGCCGGACAATCGCACCAGCGGCAGCCGACCTTGAGGACGTGCAGGATGCCGGAGATCACCCGCCGGTCATCAACACGCCGCGCACCGGGTTGGTTTTTCGGCAGATGCGGTTCGATCGCCGCCCACGCCGCATCCGACAACCAGAACAATGCCATACGCCGCCTCCCGTGATCCATGCCCCTGTGAATCAGGAAAACCGCCCCTCCTCAACCCCATGATTGGGTTTCGATCCTAGTCGGTATTACCGCCAGCGTCGATTAACCCAACCGCTCAACCGACGGGCCGACATGAGGTAGGCTCCTAAGATCAGCGTCATAGAGCACCAACCCGACAAAAGCCGCTCCCTATGCTGGATGCGGCATGGGCGATCGAAGCGGGTCACCGCGATTCCGCTGGCCCGCCACCCACCGCCTTGCACACTCAAGCTCGGGCCAAACGACACCGAAAGGTTGTATGATGCTCGCATAAGGCCCTGCGCATCACGTAGCTGAGTCTACTGAGATTTCACCCGGAGCACCGCCGATGACAGACACAAGCGCCATGCGCTTCTTGGACGAGAAGGCTGTCCTCAAAGAGATTAAGTCGATGCTGGCCGCAGCGAGGGAGGCGAAAATTGCAGTCGCCTTCTGGGGGCAGGGAGCACTTGAGCAACTCGATATCGGTCGAACGAACCTCGATGTAAAACTCATTTGCAATCTTGATTCCGGCGGCTGTAACCCAGCCGCGCTGAAATCAATCATGAGCACCTTGCCACCAGCACGCGTTCACTCCCACCCGCGTCTGCACGCGAAGGTCTATTGGACACCCGATCGCGCTATCGTCGGCTCATCGAACGCATCTGCGAATGGGCTCGCCGTCGAAGGCAATGTGGCTCGGAGCTGGGCTGAAGCCAACATCCTTATCTCTGATCGAAGATTGCTCCAGGAAATTGAAGACTGGTTCAATCGGCGCCTGGATGAGGCGCGGATCATCACCGACCATGACCTGAGCTTGGCGCAATCCCTGTGGGACTACAGATCCCGCGCAGCAGCTCCAGGAGTGGCTCTCTGTGGAGATCTTCTTCAAGCCTATGCCCAAGCACCGGACCATCCCTCATGGCGCAGGGTGCGCGTCGCCCTTTGGTCTGCCGGCATCAGCAAGGAAGGGAAAAAGGAGGCAACAGCCCTAATAAACGAAAATTCAACGCTTTCTCAATTCGCTCAATATGAAGGATGGACGAAAGAGTTTTATCCAGATGATTATATACTTGATTTTTACGTCAAGAACGGAAAATCAAAATTTTCCGGAATATATATTATTGAATGCCATCGCGGAAAAACGATTAATTTTGCGACTGAAAGGAATACAATCTCCTTACCAAGCTTTCCAGAATTGAAACTATCGGACAACGACATTTCAAAAATTAAAATTATAGCACAAAAATTACTAAATAAATACTCAGAAGATGGATCAAGTGTATCTTTTATGCTTTCAGATATCGCAAATGAATTAAATAAATAACTTTGT
This sequence comes from Xanthobacter sp. ZOL 2024, assembly GCF_052932325.1. Lineage (NCBI taxonomy): Bacteria > Pseudomonadati > Pseudomonadota > Alphaproteobacteria > Hyphomicrobiales > Xanthobacteraceae > Xanthobacter > Xanthobacter sp. ZOL 2024. Next base: position 223,354 of record NZ_CM128808.1, read on the forward strand.
ATAAATAACAAATTTGCAATTTTCTTAAAATATTCATACCATTTTCACTGATATTACTTTGACAACAGCGCAGAAATTCTAAGTTAGAAAGAAAGCGCCGCATGCGAAAGCAAAGATGGGAACACGGATGGCCTCAGCCGAGATGCAAAGGCTGCGGCCATCTCGCAGACGCACGGATGACATATGAAAATCCATGCGACATTCCCAACGCAGCGGGCGTGAGCCCAAAGCCTCCTCACCCCCACCCCACCGCCGCGCGCTTCTCGGCGTCGGTGAGGTAGTCGGCGGTGGCGATGCGGGACCAGAGTTCGGTGCGTTCGGCGGAGAGGGCTTCCACCTGGTCGAGGTCGGGCACCAGCTCCAGGGCGGGGCCGTAGGCCGGGCCGAGCCAGGTGGCGAGCCCCTCCGCCATGCGGCGCATGAGGGGCACCACGCTCTGGCGCCACAGGGCGCGGTTGGCCTCGGCATAATTGGCATAGGTGTTGTCGCCGGGAATGCCCAGCAGCATGGGCGGCACCCCCACCGCCAGGGCGATCTCGCGGGCGGCGCCGTTGCGGGCGGCCTCGAAATCCATGTCCTTCGGGGAGAGGGACAGGGGCCGCCAGTCCAGCCCCCCTTCCAGCAGCAGCGGCCGGCCGGCATTGGTGGCGCCCTGGAAGGAGGCTTCCAATTCCCCCTTCAGCCGCTCGAACTGCTCCTCGGTGAGCGAGCCCGCCCCGCCATAGACCAGTGCGCCGGAGGGCCGCGCCGCATTGTCGATCAGCGCCTTGTTCCAGGCGCTGGCGGCATTGTGCAGGTCGAGGGCCTGGGCCGCCGCTTCCAGCGGGGGAAAGCCGTAATGGTCATCCAGCGGGTTGAAGGCGGTGAGGTGGAGGATGGCCGGAACCTCCGCGCCCTCCACCACGCTCGCCTGGGAAATGCGCAGGGTGCGCCCGCACAGGGTGTAGTCATAGGCTTCCGGCCAGCCATCGGGCCCCGGCACCACCCGCATGCGATCGGGCCGCAGCACGTGCAGTTCGCGCAGCTGCCCCTCCACCGCCACCGCCTCCACATAGGCATTGCCGGCCACCAGCAGATGGCAGGCCATGGCCTCCAACAGCCCCGAGCGGGTGAGGCGCGGGTTGGGCCGGTTCAGGAGATCGAGCAGCGGGTGGGTATCGTGCTCGCGCCCCGCCTCCATCAGCACCCAGGGAATAGTCGCCGCCGCCTCGCCGATCATGCGCACGGCGCGATAGGCGATGGCGTTGCGGGTGAAGCCCTCGCGGGCGAGGGAGGCATAGTCCCGCGGCGTCCAGCGCGGCCGGCCGGTGGTGAGCAGGGCGACCAGCGCCGCGGTGCGGCTCGCCTTGGCCTCGGCGGGCGCCCCGGAGGCGCGGAATGGCGCGAGAAGCGAAGCAAACATCAGCGGCTCCAGATGCGAGGATGAAACTCATGTGAGAACGGAACAGCTTGGCCACCCGGCACGCGGCAGGCATTTCGCAACAGCCGGGAGAGGCGTAGAATGCCGGGCGTGGGGGAAAAACGTGGGGAAACCGGGAGGGCGCCATGCTCTACGCTCTGGTTCTCGTCATCACGTCCACGACCATCATTCAGCCGGTCTCAGTCGGCCCTTGGCCTTACCCCGTCGCCCCGCCCTATCTGTCGAGCGAGGTGTCGCAAAAGGTCATCGGCTATTACCGCAGCGAACGGGGCTGCCTCGGCGCCGACATCAAGCGCTCCAAGGCGTGGCCGGACCTGGCGCCGGGCCAGAGCGTCACCGGCCTGTGCGTGCAGGTGGAGATCCCCGCCGGGCTCGACATCACCGTGCGCCCGGCAAGCTGAGGGCGCAGGGGACCGCTCAACATTCAAGAGAAACGGCCTGTCGAAATGCGCGTTCCCTCTCCCGCTTGCGGGGGAGGGTGAGGGAGGGGGCCGGGACCGCATCAGCGGCACAGACACTTGAGTTTTAGGTCTTTCCGGATTTTCGAGACCGCGGCCCGTCCTTCCAGCGTTTGCCCCCTCCCCAGCCCTCCCCCGCAAGCGGGAGAGGGAGCAGCGCTGCGGGGAACGCAGGGGTGCGGCGCACGGGCCAAGCCGCGCGCGCTGAGTGTTGAAAGGCGCCTAAAGCTCCCTCACCCGGGGCGCGCCGGCGCGGGGGCCGAGGGCCAGGGCCGTCACCGCCCACACCAAAGCATCGAGCCGATCGGGCGAATGGCCGCCGGAGAGACCATCCGTGCCGAAATCGCAGAGTTCGTCCTCGAGCTCGGGAAAGCGGCCGGCGTGGCGCACCCGGCCCTGCTCGTAAAGGGCGGCCACCGGCTCGGCGCGCACATATTTGCCGCGGGTCGCCCGCACCGCTGCCACCGGCACATCGGCATCCACCTCCGCCAGCACGGCACGCACCATCTCACCGCCCTGGTTCACCTCCGCCACCACCGTGTCGGCGGAAAAGCGATGGAACAGAGCGATGGCCCGCGCCGCCCACTGGGCCGGGCGCAGGCCGCCGGCGCTCTCATCCGCCAGCACATGCACCACCCCCGCCCCGTCGATGCCGGCACACACCAGGCCGCAGGCATCGGCCCCGGCGCGGGAAGAAGCGGGTGGATCCACCGCCACCACGATCCGCCGCAGCGGCGGCGCACCCGCTTCCCGCGCCGCCTCCAGAGCGGGGCGGGACCAGAGGGAATCCGGCCGGTCCTCGATGATCTCGCCCTCCAGCTCCTGGCGGCCGAGCCGGGTGCCGCCGTAGCGGTCCAGCATCTGCGCCAGGAAGCCGGGGGCGAGGTTGAAGGCGTTGTCGGCGGTGCGCGCCCGCGACACGGCGGTGCCGGGATGGGCCAACAGCCGCTTCAAAAGGGGCGTAGAGCGCGGCGTGGTGGTCACCATCTGGCAGGGCCGCGTGCCGAGCCTCAGGCCGAACTGCAGCATGTCGAAAGTGGCATCCGCCCGCTTCCATTTGGCCAGCTCATCGCACCAGGCGGCGCCGAACTGGGGACCGCGCAGGCTTTCCGGATCCTCCGAAGAAAAGCCCTGCGCCACCGCGCCATTGGGCCATTCGAGGCGGCGCCGGGAGGGCTCCCAGCGGGGCCGCTCACCCGTGTCGTGCACGGCGAGGAGGCCGGAGACGCCCTCCACCATCACCTCGCGCACATCGGCCATGGTTTCCGCTACCAGGGCGATGCGCCCCACCGGCGCGTCGGCGAACGGCGAGCGGCCGAGGGCGAGGCCGCGCACCCATTCGGCGCCGGCGCGGGTCTTGCCGGCGCCGCGCCCACCCAGCACCAGCCAGGTGCTCCAGGCGCCGCCGCCCTGCGCCAGCTCCGGCGGCAATTGGTCGGGCCGGGCCCACAGGGCCCAGTCGGTGACGAGCCGGCGGGCCTCCGCCTCGCTCATCTCAGCCAGCAGGCGGGGGATCGTCCTCGGGTTCCGCGCGCAGGCGCTCAAGACGGCGCGCAAGCTCGCGGCGGAACTCGTCGAGATCGCGCACGGTGTCATCGGCGTCCTTCGCAGGCTGGGCGGGGGTGTCGCGGGCGGCCTTGTCCGCCGCATCCTCGGCGGCGGCCAGCTCCCGCAGGGTGCGGGCGATGAGGGCGAGGGCGCGGGCATCCTTCTCGCCATCGGCGGAGGGGCGCGGCGGCCCCTCCCCCTCGGCGGCGTGGTGCATGCGCGCCTCGATCTCCGCCACCTGCCGCTCGGCGGTGCGCCACAGCCGCGCCAGCAGGCGGCCGCGCGGGGTCTCCTCCGGGCGGATCTGAAAGCTGTTGCGGGCACGCCGGGCCTGGGGCTTCAGCGCCACCGCACCATCGGGACCCACCTCGCGGTCGATCCAGTGATAGGCGACGCCGGTGGAGAGGCCGGTGCGGGCGCAGATCTCGGCGATGGGCAGGCCCTCGGCATAGAGCTGACGTGCCAAGCCCGCCGTCGCGGGCGCCTGCCGACGCGGCGGTGTGGGAGACATGGGCAATTCCGAAGCTGGGAAGCGGTGGCCGAGCCCGTCGCGCCAGGCGCAACTCTCGAACATGACAGAAACCTACCCTGGCAGCGCACCGCTGTCAAGGACTAAATTCCTTTTTCGGCCATCCTGAGCGGCGGGGCCGGGGCCTCCTCCAGCCGCACCCGGTTGCGACCGTCCATCTTGGCGGCGTAGAGCGCCTTGTCGGCGCGTCCATAGAGTTCGGAGAATGTGTCGCCCGAACGGGCCATGGCGACACCGGCCGAGAAGGTATAGGCGAAATCCGGCCGGTCCTCGAGCGGCCGGGCGGTGCGCACCAGCCCCAGCATGCGCTCGACGATGAGGGCGGCCTCGTCCAGCGCCGTATCCGGCAGGACGAGAACGAATTCCTCACCCCCCACCCGGCCGAAGCAGTCCGAGCGGCGCACCTGGACGTTGATGCGGCGGGCGAAATCCCGCAGCACCGCGTCGCCCGCCTGATGGCCGTAGCGGTCGTTGATATATTTGAAATTGTCGAGGTCGAGCACGGCCAGGCAGCCGGGCGTGCCAAGGCCCAGGGCCAGGCCCGAGCGGGCCAGCATGTCCTCCACCCGGGCGGTGACGAAGCGGCGGTTGGCGACGCCGGTGAGGTCGTCCGTATGGGCGGCGCGGATGGCTGCATCCCTATCCCGTCGCACGGCGCGCGCATCCGCCCGCATCTCGGTGATGTCGGTGCCGACGCACAGCATCCAGCCGCTGGCGGAGACGGTTTCGGCCATCAGCAGCCAGCGCCCGTCATGCAGCTTGGCCTCGACGGTGCGGTAGGGGGTCTTGCCCCGGCGGGAGAAGGCCGATGTGAGCCAGACATCCATGTCCGGCGCGTCGATGACCAGGCCGCGCCCGGCCAGCGCATTCCGCCGCATCAGCTCGGCCCAGGTGGGGCTTTCCCCCTCCGCGACCGCATAGGCCTGCCGGTACGCCGGGTTGGCGTAGCGTAAGCGATCGGCGCCGTCGAAAACCGCCACAAGTAGCGGGCTCTCATCGTGGAGGTGACGCAGGTGGGCGGACAATTCATCCATGGTATCGAGGACCATAGCCGAGAACGTGGCGGTGCGGGAGCGGGAAGCGTGGCCGTGATGCGGCGATGCACTGCGACACGATGATCGGCATCGCGACCGCGCCACCCGCATGGCTGCCGTGGCCGCGCCGGGCTTGCATTCGCCGGCGAAGTCGCCCAAGAACCCCGGCCCTCGAGAAAGACGCGAACACACGCCCATGACTCCCAGCGGCGGCCCCTGCGGCCTGGATTTCGGCACCTCCAACACCACGCTGGGCACCCTGGCCCAGGGCGCGCCCGCCCTGTGCCCGCTGGAAGGGCGCCACGTGACCGTTCCGAGCGCCGTGTTCTTCGGCGCCGACGGCCTCACCCGCATCGGCCGCGCCGCCATCGACGCTTATGTGGAAGGGGTGGAGGGCCGGCTCATGCGCGGGCTCAAGTCCGTGCTCGGCAGCGCCCTCATCGACGAGACCACCCTGGTGGGCCGCGAGCGGGCGCCCTTCCGCAAGGTGATCACCGCCTTTCTGGCGGAGGTGAAACGCCGCGCCGAAGCCACCGCCGGCCGCCCGCTTGATGCCGTCGTGCACGGCCGCCCGGTGCATTTCGTGGATGCCGACCCCGAGGGCGACCGCAAGGCCGAGGACACCTTGCGCCAGATCGCCACCGAAGTGGGCTTCTCCCACATCGCGTTCCAATACGAGCCCATCGCCGCCGCCCTCGATTACGAGCAGCAGATCAGCCACGAGGAACTGGCGCTGATCGCCGACATCGGCGGTGGCACCTCCGACTTCTCCATCGTGCGCATCAGCCCCGAGCGGCGCCGGCAGGTGGAGCGGGCCGACGACATCCTGGCCAATGACGGCGTGCGCATCGGCGGCACCGATTTCGACCGGGTGCTGAGCCTGAAGACGCTGATGCCGCTGCTGGGCTTCGGCAGCCCCATGAAGCGCGCCAATCTGGACGTGCCCTCCTCCTATTTCCACGATCTCGCCAGCTGGCACTCCATCAACCGCATCTACGAGCCCAAGATCGCCCGCGAGATCCGTGAGGTGAAGCGGGAGGCGCGGGAGCCGGAGCGGCTGGAACGGCTGGAACAGGTGATCGAGGAGCGGCGCGGCCATGCTCTGGCCGGGGCGGTGGAGGCGGCCAAGATCGGCCTCGCCGAGACCCCTCATGTGGAGATCCCGCTGGACTGGATGGAGGCGGGCCGGGCCCTGGGGGTGAGCCAGGCCGAGCTCACCGGCACCACCGCCGAGCTGGCGCACCGCATCGCCGCACGCATCGATTCCCTCTTGAAGACCGCCAGCCTTGGCCGCGAGCGCATCGACGCCCTGTTCCTCACCGGCGGCTCCACCCGCCTCGCCCATGTGCGCGCGGCCATCACCGCGGCCCTGCCCGGCGCCCGGGTGGTGGAGGGCGACACCTTCGGCTCGGTGGGCATCGGCCTCACCATCGAGGCCGGTCGGCGCTTTGGCGCGGGCCAAAATTGAAATCGCAAAAGAAAAGGCGCGCGCCGAAGTGCGGCACGCGCCAGAAAAATAGGGAACCTTTTGGCGCTCAGTGCGCGGTGATCGCGGCGTAGGTCGAAGCCGGGATGCGGAAGAAGCCGCGGCCGTTGGACAGCGCCTGGTAATAGGTGGAAGCGCCGGCCAGCAGGCGCTCGTACCACGCCTTCGGGCTCACGCCGTCCGGGCAGCTGTCGATGGTCCACACTTCCGCGTTGGGCTGGAAGCGCACGTGAATGAGAACGCTCTCGGCGGTCTGGGCAACTTCGGACATGGAAAGCTCCTTGATGAACAAAGGGGCCGCCAGGGGCAGGCCGGATCAAAGAAGGCCCGCCTTCGGTGCGGTTCCGGCCACGCAATCGGCGCCGCGCGGAGGGCGGAGATCCTCCGTTTTCGAGACTAGACGCAGGCCATCGCCCAAACCTTGATCACGATCAAAAACCGCGCATCGCCCCATGCCAAGGGACTCGCCCCCCTTTGCCGGCAGGCTGGAAACCCCGCTACAATGGCGCGTCCGCCTGCCGTGAGGCCTGCATGCGCCCGTTCCCCAAAGCCCGCGTGGATGCCCTGTGCGACGGCATCTTCGCCTTTGCCATGACCCTGCTGGTGGTGGACATCCGCCTGCCGGAGGGGCTCGCCGTCACCACCTCCGCCGAGCTGGCGCAGCAGCTCACCCGCCTCACGCCCCAGGCGGTGGCCTATGTGATCTCGTTCTTCGTGCTGGCGGCGGAATGGCGCGCCACCATCGCCATCCGCCACGATACCGAGGCGGTCTCCGGGCGGGCGCTGCAGGTGTGGCTGTGGTTCCTGCTGTTCGTCACCATGGTGCCGTTCTCATCGGCACTGGTGGGACGCTATGGGCACCTGCCCCTTGCGGTCTGGGTCTATGCCTTCAACATGGCGGGCCTCGGCCTGCTTTCGCTGCCCCTGCATCGCATGGAAGTGCCCGCCGCCGTGCGCACGCAGGGCAGTGCCGGCCAGCGGCGCACCTTCCTGTTCATCGGCTCGGCGGTGGCCTCGGTGCTGGTGAGCCTGTGGGCGCCGAACTATGCCATGTACGCCTATCTGCTGAACGCCCTCGGCCGGGTGCCGCCGTTCCGCTGACCCCTCAGCGCCGCCGGGCGCGGGGTTTCGGGTTGGCCGGCCCCTTCGCCGGGCCTTTGGCCCCCTTCGGCCAGCGCACCGGCCAGGTGGCGAGGTGGTCCACCAGCTCGAACAGGCCGAACTCATCCTCCAGCCCCGCCACCTTGCCGGCCACCGAAATGCCCGCCGCCCGCACGCTGTCCGGATCACCGGACACCAGAGGGTGCCAGAACGGCAGGTCCTTGCCCTCGTCCAGCAGCCGATAGGCGCAGGTGGGCGGCAGCCAGGAGAGGCTCGCCACCGCTTCCGGCGTCAGCCGCACGCAATCGGCCACCTGTTCGGAGCGGTGGGCATAATCGGCGCAGCGGCAGCTGTCCCTGTCGAACAGGCGGCAGGCCACATCCGTATAAGCGATGGCGCCGGAATCCTCGTCCTCGAGCTTCACCAGGCAGCAGCGGCCGCAGCCGTCGCACAGGCTCTCCCATTGCTCGGTGCTCATGGCCGCCAGAGGCGTGGTGCGCCAGAACGGTTTCCCCGTCTCGGGCGCGGCATCGGGTGGCGGAGCGGCTGGCGCAGCGGCTGGCGTCTGGGCGGGCGATCGGCTCATGGCTCCCTCTAAAGCATTTTCGAGCGCGCTGGCCACCGGTTCGCGTGAAGAAAATGCGGGAGGTCCATCAGCGAGAACCATCCCGCTGCGGAAGACCTCCCCGTGGACGCGCTACGGGGAGGGCAGATGACGCGCGGCGCCTCAGCCCAGATAGCCGCCAGCCTTGAGATAGGCGATGATCTGGTCGGCCATGGCCTCGGGCGCGGTGGCGCCGGCCTCCAGGCGGATCTCGGCGGCCTCGGGCGCCTCATAGGGGCTGTCGATGCCGGTGAAATTCTTGATCTGCCCGGCCCGCGCCCGCTTGTAGAGCCCCTTCACGTCGCGGCTTTCGGCCACCGCCAGGGGGGTATCCATGAAGATCTCGACGAACTCGCCCGCGCCCATCAGCTCGCGGGCCATCTGACGCTCGGCGCGGAACGGCGAGATGAACGAGACCAGAGTGATGAGGCCGGCATCCACGAACAGGCGGGCCACTTCCGCCACCCGGCGGATGTTCTCCACCCGGTCGGCGTCGGTGAAGCCGAGGTCGCGGTTGAGGCCGTGGCGCACATTGTCGCCATCCAGCATGTAGGTATGCCGGCCCTCGGCATTGAGCTTCTTCTCGACCAGGTTCGCCACCGTGGACTTGCCGGCACCGGAGAGGCCGGTGAACCACAGCACCACGGGCTTCTGCCCCTTCATGGCGGCGCGGCTGTCCTTGGAGACGTTGAGCGCCTGCCAATGCACGTTGGTGGCGCGCCTCAAGCCGAAATCCACCATGCCGGCGCCGACCGTGAGGTTGCTCATGCGGTCGATGACGATGAAGGCGCCGGTCTCCGGCACGTCGGCGAACGGATCGAAGGCGATGGGATCGTGGGTAGCGATATTCACCACCGCCACCTCGTTGAGGCCGAGGGTCTTGGCGGCAAGGCGCTGGAAGGTGTTCACGTCCAGCTTGTGCTTGATCTCGGTGATCTGCGCGCCCACCGTGCGGGTGCCCATCTTGATGAGATAGGGCCGGCCCGGCAGCAGCGGCTCGTCATGCATCCAGATGAGGTGGGCGGCAAACTGGTCCGACACCTCCGGCCGGTCGGCGGCGGCCGCCAGCACGTCGCCGCGGGAGACGTCCACCTCATCGGTGAGGGTCAGGGTCACCGCCTCGCCGGCGCCGGCCTCCGCGAGGTCCCCGTCCTTGGTGACGATGGATCGGATGCGGCTGGTGGCGCCCGAGCCGGCCACCACCACCGCATCCCCCGGCCGCACCAGGCCCGACACGATGGTGCCGGAGAAGCCGCGGAAATCGAGGTTCGGCCGGTTCACCCACTGCACCGGCATGCGGAACGGGCGCGCCAACGCGTTGCTCGCCACCTCCACCGCCTCCAGATGCTCCAGCAGGCTGGGGCCGGAATACCAGGGCGTGTTGGCGCTGCGGGTGATGACATTGTCGCCGAAGCGGGCGGAGAGCGGAATGGGGACCAGGGTCTCGAAGCCGAAATCGGCCGCGAATGCGGCATACTCGGCCACGATGGCGTCGAACCGCTCCTGCGAGAAATCGACGAGGTCGATCTTGTTGACCGCCAGCACCACGTGCTTCAGGCCCAGCAGCTTGACGATATAGGAGTGGCGCCGGGTCTGGGTGAGGATGCCCTGGCGGGCATCCACCAGGATCACCGCCAGATCGGAGTTGGAGGCCCCCGTCGCCATGTTGCGGGTGTACTGCTCGTGCCCGGGCGTGTCGGCGACGATGAATTTGCGCTTATCGGTGGCGAAGAAGCGATAGGCCACGTCGATGGTGATGCCCTGCTCGCGCTCGGCGGCGAGGCCATCCACCAGCAGAGCGAAATCGAGGTCGTCCCCCACCGTGCCGTGCTTGCGGGAATCCGAGGAGAGGGTGGCGAGCTGGTCCTCGAACAACAGCTTGGTGTCGTAGAGCAGCCGGCCGATGAGGGTGCTCTTGCCATCATCCACGCTACCGCAGGTGAGGAAGCGCAGCAGGCTCTTGTGCTCCTGGGCGGTGAGATAGGCGGAAAAATCGGCCTGGATATCGGGCTGAATATCGGGCTTGGCGGTCATCAGAAATAGCCCTCCCGCTTCTTCTTCTCCATGGAGGCGGCCTCGTCATGGTCGATGAGCCGGCCGGCGCGCTCGGAGGTGCGGGCGGTGAGCATCTCGCGCACGATCTTTTCCAGGGTGTCGGCGTCGCTCTCCACCGCCGCGGTGAGCGGGTAGCAGCCCAGCGTGCGGAAGCGGATGTGCTTCATCTGCGGCTGTTCGCCGGGGGCGAGCGGCAGGCGCTCGTCATCCACCATGATGAGCTGGCCGCCCCGCTCCACCACTGGCCGATCGGCGGCGAAATACAGCGGCACGATGGGGATGCGCTCGGCCAGGATATATTGCCAGATGTCGAGCTCGGTCCAGTTGGAGAGCGGGAACACGCGGATGCTCTCGCCGCCCTTCACCCGGGTGTTGTAGAGGTTCCACAGTTCCGGCCGCTGGGTCTTGGGGTCCCAACCGTGGTTGGCGGTGCGGAAGGAGAACACGCGCTCCTTGGCGCGGCTCTTCTCCTCGTCGCGGCGGGCGCCGCCGAAGGCCGCATCGAAGCCGTGGGCGGTGAGCGCCTCCTTCAGGGCCTCGGTCTTCATCACATGGGTATAAAGGGAGGAGCCGTGCTCGAACGGGTTGATGCCCTGCTTGAGCCCCTCCTGATTGGTGTGGACGATCAGCTCGAAGCCCAGTTCCTTGGCCATGCGATCGCGAAAGGCGATCATCTCGCGGAACTTCCAGGTGGTGTCGATGTGCATCAGCGGGAACGGCGGGCGCGAGGGATAGAAGGCCTTCACCGCCAGATGCAGCATCACCGCCGAATCCTTGCCGATGGAATAGAGCATCACCGGATTGCGGAACTCGGACGCCACCTCCCGCATGATGAAGATGGACTCGGCCTCCAGACGCTTCAGATGCGTCATACGCTCGGACGACATCGACCCGGTTGCTCCTTCATGCCGCGACCCACCCCGCCGCGATTTCACTTGACCTACACGCCCATCCCGGCAAAATCCACACAAAATCGGCATGTAGAAATATATTACAGAATATTTCTGATTTTTAGAAGCTCAGCGCGTGAAGCCGGCCACCAGCTCCACATGGGGCGAAAAGCGGAACTGGTCCACCGGCATCACCGGCCCCAGCCGCCAGCCGCCAGCCGCCCGCCACCAGGGTGCGGGCATCGCGGGCGAAGGTGGCCACGTTGCAGGAAACATAGACCAGCCGCTCCAGCTTGGACGCGGGCGTGCGGTGGGCCAACTCATGAGCCTGGGCCTCCGCCCCCTGGCGCGGCGGATCGATCACCACCGCCTCGAAGGCCGCCAGCTCCTGCGCCATCAAAGGGCGGCGGAACAGGTCCCGGGCCTCGCCGCTCACCGTCTTCAGGCCGGGGGCATGGCTCGCCTGCATCATCGCCGCCACCGCCGCGGCATTGCTCTCCACCCCATGCACCCGGGCGCGATCCGCCAGCCTGAGCGCGAAAGTGCCGACGCCGCAGAACAGATCCGCCACCGTGCGGGCACCTTCGGTGGCCTTCACCACGGCGGCGCTGAGCACCGCCTCGCCCTCGGCGGTGGCCTGCAGGAAGGCGGCGGGCGGCAGCGCCACCCGGGCCGCGCCCATGGCCAGCACCGGCGCCGCCCGCTGGAGAACCAGCTCGCCATGGCGGGTGAGCCGGGCGAGATTGAAGCGCTCCGCCAGCTCCGCCACCGCGCCCAGCAGCGCCGGCGGCAGCGGGCCCGAGCCGCGCACATCCATGTCGAGGCCGGTGTCGGTGGCGATCACCTGCAGATCCAGCGGCTTCTTGCGCGGGGCCAAGGCCGCCGCCACCGCCTGCGCCGCAGGCAGCGCCCGGGCGAGGCTCGGCGCCAGCACCGGGCAGGCATCGAGCGCCACCATGGCGTGGGACTTGCGCTCGGCGAAGCCCACCACGGTGCGCGTGCCATATTGGCGGGCATGGAAGATCACCCGCCGCCGGCCGGCGCCATGGGCATCCACCACCGGCAGAATGTCCGCCTCCAGCCCCTCGCGCTTCAGCGCCTCCTCCACCAGGGTGCGCTTCCAGGCGAGGTAGGGGGCGAGCGACCAGTGCTGCAGCAGGCAGCCGCCGCAGCGGCCGAAATGGGTGCATTCCGCCTCCACCCGCTCCGGGCTCGGCTGCATCAGCGCGACGATGCGGCCGCGCTCGCCCGCCACCTCGGCCCGCACCCGATCCCCGGGCAGGCCATAGGGCACGAACACCGGGCCGGACGGCCCCTCCGCGACGCCATCGCCCTGGGCGCCCACGCGCCGCACGTCCAGTTCCAGCACCGCGTCACTCACGCTCGTTCCGCTCCCAACAGAAATTCCACATTGCCGTCACCGCCGGTGATGGGCGAGGCGATCCGCCCGGTGACGCGCCAGCCCAGCGCCGCCACCGTGGCTGCGATGTCCGTGCACACCTGCTCGCGCACCGCGTCGTCGCGCACGATGCCCTTTTTCAGCGCCTCGCGACCGGCCTCGAACTGCGGCTTCACCAGCGCCACCAGCCGCGCCCGCGGGGCGGCGAGCGCCAGCGCCGCCGGCAGCACCTGCTTCAGAGAGATGAAGGACACATCCACCACCACCAGATCCACCAGCCCGCCGATGGCCGCCGCATCGAGGCTGCGGATGTCGGTGCCCTCCATGAGGGTGACCGCCCCATGGCCGCGCAGGCGGGCGTGGAACTGGTCCCGTCCCACATCCACCGCCACCACATAAGCGGCACCGGCCCGCAGCAGCGCCTCGGTGAAGCCGCCGGTGGAGGCGCCCACATCGAGCGCCCGGAGGCCTGAGGGATCGAGGGCGAAGGCCTCCAGCGCCGCATTGAGCTTCAGCGCGCCGCGCGAGACATAATCATGCACCGGCGCCGCCTCGATCCGCGCCTGCGCGTCCACCTCTGCGGAGGCCTTGGCCACCACCACCCCGTCCACGCGCACCAGCCCGGCGGCCACGGCGGCCTGGGCCCGCGCCCGGCTCTCGAACAGCCCGCGTTCCACCAACAATCGATCGATGCGCATCACCCGCGCCTTCTGTGTCCCCGTCCGGCTCCCGTCCGCCGGCGCGGAAGCTGGGGCGCCCCCGCGACGTCAAGCCGTGCCACGGCGCGTCGCAAGCCGGCGAGGGCCGTGATATGCGAAGGTGTCGAGCGACGCAAATTGACAAGCGCTGCAGTTCCCGGCGGAATGCGCCCAGGTCGCGGCAAAGTTGTCTGCGCCGCGCGGACACGTCGTGGATGGCGGGCCGGGATGGGGAATGATGCAGCAGTCGATCGGGGCGCAGACCGGCAACCACACCACGCGACCATGCCGGCGCACCGCACCGGACCATCCTGCCGCGTCTCGAACGCCCATTCCGCCCGGCGGCGGCCGCGCCCGCGCGACCAGGACCATGGGCCTGCTGGCGGGGCTGGTCGCAGGCAGCCTCGGCCTCGGCGCTCTACCCGCCGGAGCGGCGCGGGAACCGGCGAGCCAACGCGCCACCACCCCCAAGGACAATCGCGTCTGGGTGCTGGCCCGGGCCGACGACACGCTGGTGCTGCGCTATGGTGCGCCCGGCGCGGCCGACCCCGTGTTCGCGGTGGCCTGCCAGCCCAGCGCCGGGCTGCTGCAGTTCACGGTGGAGGTGACATCCGCCAAGATTCGCTCCGGCGACGGGGTGGCGGTGGCGCTGCAGGTGGGCAAAAGGCGGCTGGAGCTGGCCGCGTCCGCCTTCCGTGGCGCCACCGACGGCCAGGTGGTGGCGGAGGCCGCGGTGGCCTTGGAAGACCGGGTGCTGGACCTGTTCGCCGATGGCGACATCCTCACCGTGCGCCTGCCCGGCTCCAACACCGCGTTTCCCTTGGCCGGCGCCAAGGCCAAGGTGGTGGATTTCCGCCGCGCCTGCCTCGGCCGCAAATGAACCGGCGGCGGCGCGCGACCTGCTGTTTCTGTCCCGCGCACCGGCCCTGATCGGCGCGGTCTCACTGGAGCCTGCATCCATGCGTCGCCCCTTCCACCCCCTTGCCTTGCGCGCTATTGCCTTGCGCCCACTTGCCCTGCGCCCACTTGCCCCCCGCCTGCGGCGCGCCGGCCGCGCCGCCGCCGGTGTCGCGCTGCTGATGGCCCTCACCCTGCCGGCCGCGGCGCAGGAGAAGATGACCTGGCACACCCAGGACGGCAGCGACCACGCCGCGCTGGTGTTCGGCGTGCCCGAGAGCGAGGAGGTCATGGTCTTCTTCCTCTGCAAGCCGGGCGCGGAGGGCGTGACCGTGCAGAGCATGATCGGCTCCAAGGGGCTGGAGCGGGAATCCGCCGCCCGCCTGGTACTGTCCGGCTCCGGCGTGAAGAAGACGTTCGCCGGCAAGGCCATCGGCCATGACGAGAACACCCATGTGGATGTGGAGGCGCCGGCCCGGATGGCCGACGTGAAGGCGCTGCTGAAAGGCAGCGGCCTGCTCACCATCGAGGTGAAAGGCGCCCGCCAGCAGGTCGCCCTCACCGGCGCCAAGGCGGCCCTCGCCCAGTTCGAGACGGCCTGCAAGGGCGAGCGCTGAACCGGCCAGACCGACACGCCCGGAGGCCGGGGCGCGTGGACCGCGCGCCCCGGCCTCAGCGGTGCGTGTGGCCGCAGCCCGGGCCATGCACATGCCCGGAATGCTCATGTTCGTGATGCTCATGCTTATGGCCATGATCATGCGCGTGGGCGTGATCATGAGCGTGCCCGCAGTCGGGCCCATGCACATGCTCCGGTGACGGCACATGCTCCGGTGACACCTTCACGGGAGCCGCCTCCGCAGCATGATGCGCGTGGCCGTGATGGCCATCCTCATGATGGTGATGGTCGTGGCCATGATGCGCGTGCTCATGGGCCGAGTGTTCATGGGCGGGGTGCTCATGGGCGGGGTGCTCATGGGCCGGGTGCTCATGGGCCGGGTGCTCATGCTCATGATGCTCATGCCCATGATGCTCGTGCCCATGGTGATGCCCGGCGCCGGCGGCCTCCAGGGTGGCCTTGTCGGGACGGAACGGGCGGGTCACCGGCGTCGCGCTCACGCCGAGGCCGCGCAGGGTCTCCATCAGGGCGCCGTCGGCGGGGACATAGAGCGCGGTCTCGGTGCTCTCCGTGGGCAGGTGCCGCTGGCCCAGCTGCCACGCCGCCTTCAGGAGCCGGGCCGGATTGGGGCTTGTCACCTCCATCAGCGCCTCGGCGGCGGCGCGCACGCGCACGAGCCGGCCATCCTCCAGCTTCACCGCATCGCCGTCATCGAGCGCCACCGCCTTCTCGAGCTCCAGCGCGATGGCGAGGCCACCCTCGGTGGTGAAGGCGAAGCGGCGGCCCTGGCGGGCGCGGTGATCGAGGGTGACCGCGTCCGCGACCTTTTCGTCGCGGACGGCGGGACGGCGGACAATGGCAGTGGCACGGATCATTCATTCAACTCCGGCGCCACCGGCCCGCCGGGTGCGGATCAGGCGGCGCTGCTGTCGCGATTCTGGTTCGTCTCGAACAGGAACCACAGACGCTTCTCGGCTTCGTCCACATATTGTTCGAGCAGGCCGGCGGTGGCAATGTCGTCGGCGGCATCGCACACCGCGTGGGCGGCGCGGATGGTCTTGATGACCGCCTTGTTGTCCGCCATCAGCTCCTCGAACATGGCTTGGGGCGTGGTGAAGCCGGCTTCGTTCTCCTTGAGCGAAGTGAGCTTCAGGATCTCCCCATAGGAATGGATCGTAGGCGCCCCCAGCTTGCGCACCCGCTCGGCCAGGGGATCGAAGGTGGCGGCGATGCTCTCCGCCTGTTCGTCGAGCATCAGATGATAGTCGCGGAAATGCTTGCCCGAGACGTGCCAGTGGAAATTCTTGGTCTTCAGATGCAGCACGAAGGCATCGGCCAGCACCTTGTTGAGAGCTTGTGCCACCTTGGCCACGTCAGCGGGGGCGAGATCCGTGGGGGTGGCAAGGGCGGGGGTCGCCTTCGTCAGCGAGCGCACGACAGCCATGGGAAAACCTCCTTCCAGAGATGAACGCAAGGGTCAGCGCCAAGGGGCACGCAGGACTGGAAACGCGGAACTGGAAACGCGGGACTGCGCGCCCGGATGAGCGCCTGCCCCTTCAACGCCCTTTGGACGGCAAGGTTCCGCGCTGCGGCATCAGATCGCCATCAGCCGGCGCACATCGTCACCATCGAGGCCGCGGCGGTCGCCCGCGGCCACCACCTCGCCGCGGTCCATCAGAATGAAGCTGTCGGCCAGCTCGCGGGCGAACTCGAAATACTGCTCCACCAGCACGATGGCCATGTCGCCCTTGTCGCGCAGATAGGAGATGGCGCGGCCGATGTCCTTGATGATGGAGGGCTGGATGCCCTCGGTGGGCTCGTCCAGAAGCAGCAGGCGGGGCCGCGTCACCAGCGCCCGGCCGATGGCGAGCTGCTGCTGCTGGCCGCCGGACAGATCGCCGCCGCGCCGCCTCAGCATGGAGTTCAGCACCGGAAACAGCTCGAACACCTCGTCGGGCACATATTTGTCCTTGGCCGCCAGGCGGGCATAGCCGGTTTCCAGATTCTCCTTCACCGACAATAGCGGAAACACCTCCCGCCCCTGCGGCACGAAGCCGATGCCCCGGGCCGCGCGATCCGGCGTGGAGAGGCGGGAGATTTCCTCGCCGCTGAGGGTGATGGAACCGGAGGCGATGGACCGTTGCCCCATGATGGCCCGCAGCAG
Source organism: Xanthobacter sp. ZOL 2024 (assembly GCF_052932325.1). Taxonomy (NCBI): domain Bacteria; kingdom Pseudomonadati; phylum Pseudomonadota; class Alphaproteobacteria; order Hyphomicrobiales; family Xanthobacteraceae; genus Xanthobacter; species Xanthobacter sp. ZOL 2024. The sequence goes on from NZ_CM128808.1 coordinate 240,253, forward strand.
CGAGGTCTTGCCCACCCCGTTGCGCCCCAGAACGCAGGTGACCTTCCCCGCCTCGGCGCTGAGCGACACCTTCTTCAAGGTGTAGGCGGCGCCATAATAGAGATCGAGATTCTCCACCTTCAGCATGCAACGCGCTCCCGGCGGGTATCGGATCCGAACATCAAAGCCGTCTCGCCCCTCCAGCCGCCGCGAGCGGGAGGGTGCGAGCCGGCGGCCCCTGCCACTGCAAATCGCCCCCGCGATCGCAGGCGGACCAGGCGGCCATCGCCACAGCCACCGCAAGCCCTCTCCCGCCTGCGGGGGAGGGTTGGGAGGGGGAAAGCAGCGCTTTCGGCCCGCCGCACCGGTCGGCCGGGAGCGCTGGCGCCCGAGCGCCAAGCTGCGCCTGAACCCACAGCGTCCAGCCCCCTCCCCGGCCCTCCCCCGCAAGCGGGAGAGGGAGGAACGGGGCAGATGGCCCCTGCCACTGCAAATCGCCCCCGCGATCGCAGGCGGACCAGGCGGCCATCGCCACAGCCACCGCAAGCCCTCTCCCGCCTGCGGGGGAGGGTTGGGAGGGGGAAAGCGGCGCTTTCGGACCGCCGCACCGGTCGGCCGGGAGCGCTGGCGCCCGAGTACCAAGCTGCGCCTGAACCCACAGCCTCCAGCCCCCTCCCCGGCCCTCCCCCGCAGGCGGGAGAGGGAGCGGCCGGGCGCAAGCGGAAACCGGCGGGATCGAGCGGGCCAAGCTGGCGACAGCAAACAGAGAGCGGCGCGACCATGGCTCACCGTCCCAGATAGACTTCGATAACGCGGGGATCGGCGCTCACCTGGTCGAGGGGGCCCTCGGCCAGGACGGAGCCTTCGTGCAGCACCGTCACCTTCACGTCGAGGTCGCGCACAAACTGCATGTCGTGCTCCACCACCACCACCGAGCGGGTCTTGGCGATCTCCTTCAGCAGCACCGCCGTATCCGCCGTTTCCTGGTCGGTCATGCCGGCGGCGGGCTCGTCCACCAGCAGCAGGCGCGGCTCCTGCGCCAGCAGCATGCCGATTTCCAGCCACTGCTTCTGCCCATGGGAGAGATCGCCGGCGCGGCGGAAGCGATGATCCTTCAGACGCACCCGCTCCAGAAGCTCGTCCACCCGCGCGCTCTCATGGGCGGTGCGATGCCAGCGGATGTTGGCGAGGGCGCGCCGGTCGGCCTTCACCGCCAACAGGATATTGTCTTCCACCGTGTGCATGTCGAACACGGTGGGGGTCTGGAACTTGCGGCCGATGCCGAGCTGGGCGATGGCCGCTTCGTCGAGGGTCGTCAGATCGTTGATGCCGGCGAACAAAGCGGTGCCCGTATTGGGCCGGGTCTTGCCGGTGATGACATCCATCATGGTGGTCTTGCCGGCGCCGTTGGGGCCGATGATGGCCCGCATCTCCCTGTCGCCGATCACCAGCGACAGAGCGTTGAGCGCGCGGAAACCGTCGAACGAGACGGTGATGGCATCGAGATAGAGCAGCGCCGAGGTGAGCGCCTGCGGATCGCGCACGGGATGATCGACGGCGAACACGGCATCGTCCACCTCCAGGGAGATGGCGCCGGGAGATTTCACCGCATCGGAGGCGATCTCACTCATGGCGTGCTCTCCACCGGCACGGGTGGCCGGCGCCGCAGCCGGCCGGAGATCTGGGCACCGAGGCCCAGAACCCCCTTGGGCAGGAACAAGGTGACCACCACGAACAGGGCGCCGAGGGCGAACAGCCAGGCATCGGGCAAAACGCCGGTGAACCAGGTCTTGCCCGCATTGACGATGAGCGCGCCGAGCGCCGCCCCCACCAGCGTGCCGCGCCCGCCCACCGCCACCCAGATCACCATTTCGATGGACTGGGCGGGGGCGAATTCCGACGGGTTGATAATGCCCACCTGCGGCACATAGAGCGCCCCGGCCACGCCGGCCAGCATGGCCGAGAGGGTCCAGGCGAGCAGCTTGTAATTCTCCACCCGGTAGCCGAGGAACCGCGTGCGGCTTTCCGCATCGCGCACCGCCACCAGCACCTTGCCGTATTTGGAGGTGACGAGCGCCCGGCAGGTCAGATAGCCCAGCGCCAAAGCCAGCGCCGAGGCCACGAACAGCACCAGCCGCGTCTGCGGCGCCTGGATGGAAAAGCCCAGGATGTCCTTGAAATCGGTGAGGCCGTTGTTGCCGCCGAAGCCCATGTCGTTGCGGAAAAAGGCCAGCATCAGCGCGAACGTCATGGCCTGGGTGATGATGGAGAGATAGACCCCCGTCACCCGCGAGCGGAAGGCGAACCAGCCGAACACGAAGGCGAGCAGCCCCGGCACCAGCAGCACCATGAGCGCGGCGAAGGGAAACCAGTCGAACCCCAGCCAGAACCAGGGCAGTTCCTTATAGTTCAGGAACACCATGAAATCCGGCAGAACGGGATTGCCATAGACCCCGCGCGGGCCGATCTGGCGCATCAGATACATGCCCATGGCATAGCCGCCGAGGGCGAAGAAGGCGCCGTGCCCCAGGGAGAGCACGCCGCAATAGCCCCACACCAGATCCACCGCCACCGCCAGCAAGGCGTAGCTGAGATATTTGCCCAGGAGCGGGATCATGTAATCCGGCACGTGCAGCGGATTTGTGGGCGACAGCAGCAGGTTGGAGGCCGGCACCAGCACCGCTGCCGCCAGCACGATGACGAGGAAGATGCCGCCGGTGCGGTCGATGATGCGGGTGCGGTTCACCGGCGGCCTCCCCCTGTGGCAGCGATGAACCCGCGCACGCCGCACAGCTCAAACCGCCCCGTCGCCCTCCGGCTTGACCGGAGGGCCCAGGCTTCGGCCCGACGCAGAGAGCCGAGGGCGCGCTGGGTGCTCCGGTCAAGCTGGAGCACGACGGCGGGTGGGGGGAGCGCGCTGTTCACTGCGGACACGCCGTCTCTCATGATTCCACCGCCCGGCCCTTGAGCGCGAACAGGCCGCGCGGGCGCTTCTGGATGAACAGGATGATGAAGACGAGCAGCGCGATCTTGCCCAGCACCGCCCCGGCGAACGGCTCCAGAAGCTTGTTGGCGACACCAAGGGTGAAGGCCCCCACCAAGGTGCCCCAGAGGTTCCCCACCCCGCCGAACACCACCACCATGAAGCTGTCGATGATGTAGCCCTGGCCGAGGTTGGGGCTCACATTGTCGATCTGCGAGAGCGCCACCCCGGCGATGCCGGCAATGCCCGAGCCGAGGCCGAAGGTGAGGGCATCGATGCGGCCGGTGCGGATGCCCATGGCCGCCGCCATGCGCCGGTTCTGCGTCACCGCCCGCACATAAAGGCCGAGCGAGGTGCGCTTCAGCACCAGCAGCAGGGCGACGAAGACCAGCAGCGAAAAGACGATGATCCACAGCCGGTTATAGGTGATGGACATCTGTCCCACCTGGAATGCGCCGGACATCCAGGAGGGGGCGCCCACCTCCTGGTTGGTGGGGCCGAAGATGGAGCGCACCGCCTGCTGCAGCATCAGGGAGACGCCCCAGGTGGCGAGCAGGGTTTCCAGCGGCCGGCCATAGAGGAAGCGGATCACCGTGCGCTCCAGCACCACGCCCACGAGGCCGGTAAACAGGAAGGCCGCCGGCAAGGCGATGGCCAGCGACCAGTCGAACAGATGGGGCGCGCTGGAGCGGATGACATCCTGCACCACGAAGGTGGTGTAGGCGCCCAGCATCACCATCTCCCCATGGGCCATGTTGATGACCCCCATCACCCCGAAGGTGATGGCGAGGCCGATGGCGGCGAGCAGCAGCACCGAGCCCAGCGAGAGGCCGTACCAGACGTTCTGCGCCACCGCCCAGAACTTCAGATCGCGCTCGATGGACACGATGCCGACCTGCGCGGCGCTCTTCACCGCCGCCGGCGCATCGGCCGGCACGGTGCGCAACAGGCCGAGCGCCTCCTGGTCGCCCCGGTCCACCAGAAGCTTCACCGCCGAGAGGCGCTCCGCCTCCGGCGCTGCGGGAGAATTGAGGAGGATGGCGGCGCGGGCCTCGGCGAGGGCGGCCTTCACCTGCGGCACGCCCTCCCGCGCCAAAGCGGCATCAAGGGTCGGCAGCACCGCCGGATCGCGCGACTTGAACACCGCGGCCGCCGCCTCGCGCCGGCGGTCGGCATCGGCATCGAGCAGCGACAGGGCCCCCATGGCCGCCTCGATGGCGCGCCGCACCCGGTTGTTGGCCCGCACCGGGCTGAGATCGACCGGCGGGCTCGCCACCGGGGCGCCGGTGGCGGCATCGCGGATCGCGCCGGCGGGGGTACGGATGAACACCGCCTTGCTGGCCCCGTCATAGAGCAGCCGCCCGTCCGCCAGCGCGTCCACCACCGCCGCCGCCTGCGGGCTGGGGCTGGTGGCGAGTTCCGCCAAAGCAGCGGCGGTGTCGGCATAGCGATCGGTGGAGAATTTCCCGAGGATGGCGGCAAAACCCGTGTCGGCGGTCACCGCAGGGGGCGCCCCGGACGTCACCGGCACCGCAGGGGTCACCGGCGCCTCGGGCGTGCCCTGGGCTCGGGCCGCTCCGGGGGCGGCCAGCAGCAGCGCCAGCAACAGCAACGGGCCCAGCCCCGATGCCAGGGCGGCAAGCCGCCCGCCGCGCATCGGCGAAAGGAAACGTCCGAAAAGGAGACTTCGCTCGGCAGAAACTGGCACCACGCGCTCGCTCCAGATCAGGCGCTCCGGACGGGGCGCGATGGGGGCATCCGGTGAGATCGAAACGCCGGGCGCCGGCGTCGCACCCGGCCGCCGCGACCCGCGCGCCACCGCTGGACTGCGGCGGGGAGCCGGCTGCGGCCGGGTGGCCGTTGTGCGCCCTCTCCCCGGGCAGGGGGGAGAGGGCTGGGTGAGAGACCACCGCCGCAGCCGAGAGCTTTGCCGCGGAAGCCGGTCCTTCGCCGTGCCCCGACACCCCCCACCGGGAGGGCCCCGGAACTCACCCCGGCGAACCCTGGGACGGCGCCACAAGGGCGCCCCCCGGTTCTGCTCCGCCCGTCCTGCGGCCACCGCACCCGGGTTCACGCCGGCTGCGGCGGCGCTTTGACAGCGCCTTATTTGGCGGCGCCCAGGCAGACGTTCTTCACGGTGTCGTAGTTGCCGCAATTATACTTCACCCAGTCGGCCACCAGGTTTTTGGAGCCATCCAGGTAACGCGACCAGGCTTCGCCGGGGATCAGGTCCTTGGTCTTCCACACCACGTCGAACTGGCCGTCGCCCTCGATCTCGCCGATGAAGACGGGCTTGGTGATGTGGTGGTTGGGCAGCATCTCGGAAATGCCACCGGTGAGGTTGGCCTGCTTGATGCCCGGCAGTGCCGCGATCACCTTGTCGGGATCGGTGGTGCCGGCCTTCTCCACCGCCTTCACCCACATGTTGAAGCCGATGTAATGGGCCTCCATGGGATCGTTGGTGACGCGCTTGGGATCCTTGGTGAAGGCGTGCCACTTCTCGATGAAGGCCTTGTTCTCCGGCGTGTCGATGGACATGAAGTAGTTCCACGCCGCGAGGTGGCCGAGCAGCGGCTTGGTGTCGATGCCCGCCAGCTCTTCCTCACCCACCGAGAACGCCACCACCGGAATGTCGGTGGCCTTGACGCCCTGGTTGGCCAGCTCCTTGTAGAACGGCACGTTGGCATCGCCATTGATGGTGGAGACCACCGCCGTCTTCTTGCCCTGGGAGCCGAACTTCTTGATGTCGGACACGATGGTCTGCCAATCGGCATGGCCGAACGGCGTGTAGTTGATCATGATGTCCTCGTCCTTCACCCCACGGGACTTGAGGTAGGCTTCGAGGATCTTGTTGGTGGTGCGGGGATAGACATAGTCGGTGCCGGCCAGAACCCAGCGCTGCACCCCTTCCTCGTTGGCGAGGTAGTCCACCGCCGGAATGGCCTGCTGGTTGGGTGCGGCGCCGGTATAGAACACGTTGCGCTCGCTCTCCTCCCCCTCGTACTGCACGGGGTAGAAGAGAATGTTGTTCAATTCCTTGAACACCGGCAGCACCGATTTGCGCGAGACCGAAGTCCAGCAGCCGAACACCGCCGCCACCTTGTCCTTGGTGATGAGCTCGCGGGCCTTCTCGGCGAACAGCGGCCAGTTGGAGGCGGGGTCCACCACCACCGCCTCGAGCTTCTTGCCCAGCACGCCGCCTTTCTTGTTCTGCTCCTCGATGAGCATCAGCATCACGTCTTTCAACGTGGTCTCGCTGATGGCCATGGTGCCCGACAGCGAATGCAGAATGCCCACCTTGATGGTGTCCTCGGCGCGTGCGGCACCGATGCTGCCCGCCACGGCAGCCACCGCCGCCAGCGCGCCCAGCCCCCGGGCTGCCCTCTTGAACATACCGAGCATGCGCGGTCTCCCTCGTCCGTTTCTGGCCTGACCCGCCCCTCCTGGCAGCAAGGGGTGTGCCAAAGAGCGTCGACGCAACGGCCTTCGGAGCAAGACGGTAAAGCTGAACCGGCATGGGCCCGGGACAGGCGCTGCAGGCCAGAAATCTGCCGGAAAACTGCCTGTAAGTAAGGCATATGCCCAATTCTTGACGAAATGCGCGTGCCCGCAGGGCCCCCGGCGGCGATGGATCTGTCTCGCGGTCGGGGACGGCGGGCCCGCTGGGGCGCCACGCGCCGCATGCCCCCTCTTGACGCGCGCCACCGGGCAGACTTCCGTGCGCCGGAACGATGAGAAGGAGCAAGGCCGTGGACGATCTGATTGCGGGGTACCAGCGCTTTCGGGAAGTGGCCTGGCCGGGTCGCAAACAACTGTTCGAGCAGCTCGCGGCCAAGGGTCAGAAGCCGGAAACCCTCGTCATCGCCTGCTCCGACAGCCGCGTCGACCCGCAGATGATCTTCGATGCCGGCCCGGGCGAGATGTTCATCGTGCGCAACGTGGCGAATCTCGTTCCGCCCTACCAGCCGGACGCCAATTATCACGGCACCTCGGCGGCCATCGAATTCGCGGTACGGGTGCTGAAAGTGAAGCATGTGGTGGTGATGGGCCACGCCCAGTGCGGCGGCGTGCATGCCCTCTTGGAGGGCGCCCCGCCCCAGGCCGGCGACTTCATCGCCGAATGGATGACCATCGCCGAGCCCGCGCGGCGGGAAACCGAGGCCTCCGGCCTGCCGGAACCGGAGCGGCATCGCTTCTGCGAGCAGTGCTGCGTCAAGCTCTCGCTCGGCAACCTTTCCAGCTTCCCCTGGGTGCGCGAGCGGGTGGCTGCCGGTGATCTCGCCCTGCACGGCGCCTATTTCGGCGTCGCCACCGGCAAGCTCGAGCTTTTACAGGATGACGGCGGCTTCAAAGCCGTCTAAGCCCACACCATCCCGCGACGGCGCCGCGCGCCGTCGCGGGATTGCGGCACACGCTGACTTTTTCGAGGCGCCCCCGTTTCGAGGCGCCCCCGTTTCGAGCCGCCCATTTCGAGCCGCTCCATGCGCATCCGTCTGGGCGCGGCGCAGCAGGTCGCGCACGGTGGTGATTTAATACTGTCACAAGCCCCAGGCTAGACAACTCCCGCCCGGCTCCCCGACCTCAGGGAACCGGGTCTCTTGCGCCGGCTGGGCCCGCCCACCGGAGCGCCGCCCATGGATCCTCCGCGCGGGGGTCCGTTGTCGAGATCTCGTGCGGATCGCGGGGGGCATCCCTGCGACAGGAGGCGTGAGGATGAACATGGACAAGGTCCGCACCGACACGGTCACCACCGCGGCCTCCGCCGCGCTCGCCAGCCGGCTCGGCCAGGAGCACGTGGCCGACATCGTCGAGCTCCTCAATTCCAAGCCCCCCGAGGAGGCCACCGAGCTGGTGGCGGCCATGCCCCTCACCTGGGCGGTGGAGGTGCTGGACCAGCCGCAGTTCCACGATGCCTGTGAGGTGATCGAGGCGCTGCCGCAGGAGAAGGCCGTGGCGCTTCTGGAAGGCATGTCGGCCGACCGGGCGGTGGATATGCTGCGCTGGGTGAGCGACGACGCCCGCACCCGCCTGCGCGAGGGCCTCACCCCCGAAACGCGCACCGCCATCGACCACCTGCTGACCTATCCCGAGGGCACCGCCGGTTCGTTGATGACCACCGAGTTCGTCAGCGTGCCCGGCGACTGGACGGTGCAGCAGACCCTGGACCACATCCGCGCGGTGGAAGGCAGCCGCGAAACCATCTACGCCATCTATGTGCTCGACCCCCTCACCCGCCGGCTGTTGGACATCGTCACCCTGCGGCGGCTGATCTCGGGGGCGCCGGATGCCAGCATCCGCAGCGTCGCCCAGCCCTACGCCCCCATCTCCGTCAGCGCCACCCTGCCGCGGGAGGAGGTGGCCCGCACCATCTCCAAATACGACCTTCTGGCCGCCCCGGTGGTGGACAGCACCGGCCACGTCATCGGCATCGTCACCGTCGACGACGTCATCGACGCCATGATCTCGGAGCAGACCGAGGACGTGCAGCGCATGGGCGGCATGGAAGCCATCGACGAGCCCTATCTCGACATCTCCTTTGCGCAGATGATCAAGAAGCGCGCCGGCTGGCTGTGCGTGCTGTTCCTGGCGGAAATGCTCACCGCCTCGGCCATGCAGGTGTTTTCCGACGAATTGGAGAAGGCCATCGTGCTCGCCCTCTTCATCCCGCTGGTGATGAGCTCGGGCGGCAATTCCGGCTCGCAGGCCACCTCCCTCATCATCCGCGCCCTGGCGCTGCAGGAGGTGAAGCTGAAAGACTGGTGGCGCGTGGCCCTGCGCGAGTTGCCCACCGGCATCGTGCTCGGCGCCATCCTCGGTGTCATCGGCATCATCCGCATCACCATCTGGCAGGAAACCGGCATCTTCGACTATGGCGAACACTGGACGCTGCTGGCGGTCACCATCGGCGCGGCGCTGGTGGGCATCGTCACCTTCGGCTCCATCACCGGCTCGCTGCTTCCCTTCATCGTCAAGCGCGTGGGGTTCGATCCGGCCTCCGCCTCGGCGCCGTTCGTCGCCACCCTGGTGGACGTGACCGGCATCGTCATCTACTTCTCGGTGGCCTGGGTGTTCCTGCACGGCACCATTTTGTAAGGCGGCGCCCGAAGCGGATGGAGGGCGAGATGGCGCAATCCGATCTGCCCGCCCTCGCGGTGGAAGCCCTGCGCAGGGCCCTGGCCGAGGCGGTGGCGGACATCGACCCGGCGGCGATGGTCGCCGTCAGCTCTCCCTGGCGCGCGCCCGAGAACGGGCTGTTCCTTCATCTTTACGATCTGGAGCCGTGGCGCGATCCCGCGCCGAAGCCACAGGCGCCCCTCCGCCCTGCCCCCTCCTGGCGGCTGCGGCTGCTGGCGGGGGCCTTCGGTCCCAGCGATCTCGCCATTCACCGGCTGATCGGCGCGACGACGGCGCAGCTGCTGGCCCAGCCCGTCATCGCCCCGGAGCAGCTGCAGGCGGCGGCCGTCGCCCTCGGCCTCGCCCCCGACGCGGCCGCCCGACGCGCCCACGTGCGCCTGCAGCCCCTCGACATCGCCGCCATGACCGCGTTGTGGCAGCGCTTCGCGCCCATGCGCTACAGCCTCTCCCTCGGGGTCGAGATCAGCATTCCCTGAGCCTGTCAGCCGGAATATTTTACCTTCTCAGAATACGATTGATGGTTGCCGCAACTTGCTGCAACCTGAAGGTAGCGCCCAGCGTATTGGGGCGGGATCGGTCGTTATCCCCCGGAGGCCTGCGAGACGGCCCCAGTTTCTGAGGAATGCTTCGTTATGATGACCGCCATCACTGCCATTCTCATCGTCGTGGCTCTGGTGTGGATGATGCGCGTGGAAGCGCGCCTGCGTGAGCTGTTCGACCGGCTGGAGCGCCAGCGTCCCGCCGAGCGCAGCCAGGAGCCGGTGAAGTTCTTCTGAACCACCGCGGCGACCAAGGCGGCCCGCCGCGGCCTGCCGATGCAACTCGGCGCCGCCGGCGCACCGACCGACACCACCACCCCAGTGCCCTGTCCCGCACCGCCTTCTGGCAACAGCGCGCCATCACGGGAGCCGGCGAATCGCACCATCCCGCATCCCCAAGCGTTCAGGTCTGGCGCAAGGGGCGGAGGCAAGGGGCGGGCGCAGTCGGGCGAGTGAGTCGGCCGGGGGCGTAGGGCCAGCCGCCGGCTGCTCGGCCTGGCTCCACACCCCGCTGCCAGCACGCCGATTCGCGCACGATTCGGCGCGTCTGCCGGCGATTCGCACTCACGGGCCTGAATGCCCGCGGGTGCGAGCGGGACCCGTGTCCGCGCGGATCTCCTGCCGGAACATTGCCGCGCAAAAGGCAGCCTTTGCTCGGCCTTGCGAAAGATGAAGAGAGAAATCGGGAAAGGCGAGGCTAGAAACCTCGATGCTGCCCGCGTGGGGAAGGCAGACTTTCCGCAGCCCCCATCGGGAGAAGACTGCGATAACTGGTCGGAGTGGCAGGATTTGAACCTGCGACCCCCACGTCCCGAACGTGGTGCGCTACTGCATATGGCTTGAAAAACAACGAAATTTTATCGATCTACGCCGACTAAATCGCATTTTGTTCACGGTGTTTCTGTCGGCAATCTGTCGGCGTTCACCTGTCGACGGAAGGGGGCGGAGACGATCACATTGGGCAGGGGTAGTGTCTCAGCTCGAAACACGCTCCAGGGCGCACTTGCATTTGTAAGTTTTTCTGTTGACGCCGGCGAGCGCATCACTTATAAAAATAAGTGTCGGGGGCGGGACGGCCCGCCCCTCCAGAGGGGAGACCTCAGATGACCACCTACATCGCGACCATCCGTCACCACTCGATTTCCCGGGCCCGGGAAATCACCATGACCTGCTCGCTGTCCGCCGCCAAGCGCCGCGCGACGATGGAATTCAGCGGCGAACAACTCGACTATGAAGTTGTCATCTTTGATGTTTCTCGTGACGAAATCGTGTCACGTCGCCGCATCCGTGACCGCAAGTGGCGGGACGCCATTTGACACTCCCCCGCCGCTCCCCTGCGGAGCGGCGGCCTAACCAAAGGGGCAACCATGCCTGCGGACAACCTCATTCGCGCCGCGCTCGACGTCACTGGCTGGTCACAGGCAGACCTTGCGCGAAGGCTCGGCGTCCATAAACAGACCGTGCAGGATTGGGTGCAAGGGCGGATGCAGCCAAGAGGCGGTGTCTATGTCGATCTGCACCGCGAGCTGATCCAGATGCAGGTTGAGATTGATGCTCTGCTGGACAAGCTCAACGCGCGCAGTGCGGAAAGCTGATGGCCCGTGCTGCAACCATCATCGGCCACACTGAGGATGTGTGGGGAGACCCATGGGCGGTGCGCGAGGCGCGGCCAACGGACCTCGGGTTTGACCTGCAACTGGGATGGCCGGCGCTGGCGCCGCGCGGGAAAAGCGGTGCTGGTGGCCCCCGGGTGATCATCACCCCAGCACTCGCCCGCCATATGGAGCAAATCCGGCAGGCCCCAGGCGTCCACCGCCTGCCCATCGGCAACACTGCAGTGAAACGGATTCGGCGCCTGCTTGGCCACCACCGGCACATGGACCGGGCAAAATGGTGGGAGGAGCGGGCCGACGATCTCGCCGACCTGACGATCGCCGATTTTGCCGCCCGCCACAACGTCTCGGCCGGGGCGATTGTGCACGCCCGCCACGCCCTGTTCGGCGCCACCCTCCGCCCCGCTTACTGGTGGCAAGCCGAGGACGTCGCAGCCATCATCCGGAGCGACACCCCGACCTCCGTGGTGGCCGATGCCCTTGGGCTATCCGCCGGCGCGATCCGCCGCCTGCGGGCTGCGCTGCGGGCCGCTACTCCCCAAACGCCCCGATGGAGCACGGCAGATCCCCGCGCCGGGCCGCCTCCCCCTGCCTTCTGGGCTCGACTACGCTCCACAGGTACGCCCCATCGGCCAGCAGCCGGGCCACGTCCGCCGTGGTGAGCTCGATGCGCTCCACGGGCTGATCCGGCCGGGCGATGGAGAGGTAGGCATGGTCGCCGGCCTCCCAGTTGAGGTGGACGGTGGTGCGGGTCATCGCGGCACCCACGCGAAGAGCGTGCCGAGCTTGGCGAGGAAGCCGCCGGCAGCGCCGATCAGCATCGCCACGCCCACCAGCAGCCACCGCGCGCCGCGAGCCTGCTGCAAAAGGGTGTGGAGCTCCTCCAGCTGGGTCGCCATCTTCTCGACGGTCTGGGACACATGCTTCAGATCCGCCTCCAGGCGGATCACGCGGTCGCGGGTGTCTGTTTCCGCTGGCGTCATCACTTCCACCCGCACAGCTTGCCGCCGACAGCGTTGTGCGCCTTCGCCTGCCGGATCGTCTCGTTGGTGTCGGCCTGTGACCACCGGATTGGTTCGGCGGACCGGCAGAACACGTCAGTCCCGCCGGAAGCCGTCGTCGTTACGCAGCCGCCCAGGGTCAGCGTTGCGGCGGTCAGCGTCAGCGCGAGCAGCGCTCGCCCGCTGGACATTACGGTCGGCATCGGCTTTCTCCTTGGCAGCTTGGGTAGCGGCTCCGGTGCGTTCACCGGAGCGCCGGGCAAAGACGAGGGCGCCGGCGGCAAGGGCCGCGAGCGCAGGCTTGAGGCCGAACGTCCGCCAGACGGCGACGAAACCGGCGAGCGTGGCAGCAGCGATCAGGGCGAGCCGCCAGTCGCCGTCGCACCAGCCGATCACGAGCCCGAGGAGGCCGGCCATCCCCGGGAGGATCCAGGCGGAGGCAAGCGCCGCCGCCCAACCACCGGAGAGGAGCGCAAGGAAGGCGGTGATCATGCTGCCGCTCCGCCCAGCCAGGACGGCAGCTTGTCGGCCGCCTTCATGCGGGAATAGATCGCGTAAAGCGCACCGATGAGGATCAGCGCACCGATGGCAACCCCGATAGCGGACCCGGCCGAGAAGTGGCCGTCCGCCTCATCGAGCTTGCGGGCGAGATCGTCGGCGGATGCCGCCAGCATGATGGCGCCGCCGCCGGCGGCAGTAGCCGAGCCCTGCATCACGCCGGACTTGCGCAGGGGCTCGTCTTCCACCGGCGCCTCAGGGATCACGTTGCCGGCGGGCTCGGGCGCGTCATCATCGCCGGCAGCTTTGGCGTCCGCCTTCTTCCATAGGTCCACCTCGGCCTGCCGTCGCCGCACGAGGCCGCGCAGGGTCTGCCCCTTGCTCTTGGTGTAGAGCATCATGCCAGCGGGAGCCGCAGAGTAATCCCCGGCGTTCAGCTTCTTCACAAAGGAGGCCGAGAAAATCGCGCCCGTGTTGAAGTCGAACGACACCAGGGCCGCGAACTGGTTGTCGGAGATGGGGACCTTCACGGCGCGGGAAACCCGATCCTCGCAGTCGTCCAGATCGACGTTCAAGATGTCGAGCGCCTCAGCCTCGGAAACCCGGAGGCCCTTCTTGATCTTGAGCGGGTGCTTGGCGCTGTTGGTGTGTCCATAGCCGATGGTCAGCGTGCCCTTGGGGGTACCGCCTTCCCACTCGGCATAGCCATACTTGCCCTTGGTCGGGCGCAGATCGTCATAAACGAACGGTACGAAGCTCTCGAAGCTCTTGATGAGATCGATGCCAGCGGCGTTGGTGTCCCGGTGAGCCATGGTTGGTCCTTTCAGGCAACAAAAAAGCCGCCCTGGTGGGGCGGCCGGTTGAGGTCAGGCGGTGAATGGGCGGGCTATTCCCCTGAGGGCGTGCCCCGTCATCGTCGAAGTCGGATCGCCCGCCTCTGGTCACTCGTTGGCGGGCCAAGCAGCCGCGTCGATCTGTTCTGTGGTGGTGATGGTTCCCGCTGCGATCTCCGCTGCAACAGTCGTGTAAGTGGAAAAACACGACGCGACATGGGCTCGGACGGTTGTCGCTATGGTGATCACCATTTCCGCGCCAAGCTCATGGGAGGTTCCGTCCTTCGCGATCCATGTCGTGGTGAAGGAGGTGTCCGCCTTAGCGGATGCCTCGGCCTCATAGATCAGGCTGCGGTCTTCGCGACTGCTCTTCACGACAAAGCCGAAGACAGGGACGCCTCCAGTTTCTTTCACAAACCTCATGGCTCCAGCATATCGGTAAAGATATTCGATCGTCGGGGAAGCAACTTTTCGTGTGAATACGCCATCAATCACCTCATCCCCGACCATGGAATCATCGGGAGCTATAACCCCATTTCCGAAGAGTTTCTCCCAACCAGAGTCGGCGATAATAATTTCTTCGACGACGCCATTTTTAATCAGGGCTACTCGGCTCATGCTCCAGCTCCTTACCATTCAATGACAATAATGATGCCGCTACCGCCGCCCCCGCCCTTCGTGGTGGACATTCCAATTCCGCCGCTTCCGCCGCCTCCACCGCCGCCGAACCGGCCACCATACCCATCTTCGTTGTAGAGCCCGCCGCTTCCTGCACCGCCGAACAGTCCAGCGGCACCAGCGCCCGTGCCGCCACCATTCACGGCGGCGCGATTTCCTGCATTGCCTGTCTGCCGATATTGGCCAACAGTGCCAGCGGTTGATCCACCCAAGGATGTTTGCCCGGACCCCTCTGTGAAGTCGTAGGTGTTGAAACCTCCTTCACCGGGGGCCGCTGTGACAAGCGTCCCGAATGACGTCATCCCGCTTCCAGCGCTGCCCGCATGACCATCTACGGGGACGCCGCCAGCCGCGATGGTGCACGTGACTGACGTCACCCCATCAAGGCTGATAAGGCTCGCGGAAAAGCTCCCAGCACCGCCACCACTGGCGACATTCGTTAGAGCGTTTGTACCACCTCCAGCCCCGCCCGCTCCCTGCACGAGGACGACCGCGTAAGTGGACCCGGGTCTCTTTGTCCACGTGCCGCTTGAGGTAATACACGTCATACGCGGGCTTGATGTAGCCACGGCCTCCGCCGGCACATCAACCGCGCCGACGAGCACCCAATTGTAGCCGTCTGAACAGACCGTATAGACGCCCCCTGCGGGGATGATCATATCCGCAGATAGGGATGCCCCCGGCCCCTGGAAGACCCCCGCATCCTGGGTCCTGATTTTCTGCGCGGAGACACTATTCGCCCAGAATGTGTAGTTCACGCCTCCGTTCCCGATGGGGGTCGGAAGGCGTGTCACGACTTGAGAGGCGGCAGTGATCTCGACGAACTTTCCAGAGTCAGCGGTCGTCAGGATCGTGCTCGCGGTCAGCGTTGTTGATGTGGTCTGGAGACCCGCCGGAGCCTTCAGGAGACCCGTCATTGTCCCGCCTGACTTCAGCAGGTACCCTGACAGATCCACCGTGTCCGGAAGGTTGTCCTCGATGATCTTCTTGAGGGCGAGTTCGTAGTTGGCGAGCAACGTGGTCTGGTCGCCATCGTCAAGAGCGTCGTATCCAGCAGCCGCGATAAAAGCGCCGATCATCGCGGCAATTGAACTGGTCTGTCTGAGTGGCTTATTCACCTGCTGGCTTAGAGCGACACCCGCCGCGAACCCGGTGAGGCGCGCCGCGAGAGAATTGTATGCGCTGGTAGAGATTGCATTCGCCCCGGTCGCCGTGCCGAAGGGCAGGTAGTCATTGGTTGCCATTGTTCACTCCGGCAAAGAAAAAGGCCGCCCTGCGGCGGCCCGGTCGGGTCAGAAAGGACATTTCGTTACGATGCGAACACGCAGCTCGGCGTCGCCGGCTCGATCGCGTAGGCGCTGAAATCCGGTGCGGTCACGCCGTCCGGCCAGAGCAGGTTGACCAGATCGCCAGAGGCGCCCGCGGAAACGCCCATGTCGGCCAGGAACGACAGGTGATACCGCGCCCCCTCATAGAGCCCGCTGGAATAGAGCTGCTTCCCGTCCTGGTCCTGCTCCGTGTCGAAGCCCAGCAACGAGCCAAGCGTGAAGATCGCCTCCGCCCGATCAGCAAAGCGCAGATAGATGGTGGTCATGTGTCCTCTCCGTAAACATGCGCCTGAGCCTGGATTGCAGCGGAGCTGCCCTTGACAGGCCAGACCACAATCTCGGCGATCCGATGCACGGCGCCCGCCGCATATCCGGTCAATCCGCCCAGATAGACAGCATCAATGGCGGCTCCAGATGCTCTTGTCCCGGATTGGACCGCACCGCCGTTGAGGGCCGTGACCGTGCCGCTCGCCCCCCAACCGGCCGCAATGCCGAACTCGCCGGGGTAGGATGCGACAAGACTGAGCGCATCGATGCCGGCGTCTGGCCGCGCCGGGGTGATGACCTGCATGGTCGCTGTTGAAGACATCCGAATGAATGCTTTTGTTACCCCGCCTCGCGCCCATGAGACGACATCCTGCAATAAGCTGTAGGTTCCGAGCGATCCACGCCAGACCAGACTGTTAGGCCCGACACCAGATCCGCCAAGTACGCTCGCCGCCGCGCTCGACCACGCGCGCACATCCGTGGTGCGGGTCCTCGCCGACGTGGTGGTCTCGATATAGCTCGAAGCAATTGCCCCCACCTCGATCTGCGCCATCGTCACGCTGCCGCTAAAGGACAAGGTCAGCGTCGCGGCCGTCGATGTAAACGTGTAGGTCGTGCGCACGTAAGCGCTGGTGCCGGCCACCGTCGCCGAATGAGCACCAGACAGGGTAACCGTGCCGCTCCCCCAAAAACTCAGCGTGTAGAGGATGGCCGTGGTCGACAGCAAGAAGTCGACAGTCGGCGCGGCGCTTGGGAAGAGCAGATTGACCGCCGGCCCCTCGCTCAGGTCCCGGCGCGCGCCGGTGGACCAGTCATAGGCCACCGCGTTGGCGGCCACGGCCAGCGGCCCGCCATCCGGCCCCACCACAATTTTGGCTTCACCCACGCGGGGGAAGAGCGCCGCATGGGTGGTCTCGCTCGAAGAGACGATGCTGCGGCCCGACACGGCGTCCGACCACAAGACCGGGGCTGTGCTGTCCAGCAATGCCGGCGTCCACATGTCGTGGACCAGCGTCGCGGCGGTGGCCGGGTAGTCGTTCCACACCTCCGCCACATCGTAGTCCACATAGCGCGCATGGGCCGAATAGGCGCTGGTCTGAGCCGCGGCGGTGAACGTGAGCGAGCCTGTTGTGCTGGTTGCCGTGACGTCCGTCGTGCTGAGAATGGAGCTGTCCGTGACCTTCCTGTTGGTGACGCGATAAGTCCGGCCGACAACCGCCGTCCATGTGAGGGCGATGTCATAGCTATCCTGCGTGGGCCAGGATGCAGCGAGGCCGGTCGGGGCAGAAGGACCGCCTGAAAGGGCCGACATGTTGACGCTATAGGCGGTGACAGGTCCCGGTTCCGTCCCCGAATAGGTCCGCTTGACCGAGATGCTCGCCCACCCTCCAGGGGCGCCATTCGCCGCGATCTGAGCAGCGCCTGTGAAGGTCCAAGACGCCGTAGGGCCGGAGGCCGTGACGGAATTGGTGCTCAGCACCGTATTGTCCGTCACGAGGTAGTTGATCACCTCATACGTGGCGCCGGCTTCCGCATTCCAGCTGAAGACCACGTCCCACCCTGTTCCACGAGCGGATGAGAGACCAGTCGGCGCAGTGGGGTAGCCGGAGAGCGCTGTCGGGTCGATGGTCAGGCTGGCTGAAAGACCGTGCACGCCACCAGACAAGACCTTGTAGACCACGACATAGGCGGAAACGCCATAATACTCATAGGCGTCCTCTTGTTCGGACGCTGTGAAAGTCCACGTCCCAACACCGCCCGAAACGACCACATCATTGACGCTGATGACCCCGTTGGTTTCGACATTGACGTTCACCACCTGATAGGTGTCGCCGTTCGTGCCTGGCCATGTCACGATCTCATCGTATCCATTGAGGCTCGGGGTCAGAACGGGAGCTGCGGTCTGCGTCCAGGTCGGGGGGCTGCCGATCCGATCAAGAGGGGTCGAGATGGCCTCGGCTAGTTGGGCCGCCGTCGCGTGATAGGTCGTCTCGTTGAAGTGCAGCCACTGGTATTGCGTCCCGCCGGCCGGCGTCGGGCCGCTATCCGGGGTGTAGCCCTCATAGGTCTCCGCACCTGGGCACCATGTCCCAACATAGGTGTAGGTCTGAGCCGAGGCGATTTCGAGCTGCTTGGCCCGCACCTCGGCATAGATGTCGCCAATCACCTCGGTCGGGTTCGTGTCTTCCTC
Organism: Xanthobacter sp. ZOL 2024; assembly: GCF_052932325.1. NCBI lineage: Bacteria > Pseudomonadati > Pseudomonadota > Alphaproteobacteria > Hyphomicrobiales > Xanthobacteraceae > Xanthobacter > Xanthobacter sp. ZOL 2024. Next base: position 258,298 of record NZ_CM128808.1, read on the forward strand.
ATCCAGGCTCCAGAATGCCCGCATGATGGGCTGGAAATAGATGGGGAGGTTGGCGTTTCCTGAGGCGGTCCGGATCGCCGCGAAAATCGCCTCGGTCGCGGATTTGTAGCGCGCCGGGGTGGACGTTCTCCCCGTCCCGGTCGGGTCGCCCTGGTTGGCATTGTAGATCGCCGAGGCGTCGTTCTGCCCCTGGTCCCACACGAAATCATCGAGGGGGACGCCAAGCGCATCAATGATCGCAATCGCCTCGGTGAGGCGCGGGCCGGCGGTGGCGCCGTCCACGTCCCACCAGTAATTGACCCCGTCCACCGGGTCGTCATCGGCCAGCTTGTCGGCCGCCGCCGAGCCCCACGCCATCTGCACGGGGATCACCTGCACGTCCCTCAGGCCAAGGGCGCTCGCGATGTCCCGGCGCATCGCTCCGGCGGAGACAAGATCTCTCCGCCCACCAGCACCAGACAGGGTGGTGAAATGACCAAGAGCAAGAGACTGGCCGCCGATGCCGATCGCCTTCTCGACAATCGCCGCGTTGTCCAGGGTGGGGGCTCCACCACCGGAGATCATGTGATCGGTCGTGTCGGCATAGACGCGCCACGTCACATAAGAGGGAGGGAAGCCCCAATCCGGGCAACTGTCCTCGACCGGATAATCGACCGACACGCGGCCTGCAACAGGAGTGGGTCCCGTCAGGGTGTAGGTTCGCTTGACCGTGCTCCCGCTCATGATCTCCACCACATAGGTGTGAGCGGTTGGGTCCTCTTGCGTCGGGGCGAAGGAGATGACCACGTCCCCCCAGCTGTTTGAAAGCAGCTGGAGGTCAGCCGGGGCTTCCGGGTCGGAGGAGGCAGAAGACCTGTAGATCGTCGTGGGGCTTTGGACGCCTCCGGATGTCTGGTAGACGTCCAGTCTGACGGAAACGCCAGCGAACCCATAGAGGGCAGTCTGGTCCTCCGCCGAGAAGACGAAGCTCGCGCTATCCGTCGTTGCCGTGATCGTCGTGGTGCTGATCGTTTCGCCGGTCAGGACATTGATGTTTTCGACGACGTAGACATTCCCCGAAACGGCATCCCAAGTGACCGTGATGTTGGAGCTTTCGTCCAGGGCATAGGTGAACCCTGATGGCGCGTCGAGCAGCGTCCAGGCCGGCCGGTCTCCGATCCTGTCGAGGGGAGTGGCGATCGCCTCTCCAAGTTCCAGGGCCGCGGCGTGATAGACCGTGCTGGTGTAGTGGATCCAGCCGACATTATCCGTCTCTTGGACGTAGCCGGAGAGCAACTCAACGCCCGGCGTCCAAGTGCCGATCCGCACATTCGCGTCAGCGGCGGCAATCGCGACCTGCGCGTCACGAACGGCTTTGAAATAGGTCCCATTTACCTCATAGGTGTCTGGCTCATCGCCCCACCACCCACGGCCAATCGTCTGGAGCCAGATCGGCAGGGAGGGGTTGCCAGCGGCGGCGCGAAGGCCCGCGAAGATCGCCTCGGTCGCGGCCTTGTAACGGGCCTGGGACGATGTGCGCGGGGATGCGTCCGAAGACATCGCCGAAGCATCATTCTCACCCTGGGCCCACACGATCGCCGCGAGATCAACGCCAAGCGCGGAGATGATGGAGGCGGCCTCAGTCAGGCGCGGGCCAGCGGCATCCCCATCCAGGTTCCACCAATAATTCACGCCAGATGACGGGTCGTCATCGGCCAGCTTGTCCGCGGCACTGGAGCCCCAAGCTATTTCGACGGGGATCACCTCGACGGCACGAAGCCCAAGCCGCGATGCCACATCCCGCCGGAGCGCCCCAGCTGAAACGAGATCCTTGCGCGCGCCCGTCCCGCTCAAGGTCGTGAAATGAGCAAGCGCATTTGACTGTCCTGCGAAAGCGACCGCCTTCGTGACCAAGCCCACGTTATTGACGGTGATGCTGTCATTCAGGACCGTTTTCGCGGTCGATCCATCCACCCTCACCTGCCACTTGAGGTAGGTCGGCGGGAAGCCCCAATCCGGGCAACTGTCCTCGACAGGATAATCCACCACCACCCGGCCGCTCACCAGTTCCGGGCTCTCCACCGTGTAGGTGCGCTTGATCGTAGATCCGTCGAGGATTTCGATGGTGTAGCTGTGACCAGCCGTGTCCTGGCCGGGGGCGAAGGACAGGACCACGTCGCCCCAGCTGTTCGCGACCATCTCCAGATCGGTCGGGAATACCCACGTGATAGCGTCCGGCCCGGCATCGGCGCTATCACCCAGATCCCCTATGAGCTGGCCTGTCCGGGGGATCCACCCATCGCGCCAGACCTGAGGACGGGCCCACACGCATACCTCAGCGATGCCCCAGTCCAGCGCCTCATTGATCACCATGGTGATGCGCGGCCAGATTGTTGAGGCGGTGCTCGCCAGAAGGTTGAACCCCCCAAAATACTGGATCTTTCCGAGCGGATACCCCAGGGTGTCCGTCCCCGCAGTCAAAGTGCGGGCGTGGTTCTCCCAATCCGCATCGATGATCCAGTCATAGTCCTCCAGCTGGAGGACATCGAAGGCGGGATAAGACCATGACGAAACAGGGAGATTGAGCCGCGTGACAATCTCGCTGGTGGGAGACAGGATCTGCGGCGTGAACAACAGGATATAGGTCGTGGCGTCGGGATAGACCGCCTTGACTTCATCCCGCAGCCACAGAGTGGAATCCCCCAGCTTCCCCGACAGCCAGTCGAGATAGGGGCCGTGGGCACCGACATCTTCCGTGATGGATGTCAGGAGCGGCGTGGGGACCGCGAGCCCCGTCTCCGAGGTGTAGAGCGCCATCGTCGTAGCGTCATAGATGCAGGGGCCGCCATCGGTGTAAGAGCCGTCCCACCACCACGGCTCGCCGATCTGATAGCGGACCGAGCCCCCAGCGGCCTCCAGGGCGCTGCACATCCACAGGGCCACGGACTTGAGATAGTCCATAGCCTCAGTAACGGTGGGCGCGACAAGAGTGGACGGGGGTTCCCATCCCGTCCGCGCTCCGGCACCGGTGGAATCACGCTGCTGCCACGCCTCCGGGCACATCGCCGCGAAGATTTCGTAGCTCTGCGAGATAACCGGATCGTACCCGGCATCGACAAGCCTCTCGAACAGGTCCTGATACCACATGCGGACGGGCGTCGAGACAGGCTGGGCGGGGTCAACGAGGAAGGACCCGGCAGTTTCGTCCCAGGTCAGTTCATGGAGATGCGACGCCCCGATGTAAATGACGTACTGGCCGGAATATCCGGTCTGGGAAAGGCCGGTGACGATCCTTTCCGGGGTCAGGGGGTAGGCGTCATCACCACCATCACACATGCGCACCTGGTGCGATCCGATGATGAGGAGGCGTTGGATCATGCTCGTGTTTTCACCGGATACCTTCAGGTTGGTCACGGTGAAGACGACATCGATCTTCTCATCCAGGGGGTCTGAGCTGTCCTTGTCGAAGTCGCTCGGGGCAAAGCCGATGCTGAACTCGGAGATGCGGTGCCAGGGGATGACGACGCGCTGCGAGGCATCGTTCGGGTCGAACCCGCCAAGGACGGGAGCACCAGAGAAATCGAGCTTGATGTGTCCCGCGTTGATGGTCCCTGACGTGAGGTAGTTCGCGAGGCGGATGTAATAGACCGTGTCCGTGTCATCGGTCACGGTCATGGTGAGGCCGGCGGCTTCGGATTCGCTCCCGCTTGTCGCCCCGTCAATCCCCGTCAGAACGAAGTCGAAATCGAGGATGCACCCGGTGTAATTGGGAGAGGTGTAATACCCGAGCCCCCTGTGGCTCCATTTATCCTCGCTCTGCCACTTCAGGCCGACAAGATCGCTCTTCGCCCTCAGCGTGGCATAGAGCGTCATCCCCGCTGAGCTGGTGGAAATGAGCGACGCTGAAGCCGTCAAGGGGAGGTCGATAGTCCAATAGGCCGGGGCGAACCTCTGAAGGGTCGTTTCATATTCGTCGTCATCCGAGCACAGGACGCTGTCGGCATCGACCACCCATGAGCCTGTGTCGAAGCCGGCCACATATTCGCTGTCCGTGTCGAAGCCAAAGGCCGGGGTTCCTTCAATGGAGGGGACCACCGTGTGCATTGTCACGCCAGCCGGCTTGAACTCCACATATCGGCCAGCGAAAATGGAGAACATCACCATGATGGGCCGCTTGCCGGCGATGCAAACCACCATGCTCATGTCCTGGTTATCCAGGATGAAGGGGAAGCTCTCCGTGGTCCCGTAGAAATCCAGAATCGCGGCCCGCGCGGTCCCGATCGTCCCGTCCCAGGTGTTGACCTTGATCTTCAGCCGAATGAGGGCGCGATAGGTATCGTCATCCAGCTCATAGAGGCCCTTATCCGGGTCATAGGGCCCCTTCCAGATGCCCTGGTCAAACCCTAGCCCCTCGGTGTCGAAGGAAAACCAGACGCTGATCAGACACGTCGAGATGGTCCTGGAAACCCCGACCCAAGCGCCGACTGCGTCAAGTTGAACACCGACAGCGTCATCCAGATCGAACGCAGACGGAAGCTCTTTGAGGAAGGCCTGGGCGTTCGCAACCGGGTCAACCGTCGCCTCGATGGTCGAAACGAACTTCGGCTTCCCCCGGTGCTCCGACGTGATGAGGTCGGTATAATCCGAGGTCGTGAAGGGGGCGTCGGCCATCAGCTCACCGTGATCGTGATGTCAGGGGTGGTGCAGGTCGGCGCTTCAGCGAAGGCCATGGTGAGGTTCGACGTTCCCAATGCTCCCCCATCTCGGGAGATGGTCAGGGCCTCGACTTCAAAGGTTGAACCATCTGAATCGTTGGAGAGGTTGGCCGGCACATAGAGGCGGGTGATGTAGACCTCTGCCCCGAAGTCGAGGCCGGTCAGATAGGAGACGATCGCTTTCTTGATCTTGGTCTCAATGGCCGTCGAATATCCAGTGAGGGCCTTGATGGTCACGGCCACGGAAACGGTCACATAGGTCGGCCGCATGAAGCGGACCTTATGCGGCACGCCATAATCGTCGGTGACGGTTTCCTCTGTGGCCCCATAGGTGCCGCAGCCGGGCCCCTTCTTGGCATAAATGGTTTCCGCGATGGTCTGGGCGTCTCCACCTTCGACCACCAGGGCGATGGAATGCCCGGGGATGCCATTCTCGTCTTCGCCGTCCCCATCATTCTCGATCCCGCCACAACGGGAAACGCCATCGATGTCGGCCACGGCCCCGACGAGCCCCCGGAACACGGTCTGAGACGGGATCTCAGTGGAGGCCGCCTGCCTCCGGCGCAGCGCGGCATCGGTCTCCACCGGGTCGCCGCGGTCCGCCGCCGAAGGGTTGGTGACGGTCTGCCAACCTCTTGTCGGCGTGCCGATGTTCGTGATGGTTCCAGACAGGGCCGAAAGGTCCCCCTCTTCGGAGGCTGTGGCCGTTACGGTGATCTGCCCTGCTGACGGGATGGTCACGCTTTCGGGCAGCATCCACTTGGTGCCGGCATCATCCGTGGCATAGCCGCTGGTGATGGTGGTCCCGGCCGTTCCACCAAGCAGCAGGTCCACCGTCGAATAGGAGGCGGATTGGCGGGTGATGCCATTGATCTTCACCATCCGGCTCAGGCCTTCCCCCTGGGCTGAACCCGGCGGGAAAGCATTATAGGCCGACACGCACATGGCGTTCGCGTCGTGGAAAGCCGTCGCCAGGATGCCCAGCCACTGCCCGTCTTGAGAGTCGTTCTCGATATAGATGTCAGACCCGTAGATGGACTTGTATTGAGCGGCCAGCCACGCCTGGATTTCCGTCAATGTCGGGGCCGTAATGCCCGTCGAATCGATGGTGCATGTGATAGCCATCGTCGCTCCAAACGGAAACGGACCGGCGCGAGCCAGCCCGAAAATCTCAAGGATGTGTGGGGCGCCTTAGAGCGGCGCAGTCACCGTGATCGTCCCGTAGTCCGTGGTGACCGTCGCTGAGACGGTGAACTTCCGGGTGTCGGGATCGAATGTCGAAGAATAGGCGTCCAGGGAGGACACCCCCTCAGTTCCCATGATGCGCTCGCGGATGGCGGCGTCACGGGTTCCAGAGGTGTGCTTCCCGAGGATTTTGGTGTCGTAAGGCGTTCCATCGGATGTATCGAGGAACCATTCGCCAAGGCGGAGAAGGAGCCGGGTCTTGATCGCCTGTGCGGGGGCTTCCGGGACATCGCGCCAGAAATTCGAGGCGCTCCGGCCGAACGTCATGTCGCCCGAACTGTCGAGCTTCCTATATCTCAACGGAAGCCCTCCCCTCGCGATCATGAATTTCTGTAGTCATACCACCGCGAACACCTTAGTGGAAGGCCCAGCGACGGTTACGACAGGAGAACCCCCGTCGCCCCCAAGATTCACCCGGGCTTCCGTGACCTTCACCGTCATTTCGTTGTTCTTAAGGACGGCGAGCTGATCGGTGATGGTGACCGAAACATTCTCGACGGTGAGGGACGTCTGTCCATTCTTGAAATCGAAGACCGTCTTACCATCGTCTGAACGCAACTGCGTCGAATCCTCGGACGGATTGGACAATGCGTTCTTGTCGCTCCGGAAGCCAGGGATGCAGAAGGCGTTCGAAAGGTCATGCATCCGTGTGTCGATGATCTGCTGTTGGCCGCCATTCTGCTGCCACACGTCCGGGGAGCGCGAGGCCATGACCGCCAGCACCTCGTCGCCCTCCTTCAGCGGGAAGGTGAGCGAGAGCCCGCCGCCCGAGGGGAAATGGATCTTCACATCGGGGATGACCGGCTTAGACACCCATTCCATGGTGCCGTCGGGCTTGCGGATGGCGGCCTTCGTTGTGGGCTGTAGATGCGCCGTTTGCGTCTTCCAGTCCACCGAGACGATGGTACACGGCTCTGCGGTATGGACCTCAGCAAGGCGGGCTTCCACAATAGTTTCCACTGCCTCTCGGATGTCCTCATAGCGGGTCCTGGCATCCATGCTCTGCCTCAATTGGATGTATAAGCTGTTATATCAGCAACACTTTCCTGCGCAACTCTCTTGCTGACAAATTTTCCGTTCAGTGGGATACCGACGATGTCGGAATACCACTCCGTTCCTCTGGTATCTCCGACATGGGAAAGAAACACGATCTTGTAGAGCCCGTCAGCTGCGATGCTATTTTGGAGCCAGCTTGCATCGCGTATTTCCGTCTGGGTAGATGTCAGCGTCAGCTTTGTGCGCTGGATACTAGCCTCATCGATCTGCACACTGCCACCGACTTCCAGCCTGGGGTTGAGCAGGCACCGGGCTTCCACGCAGCCATCCATGGTCTGCACGGGCATCCCGATCATGCCTGTTCCCGAGTTCAAGACGACGGTGTTGCCCTCCAGCGCCTCAGTATATTTGACGATCTGGAGCTTCCCGCCCTTAATCCACCAATTCGCCCCGACTGTTTGGCAGATCGATCGGAGCTGATGACGGACCATTCCAAACATAGCCCGGCCGCGGGGCATCTTCACGGAGCCAAGGTCCGGGATATTGCCTGCGGTGATGCCGTATGGCTTGAGCGCTTCTAGGCATGCGTCGATCTGGTCCTTGAACGTGTGACCAGAGGCTAGGGTCTTAGACATCATTGCATAAGAGTATGCGGTCTGTTCGGTGCGGGCCTGGATGTTGAAATAGGTATCGACGGGCGTCTCACGCGCGGGTCCGCGCTTCTGAACGATCTGCCCGTCAAAGATCGTGGCGAAGTTCCCGTCATAGCCGGCCTCTAGGGTGAGCTTCGCGTATTCAGTTTTGCTGATCTTGTTCGCCGTCGCATTGGACAGATTCGAAATAGTTGCGTCCGCTCGCCATGGCGTCGATCGCGTCGCCATCTCGACGTTGAAGCGGATGCGAAGATCGGAAACGTCGATCGCCTCGCTGCCCGTGCCGACATAGAGCCGGCATTCCCTGATCCACTGCCGCGTCATGCGGGGATCCAGTACAGGTGGGACGTGTCGCCCAAGCTGGAGAAGGTCGGCACTGCATCCTGGTCCCCGTCAGTGGCCACATAGAGCGAGCCGCCAATCCCGAGATGCTTATAGGGGGCGAGGAGATCGGCGCCCGTCACCAACGAGATGCCAGCCACGAGGGCGGTCCCATCCTCAGATGCGATGTCGAGAACCCATCCCGCCTCATAGGCCGCCCTCCATTGGAGGGTCAGTTGATAGACGGTGTCGTTCAGTGTCACGGATAGCGTCTGGTTAGACGCTGGCGTGATGGGGATTTCATAGGTGGTGGCCATCGGTGCTCCAAAGGAACGGCCGCCCTGTAGCGGCATCCATCTTGCTATCATTTAATGCTTGCATAAAATTCAAGGCACGCTATCATGCTTGCATGAACAGCAAGCACCAGAAGACCCTATCCGCCGTCTTTGCTGAACCCGCTTCCGGCACCATCGAGTGGGCGGGGATCGAGAGGCTTCTGGTGGCTGTTGGCTGCAAGGTGATCGAGGGCTCAGGCTCTCGCATCAGGTTCGAGAAGGATGGGAAGGTCGCGTCCTTCCATCGCCCTCACCCTGAGAAAGAGGCCAAACGCTACCAAGTTCGCGATGCCCGCGCCTATCTGACGCTTCTAGGAGTCGCCCCATGAGCACAATGTCGTACAAGGGCTATCAGGCCCGGGTCGAGTTCGACGCCGACGACGAAATCTTCGTCGGCCACCTCGCCGGCATCAATGATATCATCGGCTTCCACGCTGACACGGTAGAGGGGCTCAAAGCCGCCTTCCACGAAGCCGTAGACGATTATGTCAAGACCTGCGCCAAGGTCGGTAAGGCCCCGCAGAAGCCCTACTCTGGGAAGGTGATGTTCCGCATCTCCCCCGAGGTGCATGCCAACGCGGCCCTCGCGGCTGAACTGGCGGGCAAGAGCCTCAACGAATGGGCGGAAGAAGCCCTCGCTGCTGCCGCGAGTAAGGCGGCGTGACCCATGGTGAAGGGCGGCCGAAGCCGCCCCGTCCTATTCAGGTGATCTTCGAGAGCGCATTGCGGATAATCTCTCCGTCAATGGTTTTCTCGACGGCCTCCCACCACGCGTCGATCTCAGCATTGTCCAGATCGCAGTATGCCGCCCAATAGATGGCGTCAGGCATGCCTGGGAATGTACGAGCAACCACGGCCATTTCAGGCTCGCCATTGGCGCGCGCCTGCTTGATGACCTCGATCACCTGGGCGAGCACCTGTTCATGAATTTCCTTGCGCGGGGCCATCACGCGGCCCTCGCCGCCGGGCTCATCAGCTTCGCCAGCTTGGCGAGGCCGCGCGGCGTCACCCGCACTTGCTCCACCACCTTCTCACTGCCATCCGCCTTGAGTACGGTCGTGACCTTATGCTCCAGGTCTCCGGCATTCACGCGGGACTGGTAGCCGACATCATGGGCAGTGCCGGGGCGCTTATAGACCCAGCCATGAGCGCGGAGGTAATCGAACAGATCCTTTGGCCGAACCTGTAGCGCCTTCGCCGCGTCAGTAATGCACAGCGAGCCATCCGCCGTGGCGATCCGGTCGAGTGCAGCGACCTTCTCGCCCTGCTCTTCCACCTTGGCCTCCAGCGCCAGCACCTTTTCCGAATAGGTGAGGAGGAGCCCGCGCATGGCCGCCGGGTCGTTCAGAACCTGGATGGGGTCAATGGGCTTCACCTCGCGGGCCACCCGCTCGCATTCGATGAAGTGGGCGCGGGCCTTCTTGCCCTGGTCGTTGCGCTCCACCATCGACAGCTCCTTCGCCATGTCGAGGGTGATGGCGTATTCCTTGGAGGGGCGGCCCCCGGAAGGGTTATTTCCCGTTTCGGAAAAAACCTCAAAGTCGCGCCCCTGCTCGAAACCGTACTGCGCAATGCGCTCGGTGATCCACGCGGCGAATACCTTCCCCACTTGGAGGAAGGCATGCAGTTCGCGGGCATCGACGGCGCGCACCTGCCGGCCGCCCAGCTCGAAATCGTGGACGCCGGGCTTGCTTTCCTCGGCGGGGGTGAGCAAATCGTTGGTTGTCATCTGCGGCACCTCATTTGCCGTTGGTGAAAATGCTGCCGCCTTGCAGGGCGGCGGTGTGATCGGCAGCGGCGGGGGCTTGGTTTACGAGGCCCTCCCCCGTCGCTGCTTCGGCGCCCAGGAGGGCGCGTTCGAGGTGAAAGATCGCCTCGGAATTCATTGAACGATTGCTGGCCTGAGCCACCACCTTCAGCCTGTCTCGGAGACCGGGGGGAAAGCGCAGCATGAACTGATCCGCTCCCCTGCTCGCCACTGTCATTTGCACCTCCGCAATAGGACTACGGACATACTGGTATGCCCGACATACGATTGCGTCAAGCGAAATCATATGTCGGTGCTACGTGCGCGACAGAATAGGACCGCAGATGACATCCCGCGTCCCCAGCCGGGGATCAGACCAATTCAACCTTCGCTTCCCGGATGGGATGCGGGACCGGATCAAGGAGGCCGCAGAAGCCAGCGGCCGCAGCATGAATGCCGAGATCATCGCACGCCTCGAAGCGAGCTTCGCCCCCAGGCAGCCCGGCGATGAGCAGATCGCGGCCCTAGGAGAGCGCCTCGACGACGTTATAAGGATGATGACGGAACGTGGGCTGATCCCGCCCAAGCCCGGCTCCACCTCAGATTGAACCTGGGGTATGGCGCACCACTAGTTACGGGGAGGCATCATATGCAGTCGCGGTTGTCCTGGGTCGCTCTCTCCTGCGCGCTCGCGCTGCCGTCCATTCCGGCGCGGGCGGCGGACAGGCCCATCCCACAATTCAGTGTCGAGGCGAATTGTGACGAAGCTGCCTTAAACCCTCGCAACGAAGGCGACTACAAGTCGATCTACTCCAAGTGCATCATGCGAGAGCAAGAACAGTATAATGCTGTGAAAATGATTTGGAACACGGTTGAAAATCGGGTCGTTGATTATTGCAATGGAGCCTACGGCAACATCGGTACAAGCCCAAATTTTAGGATCAAATTCTACGAGGTCTACCTAGCGTGCCTTCAGTATTTTGGGCCCGGATACTTCGAAGGCAAGGAGCAGCGCGAGCAGGTGCGGAAAGACTTCCAGTTCCAGCGGTAATCCCCACCCGCTCCCGACTCCATCTCCGATTGAAGCTTGGGCTATGGTGCCTGCCTCAGTTCTTCCCCAGCAGGGGCTGTGCCCACTCGGCTCGCTCGCGGTGGAGCGGCTGTCCCATGAGCACCCGGCCAAAGGCAGGGTCTCCACCATAGTGGCGGGTGACGATGTCGGAGAGCACGCCTTCCAGAGCCTTCCCGAAGTCGGGGGCAATCCCGCGCTCGACCCTCACATTCGCGGACACGATCGCCTGATAAAGCTCCGACGCCAGGGTCAAGTCGAACGGCAGCTTGGGGCTCTGCGGCAGGTCGGAACTGGACAGTGCCCCTCCCGGCTGCGGCAGTGCCCGCCGATGGGCCTTGACCTTCACCGGCTTCAGTTCGCCCTTCAGGTAGGCGTCGAACACCTCCACCATCTGGATAGTGACCTCGGTGGCGTCGGCCGTCTCGGACTTGGTGCAGAGGTAGAGGGCCTGCTTCTTGTTCAGCCAGTATGTCTTGCCGGGGCGGCCACCCTTGGGACCGGTTTCATCCACGGTGGATGAAACCCCACCGAACCGTTGCAGCGCCTCGATATGACGCTCCACCAGATGTTTCATCTTGATCTGCGCGCCGTACCCCAGCGCCTCGGCGAGACGCTGGTGCGCGATGCGCGGCTCGTGGTTCACCGTCGTGTTCAGATCGGCGAGGGTGAGAGCGGTTCCCATCACGCGATCTCCCTCACCTTGCGCGCCGCGCCGCCGGCCAGGATCGGGCGCTTCGGCTCGGTCTGGACGGGAGCCGCGCCGTGATCCGGTCCGAGGATTGCCGCCTTCAACAGCATCAGGGTGAAGGTCGCCGCGTCTTCGGGACGGCGGCGGGGTGTGGTAGAGGTGTGCGCAGCCTGTGCCATGGCTATCTCCCTTGGCTTGGGTCAGGGCCGGATGAGAGGTGGTGCTCTTGTCCGGCCCGTCTGTTTCTGACATTATAAACCTATTCGGAGGTTGTCAATGTCAGAAACAAAAAACCGAGGGGGGAGGCCGCGCATTGACGCTACGCCCATCACCGTACGTGTCCCTCCCGAACTGCTTTCCGCCCTTGACGCCTGGATCGCGGCGCAGCCAGACCCCAAGCCATCCCGTCCCGCCGCCATCCGCGCCTTCGTTGAGGCCGGGCTTCATATGCTGGGGAAGGATGACTCCACTCCCGATTGAGCTTGAGCTATCGTGCCTGCCCTATCGCTCGGGGGAGGCGACGTGAATGTCATATGCGCAGATCGCCGCTGCAATTTTCGTCGCGGCCATTCTGCTTGCAGCGCGCCTCCATATGCGGAGGCTTAGCCGCTCAAAGCAGAAGCCCATCAGCGATCTCAATCCAACGCCCTACGAATTGCGCCTCGCCAACCGACGCCCTATCCCACCCAAGAGGGCCGGACTGTCACCCCCGGAACAGGAGGCGGAGAAGGCGCGATTTGCCTATGAGATGCGGCTCCGAGGGAGTGTAGCGTTTGACCGGACGAAGAGCCGGGCGGAATACATCGGCAGCAAAGGTTACAGATGGAGGAGCGCCGGAGATAGCGATGTGTGCGACATCTGCGCCAAGAACAACGGAAAATTCTTCAAATGGAACGCTCCCCCACCCTGCGGGCCTCCGGGGACACACTCTCTCTGCCCGGATGGACATTGCAGGTGCTACGCAGAACCTGACATCCCAAACTGACGCATGCCGGAGCCGCCATGATGACCAAGAAAATGGTAATCGGTTATATCTTGGTGAGCATCGCCGCCGGAGGGGCATCAGCGGGTGAGCTGGCACCGGGGGCGGATGACCCAGGCATCATGGGGACTTGGTCCACGAATTGCCGCAAGCTTCCCGTCACAGAAACGTTTCATGTCGACATCGACAGCATCCAAATCGGAGATCGCCACTGCGTCTTCGTTGATTGGAAAAATACCGTTGTGGGCTGGTATTCGCCGCTTGCGTGTTCAACGGAAGGCAAAATAAACGCCGGTCATTTTCTCGTACAAAAGAAGTCTCCGGAACAAATTGCCGTCGATTTTGATGGGCTAAACGAAACGTTCTCCAGGTGCGACGTGCCATCTTCTCCCGCTGCCGCGGCGCCCAAGGATATCAGCGCTCGCCTTAATGGCGATTGGGCGCGCGACCGCAAAGCCTGTGCCCTCTATAAGTCGGGAGAATTCGATAAGCCCGGGCACGACACGGCGACGCTAAGCCGATTTGGCGTCGCCACTGTCGAGAACGGCAAGTTTGAAATGTGGGCCAGTCCAGTTAGGTGCCAAATATCCTTGAACGGCAGCCCGGACGGCGGGAAATACGACGTCTCGGCGCAGTGTCAGGTGAAGGACTATCCGACACGACCTGCAACCGGGTCTGTCACTTTCCGCCCATCGGGCGCCGCAAACCTAGAATTGCACGGCGCCGACTTCGGCCTCATCAAGCTCATCAAATGCGGTCAGGAATAGTGCCTCCTCACGCCACATTCGCGCCTGCCGTCACTCGTTCGACCAATTGGACAGGGTGTAGGACGATTCAGTTACCTGCTTCGTCCCGGTGTTCGTCGTCCCCGAAGTCCGCGCCGCATCGGACTGGGTGCTCGACGAATTCGTCGCCACCGTACTGGTGCTCACAATCAGCACCTCGCGCAGCAGCACCCTGGCAAAAAGCGCATATTGCGTGGCGGCCGACGTGCTCACCTCGATCCCGGTGATGAGCATGTTGGAGTAGGTGCGCTTGGAGGTGGTTGCCGTGAACGGCTCGCGCGCCGTTTGAAGGGTGAGCAGGCCCTCTTGGATCAGCCGGGAATAGCCCTGGTAGTTGCCAGAGTCCGACCACCCGCACCGGAGCTCCACCTCCTTCGGCATCATGAAGGCATGATCCGAGATGGCCGCGCCCTTCTCCACCGGATGGTTGGTGATGAAGAGGCTGTCGCGGCTCACCTCTTCCACCACCACGTCAGGGGTGATGCCGCCGATGGAAGCCCCGGCGGAGATGAGGATCTGCGCCGTCGTGTTCAGGACGGCTTCAACGATGTTCGCCATCAGGCCGCCGCCCTTTCCACCTGATCCGTCAGGCCCTTGTTCACGCGCATCTGGGCGGTGGCCACCTCAGCCGTGGTGCGTGTCGGATCGGGGTCCCCGTGCACGATGATCTCGGTTTCTTGGTCGGCTGCCAAGTCGAAGGTGTGCGATGTCGATCCGAGAGGCGGGGCATAGAGGCTCTGCTTGTCGGGGATGGCGGATGGCACGTCGATATTGATCTTCGGCCGCTCGGGCTCTTTCGCCTTCGTGCTGAGGTCGAACTCGCGCATACGCTTCGCCCATCCGACATCAGGCCCTTCGATGCCGAACCTCTCCCCGCCCGCGGAGAAGGTCCCTGGGCCCCCGGCAAACCCCACCGTGCCGCTCGCGTTGCCGGTGGCGTAATTCGAGATGTTGGACCCGCCCAACACCGCGCCCGTCATCCCCTTGTACTTTTCTCTGTACCGAGGGTCGACCATGAAGCGCTGAGCCTTGCTGTGGGTAATGCCGGGGAAATAGCTCCCCGATAGCGTCTCACGCAGCGTTTGCCCGCGCGCGGATGCCCGGTTCATGATCGATTCCATGAATGCCTGCTGTGCGGCCGCCCCTTGGCTCCCAACTTCGGCCTCGGTGTAGGCGGCGAGGCGCGCCGCGACATCCGGGTCTTCCAGCTCCTTGGCGAACCGCTTGCGGGCATCAGCCAGCGACATGGCGGGCTCGCTGGAAGCCGGCGTTGCGTCCGCCCCCGGCTGGCCCGATCCACCGCCCTCTCCTCCCTCACCGCCCCCGTAGCCGAACATGCGCCCGATGAAGGACTTCGCCCGGCTGAAGAAGCCTTGCTTCTGCGGAGCCGCCTGGCTGCCGCCGCCCTGTGCTGGGGCCGCCTCAGCCTTTCCAGGCGTGAGAGCCGCGATCAATGCGACAATGCCGGCGATGATCAGACCGATAGGCCCGAGCATCCCGGCCACCGTCGCGGCGAGCCAGCCCCCGCCGATGATCTCCACTGCCCGCAGGAAGCCATCTGCGCCGGTCATCCACTCGAGGAAATCCAGGAGCCCCTGCCCCGTCCCGAAAACAGCCTGCGACCATTCCTGCACCTTGGCGAAGAGGTCAGACATCGCCGCGACCAAGGCCAGACATACCGCGACAATTTTGTCCTGGTGCTTCTCAAGCCACGCCTTCAGGTCGTCAATGATCGGGATCAGAGCCGGGCCGATGGACAGTGCGATTTTGCCCAGCATCGCATCGAAGGTCATGAGCAGCCGGCGCCACCCAGTCATGATCAGTGTGGAGCTGATGCCCGCCTGCTTCCCATCCACGCCGAAGCGCTTCATCGCCTCCTTTTGTTCCTGCCGATACCGCTCAATCTTGTCGGCGTTGGACCGCAGGTTGAAATAGTCCTCCTCCGAGATCCCGAAGAGATCGGCCGTGCGGGCCGCGGTCGGGTAATCCTGGATCTTGTTGATGGCGGCCATGGTGTCGGCGAACACCGCGGCATTGTCGCGGAGCCTCCCGTTTTCCTTGGTCCTGACGCCGAGGTTGTTCAAGGTGCCGATGAGTGCCGGGAACCGCCGCAGGTGCGAGGCGAAGGTGTCGAGAATGTCCTCAGCCCGACCGCCGCTCACGCCGGTCTGCTTCAGCGCATAGGCGAGTGCCCGCACCTCCTCCACAGAGGTCCCCGCCCGACCAGCCATGGAATTCAGATGGTCGAGGCCAACGGTGGTCTCGACGAACACTTCCTTGGCCTTGCGCTCTAGCCGATCGAGGAATGCCCCGGCTTTGAGAACGGCGGCCTTCGCCTTCTCGACAGTCCGTTCCCAGGCCGATACGTCGCTCTCCTTCAGGTCGTACCCGAGAGAGACGAGGAATTCCTGGATGGTTTCCATGGGTCTCGCGCTATGCGTGGGGTGTTAACTCGAATTCTACCACCTGTTCGATAGAACCCACGCGGGAGGTGAAGCGGATCGAGCGGATTTCCGATCGAAATGCTTCAAGCACGTCCGTGGCGTCGAAGGAGGGTGAAGATGTCGTCTGAGCTTGATCGGAGCTTTGCGGATGGGGCGGGGATTGCGGCCCTTGCGGTGCTGAGGGCTGTCCTGCCGCTTCTGGTTCAGAACAACGTCGTGCAGGATCAGGAACTTCATGACGCTCTTGATGCGGCTTTGCTGCACCTCGAAGAGGCTCAGGCCGCCTTTGATAAATCCGGTACGCATAATCCATCTGCTCTAAAGTCCGCACGATTTCTTGTGCAGACATTGATAGTTCCGCAGCGCTTTCGATCAGCCGGCGATCCACCATCATGATCTTCCCAGGATCATCCATGTCCTTCTCCGTTAAACGAACGCGCTCTGCCCATTTCTGATGAGGTCGGAAGCCACCCGGCTCTGCGCCCCGCTGAGGTTCGCCGCGGTGCCGGCCGGATCGGATGACCCATAGACCGTGATCGATGTGCGATTGCTGATGGAGGCGAGGCGCGCCGAAGACGACCCAAGCGCGGGCGCGCCGAACAGTTCGGATTGCTTATCCCTCAGGCGTATAGCGTCGTCTTCCCAGTTCGGATTGCGCCCGCGCTTCTCCGCCCGCTCGACATGCCACGGCTCATTACCCATAGGAAACGTGAGCCCGTATTCCTTTGCGTGAGAGTGAACCCACGCACGGGCCTCAGGGCTTCCAAACCCTAGGTCAAGCGCCTCCCCGAAATTATGGTTCGACTTTCCGGGTGGGGCAACCCACTTCCGGGCCTCTGCCGGCCCATACTTCGCGACGGCCTCTCGATAGAGCTGCTCTTGTCTTGCGATGCTCCGATAACCCGAATTCACGCTGATCGCGCTCCGAACATTTTCCGGCGCATCGGCGAGCATCTTGTCATAGCGCCGCTTCAGCTCAGCGTTAACACCATCCACCTTCGCTCCGGCGTCGGCGCCGACCTGCGGACGCGCATTGCCCTTGTTGTCCACCTCCGGCATCCCCAGCCGGCGGCGCACCGCATTCTGTCCTCGTGTCCACCAGTTATCCGGATCAGACGCTTTGCCATTGATCGCGTCGTTCACATCCGATCCGACCTTGAGCTTTTGCTCATCGGTCATGAAGAGCATGTCATACCCCATGCCCATGGCGAGCATGAGCAGGCCAAAGCTGCGGCTCTTCACAATCTTGTCGAAGACCCCGAGCATCCCCAAAAGCCACTTCCCGACCATGAAGGCCAGGATCACTTCCAGGGCAACCTTGAGGCTGTTCTTCTCTCCCGTGAGAAGCTCCACCATTTCTGCGAATTTGTCGGCGACGGGTTCAAGCGCCTTAAGCAGCGACCCAAAATCCGTAATAAGCCCCTTCACCGCTTCGAGGATCTGGTTCAGGATGCGAACGATCTGTTCCTGATGTTCCTCAAACCATTTCGCGATGTCCGCCATCAGATGGTTCAGCTGGGGCTGGAGAGCGACGGTAATCTTCGTGAAGAGAGCATCCAGATCCATCTGGAGCGCTC
This sequence comes from Xanthobacter sp. ZOL 2024, assembly GCF_052932325.1. NCBI lineage: Bacteria > Pseudomonadati > Pseudomonadota > Alphaproteobacteria > Hyphomicrobiales > Xanthobacteraceae > Xanthobacter > Xanthobacter sp. ZOL 2024. The sequence goes on from NZ_CM128808.1 coordinate 275,837, forward strand.
GAAACGATGTCATCAGCTTGTTGGAACTCTCGGCGGCCTTGTCCGGGTCAACCCCGAACCTCGCCTGCGTCGCCTCGAACTCCTTCGCCCACTTGATGACCTGCGGCCACTGCTTCGCCGCCTTGTTGAAGGTCTCCTCACTGACGCCGACTACCTCAGCGAACTGATAGCCGAGGTATTGGGGCATCTTTCCGAACTTCTCGAAAATGTCAGAGAGGATGGCTTCGGTCTTCCTTCCCTCTGTCGCGATGCCTTGCGCGTTGAGCCACTTGGCTGTTCCGGGGTTTGTCCTCAACGCCTTGGAGAGCCCCTCAAGGGAGGACTGCGCCTCGGCCCCGGACGCTCCAATCTGAGAGAAAGCGTAGGACAGTGCCTTGATGCCAGCGACGGTCGAATTGGTCCGCTGAGCCGCGAAATAGAGGTTGTCGAAGCTCTTGGATACCGCCACCACCGTGGCCTGGATGGTGGCCGCTGCCGCAGTGAGCCCAGCAGCGAGTGCCGCAAAGGTCTTGCCTAAACTGTCGAGGGCGGAATTGAAACGCTGCTCTTGAGCCTTGTCCACCTTTAGGCCAAGGGAAATGATATAATCTTCAAGAGTTTGCGCCATGTCATGACCCCCGCTTCATGGCTGCCTGGACGCGCCTGGAATTTTCATCGTGGGACGCGATCGCCTCATTTATGAGCGCGATGTCGCAGAGATCGAGGGTGCCATCCTTCAGGCTCTCGTACTTGCACCAGCCACGCGCGACCGGCTGTAGCAGCCAATCCATCCCGTTGGGGAGGCTCACGAGTTCGCAGTCTGGAGCAGCCCCGCTCCGGTCGAACCGGAGAACAGGGCGCCGATAAAAGGCGCGAGATCCTTCTTCACGACATGGGCGACGATGGTCAGCATGGTGAAGAGGTCGATATCCTCAAACATGCACGCATCTGCGTTCTTGGACCACACCTGAGCCCAGCCCGTGCCCGCCGGGGTTTTGGTTCCCCGCTCCACATGGGACAGGCACCGGCCGATGATGGCCTTGGTGTCCTGTTCCGGAAGGCTGGAAATCCCCTGAGCCAGGGGCATCAGATCCGCAACATCCATCTTCAGGAGGGCGCCAGCCAAGGGCCCTCCCGATGCTTCCCGTGCGGCGGCCTGGATCACCGGGACCAAAGACGTGGCCAGAGGCGTGAGCTTCTGCACCAGGAAGAGCTGGTCCATGGCGCCGAGTTTGCGCGCCCGGTAGGTGATGCCGTTCAGGTCGAATTCCTCAGGAGTGTCCATTATCCGAGGGTCTCCGTGATGGAGATGCAGTCAAAAGACCATTCCAGGGTGTTGCCAACCTTCGCCCAGGCGTTGTCAGGCATCTTTTTGAACGCGCAGTTCTGTGCGACGACGACATCGCCACGGTTCGTGTCGCGGATCGAGATGGTGTTCGTCCCGTGATAGGCCGGGGAGGATGTCTGGTACTTGTAGAGATCGGCGAACAAGGCATTTGTCGCCGATGTCTTCAGGAGCCGCACGGTGATCGTGCCGGCCCGGCCCGCATGAAGAGAGTGCATGCCGCCGCCATCGGAGCCGATGGTCATGGTGTTCTTGTCTTCGAGGAAGGTGACAGAAATGCCGCCCTCATCATTGTCCGAGCCGTAGCCGAACGAGAACGAACCGCCTTCGCCCACGATTGAGCCAGTGACGGTGGAGAAGCTATAGACGCCCAATGGTATCTCCTGTGGCTCAGCGGTTGACTGCGACTGTTATATTTACGCTATGCACGGCACCCGCCATTTTGGCGGCGATCTGGAAGGAGACGGACTTTCGCGCCTCTCGATCGGCCTGCGATTGCGTCGAAATATCCGGGTGATAGACGTAGTATCCACTATCCAGATAGTCTCCATTCTCCAGGGCGCCGAACCCATCAGCGTTCCACTGACCCGGAGCCACAAGACCATTGGTCACTGCCTGCTGTAGGCAATTCTCGATCTTGGTTGCGATGAGCGCCATACCGGCATTCGTCTGAGGTATCTTTGTCTTCGATGTGTAAAGCAGGTTCCACACCTCGGTCTGAATGTAGTTTTCCAGCCAATCCAGCCCGTGCACTTCGTCGAAGAAATACCCATTTGCCATCACACCTTCTTGAATGATGGCTGTATCATTGTCGTAGTTCACGAAGACGTTGCAGTTCTTCGCCTTCAGAGTTTTCGCCTGCGTCTCGGTCAGCGTCTCCGCAGTGACACCCGGCTCCGTCTTGAATTTCATGGTGAGCGTGGTGTTGCTCCCCGTGAAATCCACGGTTGCAGCTCGCCCGAAGAAGGAGCAAACAGCATAATTCGTGGCAGAATACTGTGACCAAGTTCGCTTCAGGTTCGCCGCGCTGACAACCGAAGCAAGATCCGTGTCCAGCGTATTGTCCAGAACGGTTGTGGAAGAGATCGTTGTGCCGATGATGCGCTTCTTACCAAGCGCCTCGATATACTCAGCAGCAGCCAGGAACTCAGCATTGCTCACGGCCGGCAGGACCATGGCGGCGTACCAATCGCCCGACTTGTCAACGAATGCCTCGATAGCCTCCGTCAGGCTTTCCGCCGCAATGCCGACCACAGGCGTGCCAGCCAGGGCGGAGGTGAGCTTCAGCGTCGCGGAGATGTCAGTCCCAGATGTGGGTGCAACTGCATATCCTACTGTCGAACTGGTGCCGGTGGTATCAGACTTCACCACGAAGCGTCCCGAATTCGCATCCCATGTGACCGAACCACCAGACAGGCCAGCGTCGATCAGAGCGGCAATTCCCGGCATGTTCAGGGCGGAAGAAAAGTTCAGGCCGGTGACGGTCTTAGTGGTCCCGTCAATGTCGATTTTGAACGCGCCGTCAGTGATGGAGGTCCAAGCCGATGTGAGTTGCTCGCTGGCGGTGAGAACGCCACCACGCAGAGTGCCGTGGGTCGCGGTCTGCCCCCATCGGCCGATATAGACCAAAGACGGCTGAGGGTCCTGAGCGAAGAACCGCGTCGCGCCGATGTATTCCGGATCGGTCGAGCCGAAATCAGCCGCGACATCATCCATGTCCGAATAAGAGCGGATGCGCTCCCCAACATCAATGACATCCGTCGTGCCGATGATCAGGCCCGCCCCGAAATTCCGGGTGGCCGCGGCAGTCGGCGAGATCGTGACCGTGACGTTTACGACATCCGAGACTGCAAGTCCCTGAGCCATCAGGTATTCTCCGTGTTCCAGGTGTTGCTGTTGCCGGTGTCAGCGGTGATCGTGCCTTCGGCAGACAGAAGGTTGCGGACCGCATAGGTGCGGGACACCGCATGGGTGAGCTTGAATCGCAGGTCCTGGCGGCGGACCCATTGGTTGTTCACGAAATCCGGTGCGGCCCAGATGCGGGAGCATTCCAAGAAGCCGAAGCCTTGCGATCTCAACGCTTCCTGGTTCTGCGGGATGGAAAGGCCATCTCGCATCCGGGTGGCAAATCCATAGGCGTCAGGGCCATAGAAGGAGGCGAGAACCTCAATCTCTTCTTGCCTTGTGGCTTCGTCAGTCCCCTCATCTTCCGGATGGTGGACGATAGAGGGGAGCCAGTGCGCATCGCTCGCGACGATGCGATAAGCGCACCAGTTGATGTTCAGATCTTCCTTCGCTGGAGGGTCTGGCTGCCACACTGGACGCACCATTTTCCCCGGCAGCGCGGTGATCCCGACAATGGCGGCCTGAATCTGGTCTTCTAGCGCATTGTCAGCCGCCGGTGCCGTCGATATGGGCGCGAGATAGCCGCCCGTGCTGGAATCGGTCACGGGGGCGCCATTCCCTTCAGTTCAGCGGAGGCTTCGACGAACCCAGCTCCATACCTGGAGCAATCACCCACTGCGGTGATCACGTAGCGCTTGGAGTTCCAAGTGATTTCATCCGCGTCGTAGCCATCCATGGATGGGATCAAGCGGAATTGGGTCACGACCGTAATGGTCTCCGAGACATTGGAGCCTTCGGCCTGTCGCTGAAGTGTGCTCCATTGGTCTGGGGTGACGACTGCGATGGCAGAGGTCACCGTCTCCGCTCTTGTGGAGCGACCATCATCCCCGATGGTCACGGACTGTCGGTAGACAGTGATGGTGTCTGCGAAGTCGGGATCAAGAAGAACGTCTGACACGTCGAGAAGGGGCATCAGTCGTCACCCTTCTTGCGGACCACATAGGTCTGTGAATTCCTATAGGCTCCGGTGTCTATGAGAGGCTTCTCGCCAGTCCGCCCCTTGGCTTTGCGTTTTGCCAAGGTAAGCGGCGCCAGAGGCAAAAATGGTCCCTCTGTGATCTTGTTTCGCACCGCATTCTGACCGATCATCCCGGCTGTGTGCAGAGCTTTATCAGCAGCATCTGGCTTACCTGAAAGTACGCTGCGTACTCCAGACCCAAGAGCTTTTGCGAGATCACTCTTCGCCCCTTCTATCGCCGGCCGAAGATGGGAGCGGGCTGGGATATTCTTCCCGCCGAATTCCATCAAATAGCCTATCTCGGCATTATTGAGTGGAGGCTTTTCTTCACCCGGTTCCGGTTCACGTCCCGCATTTTCCGCGGGGATTCCGACCAGAGCTTCGTTGTGGGTCAGCCCCCTGAGGGCGGAGAGCAGCTTTGCCGATCCGCTCTTCTTGATCTCCACCGGCATCAGAAAATCCTGGGGCGCCGGTTGGCGACGTAAAATGGGCCGGTGTTCGCCCCCCTGAGAAGCTGGTAGAGCCGCGTCCCGTAGGTCGTGAGGTTCCAGGCCCCGGCGCCATCGATGGTGGATGATCCCGTGTCATAGGACACAGTGACCTTGTCCACCGTCTTGGAGGACGTGACACCAGAGGCGCCACCACTGACACCGCCGAATGCCGCCGCCTTCGCGTCCTTGGCGCTGAGCACCAGATTGTGGGCCGCATAGAGCATGACCGCGAGGTCGTAGTTCGCCCCAAGCCGCTCCGCATTGAGTTGGAGAGGAGCCTGCGCAAGCCAGAATTCCACCTGCACCTGCGGGTAAACAGAGGCGCTAGAGAACTCTGTGAAAACCGAGGTGAAGGTGGCGTAATCCATCACGCGGCCTTGGAGTCGGCCTTGGCAATGCCGCGCATGGGCTTATCAGGGTCGAGGGCTTCCAGGCCGCATTTGATCTCGGCTTGCTCCTTCGCCTGCTTCTGAACGCTGTCGATCCGCTCAGAGGCGAACACCAGGCCGTTCTTCACGACGGGGTGTTCTGCATTCTGTTCCAGCCAAGCCGCCCAGAAATCGGCATCCACGCCAGAGGTGATGGCATAGCCACCAGCAACAGGAGCATTCGGAGCCATTCCGAAGGGCGCCGCATAGCCCTTGAGGGTGACGGTGTCTCCCATCTGCGCCGCGGTCTCGATCTCTCGGTACGATCCGTCCTTCTGTTTCTCAATATGAGGAATCATTCGGAAAACGCGGAGTGCAAGGCCATTGGGCAGTTTGCACGCAACCGAAACAGATCCAGCCATGTGATCTCCATAAAAAAGGCCGGCGCGGGATAGCCCGGCCGGCCGTGTTGGGTGAGAAGGCTCAGATGCCGAGCATGGACACGATGGCGAAGGGCTGGCGAATGATCGCTCCCCAGGTGCCGCCAGTGCGCTTCTGCCGGAAGCTGGAGAGCTGGCGGATGATCGGATGCGAGCGCATCTTCTCATTGAACGCGCAATAGCCCGTTTCCTGGCCCTCGACCGAGGTCGCGATGAGCTGCATCAAGTTGCCGCCAGCAACACCCTGCGGGTTCGAAGCGGAGAGTACGGCATACTGTACTGCCGTCACAATCTTGATGTTGGGGTAGTTTTTCTGCAGGATATCCCTGGCGGTCAGGCCGAAAGAATTGGTGAAGCTGAGAGCGGCTTCGGATCCGGGCGACATCGCCAGAACCATGGGAGTTTCAGCGTCAACAAGACCACCGGTCTGCGCCACTAGAGCCGTGTATAGGGCCAAGATATCGTTGTAGACTTCGTTGGCCGTGCAGTTCGGGGCGCCCGAATTGAACCAGGTATTCCCCGTCGCCGGAGAGGCCTTGGTCGCCGGGCTCAGCGAAGCCGAGAGGTTCGGATCGTTGAGGAGGCCGTAGTTCTGGAGACCCGACACACCCTTGAAGTAGGTCAGGTTCTGGAACCGGTTCATGGTGGTCGCGGCAGCCGCGTCCAGCTCGCTCACATAGTTGATCTTCGCGAGGCCGGCCCGCTCCAGCTCCAGCTCACCGTATTCAACGATGGTCTGGTAGAGGTAGCTCTGGCGCTGAGGAAAGGCGGTATTTGCACCAGTGTGGCCATTCTCAGAATGGTCACCGTAGCTCGACACTTCACCCGTGTGTTCCACCACGGGGAACATAGCGGTCTGGTCAGTCCACGAGCCCTTGCGGACTTCACCGAGGATCTTCGCCGCGTTAGTGGGGGAGAACAGGATCTTGAAGACCTGCGGGTCCACCATAGTGGTCAGGAACGCGGGGATACCCGAGTTGGCGGAAGTCGAAAGGGTGGGAAGCGCGTCCATCGCGAGGGTGAAATCACGCTTCATGGGTTCGGTGGTGTAGGACACCACATCGGGGAAGACGACGCCAAGCTGCTCCAGAGTGAGGGAGTCAGCAGCCCAGGCGGCCTTCGCATCCTGGATCGTGTGGAAGGTCATGAACTGTGTCTCCTATCAGGGCAGACGGCTGATTTTGATGATCTCACCGGCCGCGCCGGCAGAGACCGCTTTCCAGGTGGTTTCGACGCTGCCGGACACGGTGGCGCCAGTCGCGGCGAAGGAGATGGTGCCGTCCGCCGTCTTGGCGAAGGCGACCATGCCCACGGTGACGGCAGAGGCCCCCGCGTTGGTCACCCACATGTCAGCCGCCGAAATGACGGTGACCGGGAATCCAGCGGGGATGAGGTTGCCGGCTTCCTGCAGGTAGGTGGTCATCAGCGCCTGCTGCTCACGCGGCACGATGCCCGCCGGAACACCGGAGCCGGTGTTGTTCACGAGAGCCGGGGCGCCATCAGCGTCCACGGTGCTCGAAGAGAGCCACGCGAAGAGGCCCACAGTGACACCAGAGGTGCCGGCGATGAGACCGCCCGGACCCGCCGGGACGGAATAGCGGGGATTGGTGGTGGCGAAATCGCCCGCGATGGCCGGAGCCTGGGCGACCTTGACCTGGGTCTGGAAATTGGCCATTCGGGATCTCCTCAGGCGATGCGGATGCGGCCGGCGTCAGCGAACCGGTCAGTGAAGCCCTTGGCGGACGCAGCGTCCTGGGCAATGGCAGGCTTGCGAGAGCCAGGCTTGGGCTGATGGGCGAGGAGCACCGGGAAAGCCGAGGGATGGACATTGGTCACATCCACACCGAGCATTTCGAGCGCGGTCTTATAGACATTGTCCGCGCTGTCCTGAGCGATGGCGAGTTCACCCACGTAGGGGCGGATCGCCTTCTCAGCTTCGCGGATGGCGCGCCCACGATCGTCTGCGGCCTTCACAGCGGCGGCAATCGCCGCGTCCATGGCGGGCTTGTCCACCTTCTCTTCCTCCTCAGTGTCTTCGTCGAGGGCCGGCGGGGCTTCAGCAGCCTCCGCCTTGGTCAGCTTGGAAACCGCCTCGATCAGCGCATCGACCTTCGCGGTGAGGGCGGAGATCGGGTCCACCGGATCGGCGTCCTTCGCCGGATCGATGAGAAGCGGGGCTTCCTCAGTCGGGTCCATGTTGTCCAGGCCGTCCAGGACACCCGGAAGGTCTTCAAGGTCAGCGTCCTGCGCCAGCTTCCCGGAGACGCGCTTGGTGATCTCGGAAATGATGGAGGGCTTCTTGGACAGGTAGTTCTTGGAAGTCACACCAGCAAATACCGGAGTGAGATCAATCTTCGCATCAGCCGCCAGCTTCGGCGCAAGGCACGCATGTGCGGCCCCCTGCAGTAGCACGGCTTTCCGCGACAGTACGGTCTTGGCCATATTCAGTTTCTCCTTGGAGTCGCCGACGACAACGTCCGGCCCGGCGCGGCCACTCGGAACCAAAGCGAGATGATTTCCCACGATGTCCCGCATTACACCGTCGAAATGCTCCCCATTTACTTCACCGGGGGTCATGTCGGCTCGGTATCGGTATCCACACGACAGCTCTTTCTGAGCATCGCTTTCGACGCCTTCGATGGCATCGCGGGCCCAGATGACGAGCGTGTTTTTGAGGTATGGTCCCTCAAAGACCGCATCAGTTCCTGTCGATCCAACCACCAGATCCGGCTGGTGATCATTCGCCGTCACAGGAACATGGCGCGTCAAAATCTGCAGATTATTGAATGTATCTGCGGCCTTCTCCAGCTCTTCCGGATCGCGGTAAAGCTGATAGATCTTGTTCGCATCCAGCCCGAGGCCTTCCCAATTCGGGATCTCATCACCTCGATATGGACAGATGTTGGCCTTGCTGATGGGCGTCAGATCCACATGCAAACGCCCATCGCGGTCATAATCGCGAATGGACGCCTTATCGAATGCGAGCATGGGAACCGCCATCATGATCAGCGGAACCGGCAGCCGCTGCCACGCAGGTGGGCTTCGAGCTTGGCGTAGGCGCCGCCCACTTCATTCAGGAAGGCCTCGACCTTCACGGTAAGGGCATCCACCTTGGCCGCCAATTCGGTGTTGGTCGGTTCAGTGGTCGCAGTTGTGCTTTCCGCAGTCTGGGCGGTTTCGTCAGCCATGATGTGCCTTTCAGGTGTTGAGGCGCGTGCGTTGCCGCGCTACCGTCTCCCCGGCGCGCGAGGAGGACGGATGCAGGACCCTAATGATGGATTGCCGGACCTACCGCCGGAGGACCTCATTGAATTGCTCAGAGAAGCCGCTCAAGAAGAGACAGACGATCTGAACGAAGGCATCCCAGAGACAGCCTTCAAGCTAGGCCTCGCGAGAAAGCACCGCATTGAAGATGCCCTGCAATGGGGCGCTGCGAACTGCATCGAGCGGCTCCTGAAGCGCATCGAGGAACTGAAAGCTGAAATCAGTCGCCTCCGTCAGGAATCAGCGACGGTAGGTGCGCGTCGTTTGCCTCTGGCCTGAAGTGGGTCAGATAAGGCTCTTTCTATAGTCCACCCCATTCGGATACGGGCATGAAGAGCGGCTAAAGATAGCCAATCAGGCCTTGGTATCAGGCTTATTGGGGTCTCTGTCCCGAGGTATTTTACAGAAACACTGACCCTTCTGTTGGCCATCTGATCCCGTGGCGTTGCCCATCGGCAATTCCCCGGCTCATATCCGCGAGAATTATCCAATCTATCTATTGAATATTCCGACCCCGGCCTCATCCCCATGTCGCGCAAAAACGACTGGAAACTATTTTTCCAATCGCTGCAAACGGTGATTCCGCGCGCTCCATAGTCCTTGTACCTAGGGTGCGACGCTCGATAGCATCGAGCGTTCATCCCAGACCAAACTCTATATTCCGCCGTACGCTGCCCCTTCCGGGCCGCCCCATGAGATACTTTCGCACGAGAAAGTTCGCGATTTAGGCATCCGCAACTTTCTGACGTTGCTCCGCGAAGTGCAGCGCACAGTACATCCCTCTGGACCCCGCACTCGCAGATACAGGGGGCTACGCGTCGTGGCTTCCCTGCCGTTGGGACAGATCGTGATGGGCCGACGACAGTCCACCGCCCAAACCTATCGCCAATATTAATATCGCCATGTAAGCTGTGCGCAGCCATTTCGATCCTCGCATGATCGTTGTGGTTAGAGCCGTCGCAGGTGTTACCAGCACCTCGGCGGCTCGTTCATTCTATCACTCTTCCGGCACGATTACATCGCAAAAGCACCGGCAATTCGGAAGCTGTCCTGCGTGACCTGTCATCCCATCCAGAGTCGGCGGGTTGTTCCAGGCAACAAACTGTCCGTTCATCTTCTGGTGGGAGTCTCGAACATCCGTGTCACCGGCTGTCCTCCACCAATAGCCCGGCGAGCCGATGTATTCCGCCCGCGCCCGCGTCAATTCGGTCGCCGTGCGGCTCACCTCAGTCCTGGCGATCAGCATCGCCCGGCTCTCCGCGACCTCACCTGACCGCATGATCTCCTTGGCGATCTGCGCCGGCCGAGTACCCTGAACAATCCCCTCCAGGGTGAGCTTGCGGACTCGCTCCGCGGCTTCCCTTGGGATGGACGTGATTAGGGCCGTCTGAGCTTCCAGGCGCTCGCGCATCACCTGTCCAGTGGGGGCCTCTGCTATTTCCTTGCGCAGAGCCCGACCCATTTTTCTCGAGACATCGAACCACGAGGATTCGTCCCGCGCCGCGACCTCCTTCACCATTCGGTCTGCAACAGCATACGACCAGTCATCCAACTGCTGGGCATAGCGGTTGAGGGCCGTCTCGATCTGTGCCGTCAGGCTGGGGTCGATCGGATCGTCAGGACTGGAGGGCGTAGGGTTGAAGGCGTCCACGATGGACTGGATGTGGACTGCGACCTTGCGGAGGACCTTCGCATAGCGCCTCTCCGCCGCCTTGGATCTCTTGAATGACTTCTGCTCTGCGGAGCGATTTGAGGCCTTATCGAAGGCAAGCATCAGGGCCTGAAGCGTCACGACGCCCTGACCTTTTTATATTGATCAAGATCCATAGCGACCGCCCCGTCTGGTGTAATCACCCCAGAGGCACTGGTCGCCCCGAGCAGCCACTCGACCCACTTGTCGTTGTCATACGCCGCAGCGCTATCAACAATATTCTCTGGGGCAAAGTTCTGAGAAACCTTCTCCCACGCCTCTTCCGGATCTTCCGGTAGCCATTCCTGATCCGGGAAATCACCATCATCAAATGATTCAATGAACTTTTCTTTCAGCGTCAACATGTCGTCTGTATCTGTTGACGTGAAATCAAGTATTCTTGCATCATCATTCGGCTTTATGTACCAAATGCTACCGTCTTTACCTGCATATTGACGGGCAACGTCTGTCGAATAAGACATCTGCGTAACATACCCAGTCGACAGCGAATCTGAGCGGCCACGGCCATGAATAGCCCATCCATCTGGGACCTCATTGTTGGCCAACGCGGCAGCAGCCTCCTCTTTTGAAGGAACCCCATCGCTCCACGACCTACTGGGTGTCCAGTTATGATCGATTATATCATCATCATTCTGCGCAGGCTCAGGTAGATCCCGGGGCGTCTCCTTAACTGAGATCCCAATGTTGGAATACCCGAGATCCGAAGCCCCCCTGATAACTGCTTCTGCTAGATCTGAGCGCTCTTTCACTATTTTCTGAGCAACTTCCTTTAGATTCTGCTCCCCACCCGCGTCTTCAGCATCGGCCAGCTTAAAGTAGACATCAGATGGCTTGAGATCCGCGTATTCCCCACCGACTCCCTGACCGGAGCCAGCGGCGAACTTCCCGTCATCATCGCGCGGATGGTCCTCTTCCTTGAAGCCCTCGTCTTGGGCGCCACCAAAGGGAAGATTGCCTTCTTCACCTCCAGGCACGGAATGGTCAGGCTCCGGCGGTTCGGGCGCGAGCTTCGCCTCGACCACATCAACTTCCGTGATTGACGTCCATACCCCCGTCGCCAGGCTGAGCTTGCGCAGCTCCTCCATCGCGATAGGAGTGTCCACCAACCCGGAGCCCTCAGCCTGGACGATCGCACCCGTGATCCCGGCGGCGATGGTCGCCTTTTCGACAGGTGTCAGGCGGTCACCTGGGGCGGCCTCCACATCGATGTTGTCATAGATCGAGTCGTCATCAGAGGCGATGCGCTGACGCTCTTCCTCAGGTGAAATGACCTTTCCGGCGATCAGCACCTGTCCGGTTTCGGCATTGGTCTTGCGGATCTGAGCGGCCTCAAGCTCGGACACATCGCCAAGCGGCTCCCAAGAAAACGTGATGGAGGTGTCAACCTCGCCAAAAAGAGACAGCTGGATAAACCCAAGCACCGTCCTCAGCGGCTCGCTGAGCATCTTTTCCTGGAGGGCATTGATCCAGGTGTAGAAGCACTCCAGTTCTCCCTCAGAACTCGCATTGAGCCCCGCCGGCTGAATACCCAGAAGCTTCACCAGTGGGATGCCACTTACAGACGCCATATGCTCTTGTGTCTGTGCCTGCAGGGCGTCCAGTGTTGCAAGACTGGTGGAGACGTTGGCGAAATCTTCCATCTCCTTGTCAGTGATCATCAGACCACGGTTGTCGCGGATGTTGTTGAAGAAGTCCGCCCGTTTGAAAAGCTGGTCTCCGTTCGGATCGACCTGCAGCTTCTCATCAAGATTCGTCTTCAGAACGAACACTGAGAAGGACGAGATCAGGTCAGCAACCGACTGTCTCGTTCTAAGCCAGTTGTCCACATACGGCTTCGCCATCTGCGACAGGGACAGGCCGCCGAATGAATAGGCCGGCTTCAGAAGGTCAGGCACTTCACGCCCAATGATGGTCAAAAGGCGAGTGGAGTGCACCTCCTTGCCCTGCACCAGCCACGTCGTGGGGTGGAACCAGTCCGGGCGGAGGGGATCGAAGGAATTATAATCGTTGGGGTAGCACCAAACCGCTTCAACAGATTTCAGGCGTCGGAAGGAGTTCCTTGGCACCTTCTGCTGGCTAGCGCTGTTCCACCCATCGCCAACAGACTGGCGAAGCTCTTCCCGATCATCTGTCACACCAAAGTCGAGATAGATGTGACCACGCCCGAAGAATCCATCCTGCTCAACTGCCTCACGGAACACGTCCCTCACATGGAGGCGGTCCATCGCGGTTTCGATGGCCTTGATCTTTTCGGACTTGTCGTCATCCCCATCGTGGGAGAGCTTCACCCACTTCCGGGTCATCTCCATCGCGAGGATCTCGGAGATGCGCCGATACTCAGGGCGTTGGGCAAGCTCAGAGAGGACAGGATACCCGAGGAACCCCGTGACACCAGTCTGTTGCGTCAGGCCACCAAGAGCCCATGCCATGGTATCGGAAAAAGAACTATCCATCGCCATCGCAGGCGCGACACTCTTCGGTGGCTTATACGGCTCGAAGATGTTCGGCACGCCCTGCGCCCGCTTCATGCGCGACCGGGCTAACGCTGCATCACCAATGACAGCGCGTCCCTGAGCCCTCTTCGCTTTTTGCTTCTCGTAATATCGGCGGTTCCGTTCCCGGCGCTTCTCTTGGGCCTCAGTCACAGGCGAAAGCCTCGCGACCGCTCAAGGGCGGCATCAGGAATGACCAGCTGTGGCGCACCACACATATCGGTGATTGCATCCATCATCGGGTCGCAATTGTGAACGAGGATGCCATTCGCATAAAACTCATGGCATCCATCGACTGTGAGATTATAGACTGGAACGCATATTCCTAGATCGTAGGCGCGCACCGCACTTACGAGAACATGTCTGTGCGCGAGATAAGCCGAGGAACTGAATTCCGCATTCCACGCAATGCTTCTGCTTTCGGTCTCGGCCTTCTTTCCTTTTGACAGTGGCGCGGCATTTCCCGGAACAGAAGCGCTTACCGTCCTGGCGCTGGCTACCGATCTTTTTTGATGTGAACCCGACACCACACTCACTACACGTGAAATCCATCGGGATACGGGAGCTCCAAGACTCTCTTGCCTGATTAGCGTGCCATTCTCTCCCCTCTTTGGTTGAGTGCCACGCAGCAGCAAGATCCCGTATTTCTGCCATGTGCTTATGTACGGCCGTAGAATTCCTCCACGTCCCTTCCGCAGCATGAATTCTTTTGTGCTCATCTCCGCTGATGCACTCCAGATTTTCAATGCTGTTATTGAGGGTGTCGCCGTCGATGTGGTGAATTTGGAACCCGCTAGATATGGGACCAAAATGTTGCTTCCAAATCTCTCGGTGAAGGGCCTCAACCCCTCCAGCAGCATCGCTCCCACCCGGCGTATAGTACCGCCTATGTGTTGCATGCTTAGATTTTGGATACCGGCGGAAAGTGACGCCGTTAAGGACGATTGACTCAACGTGGTCTGTTGGGAGTGTTCTTGGCATACGACAGCATATCCAGCCCCGACCAAGCTATCAAGACGAACAAACCCAGCGCCATCAACCCACACTGGGTGGGAATGCGTCCCAGTCAGGCTCCTGCCATCGGAGAATTCAACCCTCATGACCGGCGCGGATTGGTTCGTGATCCCAGACCAAAGAACCTTTCGATACCCGCTCCTGGTGAGCACAAGGTCGCCGACGCTTATGCGTTCAATAGGTACGTCCCCATTGGACGTTTTAACCACAGTTCCTGAAACGAGGCACTGGTCATCGTGTGAGCCATCAGGGAAGGACAGAACTTCACTCATGAAATCCTTCCTCCATGGGGCTGTTTTCGGAATGCTCACCAGCCCGGATGCAATAGACGGGACAACGTCCAGCGCGCGGGTGTACTTGTCTCTGTCTCGTTCGATCGGGGAGACGGGGATCGCCTTGCGCTTCAGCGCCTGGATCAAACCCGTTCCTGAAACCTTGTCCTCAATGCCCATCTTGCGGAGGTGACCCCAGCGGTCCCTATCCATTTTGGACGCCTCGCCCCACAATCGGATGGCCGTAGCCTCAAGCTCCGGGGCTTCGAACCGCCCCCGTGTCAGACCGAGCAGGTAGGCCTTCCCGTCAAATCCCTGTCCCCAATGCTCGAAGACGCTGTAGTCGTTCCGTTCCTTCGTCTTCTGAGCTGTGTCCACGTAGATGGCGCGCCACTTGATCCGCGGCGGCTCGTCGTGCTCCAGAAACCACTCGGACTTGAACAGATTGCCGCCGGCTACGATAGGGTTCTGCTGGTACAGCGCCTGCCAATTCGCCTCCGTCATCAACGCCTTGCGCTGAAGCAGAAACTCTCGGCTCTTGTGCTCCGGGAACAGGGGGTCTCCGGCCTTTCTGTTAGGCTCGTCTACCTCCGCTATTGCAGGATACCGAAGAACCTTAAGGCGGGGCTCCCGTTCAATCAGCCTCCCAATAGGGTCATCAATGTGCCAACGTGTCAGGATGACCAATAGCCCCGCATGCTCAGAGAAGCGCGTGAAGAAGTCGTCCATGAGCCAATCCCAGGTCTTGTCTCGGATCGTCTCGCTGTTTGCCTCTTCTCGCCCCTTGATCGGGTCATCAATGACCCCGAGATCCAGGCCTTCACCTGTGATCGCACCTCGAACCGTCGTGTTCCTGAAATATCCATCCCGGTCTACGAATTCCAGGATTTCACGATTTCTCAAGTGATGACCTGAAATGGTCACCACATTCGACGAATTGATTTTCGTCCCAGAAAATAACCGCTTGTACTTCTCACCATCGAATATCCGCTGAAGCCTCAGGTTGGCCCGGACTCCAAGGCGTTCTGAGAAGCTCGCATAAATGCACCGCAGGTCAGGATCGTGGCCAACCAGCCAGGAAATGAACTCCAGGACCTGGAACGACTTCCCGTGCTGAGGCGGGGCCTGAATGACCAGCATGGGCGACGTCCCGGACAGGAGATCGTCCTTGAACTGCTGCAAGTGCCCCGCGACCTCCCTCTGCCACCATCCAATCTTGATCTTCGGCGTCAGGTACTGCCGATAAGCCCAAAACTTTTGCCGCGCCTCATGAACAGCGAGCTGCTCAAGCAGGTCCAGGTCATTCGTCGAAAATTCGTGTAGGGAGGCCACGTTCCTTCAAGCGCTCCCGGATCTCGTCTGTGGTCATAGCGGCGACCTCGATCACACCACCAGATTTACCGGTGTGCTCGATCTTCACCGCTTCGTCGTCAAGGTTGTGGGCCTGTCGCTCCAATGGGATCAGGCGGGATGTGACGCGGGACAGCTTCTCCAGCAAATCCCCGGGGCTTTCTTTCTCGCCCATGAATGGGCCGTCCGGTTCCCCGCCATCAAGGTAAACTGCAAGCCGGCCAGAGATGATCCGCTTCAGCGCATGGAGCTGCTGGAGGTCTCTCCGATGGGACAGCTGGACCTCGACACCAACCCACTTCGCCGTCTCGACAATCTCGGCATCTGTCGCACGTTGCTCTTGCGAACTCGCTTGCGAACCTGTGGCGCGAACCACCTCCTCGCGCACCGCCTTGCGAACCTTTTCGGCAAGGTCTCGCTTCCAGCCTCTGGCCTTCGCTTCCTTCCGAATGGCCGTATCACTGACGCCGTGCTTCCGGCCTATCTCTCGAATGGAAAGCGAGCCAGCCCTATAGTCTCGCTCAATCGCTTCCCAGTCTGTCCTTTGCCGGCCTGTCATTCTGCCTTCGCCAATGCGCCCTTGATTTTCTCAGCCACTTCACCGGCAGCTGCCAGTGCATCTGATGCAGCCCGCTTCACATCGCCCTTCATCGCGGCTCTGGCGGCTTCAGAAAGCGCTCGTCTGGCTTTGATGCAGCGGAGGCAGGTCACTGGAATACCCCTGTCGGCTCCTCATCCTCATTCACAGTGAAAAGTTCCGGCGCCAGATCCATAGCCACTTCCATGAGCTGTGCCGAGAACTCTACATTGTTCAGGCTCATCACCTTCTGAGCCTGCGAGAGGAACGCCAGGAAGGCGGCACGGCGCTCAAGGTCATTGAGTTCGTTCACAGGTGGCCTCAGTGAGAGAGTGGCATTCTCGGCAGACGGGGATGAGGTTCTCTTCCAGGAACATCAGGGCCTCGTCCCCATTGTGAGCGATGTAGTGGTCCACCAAGGTCGCGGTGGCACCGCACTTGGCGCAGGTCCTATGGCTCATCAGGAACCGGTCCAGGGCCGGTACGTCCTTCCGCCGCTCAAGCACTGGTGAATCTACCCTTCGCATCTCGCTTCGGCTTCTTGGCCGCCGGGGCGCTCTCCTCAGGAGGAGACGGGACTATGGCGGGGCCCGGCTCCCAGCCCAACACCGCAGACATCAGCCCGACGCAGGTCACCCACGCGCCAATCCACATGAGCATCGGAATATGCCTTCTTGGTGCCGCCGGCAGGCATCGAACCCGCGACATCCGCATTACAGGTGCGGCGCTCTGCCATCTGAGCTACAGCGGCGAACTGGCGGAGAGAGTAGGATTCGAACCCACGGGCGGTTGCCCGCCTCCAGTTTTCAAGACTGGCGCCTTAAGCCGCTCGGCCACCTCTCCTACTTCCGCAGGTCCTTCGGGGCTGCATCAGCCCAGAATTGGCGCCCGTCCTTCGGGCCATTCCACCGGTTGCCGAAGCCTTTCGGGTGCGGCGGGTCCTGCCCTACACCTAGAGCGGCGCGGGTTGCCCTACGCTCTCTTCGGTGTTCGAACGCCTTGAACGCCCGCTCACTGACGGCAATCGCAATCCCGAAGATCGGCGTATGTCGAAATGAGCGTGACATAGTGGCACCTGTTCTCGCTGCGCCCTCCGGGTCGTTGCCACCTGCCGAGATGTTTGCGCGACCGCGAGCGGAGACGGTCCAGGGCACGTACCGCGAAATGGTTGCAGGGGCCCGAGTTGCACGGGCTATCTCCTGGGTATGAACCAGGCGAGATACTGTTTCTCCACCCTGCGAAATGGTCCCGGATGCTCAAGCGCCGGGTCGCCTGCGAAATCTGACCGTTCCGAGGGCATCCTCGATATGGTTGCGGAGGCGGGAATCGAACCCGCTCATCATACGGTTATGAGCCGTCAGCCGTCCCACTTGGCTACTCCGCGAAACTCGAGGTCGGCAAAGGTGGTATCAGCACCACCGGCTTGCACCGTCCGTCCCCAATCTCCGTAGCTTCCCGGAGTTCCATCGCGGGGCCACGCCGCGCCGTCTACTCATCCGCTCCACAAGCCCATATCGCGAGGCTGGCTTCAACACGAACTTTCGCTCAGGGATAACGCACCCAACAGGGCAATCCTACAACGGCGCAAAGCGCCTAGCTTCGATTTCTGTAGTACAGTCACCGAGCCTGCGTGTCAACGGGGATCACAAACAATTCCGCCAGCGCCTGCAGCCCGATCTTTAGGTTATCCACACTCCTCACAGGCTTATCCTCAATGCACACGTCACGCACCTCTCGGGCCACGCTCGTGCCTGCATCTGCCAATACTGTCCGTGACCGCATTTCAAGGTTGGAGATGCGCTTGACTCTGTCCGGGTCCGGCTCAGAGTGCAGAGAAAGCCCGTGCACTGCACCAAAGTCCATCGCCTTCGGGAATGGGCTGGGGAAGCCGAGAAGCCGCCGGTGGTCATGCACCAAGCGCATGTACTCGAACCCAGCCCGGTGAAGCTGTGGCGTGATCACCTGACGCAGGTACATGCGGCCCAGCTCGTATTCCGCTTCGGGCTGCATTGCGAGGCTCGGAGGCAAGAGCTTCTCACGCTGCGACCGAACAGTCGCAAGGATACTCACCACCGTTTCCCCGCGAGGATCTCGGCTAGAGTGCACCGGCTGCCCACTGGGATAGCGCTGCACTGCCTTTGCCTTCCGTCCAGGTCGCGCCATGCTGCCCCTCTATGCTCACGCCGCCTTTGCCTTCAACAGGCCGGTGTAGTAGCCCTGAGACTGTAGGGAAGAAAGCATCCTCCCCGCCTGTTTCTGCGCAGACCTCATGACTTTCTCTGACTCCGCCCCATGAGAGATCGATTCGACGAATGCCATGAGTGATTTGGCTATCGCGCTTCCCGCATTATAGACGAGACAGTCGCCGTCAACCAATGCCTGGACGACGAAAAAGACGATTAAGCCTATTTTCTCGACTTCAGCGCCATTGTGGATAACTCGGTCTAGAGTAAGACGGAGCATTCTTTCGACGCGGCGCTTGATCTTCACGCCACCATCTAGACCACCATGCAGGGCGATCACCTCATCCTCTGCGATGGATAGAAGGCGCATCGTCTCGATATACTCCGGCCCCTTGTCCTCTACTCCATCCCTGAGGACAGACATGATCGAGGCAATGGGCCATAGGAGTTCAGAGGCTTGGCGATCTGTGAGCGCAGTCACCCTTCCATCGAAGGGACTACCCGCATCGCCTCAATTCTCAAGCACTTGCGCAGCGTCTCCATATCCACAAGGGAGGTGTCCCACACCAGCACCCCGCCGCCTATTTCATCGCTCCAATAGCGGTGTCCACCGACACCATTCGGCTCACGGAAGATCGTATATCCGCACTCAGTTTTACCTACTTCATCCAAACGGATGCGGTCACACATCACTCACCTCCCTGTGTGGGGTGGAGGGCGGCGCGGGCCGCCGCCATTTTCTTATCAATGAACCTTCTGTAATCGTCGCCATAATATGGCATTAACTCCATAACGGCGCACTCAATTATTGCGTATGCTTTTCTAATTCTGTCGTTCTCCACTAGCATTCCAGATACTGCGGTGATAGTAGATGCATCTACCAGGGTCCGCATCCTCTCGTTCTCCGCCTTGAGCGCGTCACGCTCGCGCTCTGCGGCTTCGGCCCGCTCTTTCATCACCAAAACAACATCTCGGAATGCCCCGGACGGTAGTCCCAAAGCCTCAAGTGCAGATGCCCCCACATTCTCCTGCCTGAGCCTCTTGATCTCTTCCACCTGCACCTCAGCTCGCACGCGCTCTTCTGCCCATTTACGGTAATTGATCTCGCTCATGTCGCGCGCGATTTCAACCTCGCGCATAAGCTGCTTTGCAGCCGCTTCATGTTCCGCAGTCACATCGTCGATATAGGATGCCTGCGCTTCGAGCGTGGCAGCGGCGTCATCGCATTGCGCGTGGTTCATCGCCCGCAGCCGCTCCACAAGATCCCTTACGTCAGCGTTCATCGTTGGTCCCCTTCTCGCCATTGTTCTGATCCGGAAGCCCCACCCTATCCCGCTCTTTCACGAGGTATTGCAGGTGCTCTTTGATGTAGCTCTGTGGAATCGCTTCCAATTGGTCCACCGCATGAGCATCAACCCATCGCCCGTCATTTCCTCCGAATGGGAAATACCTGACGGTGTATCCATAGTCAGGTCTTGCACTGAGCACGATGCACGGATCCTGATCTCCGCCAGGGTAGGCATAAGACCACCACGCGATAGTGCCGGCTGGAAGAACTCCCGTCACCTCGTGCCGCTTCACCTTCCGTTCAGCAAGCGCTCTCGCATCTCGTTCGGCGGCATAAAGTTGTGTGAGCCCGTGCTTCTCCGCCTCCAACAAGGACACCCTTGCTTCCAGGCTCCGAATGCGGGCCTTCAGGGCAGCCTCAGAGTCGGTAGGCACGTGGGTCAGGATCGACATGCGATCTTCTCCCTCACCAAGAGCACCGCCGCAGCCGCGTAGACGATCACACCAAGCATCTCTCGTTCAGCTTCATGAAGCTGCCCTCTGTCCGCCATTCCGCAGGCCTCCTGAGCCTTCTTCATCACCTGCCCAGCGGGGAAGCCCAACCCAACCATGCGGCTCGTCTCCATGATGGGCTGCCGGTCAAATGGACGCCCGTTGGCATGGCGCTCCCTGCCCTTTCCGGAGGAGGCTTGATCGAAGGCCTGCCGAAGGATTTCCTCCAGTGAGGAATAGCCCAAATCCTTCACCTCACTCACCGGCGGTGAACCCATCGTCGAGAACGGCATTGACCAGATCTCCGTTGATTACGCATTCGAGGATTCTCGACCCCAGTACCTGAGGGGATAGCCCCCTCTCTTCGGCATCTGCCTCGAGAAGCACAGCAACATCAGGCGGCAGATCGAACCGCATTTTCGGCCAACGCATCACCGGCGGAATGCGCCCCTCCTTACGGAGTCTACTCAGTGTGACGGCCACAGAACCGACAGTTGATCGCCCATCCAGCCGGCGGGCGATCTCCCTATATCCAAGTCCGAACGAGGCGAGGCGCTCAATCTCCGCAGCGATCGTGCTCATTTTGCACCTTCAGGTCCGTCAGAACGGGATGAAATCGTCGAAATCATCAGATCGATTATGAGAGCCTGTAGAAGCCCGTTCTTCGCTCCGACCTTGCCGAGTAGCTTCACGACCACGATCGCCCGTCAGCGGCTCCCCCTGTCCATCTGACGCACTATCCCGCCCATCCAAGAGCACCAGCTCCCCACGGAACGGACGCAAGACGATCTCCGTCGAGTACACGTCCCGTCCATCCTTCTCGTACTTCCGGGTCTCCAACTGCCCTTCCAGGTAGACCTTGGAGCCCTTCTTCAGAAATCGCTCAGCAACGCCAACGAGGTTTTCGTTGTAGATCGTGACCGAGTGCCATTCAGTCCGTTCGCGCTTCTCGCCCGATGATTTTTCCCGCCACACCGAAGATGTAGCGACCGAAAGATTGGCGACCCTGCCACCATTCCCAAAAGACCTAACTTCCGGGTCTCGCCCCAGATTTCCGACGATAATCACTTTATTCACGGAAGCCATTTAGCTCTCCAATCGAAATCATGGTCGCCTTATTTGGACAGTTTTTTAGCCAATAAGCGACGGTCCCAGAGCCAAGCCCAAGTGCCCTTTCTGCGGCTTTCTGGCTTTCATATTCCACACCCAATACCCGGACCCTATTGGATTGTCTCGGGCGTGGATTTGGCTTTCCGTATTTCGGGCTATTGACCCCGGACGGCATCAATCCGCGGGCAGATGCCTCTTCCATATTTTCACGGTGCGTTCCCACCCTCAGATGATCTGGGTTTACACAGTTTTTGACATCGCAACTATGAAGGATCTCCATTCCCTCCGGAATCGGGCCCTTGTACAGCTCGTAAGCAAACCTATGCGCGGAGATCGTTCGCCCAAATGATTTTATGGCGCCATACCCGTTCGGGTATTTATGTCCAACCCAAAGCCAACACCCTGTTGCTTTGTCAACAACATATCCCCGCAGAAACCTTAAGAAGGGGGCTTCAGCAGTTGGCATAAGTACACCTCACAATCGTAGTTGTGGCAATACGCAGATTACACACTCTTCCTCCCGATTGGAAGCTGCGAACCTCAGGATCGCGGCCCAAATTTCCGATCAGCATTACACGGTTAACCGATCCAGCCATTGATTTCTCCTATGCGACAATTCGGGGTTTCGGACGGTACATGTCGATCCACTCTTGCGGGGCGAGGCACCCCGGGTCACCCGGTGGAGGCCCACACATCCAGTCCACCCACTCGCGGCAGCGGTAGAACGTCTCCACCTTCGGCTTCCACCAGCCCAAGTCGCGGGTTTCCGGGTCTGGCATTCCAAGGCGCTTCCGTTTTTCGGCGTGCGTCTCTCCCGGGGGCTCCTGGCGCACAACGAGCGGCTCTCCAGCGGCATGGCGAGCCTTCATCGCGTCTTGGATGGCCCCAACAAAAAAAGACCAGGACCTCGGCTTTGCTCCGGACCTCGCCCTTGCCCGGATGACCGGGAGGATATCCACCTCCAAGTCGGCGCCCGCATCCATGAGCCCCGTTATCGGCCCGATGACGGACAGATTTGGGGACGGGTCGTTTTCGAGTCCTGCGGCGGCACGCAGTCTGTCCTCCAACGCCAGCACCCAGGATCGGTCACGTTTCGGCGCAGCCGGGACAGCACCCGCGCCTGCGGAAGCTGCGCTAGCAGCTTCTTTCCCTTCCCTTCCCTTCCCTTCGGGGGCCTGTAACAGCTCTGTGACAGTCTCTGTGACAGTCTCTGTAACAGAATCGCTGCATTGATTTTTAACGGTTTTCTTCGCACGATCAGACCGCGCCTTGCGTGCGGCAGCGGTTCTCAGTTGTGCTACCTTGATCTTGTTCGCAGCTTCTGCGGCGACCTCCAAAATAACAGGATGATATAGCCTCCCGTCGTGCTCCTCCCATCCACACAGGACTTCCGACTTGACCGTAGCCCAATCATCGGGCGCGCACTCTGCGGCGTCGGCAAGCACATCGTCATCATTTTCGATGGAGCCCGCCGGAAGCTCATGCCACGCCCGCATCCACAAATTCATGAGATAAAACCCTAGCGCAGGATTTTTTTTGCATCTCAGCCAGGATCTTGATTTTTTAAGCCGTTCGACGTGCAGCGGCATGTATGGCACGCACCTGACGTCGAAGCACTCAGGTGTATCGCTCATTGCTTGGAATCCTTACCTCCGACGACCCTCAGAGAGGGAGGGGAACAAGGGGCGATTGGCGCGTGGCTTGCCGACACGCCTGGGCAATGGGCTCTAATCTCATGACCATGCACTAAGCGACGGATGATTTTCAGAGCGGATTTGATTTGTTTGTCCGTCAGCGCGCCACGATTCATTCTGTAAGAGAAAAGGGATGCGATAAAACCTATGTCACGATCATCTTGGTCCATCACCAAAATAGCCCATCGGAGCCACTCCGCCCAGTCGTCGGAGTCTGGTGGGCTAAACCCATCCTTTCTATCTGCGAATGCCACCCATTCCATGCTCACCTCCCGAGGTTACGAATGGCGTTGGCGCCGATGTCACAGAACACCGTGCAAATCTGGATCGGTCCCTGACGCTGCTTGGCGATGGCGATCTCCATCGTGTTGCGAACCGCGTCTAATCGGTTCAGCCTCTCACCTTCAGATGCGGCGTCGGTGCACTTCTTTCGATCCAGGTAATATTCTTCCCGATATACGAACATCACCACATCCGCGTCCTGCTCCAGGGCGCCTGAATCGCGGAGGTCGGAGAGCTGGGGCCGCTTGTCCTCGCGAGCCTCATTGCCTCTATTAAGCTGGCACATCACCATGACTGCAAGGTCGAGGTCCTTCGCCATGGCCTTTAATGCACCGGAAATCTCGGTCACTTCATTGACGCGGTTGCCGGCATAGCGGTCAGACGACGCAACGAGACCGACGTGATCTACGATCACCACATCAAGCGATTTCCCATCAGCCTCAAGACGAGACTTCAGCTTTCTGGATCTGGCTACGATCTGCCCGACTGTCAGCCCAGGCTGGGGGTCAATGTGCAGTGAAATCTCGTCCAAATGCAGCGCAGCTCTGCCGAGTTCTTCGCACTGTTCGTCAGAGACATTCCCTGCCTTGATGTCCATGTAGCTCAAGGGCCTACGGTTATCATAGGCCAACGATGCAAGAGCCCTGTCCGTCATCATGTCGGCGGACATTTCCAAAGCGAAAAAGGCGACCCCGTATCCCGCCTCTGCGGCGTTGAGAGCGAAAGCCACGCCGACTGCGCTCTTCCCCATGGACGGACGCCCACCGACCAGGATCATCTGGCCCTTCCACATGCCGAGCGTTGCATGGTCCAAATCCACCAGCCCATATGGGACACCCATCTGAGGTTTGCCCATGCGCTTCGCTTCCATCATCCGATCGAAGGAAATCTTCGCAGCCTCACCGGCCGACATGGATTGAGACGACCGTGAAGTGTTCACTGAGACGATCGCATCCAGCCGCTCAATGCATAGACGAGCCACCTCTTCAGGGGACGAAACCTCAGGACGCGCAACATGGTTGCGAATGTCATCGGCCACGTCAGCCATGCGCCGGAAGTCCGCAGACTGCCTCACTACAGAGGCATAATCCCGGCAATTGACGACAGTTGTCGCTTCGGCTGCGAGCTTCGCAACATATCGGCCAACCGTGAATTCAGGCAGTATCTCCACCTTGGCATCGGAGCCAAGCGCTGAAATTGCCAGCTTATAATCAAGCGCTTGACCATTCTGCCTGGCTTTAGAGAAAACCTCCCAAAGCCTCTGGTGAATCGGCTCCTTGAAGTCAGATGCCGCGACACGACCATCAACAGCATCAAATGCTGCGCTATTCATCAGCACCGCACCGATCAGGGATTGTTCAGCGACAATGGTCGGGTTATCCACCTCAGCGCTCCCCAAAGTCGCGGAAAATCACATTTGATTGGCGGGCTTCTGAGGAAAGAAAGAGGTCGTAGAATTCATTTTTCGCCCGGCCGGCGGCGATCCCATCTTGCAGGCGCTTTGTGCGCTGAAAAACGGCATCAAGCGCGAGAAACCGGCTATACCGATCCTGCATGATCTCATCAGCCACAGATTCCATATCGATGACATCCGCGCTCATTGCGCCTCCCTCCTCATGGTCAGCACAGTGGTGTTGATGTTGGTTCCGCTCTCGGAAAAGCTGCCCACCGGGAGGTCGTTCCAACTTCCATCCAAGAGGCCATGGTCATAGCGGGCCGTCACGGGGAGGACCGCCGTCAGCACCCCGCCAGGCTTCAAGAATCGCAACGCGTGTGCAACGTGTTTGGCATAGTGGCGACCGGCGAATGGCGGATTCATAACGACGCGGTCGAAGTCACCTGTGGGCTCGGTCTCGAGGAAGTTCGAGAGGAGCACGTTGTGGCCCTTGGCTCTGCACTGCGCCGCCCGGCCGGGATCGACTTCAATGCCGAAGGGTCGCGCTCCCAGCTCGCGCAAGGCATCCATAAACCGGCCACACCCGCAGGACGGTTCCAGCACCCGCTCCTCGGACTTGATGTAGAGATCCCCCAGCACGCGCTCCACCACAGCGAGGGGCGTCGGATAATACTGCAGGTCCTTGGCGACCGCGGTCCCGGCCCGCGGCGCGGCCGGGCGCTCTTCAGCAGCGTCGGGGAGCACATCGCCGTAGAACTCAGCTAATGCCCGGTTCACGTCGCGCATAGCCTCCGGACCGAAGAATAGGTGCCCGCGCCCGTTCTTGTAGGTCTTCAGCCAGACTCCGCGGCCGATCACCTGGGCCTCAGCCTCATATTTGCTCGCCGGCAAGATGCCGTCTGTCACCAGGGCATTGCCATCCTTCAGGAGCCCAGACAATTCACGATGAGTCAGAAGAGGTTTGCCCTGGAATGCGGCGAGAGCGTTCAGGATGTCGCGCACGCGCTCCAGTCCGTAGCAATGCGTGTATTCGCTGAAGCCCCCGATGATGACACGCTTTGGCAGCCCTGATACACCTATCTTGACCTTCTCATGAGATTTGAAAGCTGGGTCTAGGTCCGCGAATTGCTCAGCAAGGCCGCGCAGAATAGAGCCCCACGGGTCCATGATGTAGGAGCCGAACCGGTCGCGGATGTTGTCGACCGTGAACGCTGGTGGGTCCTCGAACATCTGCTCAATGCGTTTCTTGTCCGCGGCAGATGCAAAGTTCTCCAAGGCATAGAGCTTATAGGTGTGTCGCCATGCCGACCGGAGTAGCATTGCCTGCATGTCACGCCCATCCAATCGCCCGGCGTCAAATGGCCTGTTTCCCCAAGTCCCGCCGATGGTACTGGCCATCTTCACCTCTTCTTGCGCGACCTGGAATGCTGCGAGCGCCGCCGGCATAGCTGCGACCTTGGCATCGTATTCAGCGACCAGATCAGAGGGCTTGCGCCTGCCTGTTGTCACCTCTCCGCCAGTGAGGATATGAGCAGTCATTCCGCCGCCTCCGCCCGCCGCGCTTCGTCTTTCTCCGCCACTCGGTATAGTGTCGTCGCCGCATCCTTCAGGACAGCAAGACGGGCCTCCCTGCGCTTGATCTCCACAGGGTCTAAGCCGCCCTTTCCGATCTCCTTATTCGAGAGGATTGCGAGATGGTCCCGGCGCTCCATAAAGGACAGCTCCACTTCTTCTGCTTGGTGGCGATAGGTGCTCATATCTCCCCCCGCAATTCGCGCTCAATGGAGTAAGCCGCTTTCCGAAGGTCCTCGTCTGAATCGATCAGCCGACCGATTTTCTTCAATCCATGTAGTATTGTTGTGTGGTCTCTATGAGCAAACGCCCTTCCAATTTCTGGTATTGATTTTGTCGTCAACTTTCTCGCGAGGTGGTAGGCAACTTGTCGAGCAACGACGATTTCCCGCTCTCGCCTCTGACTGAGGATGTCCTCCACAGAGACCATGGTGTAGTTCGATGTCTCTGCGATTATTCGCGAGATCGACACGCCGCATGACGTGGCGAGCCATTGGCGCCTACCATCATTCAATTCAAGGACATCTAGGTCCAGCGGGAACACGATGTTGATATGCCGTATCCACGCCTTCACATGTTCCCCGGCTGGGTCGACAGCGTAGAAAACCGCGTTCCGGCATCTTTCGTACATATCGACATGCGCCCTCATGTCCTCTGTTATGCGACACCTGGATCTCAGTGTTCCTTGGGGTTGGTCTATTCCGAGGCGAATCCGCCGATCTCTTACGGAATCAATGTATGAAGAGTTCATCTCCGGTCCTCAAAAGTGAGAGCCAGTGACAGAGAACGGAATAGCGCCGGTCATCCGCATTGGGACAGACCGATCATGTTGTGAAGGGCGAACGCTTTCGATGCCTTGATGGTGCTTCCTAAGAGCCTCTGCAAGAGGATCGGAAATGACCTTGATCGTCTTCACACCATCCAGGTCGTCATAGGCGCCGATGCGCTCAGCTCGGCTGCTGCATGAGGATGGGCTGCGGACGTAACCAGCATCCGCGACCGCCTTCGACATATCTGTCGGGCCAAGTCGCTGTAACACGCAGGTGATAAGGATCTGGTCAAGCTCTGGTGTCCACATGCCAGAACGATTGCGTCGCTCATACAAGAGCCGAAGAGAGGATCGTCGGCTAGAGACGCTACCCATGGTCCTAGAGAACCCGGCATCGTTTAAGGACCGGGCGATCTCTCGGTCAGAAAGACCGACCTTGAATCCCTTCGTCACGATCTGGTCTTCATCAACCGTCCACAGTTCAGACATCACACGGCTCCATAGATGGTGATGATCAATGCCGGTGCCTCGTGGTATATCTTGCTCACAACGGCCTTGATCACTTGCTTGTCGTCAACGAAAACCACCTGATTTAGGGCATCCGTGGTCTTCATGATGTTGTCCAGGTCCGGCTTCTTCGTCGGCTTCAACTCACCCGACAGGGCCTGCTCACGGCGTTTCTTCGACCAGGACTCGGGGATTGGAACCCTGGCCTCTATCTCCATCACCACCGGTCCATCCATGGGCTTCCTGCGCCCCATGGCGTCCATCGCAGCAATACGCAGAGCAGCCTCGTAGTTCTGTGTCTTCGCATCCGTGTAGGTGCGGCCATTTCCAAAGCGTGGGCGGCCTTTGCCGCGTGGCTCTCCGGACAGGGTGATGGTGATGGCATCCATCACGACCACCTGCTATTCGCTCGGTCCATCGTCGCGACACCTGCGCCTGTCTCATTGATGAAGGCATCAGCGACAGCTTTCGCCCCAGCCGTGTACAGAGATGACTTGAGCCACTCCCATTCTGACGGGGGGCACCACTCAGCCAGACGCGATGCGATGTTCCGCGCCGCCTCAATCTTCAGCTCGCGGTCAATGCCAGATGGACCAGCTGCGTCGTATTCCCGGACAGACCGGATCTCACCCGACTTCACTTTCGAGATCGCATCAGCCCGCTTGTCTGGGTCCAGCCTCACGAGGGCGTCGAGTTCAACACCCTTATCCAAGGATGTCCCAGCGATGTCCTTTAAGGTCTCTCCCAGCGCTTCGCCGCGAGCGGCATCTCGCTGGATTGTGCGTTTGTTTAGGCCAGTTGCCTGTGCGGTCGCGTCAGAAAATGCAGACGACAAATTGTCGTCTGCATTCCAGCGACCGATGGCACCCGCGACGCCATGCCTCGCCTCCGGGTGCAGCGCCTCATAGATCTCCTTGCGCCGCGCGACCTGATAGGATTTCTGCGCTGGGCTGAGCTCAGCCCGACACAGGTTCTCGTCGATCATGACAAGCTCTGCCCGCAGATCGTCATCGTTTCGGACGACACAAGGAATGGTGTCCCACTGGAGGACGGTTGAACATGCCTCGTATCGGTGGTTGCCTGCGAGGATTTCCCACGCCTCGATTTCCCTGCCCATCCTCATCTTCATCGCGCGCCGGACGATGATGGGGTTGAGAAGGCCGATGCTTTCCACGCTCGCGGCGATGGCTTCCACCTTCTTCTGATCAACTGGTCGGGATTCGACATGCGGATAGATCTCCGCGATAGGCAGGTCGATGACTTCGGACATCAGCTCTTCTTTCCGATGGGAGTTCCCGCAATGCGGAAGTTGGCCTGAATTCCAGGCCGGATCGCCGTCAGATCTCGCCCCGCATAGAAGGCGTTCCAGCAGATCGCCGCCGGCCACGCAGTGGAGGTAGCATCGCCGCTCTTCACAGAATATTCGACCAGGGATCGAACGTAGCTGTGGCGCGGGTCACCTTTGGACAGACCGTCATTATTGGCGACACTGCGCCAGAACTTGTCCGCAAGGACGGGGTGATACCGGAAGGCCGTCAGCGCCACGGCGCAGGCGCCTTGAGCCCGCAGGCGCTTCTTGATCAAGAGGGAACCGCCGGAGATGGCGTCTTCCCAGGCGATGACTTCGCGTTGGTAGGCCTTGCAGGCTTCCATGCGCCGGTCGATCACCCGCGTGAAGAGCACATCACGCGCGCTACCATTGAAATCGAAATTGGAGATTAGGAGCGGAACGGCACGCCACAACGCTTCAGCAGCGGTGGGCTTAACGCCAATCAGCGCAGCGAGGTCGGAGGCGCCAAGGATATTGGCATTCGACCGCACCCTTAGGTTCGTGTCGAAGGTGTAATAGAATTCGGCCACTTCTTCAGCCGTCTGACAGACGTGGACGACGATGGTCCATTCGATGGGAACATTCGCCAGCGCCTGAGCCGTGAGCCGGTGGTGTCCATTGAGGATGATGTATTTGCCATCGAAAAGGGCGAAGTCGATCTTGTCCTTTTCCCGCCACTGGCGCCGCTTCATCAGATCGGCCAGGACACGGATGTGCTCCTTGCCGCCAGCGGTGAGGTCCCGCTTTTGATGCTCATAGCGGCACATCTTGATCAGCGCAGCCGCTTGCGATGCCGTGAGGGTCACGAATCCATTGCAGAGCACTGAAGCAGGATGAAATTCCTTTTCAGTGAACAGGCCCGCCAGAGAGGTAAGAGACCTCTTTTTATTCTGCTTAGCTTCGTTTACATTCAACATCGTGGTGCCTCCAGCGGCCTCGTCTTGCGGTTACATGCAGGCGGGGCCGCATCCGCCGGCCGCATTAGTCGGTCAGCTTAGCCTTCGCCGCTTCCACCAAAGCCGTAGCCTCCAGTAGATCAGCGTCAGAAGTCCCGGCGATCGCTTCGGTGATTGCGATTTCGTGCTCAAGGCGCGCCACCTGCCGCTTGCATTCATTGAGGTACGCTTCACGCATCTGCTCATAGATCCCGCGAATACGCTGCGGGCACTTGGGGCGACGCCACTTCAATGCGAAAAATGTGCTGTACGGGACGCCGTTGCGCTGCGCCACGCGGTGCCGTGCGTTGTCCGTGTCCCCAGGGCCGCGTGACTCCCGCGAGACCATCCACTCCGCCCATCCGGCGGCACGCTCAAGGTACGCGTCGCTCATTCCTTCACGCTCCGCAGAGGATTTCTTCAGCATCGCAGAGGCCACCTGTGTTCATCTGTCGATGTTCACAGGGTGACTTCGGAGACAGTCATGTTGCAGATCACGGACGACTTAGGTGGATGCGCCGTGATGCTGCTGGATAGAGGCGCAGCCCAGGGTGGAACCTGGGGCCGCGAAGTTGGCCGGGAGGAAGCCGGCGGGGAGAACTGGCAGCCGTTGGGCGCCCTGGCAGGCGCTGCCATCGACAGACTGAGGATCAAACGGATGGAACTGAAGGCGCTCACAGCCTTTGTTGAAGGCCGCGTCTATGCCGATGCGTACCGACAGCTGGTCATGCTCGTGCTGGCACGCGAGCCCCATCTGAAAGGGACGATCCAAGAGATTGAGCAGGATGCGCTGGCACGCGTCGCCGCTCTCTCGTCCATGCCCATTGAAGGGGCTGGGGAGATTGAGAACATCATGGAAACCGTGCGCAGCAATGTCGCTGCGACGTGGAATGTCTCGGTGCGCACTGTTGCCCCGCGCACTGAGGCTGTAGCCCCTGGCGGCGTCACCAACGTCGCGCCTGTACGCCGCCGGGGGCGCCCTTCTCTCGCTGCGGAGTGAGCCCATTAGGCGCTCCACACGATGCGGCCGGACATGTCCAGCACAGACACAAATGTGCCCGTGGCGTCAGCGATCTGCTTCGCATGCACGTCATTGAAGCAGTGGAAGTAGATCGTGCTTCCGTCAGCACGGATGAAGGTGTACCGGGGCATGTTCATGCTGCGCCTCCATCAATGATGGTGAAGCTCTGCTTGGCAGGATGACCACACAGTCGCGCATGGCTAGGGATAGTGCCGTGAAGGCGGCAATATAGGCGCGCACACATCACGCCACCTCGCCTTGAGCGGCCGGGGCGGGTCTCCGAATGTCATTCGGCCACGGAATGTCTTCCGGCCAATTGACCGCGAACCACCCCATCACCTCGTCATAGGTCCGCGCTGTGAAGCTCTTCCCCTCGACGATCCGGTCGAAGAAACGCCAGTCTCCGGCTGCGAGCCGGCCAACTGTCGATATCTTGATGTTCCGCGCCTCTGCATACGCTTCGGCGCATGATCTCAGGTCGTATCGAAGCTCATTCTCCATGCGTCGGAAAATAGTCGGATTTTTCCTGCTCTGTCAATCGGAATTATCCGTCTGGATTCCTGTTGGCATTTCGTCGGATAAATCCGCATGCCCGCGCTGAAAGAAGTAGCCGAAACACGCCTCGCCGAACTCAACCGCAATCCGTTCGAAGCCGCTCGGATCGGCGAGCTTGAGCGCAACTTCCTCAACGATATCCTGACGGACAAAAAGCGCTCCGTGCGCGGCGACAATTTCGCCAAGCTAGCCAGAGCCCTAGACCTGAGCGTGGAAGACCTAACCTCGCGGCTACACGGCGGCGCAACCTCACCCCAACTGCCGTCCGGAAAAACTAAAGGGTTCAAGCCCGAGATCGTCCCTGGCTCCGAACTTGTGGGTGCAAAGGACTTCCCCATATACGCAGCGGCGGCTGGCGGCTCAGGGCACCTGCTCGTGAACTTCGAGCCGATCGAATGGGCCAAGCGGCCCGCGATCCTTGAAGGGGTGCCACACGCATATGGGCTACTGGTCTACGGCGACTCCATGTTCCCGGCCTATCGCCACGGAGACATGGCCTTGGTTCATCCTGGCCTAGGGCCGGCCGCGGATGAGGACGTAGTGCTCTACGATCATCCCCCGAATGGCGATGCCGAGGCTATCATTAAGCACCTGGTGAGCTGGACCGAGGAGGAGTGGCGCCTGGAGCAATACAATCCTCCGGACAAGTGGACCGAGTTGCGGGCTGACTGGCCCACCTGCCACCGCGTGGTCGGCAAGTACGGGCGAAGGCGGTGAGGGAGTGGGCGCCGGCGCGGTACGATCACCATGCTGTGAGCCCCGCTTTCACGGTTGACAAAAGTACGTATTTTACGTACTAATGCGACATGCACAGCGTCTCGCAAACCCATGCATTCGTGAAGGCTGCCGAGGATTCCGGGATGACGGAATCCGAGGTTGACGACTTGGTGGATTACCTCGCCCGCCATCCGACCGCCGGAGACGAAATAGTTGGCACTGGTGGGTGCCGCAAACTCCGTTGGGCCGGCAAGGGCAAGGGAAAAAGAGGCGCATTCCGCACCATCACATTTTATAGTGGCGAGCATATTCCAGTTTATTTGATCACCGTGTTCGCGAAGGGCGATAGGGTGGATTTATCAAAGGCTGAACGAAATGGTTTGGCGGTTTTAACGAAAGAGATCGTTCGGGAATACGCCCGACGAGTCGTCTCTGTTGGAGAACGAGGATGAGCAAGAAGGCGTTTGACAAGATCGCAGAGGGGCTCCGCGAAGCCGCCGCGATTGCTCGCGGCGACGCTACGCCGGCCAAACTCTTCGTGCCCGCTGAAATAGACGTGCGCGGCATCCGGGTGAAGCTCGGCGTTTCGCAGGAGGATTTCTCTGCTGCATTTGGCTTTACCGTCCACCAAATTCGGCAGTGGGAACAAGGACGAGCCCGCCCTACTGGAGCAGCGCGCGCTTACCTGATGATCATTGACGAAAACCCAGGAGCCGTGCGCGAGATGCTGCGATCTGCGACCGCGAGGGCGCTTCGGGCGGCGTGAGCAGTGACGCTCCAATGCCGAAAATATCAAGCCCGCCCTACCCGGCGGGCTTTTTTGTGCCTCACCCCATCTCCATCGCTTCATCCGGCACCCGCCCATAGCTCGCAATGAGCACCGGCGGCTCGGCATCATCCGAATCCGGATCCACCTCCCGTGAGAAGGCGATGGCGCCGGCCCCCATGACAGCCAAACGCTGAGCCATCCGCTCCGCATCGGACGCATTCCGTGCCTCGCGCGCCTGGCCGGACTTCAGCGCCCCGCGCTTCCCCAGCACGTAGGGCTGCACCACGTAGAACGTCTTCCTCGTCATCGGTCGCTCCCTGAAGCTCCCCGCCTCCCCTTGAGGCTGCGACAGCCTGACTCAGGCGATGCGAACAAATCAAGAACATATTGGCGCGAGCGGACTGTCGGATTTTTCCGTTTTTCCGATTGACAGTCGGAAACATCCGACTTATTGTCTCCTCATCGAACAGGGAGACACCAGATGACCAAGCCCAAGCGCAAATACCCGGTGATGGGGACCAGCCCGGCCAAGGAAGTCGCCATCCGGCAGATGCAGGAGCACCAGGCCAAACTCGAGGCCAAGTACCCCACCAAGGTCGGCTGATCCAACGGGGCGGGCTCCGGCCCGCCTCTCCAACGTGGAGAGGGGATATGGAACAGGAAAAGCTGCCTCTCATGGTCGTCACCCGCAACGTGAAGACGGGGGTGACCGAGAGCCGCAAGAAGATCGATCACAATAATCGTGATGATCGCGTGTGGCTCGGCAAGCATTGCTTTTGGGCATTCAGGAATAGCCGTTCGGTCGAGACTTTCGCCGTGGGTGATGAGCCATCCCGGGGCCGCCCCGGATCTGGGGCTTCCGATTGACCGCATTGGGCGGGCTCCGGCCCGCTCCTCTAGATGGAGGGGATCATGTTCGGCATCCACTGCCCGCCTGCGGATCTTGAGCGCTTCATTCGGCACATCGCCGCGGAGGCGGGCCAGGGTGTCGATGCGATCTCCCTTGAAGACGCTCTCGCCGCTCACGCAGCGCACCGCCCGGTCTACTGGTCGACCCGCAGCTATCATGATGCTCAGGCGACCGAGTTTCTCGACCTCGCCAATCGCCTCGGCTTGGTGCCGGCCCTCGCCGAAATGGTGCGCCGGAATCCCGGGCACCCTGAGGCCACGCCCGAGCGGATGCTCGCCAAGCTGATCCCCGTCACCAACCGCGCCGTCCGGGAGCATGCCGAAGCATGCGCCGCGGTGGCCCGATCTGCCCATAGGAGGGCAGCATGACGAACCCTGATTTTTGCACCCCGCCTCTGGAGCGCAGCCCGACCACGGAGGGTTATGTCGACCGGATCGCCGGAATGCGCTTTTCGACCCGCGCCAGAAATGGCCGGCATCAGCGCACATGCACCATGACCATCATGACAGACGCCGGTGAGGTGCATCGGCACCTCAATTATGAGGACATGGTCGCGATCCGGGATTGGTGCGACCGCGCCATCGATGCGCAGACCCGCGCGCTCTACCCGGACGAGTATCAGGAGGCCGCGGAATGATCGCCCTCCTCCTTTTTGCCTGGGCCTGCTTTCGGGTCTGGATCCGCTCCCCCGCACTCGATTTCATGGGATGGTGACCATGGCTGAGATCTTTAATCACCTGTTCGGCGGCTGGAATAATGCCGAGGCGCGCCGGTGGAAGAACCCGGACGGCTCCGAGGGCGGCATTGTCGCCGTCTCCGCCAACGTCGATCCGGCCGTGACCATCCCCGCCGATGTCGTCGTGTGGCCCAACGCCACGATCCACAAGGATGTGGCGAGCATCGGCTACCGGGCGAGCATCGGCAGCGGGGCGAGCATCGGCGACGGGGCGAGCATCGGCATCGGGGCGAGCATCGGCATCGGGGCGAGCATCGGCGACGGGGCGAGCATCGGCATCGGGGCGAGCATCGGCGACGGGGCGAGCATCGGCTACCGGGCGAGCATCGGCAGCGGGGCGAGCATCGGCTACCGGGCGAGCATCGGCGACGGGGCGAGCTATGAGGACGGCGACTGGCTATTCGTTGCTGGCCCGCAGGGCTCCCGGAATGCCTGGGCCACCGCTACCTGGTCGCCGAAGCATGGCCTTCGCTGGTGGGTCGGGTGCCAGCACGGGATCACGACTGAGGCACTCCGCGATCGGGTCACCCGCGACCATGCCGGTACGGACCACGAGGCCGACTATCTGCACCTGATCGATGCGGTAGAGCGCCATCCGGGCCTTGTTCGCGCGATGGCCGGCGTAGCCAAGCAGGCCGCGGAATAACCGTGTCCGCTGTCATCATCGAATTCCGACGCGACCGGGCAGATCCTGCATCTCACCCCGCGCTAGAGCCGGCGCCCACACCTCCCTGTTCAGGGCGCCGGCTCACCTCTTCGGCATCTCTATCTATCTCGCGCTCACGCCAGCCCGTGTGTGGTCGGCAGCGCTCAGCCCTTGGAGGATCTGATGACTTTCCTCTCTGACATCATCGCCCGAATGGCGATTGCTTTGTGCTTGGGTGCCGTCGATTTGGACGCGGAAGAAGACGTTACTGCCTTCCTGCGGTCCTGTGGGTTCTCACCTGATGAGGTTGCCGCCGGGTGGGAAGAGGCCCGCGCCGACGCCCTCGAAATCGGACAACTCACAGATGCAGTCTCTGGGATGGAGGCCGCGTGATGCCGGACATTCTGACTGCATCCATCATCGTCATTGGGCTTCTTCTGTTCGCCTGGGTCGTCGGGACTTTGGTCATCATGTGGATGATGGCGCGCGGGGCGATCCGTCAGATGAAGATGACCCGCACGAAATTCCCGCGCACGGACATCTATGGAGATCCGAAATGAAGAGCATCGAAGAAATCCAGGCTAAGATGTTCGCCGACGCGATCTTCACGCAGAGTGAGGTCATGGCCGGCCGCGCCCACGGAGCAGCAGAGTGCCTGCGTGAAATGATCGCTACGCACCGGTCAACGTTTCTGTCTTTGTCCTCCACCGCTTTCGAGACGAAGGATGAAGCGACATTGGCCAGAGCCATCGCAGACATCCGACACACGGCTGATCTCATTGAAAGCGTGGTCATTGCCATTCGTGCCGCTCGCAAGCCGATCGGCCAGTACATGGAGGCGGCTGAATAGCCATGGAAACCACCTTGCACCCGCTTGTTGAAGAAGCTCTCCTGGGCCACAACAACCCGCCTGAGCCGACCCCGTTCGAGTTGTCCAAGCAGGAAATCGAAGACCTGTGCTTCGAGGCCAAGCACTGGCTTGATGGGGAAGAGATCACCCTTCCTGAAGTCGCAGCCCAGGTGGATGCGCTCAAGGTCATGATCCGCGATGCGGTGAAGCTGGCAGATGAACGGCGCAAGGATGAGGCTCGCCCCCATGATGAGGCGAAGGCGGAAATCCAGGAACGCTACAACGCCCTGATCGGTGACACCAAGAAGAGTGGGAAGGGCATCGCTATCACCGCCTTGGAGGCGTGCGACCAAGCCCTTGTTCCGTACCTCACGAAGGTGCGCCGGGAGAAGGAAGAGGCTGAGAAGAAGGCCTTCGAGGAGGCAGAGGCCAAGCGCAGGGCGGCGGATGAAGCCGTTCGTGCTGCACAGATGCAGGATCTCGCAGCCAAAGAAGAGGCTGAAGCCCTGTTGCGAGATGCCAAGAAATCCGAGGCCGCAGCGAAGAAGGTGTCACGCCAGACGACCGGTCTCAATACCCATCTGCGCCGATCATGGAAGCCGGTAATGGTGGACGCGCGGGAAGCCGCCCGGTGGGCTTGGTCGTTCAAGCGGCAGGATCTGGAAGCCTTCCTACTGGACCTCGCCCGGTCTGAGGTGCGGGGAGGATCGCGGGCTATTCAGGGGTTCGATGTGGTCGAAGATCTGGGGGTGGCGTGACGTGTCCGAAGATATCTTCCAGGCGCTGTTCGCGCCCTTCCCGGTGGACCTCGTGTCGTGGCGCGTGGGGAGCACGAACAAAGACAAGACGAAGGGCATGGCCCTCGCGTTTATCGACGCCAGGGATGTGATGGATCGCCTAGACAATGTCCTCGGGCCAGGACATTGGCAGTGCTCCTATCCGCACGCCAATGGGAAGACCGTGTGCCGCATTGAACTGCGGATCAATGGTGAGTGGGTGGGGAAAGAGGATGGTGCTGGGGACACTGACGTAGAGGCGGAGAAGGGGGCGCTTTCCGATGCATTCAAGCGCGCCGCTGTGCGCTGGGGGATCGGGCGTTACCTCTATGATCTGCCGAGCCCATGGGTGGCTCTAGAAGCCTACGGGAACCCCAATAAGCCATCGTACAAGATCGCGGATAGCGAATATCAGAAGTTGCGCGGTCTTCTCGCGAAGGACGCGAAGCAGCATCAGCCTGCACCGCGAGCTTCTGAGAAGCCACAGAACGACGATACGCCATTCGATGAGCCGGTCATGGAACCCCGCGCCCGTCTGGTGATCGAATGGGCACACCGGATCGACAAGGAGACGGATGCACAGCGCCTCCTGTCCTGGTGGACGAGTGAACAGCGAGAAAAGACGGCGGCCGATATTGGGCTCACTCAGGATGACCGGGTGAAGCTGCGCAATCTCGTCATCGACAAGAAGGCGAAGCTGGAAGGGAGGGTAGCGGCATGAGCAGCCCAGCAGCGATCCAGGCCACATACACAGACATGAAGCTGGTGCGCACACGCTCTGTCGCTCAGCTTGTGTTTGAGATCCCGATTGAACGTGCAGCGGAATTCATCGAGGCATTCGGCGTCCCTGTTCCTGGCAAAGAAGTGTGGTGCGCTATCGCTCGGCTCAACGCAGAGCAGCCGAAAGCTGAGAAGCCTGCAAAGCGATGGGAGGACCTGTCTCCAGCTCAGCAGGCCGGGATGCGGTGCAATGAGATGTCCTTCCGCCGGTTCCTGGATGAAGAAGGGCACTACCAGCCCTGCGAGACAGTGGACGACGCCGCCGAGGCTATTCGCGTCCATTGTGGTGTTCGGTCACGGTCGGACATTGGGAAAACCAGCGCCAGTCTTTCCGAGTGGCAGAAGCTGGATCGCGACTACCAGATGTGGCTGAGGACCTGCTTGTAATGGCGCGGATCGTCCCCGATTGCGGATACGTCTTCCCCCTCCCAAAGGGCGGATCGTATTCGCGGGAGAGCAAGCCAAAGCGGCAGGCCCCGAAAGAGCGAGGGCGGAAGCGTGATGAAGCTCACCTTGCTCTGGTGCGTCAGCTGCCCTGTATCTCGACGGGGCGCATGGATCACGTTGAGGCGGCGCACCTGCGGTTTTCTGAGGATGCATTCGGGAAGGTCGGGCCTGGGCAGGCCAAACCATCTGACGAATGGGTACTTCCGCTCACCCATGAAGAGCACATGCGGCAGCACGATATGGGAGAGCGTGAGTTTTGGGCTGAACTAGGGATTGAACCCCTGAAGATCGCACAGCAGATCTACGGGATTTCATCAGCCCTCAGAGCATCACGGGAGCCGGAAGAAGAGATCGTCCGGCATATGGCGAACATCATCATGAAGGCACGGAGCTGATATGGCTGACCACCCAATACTTTTCAACGGTAGCATGATCCGCGCTTTGCTGCGTGAGATCGAAGCACCCGGTATGGGCAAGACCCAGACGCGTAGGATCATCAAGCCGCAGCCCGAACTTGCTGCCCCCGGTCAGTGGGATGTCTTCTGCGCGGCCGGTGGCTGGATCGGCGTGGCTGAAGAGGATGTGCCAAAGCGATCCTCGGATCTCATCCGGGTACAGTCCGGCGACCGCCTGTGGGTGAGAGAGACTGGAAACTGGCGCGGCCCGATGAAGGATCATATCGGAGGCGGTGATATTGGCTTTACATTCTATGCCGCCGATAGCAAGCGGGGGAGATCCGAGTTCTTCGACGACAAAAACCGCCCCGGCATGCACATGCCACGCTGGGCATCCCGTCTCTCCCTCTACGTGACAGAGGTGAGGGTACAGCGGCTGCAAGAAATCAGCGAGGCGGGTGCGATCGCCGAGGGCATCCTCCACCAAAACGTCATCCTCGATGTCAAGTGCTACGGCGGACAGCCGATCGAGATCACCGCCGACCGCTACTGGAACGGGACGGAGCCTGATGAATTCGAAGGCTTCGAGAGCGCGTCAGAAGCCTATGCCGACCTATGGGACCAGATCAACGGCACCGGAGCCTGGGCGCAGAATCCATGGGTTGCGCGCTACTCGTTCAAGCCCGTCCTTGGCAACATCGACGCCCTGCCGGCTACCCTTCAGGAGGAAGCATGAACACCGAGACCGACAAGAAAGCGCTCGCGCTGCGGTTCGCAACAGCTATCACGGCTCAAGCAGATTTGGCGGAGATGATTGAGGCTCCGCGGTTCCCGCCGCCGGACCTCCATATATCCGAGGCCCGCGCCCTTGCATCCATCCTGCGCGAGTACGCTGAGGGTGGGTGGAGAGACATCAGCACAGCGCCGAAGGATGGGACGGTCATCCTTCTTTTCTGCCCGAAGGGGGACGGCTCTCCTGGCAGCACATATCGAGTGACCGCAGGCAATTGGGAGAGTGATCCAGGCGGCATCACGGAGCACCGCGACCTTGAAGGCCGCTATATCGGCCAAGATGAAAGAGACGGCTGGGAGGGATGGATATCATGGGACGGCGGGTTCAGCGAAGACACGATGATGCCTACCCACTGGATGCCCATCCCCTCTCCACCCAAGGAACTGGGGTAGGGTCTAGTCCTTTGGCTTCTTCTCTCGGCGCTTAAGCTCGGCTTCGATCGCCTCACGGATGAAATCAGACTGCGTCTCATCCTTCGCAACCACGGATTTTATCCGAAGAAGCGTTCCAGAAGCGAAGTTTGTTCGTGCCCACTCCTTGTATCCCAGGTCTTTGTTTTTCCCGGTAATTGGAGGGACCATGGAGAAGTTATCATGGGCTTCAAGGGCTCCTGGCGAAAGAGCATGACGAACGGCAGCCTCGGCCTCCTCCTGCGTGACATTGAACCATTCTTTTTGAAGGTGCTTGTCTCGCAGAAGCCAATGAACATAGCGCTCGGCAGCCTGAGCGATTCTAGCGCCAACCGGCCACGCGCCGACCATGAATATTCCGGCGTGTCCACTTCGGACGTGATCTTTCATTCTCTTGCTTGGGTTGTACCCATATCCGATCTTAAACGGGCCGCCATCGTATCCACATACGTACAGGTATGCCTGAAGTTCGCTGATAGAAGACATTTACTTCTCCGCGCTCAACGCATTCTCCACCAAGATACGAATAGCCTCCGACCGGCTGGGGATCTTCGGCTGTTTCCGCCGCCATTCGTCGACAAGCTCGATCCACGATGCCGGAGCGACGATCTGCACGCGCTCGGTGGTTACCCCATCTTGAAGCTTCGGCGGCATTGCCAGGCTCATTCCTTGTTTCGTTCCGATCTTCATATCAGCCCCTTGTGTGTTATGCGATGATGTGTAAGATACACATAACACGCATGATGAGCAAGATGGAGGCTATGAATGGACCACGGGTGGAATGGAATTCTGGCCCGGCACAAGGATGGACGGGAAGGTGTGATCCGAGAAAACTCGGGCTGGTGCTGGGTTGACCTCCACATCGAGCGAGACGGCCAGAATATTGGCTTCGTGCAGCTCGCCTGCGACGGGCCAGACCGGGGCGATGAGGGATGGGAGTGGCTTTCGGATCAGGGACCCGGCGATGCCGTTTGGCTCCCGCTGGGAGAATTCGACCGAGCCCCTGAGCCTGTCAGCCAGCATATCCGGGACCGGCACGCAGAACTCTTCGGCCCCAAGCCGCGGATGCGCGTTGACGGCCTTCACGACGGGGTATCCAACTGAGGGAGGTTCTCTTGTCGTTCAAACTTCGCCGCGTTCAGCAATGTGCAAAATGTCCTTGGAAGGTCTCGACCGGCACCTATGAAACCTCGGACGGCTACAGCGTGGATCGACACCGCGCGATCGCGCAAACGCTCGCGGAGCCAAGCACCCCGCTCCCCGCAATGAGCAAGGCTGCGCTTCCCGTCCTGTGCGACGAGCATGCCGGCGGCGATGAGGAGTATTGTGTGGGATGGCTCATGTACCAGCTCGGGCCGGGCAACAATATCGCCCTCCGGATCGCCATACGGGACTGCCAGAATTTCCAGCATGTGCATCTCGATGGCCCTCAGCAAACATGTTTCGAGAGCCCTCCTTCTGGGTGCCCAACTGGGGGACGACACGATGACCAGTGAGCTGCAAGAGCGTATCGCGAAGGCGATGTTTATTCGGTGGATTGAGGTAAGTGGACGCTATCCATGTGATTTTTCAGATCTGGATCCTGAAGCTATGGACGAATGGCGCCATCTCGCCCTTGCCGCGATGAAGGCAGCCCGTGAGCCGACAAGCGTCATGGTGGAGGGTGGCTGGAATTCCGGAGTCGGGGTTGAGGCCATATACATGGCCATGATCGACGCAGAAATCGCTGCCGCAGAAGGGGATGGAGTTGATGAATGAAGATTTAAATATCACGATCCATGTCGGGACTATTTTAATCATAGAAACAGGGGAATATAGCGACAAGATGTGGCAGGGGCCTGTTCGTGTGACCCGCGCATTCAGAAAGCGAGTGGTGGCGGATGCCTATCGAGCAGCATGGAAGCCTGACCCAACCTCTCCCTGGATAGAAGAGCCTGACCCTGATGGGTTCTTGCCGTGGCTCGTGAAAGAGAAATACGTCGAGGACATTTCTAGTGTCGCGGCGTGGCATGTCGGGAGCTATTCGAGGTTTGAGCCATGACTGATCACGACAAGACCGAGCGGGAGCGCTTCGAGGCGTGGTGGCCAACATCAAGAGCCTGCCGAACCGGAGCGTCCGAAGATCACGGCCGAGACATTTGGCAAGCCCGCGCCGCTCTCGACACGGGAACGGTGCCGGAATGGCGGTCGGTGCTGCGCGATCTGCTGGATTATACAGAGCGGAATGAGTGCACCCATGAGGAGACGCATCGCGGAGGCGTCCTTTGGACGATCTGCGATTGCTGTGGGAGAAAGTGGGCCGATGACGAAGGAGGGTTTACCCCATACGTCGAGCCTCATCAGATCACTGCCGCTCGTGAGCTGATCGCCGCCGCCCCGCAGCCTCCGGCCTCTGCCAGCGCCGATGAGGTGATGTCGGTTGATGATGCATGGCGTGATCTCACCGAAAAGGATGATCGCACCAGCCCCGACGACCGCCCAGACATGGCGCTCATTACTCGCGAAGAGCGTGCCGACTACATGGCTTCTTCCAACGCCGGAAAGGCGAAGCCGGTGGCGGTGAGCGTGAAGCCGCTTCCGATGGAAGAGGCGCCAAAGGATGGAACGTGGATCGCGCTCTTGATCGCTTACGGGGATGAAGACTGCAGTTTCCCTCTTGAAGACAGCAACGACCCGCAGTGGACACTTGGCTCAAACAACTTCGAGAATGACGAAATAGACGAGTGGTACTGGATGGGCTGGGACTGGTGCCACGACTGTATTTGCGAGACACGCACCGGAACTCCCATTGGGTGGATGCCATTTCCGAATATGGCGGCCCATTCAGACGCCTACCGCCAGGGGGCGGAGGAGATGCCCGCTGCGTGGCATGACGTACTCGCTGAGCGCCGTCGGCAGGTCTCCGTAGAGGAGTGGACGCCAGATCATGATGATGAATACGAAAGTGGCGAGCTGGCGCTTGCTGCGGCTGCCTACGCCGAGAATACAGCGAGTGGATATGACGGAGAAACTTGCGGTGAAGACCCGCCATACGCATGGCCGTGGGCGGATAAGTGGTGGAAGCCGACGACGCGCCGCCGTGACCTCGTGAAGGCTGGTGCACTCATCCTCGCAGAGATCGAGCGCCTTGACCGCGCCATCGCGCTCCCTGGCGACAAGGAGGGGTGAGCATGTCCGCGTCAAGATCTAGGGTCAGAGACCAGAACCGCGCCGCAGTGCGAGCCCTACTCGTGTCATGCCCAGGCATTCTTCAGAAGGAAATCGCTGTGGTTCTTGGTCTGAGCCCGTTGGCAGTAAGCAAACACGTTAAAAAGATCCGCGCTGGATGGGAAGCTGACACCCGGCCTGTGGCGCCTCGCCGCCACGCGGCTCTGTCCGCACAGGAGAAGACCGATGGCGAGTGAACCCACCACAACCGCGCTCCCGCCGCCTCCCGGCTCAGACGCCGCGCTCGCTATCGGGTGTAGCTGCCCGGCAATCGATAACGGGCATGGGCGCGGCTACATGGGGCGGCCCGGCATGTTCGTGTTCAGCGCCGGATGCCCTGTGCATTGTGATGTTTTCGATAGGACGCGTGAGCAGAAGGAGCCCGCCGATGATCACTGACGTAAAGGATCTGGTGGCGCGGCTGCGGGATACTGACTATGCCGGGCCTATGCAGCACTTGCGAGGCTGGTCTGATCTTGACCGGATACACGCCGAAGCTGCCACCGCGCTCGAAGCACAGGCGGAAGAGATCGCTCAGCTGGTGAAGGAGCGCGACGGGCGCAATGCGGATGCCGTCCGCCGCGCCGGTGAAAAGGCGGTGGCGATCGTCCGCGTCGAAGCCGCAGAACGTGAGCGTGACGCGCTCAAGCTCAATGTGCAGCAGCTTGAGGAGTTCATCGGCCGGAGAGAGGATGACATCCTGTCCATTGCCCGCGAGCGTAACGCGCTCAGGGCGGAGGTGGATAGGCTGAGGGCGTCGCTAGAGCTGGCTGCTAATCGGCTTGACCGGCTGGCGCTGGAAGACATGCCTCTCAAGGCTGATGCCACAGATTGGGGGATCTCTGCCCGCGCCGCCCTCC
Organism: Xanthobacter sp. ZOL 2024; assembly: GCF_052932325.1. Classification (NCBI taxonomy): domain Bacteria; kingdom Pseudomonadati; phylum Pseudomonadota; class Alphaproteobacteria; order Hyphomicrobiales; family Xanthobacteraceae; genus Xanthobacter; species Xanthobacter sp. ZOL 2024. The sequence continues at coordinate 319,432 of NZ_CM128808.1, forward strand.
ACCCCACACAGGGAGGTGAGTGATGGGTGATCGCAATAATCGCACATGGGGTGAAGTGAAGTCCGATCCTGGGCTGTTGCAGGTGCTCCAGCGCCTGAAAGACCATGAAATGACGCCTGAGGAAATCGATGCTCAGCGGCGCTCATGGGTGCGTGGTGAGATGATGATCGATCACCCGGAAATGACCCTCGAAGAGGCCGACGCAGTGGTGCGTAAAGTCGCTGGTCCGCCGCTATCGGAGATCCTATCCACCGCCCGCGCAGAGGCGCGAAGGGAAGCGCTGGAAGAGGCCGTGAAGATTTTTGACAAACAGCGTCCGGAGTGGGTGACGAAAAAGCAAGGGGAATACTGGGACGGATATCGTGATGCAATTGAAGATGCCATCGATGAGATCCGTGGTGTTTCCACCATTACTAAACACCGCCGCGCCGCCGCACTGAGCGAGCTTGCCGCGCAGGATGCCGAGCTGATCGAAGAGCCAGACCCCGACCTTCTCCGCGATGATGCTCATGAGCGGCGCCGGATGATGAAGGAGTATCCCGATGAAGAATGATGGTGGACCGGCATTTCCCGTTCCCGATGAGGGGCAGGGATGGGGCTCTGCGGGCATAACCATGCGCGACTACTTCGCGGCGCAGATCGCCTCCGGCATGGCTGCCTACTCCGGCACATCTGGCGTGAGCTACGGACCGAGCGAAATCGCCGGGCGATCATACCAAGTGGCGGATGCGATGATTAAGGCTCGGGAGGCATCCGATGAAATCGGCTGAGCGGGCCATCATCGACAAATCAGGTGAAGGCGTCCGCGTTCATGACATGACCAGCGGCTGGCGTGTCGTCGTCGCCAAGCATGGAGAGCATCACGCCACTTGGTATTACCACATCAATGACGATGAACGCATTGGCGTCGCACTGGAGCGTGAAGCACATCGGCGCCTTGCCGTGTGGAAGCATGCCGAGATGATCGGGGTGGATGGGAAGGAGGGTGGGTGATGCGTGATCCTCGCACCATGACCGTGGCCGAGCGCAAAGCAGAAGAGCAACGACAGGTCCAAGCGCTCGCCGAAGCGATCCAGACCGCCATTCAGCAGGTCGCGGCCGGCTTCGACCCGCCGATGCTCAACGCCATCGCGGGCGCACTCGTCACCGTGGAGGCCCGCATGCTCGCAGCGTGTGATGCCGCCGGACGGAAGGCATTGCGCAAGGCGATGGAGGCCAGCCGCCCCGGCGCCCTGGCGGAGGCGCTTACCCGCGCCAAGACGTGCCGCGTCGCGACCGTGGAAGTTCGGAGGAATGATGCATGACCATGCACGCCATCCGCTGGAAGCTGTTCAAGCTCCTATCCCGTGTTGGCTGGTGGGTGTGCCCAGAGCCGGACAAAAGCAACCTGGCTTCGGTGATGCCGACGTGGGACGACTGGGACGAATTTCGCCGGACCAGGGCGTTTCTAGAGAAGGAGGGCGGGTGATGGCGCGCACGATCCCTCGCCGCGATCAGGTCACAGACACGCAGCCCCTGCGCCTAGACGTGGCTGCCTCCCTGGCCTTTCCTGATGGGAGCATGGGGGCCTCTGGGCTCAAGGGGGAGGCAGCCAAGGGGCGCCTTGCCGTCGAGAGGATCGCCGGGAAATATTACACCACCCTACGCGCAATTGAGGAAATGAGAGAACTATGCCGCGTCCCGCAAAAGGCTCACGCCTATGGCTCGAACCCGAGCGCCGGGATGCAGCAGGGAACGTCCGTGCTCGCTCAGTCTGGGTCATCCGAGACGGAGCACACAAGGTCAGCACTGGCTGCGCTCCTAGTGACCGCGCGGGTGCCGAGCAAGCCCTCGCGGTCTATATCGCGGGAAAATACCAAGTCTCGCGCGAGCGCGGGCGTCATCCCTCAGAGATCGCAATCGCCGACGTCCTGACCATTTACCTCACTGATGTCGCGCCGCAGCAGGCCCGAGAGAGTGAGGTCAAACAGCGCGTCCTCAAGCTGGCAGAATGGTGGGGGTTAAAGACCCTATCCGAGGTGAATGGTCGGGCATGCCGGGACTATGTGCAATGGAGAATTGCCCAGCCAATAAAGGCCGCGAAGCCGGAAAAAACTGGGACTCCCGCGCGTCTCGTGACCCCCGCCGCTGCACGGCGTGAGCTTGAGGACCTTCGAGCGGCCATCAACCATCACCGCAAAGAAGGGCTTTGCTCCGAGGTGGTAGAGGTCGTTCTCCCCGAGAAATCAGCCCCACGGGAGAGGTGGCTGACCCGGTCCGAGGCCGCGCGCCTGCTTTGGGCGGCTTGGCGATTCCGCGAGATGCAGAAGGGAGTAGAGACGAAGCGCTACAGCCGCCGGCACATCGCGCGATTCATCCTGGTTGGGCTCTACACCGGCACCCGGTCTTCCGCGATCTGCGCCGCGTCATTCTCGCCAGAGGAAGGGCGCGGATGGGTCGATCTTGAACGGGGCGTCTTCTACCGTCGCGGGGAGGGCGTGAAGCAGACCAAGAAGCGACAGCCGCCTGTTCGCCTCCCATCTCGTCTGCTTGCCCACATGCGCCGGTGGAGGCTCGTGCATCAACGTTATGTCGTAGAGTTCAACCAAGAGCCGGTATCATCGATTCGCAAGGCCTTCGCACGATGCGTCGAATCGGCCGGGCTGGGGCCGGATGTCACTCCACATATCCTGCGCCACACCTGCGCGACATGGATGATGCAAAATGGCGTCGATCTATGGGAGGCGGCCAGCTTTCTGGGGATGACCGTGCAGCAGCTGGAAGCCACCTATGGGCACCACCACCCAGACTATCAGTCGTCGGCTGCTGAGGCTGTCACAGGCAAGGGCCGGGTGCAGGCGCGAGGGCGGGGCAACATCGCTTCGCTTTAGCAATCTGTCGGCGTATCTGTCGGCGTGGTTTCTGTCTGAATCATGAAACCGTTGGAGCCACTGGTCGGAGTGGCAGGATTTGAACCTGCGACCCCCACGTCCCGAACGTGGTGCGCTACCAGACTGCGCTACACTCCGTGGCCAGGGCGATGCCTCTAACATGCTCCGCTGCGCAGATGCAAGGGGTGTTGTGCACCTTGCTCGCTTGAACGGTGGATGGCCCCATGCCATAGGATGCCGGCCCGCGGGGTCTCTCCGTGTGGCTGTAATGATTTTGACAATGTGGAGTACGGGCAAATGGCGACGGACGGTTTCGCGAGCGGTCTTCTGAAGGGCAAGCGCGGGCTGATTCTCGGTGTCGCCAACAACCGATCCATCGGCTACGGCATCGCCAAGGCGGCCCGCGCCCAGGGCGCGGAGATTGGCCTGACCTACCAGGGCGAGGCCCTGAGGAAGCGGGTGGAGCCCCTCGCCAACGAGCTGGGCGCCCAGGTGGTGGGTCATTGCGACGTGACCGAGCCGGAGACCCTGGACGCGGTGTTCGCGGAGGCGGCCCGGCTCTATGGCAAGCTCGACTTCGTGGTGCACGCCATCGCCTTCTCCAACAAGGACGAGCTCGATGGCCGCTATGTGGACACCACGGCGGACAATTTCACCAAGACCATGTTCATCTCCTGCTACTCGTTCACCGCCATCGCCCAGCGGGCCGAGAAGCTGATGACCGAGGGCGGCTCGCTGCTCACCCTCACCTATTACGGCGCCGAGAAGTGGATGCCCCATTACAACGTGATGGGCGTGGCCAAGGCGGCGCTGGAAGCCTCGGTGCGCTATCTGGCCGCCGACCTCGGCCCCAAGGCGATTCGCGTGAACGCCGTTTCCGCCGGCCCCATCAAGACCCTGGCGGCCTCCGGCATCGGTGATTTCCGCTACATCCTGAAGTGGAACGAGCTGAATTCGCCGCTGCGCCGCACCGTCACCACCGACGAGGTGGGCGACACCAGCGTGTATCTCCTCTCCGATTTGTCACGCGGTGTGACCGGCGAAGTGCACCATGTGGACGCCGGATATCATATCGTCGGCATGAAGCACCCGGACGCCCCCGACCTCGCTCTGGCGCAGGACTGAGGGCCTCGGGCGCACGCACAGGAGACTGATGATGCGGACAGCTCTGCGGATGGTCGTGGCCGTCGCCCTCCTCGGTGGCGCGCCGGCGTTCTGCGGCGGCGCGGTCGCCCAGACCCTGCCGACCTTCCAGCAATATCCGCTGCGCGACCGCGTCTTCGGCCCGGGCGGCGCGCTGTTTCCCGATTATTCCAACCCCAGCGAGGGCGGCACGTCCTATATGACCGGCGTCGGCTCGGCCAAGGGCGCCATCTTCGCGGCGGGCACCACCGACTTCAACTGCCAGCAGACCCAGGTGCCCACCATCAAGGTGCTGTCGGCCCCGGCCGGCGCCAAGATCGGCATCGGCTTCGGCCGCTTCGTCGCCACCGGCATCGATGGCGGCGCCCTCGGCCTGAATGGCGGCGCCACCACCAAATGCGTGGGCCAGACCCTCAAGGGCACGGTGGTGACCTACAAGGGGCCGCGCCGGCCGGGCGAAACCGTTTCCCTGCGCGTGACCTATCCGGTGACCGGGGCCTGGTACGATCACGTCGTGCCGGTGCCGGCCCGTTGAGCACCGCCCCCGGCGACACCGCCGGCATGGACCCCGCCCGCCGCACCGAAGAGGGCGCCGCGCCGCCGCCGGGCGGGCGCCGCCTGTTCCTGGTGCGCCATGGCGAGACCGATTGGAACGTCGCCGGGCGCCTGCAGGGGCGCCGCGATGTGCCGCTCAATGCCCTGGGGCGCATTCAGGCGGGCAGCGTCGGCCGGGTGCTGCACCGCCTCGCCGGCCCACCGCACACCCTGTCCTTCGTCTGCAGTCCGCTGGTGCGCGCCACCGAGACCATGCGCATCCTGCGCACCAGCCTCGATCTGCCGGCGCACGATTTCGCCACCGACATCCGCTTCGCCGAGCTCTCTTTCGGCCGCTGGGAAGGCCAGACCTGGCCGGAGCTGCGGCGGCGCAATTACGACGCGGTGCGCAAGCGCGATCGCGACCCCTGGCATTTCACCCCGCCGGAGGGCGAGAACTACGTTCAGCTCAGCCACCGGGTGGCCGCCGCCATCAACGAGCTGCCCGGGGATGCGGTGGTGGTGACCCATGGCGGCGTCATCCGCGCGGCGCTGCACGTGCTCGCCGGCATGCCGGTGGCGGAGGCCTCCGGCCTGCCGGTGCGGCAAGGCGCGGTCTATGTGGTCTCCGGCGGCCGCTTCGCCGTCGCTGACTGAGTCCCACCCCTTCCCTGGCATTGTTCTTGCTGCGTTTTCTCCGCGGCGCGCCGCATCGCGTCCCCGTGTCGTGAAGCCGACGCGGCGGCGTCGCGTCGCCTTCACGCGCCATTTTTCACGGCGTCCTTTGCCTCATTGTCCCATTGCCCCGGGGGTTTCCATGACCGATATGGCCGAGTTGCAGAAGCGCAAGATGCCCCTCAACCTGGCCATCGTGCATGTGGACCCCGACGCCTTCATCACCCATTACGTGCCGTGGCTGGAGATCACCGCCTACATCATGGCCCAGCGCGCCGGCGAGCCGGTGGCCCCGGTGGACGGCAAGACGCCAACCCTGACGCCCCAGCAGCTGGCCACCGGCGGCGTCCACACGGTGGGCAACGACACCCTGTTCGCCTTCGCCATGACCGCCGCGCTCAAGGGCGACAAGGCCGCCGTGGACAAAGTGGAAGAGGCGCTCGTCGCCGCCATGGGCAAGGAATATCCCGGCAATTTCGCCCTCTGGCACTTCCGCGCCCAGATCGACGCGCCGGTGACGCTGGATGATTTCGTCGGCCAGGCGGGCAAGAAGATGCTGCTCGGCGACATTCCGCCGCCGCCGCTGCGGGCCAAGGAGAATTGGAGCGCCGGCCTGCGCTTCTTTGAAAAGGCCCGCAAATCTAACTTCGTGCACGAGATCATGTATCCGCTGGCCCTGTGGCACCGCGCCAAGTGGACCGAAACCCTGGAGAAGGGAATCGCCTTCCTCAAGCACATCGAGGACACGGTGCCGGTGCTGCGCGACACCCTGGACGACCCGCGCAACGACCAGGCCTTCATCGCCAACCTTCTCCTGAAGAATGCGTTCGGCGTGGATATGGAGCTGACCGAGGAATACGAAGGCTTCCTGCGCTCACTCGCACGACGGGATTAAGGCCGCGGGCCGGAGCCGCCACACATGGCGGAGGGCGCGCGCTAAAGCCCTCTCCCGCCTGCGGGGGAGGGTTGGGAGGGGGCACGCCCCGCAGCCGCGCGCACCTCATCCGCCAATGGGCGGGAGCCAAACTCCAAGCGCCGGCGCAGACCCGGAGCGTTGCGCCTTTCCCCTCCCCAGCCCTCCCCCGCAGGCGGGAGAGGGAGCGAACGAGCGGACGGCGCGGCTACGGACGACAAAGGGCTGCTTCGGCGCGCAGCCCGCGCCCGCCCCTCACTCCCCGCCGGCGACCTTCTGGCGGTGGAGGACGTGGGGGCGGGAGACCAGGAGCTTGTCGATGCGGCGCCCGTCCATGTCGACGATCTCGAACCGCCAGCCGAGGTCGTGGAACACCGCGCCCTCCTCCGGCAGTTCCTTGATGCGCGAGAGGGCGAAGCCCGCCACCGTGTGGTAGCCCTCGTCCACCGGCAGGTCGACGGCCAAAAGCTCCATGAGCTCGTCGATGGGCGTATCGCCGGCCACCAGATAGGAGCCGTCCTGCCGCTCCACGATATTGCGCTCGCCGGGCTCGCCCTGCTCGTCCACCGGCACGGTGCTGGTGATGGCGTCGAGAAGGTCGTAGCCGGTCACCACGCCGGCCATGTCCCCATATTCATCCACCACGATGCCCATGGGCACCGAGGCGCCGCGCAGGATGCGCATGGCTTCCAGCGCGCCCACGCTCTCCACCAGGAACGGCACCTGCTGCACGAAATCGCGCGGGTCCGGATTTTCGCCCTTCAGATAGGCGTCGAGCACCCGTTTCGCCTGGATCACGCCCACCGTCTCCTCGGGCGAGCCCTCGCAGGCGGGCAGGCGGGAATGGGGCGTGTCCAAAAGGGCGGCGCGCACCTCGTCCGGGCTCTTGGAGATATCCACCCACTCCACGTCCGGGCGCGGCGTCATGATGGCGGTGACCGGCCGGTCGGCGAGGCGCATCACCCCCGAGATCATGCGCCGCTCCGCCGGATCGATGACGCCGGCGGTCTCCGCCTCGGTGATGATGGCGCGGATTTCCTCGTCGGTCACCGCGTTGCGGCCATCGTCGCCGGCGCCCAGCAGGCGCAGCATGATGCGGGTGGAGCCATCCAGCAGCCACACCGCCGGGGCAGAGACCTTGGACAACGCCACCATGATGGGCGCCACCAGGCAGGCGAGCTTCTCCGGATTCTGCAGCGCCATGCGCTTGGGGATCAATTCGCCGATCACCAGCGAGACATAAGTGATGGCCGCCACCACCGTGGCATAGCCCACCGGCCCGGCGAAGCCGGCCGGCATGCCGGCATCGCGCAGCACATCGCCCAGCTGGGCGCCGAGGCTGGCGCCCGAGAAGGCGCCGGCCAGAATGCCGATGAGCGTGATGCCGATCTGCACCGTGGAGAGGAAGCGGCCGGGCTCGGCCCCCAGCATGAGCGCCGCCCGGGCGCCACGCTGGCCGCGCTCCGCCATGGGCTTCAGCCGCGCGGGGCGGGACGAGACGATGGACAATTCGCCGGCGGCGAGGACCGCATTGAGCAGCACCAGGACCAGGACGATGATGATTTCAAGGAAAGGCATGGCGGGAAATAGGGCTCCGTCGGCTCCTCCTTAGCACATCTGCCGCCGATTGGGGCAGCTGCCGAACGGCGCCGCGTTGCCGCGCCCAGCCGCCGCACCCGAGAACGCATCAGAGAGGGCATCGCGCGCCCGATCGGGCCCTCGATGCGGCGCGCCGCCGTTTGCATCGCGGCCGGGCTCGTCTATTGAGCACAGCAGAGGCAACAAGGTCGCGCCATGTCGTTCAACACTTTCGGGCATCTGTTCCGCGTCACCACCTTCGGCGAGAGCCACGGGCCGGCCATCGGCTGCGTGGTGGACGGCTGCCCGCCGAACCTGCGCTTCACCCTGGAAGAGGTGCAGGCGGCGCTCGATCGGCGCCGGCCGGGCCAGTCGCGCTTCACCACCCAGCGCCGGGAGCCCGATGCGGTGGAGGTGCTGTCGGGCACCCTGCCCCACCCGGACGGCGGGCTCGTCACCACCGGCACCCCCATCGCCCTCCTGATCCAGAATGTGGACCAGCGCTCCAAGGATTATGCCGACATCGCCGGCGCCTACCGGCCGGGCCACGCCGATTTCACCTATGACATCAAATACGGCATCCGCGACCATCGCGGCGGCGGCCGTTCCTCGGCGCGGGAAACCGCCACCCGGGTGGCGGCGGGGGCCATCGCCGCCAAGGTGCTGCCGGGCGTGGTGGTGCGCGGCGCCCTCGTGCAGATCGGCGACATCGCCATCGACCGCAGCCGCTGGGACTGGGCGGAAGTGGACAACAACCCCTTCTTCTGCCCCGATCCCGGCACCGTGCCGGCCTGGACCGACTATCTCGATGCCATCCGCAAGAAAGGCTCGTCCATCGGCGCGGTGGTGGAGCTGGTGGCGGAAGGGGTGCCGGCGGGCCTCGGCGCACCGCTCTATGGCAAGCTCGACGGCGATCTCGCCAGCGCCCTCATGGGCATCAATGCGGTGAAGGGGGTGGAGATCGGCGAGGGCTTCAACGCCGCCCGCCTCACCGGCGAGGAGAATGCCGATGAGATGCGGCGCGGCAATGAGGGCCACCCCCACTTCCTCGCCAACCACGCCGGCGGCATTCTGGGCGGCATCTCCACCGGCGCGCCCATCGTCGCGCGGTTCGCGGTGAAGCCCACCTCCTCCATCCTCACCCCGCGCCAGACCGTCGATAAGTTCGGCGAAGAGACGGAGCTATTCACCAAGGGCCGCCACGACCCCTGCGTGGGCATTCGCGCGGTGCCGGTGGGCGAAGCCATGATGGCCTGCGTGCTCGCCGATCACCTGCTGCGCCATCGCGGCCAGGTGGGGGACGGTACACACTGGCCGTTTCCCCGCTGACGGCAAATTTCAGTGATAGCGAAATTTCGCGTTTTTCATTGTCACTGAAATTCGCGGCGTTATGGTGGGGCCATGAAGCTCGCGGAATGGCTTTCCAGCACCGGCACCAAGCGCAGCGCGTTCGCGCGGCAGGTGGGCTTGTCGCCCGCCAGCGTCACCGCGCTGTGCAACGATGACAGGGCCTGGATCTCCCGCGAGACGGCCGAGAGGATCGCAGAGGCCACCGGCCACGAGGTGACGCCCAACGACTTCCTCGGTCTTCCTCCGCTCAGCGTGCGAGAATTGCCCGTGACCGATACCACCCAGGCCCGCGTCCAAGCCGCCATCGAAGCCTTCGCCCGCGGCGAGATCATTGTCGTCACTGACGACGATGACCGTGAGAATGAAGGCGATCTCATCGTTGCCGCCTCGCTGGCGACGCCGGAGAAGATGGCCTTCATCATCCGCAACACCTCCGGCATCGTCTGCGCGCCGCTGCCCCCCTCCGAGGCGAAGCGCCTGCGGCTCGACCCCATGGTGTCGGCCAACGACGCGCCGCTCGGCACCGCCTTCACCATCTCCATCGACGTGAAGCACGGCACCACCACCGGCATCTCGGCGGAAGAGCGCACCAACACCGTGCGCGCGCTCGCCAATCCCAACATGGGGGCCGCCGATTTCGTGCGGCCCGGCCACGTGTTCCCGCTCATCGCCAAGGAAGGCGGCGTGCTCATGCGCTCCGGCCATACCGAGGCGGCGGTGGACCTGTGCCGCCTCGCCGGCCTGCCGCCGGTGGGCGTCATCTCCGAGCTGGTGAATGACGATGGCACCGTGAAGCGCGGCGCCCAGGTGGCCGAGTTCGCCGATACCCACAAACTCACCCGCATCTCGGTGGCCGATCTCATCGCCTATCGCCAGTCGCGCGAGAAGCTGGTGACCCGGGCCGCCGAATTCCCGGTGCCCACCTGCGTGGGCGAGCTGCAGGGCTATTCCTATACCACCCCCTTCGACTCGGTGAACCATCTGGCCCTCGTGAAGGGCCGCATCGGTGATGGCGAGAAGGTGCTGGTGCGCCTGCACCGGGCCGACCCCATCGCCGACGCCTTCGCCGGTGGGCGGACCATCCAGAAGGCGCTGGAGCGCATCGACGCGGAGGGCCGCGGCGTGCTGGTCTATCTGCGCGACGGCACCGCCGGCGTGCCGCCGGCGGCCATGGGCGCCGGCGAGATGACCCCGAGCGAGGCCGAGCGCGACCGCCATTGGCGCGAGGTGGGCCTCGGCGCCCAGATCCTGCGGGATCTCGGCATCGTCTCCATCCGCCTTTTGGCCTCCAAGACCCGCACCTATGTGGGGCTCGGCGGTTTTGGCATCGAGATCGTCGATACGGAGACCGTCGACCAGTAGCCCCCACTTCAAGGGGAAAACAGGCGGCTCAGCTCTTTTGCCCCCGACCGGAAGGTGTCAGCATCATCGCGACGCAATGTCGCGGTGGACACCGCCCGTCGGGGAGTGACACAGCATGAGCACGCGCACGTCTTGGCGGGAACAATGGGGGTGGATCTGGCACGCCGGCCTGCGGGGCGCCGGCCTCGCCCTGCTGCTGGCGCCGGGCGCTGCGGCGGCCGATGCCGGCGGGCGGCCAGTGGACCTCGAGCTGGTGCTGGCGGTGGACGTGTCCTACTCCATGGACACGGAAGAGCAGACCCTGCAGCGCCAGGGTTATGTGAGCGCCATCACCTCCGCCGAATTCCTGCAGGCGCTGCGGGAAGGCCCCCAGGGCCGCATCGCCGTCATCTATGTGGAATGGGCCGGCGAGCATGAGCAACGGGTGGTGGTGGACTGGCAGCTGATCGACGGGCCGCAGAGCGCCCGCGCCTTTGCCGACGCCATCGCCACGGCGCCGCAGCACCGGGTCTACCGCACCTCCATTTCCAGCGCCCTTCTGTTCAGCGCCGACCTGTTCGACCAGAATGATTTCAAGGGCCTGCGCCGGGTCATCGACGTCTCGGGCGACGGGGTGAACAACCAGGGGCCGCCGGTTCACCTGGTGCGCGACGCGGTGGTGCAGCGGGGCATCACCATCAACGGCCTGCCCCTGGTGCTGAAGCGGGGCAGCTCGGCCGCCATCGATGTGCCGGAGATCGACGTCTATTACGAAGACTGCGTCATCGGCGGGCCGGGCGCGTTCGTGATCCCGGTGGAGCGGACCAGCGAATTCGCCCGCGCCATCAAGACCAAGCTGGTGCTGGAGGTGGCCGGCGTGGCGCCGCCGCCGGGCCCGGGTCTCGTGGTGCCCACGGCCGCCGGCGCCCCGCGCATCTCCTGCACCATCGGCGAGCGCATGTGGATCGACCACTGGTCCAATTGAGGACGGGCCGGCCCCCTCACTCCACCGCCAGCCGCTCCGCCAGCTCGCTCACGTCCTCCCAGCTGAGGTGGTGGGGCCCCGCGGGGGTTTCCACATGGACGCCGCCGGCGTCGACCGCGGCGGAAAATGCATCATCGCTCCCCACCGGGCTCAGATAGAGCGCGTCGGTGCGGCGAAAATCGTGGGCCACCGCGGTGAAGGCCCGCGACAGGGTGTGCCCCTCCTCCAGGGTGAGGTCGAAAGACACCGTCTCGCTCAGTTTCATGCGCAGCATGTCGCCCAACAGGCGATGGGGAACGCGCGTCACACACGGATAGATCATGCCCCCTCCGCCCCTAGACGGTCCGCACCTCGGCGGGCGTGGCGATGAACGCCATGCGGTCGGCGGCGTCGAAATCGGCGAGCGGCAGCGCGAACACGAAGCGGTTGGCGTACCAGAAACTGGCATAGGGCAGGAACAGATCGCTGGAGGCGACGGTGGCCAGCACCCGCTCCCCGGCGAAGAAGGTGGCCTCGAACGTGCCCGCCGGGCCGACCGCCGCCGTGTTGTCGCCGAACACCTCGAACTGCACGAACACCGTGGCGCCGGCGAGCCCCGCCTCGGTGGTCTTGATGGCGATGACCTTCAGATCCTGGAACCGCCGGCCGATGGCGCCTTCCGCCAAAAGCTGATGGAACTCGTGCACGCGGCCCTTCTTCACCACGGTGGCGTCATCGAGCGGCACCCCGAGATCGGCCAGGCCAACCGGCTTGGCGGGCGCGAGGGCAACGCTGACGCGGGTTTCCTGCAATACGGGCAAGATCGGCTCCTGTCGGGTTCTGCGTCGTAAACCCGACCAAACCGCCGGGCCCGCACCCCCGCAGGCATATTGCGCGCCAGTTGGGGGGCGACCGGAGAGAGGGCCGGAGGGGGGCCACTTTTTGTCAGAGCCGTTTCGAGTGCGAATATTTCGATATCTGCCGCCTAGCGCATGCTGCAGCACCAATGTTCAACTCAACCCGATATATGAGCGAGCTTAGCGTCGCGTCTTGCTGTAAAACGCCTGAGCCACTTCAATGTCCTTCACGGCCTTATCCCTCTCTTCTTCTGTGAAATAGGCAGTATCATCATAGAGCCTTTTCGCATCTGTGAATTGACCGACATCTGCCAGATATTGCGCCTTCGTCTCTAGGAATATCCGATAGTTAGATCGCCTATCATATACTTCTCTGTCTTCCATCATTCTTTCCATCATTTTGATTGCTTGATTTGCTCTGCTCTGATTTCCAGCTTTCAGATATATTTCCGCTTGCAGTCTCCGTACTTCAAATATCGTCGGGGTTTTTTCCGCAGCTTTGTCAATGAGATCCGCCGCCCGCTTATTGTCTCCCCACAGATATTCGTATTCTGCTCTACGTGTCGTATAAAATGACCGACCGTCCTCCTCCCCTACTTTTTCGAGAACAGCGAACAAGTCTTCAATCTCGCTCGTTACCGATCCATGCGTGCGTCTTCGAATTAAAATAGTGAGTAACATATCAACTAAGTAAGCGTTAGATCGGGCATAGCCATGCGCTTCACGAGCCAGACCCTCCGCCTTGTCTAGATGGCCTCTAGCTAGGACGTGGCCCCATAAATTTGCGTGTCTGGTTGTGTCGTGATTCAAGCTGCCAAACTGGGAGCTTGAGAGATGCGCCGGCACGAGCTGACGGATGAGGAATGGTCGATCATCGGGCCGCTTTTGCCGAACAAGGTGCGCGGCGTGGCGCGGGTGGATGACCGTCGGGTGATCAACGGCATCCTCTGGCGGTTCCGCACCGGGGCGCCGTGGCGGGACGTGCCGGAACGCTATGGCCCGCGCACAACCCTCTACAACCGCTTTGTGCGCTGGCGGGCCGCCGGGGTCTGGGACCGGCTGCTGGAGGCGGTCTCGGCCACCTATGACGGCGACATCGTGATGATCGATAGCTCCTGCGTTCGGGTGCACCAGCATGGTGCCGCGATCAAAAAGGGGGCCAAGGAAACGATCCCGATCGTTGCATGGGACGCTCCCGGGGTGGTCTGACCACCAAGATCCACGCCGTGGTCGATGCCGAAGGACGGCCGATCCACCTCACCCTGACCGCCGGCCAGGCCGGCGACGCTCCAGCGGGACGCGAACTGCTGGCCCGTCTCGCGCCCGGGGGCATTCTCCTGGCCGACAAGGCCTACGACACCGACGCCATCCGTGCCGAGGCTGCCGGGCGCGGCACGTTCGCGAATGTGCCGCCGCGAGTCATCCGCAAGCGCACCTTCGCCTTCAGCTCGTGGCTCTACCGCCAGAGGAACCGCGTCGAGCGCTTCTTCAACCGCATCAAGCAGATGCGCGGCCTTGCCACGCGATACGATCGCCGGCCGGACAACTTCCTCGCGGCCCTCAAGCTCGCAGCCGCCCGCATCTGGATCAATGCGTTATGAGTCCGCAGCCTAGCGCGATTGCCGCAAGCTCACGCATCGCCGATATGTTGCCGTGATGGAAGTCGTAGGCTTTTTGAAAAAGCTCCTGAGCTGCGGGCAGCCGACCTCGCATACGGTGCCTGAAACCCTCAAGATAGTAGACGTTGCTGCGCGCCCAGTCGTCGCCAGCACGGGTCCTTAGCTTTGCTATTGCGTTATCGAAAATTGCGTCCGCCCCAGTACGCGCCGCCGCAAGGCATAGGAAACGGCAAGCGGCAACCAAGCCGTTGGTCGATAGGCGATCCTCGCCCTTGAGCGCTTCTGAACTGAACCGGATGCTTTCAGTCCATTGATGTTGATCGTAGCGCAGCTTGGCCAGCCAAACGTAGTGCGAAGGCAACAGGAAAGCAGCCGACAATGTGGTCGCCACGCTGCCGCTTTCGACCGTTGCTAACACGGCCGCGTCTACTAAAGACACCGGCGCGGTGCCCTCTTCGAGGCGGAGACTCAGTGTCCGCGCCACTACTGCGGTCGCCTCCGCTTGGCGCTCGGCTGGCATTTTAACGCGAGGATCGCGCTCCACTGCGATACGAACCGCGGGCGAAATGCGAAAGCGATCTCCATCTGACTCTAGAACATGCTGCAAAACAAGCCTTTGCAGATTCTCGACAAGCGGCGCGGCGTCGATCGAAAGCGCTTCGCAGATAGTGTCGAAGTCGAGCTCTCGAATGTTCCTAAGTAATGAAAGCACGCCTACATCATTGTCGTCCAGCTTAATCTGCGAAAAATACTCCGACGACTGCCTATGCTTCCATTCGATGAAGTCCGATGGATTGGACAAGAATAGCTTCACCCCTTTTTCAACAACCTCTTCCACAACGCGATATATGTTGTACGGGTGCGCGTCGGATAAATTCGCAAGATGCTGAAGTTGCTCAGTGTCAACATCAATTTTGTGTCGCTTGAGCAAGGTCGACATAAGTCTCAGCGACGCTTCCCAGGTTAGCGCGCCAACCGCTAGGAAGGCGATCTCGGGCCGGGCTGCGCGATACCGATGCGGCATCATTCTTCCCGAAATAAATGCCACCGGAGGGTGTGGGTGCGCCTCCAATTCATCGATTATCTTTCTAATTTCGGGGCTGAAATCAGCTGATTGAGTGAGCATCCCGCCTTCATCCAAAATAATTGCAGCTTCATTGCTAGGCAAGAGTGAATTAAGCAACTGCGCCGACATGCGTATTCTTTGATCTGGATTGACCAAGCTGAAGCTGCTCATGCGGTCCCGCAGCTCTCGTGCGGTCATCGTGGGGCGCAGTTCCGACAAGATGTTTCGATAAAATTCCTCGGGTCCGTCGTAATGGGAGAGCCTTATTTTCGGGAACACTTTACCAACATGAGGAAAATGATTGGCGTAAAAGGCTCCGGCGAGCGTACGCCTTCCAGTGCCAGCATTCCCAGACAGATAAATGCCTTTTATGCTCGGCCTATTGTGATCCGAGACCTGATCATCTAAGGCCTTCAACTCTTCTTCACGGCCTATAAACGGATGGGAAAAGCTTTGCGCCTTGCTGCTTGCCGATACAAGCTGCCCTTGTATCAACCGCGCAGCCGACTCTGGCGAGAGAGATTTACGGACTATATTGTAAAATTTTACATTCTCACTAGCCAAATTGAACGCCACGTCGTCCAGGCATATAGCTAGAAATCTAGAAATATTTCCGCGAGCGAGGAATTCGATTCCTAGCAACGTCTCGAATTCTACGTACGTCGAACGTGCAGACGACTCCGAGAGAAAGAGACAAAATAGGTCAGATCGCTGCAATGCCTTTCGTATAGCCTCTGAGTTAACTAGTCCGGCATCGAATGTGATCGAGTCTAACTCATATGTGCCCGGCCGCAGCGTCTCGGCGACACGCTCCACGAAATATTTATCGACGGACGAATGAGAAAGAAACGCTCGCAACTTCCCCTCCCGAATGTGTTCCCAGGTTGAAGACGTGACCTAATGCATAGCATAGCGCGAATCTGTTTTCAGCGCAGGCATGATCTGAATGGATCGCAGTTTTTAGAATGACCGACATCCATCCTGAATGGCTGAAATGGCGGCAAAGCCGACGGCGCAGAAAGGGCAGTCGAGAGACCGCTATGGGTCAAGACGCCTCTATCCCGAGACATTAAAAGCCCTCTTCCCTCCCCCCACACCAACAAAAAAGCCGGAGCCGGGGCATCAGGCCCCAACTCCGGCTTTTCTCATCTGAGGACAGCCGGCGGCCGCGCCGCCGGCGGCTGCTTGTCGGTCAGCCGCCGAACAGTTTGCGCTGCCACCAGCCCGAGCGGGGCTTGGCGGGCGGGGTGTCCGGGTCGGTCGGAGCCGGCTCGGCGGAGGCCTCGGCGGGCGGCGGCTCCGAGGGGGTGCTTTCGCTGGGCGCGGCCTCCGGGGTCTCTGCCTCCCGGGTCTCGGCCGAGGCCGGCTCCAGGGGGGCCTCGGCGGGCTCGGCCTCAGGCGTCGCGGCAGGCGCGTCGACCGGTTCCACCGGCGCGCCGGCGGCCACCGCCGGTGCCTTCTCGCGCACCGTGGAACGGCGACGGCGCGGCGGCCGCGCGGCCGGCTCTTCCACCGCTTCGGCAACCGGTTCCGGCGCGCTCACCGATGCCGCGCCTTCGGCGGGCGCCTCGGTGACGGCGGCAGTCGCGGCGGCGGTCGCGTCGTCCGCGCCGGCGACCGGCTCGGTCGCCGGGCTCTTGTCCTCGGTCTCGGCGCCGGTCACCGTGTCCTGGCTGGCCGTCTCCTGGCTGGCCGTGCCCCCGGTGGCCGCATCTTCACTCGCCATGTCCCCGGTGGCGGCATCATCGGCGGTGTCGTCGGACGCCGTCTCGTCGCCCTCTCCATCGCGCTCCCGGCGATTGCGGCGGCCACCGCGACGACCGCGCCGGCGACGGCGGCGATCGGCGGCGTCGTCATCGCCGCGCTCCTCATCGGATTGGGCGTCGTCCTCGCCCTCGCTGTCGTCGGCGGCAGCGGCGGCTTCGTCCTCATCCTCGCCCTCGGCGGCGTCCTCGCGGCTCTCCTCCCGCTCATCGGGCCGCCGGCGACGGCGACGGCGGCGGCGACGGCGGCCGTTCTCGTCTCCCTTGTCCCCGGCGTCCTCGCCCTGGGCGTCGGTCTCGGCGGAGGCCTCCTCCAGATCGTCCTCTTCCTCATCCAGGAACGCCTCTTCCGGGGCGATGGAATCGGGGTGCACCACCGGGGCGGCGCGGGGCGGCGGCGGCGGCGGGGCGGCCAGATCGCCCTTGTCGATGATGAAGGGCTGATGGCCGGTCACCGTATCGTCGGCCGCCACCGAGAGGGTGACGTTGAAGCGCTCTTCCAGGTCGCGCAGATGGGCGCGCTTCTGGTTCAGCACATAGAGCGCCACCTCGGTGCGCGTGCGGGCGACGAGATTGTGGGTGACCGAGCGCAGCAGCTGCTCTTCCAGCGCCCGCAGCAGCTGCAGCGCCACCGAGGCCGCCGAGCGCACGTGGCCGGTGCCGCCGCAATGGGGGCAGACCTCGATGGAGCTTTCCAGCACGCCGGTGCGGATGCGCTGGCGCGACATTTCCAGGAGGCCGAAATGGGAGATGCGGCCGATCTGGATGCGCGCCCGGTCGTTCTTGAGGCAATCCTTGAGCTTGCGCTCCACCGCCCGGTTGTTGCGCTTCTCCTCCATATCGATGAAGTCGACCACGATCAGGCCGGCAAGATCGCGCAGGCGCAGCTGGCGGGCGATCTCCTCGGCCGCCTCCAGATTGGTCTTGAGCGCCGTGTCCTCGATATGGTGCTCGCGGGTGGCGCGGCCCGAGTTCACGTCGATGGAGACCAGCGCCTCGGTGGGGTCGATGACGATGTAGCCACCGCTCTTCAGCTGCACCACCGGGGAGAACATGGCGTCCAGCTGCTGCTCCACCCCGAACCGGGCGAAGATGGGCTGGGGCTCGCGATAGGGCAGCACCGCCTTGGCATGGCTCGGCATGAGCATGCGCATGAAGTCCTTGGCTTCCTTGTAGCCCTCCTCGCCGGCCACCTGGATATCGTCAATGTCCTTGTTATAAAGGTCGCGGATGGCCCGCTTGATCAGCGAGCCCTCCTCATAGACCAGGCTCGGCGCGGCGGACGACAGGGTGAGCTCGCGCACCGTCTCCCACAGCCGCAGCAGATATTCGAAGTCGCGCTTGATCTCGGTCTTGGTGCGGTTGGCGCCTGCAGTGCGCAGGATGACGCCCATCCCCTCCGGCACCTCCAGGTCCTGCACCACTTCCTTGAGACGCTTGCGATCGGTGGTGTTGGTGATCTTGCGGGAGATGCCGCCGCCCCGGGCGGTGTTGGGCATCAGCACCGAATAGCGGCCGGCCAGGGAGAGGTAAGTGGTGAGGGCAGCGCCCTTGTTGCCGCGCTCCTCCTTCACCACCTGCACCAGCATCACCTGGCGGCGGCGGATCACCTCCTGGATCTTATAGGTGCGGGCGCGACGCTGTGGGGCGCGCTCGGGCACCTCTTCCAGGGCGTCCTCATCGGCGCCGAGGTGCTCGATCTCCTCGTCCTCGTCGATCTGGTGGATGTCGCCGTCGTCCTCGTCCTCGTCGTCCTCCTCGGCGCGACGGGCTTCCACCGGAGCCTCGGCGGAGACCTCGTCACCGGCCTCGTCGTCCTCGGGCAGGATCGGCGCGGGATGGGATTCGCCGGCTTCCGCCTCCTGGCGGCGGGCGCGCGCGTCGTCGAGCTCCTGCTCGACCGGCGCCGGCAGGGCGGAACCCAGCACGGCGTCGGCCGCCGCCTCCACCAGCTCCTCGCTGGCCGCAGCCGCTTCGGCCGGAATCAGCAGCTCGCTGACGGTATCCACATGGCGGATCGGATGATCCTCGGCCGCCGGCACATCCTCCGGCGCCTCGGCCGGTTCGGTCACCTCGTCGGAGGGGGCCTCTTCCGGCGCAGTGATCTCGGCGGGCTCCACGGCAGCGGGGGCGGCCTCTCCCACGGCCGCCTCGACGGCGGCGGCCTCGGCTTCAAGCGAGGCAGCTTCGGGGGCGGCTTCGGCCCCCTCGGCGGACTGCGGCTCCACCTCTGCGGCGACGGGCTCCTCGGCCTCTTCGCTCACGCTGGCATCGGCGCGCGCCTTCTTCGAGCGACCGCGCTCGCGACGCTTCTCGCGCATGTCGGCCTCGTCCTCGGCGAGGCGGGCGGCGCGCTCTTCTTCCTCGATCAGCGCCAGCCGGTCGGCCACCGGGATCTGGTAATAGTCCGGATGGATCTCGCTGAAGGCGAGGAAGCCGTGGCGGTTGCCGCCGTATTCGATGAACGCCGCCTGGAGCGAGGGCTCCACCCGCGTCACCTTGGCGAGATAGATGTTGCCCCGCAACTGCTTGCGGGATGCGGATTCATAGTCGAACTCTTCGACCCGGTTCCCGCGCACGACAACCACCCGGGTCTCCTCCGGATGGGTCGCATCGATAAGCATCTTGTTGGCCATGGAATTCTCTCTTCACGGCGCCGGAGCCAAGGCTCCGCCACAAGCCCCGGGCGCGGATCTCCAAAAGACCCGCCCGGGCGCCGCAAGAACGCCGGATGTGATGACGTAAAGAGTCGGAGGCTCGGTCGCGCCGCGGGGTGTCGTTCACACCCGCGGCGTCGGGGCACACGGTGGCGCGGCGAACGCGCCTGTCGTGCGGAGAAAAATCCATGCCCTCGGCTACCCGATCCTCAATGAAGGGTCCCACTGGATCCGAAGCGGAAAGCCCCGACCCAGCACGGCACACGCCCGCCCGATTCCCCAAATCGTCCCTCGAAGGCGTGCTTCGGAAGGCTGATCGAAACCGCCGCGCAAGGCACCCGGACAATGCCGCGACGGAGCCGCGAGCCCGGGAAACCACCTGCGAAAGGGCGAGGACACCGGCCGGAACACGGGACCCGCAAAGGATCCCCGTGGATTTCCCGGCCGCGACCAACACCCGCGGCAGCCGCGGCAGCCGGGGGGCCGAAGAGCCTGGTCCGGAACGCGAACTGTGTACCGCCCATTTTTACGCGCGCGACTTCGTCCTTGGCAAGGTTTATGCGTGTGCTCATGATCCATCGGCGCACCAAAACGCGCCGCGCGGCCCCTCATATCCCAAGGGAGCATGCCCTACTGCGGGCCGCGCTTCCGCCGTCAACCTTCAGTTAACGGACGCGCTCCTATCCCTTGTGGGAGAGGGACGCCGGCGAACACGGGATGCGCATGGACCATACGCCCGAGCACATCGCAGCTTCGGTTGCCGCCGCAAGCGGCAGCGGAATACTGCCGCCCCGGCACCTTTCCGCCCCCCGCTGGCGGGTGGCCCTGGCCGCGGCGGTGCTGGGGTGCGGCCTTTTCGGCTTATCCACACCCTCGCCCGCCGGCACCGACGTCGCTCCGGCCGCCCACGCCCCATCCCCGGCCACGACAGCCCAACCGGTGGTCGCCCACGACCTTCTCCTGGCGGGCGACGCCCAGCGCACCCGGCTGGTGGTGGATCTCAACCGCGCGGTGGAAGTGCGGACCTTCACCCTGGCCGATCCGTACCGCGTGGTGGTGGACCTCACCGACACGGTCTTCGCCATGTCCGGCGAGGCGGGCCCGCAGCGGCGCGGCCTGGTTTCCGCGTATCGCTACGGTGTCTTCGCCGCCGGCAAGGCGCGCATGGTGCTGGATGCCACCGGGCCGGTGCGCATCGACAAGGCGTTCGTGCTCGATCCGGTGGATGATCAGCCGGCGCGGCTGGTGGTGGACCTCGTGCCGACCGATGCCGAGACGTTCCGCCGCACGGTGGCGCGCGCCACCGCGGCGGCCCAGGCAACCACAGCGGCGGCCCAGGCGACCACAGCGGCACCGGCGCCGGAGACGGCAACCGATGCGCGACCGGTGATCGTGCTCGACCCCGGCCATGGCGGCATCGATTCCGGCACCACCGGCTACAGCCGCTTCGCCGAAAAGAACATCGTGCTCGAAGCCGCCCTGACCCTGCGTGACAAGCTGGAGAAGACCGGCCATTACCGCGTGGTGCTGACCCGCTCCACAGATACCTTCATCGCCCTGGGCGAGCGGGTGCGCATCGCCCGGAAAAGCCGCGCGGCCCTGTTCATCTCCCTGCATGCGGACGCCCTCGCCCGTAACGACGGACAGGCCCGTGGCGCCAGCGTCTATACCCTCTCCGACACCGCCAGCGATGCCGATGCCGCCCACCTGGCGGAGCAGGAGAACAAGGCGGACCTGATCGCCGGCGTCGACCTCAGCGACGAGCCGGACGAGGTCGCCGGCATCCTCGTCGACCTGGCCCAGCGGGAGACCCGCAGCTTCTCCGCCCACTTCGCCCGCGATCTGGTGCAGGAGCTGAAACGCACTGTGCGCACCCATCGCACGCCGTTGAAATCCGCCGGGTTCCGGGTGCTGCGGGCGCATGATGTGCCCTCGGTTCTGGTGGAGCTCGGCTACATGTCGAGCGCCGAGGACCTGAAGCAGCTGACCTCCAGCGAATGGCGGGACCGTGTCACCGATGCCATGGCGGAGGCCGTCGACGCCTTCTTCGCCACCCGAGCCGGTGGCCCCTGGCGTGCCGCCCGGGCGGAGCAAAGGCCTGCGAACTGAGGCCCGCGGGCAACGTACCGGCGCCCCGTCGCGAAGCGGCCATGTTTGGCCCTCATAGCAGGCGCAGCAGCGCCACCTCGATGGTGACGATGGGCTTTCGGCCGCCCCGTGGCCACCGTCCCGTCGCACCGGGGGCTTCGCGCGGATGTGATGGGGCAGTTGCGGCCGATGGGCGCCGCACGCACACATGGCACTTCGCAGCGGAGCCGAGTCGCGGTAAGGCGATGTCGCCCCTGTCTGTCCGCGCGGTGAACCGGTGCGGTTTGGGGCAGATGGTGCGTGCGGCGCGCCCTTTCTGTTGCGGAGGAACCCGGCGAGATGCGTGTGTTGATGCGGTTTCTGGGCTTCGTGTTCGCGCTCTGCACCCTCGTCCTGCTGGTGGGGGCCGCCGGCGCCACCTATATGGTCTGGAAATATTCCAAGGACCTGCCCGATTACACCCAGCTGCAGAATTACGAGCCGCCGGTGATGACCCGCGTGCACGCGGCCGATGGCGCGCTGGTCGCTGAATATGCCAAGCAGCGCCGCCTCTACATCCCCATCGAGTCGGTGCCCAAGCTGGTGATCGAGGCGTTCCTCTCCGCCGAGGACAAGAATTTCTACGAGCACGGCGGCGTCGACCCCACCGGCATTTTCCGCGCCGCGTCCTTCTATCTGCAGAACTACGGCAAGAACGTCCGCCCCCAGGGCGCTTCCACCATCACCCAGCAGGTGGCGAAGAACTTCCTTCTCACCAATGAGGTGTCCATCGACCGCAAGATCAAGGAAGCGTTGCTGGCCCTGCGCATCGAGCGCGCCTATTCCAAGGATCGCATCCTCGAGCTCTATCTCAACGAGATCTATCTCGGCATGGGGGCCTATGGCATCGCCGCCGCGGCACTGGTCTATTTCGACAAGTCGGTGGACGAGCTGAACGTTCAGGAAGTGGCCTATCTCGCCGCTTTGCCGAAGGCGCCGTCCACCTATAACCCCTTCCGCGAGCGCGCCCGCGCCACCGATCGCCGCAACTGGGTGATCGATCGCATGGTGGAGAACGGCTTCGTCACCCCCGCCGAAGGCGAGGCCGCCAAGAACGCCCCCCTCGACGTGGTGAACCGCACGTCCGGTGCGCAGATCTTCGCCTCCGAATATTATGCTGAGGAGGTGCGCCGGCAGATCTACGAGCGCTATGGCGAGAGCAAGCTCTATGAGGGCGGGCTTTCGGTGCGCACCCCCCTCGATCCCAAGCTGCAGGCGCTGTCGAAGAAGACCCTGGCCGACGGCCTGATCCGCTTCGACGAGCAGCGCGGCTGGCGCAAGCCCGTTACCACCATCGACATTTCTGCCGCCGATTGGGGCGTGAAGCTGGGCGAGGTGAAGGAGCTGAATGACATTCCCTGGCGCCTCGCCGTGGTTTTGGATGTCAACAAGGACGCCGCCCGCATCGGCCTGCAGCCGCCGCGCACCAAGTCCGGCGCCCGCTCCACCGAGCGCGAGGTGGGCCTCATCACGCCCGACGGCGCCAAATGGACCCGCCGGCCCCTGACCAGCGTCCTCAAGCCCGGCGACGTGGTCTATGTGGAAGCCCTGCCCAACCGCCAGGGACAGTTCCGCCTGCACCAGCTGCCGGCGGTGGAAGGCGCCATGGTGGTCATGGAACCCACCACCGGCCGCGTGCTGGCGCTCACCGGCGGCTTCTCCTTCGACGAGAGCCAGTTCAACCGCGCCACCCAGGCCATGCGGCAGCCCGGCTCCTCCTTCAAGCCCATCGTCTATGCCACCGCGCTCGACAATGGCTACACCCCCTCGTCCATCGTCATGGATGCGCCGTTCGAGCTGGAGCAGACCGGCCAGGCCACCTGGCGGCCGGAGAACTATTCCGGCAAGTTCTATGGGCCCCAGACCCTGCGCTTCGGCCTGACCAATTCGCGCAACGTGATGACGGTGCGGCTCGCCAACGACATCGGCATGCCCATCATCGCCGAATATGCCAAGCGCTTCGGCGTCTATGACGAGATGCCGCCGCTCCTGTCCATGTCGCTCGGCGCCGGCGAGACCACGCTGATGCGCATGGTGGGCGCCTACGCCATGATCGCCAATGGCGGGCACAAGGTGACCCCCTCGCTCATCGACCGCATCCAGGACCGCTACGGCCACACCATCTATCGCCACGACGAGCGCGAATGCCGCGACTGCGAGGCCGCGAAGTGGGAAAACCAGCCGGAACCCACCCTGATTGATCGGCGGCCGGTGGTGCTCGACCCCATGACCGCCTACCAGATCACCTCCATGATGGAAGGCGTCGTGCAGTACGGCACCGGCACCGCGCTGAAGGATCTGGGCAAGCCCATCGCCGGCAAGACCGGCACCACCAATGATGAGAAGGACGCCTGGTTCATCGGCTTCACGCCGGAAATGGTGGTGGGCGTCTACCTCGGCTACGATCGGCCCAAGCCCATGGGCAAGGGTTCCACCGGCGGCCTCATCTCCGCGCCCATCGTGCGCGACTTCATGAAGACCGCCCTGGCGGACCGGCCGGCCATCCCCTTCCCGGTTCCCGCCGGCATCAAGCTGGTGCGGGTCGATCGCAAGAGCGGCCAGCGCACCGGCCCCGGCGGCTACGCCATCCTCGAGGCGTTCAAGCCCGGCACCGCCCCGCCGGACAGCTATTCGGTGTCGGACTACTCCGGGCCGTCCAGCGGCGGACCTTCGGCGGCCACACCGGCCGCCACCGGCGGGCTCTACTGAAGATTGCCAGCGGGCCGTCCTTGGGACGGCCCGCTGCGCTTCAGCATAGGCTACTCCGCGCAACACAACCGGCAGTTGGATTTTACAACCCGCCGTGAAAACCGCGCGTCAAGCTGTACAACGTTGAGGAATTTGCTAACTTTAACAAAGGAGTGGGCGAAGTCGGCGGATCGGCACGCTCGCCGTGCGTGCAGTCAGAGCCATTCCCGCCCCGCGGGGCGGCGGGGGGATGGGCATGGGCACAGAAGGGCTGATGGAACTCAATTTCGCGGCCCTCACCCAGTGCCTGGATGCCGTCGTCTTCATCGACGACAAGAACGACATCGTCTTCTTCAATGCCGCCGCCGAACGCCTCTGGGGCGTCTCCGCCGACACCGTCCTGCATAAGAACGTCCGCTGCCTGGTACCGCCGGAGCTGCGCGCCCATCACGACGACTTCATCGCGCGCCATCGCACCAGCGGCGTCAATCGCATCGTGGGCTCGAGCCGGGAGATGCCAATCGAGCGCTGCGACGGCAGCCGCGTCTGGGGCCAGTTGGCGCTCACCGCCATCGAGCTCAACGACGCCAGCTATTACGCCGCCTTCGTGCGGGACGTAACCGAAGACGTGAGCCGGCGCGAGCAATTGCGCATCTTGTCCCTGGTGGCCGAAACCACGGGCCGGATTGTGCTCGTCACGGATTCTCACGCCAGGATTGTCTACGTTAACCACGCCTTCACAGAGATGTTCGGCTATGCCCTTCCGGACGTGGCCGGGACGTTGCCTTTCGACCGTCTCTCGAAGGATCATGAACACCGGGAGCTGAGTGAAGGGCTGGTGGAGCGCCTGACGACGACCACCGGCTTCACCGAAGAGGTTCTTCTGCACGACAGCTCGGGAAAGGGCGTCTGGGTGTCTGCCACCTTCAACCGCGTTCAGGATGATGCGACCGGCGAGCTGCGCAACATCGTGGCGGTGCTGGCGGACATCACCCAGACGAAGCAGATCGAGGAGCTGCAGCGCGACGTGCTGGCCGCCATCGTCTCCGACGAGCCGCTCGCCGACGTGGCCGACCTCATCTGCACCAAGGTTGAAGCCATCGCCCCCGGCGTATTGTGCTCGCTCATCAGCGTCACCGACGACGGCCAGCTGCAACCCTTGGCCGGCCGCAGCCTGCCGCCCAGCTTCACCGCCGCGGTCACCGGCCTCACCATCGGTCCGAAGGTGGGCACCTGCGGCACCGCCGCCTTCCTGGGTGAGCCGGTGCTGGTGGAAGACATCGCCACCAGCCCGTTGTGGGACGATTTTCGCTGGCTGCCGCTGCCTCCCGAGCTGTTGGCGTGCTGGTCCATTCCGGTGAAGCTGCGCTGTGGCAAGGTGGCCGGCACATTCGCCTTTTATTTCACCGATCGGCGCACCCCCTCCCCCTGGCACCAGCAGATCGTCAACGCCTGCGCCGGCCTGTCGGCGCTCGCCATGGAGCGGCAGGATTCCAAGCGCCATATCGACCGGCTGGCGACCATGGACACGCTCACCGGCCTGCCCAACCGCAGCGAGCTGCTGCGTGTCATGGGCAAGGAGATCCTGCGGGCGGAGGCCCTGCAGCTGCCGCTGACCTTCCTGTTCCTCGATCTCGATCACTTCAAGGATGTGAACGACACCCTCGGCCATTCCACTGGCGATCAATTGCTGGTGGAAATGGCCCGCCGCCTGAAGGCCCAGCTGCGCACCGGCGACATGGTGGCCCGCATCGGCGGCGACGAATTCGTCATCCTCATCCACAATTGCCGCGGCGACGAGGCGAGCCGCATAGCGAGCCGGCTGCTGGAATACCTCGCGGCGCCCTTCAATGTGGAGGCACTCACCCTTGCCATGTCGGTGAGCATCGGCATCGCCCTCTACCCGGACCACGGGGTGGATGCCGAAACCCTGCTGAAGCACGCGGACACCGCCATGTACGAGGCGAAGCGGGAGGGGCGCGGCAAGTTCCGCTTCTTCACCGAGGACCTCAACCAGCGGGTCCAGAGCCGCCTCGTGCTCAGCGTCGCCCTGCGCAAGGCGATCCAGAGCCGCGCGCTAAAGCAATACTACCAGCCCCAGGTGCGCATCGACACCGGCACGCTGCACGGCGTGGAAGCGCTGACGCGCTGGCACGACCCGGTGCATGGCGATGTGCCCGCGCCGCGCTTCATCGCCCTGGCGGAAGAATATGGCCTCATCTCCGGCATCGACCAGTGGGGAGTGGAAACCGCCTGCGCGCAGATGGCCAAGTGGCGGGCGGAGGGGCGGCCCGTGCCCCAACATTTCCGTCAACCTGTCGCCGGTCAGTTTCCGTTCCGATGCCATCGTCGACGTCATTGTCGAGGAGCTCCGCCGCCATCAGCTCACCCCCTCGGATCTGCGGGTGGAGATCACCGAGCGGGTGATGATGGATCAGCACCCCAACTCGCTGGCCACCGCCCGCGCCATCGAGGCCCTGGGCGTGCGCCTGGCCATGGACGATTTCGGCACCGGCTATTCCAGCCTGTCCGCCCTCGCCCGCCTGCCCATCGCCGAGCTGAAGATCGACCGCTCCTTCATGCTGAGCCTGGAGCGCGACCAGCATGCCCAGGCTCTGGCCACAGCGGTCATCCGCATCGGCCAGAGCCTGGGCATGACGGTGGTGGCCGAAGGCGTGGAGACGGACAAGCAGATGCGGCTGCTACAGGAGCTGGATTGCGACGCCGCGCAGGGCTATCTGTTCGCCCGCGCGCTCGCGCCCGCCGATTTCGAAGGCTGGCTCGAGGGGCGCCTCGCCCGCGGCTGCGGACCTGGCGCCGCGACCGGCGTCGAGCCCGCGTCCCTGACCTGACCCACCATGATGGGGGCGCCGTAGCGGTGCAGCGAAGCCCGCCATTGCGAGAGACCCATGCGGGCCCCGTTTACACCGGTGCCGCCCGCCGCTATTTTCCGCCGCCCTACCCGGAGATGATGAAGCCATGCGTGCGGAACTCGCCGCGAAAGTCGACGAGATCAAACAGTCGTTGGATCTGCTGCGGTCCCACATCGACGTGGACCGTTCCCGTCGGCGCCTGGACGAGCTCAATGCCATGGTGGAAGACCCCACCTTGTGGGACGAGCCCGAGCGCGCCCAGAAGATCATGCAGGAGCGCACCACCCTGGAAGATGCGCTGGGCGCCATCGACCGGGTGAGCCAGGACCTCGCCGACAATGTGGAGCTCATCGAGCTCGGCGAGGCGGAGGGTGATGAAGGGGTGGTGGGTGAAGCCAGCATGGCTCTCGACACCCTCAAGGCCGAGCTCGCCCGGCGCGAATTGGAATCCCTGCTCTCGGGCGAGGCCGATTCGAACGACACCTATCTCGAAGTCCATGCGGGCGCCGGCGGCACCGACAGCCAGGACTGGGCCGAGATGCTGCTGCGCATGTATACGCGCTGGGCGGAACGGCACGGCTTCAAGGTGGAGCTGATGGACGAATCGCAGGGTGAGCAGGCCGGCCTGAAGTCAGCCACCATCCAGGTGAAGGGGCACAATGCCTATGGCTGGCTGAAAACCGAGGCCGGCGTGCACCGGCTCGTGCGCATCTCCCCCTTCGATTCCAACGCCCGTCGTCAGACCTCCTTCTCCTCCGTCGACGTCTACCCGGTGGTGGACGACCGCATCGTGGTGGACATCAAAGAGGCGGACGTGCGGGTGGACACCATGCGCTCCGGCGGCGCTGGCGGCCAGCACGTGAACAAGACCGAATCGGCGGTGCGCCTCACCCATATTCCCACCGGCATTGCGGTGGTGAGCGAGGGCGACCGCTCCCAGCACAAGAATCGCGCCACCGCCTGGAACATGCTGCGCGCCAAGCTCTATGACCTTGAACTGAAGAAGCGGGAGGCGGAAGCCGCCGCCGAGCAGGCCGCCAAGACCGACATCGGCTGGGGTCACCAGATCCGTTCCTACGTGCTGCAGCCCTATCAGTTGGTCAAGGACCTGCGCACCGGCGTCACCTCCGGCACCCCGCAGGAGGTGCTCGACGGCGATCTCGACGCTTTCATGCAGGCCGCGCTCGCCCAGCGCGCCTACGGTGGCGGACCGGAGCAGGTCGAAGACGTGGATTGACGCGGGATATGGATTGACCACGGCCGGACACGGGCCGCCCTTTCCTCCTGAAGTAAGACAAAGGCCGCGGCGCGAGACCGCGGCCTTTGCCTATCCCGCCCTCAATCCCAGGCCAGGGCGCCACCGTTCTGGTATTCGATGACCCGTGTCTCGAAGAAGTTCTTTTCCTTCTTCAGGTCCATGGCCTCGCTCATCCAGGGAAAGGGGTTCTCCGCCTCGGCAAACACCGGGGCGAGGCCGAGCTGCGCGCAACGGCGGTTGGCGATGATGTGCATATATTGCGCGCACAGCCCTGCGTTCAGGCCCAGCAGGCCGCGGGGCATGGTGTCGCGCCCATAGGCCACCTCCAGTTCCGCCGCATCCTTGAGCATGCCGCGCACCTCGTCTTGAAACGCAGGCGTCCACAGATGCGGGTTTTCCGCCTTGATCTGGTTGATGACATCGATGCCGAAATTCAGGTGAATGCTCTCATCCCGCAAGATGTACTGATACTGCTCGGCAATACCCACCATCTTGTTGCGCCGCCCCAGCGAGAGGATCTGCGCAAAGCCGGTGTAGAACCACATGCCCTCGAAGACGACGTAGAAGGCGACCAGATCGCGCAAAAAGGCTTGGTCCGCCTCGGCGGTGCCCGTGGCGAACAGCGGGTCTGCGAGGTTCTGCGTATAAGCGAGGGCCCAGGCGGCCTTGTCGGTGATGGAGGGCTCCTCGCGATACATGTTGAACAGCTCGCCCTCATCGAGGCCCAGGCTTTCGACAATATATTGGAAGGTGTGGGTGTGAACCGCCTCCTCGAACGCCTGGCGCAGCAGATATTGCCGGCATTCTGGATTGGTGAGATGGCGATAGATGGCGAGCACGATATTGTTCGCCACCAGGCTCTCCGAGGCGGCGAAGAAGCCGAGATTGCGCTTCACCATGCGCCGCTCGTCCTCGGTCAGCCCGTCCCTCGACTTCCACAAGGCGATGTCCGCCTGCATGGAGACCTCGGTGGGCATCCAATGATTGTTGCAGGCCGACAGATACTTCTCCCATGCCCACTTATATTTCATGGGCAGGATCTGGTTCACATCCGCCCGCGCATTGATCATGCGCTTTTCATCCACGCTGACCCGGCCACCGGAACGATCGATGGCACCAAGGCCGGTGGCATCCGCCGGCACCTCGGCCCGCCGCCCGGATGCCGGCGGGCGCACCGGCGCATCGGAGAAGGGAGGAGCCGCGGGCTCCGACCAATCGAGCATGTCCATATCTCCTTGCCCGTTCACTGGCAGGCTTCGCAGGTGGGATCGGTGATGGCGCAGGCGCGCGGCACCTCCACCAGGATGGGCGCGGCACCGACGGCATTGAGCTTGCCGTCTGTGCCCTTCAGGGTGGACTTCTCCACATGGGTGGCGGAGCGGGCGCGCAGATAATAAGTGGTCTTCAACCCCTGTCGCCAGGCGAAGCGATAGGCCTCGTCCAGCTTCCGGCCCGAGGGTTCGGCCATGTAGAGATTGAGCGACTGGCTCTGATCGATCCATTTCTGGCGCCGCGCGGCGGCGCGGATCAGCCATTCCGGCGCAATCTCGAACGCGGTGGCATAAAGCGCCTTCAGATCTTCCGGCACCCGATCAATCGCGCTCACCATGCCATCATAATATTTGAGATCGGACACCATCACCTCGTCCCACAGGCCTCGGGCCTTGAGGTCGCGCACCAGATGGGCGTTCACCACCGTGAAGTCGCCGGACATGTTCGCCTTCACATAAAGCTGACTATAGGCCGGCTCGATGGATTGGGAGACGCCAACGATGTTGGAGATGGTGGCGGTGGGCGCAATGGCCAGCACATTGGAATTGCGCATGCCCACCTCGATCACCCGGGCGCGCAGGGCCGCCCAGTCCTGGGTCGCGGAGTGGTCCAGTTCCACATGGCCACGCCGGGCCTCGGCCAGAAGATCGAGGCTGTCCAGGGGCAAGATGCCCTTGGACCATAACGAGCCCTCGAACGAGGCATAGCGCCCGCGCTCGGCGGCAAGGTCCACCGACGCGGAAATGGCGAAATAGCTCAGCGCCTCCATGGAGGTGTCGGCGAACGCCACCGCCCCCTCCGAGGCGGTGGGCAGGCCGAGTTTCTCCAGCGCATCCTGATAGCCCATCAGCCCCAGGCCCACCGGACGGTGGCGCAGGTTCGAGCGGCGCGCCTGCGGGATGGTGTAGAAATTGATGTCCACCACATTATCCAGCATACGCATGGCGGTGGAGACGGTGCGGCGCAGCCGCTCGAGATCGAGCCCCTCGGCCGCCACGTGCGCGGCGAGATTGACCGAGCCGAGATTGCACACCGCCACTTCGTCGGCACAGGTGTTGAGGGTGATCTCGGTGCACAGGTTCGAGGAATGCACCACCCCCACATGGCGCTGCGGCGAGCGCAGGTTGCAGGGATCCTTGAAGGTGATCCAGGGATGGCCGGTCTCGAACAGAAGAGTGAGCATGCGCCGCCACAGCTCCACCGCCTTCACGGTGCGGAACACCTTGATCTCGCCCCGCGCCGCCTGCGCCTCATAGGCTTCGTAAGCGGCCTTGAAGGGCGCGCCATAGAGGTCGTGCAGGTCGCTCACTTCATCGGGTGAAAACAGGGTCCAATCGGCGCCGGCCTCCA
Source organism: Xanthobacter sp. ZOL 2024 (assembly GCF_052932325.1). NCBI lineage: Bacteria > Pseudomonadati > Pseudomonadota > Alphaproteobacteria > Hyphomicrobiales > Xanthobacteraceae > Xanthobacter > Xanthobacter sp. ZOL 2024. The sequence goes on from NZ_CM128808.1 coordinate 350,330, forward strand.
CCCGCTCCATGAACAGGTCCGGGATCCAATTGGCGGTGTTCATGTCATGGGTGCGGCGGCGGTCGTCGCCGGTGTTCTTGCGCAGGTCGAGGAATTCCTCGATGTCCACATGCCAGGTTTCGAGATAGGCGCACACGGCACCCTTGCGCTTGCCGCCCTGGTTGACGGCGATGGCCGTGTCGTTGGCCACCTTCAGGAACGGCACCACCCCTTGGCTTTCGCCATTTGTGCCCTTGATGTGGGCGCCAAGGCCCCGCACCGGCGTCCAGTCATTGCCGAGGCCGCCGGAATATTTGGCGAGCAGCGCATTGTCGCGGATGGCCTTGAAGATGCCGTCGAGATCATCGGGCACGGTGGTGAGGAAGCAGGAGGACAATTGCGGGCGCAGGGTGCCGGCGTTGAACAAAGTGGGGGTCGAGGCCATGAAATCGAAAGACGAGAGCAGGTCATAGAATTCGATCGCCCGCGCCTCCCGATCGATCTCGCGCAGCGCCAGGCCCATGGCCACCCGCATGAAGAAGGCCTGCGGCAGCTCGAAGCGGGTGCCGGAGACGTGCAGGAAATAGCGATCATAAAGGGTCTGGAGCCCGAGATAATCGAACTGCAGGTCCCGCTCCGGCTTCAGCGCGGCGGCAAGGCGCGGCAGGTCGAAGCGGGCGAGCTCGGGGTCCAGGAGCTCGGCTGCGACACCGGCGGCGATGAAGGCGGGGAAATAATCGCCATAGCGCGCCGCCATCTCTGTCTGCGTCGCCGCCTCCGGCCGGTGGAACACGAAGCTCAGCGCCTCGCGCCGCAGGGTGTCGGTGAGCAGGCGGGCGGAAACCTTGGAATAATTGGGCTCGGTCTCAATCAGAGTGCGGGCGGCGAGAATGGGTGCCAGCGCCAACTCCTCCTGGGAGATGCCGTCATAGAGATTGCGCCGCGTCTCGGCGAGGATGGGTTCTGCCGTCGTGCCATCGAGGCCGGCGCAGGCCTCGCGCACCAGCGCATCCAGCCGCGCGTCGTCGAACGGCACGAGGGCTCCATCGGCGGCGCGCATGTGAAGGCGCGGAGCCTGCGTCTGCGCGACAGGTGCGCGCGCCGCGGCCCGCTCCCGCGCCCGTTCCTCGCGATAGAGCACATAGGCGCGGGCCACCTTGTGGTGCTCGCCGCGCATCAGCGCCAGTTCCACCTGGTCCTGCACATCCTCGATATGGAAGGTGCGCCCCGCCTCCACCCGGCGGGTCAGGTTGGCGACCACCTGGGCGGTGAGATCGACAACGATGTCGTGCACCCGGCGCGAGGCTGCGGCCGAGCCGCCTTCCACCGCCAGGAACGCCTTGGTAAGCGCCACCGCGATCTTGGCCGGATCGAACGGCGTCACCGCCCCGTTGCGCCGGATCACCTGATAGGCGGGGTCCGCCCCCCGGAGGGCGGGCGGCGGCGCGAGGGGCGCGGACTGCGGGCGCGCGGAGAGAATTTCGAGGGACATTCGGCTCAAACCCCATGCTCTGGGGGCAAAGGCCGAGCGGACGCAAAGCGGCCAAGCGCACGCGCCCCGAGCCGGACCTGCGATCCACCGGGACACCCCGCCCGAGGACGATTGCGGTGTCACGGCAGGTCTCCTGGCTCGCGGGTCGTCGCGTCGGGTCCGTCTTCCCAGGCTTGCGCCCAGTGACAGGATTGGACCTTGGCTTGCCGCTGACAGTTGCGGGGGCAGCACCGGCTTCACACCGGTTTCCCTCTTCGCCCCTGGCCTTTCGACTCAGGGGACCGTGACCACTAAATGTAGGCCAACCATCCCCGCCTATGTCAATATTTAGACGACCGGAAAAGCACCCGGCGCGGGCCACGCCGCGCCGGGTCGGGACTCAGGCCGATAGCGCGCGCAGCGCGCGGGCGGCGGCCACCATGTTGATGAGCGCCGGCTTCACCTCGTCCCATTTGCGGGTCTTCAGGCCGCAATCGGGGTTGATCCAGATCTGGGCGTCATCCAGCCGCTGACGGGCGAGGCCGATCAGCGCCGCCATCTCCTCGGTGCCCGGCACCCGGGGCGAATGGATGTCATAGACGCCCGGGCCGATCTCGTTGGGATATTTGTAGGTCTTGAAGGCATCCAGCAACTCCATCTTCGAGCGCGAGGTCTCGATGGAGATCACGTCCGCATCCATAGCGGCGATGGCGGCAATGATGTCGTTGAATTCCGAATAGCACATGTGGGTGTGGATCTGAGTTTCGTCCGCGACGCCCGATGCGCACAGGCGGAAGCACGCCACCGCCCAGTCGAGATAGGCGCCCCATTCGCCATGGCGCAGGGGCAGGCCCTCACGCAACGCCGCCTCGTCGATCTGGATCATGGCGGCGCCGGCCCGCTCCAGATCGTGCACCTCATCGCGGATGGCGAGGGCGATCTGGCGGCAGGCGGCGCTGCGCGGGATGTCGTCACGCACAAACGACCAGTTGAGGATGGTCACCGGCCCCGTGAGCATGCCCTTCACCGGCTTGTCGGTGAGGGACTGGGCATGGCGCCACCACGCCACCGTCATGGGCGCCGGGCGCGCGACATCGCCGAACAGGATGGGCGGGCGCACATAGCGCGAGCCGTAGCTCTGCACCCAGCCATGCCTGGTGAAAGCGAAGCCGGAGAGCTGCTCGCCGAAATACTGCACCATGTCGTTGCGCTCGAACTCGCCATGCACCAGCACGTCGAGGCCGATCTCTTCCTGCCAGCGGATGGTGCGGGCCGTCTCCGCCTTCAGGAAGGCCGCGTAGGCCTCATCGTCCAGTGCCCCCTTGGCATGGGCCGCTCGCGCCTGCCGCACCTCGGCGGTCTGCGGGAACGAGCCGATGGTGGTGGTGGGAAAAGCCGGCAGAGCGAACCGCCGGCGCTGCACCTCCGCCCGCACCGCGAACGGATGGGCGCGGCGGCCCATGGCGGGGGTGACAGCGGCGGCCCGCGCCTCCACCGCCGCAGTGTGCACCTTGGGCGAGGTGCGACGGGCGGCAGCGGCCGACGCGGAGGCCGCGAGCGCCGGCTGAACCTCCTCCGCCCGTCCGGCCAGGGCCGCCGCCAGCACCGCCAGCTCGTCCATCTTCTGCACGGAGAAGGCGAGCCAGGACGTCAGGTCCGGATCGAGATCGGTCTCCTGCTCCAGATCGATGGGCACATGCAGCAGCGAGCAGGAGGGCGCGAGCTCGACATGGTCGGTGCCCCGCTTTGCCACCACGGGCTTCAGGCGCTCAACCTGGGCCGGCAGATCGGCGCGCCAGATGTTGCGCCCGTCGATGATCCCGAGAGACAGCACCAGCCCCAGGGGTGCGCGCCCGGCCACCTGTTCAAGCTGCTCCGGCGCGCGACAAAGATCGAGGTGGAGCCCCGCCACCGGCAAGGCCAGGGCCGTGTCGAGATTGTCGCCGAGGGCGCCGAAATAGGGGGTGAGCATGATCTTGAGATCGGGCAAGGCACGGGCAAAGGTGCCATAGGCACGGCGGAAGGCGGCCCGCTCCGCGTCGGTCAGGTCGAGCACCAGGGCCGGCTCGTCCATCTGCACCCATTGCGCCCCATTGGCCGCCAGCCGGCGCAGGATATCCGTGTAGACCGGCAGCAGGTTGCTCAGCAGCGACAGCGGATCGAACCCCTCGACCTTGGACTTGCCGAGCTTGAGGAAGGTCACCGGCCCCAGCAGCACGGGGCGCGTGTCAAAACCGAGGGCCTTCGCCTCGCGATACTCATCGACGACTTTGAGGCTGGCCACCTCGAAGCGTTGTTCTGGCGCGAATTCAGGCACCATATAGTGGTAATTGGTGTCAAACCACTTGGTCATTTCCTGCGCCGGTACGCCCGACGCCCCATGAGCATGCCCACAGGCCGCCTCTTGCGCACCGATACTGCCGCGCGCCATGGCGAAATAGATCGGCAGCGGCACCTTGCCGCCGCTCCAGCCGTAGATCTGCGGAATCGCCCCCACCATCACCGAGGTGTCGAGCACGTGGTCGTAAAGGGAGAAATCGTTGGAGGGGATGATGGTGACCCCACGCGCCCGCTGCCGGGCCCAATTGGCGGCGCGCAGGCTGGCGGCGGTGGCCAGGAGCTCCGCCTGCGTGGTCCTGCCGGCCCAGAAACTTTCCAGCGCATGCTTCAGTTCGCGACGGGGGCCGATGCGCGGGGTACCGAGGGTGGCTACCGCGATGGAGGATTGAGAAAACGTGGTCACGGCGTTGAGGCCCTATGATTGGGGGCAAGGCCGTGGCGGCAAGCGACAAGGACCCGGCACGGCGCAGCCGGCGGAGCCAAAGCGCACCACCGGGACACCCCGCCCGAGGACGTGTTGTGTCACGGCAGGTCTCCTGGCTCACGGATCATCGCTTCAGGTCCGCCTTCCCGGGCTTGCGCCCAGTGACATGAATGGACCCTGGCTCACCGCTCACAGTTGCGGGGGCAGCGCCGGCCTTGCACCGGCTTCCCTCTTAGCTCCGGTGCCCAAGGACCCCGGAGAACCACGACAAACGCGATCTGAGCCGAGCCGCCCGCCCCTGTCAAGAAGGATATAAGGACATCTTTATGTCGTGATTTCTGCACAGCCGTCCCTCAGCCCGCGGCATAGGGCGTGAAGACGCTGCGGTTCTCATCCACCGCCAGGGTTCGGCCGATCATCGGGAAGGCCCGCTGCGGGCAGGCCGGCCGCTCACACACCTTGCAGCCGGCGCCGATCGGAATCGCGGCGGTGGGGTCGTCTACGGCGAGGCCCTTGGAATACACCAGCCGCCCGGAGTGGCGGATGTCGCAGCCCAGGCCGATGGCGAAGGTCTTGCCCGGCTCCCCATAGCCCCCCGCGCCATGATGCACGGTGCGGGCGATCCACAGATAGGTGCGCCCATCGGGCATCTGCGCCACCTGGGTCAGGATGCGGCCGGGCTGGGCAAAAGCCTCGTAGACATTCCACAGCGGGCAGGTGCCGCCCACCCGGGAGAAGTGGAAATCAGTGGCCGACTGGCGCTTGGAGATGTTGCCGGCACGATCCACCCGGATGAAGAAGAACGGCACTCCCACCGCCCCCGGCCGCTGCAGGGAACTGAGGCGGTGGCAGATGGTCTCGAAGCCCACGCCAAAGCGGGCGCCAAGGCGCTCGATATCGTAGCGCTCCGCCTCCGCCGCGGCGAGGAAGGCGCCATAGGGCATCAACAGGGCGCCGGCGAAATAATTGGCGAGGCCGATGCGCGCCAAGGCATGGGTCTCCCGCGCCCCCTGAGCCGCGGCGGCGGCCAACGCTTCGATCAGGCCGCCCTGCTCCAGGAAGGCGAGCTGGGTGGCGATCTGGAAGGCCCGCTGGCCATCATCCAGCCGTGCCGCCAGCCGCAGCACCCGCTCGGCCGGCAGAAACCGGCGCAGCCCCTCGCCGGCGCTTTCCCCGTCCGCTTCCGCCGATGCGCGCACCACCCGCACGCCGTGGCGCGTCTCCAGGTGGCGGGCGAGCCCCTCCGCCAGGTCTCCGGGCGCAAGATGGGCAGCATCTGCCAGTTGCTCCGCAGCGACATCGAGCTCGGTAAAGTAATTGTGGTGGGCATAGAAGAAATCACGCACCTGCTCATAGGGCATGGGCGCGGTCAGGGTGGTGCGACCGCCGGAACCGAGGCCCAGTTCCCCGGCCATGGCATCGGCCCGCTCCAAAGCGTGGCGCCAGCGCCGGTGCAGCGCCACCACGGCGCGACCGAGAGCCGGCATGGCGGTGGCCACTTCCTTCAGCTCGGCGAGGCTCACCTGCTCGCCGCCGGCCGGGTCGTTCATGGGATCGGCGAACACCTCCCGCAGGTCCGCCATCAGCCGGCCTTCCTCACCCTCCGAGAACAGCTGCACATCGACGCCGAAGACCTCGTTCAGCTTCAGCAGCACCGGCACGGTGAGCGGCCGCTGGTTCTTCTCCAGCTGGTTGAGGTAGCTGGCCGACAGGCCCAGCGCCTGGGCCAGCGCCAGCTGGGTCAGCCCGCGCTCTTCCCGGAGCCGCTTCAGCCGCACCCCAACGAAGCTCTTCTTCACCGCACGCCCCCCGCACCTGAATTTGCAACATTCGCAAATCCGCGCCAAACGCTTCGCAAAACCACACATTTTCAGTCATTTCGCGATTTTTCAGCCGCGAATATTGTGAGGAAACAGTCCGGCCGCAAGCGCTTTTTCCCGCGCCCCGGACCCCACGCCAACAGATGCGAAACAGGAAGGACCACCCATGGGGGCGCGCAAGAGCTATGGCGAACTCAGCACCGAACTGCACTCCCGCTTTCCCGGAGGCGTCGCGCCAGGGGGCGTGAGCGTGGACGACATCATTCAGCTGCGGGCGCAGAACACCTTCGACACCCATCTCGACATCGCCCGGGCCATGGCCAAGGTGATGCGGGCCGACATGGCGGTCTATGATGCCGATCCCTCCCGCTTCACCCAGTCGCTGGGCTGCTGGTCTGGCTTCCACGCGCAGCAGATGATCAAGTCGGTGAAGCACCTGCGCGGCAGCGCCAAGGGCGCCTATGTCTATCTTTCCGGCTGGATGGTGGCGGGCCTGCGCAACCGCTTCGGCCACCTGCCCGACCAGTCCATGCACGAGAAGACCGCCGTGGTGGACCTGATCGAGGAAATCTACATTTCCCTGCGCCAGGCCGACGAAGTGGCGCTCAACGACCTGTTCAAGGTCCTCAAGGCTGCCCGCGCCAAGGGCGATGCCGCCGCCGAGCGCGAAGCCATCGCCGCCATCGACGGCTTCGAAACCCATGTGGTGCCGATCATCGCCGACATCGACGCCGGCTTCGGCAATGAGCACGCCACCTACCTGCTCGCCAAGGAGATGATCAAGGCGGGCGCCTGCTGCCTGCAGATCGAGAACCAGGTGTCCGATGCCAAGCAGTGCGGGCACCAGGACGGCAAGGTGACGGTGCCGCGCGAGGACTTCATCGAGAAGCTCCGCGCCTGCCGTCTCGCCTTCGAGGAACTGGGCGTGCCCGATGGGGTCATCGTCGCCCGCACCGACAGCCTCGGCGCCGGCCTCACCCAGAAGATCCCGGTGAGCCAGCAGCCCGGCGACCTCGCCAGCCAGTACACCAAGTGGCTGAAGACCGAGCCCGTCACCCCCACCCATCCGCTGCGCGAGGGCGAACTGGGCCTCATGCAGGATGGCACGCTGGTGCGCCCCGCGCGCCTCGCCAACGGCCTGTTCGCCTTCAAGGACGGATCCGGCCGGGCGCGGGTGATCGAGGACTGCATCGCCGCCCTCACCCTCGGCGGGGCCGACCTGTTGTGGATCGAAACCGACACCCCCAACGTGGCGGACATCGCGAGCATGGTGAAGGAGATCCGCGCCGCCGCGCCCAACGCCAAGCTCGCCTACAACAATTCCCCGTCGTTCAACTGGACCTTGAACATTCGCAGGCAGGTGCGGGCCGAGTGGATCGCCTCCGGCCGGGCCGGCGCCGAGAGCTATCCCGATGGCGCGCTGCTCATGTCCGCCAAGCTGGACGACGACGAGCTGGGCCGGGAAGCGGATGCGCGCCTTGCCCGCTTCCAGGAGGACATCGCCCGGGAGGCCGGCGTGTTCCACAACCTCATCACCCTGCCTACCTTCCACCTCACCGCCAAGAGCATGGACGAGCTGAGCCACGGCTATTTCGGCCCGGACCGCATGAAGGCCTATGTGAACACCGTGCAGCGCGAGGAGATCCGGCGCGGCGTCTCGGCGGTCAAGCACCAGCACGAGGTGGGCTCCGATCTCGGCGATGCCTTCAAGGAAATGGTGGGCGGCGCGCGGGCCCTGAAGGCCGGCGGCGCCGCCAACACCATGAACCAGTTCGCGGCCGAATAGCGACCCGACGCCCCGAAGCCGCGACCTCCGGCTTCGACCCCCACCGTCCGGGCGCGCGACCCCGGGCGGTGGGGCCCCTTTCAGACATCCGCCCGCACACACCCCGAGGAGGGTTCCCATGAGCGTCGAGTTCAAGGCCGTGGCCGCGCAGGAGCTGCCCGAGCAGGATCGGGCCATCAATCGCGTGGCCGACGCGGTGCACCGCGTGAATGAGGCGATCCAGCGCGCGGTGGCGGCGGGGGTCTCGGTGGAGCTGGTGCGAGTGTCGCGCCACCACGACGGCGCCGGCGCCTGGGGCGACCAGATGATCCCGCTGGTGCGCGCACCGGCAACCTCCGGGGCGGCCTGAGATGCCCGCGCCCGCACCGAGCCGCGCCAGCCCCGCGCCGGCCACCGGCGGCCCCGCCGAGACGGCGTTCGTGGAGATGGTGTTTCCCGACCAGGCCAACCATTACGGCACCCTGTTCGGCGGCAACGCGCTCTCGCTCATGGGCAAGGCGGCGTTCGTCGCCGCCAGCCGCCGGGCCCGTGCGCCGGTGGTCATGGCGAGCGCGGAAAAGACTGAATTCCACGTGCCCGTTCAGGTGGGGGAGATCGTCGAGCTCAATGCCCGCGTCACCCGCATCGGCCGCACCTCCATGACCGTGGTGGTGGAGATGACCGCCGAGGCCCTGCTCTCCGGCGCCCGCCGGCTCGCCGTGCGCGGCGCCTTCGAGATGGTGGCGGTGGATGCCACCGGACGCCCCGTGCCGGTGCCACCCCCGGGCGCCCCCACCCTTTGCCCCAACACCGAGGATCCAACCCCGTGAAGCAGCATCATGTTCGCACCCACACGTCTGCCGAAAACCTGCCCCGCGCCGAGCAGCTCGCCTGGCAGATCGCCGAAGTCGCCACCGATCCCGTGCCGGTGGATGGCGATGTGGTGGAGATGATCGGCAACCGCATCATCGACAATGCGGCGGTGGCCGCCGCCTCCCTCACCCGCCGCCCGGTGGCAAGCGCCCGGGCGCAGGCGCTGGCCCATCCCTACCAGCCCGGCGCCACCGTGTTCGGCCTCTCTGCCCACCGGCGCGTCTCGCCCGAATGGGCAGCCTGGGCCAATGGCGTGGCGGTGCGGGAGCTCGATTTCCACGACACCTTCCTCGCCGCGGAATACTCCCACCCCGGCGACAACATCCCGCCGGTGCTGGCCGTGGCCCAGCATTGCGGGCTCGATGGCGCCGCATTGGTGCGCGGCATTGCGACCGGCTACGAGATCCAGGTGGACCTCGTGAAGGGCATGTGCCTGCACGCCCACAAGATCGACCATATCGCCCATCTCGGCCCGTCCGCCGCCGCGGGCATCGGCGCCGCCCTGGGCCTTTCCACCGAGACCGTCTACCAGGCGGTGCAGCAGGCACTGCATGTGACCACCACCACCCGCCAGTCACGCAAGGGCGAGATTTCATCCTGGAAGGCCTATGCCCCCGCCTTCGCCGGCAAGATGGCGGTGGAAGCGGTGGACCGGGTGATGCGCGGCGAAGGCGCCCCCTCCCCCGCGTGGGAAGGCGAGGATGGCTTCATCGCCTGGATGCTGGGCGGTCCGAAGGCGGAATACATCGTGCCGCTGCCGGAGAACGGCGAAGCCAAGCGCGCCATCATGGACACCTACACCAAGGCGCATTCGGCCGAATACCAGAGCCAGGCGCTGATCGACCTCGCCCGGCGGCTGCGCGACAAGATCAGCGATCTGTCGCAGGTGGAACACATCGTCATCCACACCTCCCACCACACCCATTATGTGATCGGCACCGGCGCCAACGATCCGCAGAAGATGGACCCCACGGCGAGCCGGGAAACCCTCGACCATTCCATCATGTACATTTTCGCAGTGGCCCTGGAGGACGGCGCCTGGCACCACGCGCGCTCCTATGCGCCGGAGCGGGCCGGCCGGCCTTCCACGGTGGCGCTGTGGCACAAGATCTCCACGGTGGAGGACCCGGTCTGGACCCGCCGCTACCACAGCCCCGATCCGGCGGAGAAGGCGTTCGGCGGCCGCGTGGTGGTGACGCTGAAGGGCGGCCGGGTGATCGAGGACGAGCTGGCCGTGGCCGATGCCCATCCCCTCGGCGCCCATCCCTTCGGCCGCGCCGAATATATCGCCAAGTTCCGCAGCCTCGCCGAGGGCGTCATCGCCCCCGCCGAGCAGGAGCGCTTCCTCGGCACGGTGGAGCGCCTGGCGAAGCTCACGGCCGATGATCTCGGCGGCCTCACCTTCCAGGTGGACCCCGCCCTGCTGGGCGCTGTGCGCCCCACTGGCATCTTCGACTGGCGCGCCCGTCCCGCCCCCGAACTCGCCGTCGTCTCGGCCTGAAGCGGCCATCCCCCTCTCCCCTCGCGGGAGAGGGTCCCTCGCCATCCGCCAAAGCGGCGGGGGAAACTCAAGTCCTTATGTCCCATGGCCACGGCGCCATGCCCATTCGGTCATCCAGGAGGAGCCCATGTCCGAAACCATGTCCGAGGATCAGGCGAGCGCGGCCAAGCCCGCGCCCAAGAAGTCGGTGGCGCTGTCCGGCGTGGTGGCCGGCAACACCGCCCTGTGCACCGTCGGCCGCTCCGGCAACGACCTGCACTACCGTGGCTATGACATTCTCGACGTGGCCGAGACCTGCACCTTCGAGGAGATCGCCCACCTTCTGGTGCACGGCACCCTGCCCACCAGCGCCGAACTCGCCGCCTATCAGGCCAAGCTGAAGGGGCTGCGCGGCCTGCCGGAGGCGGTGCGCCGCAGCCTGGAGCAACTGCCCGCGGCCGCGCACCCCATGGATGTGATGCGCTCCGGCGTCTCCGCGCTCGGCTGCGTGCTGCCGGAGGCGGCCGACCACAACACCCCCGGCGCCCGCGATATCGCCGACCGGTTGATGGCGTCACTCGGCTCCATGCTGCTTTACTGGTATCAATTCTCGCAGAACGGCCGACGCATTGAGGTGGAGACCGACGACGACAGTATCGGCGGCCACTTCCTCCATCTTCTGCACGGGCGGGCGCCGAGCGCGAGCCAAGTGCGGGCCATGCACACCTCGCTGATCCTTTATGCGGAGCACGAGTTCAACGCCTCCACCTTCACCGCCCGCTCCATCGCCGGCACTGGAGCGGACTTTTGCTCCGCCATCACCGGCGCTATCGGCGCCCTGCGCGGCCCCAAGCACGGCGGCGCCAATGAGGTGGCCTTCGAGATCCAGAAGCGCTACGCCACGCCCGACGAGGCGGAAGACGACATCCGCCGCCGCGTGGCCGCCAAAGAGGTGGTGATCGGCTTCGGCCATCCGGTCTACACGGTTGCGGACCCGCGCAATGTGGTGATCAAGGAGGTGGCCCGGCGCCTCTCCCTGGAGGCGGGATCGACGAAGATGTTCGACATCGCCAGCCGCATCGAGGCGGTCATGGGCGAGGCCAAGAAGATGTTCCCCAATCTCGACTGGTTCAGCGCCGTCTCCTACCACATGATGGGGGTGCCGACGGCTCTGTTCACCCCGCTGTTCGTCATCGCCCGCACCTCCGGCTGGAGCGCGCACATCATCGAGCAGCGGCTCGATAACAAGATCATCCGCCCCTCGGCCAATTATGTGGGACCGGAGAAGCAGACGTTCGTGCCGCTGGAAGCGCGGGGCCGCGCGAACGTGCGCGCCGCGTGAGGAGTTGAAGATGCCGTATCTCGTCGCTTCCGACCTGCCCAACGAAGCCGCCGGCGCCCGTTTCCGGGCGTTGGTGGAACAGGGGGGCATCGCGCGCCTGCCCGGCGCCCACAACGGCATGGCCGCGCTCCAGGCGCGCGCCGCCGGCTTCTCCGGCCTCTACCTCTCGGGGGCGGCCATGACCGCTTCCATGGGGCTGCCGGATCTCGGCATCATCACCGTGGACGAAGTGGCCTTCTTCATCCGCCAGATCGCCCGTGCCAGCGGCCTGCCGCTGCTGGTGGATGGCGACACCGGCTATGGCGAGGCGCTCAATGTGATGCACATGGTGCGCACCTTCGAGGAAGCCGGCGCCGGCGCGGTGCACATCGAGGACCAGCTCCTGCCGAAAAAATGCGGCCACCTCAACGACAAGAAGCTGGCTGACGCCCACGACATGGCAGCAAAGGTCGCCGCCGCCGCCAAAGCCCGGCGCCACCTCTACCTCATCGCCCGCACGGACGCCGCGGCGAGCGAAGGCATCGACGGGGCGGTGGCCCGCGCCAAGCTCTATGTGGAGGCCGGCGCCGACGCCATCTTCCCCGAGGCGCTCACCACGCCCGAGATGTTCCGGGCCTTCGCCGCGCGCCTGCCCGGCGTGCCATTGCTCGCCAACATGACCGAATTCGGCCGCACCCCCTTCTTCACCGCTGATGAGTTCGAGGCCATGGGCTATCGCATGGTGATCTGGCCCGTCTCCTCCCTGCGCGTTGCCAACAAGGCGCAGGAGAAGCTCTATGCGACGCTGGCCCGCGACGGTTCCACCAAGGCCATGGTGGGCGAGATGCAGACCCGGGCGGAACTCTACGACACCATCGGCCTGAAGGATTTCGAGGCCCTCGATGCCTCCATCGTCGCCACCATCGTGCCGCCGGCGGCCGCCCAATAGGCGAACCTCCGCGGGCGGGCGACAGCCCCTCCCTACGTCCCCATCCCTCCGGCCGCCCGCACACCCCGCGGGCGGCCGTTTGTTTTGCGGACCGCAGGGGCGCCGTCCGGGCGAGATCGCCATTGCCATTTAATAGGATTGTCTGGCAATAATATCAAAACACGGGAGGAAGCATATGCGGGATAAGACGGCACTGGTGACAGGCTCCACCGGCGGGCTGGGGCTCGCCATCGGCACGCGGCTGGTGGAAGCCGGCTGCCGGGTGATGCTGCATGGGCTGGAGCCTGCCTCCGCCATGGCCGAACCCTTGGCCCGCCTCAACGCCGCAGGCCCCGGCACGGCCGCCTATCACGCCGGCGACATCGCCGATGCCGCCGGCGTCGCCGACCTCATCGCCGCCACCACCACCCGCTTCGGCGCCATCGACGTGATGGTGAACAATGCCGTGGTGCGCCACTTCGCGACGGTGGAGGACTATGACCCGGCGCGCTGGGAAGAGGCGCTGGCGGTCAATCTCTCCGCCCCCTTCCATGCAATCCGCGCGGTGCTGCCGGCCATGCGCGAGCGGGGCTATGGCCGCATCATCAATCTCGGCTCGGTCTACAGCCTGTTCGCCAGCGCCAGCCGCATCGACTACGTGACCACCAAGACCGGCCTGCTCGGCCTCACGCGGGTGGTGGCGCTGGAAGTGGCCGGCACCGACATTTCGTGCAATCTCGTCTGCCCCGGCGCTCTGCCCACGCCCACCATGTCGGCGCGCATCGAGACCCTGGCCGCCCAAGAGAGCATCACCCTCGCCGAGGCCACCCGCCGCTTCCTCGCCACCAAGCAGCCGGGCGGGCGCTTCATCGATCCGGCGGCGGTGAGCGGCCTCATCCTGTTCCTGCTGACGCCGGAAGCGCGCGACATCAACGGCGCGGCGCTGCCGGTGGATGCCGGTTGGAGCGCGTGCTGAGATCGCCGCGCATTATTGTCGTACAATCAGTTTACAAGAGAGGCCAGCGGTGCCACACTGCCGGTCCAAATCAAAGGGATGGCGGCACGCTGAGGCTGCCGCGACAGGGAGTTCAAGGATGGCCGTGCGCGTCGAGGACAAGGGCAATGGCGTGACCCTGCTGACCCTGGTGGGTCAAAGCGACAGGAACTATCTCGACACCGACGCGCTGCTGGAGCTGGCCGACACCGCCGGCGCCCTCGCCACCCGCCCCGGCCTGCGGGCGCTGGTGGTCACCGGCGCCGGCGACACCTTCTGCGGCGGGCGCAAGGGCAAGACCGGCCTCACCCAGGCCTCGGACGTGGCGGACGATCTCAACGCCATCCTCAAGGTCAACAGCGCGTTCGCGGCCCTGCCGGTGCCCACCGTGCTGGCGGTGGAAGGCGCGGCCTTCGGCTGGGGCTTCGGCATGTCGGCCCAGGCGGATTACGTCGTGGCGGCGGAGGACGCGGTGTTCGCCCTGCCGGAAATGTCCCACGGCATGCCGCCGCTGATCGTGCTCTCCTATCTGTTCCGCTTCGTCTCCTACAAGCGCGGCTTCGAGCTCTCCCTCACCAGCCGCGAGATCTCCGCCGCTGATGCCGAGCGCTACGGCATCATCACGCAGGTGGTGCCCAAGGGCACGACCCTGGCCGCAGCTCTGAAGGTGGCCGAGTTCATCGCCGCCCAGGATGCCAAGTCCATCTCCCTGCTGCGCAAATTCGGCCGCGAGGCGGCCCAGCTCGCTGATCCCGCGCGCAGCGAATATGCGGTCTCGCTCATGAGCGTGCTGCTGGCCGAGCGGGCCCAGGCGGCCCAGCAGAACCCCAACGCGACGCAGCACTAGGCAGCCGGCCATGGCGCTCCGCCTCATCCCCCCTCCGGCGCAGGAGCCTTGCCCATGCGGGTGCTGGTGACTGGCGGCTCCGGTTTCCTCGGCAGCCATGTGGCGGCGGCGCTCGCCGCCACCGGGCACGCGCCCCTGAGCTTCGACATGGCGCCGCCCGGCCCGGAGGCGAAAGCCATCCTCGGCGACGCCATCGTGCCCCACGCGGCCGGCCAGATCACCGATCTCGCCCGGCTGATGGATGTGTGTCGCGCCGAAGCCATCGAGGCCATCGTCCACAGTGCCGGCATGGTGGGGCTGGAAACCTCCCTCGCGCAACCGGCCGCCACCTATGCCACCAATGTCATGGGTCTGGTGAATGTGTGTGAGGTGGCCCGCCAGCTGGATCTCAGGCGCCTCGTGCACCTCTCCAGCAACGCGGCCTATCACGGTGGCGATGGGCGGCCGCTGCGCGAAAGCGATCCCGTTTTTTCGGTGGCCCAGGCCAATCCGGCGGCCCATTACGGCACCTCGAAAATGGCGGGGGAGGCCATCGCCCTCGCCTATGCGGGTTTCCACGGGCTTGATCTCCTGGTGCTGCGCATCACCGCCATCTACGGCTTCGGCATGCGCACCCCCATGTTCATCAAGCCCATGGTGGAACAGTCGGTTCTCGGCCGGCCGGTGCGCTTCGCCACCGGCGGGCCCATGAAGCGCGATTACACCTATGTGCCCGATTGCGCGGCGGCCATCGTCAAGGCCCTCGCCATCGCCCCCCTGGCCGAAGGCGCGCAGCGGGTGTTCAACGTCTCCGCCGGTGCCGCCCGCGCGGCGTCAGAAGTCGCGCAGATCGTGCGCCACGTGGTGCCCGGCGCCGACATCGAAATCGGCGATACGCTCACCCCCCTCGAGGCGGTGAACGCCCGCATGCGGGCGAGCCTCGACATTTCCGCCGCTGCCACGGCGCTGAACTGGCGTCCGGCCTTCAGCCTGGAGCAGGGCATCGCCGATTATGCCGCCCGTTTCCGTGCCAGCATCGCCGCGCCGGAGGTCGTTTCATGAGCGCCTCGCCCTATACCGTCTACGCCCTCCAATATGCGAGCCGCGCCGGCCGGCGGGCCGACAATTTCATCGGCGGCGACCCGCACGACGGGCCCATGCCGCTCGCCTATTATGTCTGGGCGGTGGTGGGCCCCGAGCGCACCTTCGTGGTGGATACCGGCTTCACCGCCGAGGTGGCGGCACGGCGCCAACGCGACTTCCTGCGCTGCCCGGTGGAGGCCCTGCGCCTTGTCGGCATCGCCCCGGAAGAGGTCACCGACGTCATCCTCACCCACCTGCATTATGACCACGTGGGCAATTTCGACCGGTTCCCGAAGGCCACTTTTCACCTGCACGAAGCCGAGATGCACTATGCGGTGGGCCGCTATATGCGCTACCAAAAGTTGCGACATTCCTATGAGGTGGAGGACGTGGTGGGCATGGTGCGGGCCAATTACGCCGGCCGGGTGCGCTTCTACAACGGCCCGGCGGAGCTTGCCCCGGGCGTCGACATCCAGCCGGCGCCGGGCCATTCGGCCGGCCTTCAGTTCGTGCGCGTCGCCACCCGGCGCGGCACCGTGGTGCTCGCCTCCGATGTCTCCCATTTTTATGAGAACATGGAGCGGGAGAAGCCTTATGTCACCGCCTTCCACGTGGGGGGCATGCTGGAGGGGTTCGATCTGCTGCGCGCCGCCGCCCCCTCGCCCGACCACATCATTCCCGGGCACGACCCGCTGGTGATGCAGCTTTATCCGGCACCGCGGCCGGAGCTCGCCGGCATCGTCGCGCAGCTCGACGTGCCGCCCCGCAGATAGAGGCGCCGGCCCCGGCCGGTTCAGGACAGCTTGAGGACAGGACCCATGACCACGCCAGCCAGCCTTACGGCCATGCACCAGGCGGCATCGCTCAAGAAGCAGGTCATCGACGCGCTGCGGACCGCCATTCTCGACGGCCGCTTCCAATCGGGCGACCGGCTGATCGAGCGAGAGATCTGCGAGATGTTCCAGGTCAGCCGCACGCTTCTGCGCGAGGCCCTGAGCCAGCTCGCGGCCGAAGGGGTGGTGCAGATCATCCCCCATCGCGGGCCCATCGTGGCGGTCTATTCGGTGGAGGATGCCCGCGCCATCTATGAGCTGCGCGCCACCCTGGAGGAGATGGCCGGCCGCTGCTTCGCCGAGCGGGCCAGCGCCGCCGAGCTGAAGGCCCTTGAAAACGCCTTCGCCGCCCTCAAGCGCGCCTGCCGGGGCAAGCCGGACAAAGACTTCTTGGCCATGAAGGCGAGCTTCTACACCGCCCTCACCGCCGGCGCGCACAATCCCGTGTTGGAGGACATGCTGCGCATGATCCACTGGCGGGTCACCATGCTGCGCGCCCACACCCTCTCCCAGCCCGGCCGCCTCGCCAAGAGCATGGAGGAGATCGGCGCGGTGATGGACGCCTTGAGCCGGCGCGATGCCGATGCGGCGGGCCTCGCCTGCCGCCGCCATGTGACCAACGCCGCCGCCATCGCCACCGCCATCCTCACCGCCCAAGCGGAAGAAAAGGCGGAAGAGAAGGCTGCCGTGAAGGGCGCCGCCAAAACGACACCGACCACCGCCGCCAAGGCCCGAGGCGGCGCACGGCTCGCCCGGGTCTAGGCCGCCCGCAATCCCGCATCGGCGGCGGAGGTCCGATCCCCCGCTGCCGGCCCGCGCGGCATCCCGCGCCGCATCTTTCACCCCACCACCTGGATCACCCTGATCCCGGATCGCGCGCGCATGTCTGCACGCCGAAGTGCCGGCCGCACCAAGAACAACTGGAGGAAGCCATGTCCGCCCCGTCCATTCCCGCCCTCAACCAGATCCGCACCGGTGTGCGCGGCGCGCCGCTGGTGGTGCTGGTCCATGCGGTGGGTCTCGATCTCACCTATTGGGATCGCCAGATCGAGGCGCTGGCGGAGCGCTTCGACGTCATCGCCTACGACCTTGCCGGCCATGGCGCCTCGGCGCGGCCGGAGCTGCCCCTGTCCTTCGCGGCGGCGGCCGCCGATCTCGCGGCGGTCATAACCGGGGCCGAGGCCGGTCCCGCCTGCGTGGTGGGCCTTTCGGTGGGCGGCATGATCGCCCAGAACCTCGCCGCCACCCGGCCCGAGCTGGTGCGCGCCCTCGCCCTCATCGACACCGTGAGCACCTTTTCCGATGCCGGACGCGCCGCCGTGCGCGGTCGTGGCGATATGGTGCGCACGGGGGGCATGGATGCCATCCTCACCCCCACGCTGGAGCGCTGGTTCACCCCCGCCTTCGCCGCCCGCCGACCGGATGTGCTCGACCGCGTTGCCAAGACCCTACGCGCCGCCGATCCGCAGGTGCACGCCGCCATGTGGCAGATGATCTCCACCCTCGACGTGGCGCCGCATCTGCCGGCCTTCGCCATGCCCACCCTGGTGATGGTGGGGGCGCTCGATCCCACCACGCCGGTGGCGGCAGCCGAGGCCATCGCCGCGGGCATTCCCGGCGCCCGGCTCGAGATCCTGCCCGACGTCTCGCACATCTCCCCGGTGGAAGCCCCGGCGCTGGTGAACCGCGTGCTTCTCGCCTTCCTCGAAACCGTCTGAAGCGCATCCCCATCGGGAGGACCCGGCATGGACCACGCGACGTTCGACCCCTCGCAGCCCCTCGGCCTCATCGGCCTCGGCGCCATGGGCGGCCCGCTGGCGCGGCGTCTGCTGGCGGCCGGGCAGCCGCTGGTGATCCACACTCGTCAACGGGCGGCGGCGACGGCGTTCGAGGCGCTGGGCGCCCAATGGGTCGAGAGCCCGTCGACCGTCGCCAGCCGCGCCCGCACCGTGCTCACCGTGCTGCCGAGTCCCCGGGAGGTGGAAGCGGTGGTGTTCGGTCCCTCCGGCCTGGCGGAGGGCTTCACCGCCGGCGCCACGCTCATCGACATGACCACCGGCGCGCCATCGGCCACACGGGCCCTCGGCGCCCACCTTGCCGAGCGTGGCGTGACACTGCTCGATGCCCCCGTCAGCGGCGGCCCGAAGGGCGCGGCGAGCGGCAAGCTCGCCGTGTGGGTGAGCGGAGACGAAGCTGCCTTCACCGCCCACGCTCCCCTGTTCGCGCGCCTGGGCGACCGGGTGATGTATCTCGGCGCGCTCGGCGCCGCCACCACCGCCAAGCTCGCCCACAATTGCGCGAACTACGGCATCCAGATGGTGCTGGCGGAGGTGTTCACCATTGGCGTGAAGGCCGGCCTGCCGCCGGAGACCCTGTTCGCCGCCCTGCGCCAGGGCTCGCTGGGGCGGCAGAACATCGTCGATCGGCTGGCCGATCAGTTCCTGCCGGGGGATTTCGACCAGGTGGCGTTCGCCCTCGACCTCGCCTTCAAGGACGTGTCGCTCGCCGCCGACCTCGCCCGCGAAGCCGGCGTGCCGGCCCGCATGGCGCAGATGACCCTCGCCGACATGACCGAGGCCCGCAACCGGGGCTGGGGACAGAAGGACTCCCGCGTCGCCATGCGGGTGCAGGAAGAGCGCGCCGGCGTCGACATCCAGGTGCCGCGCGAGACCCTCGCGCGGATCCTAGAGAACGATAAATAAAGGGCTTTTCTCTCAGCGCGAAGATCGCCCCTGAATCGCTTCCGGCGGTTGACATCCAATCATATCGGATTATTGTCGTACAATAATATGAGATGCACGGACCGCAAAATGGTCCTGTGGCAGCCAAGCCAGAACAAGCATCACCACACGGGAGGAAAAGATGGCGCGTTTTTCGCGAATCCTGGTTGCTGGCCTGCTGGGCCTTGCGGCCTTGCCGACCACGGCCCGGGCCGCCGAGCTGGAAAAGCCGAGCATCTCCATCGCCGTCGGCGGCTCCATCAGCCAGATGAACAAGATTGCCTATTTCGTCGCGCTCAATAAGAAGTTCTTCGAGGATGAAGGCCTGAAGGTGAATTCCACCGCCTTCAACTCCGGCACCGCGGCGCTGCAGGCAGTGGTGGCCGGCGGGGCCGATGTGGGCGAAGGCGCCTTCGAGCACATGCTGCGCCTGCAGTCCAAGGGCGTGGACCTCACCTGCATCACGGTGTTCGGCCGCTATCCCGGCAATGTGCTGGCGGTGCGCAGTTCCAAGGCGGACAGCATCAAGAGTGTGGCGGATCTCAAGGGCAAGAAGATCGGCATCTCGGCGCCCGGCGCCTCCACCCAGAATTTCGTCGCCCAATTGCTGCAGCGGGCCGGCGTGAGCTGGAAGGATGCCAGCTACATCTCCATCGGCACCGGGGCGAGCGCGGTGGCGGCCATCCGCACCGGCACCGAGCTCGACGCCATCGTCAATCTCGACCCCGCCATCACCTCCCTCACCGACGCCAAGGAAGTGGTGGTTCTGGTGGACAGCCGCAATGCGGAAGGTTCCCAGATCGCCTTCGGCGGCCCCTACCTCGCCGATTGCCTTTACGCCAAGACCGACTTCGTCAAGGACAATCCCAAGACCGCACAGGCGGTGTCCAACGCGCTGGTGCGGGCCATGCAATGGCTGAAGACCGCCAGCGTCGACGACATCATCGCCGCCATTCCGGCCGATTACTACAAGGGCGACGAGGAACTCTATCGCAAGTCGCTGGAGCAAAACATCTCGGCCTTCACCTGGGACGGCATCGTCACCCCCGAGGCGGCGCAGAACGTGCTGAACACCATCTCGGTGATGGACCCCGGCCTGAAGTCCGCCAACCTCGACATTCCGCGCACCTACAACAACACCCTGGTCGAAAACGCCCTGAAGAAATACGGGCCGAAGAAGTAAAGCGCGCGACGCTTGAAGCAACGCCTGACCGGAATGGCCGGCGCGGATGCTCCCGCGCCGGGCCCCACCGGAGCCTGACCCCAGCGGAGCCTGACCTCATGACCCTCGCGACCCATCCGGGCGCCCACCCGGGCGCCTTGCGACCCGCCATGCCCGCCACCGACCACGGCGCCGGCAGCGCCGCAGCCCCGCCGCCAGCGCTGCTGTTCGATCATGTCACCGTGCGCTTCGGCGCCTACACCGCGGTGAGTGATGCGCACCTGCAGGTGGCCGATGGCGAGTTCGTCTCCATCGTCGGCCCCACCGGGTGCGGCAAGTCCACCTTGCTCAATGTGGCGGCGGGCCTGCTGGAGCCCACGGAAGGTGACATCTGCGTCTATGGCCGGTCGCTGGCCGGCCTCAACCGCGCCGCCGGCTACCTGTTCCAGGCGGATGCGCTGATGCCCTGGCGCACCGCTTTGCGCAACGTCATCACCGGCCTTGAATATGCCGGCACCGCCCGCGCCGAAGCGGAGCGGCTGGGCAATGAATGGCTCGCCCGGGTGGGCCTCTCCGGCCATGGGGAGCGCTTTCCCCATGAGATGTCCGGCGGCATGCGCAAGCGCGTCGCGCTGGCCCAGACCCTCATCCGCGATCCCAGGATCGTGCTGATGGACGAGCCTTTCAGCGCCCTCGACGTGCAAACCCGCGTGCTGATGGAAAACGAGCTGCTGCAGCTGTGGACCACCTATCGCAAGTCGGTGCTGTTCATCACCCATGATCTCGAAGAGGCCATCTCCCTCTCTGACCGGGTGATCATCCTTTCCGCCGGCCCGTCCACCCATCCCATCGCCGAGTTCAAGATCGACCTGGAACGCCCGCGTGACGTGGCCGAGATCCGCATGACGCCGCGGTTCGTCGAGCTTTATCACCTCATCTGGGACGCCATGAAAGAAGAGGTCCTGAAAGCCTATGAGCGAAATCAGCGCAAACTTGCGGACTGACGCCATGATCGCCAATTCCGCCCTCGCCAAATCCGCTCCCTCCCGCCCGGCGCGCCGCCCCCGGCGCAAGGGCATGCCCGGCCCGCTGGTGATGACCACCCTGCAGGCGGGCCTGCTGCTGGTGCTGCTGGCCGCCTGGTATGTGCTCGTCACCGCCAAGATCTTCCCGGTCTTCTTCTTCGGAAATCCGGTTCAGGTGTTCGAGCAGATCTTCACCTGGTTCGCCACCGGCGAGATCTTCGTCCACCTCGCCACCACCCTCATCGAGACCCTGCTGGCCTTCGTCATCGGCGTGCTGAGCGGCATTGGTGCCGGCCTGTGGCTGGGCCTGTCACCGCTGACGGCGGCCCTGTTCGATCCGTATATCAAGGCGCTCAACGCCATGCCGCGGGTCATCCTCGGCCCCATCTTCATCGTTTGGTTCGGGCTCGGCATCGGCTCCAAGGTCGCGCTGGGCGTCACGCTGGTCTTCTTCGTGGTGTTCTTCAACGTCTTCCAGGGGGTGCGGGAAGTAAACCCGGTCATCCTCGCCAATGCCCGCATGCTCGGCGCCAATCGCCGGCAGCTGCTCAGCACCGTCTACATTCCCTCGGCGCTCAGCTGGGTGTTCTCCAGCCTGCACATGTCGGTGGGCATGGCATTCGTGGGTGCCGTGGTGGGCGAATATCTCGGCTCGGCGCGGGGCGTCGGCTACCTGATCCTGCAGGCGGAAGCCACGTTCGACGTCAACGCCGTGTTCGCCGGCATCATCGTCTTGACCGCCTTCGCGCTGGTGCTCGACTTCGCGGTCACGGTGATCGAGAAGCGCCTCATCGTCGGCAAGCCCAAGTAGAGCCTCTTCAGAACTTCATCGCACCCATTATTTCAAGGACACGACGATGACGGAACAAAACGATCCGCGCCCGCTGCTGGAAAAGGGCATGGGCATCCGCCGCGAGGTGCTGGGCGCCGCCCATGTGGAGCGCTCCATGGCCAATGTGGACGGGTTCTCCCGCCCGCTGCAGGAACTGGTGACCGAATATTGCTGGGGCGCCATCTGGGGCCGGCCGGGCCTGGAACGCAAGGTGCGCAGCCTGCTCAACATCGCCATGCTCTCCGCCCTCAACCGCCCGCACGAGCTGAAGCTGCACGTGCGCGGCGCCCTCACCAACGGCGTGACGCGCGAGGAGATCCAGGAGGCGGTGCTGCAGATCGGCATCTATTGCGGCGTGCCGGTGGCGCTGGAAACCTCCCGCATCGCCCAGGAGGTGTTCAAGGATCTGGATGCGCAGGCGGCCGGCGGCTGACCCCCTCCCCCTCACGACAACGGGCCGCCCGGTCCTGCCGGGCGGCCCGTTCTATTTGGACGAAGAGCCCGCGTCAGGCTGGAAAGCCGAACAGGCGCGCCGGATTCTCCACCAGGATCTTGACGCGCTCCGCCTCGCTCAGGGTGTAGCTGTAGAGCAGTTCCAGCAGGTCCGCGTCATTGGGGGGCTGCTTCACCGACACGGGATGGGGCCAGTCGCTGCCCCAGATCACCCGGTCGGGCGCGGCCTCGATATAGGTGCGGGCCAGCGGGATCATGTCGGCCCACGGCGGCCCCGCCTTCGAGGTCTTCTCCCCCAGCGACAGCATCACATAGAAATTGCCGCGGGTGAGCAGGTCCAACACCTTCTGACAGGAGGGATCCTCCCGCCCCTTGGTGAGGTCGGGGCGGCCCATGTGGTCGATCACCACCGGCACCTCCAGCGCTTCGAACGGCGCGACCTGGGCCGCGACGCCCGCCGCCTCCGGCTGGATCTTCACATACCAGCCCAGCGCCTTCACCTGCTCCAGAGCGCGCTTGAACTCCGCATCCGAAAGGCTCACACCCAGCCCCTGGCGGGAAAAGCGCGCACCACGGATGCCGGCGGCGTGGAGATCCGCCAGGTCTTCATCGCTCGCGGAGGCGAACACCGCCGCGTTGGCGCAGCCGCGATAATTGGGGCCGGCGACCTTCAGCGCATCCACCACCACCCGGTGGTCGGCGCCATAGGTGGTGGCCTGCACGATCACGCCCCGGGTGAAGCCCAGAGCCTTGTGCATGCGCAGCCCCGCCTCGATGGTCGCGCTCGGCATCTCATAAACCGCCCCTTCCCGCACCGGGTAAATCGCGGGGTCGCCGAACACGTGGAACTGGCTGTCGCAGGCGTTGGCCGGCGGTAGCAGTGCCGGCGTGCGGGGATTGGGGTCGAAGGGGAAATACTGGGGCACGTGGGGCCTCCCTGAAGAAAGTACCGCGCCTCAGGCGCCGATCACCGCGAGAAAATCGAGCTGGATGAGCATGCCGGCGCCGAGCGCCTCGGCCTGGATGGCCTGGCGCGCCGGGCGATCTTCCGCATCGGGGAACATGGCGAGCCATTCCGCATTGAGCGGCGCGCGCTGGCTGCGGTCCGCCATCCACACCGTGACCTTCACGATGTCATCCACGGTGCCGCCGCCGGCCTCGACGATGGCCCGCATGTGCTTGAACATGAAGGCGCATTGCTCTTCCAGGGTCGGCGCCACCTTGCCGGTGGCGGGATCGAGCCCATAGACAATGCCTGAAGTGAGGATGTTGCCCACCCGGC
Organism: Xanthobacter sp. ZOL 2024; assembly: GCF_052932325.1. NCBI lineage: Bacteria > Pseudomonadati > Pseudomonadota > Alphaproteobacteria > Hyphomicrobiales > Xanthobacteraceae > Xanthobacter > Xanthobacter sp. ZOL 2024. The sequence continues at coordinate 373,941 of NZ_CM128808.1, forward strand.
AGGCCACCGGAATGGGATTGGCGTGGCCGAAGGCGTCCAGATAGATGGATGTGCGTTTTGCCATGGCAGCCTCACGCGAAATGGCAGGTCACCGAGCCGAGCGGCCCGAGATCGGCATGGATGGTGTCGCCCTTGCGGATATCCACGGGGCGGATGAAGGAGCCCGCCAGCACCACGTGCCCGGCCTCCAGGGTGACGCCATGGGGCGCGAGACGGTTGGCGAGCCAGGCGACGCCATGGGCCGGATGGTTGAGCACACCGGCGGAGACGCCAGTCTCCTCGATCTCGCCGTTGCGATAGAGCAGGCCCGCCACCCAGCGCAGGTCCACGTCGAGCGGCCGCACCGGGCGCCCGCCGGTGACGATGCCGCAATTGGCGGCGTTGTCGGCGATGGTGTCACGCACGGTACGGGTGGCGCCGGTCTGAGGGTCCACCCGCTCGATGCGGGCATCGAGGATCTCGATGGCCGGCACCACGAAATCGGTGGCGTTGAGCACGTCATAAATGGTGCAACCGACGCCCGGCAACGCGCGCTTCAGCACGAAGGCGAGCTCCATCTCCACCCGAGGCTGGATCAGCTGGTCGAACGCGACGGTTCCACCCTCGGGCACGAACATGTCGTCCAGCAGGACGCCATAATCGGGCTCGTTGATCTTTACCGCCATCTGCATGGCCTTGGAGGTGAGGCCGATCTTATGGCCCTTTACCACCCGGCCTTCGGCCGCCTTCAGCGCCATCCAGGCATGCTGGATGGCGTAGGAATCGGCGAGGGTCATCTGCGGCCAGTCAAGGCTCAGCTGGCGGATCTGCACCCGGGTCTTTTCCGCCGTGTTCAGGCGCTGGGCGGCATCGGCCAGGGCCGCGGCGGGCAGGGTCAGAGCGGGCTTGGCGATGCCGAACTTTGCGATGCCGAACTTGGCGATGCTCATGGCCGCACCTCATCCACCACGCCATTGCGCAACACACCGATGCCCGGCACCTCGACTTCCACCACGTCCCCCGGCACGAGCCAGCGCGGCGGATCAAAGCGCACACCGGCGCCGGTGGGCGTGCCGGTCAGCACGATGTCGCCGGGCATGAGGGTGGCGAAAGTGGACAGATAGGCGATGATGGCGTCGAAGGGGAACATCAGCCGCGCCGTGGTGTCGTGCTGGCGCACCTCGCCATTGACCCGCGTGGTCAGCTCCAATTCGGAGAAGGGATCGAGCGCATCGGCGGTGACGATCCAGGGGCCGATCGCGCCGGAGCGATCGAAATTCTTGCCCTGGGTCACGTTGAACTTGCCGTGGCGCAGCCAGTCGCGCACCGTGCCTTCATTGGCCAAAGTGAGGCCGAAGATATGTTTTGCCGCATCCTCCCGCGCGATGTGGCGCCCCGCCTTACCGACAACGAAGGCGATCTCGCCCTCGTAATCGAGCTGGGTGGAAACGAAGGGCCGCTCCACAGGCTGATCGTGGCCGACGAAGGAGGTCGCGCAACGGCAGAATAGGCTCGGATACTTGGGCGTATCCGATCCGTCCTTGTATTCGGCATTGCGATCGGCGTAATTCACGCCAATGCACCAGATTTTCTGCGGCGCGATCACAGGCGGCAGCAGATCCACATCGCCGAGGGCGAAGTCCGGGGCCGCATCGGCCACCACGGCCCGCGCGGCGGCGAGCCCATCACCGGCGATGAAGGCGAGCAGCGTGGGGAAGGACGGGAGCCGGGAGGACAGATCGATCACCCGATCGTCCACGACGGCGCCATAGCCGGGCACGCCGGCCTTCAGATAGCTTGCGAGTTTCATGTCGGATCCTTTTGCGAAGGGGCTGCGCCGGAGGCAGCGAGCGGCAACTGGCGCGGCGCGCGTCAGGATTTCGGGGTCTGGGCAATGGCCGTCAGGGTCACCACCTCGCCCAGGGTCGCGTAGTTCGGACCGCCCAGGCGGCAGATGGGGTTGAGCTCCAGCGTATCGATCTTGCCGTTGCGGGCGAGGCCGTCGCGCACGTGGAACATCAGCACCTCGCCGACGATCAGCCGCGAACGCGTCTCGCCGAACTCGATGCAGCTGCGGAAGCGGCATTCCATCGCCACCGGAGGCGCGGCGAGGCGCGGCGGCGCCACCTTCTCGCTGGCGATGGTCTCAAGCCCCAGAACCTCCGCCTCGCTCACGTCCGGCGGATATTCCACGGCGCTGCCATGGACCGCCTGGATGAGGGGCTGATCGGCGATATGGACCACATATTCTTCGGAACGCAGGATATTCTGCGCGGTGTCCTTATACACACCGGCCTTGTGGCCGATGCTGACCGCCACCATGGGCGGCTTGGGGGACACGAAGGTGAACGCGCTGAACGGCGCGACATTGACAGAGCCGGTGGCCGACAAGGTGGTGATCCAGGCGATGGGCCGCGGCACCACCATTCCGGTCAACAGCTTGTACGCTTCCTCCGCTCCGAGCTCTTCTGGCCGGATTTGCATGGAACGACCCATAGGCAGGTTCATCGTGCCTTTTCGCTTAAAGCGCGGGCCCGCCGCACGGCAAGCCCGCCCCGTCGGAATTTCCATCATATGGAAAAGCGACAACCGCGCCTGCGTCAGCTCACCGCCTTTTCGCAGGCCCTGGCGAAAATCTCCGCACAGATTTCCACCATATGGAAATTCAACCGAGGGACCGTTGTCCCCCTCGAAACGAGCCCGTATCTCGAAGCCAAAACGCGCAAACTCGCATCGCGACGCGGGGCGCCACGGCGACCCCTCCGCGACCCAAGGGAGGAAGACCATGTTTCAACATCTGTTGCGCGCCGGCGCCGTGCTGGGCCTTGCCGCCGCGTTGATCAGCCCCGCCGCCGCCCAGTCCTGGCCCGACAAGACCGTGCGCCTGGTGGTGCCCTATCCGCCCGGCGGCAATGTGGACAGCGCCGCGCGCATCGTCGCCGCCAAGCTGCAGGAGCAGTTCGGCAAGCCGTTCGTGGTGGAAAACAAGCCCGGTGCCGGCGGCATGATCGCCGGCGAGACGGTGGCCCGCGCGGCGCCCGATGGCTACACCCTGTTCGTCGCCGCTAACGGCCCGCTGATCTTCAGCCCCATCATCTTCGGCCGCACCCCCTACCAGTGGCAGAAGGACTTCGAGCCCATCAGCTCCATCTCCTTCACGCCGCTGGTGCTGCAGGTGAACCCGGCGGTGGCGGCGAAGACGGCGCAGGACTTCCTTGCCCTCGCCAAGACCGCCAATCCGCCGCTCATCATGGCCTCGCCCGGCGCCGGCACCACCAACCACCTCACCAGCGAGCTGCTGCAGCAGCTGAGCGGCGCCAAGTGGACCACCGTGCACTACAAGGGCAACGCCCCCGCCACCACGGACGTTCTGGCCGGCCGCGCCCAGTTCAACTTCGATCAGATCTCGGTGGCCCTGCCCTATGTGAAGGACGGCAAGACCCGCGCCCTCGCCGTCACTTCGGCGCAGCGCCTGCCCCAGCTGCCGGACGTGCCGACCCTTCAGGAAGTCGGCTTTGCCGATTTCGAGGCCTCCACCTTCACCGGCCTGTTCGCCCCCGCCAAGACCCCGAAGCCCGTGGTGGACACCTTGAGCGCCGCGCTGCAGAAGGTCCTCGCCGAGCCGGAGGTGAAGGAGCGCTTCGCGGCCATGGGGGCCGAGGCCCGCGGCATGGCCCCCGACGCCTTCGCCGCCTATGTGGCCAAGGTGGATGCCCGTTGGACGCCGGTCATCAAGCAGGCCAACATCACCGCCAACTGAGGCGGCTCTTCCCGCAAGACCGAAATCCGCCCGGCCGGCACCTGTCTGGCCGGGCGCCTTTTCCTGACACCGACGGACGCGGCACCCCTGCGGCGGCACCGCGCCCCCGCCTTCGCGACGATGGAGGACGCACACAATGATCGCGAACAAGAGGGATGTCCTCGCCGGCCTGATGTTCGTCGGCATCGGCATCTTTGTCTTCATCTTCGCGCAGGACTACGGCATCGGCACCGCCGCCCATCTCGGGCCGGGCGTTTTCCCGATGCTGCTGTCCGCCCTGCTGACCCTGCTCGGCCTCGCCATCACCGTCGTCGCCCTGCGCGACCACACCCGGACCCACGTCACCCTGTCCTGGCGGCCGCTGCTCGTCATCTCGGCGGCGCTGCTGCTGTTCGGCTTCGGCCTCGACAGCCTCGGCCTGTTCATGGTGGTGGCGCTTCTGGTGGTCATCAGCCGCTTTGCCCGGGCAGGCGAGAACATCATCGAGAGCGTCATCCTGGCGCTGGTGGTGGCTGCCGTCGCGAGCCTCGTCTTCGTCGTCGCGCTGGGCCTGCCGGTCCCCCTGTGGCCCACCTTCTGAGGACCCGCGCCCATGAGCTTCCTCGACAATCTTTCGCTGGGCTTCTCCGTCGCGCTTAGCCTCCACAATCTCGCCTACTGCTTCCTGGGCACCCTGCTCGGCACCGCCATCGGCGTGCTGCCGGGGCTTGGTCCGGTCGCCACCATCTCCATGCTGCTGCCCATCACTTTCGGGCTCGACCCCACGACGGCGCTGATCCTGCTGGCGGGCATCTATTACGGCGCGCAGTACGGCGGCTCCACCACCGCCATCCTGGTCAACCTGCCGGGCGAGACCTCCTCCGTGGTCACCGCCATCGACGGCTACCAGATGGCCCGCCAGGGCCGCGCCCGCGAGGCGCTGATGGTGGCGGCGCTGGGCTCGTTCTTCGCCGGCACCGTGGGCACATTGCTGATCGCCGCTTTTGCCCCGGGCCTGTCGGAGCTTGCTCTGGGCTTCGGCGCGCCGGAATACTTCTCGCTGATGGTGCTCGGCCTCATCGCCGCGGTGGTGCTGGCCCACGGCTCGCTGCTGAAGGCCATCGCCATGGTGGTGCTGGGGTTGGTGCTGGGCCTTGTGGGTACCGACGTGAACAGCGGCGCCCTGCGCTTCACCTTCGGGCTGCCGGACCTGTTCGACGGCATCGATTTCGTGGCGGTGGCCATGGGCCTGTTCGGCATTGCCGAGGTGATCTCCAACCTGGAGCGCGCTGATGCTGCCCGCGGCACCGTCAGCCTCGGCAAGACCGGGGGCTTCTTCCTCTCCCGCGCCGATTTCCGCGCGGCCTGGCCGGCAGCGGTGCGCGGCACCGGCATCGGCGCCATTCTAGGCATCCTGCCGGGCGGCGGCGCCATCCTCGGCTCGTTCGCCAGCTACATGCTGGAAAAGCGCATCGCCCGGGATCCAAGCCGCTTCGGCAAGGGCGCCATCGAGGGTGTGGCCGGGCCGGAATCCGCCAACAACGCGGGGGCCCAGACCTCCTTCATTCCCATGCTCACCCTCGGCCTGCCGTCCAATGCGGTGATGGCCATGATGATCGGCGCGCTGATCATCCACAACATCCAGCCCGGACCGCAGGTCATGACCTCCAATCCGACGCTGTTCTGGGGCCTCATCGCCTCCATGTGGATCGGCAATGCGTTGCTGGTGATTTTGAACCTGCCGCTGATCGGGGTCTGGGTGAGCATGCTGAAGATCCCTTATCGCATGCTCTATCCGGCCATCCTGGTGCTGTGCGCCATCGGCGTCTATTCGGTCAGCAACTCCACCGCGCTCATCTATGTGATGACCATCTTCGGCATCGCCGGCTATGTGCTGATGAAGCTGCAGTGCGAGCCGGCGCCGCTGCTGCTCGGCTTCGTGCTCGGCCCCATGATGGAGGAGAACCTGCGGCGGGCGCTCACCATGTCGCAGGGCAATGCGGCGGTGTTCTTCACCCAGCCGGTGTCCCTCATCCTGCTGCTGGTGGCTGCCGCCCTGCTGGTGGTGATGGCGGTGCCCCGGGCCGCCAAGGTGCGCGGCGAGGCGTTCGAGGAAGAGGCATCCTGACATCCCCCGCGGCGGGACGCCTCCGGCGTCAGCCGCGGGGCCTTGGCCGATCGGCCTTGGCGCTGTCCTGCAGGGCGCTGGAGAGCTCCGCCGTCGACCGCTGGAACGAGCTGACGAGCCCCGCGATACGGCTCACCGGAAGCCGCTGGCGGATGGTGATGGTGCTCACCGCCGCCACCGGATTGCCTGCGAGATCAAAGACCGGAAAGGCGAGCGCGCGGGTCGAGCGGACGATGGCGGGATCGGCATAGACGTAGCCGGCCTCCCGCGACTTCACGAGCCGCGCCGTCAGCGCCTCCAGCGTCACCTGATAGGGCGCGAAACGGGGGGCGTTGGCTTTGAGAATGGCGCTCGCCTTGGCCGGCGGCAGCGCCGACAGGATGGCCATGCCGCCCACGCTCACCCCAAGCGGGCGCCGCGAGCCCACGCCGATGGACAGCACCTGCACCGGATAGGCCCCGATCCGCCGATCGGCGCAGACGGAATCGTAGCCACTGCGCACGGTGAGGAAGATGGCGTCGCCCACCTCCTGCGACAGGCGCGTGAGAATGGGCTCGGCCACCTCGGTGAGGCCCGGACGGGCGCGGGTGGAGAGGCCCAGCAGCGCCACTTCCGCGCCGATCACATAGCGCCGGCCCGAGGGCAGGCGCTCCACCGCGCCCTCCTCCATCAGCACCTGCAGCATGCGATAGACGGTGGGGGGCGGCAGGCCGATATCCTCGGCAATCTCTGTGAGCCGCAGGCCACCGGAGCCATTGTTGGCGAGCAGCCGCAGCACCGCGAAAGCGCGATGGATGCTGCGCGCCCCGGTCACCGTATTGTTGGGGGCACGGCCGGCGTTGCGCGGCTCGCGCTCCACCCCGCCGGGCGTGTGGGCGACCGCCCTGTGGGCGCTGCGTTCTTCCATGATATGGAAGTTGCCGTGATCCGCCCTTGTCCGCAAGGGACCGAACGCCGATACCGCCAGCAAAAGCGTCAGGAGGGAGAGAACCATGGATCTGCCGGTCAACAGCTTCAAGCACGCGATCGCCGCCGGGCGACCCCAGATCGGTCTGTGGTGCACCCTCTCCAACGCCTATGCGGCCGAGATCGTCGCCGGTTCCGGCTTCGACTGGCTGCTGCTGGATACCGAGCATTCCCCCAACGAGATCGACACGGTGCTCGGGCAATTGCAGGCGGTGGGCGCCTACCCCACCACGCCCATCGTGCGGCCGGCCTGGAACGACCCGGTGCTCATCAAACGGTTCCTGGACATCGGGGCGCAGACGCTGCTGCTGCCCTATATCCAGAGCGTCAGCGAAGCCGAGCGTGCGGTGGCCTCCATGCGGTATCCGCCGCACGGCTTCCGTGGCGTGGGTGGAACCACCCGGGCCACCCGTTTCGGGCGCGTGAAAGACTATGCCGCCCGCTGCGAGAGCGAGCTCTGCCTGCTGCTGCAGGTGGAGACCAAGACGGCGCTGGAGCAGTTGGAGTCCATCGCCGGCGTGGAAGGGGTGGACGGCATCTTCATCGGCCCGGCCGATCTGTCCGCAAGCCTGGGTTTCGGCGGCAATGCCAGCCATCCGGAGGTGGTGAAAGTGGTGGGCGATGCCCTCCGGCGCATCCGCGCCACCGGCCGCGCCGCCGGTGTGCTGGCCACCGACCCGGCGCTCGTGGACCACTATCTGGAATGCGGCGCCACCTTCGTCGCGGTCGGTGTCGACATGGGCATTCTGGCCCGCGAAACCACCCAGCTGGCGGCCCGCTTCAAGCGCTAGCGCATCCCAGCCTCGCACCGCAGCCAGCACCCGCCGGCCACCACATCCTTGCGATCGCACGGCCCCGCGTCGAGATGGCTCGCCACGGCGCCTTCGGTGTTGGGGCCCGTCCTGCCCAGCGGAGCCATGGCGCCCTCTACCGTCCATGACCCCGATGCGGTGGAACACAGGCCACGGGGCTCCGCTCCGTACAGCGCAGGATCCTGAGGCGCTTCGACCCGCCCACGCGCGCCGCCTGACCCGCCGCGCCGGAGGGTTCAGCGGGCACCACGGGCGGGGATGATCTGCAGCTCCTGCCGCATGCGATCGGCGGAAATGCCGAAGATGCGGGTCATCAGATCCCGCATCCAGATCAACCCGGGGTCGTTCTGAAAATTCAGGTGCAGGTGAACTTGCACCTCGATACTGGGTACCTCGAAGGGCAGTTCCAGCAGGCTGAATTCGCCGCACCGGGCGACGCGGGACGACGCCGAAAAGGGGAAGATCGCCGCCAGATGGGTCTGGCGCACCAGCTCCGGCACCACCATGAAATGCTCGATCCGGGTGGTCGCGGTCCAACGCACGCCGATCTCGTTGATGAGATCGCGCACCCGCTTGTAACCGGTGGCATGCACTGACACATCCACGAAATTCAGCCGCGCGAAAGCATCGAGATCAAGCGGCTGGCCGGCCAGGGGATGGGAACGGCTCACCAGGCAAAGGAAGTTGTCTTCCAGCAGAAAGCTCGATGCGATGTCGGCATCCCGCAAGGTCGGCAGATAGCCCAGGGCGAGGTCCACCTGCCCGGTGCGCAGGGCGGCCGCCACGGTGCCCGCATCCAACTGCGCCGAGCGCACCCGCACCGAAGGCGCAGCGGTCTCCAGCGCGGCCAGAAGCTGCGGCAGCAGATAGAATTCCGAAATGTCCGACATGGCGATGGTGAAGGCGCGTTCGGACAATTCCGGCACGAACGCATCATGGCTGAGGATGGTCTGCTGGATCACCCGCAGCGCCCGATTGAACGGTTCATGAAGCCGAAACGCCGCCTCGGTGGGCTCCATGCGTGGGCCCACCCGCACGAACAGCGGATCGGAAAACTGCTCACGCAGCCGTTTGAGCGAGTGGCTGACGGCCGGCTGGGTGAGCCCCAGCCGATCGGCCGCCGCCGTGACGCTGCGCAGGTCCCAGATGGCCAGGAACACCCGCACGAGGTTCAGGTCGAAGGTGTTCGCATTCATCTGGCTCATGGAGGAAGATAAGCCAATCCATGGGCTGCATTGCAAGCGCGAAGCGCGGCGAACCTCAAGGCTTCATCAGCACCGAAGCCGAGGGGAAATCGGACGCCCAGCCGGCCGGCAGCGGCGCCACGAACACGTTCTCCGTGCGGGTGCGGGTCACCTTCCAGGCGCCATCGGGCTCCTTGCGGAAGGCGTTGTTGAGCCGCGAGGAGCGCAGCAGCGCTTTGCCGTCCGAGAAGATCCAGGGCTGCATGTGCACCCACTGCCCGGTGGCCGTCTCCCCGGTCACATGGATCTGCTCGGAGGTGAGATAGTGGCAGTTCAGCAGCAGCGCCGGGTCCTTTTTCTGGCCCCAGAAGCCCTCGAAATGCCGGCGGATGGCCGCCGCGCCCTCAGCCCGGCCGAACTGCCCATTGTAGTATTCACCGACCCCTTCCCACACCGCGTCCTCGGTGTAGAGCGCCATAATGAGGTCGATGCGCGCGGCGTCGCTGGTCGCCCCATATTCGGGAAGGGGCGTGTCGCACAGAAACATGTAGCGCGCCTGCAGCCGGCGGATCTCCGCCTCGGCCTCCAGCACCGCGATGCGGTTGGCGAGATGCTCCACCTTCTTCTCAAGATCATCCATGTCGTGAACCCTGCTGTGCGGAAAGACGCGGTGCGCACCGCTCACAGATAGCGGCGCAACAGGCTGTTGCTGGCCACCCGCAGCACCCGATCGAAGATGTAGCCGAGGATGCCGAGGGCGATGATGCCCACGAACACCCAATCGGTGCGCGCGAAATTGCGGGCGGTCCAGATCATCGCCCCGAGCCCGGTCTGGGCCGAGACGATCTCCGCCGACACCACGGTCAGGAACGAATTGCCCATGGCGATGCGCGCGCCGGTGACCATGAACGGCACCGTGGACGGCAGGATCACCGTGGTCAGCTCGCTGAACGCATTGGCGCCGAGACTGCGCGCCGCCTGCAGCCGCAACGGATTGACCGCCTTCACCCCGGCTATGGTGTTCAAGGTGACGATGAACACAGTGGTGTAGAAAATGAGGGCGATCTTCGTGACCTCGCCCGGCCCCAGCCAGATCACCGCCAGGGTGACGAAGGCGATGGGCGGGATGAAGCGGAAGAACTCGATATAGGGATCCACCATCAGGCGGATCACCGGAAAGCGCCCCATGAAGACGCCGAGCGGCACCCCCACCGCCACGCCCACCGCCCAGCCGGCAGCGATCCGCCAGGCGGACGCGCCGACGGATTCCAACAGCGAGCCATCGGCCAGCATCTCCAACGCCGTGTGCCACACCGTCAGCGGCGAGGGCAGGAACAAAGGCGAGGTGTAGATCGAGGCCACATGCCAGAGGATGAGGCCGCCGAGAACCGACAGCGGCCCCACGCACACCTTGGTGGCCATGCCGCTGAGGCGCAACTTGCCCCACGGCAGGCGCAGGCCCGGGCTCTGGGTGGTATCGGTCATGCTTCGACCTGCTCCCGGTTCAGCCCCTGCTGACGCAGGGCTTGCTTCACTTCCGCACCGATGTCGTCCCTGAGCTTGCGGAACAGGGCGAGGCATTCGGCGCTGCCCTGGTCCCGCGGGTGGGGCAGATCGATGCGCTCCACGGTCTTGATGGAGGCGCGCGGCCCGGCGGTCATCACCACCACCCGGTCCGCCAGCAGCAGGGCCTCCCAGATGTCGTGGGTGACGAACACGATGGTGCAGCCGGTGTCGCGCCAGATGCGGTCGAGCTCCACCTGCAGCACCTCGCGGGTCTGCGCGTCGAGCGCGCCGAACGGCTCGTCCATGAGCACCACATGGGGCTCATTGATGAGCACCCGGGCGATCTGCGCGCGCTGGCGCATGCCGCCCGAAAGCTGGGCCGGGAACTTGTCGGCGGCGTGGACGAGACCGACCAGCCCCAGAAAATGGTCGGCCTTCTCCCGCCGCACCGCCGTGGGTACACCCTTGAGGCGCAGCCCGTATTCCACATTCTCCCGGATGGTGAGCCAGGGGAACAGCACCTCCGAGGACTGGAACACCACGCCGCGATCGAGCCCCGGCCCCGCCACCGGGCGCCCGTTGACGGCGATGCGGCCATTCACCGGCAGAAAGCCGGCGATGGCGTTGAGCAGCGTGGACTTGCCACAGCCGCTGGGCCCGAGCAGGCAGACGAACTCGCCCGGGCGGATCTCGAGAGTGACGTTCGAGACGATGTGCGCATCGCCGAACGAGATCCCCACATGATCCAAGGTGATGGAGGCGCCGCGCGTCATGGCTCAGCCCTTGTAGAAGCCGGCCTGGAGCGCCTCACGATACGGCACCAGCCCCTTGGTCACATTGTGGTCGGCCAGGAATTTGGCGATGCCGTCATAGCTCTTGAAATCCGCCTCGGTGAAATCGCGCACGATGGGCGTCATGTCCTTGAAGGCCTTCAGGCTGGTGGCGACGGGAATGCGCGTGACCGCCTTCACCGCGGCCGCCGCCCGCTCGGGATCGGCCCGGGCGATGTCGGAGGCCTTGGCGAGCGCCTTGAGCACCTTCTGCAAGCTCTCCGGATCGCTCTTCAGGATCGCCGCGCTGGCGGTGAGCCAGATGGTGTCCACATAGCCCACGTCCTTGCTGGTGAGCGCGACCTTGCCGCCATTGGCGACAGCGTTCGCCGGCCAGGGCTCCCAGGCGAAAAAAGCGTCGATGTCGCCACGGGCGAGCAGCGCCGGCAGCTCAGGCGGGCCCGAGGGCACCATCTTCACGGATGCCGGATCAAGCCCCTCGGCGGCCAGCGTCAAGCCGGCGCAATATTCGGAGATGGAGCCGGGCACGATGCCGAAGCGCTTGATATCCTTGGGGCTTGCCACCTTGGGCCCGAGCACCAGCTTCACATAACGGCCGGACTGGTAGACCACCGCCAGCGGGCGCAGTTCAGCCCGGCCAAGGCGGACCATATTGGTGGGTTCGGCGGCCGCCGCCACATCCACCTGCTGGGCGACCAGCGCGTTCATGGCCTCGCCGCCATCGGCATAGAGCTGCAGCACCGCATCCACGCCCTCGGCGGCGAACAGCTTCTCATGGGCGGCGAGATAGAAGGCGACGAACACCGGATCGGAGCCGACGCCGATGCGGATCGGCCCTGCCGCCCGCGCCGCCGTGCCCATCAGCCCGGCGGCGGCGACCCCGGCGGAGGCCAGAAGAAGCCCGCGACGAGAAAGATGAAAGGTCTTCATGTGTCTTGTCCCGCTGGAAGGTTGTTGAATTTATTGACATTGGGGCGTGGCGAAGCTGGCGCCGAACCCAGAACAACTAACGCGTGATGACAAAGCGGCAGGCGCCGCCGCCATGGACGGCGGCACACCGGATCTCGCGCGCCACGGCGCCCTCGCCGACGACCAGCGGGGCGATGGCGGTGAGCATGCCGGCGATGGGCGCGCAGCACGGCGCGTCCACCGGCCCGGATGCGGCAAGCCCTTCGGCGAAGGGGGAATTTTCCACCTGCACCTCGACCGCACCGCCGGGCTGCGGCGTGAAGCGCCAGCGGCCCCAGCCGAGCGCCGCCGAGGTCGTGACGATGGTGTCCATCATCACCTCGGGATCATCCGCTCCGGCGGCCCGATAGGCGGCCACGGAGCGACCGCCGAACGCGGTCACCGAGGCACCGAGCGCCTCAAGCGCCACCGGGCGCAGGGCCGGACCGAGGCGCGCGAACAGGCCCATCAGAACATCCGGCCGCATCATCAGGTAGCGGATCGTCCCATCCCGGAGGGCGCCGTGGGCGACATCATGGGTCAGCCTGCCGTGAAAGGTCTGCGCGAGATCCATGGGGCTGGCCTCACGGATAGCCGGCTGGGGCCGGCAGACCGGCCAGCACGGTGCCGGCGCTCTCCAGCGTGGCATCGTTCAGCGCCGCGTGCTGGGTCACCACCAGGCAGTCGCGCAGGATGCGCTGCATGCGATGCGTGCTACCGATGCCGGCCATGCCGACGATGCGGAAACATTGCAGGATGCTATCGGCGGCGGCGCGCGAGGCGTGGCTGGCGCTGAGCCGGAGCAGATTGTTCAGCGCCAAAGAAATCTCATCGCCGCGCTGGAGCACGTCCCACGCCTCTTCGGCGGTTTCGTAATAGAAGGCCCGCGCCGCCCGCAGCCGCGCCTCCGCTTCGGCGATGCCGGTACGGAAATAGGCCCGGTTCGCCAGCACCGGCGCCCCGGGCATCAGCTTTGCGGCGCCGGACATCTCCACCGCGAGATCGAGCGCCCCCCGGGCGAGCCCGAGATTGACCGCCGCATGCACCTCAGCCTGAAAGGCGAGCGGCGGATAGCGGAAGATGGTGTCGTCATAGATGCCTGGCGCGCCGCGATCGCAGGTCCATAGATCGGCGTAGAATTTGTTCTCCACCCTTGTGTCGTGGCTGCCGGTGCCCTGCATGCCCATGACGTCCCAGGTCTCGATGATCTCGACCTCAGTGGCGGGGCACACTGCCATCTTGACCACCGACCCGCCGGCGCCGTCATCGGCGAGCAGGCCGACGCCGATCCAGTCGGCGCCCATGCAGCCGGACGCGAACTTCCACTGTCCGCTGACCCGCCACCCACCGGGCTCGCGGGTGGCGCGCTGCGCCGGATAAAGGCCGCCGGCATAGACCTGATCCGGACCCGAGGCATAGATCTCCGCCTGGGCTTCTTCGGGCAATGCCGCGATGTAGGTATTGGCCGAACCGAAGGCCGCCACCCAGGCGGCAGAACCATCCACCGCGCCGATGGCTTCCACCATGGGCAGGAAATGGTGGGGGGCGAGGCCGTCGCCGCCGAACTTGGCCGGAGTGGAAGAGCGGAAAATACGCGCCGCCTTCATCAGCGCGATCACGTCGCGGGGCACATGCCGCAGCCGCTGAAACTCCTCGCGGCGGGCGCGGACCGCATCCAACAGCCGCGCGAAGTCCGGTGTCTGGGTGAGCCGCGCCGCATCGAACGAGGGCACAGGCGCGCCGCCCTGTGGGCCGGCCGACTTCAGAGCCAATTGAGTCATCCGAACTTCACTCCGCTTTTGATCAGGATCAAAGCAGACGCGACATCAATTCGTCCAATGTATTGTTCTAATTATAACTATAAATTTCGCGCATACGCATAATTAAAGAGCAGAATAGGCTCAAATAAAATGCACCCTCCGCCATCCGAGGCTTCCGGCGGCGGAAGGTGCCTATTTTGCTGTCGCACGCACCGCGACGCCGATCATATGTCCAGCACCAGCTTGGCGCTGCGCGCGCGCGAGCAGCAGATCAGCATCTGGTCGCCTGCCTCACGCTCTTCGTCGGTGAGGAACTTGTCGCGATGGTCCGGAATGCCCTCCAGCACATCCACGAGACAGGTGCCACACACCCCGGATTCACACGACAGATTAACGGCGACGCCAGCGGCCTTGAGGGCGGCGGCGATGGAGACGCCCTCGGCCACATGGACGCGGACACCCGACCGTGCCGCCTCCACCTCGAAGCCGGCGCCACTCTCATCCACCTCGGCGTTGAAATATTCGCGGTGGATCCGCTCCGCCCCATAGCCCAGGCTCAAAGCGGAGGAGATCACGAAGTCCATGAAGCCGGACGGACCACAGGTGTAGAGGTGCGCTCCGTCCGAGGCCGACGGCAGATCCCGCTCGGGCACCAGGGGCCCTTCATCGTCGAAGTGCAGCACAATCTTGTCACGGAACGCCAGGCCCTCGATCTCGTCGAGAAAGGCGGTGCGCGCCCGCGTGCGGGTGCAGTAATGCAGGGTGAAGTGGCGGCCCTGCCCATGTAGCGCATGGGCCATGGCCAGCAGCGGCGTCACGCCGATGCCGCCCCCCACCAGCACCGTCTCGGGCGCCTGCGCATCGAGGCCGAACAGGTTGCGCGGCGTGCCGACCGTCAGCCGCGTGCCCACCTGCGCCAGCCGGTGCAGGGCGCGGGAGCCGCCGCGCGACTGCGGATCATCGAGAATGCCCAGCCGGTAGCGGCTGCGGTCCGCAGGATCGCCACACAGGGAATACTGGCGCACCAGGTGCACCTCCCCATCATCCACATGGACATCCACGTGGATGTCCATGTGGGCGCCCGCCTCGAACGGCGGCAGATCGGCGCCATCGGGAGCCACGAGGTCGAGGCGCATGATGTCGCCGCGGTCGTCCACGCGGCGATCCACCACGAGGGTCATGAGATCCGCCGGCGGCGCGGCGGTGGAGGCCAGGGGCTGATCGGTCATCGGGGCATTCTGCATGGTGGGAATGAAGGCCCCGGCGGCGCGCGCCGAGGCCGCGGCGTCACAGCAGGTAGCTGAGGCTGCCGAGGGCATCTCCGGCATTGATCAGCCGCACCACCTTTTCATCGAGCTTGAGCACGCCGTTCTCGCGCACCAGCCGATAGCTGACGTCGGCGGCATAGAGGCGCTGGCGCTCGAACTTGTATTCCACCAGGTGCTGGGCGCAGCGCACGACGCAGAAGTCGGCGCCGCTCTCCATCACCCGGAAGCGGCTCAGCGTGCGCACGGAGCGCGCAGCCGGCGTGGAGGAGATGGCGTGCCCCCCCACCAGACGATCCACCCGCATGCGACGCATGGCGGCGTCGTCATAGGCGTAGTTGAGCTGCGCCTCGAAATCCGGCGTCTCGCGATCCACCGGGATCACATAGTGGCCACCGGCGGTCCAGAGGGCGAGCCAGGCCTCATAGTCCCGGCAATCCAGGAGATCAGCCTCGAGCCAGATGGCCTCCATCGCCTCGTCCAGGGCGATGACGCTGTTCGTGAGGGGGGCGGTCATCGCGCTCATGCCGACATCATCCTCTTCCACATCTGATAGGCGGCGCGCATACCGGTCTCGGCGCTCACGTCCCCCTTCGGCAGCCCGCTTTCGGCGGGGGTCTCCTGGCCCAAGCCGCGGTTGACCATGAGCGGAAGGTCCGGCCCGCCCTGCACGCCCCGCTGCACCCGTTCCCAGGCTTCCGCATCGTCGGGGCTGCCGAAGCCCATGGGGCCCTGAAAATGCTCGTGCAGACGCAGCCGCGCGCGGTTGCCCGCCTCCGGCCCGCCATCCATGCCGATGGCGATGTGCCGGACCTCGGTCTCATTCACCGAGATGGGCCGCAGAATGCGGAAGAAGGCCATCGAGCAGGCGGCATTGGGGAACAGGTTCACGTTGAAGCCGGAGCCGCCCACCGCACGCACGATGCGTCGCACCTCCTGCGGGGTGTGGGTCTTGGCGAGCTCGGTGGCGAGCGGCGCGAAGCGATCGGGGATCGGCGCATCGAGATTGGCCTCGAGGTCGATCAGCTCGGGGATCATGACCATCACCGAATGGCCATTGCCCAGATCCTCCACGAAACCCGAACCACCGAGGAAGGTGAAGGTTTCTTCCGCCTGCTTGTCGAGGGACTCGATGAAGGGGCGATGGACGATGGGGAAATGGTAGGCGTCGGTGGTGTTCTCCAGCTGGATCTTCCAATTGCCGGGGAAGCGGAAGCGATGCTCGCCATTGGTCTTCACCGGATAGCCCGCGCCCTGCTTCATGAACAGGTCGATCCAGGGCTTGGCATGGCCGAGATAATCGGAGAGCGATTCCATCTCATCGTTGAAGGTCGCGAACACCAGGCCCTGGTATTCTTCGACCCGCAGCGACTTGAGGCCCAGACCCTTCTTGTCGAAATCCGCGTTGTAGCCTTCCGGATAGGGCACGCCGCGCAGCATGCCATCCTGGCCATAGCTCCAGCCGTGATAGGGGCAGACCAGGCTCGGGGCGTTGCCCTTGCGATGCTCGCACACGGTGGCACCGCGATGGCGGCAGCGGTTCACCAGCACATGAAGCTGGCCCTTGCGGTCACGGGTGACCACCACCGGCTGCAGCCCCACATAGGAGGTGACGAAATCGCCGGGATTGGGCACCTCGCTGGTGTGGGCCACCCAGACCCAGGTGCGGGAGAAGATCTGCTCCATCTCGGCGGCGAAGATGGCGGGATCCGTATACATGGCCGTTTCGACCCGATCCGGCAGAACGAGATCGGACATGGGGCGGCCTGAGGCGAGCCTCGGCGCGGTCATTGGTCAATCCTCCTTCAGGTATGTCTGGGTCCGCAGGCCGGGGCCCGGAATGCGGTCTGAGGGCAGATGGGCGGCGAGCCATTCGGCGATGGCGCACAGCCGCGCGTCGTCGCCCTTGCGCCCCACCAGCTGGATGCCGGCGGGCAGGCCCTCGGCGGTCAGCACCGGCACGGTGAGCGCCGGATGGCCGGTGAGATTGAAGGCGCGGACAAAGCGTGTGATGGCGATGGCCCCCCGCGCATCCCCCGCATCCACGAGGCGCGGGGGCACGTCGGGCATGGTGGGCAACACCAGCGCATCCACGCCCGCCAGCGCCGCATCCACCGCATCGGAGACCTGTGCGCGCACGACATTGGCGGCCGCGACCATTTCAGCCGTGGTCTCGCCCGCGGCGATGATGCGCTGGCGCACGTCCGGCCCCATGGCCTCGGACTGGGTCAGCGGCCCGAAGGCGGCCCAGTTCTCGGCATTGATGATGGTGAGCCCCGCGTCATAGGCGGCATCGAGGCCCACCACGGCGGCGGAAATCTGTTCGACCCCGGCATCGGCAAGCGCCGCCTCCACCGCCCGCGCGACGGAGGGCGACGCTTCCACCGCAAGCACACCGAGGCGCGGCGCGTGATCGAGCGACAGGGGCGTGAAGGTCGGATCGATGATCGCCATGGCGCGGGTCAGCGTCGGCGCATCGGCGGCGAAGGGGCCGACGCAATCCAGAGAAGAGCGCTCCGGCGCCACGCCCGCCCGGCTCACCCGGCCGAAGGTCGGCTTCAGGCCGAACACGCCGCAGCAGCAGGCCGGAATGCGTACCGAACCGCCGGTGTCGGTACCCAAAGCGAAGTCGGCGAGCCCCGCCGCCACCGACGCCGCCGAGCCCGAGGAGGAACCGCCCGGCACCCGATCCGGGAACAGCGGGTTGAGCGCAGTTCCGGTGTGGGGATTGACGCCCGTCACGCCAAAGGCGAGCTCGTGCAGATTGGCCTTGCCGATGATGTGGCAGCCAGCCGCGAGCGCCCGCTCCACCACCGCGGCGTTCACCGCCGCTGCTGGCGCATCCGCGAACACCGGGCTGCCGGCGCGGGTGGGCCAGCCGGCAATGTCGATGGTGTCCTTGACCGCCACCCGCAGGCCACCCCCGCCAAGATCGAGGGGCATGACCAGGATGTGGTTGGCCACCGCATCGGCAAGGGAGATCGGCGGCGAGGAAACGGAAAGGCTCATGGGGGCGCTCATGATCGGGCAGTCGCGGGCTCAGGCGGGCACGGCGGTTGGAAGGGCGTGATAGCGGCGGTCGAAATAGATCAGCCCGCCACTCGGGCCACCGAGCCGCACCGCCTTCACCTCGGCGAAGAACACGGTGTGGCTGCCCACCTCGTGCATGTCGGCGATGGCGCAATCGAAGGCCGCGACGGCACCGGCCAGCACCGGGCTGTCGGTGGCCAGGGTCTCCCACGCCCCTCGGGCGTAGCGCGCCTCCATATCCAGCGCACGATCGGCAAAGGCGGCGGACAGGTCCTGCTGCTGCGCACCCAGGACATTGACGCACAACACCTTGTTCTCACGAAAGAAACGATGCGAGAACGACGACCGGTTCTGGCACACGAGCAAGGTGGGCGGCTGGTCGGTCACGCTCGACACGGCGGTGGCGGTGAAGCCTGCCCGCCCCGCCGAGCCATCGGTGGTGATGACGCTCACGGCGCTGCCGAGAAGCGCCATGCCGTCGCGAAAGTGCTGAATTTCGATCATCATCGCCCTCCGCCACTCAGCGCATGAAGATGCCGCCGTTGATGTCCCAGGCCGCGCCGGTGACGAACGAGGCTTCCGGCGCCGCCAGCTTCACCACGATGTCGGCCACATAGACCGGGTCACCGAGCCGCTTCACAGGAATGGTGTCGACGATCCTGGCGAGCCGCTCCGCCGGCACCGCGGCGTGCACCGAGGGCAGATCCATGGGGCCCGGCGCCACCGCATTCACCGTGACGTTGGACGCCCCAAGCTCGCGGGCGAAGATCTTGGTGAGGGTCAGGATGCCGGACTTCGAGGAAGCATAATGCGCGCCCGAAGCGGTGCCGCCGTTCTGTCCGGCGAGGGAGGCGAGATTGACGATGCGGCCATAGCCGCAGCTTGCGAAATAGGCCCCGAACACCTGGCAGCCCAGAAACGCGCCGCGCAGATTGACGGTGATGACCTGATCGAATTCTTCCGGCGTGATTTGCATCACCGGTGTCGTGGGGGTGATGGCGGCATTGTTCACCGCCACCTGCAGCCCGCCCCACTTGGCCCGCACCGCTGCGAGCGCCGCCTCGAAATCGGCCTTGCGCGTCACGTCCAGCGCGAGGGCCACGGAGGTTTCGCCCGTGGGGTCGAGCTCAGCCGCCACCGTGGCTACCGCATCGGCCATGCGATCGGTGACCGCCACCGCGTAACCGGCGGCATGCAGCCGGCCGGCGATCACCCGACCAAGCCCCTGTGCCGCTCCGGTCACAAGCGCAACCTGCTTCATCGTGCACCCCTGAGGAAGATGAGAACTGCTCATGGCCGCCCGGCCCCGCTTGACCGGGCTGGGCTTTGACGCCGCGCGGACACCGCGCCGCCGCCTTTGGCGTTCTGCTTTTGATGGAGATCAAAGCAGAGCCGCATTTAATTCGTCCAATTTATTTTTATAATTATCACTATGAATTTTGCGCATTCACATGCGCGCACCGCGCCCCTGGCGACCCCTGTGCCGTCAGGCCGGAACCACCAGTTCGCGCCCGATGCGTGCCTGAATCCGGCAGTATTTCCAGAGCTTGTAGGTGCCATCGCCCACCGGCGTGGTGCGCACCAGATTGCAGGCCGCAACCACCGCCTCATAATCCGGCATGTCGGCCATCAGATAGGTGGTCCATGGCCAGGATTCGGAGGGGCCGACCATGGTCTGATCATCGTCCAGATTGCCGATGATGATCGCTCCGGGGATGCCGGCGATGCCGTTCCACATCTCGCTGAAGGCACGCCATACGTCCTTGGCCTCAGCCATATCGGCATTGAAGAAATTCTGGCCAATCCCGAAGCAGAACAGGGTCCGCAGGGGTTTCTTCTCGCTCATCACAATCTCCGTGGGCTGAATTCAAAGGTAGCCAGGGGTCGGGGCGTGGCCGAACAGCATGGCGCCCGCGTTCTGGTAGGTGATCTCGCCCATGAAGGCGTGCTGAGTGACCATCTGCGCATCGCGCACCTGCATGGCGATGGGGCTCGCCTCGTAGACGCCCGTCATGCCCGCCACCATCTGCGCCCGGCGCGTCACCTCCGCCGCCACACGGGTGGCGTGGGTGGAGGACAGGCGCAGCATGCTGATGGCGTCGTCGGAAGCGCTCTCGGCATGGTCGAGCGCCTCCCAGGCGATGGCGATGGCCTCATAGAACCAGGCACGCGCGGCGCGCAGATCAGCCTCCGCCTTGGCCATCTCCAACTGCACATAGACCCGGTCACCCAGGGTCGGCGCTCCGGTCACAGAGGCGCGCCCCCTGGCGAGGTTCACCACCTCATCCAGCGCCGCCCGCGCCACGCCGAGCCCCACCACGGAAAGCACCTGCGCGGCAAATGCCAGCGCCGGGTAGCGATAGAGCTTCTCGTCGAGGGATGACTTGCCGCCGCGCACGAAAGTCCACTCCTCCGGCACCACCACATCCTCGACAATGAGATCGTGGCTGCCTGTGCCGGCGAGGCCCGCCACCTCCCAATTGGGCTCGATGCGGGCTTTGGCCCGGTCCATCACCGCCATGCGCGGCAGTTCCTGGGTGTCGCCGGAGCTGGGCAGGATGCCCACCCCCACCACATCGGCTCCCATGCAGCCGCTGGCAAAGCTCCAGCGCCCCGAAACCTTGAGCCCGCCCGGCACCCGCTGCGCCGGACGCGGCGGGAAGATGCCGCCGGCGAACACCAGATCCACCGAGCGGGCGTAGAGCGCCTTCAAGGTCTCCAGCGGCAAGGCGGAAAGATAGACGCCGCCGATACCGAAGCTTGCCACCCAACCGGCGGAGCCATCCGCATGGGCGATGCTCTCGATGAGCTGGCAGAATTGCGCCGGTGAAAGCTCGGAGCCACCGAAGCGGCGCGCCACCAGGGCGCGATAGATGCCGCGCTGGCGAAAGCCTTCGACGACATCTTGCGAAATGAATTTCTGGCGCTCGAATTCTTTGCGCCGGCTGCGGATCTGCGCGAGGAACTCCGGCCACGCGGGCGCGCCGGCATCCTGCATCCTCTGCTCTGGAAGGACGATCTTGCTCATTCTACTGAAAACCCCACCTCTCGCCCGATCCCGGCAAGACCATGACGCGCATGGGCTTTGCCAGCCGGGCGGACAGGCCTCGTGAAGTGAGCTGACGGCAGGGCGCAGCCACGCGAGCGCAACGGCGTGCGCACCACGTGTGGAGAGCCATTCGGCAGTTCGTCTTCGGGATGTCCTGACGTCCGGGAGGAAGCGCGTTGCCCCGCGCCACCCGGCCGCCTCGGGTTCAAAACTATGCGGAAAAAACTTCCATAGTCAAATGATTACGGAAGTTCTTTCTGGCGGCATTTGCACCAATTTTCGGCAGGAATTGATCCACATCAACCCCCACCAGCGACCGGGCGCGCCACGCGAAATATCAGAAAAATTATTACAATACAATTTGTTATGAATTCTCTCTTCTACCCAGACAGATCTCCGGCGTGGCTCCGCCGGCGGCAGGAAGCAGGCAGAGCGCTGAAATTGTCGGCGTCGAACAGCTATAAAATGCGCACCCACATTGTGGCGTAACCGTTGCCGCCCGCAGTCGAATAGGCATTAATAAAAGTCCACACGGTTCCGGGAGAGGGATGTCGGGTCGGCGTCCCTCGCAGCGTTCCGCCACACCCGACCATCGGCCTCCCGGCCCGCTGGCAGGGTCCGGCAGCGGCGCCTCCCGGGCCGGGAGCAGAGTGACTTTTCTCAACGTTTCCAGGGGTATCGGCTCAAGCGTCGCAGGGTGCGAACACCGGTGGATCGTGTCGCAGGTAGGCCCGTCAACGGACCCGCCGCCGACACCCTCCCCACCGCGCCTGTCGTGACGTCCCTCGCCGGCCCAGTATTTGGTCAAGGAGAATCAAGGTGTCTGCGAAGCGGTTGATGCTTTCGGTCGTATTCGGCATGGCTTGCCTCACCTCAGCGCAGGCTCAGGTGAAGGTGGGCGTGGTGACGTCTTCCACCGGACCGGTGGCCCTGGTGGGCATTCCCCAGAAGAATACGGTGGCCTTGCTGCCCACTACGGCCGGCGGCCAGACCATCGAATACATCTCCCTGGATGACGGCAGTGACCCGAGCGCCGCCGTGTCAGCTTTCCGCAAGCTCATCAGCGAGGACAAGGTCGACGCCATTATTGGCCCCTCCGGCACCGCCTCGGCGGTGGCGGCCCTCGGCTTTGCCGCCGAGGCCGGCGTGCCCATGCTGGCTCCGGTGGGGAGCACCGCGGTCATCCTGCCCATGGATGACAAGAAGAAATGGGTGTTCAAGACCACCCAGAACGACGAGATCGTCTCGGCAGCCCTCGTCAGGCAGATGGTGAAGGACGGAGTGAAGACCGTCGGCTTCGTGGGCCCCACCGATCCGTTCGGCGACAACTGGCTGAAGGTGTTTTCCGCCGACGCGCAGAAGTCCGGCATCAAGATTGTCGCCACCGAACGGTTCCAGCGCCAGGACACGTCCTTCACCGCCCAGGGCCTGAAGATCCTCTCCAGCCGGCCGGACGCGGTTCTGATCGCCGCGCCCGGCTCGTCTTCGGTGATGCCGCAGACCACGCTCTATGATCTCGGCTATCGCGGGAAATACTACCAGACCCACGGCGCCGCCCTTGCCGATTACCTGCGCCTCGGCGGCAAGAAGGTGGAAGGCACCACGGTCGCGGGTTCGATCATGTTGGTGATGGATCAGGCCTCTGACTCCAATCCGTCCAAGAAAGTGGCGGCCGAATACATGGGCGCCTATGAGAAGAAGTACGGCTCCAAACCCGCCACCTTCGGGGCCAACGTCTATGACGCAGGCCTGTTGCTGGAGCAGGTGATCCCGGTGGCCCTGAAGGCCGGCGCCCCCGGCACCCCGGCCTTCCGCGCCGCCTTGCGCGACGCGCTGGAGCAGGTGAAGAACCTGCCGGGCGCCCAGGGCATCTACAATCTCTCGCCCACCGACCACAGCGGCTTTGACGAGCGCGGCATCGAACTGCTCACCGTCAAGAACGGCCAGTGGGCCCCGCTGAACTGACGCGATTGATCTCGCGACTTGCGGGAGGCTGCCCGTGGGCGGCCTCCTCCTGACCGACACAGCAAGGTGCAGGGCCGGATCAAGTCATGGGCGCGGCAGCCCCGGCCGATCGGCCACAGGAGCAGGCACATGATGGATTTCGAGCGGGCTGGCCCCGCCACGGGCGTGCCATGCCCGGATGCGGCCGGATGCAGGGAGGCCCGCGCGGCATGACCACCCAGATCGCTCTTCTCCTGGGCCAGGACGGCGTCATCAACGGCGCCATCTACGCGCTGCTGGCCCTGTCCATCCTGCTCGTGTTCTCGGTGACGCGGGTGCTGCTCATCCCCCTTGGCGAGTTCGTGTCCTTCGCGGCCCTCACTATGGCCGCCATGCAGGCCGGCAAGCCGACGCTGCTGGGCTTCCTGCTGCTGGCGCTGACCCTCACCGGCCTGGTCATGGACCTCATCGACGCGACCCGTGGCGGCACGCGGCGGCTCCGCTTCGGCATGCTGGCGATGCCGGCCTATGTGGGCGTGGTGACGGCACTCAGCCTCGCGCTGCCGCTGAAGGACATGGGGATGGCGGTGCAGGCGCTGATGACCATCGCCTTGGTGCTACCCCTCGGCCCCCTGCTCTATCGCGTGCTGTTCCAGCCCATTGCCAGTGCGAGCGCTTTGGTGCTCCTCATCGTCGCCATCGCCGCCCACGTGGCGCTGGTGAGCGTCGGGCTGCTGATCTTCGGCCCCGAAGGCGCCCGCACCGAACCGTTCTCCGACAGCGTCTTCATGCTCGGCGAAGCGGTCATCCAGAGCCAGACCCTGTGGGTCATCGGCCTGTCGCTCCTGCTCATCGTGCTGCTCTATCTGTTCTTCGAGCGGAACCTTTACGGCAAGGCCCTGCGGGCCACCGCGGTGGACCGGCTCGGCGCCCAGCTCATGGGCATTTCGCCGGAACTCGCCGGCAAGGTGAGCTTCGGCCTCGCCGCCTTCATCTCCGGCCTGTCCGGCGTGCTCATCGCCCCCATCACCACCATCTATTTCGACTCCGGCTTCGTCATCAGCCTCAAGGGCTTCGTGGGCGCCATCATCGGCGGCCTCGCCAGCTATCCGGTGGCCGCCCTGGGCGCGGTCGCCCTCGGCCTGGTGGAAGCCTTCTCCACCTTCTACGCCAGCAGCTACAAGGAGGTGATCGTCTTCACCCTGCTGTTGCCCGTGCTGCTGTGGCGCTCGCTGGCCCAGAAGGGCGTGGAGGACGAGAAATGAGCGCGCTCTTCCGCTCCCGCCTTCTGTGGGTCCTCATCGCCGCCGTCGTGGTCATTGCCGCAGCGCCGCAGCTCTTGCCACCCTATCAGGTGGTGGTGCTCAACACGGTGGGCATCTTCGCGCTGGTCACGCTCGGCATCGTGCTGCTCACCGGTGTCGGCGGCATGACCAGCTTCGGCCAGGCCGCCTTCGTTGGCATCAGCGCCTATGCCACGGCTTATCTCGCCACCACGGCGGAGTTGCCCGCCGCGCTCGCCTGGCTCGGCGGCAACCCCTGGGGCGGTCTTCTGGCCGGCGTGGTGCTGACGCTGATCGTCGCCACCGTGCTGGGTGGTGTCACCTTGAAGCTGTCCGGCCATTATCTGCCGCTCGGCACCATCGCCTGGGGCATCGCCCTCTATTATCTGTTCGGCACCCTCGATTTCCTCGGCGGGTTCACCGGCATCACCGGCATTCCCCCGCTGCATCTGTTCGGCATCGCATTCGACAGCAGCCCTGCTCTGTTCGTGCTGATCTGGGGCGTGGTGCTGCTGGGTGTGGTGGCCACCTTGAACCTGCTCGATTCCCGCCAGGGCCGGGCGATCCGCGCCCTCAACGGCGGCCAGCTCATGGCCGAATCCATGGGCGTGAACACCTTCCGCACCAAGATGGTGGCATTCCTGGTGGCCGCCGCCCTCGCCGCCCTCGCCGGCTGGCTCTATGCCTATACCCAACGGTTCGTGGCGCCCACGCCGTTCAGCCTGCAGGCGGGCATCGAATACATGTTCATGGCGCTCATCGGCGGCGCCAGCCTGGTGTGGGGCGCCATCATCGGCGCCGGTGCCGTGGTCTATCTGAAGGAGGCCCTGCAGGATGTGCTGCCCCACCTGCTGGGCAAGGGCGGCAATTACGAGGCCATGGTGTTCGGCCTGCTCGTCATCGTGCTGATGCAGAAGATGCCCCTGGGCATCGCCGGCGCCCTGGCCCGCCGCGTCACCGCCCTGCGCCCGCACCGGGGCGCCGCGACCACGCAGATCGCGCAGGCCCCGCCGCTGGCACGGCGCCCGGCGCCCGCCCCCGCCGAATCCATCCTGGAGGCCCGCGGGGTGACGCGGCGGTTCGGCGGGCTGGTGGCCAACCACGATCTGTCCTTCTCGGTGAAGACGGGGGAGATCCTGGCGGTGATCGGCCCCAATGGCGCCGGCAAGAGCACGCTGTTCAACCAGCTCTCCTGCGTCGACACGCCGACATCCGGCGAAATCTTCTTCCGCGGCCACAAGATCAACGGTCGCAGCGCCCGCGACATGGCCGGCGCCGGCCTCGCCCGCACCTTCCAGCATGTGAAGCTGCTGCCCACCATGAGCGTGCTGGAGAATGTGGCCATCGGCGCCCATCTGCGCGGCCGCAAGGGCGTGTTCTCGTCCATCCTCCGGCTCGACCGGCGTGAAGAGGCGCAACTGCTCAAGGAGGCCGAGCAGCAGCTCATCCGCGTAGGCCTCGGCGCCCAGCTCAACGCCGAGGCGGGCAGCCTCGCCCTGGGCCAGCAGCGCGTTCTGGAGATTGCCCGCGCCCTGTGCGCCGATCCCTGCCTGCTGCTGCTGGACGAGCCCGCCGCCGGGCTGCGGCTGAAGGAGAAGGAAGGCCTCTCCCAATTGCTGTCGAAGCTGCGCGGCCAAGGCATCGCCGTGGTGCTGGTGGAGCACGACATGGACTTCGTGATGGGCCTCGCCGACCGGGTGATGGTGATGGATTTCGGCGAGAAGATCGCCGAGGGCCTGCCCGATGAGGTCCAGGCCAATCCGGTGGTGCTCGAAGCCTATCTGGGAGGCGCCGAATGACGACGACCGGAAGCGGCGCGCCCCTGCTGCAGGTGGATGACCTCAGCGTGGCCTACGGCAAGATCGAGGCGGTCACCGGCGTCAACCTCAAGGTGGGCGAAGGGCAGATCGTCACCGTCATCGGGCCCAACGGCGCCGGCAAGACCACCCTGCTCTCCGCCATCATGGGCCTCTTGCCGGCCACCGGCGCCATCGGCTTCGCCGGCACCGCGCTCAACGGCACACCGATCAAGGATCGCATCGGCCAGGGGCTGGCCCTGGTGCCGGAAACCCGCGCCCTGTTCTCCTCCATGAGCGTGGAGAACAATCTGGAACTCGGCGCCTTCCGCTTCCACCATCGTCCGGCACGGGAGCGCCAGGCCACCATGGCGGAGATGTACGCCCTGTTCCCACGGCTGAAGGAGCGGCGCGCCCAGCGCGCCAGCACCCTCTCCGGCGGCGAGCGGCAGATGCTGGCCCTGGCGCGGGCGCTGATGGGCAAGCCGCGCCTGCTCATGCTGGACGAGCCGAGCCTCGGCCTCGCCCCGCTGATTGTCCGCGAGGTGTTCCGCATCATTTCCGCCCTGCGCGATAGCGGCGTCTCCATCCTGCTGGTGGAGCAGAACGCCCGCGCCGCCCTGAAGGTGGCGGATTATGCCTATGTGCTGGAACTGGGGCGGGTCGCCGCGGAAGGGCCGGCGGCGGAAGTCGCCACCGATCCGCGCGTGATTGCCGCCTATCTGGGGATGAACAGCAAGCATCAGGAGCGGCTCGCCCAATGAGCACGCCCGCCGCTCTGCAGGCAGCCCCAGCACGGATCTGCGTTGCCGGGGCGGGCGCCATCGGTATCGTTATCGCCGCGCGGCTGGCGCTGGCCGGTCACGACGTCACCGTGCTCGCCCGCGGCGGCACGCTGGCGGCCATCCGCGCCCACGGGCTGGAACTGACCGATCGCACCGGCGTCCACCGGGTGGCCGTGCGGGCCGTGGACCATCTGACCGGGCCGCAGGTCGGCCCGCAGGATGTGGTCTTCCTCTCCTCCAAGGCGCAGGATCTCGCGCCCCTCGCCACTCTGGTGCAGCCCGCCATCGGCGACGACACGCTGATCGTGCCCACGGTGAACGGCATTCCCTGGTGGTATTTCGAGGGGCACGGCGGGCCCGATGACGGCCGCGCGGTGGAAGCGGTGGACCCCGGCGGCGCGCTCAAGCGCCTGTTGCCGGCGGCGCAATTGGTGGGCGCCGTCACCTACATCACCTCGGAGCGCACCGCGCCCCATGCGGCGCGCACCCATAATCCCCTGCGCATGGTGGTGGGCACCGTCACCCCCGCCGCCCACACGGGCACGGCGCGGATCGCCGCTGTGCTGGAGGCTGCCGGCATCACCACCGAACGAACCGACGACATCCGCGCTGCGGTCTGGGCCAAGGCCATCAACAATTTGTGCACCAATCCCCTGTCGGTGGTGACCGGCGCGACGCTGCGCGAAATCTTCGGCGATCCGCTGCTCGCCAGCGTCGCCCAGGCGACGGTGGATGAGGCGCGGGCGGTGGCCGCCGCCTATGGCGCCACAGTGACCCTCGATCCCGGCGAGATCGTCAAGCTCGGCGATGTGCGCACCTCCATGCTGCAGGATTATGAGAGCGGCCGGCCGCTGGAGCTGTCCGCCATCGGCGATGCGGTGCTGGAGCTGGCCCGCCTCAAGGGCCTCGGCATGGCGCGCACCGGCGACATCCTCGCCCTTGCCCGTTTCAAGATGCGCAAGGCTCGCGCCACATAGATCTGCCCTCTGCCCACCCGTGAACAGGAGTATCCCTGATGAGCGCGCTGTTGAATCGTCCGATCGAAGGTCCCGTCGCCTGGAAGGGCCCCGAGCTGATCGACGACATGTCCTGGCGCTACGACCTGAGCGCCGCCGACATCGCAGCGCTGGAAGGAGGCCTGCGCGAGGTCAAGGCGCGCGGGCGCGCCTTCCCGAACTTCACCGCCGAGGACTTTCCTCTCGCCGACGACGTCAAGACCCGGCTGGCGGCCATTTCCGACGAATTGGAGAACGGCAAGGGCTTTTTCCTGCTGCGCGGCCTGCCGGTGGCGCGCTACAGCGACGAGGAGCTGAGCATCCTCTTCTACGGCATCGGCCTGCACATGGGCCTGCCGGTGAGCCAGAACCGCAAGGGCGACATGCTGGGCGTGGTGCAGAATGTCGGCGACCTCTCCGACAAGAACACCCGCGTCTACGAGACCAGCCGCTACCTGCCCTACCACACCGACCTGTCGGACATGGTGGGCCTTCTCTCCGTGCGGCGGGCAAAGCAGGGCGGCCTCTCCAGCCTGGTCAGCGCCGCCACCGTGTTCAACGAGATCCTCGCCACCTACCCCCAATATATGGGGCTCTATTATCGGCCCATGCATTGTTCGCACCTGGGCGAGGACGTACCGGGGATGACGCCCATCTTCAGCTTCTTCAACAACAAGCTGAGCTGCCGCTACCTGCGCCAATATCTGGAGCTGGGCCACGATCTGCGCGGCGTGCCGCTGTCGCAGGTGGAGAAGGAGGCGCTCGACATCTTCGACAGCGTCATCCAGGACCCGCGGCTGCGGCTCGACATGATGCTGGAGCCCGGCGACATCCAGTTCGCCAACAATTACGCGGTGATGCACTCACGCACGGAATTCGAGGACTTTCCGGAGCTGGAGCGTCGCCGCCGGCTGCTGCGGCTGTGGGTCAAAATGCCCAACGCCCGCGCCCTCGCCCCCGAATTTCCCGGCCGCAACGGCATCCAGGCGGCCTGACCGTCGCCCCCGCCCCACGCCATCAGAGGAGCGCTTCGCTCATGACCATGCCCGCCGTTTCGAGCCCGCAACCGGCGTCCGCCGGCAGCCTCGTGCGCCCCGCCCATATCAGCGAAGCGGAATGGGCGCTGCGCTGTGACCTTGCCGCCTGCTACCACCTCATCGACTACATGGGCTGGACCGAAACCATCTTCAACCACATCTCCGCGCGCCTGCCCGGCCCGGCCCACCATTATCTGGTGAACCCGTTCGGCCTGCTCTACACGGAGGTGACGCCGGCCAACCTCCTGAAGGTGGACCTCGACGGCCACAAGCTGGAGCCGTCCAATTTCGACGCCAACCCGGCCGGCTTCGCTTTGCACAGCGCCATCCACGGGGCGCGGGGCGACATCCATTGCGTCATCCACACCCACACCACGCAGGTCTCGGCCATCGCCCAGAAGAAGGCTGGCTTCTCCCACAACGATTTCTATGGCGCGCAGCTGTTCGGCCGCGTCGGCTACCACGTGTTCGAGGGCATCACCCTGTTCGCCGATGAGAAGGCGCGCATGCTGGAGAGCCTGGGCGAGCGGCACATCCTGGTGCTGCGCAACCACGGCATCGCGGTCGGCGAGCACTCCATCGCCGCCACCTTCTTCCTTCTGTGGACCGTGCAGCGGGCGGCGGAGATCCAGTGCCTGGCGGACTCCATGCGCGGCGAGGACACCCCGCTGCCCGACCCTATCCGCCAGAAATGCGCCGACCTCACCGCCATGCTGAACCGGGAAGACGGCTTCGCCGACAAATTCTTCGACGCCATGGTGCGCAAGATGCGCGCCGAGCGCGGCCCCTCCTGGTAACGCCAAGCCCACGGGCGGGCTTGACCGGCCATGCCCGTGTGGCAGAAAGAGCGATCGGCCCGTCCCGGCCGATGTCCGACCATCCTGTTCGAGGCCCAGGCACTTTCCATGGTCATTGCCAAACAGATGCGCCGCTACATCCCCTCGAGCAGCGACTTCTATTATCAGGACTTCCCCTATTACTGGCTGGCGCGGGTTCAGGGCCTCTATCAGCAGCAGATGGAACGGGCTCTGAAGCGGGTGGGCACGGACATTCCCACCTGGCGTGTGCTGTTCATCCTCAAGGTGCACGGCAAGTGCACCATGACCGAGGTGGCCACCCACGCGGTGCTGAAGCTGCCGACGCTCACCCGCATCATCCAGCGCATGAAGGCCGAGGGGCTGGTGGAAACCAATACCCACGCGGAGGATGGCCGGGTGACGGAAGTCAGCGTCACCGCCGCCGGACAGGCCCTGATCGGCCGCATCGAGGAGGCCACCGAGCGCCTGTTCGCCCGCAGTTTCCGCCAGCTCACCCCGGTGCAGATCTCCCGCCTCAACGCCACCCTGGCGCAGCTCTACGACAACCTTTCGGAAGAATAGGCCAGCACCTTGCCCGGGTTCATGAGCCCGAGAGGATCGAACGCCGCCTTCAGCGCCCGCATCATCTCCAGCTCCACCGGCGCCTTGTAATGCTCCGCCTCGCGCACCCGCAGCTGGCCGAGGCCGTGCTCGGCGCTGATGGAGCCGTCGAGCCGGGCCACCACATCATGGACGATGCGGTTGATCTCCGGCGCCTTCCGAGCCCGTTCCTCAACCGACCAATGGGCCGGCATGATCGGATTGTAGTGCAGGTTGCCATCCCCCACATGGCCGAAGGTGAAGGGCACGATGCCGGGGAAAGCGGCGGCCAAGGCTGCATCGGCGGCGGCGAGGAAATCGGGAATGGCCCGCACCGGCACGGAAATATCATGCTTCACCCCCGGGCCCGCGTGCTTCTGCGCCTCCGCCTGAGCCTCCCGCAGCGCCCACAAGCGTTGGCGCTGGGCGCCGGATGCCGCCACCACGCCATCTTCCACCAGCCCCGCGCCGAACGCCTGCTCCAGGAACGCCTCCATCGTGGTGCGCAGGCCTGCCCCGGTCTCCTGTCCGCTCGCCTCCACCAGCACGTACCAGGCATGCGCCGCGGCGAAAGGCGAGCTGAGCCCCGGCACAGCGGCGACGGCATGGACAAGGCTCGGCGCGCGCATCAGCTCGAAGGCCGTCAGCTGGTCGCCCATCAGGCCCCGCGCCAGGGTCAGCAATCGCACCGCATCCGCCACGTCGGCGAGCGCCAGCATGGCGGTCTCCACGGCACGGGGGCGTGGAAACAGGCGCAGGGTAGCGGCGGTGATGAAGCCCAGCGTGCCTTCCGAGCCGATGAAGACGTGCTTGAGATCATAGCCCGCATTGTCCTTGCGCAGCCCGCGCAGGCCGTTCCAGATGCGGCCATCGGGCAGCACCACCTCCAGCCCCAGGGTCAGGGCCCGCATGTTGCCGTAGCGCAGAACCTGGGTGCCGCCGGCATTGGTGGCGAGATTGCCGCCGATGCGGCAGGAGCCTTCCGACGCCAGCGAGAGGGGGAACAGCCGGTCGATGCGCTCGGCCGCCGCCTGCACCTCGGCCAGGGTCACCCCGGCCTCGACGGTGAGCGTGTCGTTCGCGCCATCCACCGCGCGCACCTGCCGCATGCGGTCGAGACTGACGATGACTGCCGTGCCCGATGCATCGGGCTGGGCACCACCGGCAAGGCCAGTGTTCCCACCCTGGGGCACCATGGGCACCCGCGCCGCGCTGCACAGGCCGGCGATGGCCGATACCTCGGCGGTTGATGCGGGGCGCAGCACCAGCGGGGTCTCGCCCTGGAAAGTGCCGCCGAAACTGGTGCGGAAGGGGGCGGTGTCATCGGCGGCCTCCAGGAAGCCGGCCGGGCCCACCACAGCCTTCAGGCGATCGAGAATGCCATCGGCGCGCGTCATCAGGCTGACGGCGGTCATCGGAGCGTCCCTTCTTCCGCGAAGACGACGGCCCCGGCATGTCGCCGCATCACCTGCGCCAAGGCGCCGAGATCGGCGGCGCCGAGCTGTCCCATGGCCACCTGCAATTCCTCGGTCAGAAGCTCGGCCACGTAATCGGCGCCCCCATCGCCGATGCCGGCGAGGCCGATGAGGAACGCCCGGCCGCAGAAGGTGCCCGCGGCGCCCAGGGCCACCGCCCGCGCCACATCCAGCCCGGAGCGGATGCCGCTGTCGAACAGCACGGTGGCGCGGCCCGCCACCGCGGCGACGATGGCCGGCAGGACATCAATGGCCGCCGGCGCCGCATCCAGCTGCCGGCCACCATGGTTCGAGACGAGGATGCCGTCGACGCCGATGGAGATCGCGCGCTCGGCATCGGCGGGATGCAGCACACCCTTGACCACGAGCGCGCGCGGCCAGGCGTCGCGCAGGCGCTTCACCGCCTCCCAGGAGAACGTGCCCTTGATCTCGCTCTGCACGAAGCCGGCGGTGCTCGCGAGGGTCGCCGGCGCCGCCACATAGGGGGTCATGTTGGCGAATTCGGGGGTTCCCGCCCGCGCCAGGGCGAGCGCCCAGGGCCAGGCGAGCGCCACGTCGCGGACCGTGCGAAGCGACGTGCGGAAGGGCACCACGAGGCCATTGGCGAGATCCCGCGGGCGCTTCGAGCGCACTGGCGCATCCAGCGTCGCCACCAGTACCCGGGCCCCGGCCGCCTCCGCCCGGCGCACCAGATCGAAGGTGACGCGATGATCCTGGCGCGGCAGGCCATAGAGCTGGAACCAGGTGCTGTCACCGGCCAGCGCCGCCACCTCCTCGATGGAGGCGCCGGCGAGGGTGCCCACGATATAGGGAATGCGCGCGCGGGCGGCGGCTTTCGCGAACAGCCGGGTGGCGCCGGGCCATACCAGCCCATCCACCCCCACCGGCGAGATGCCGATGGGCGCGGCGTATCGGGTGCCGAACAGCTCCACCTCGGTGTGCGCGGGCGTCGGCGCGCCATAGCGTGGCACCAGTTCCAGCGCGTCGAGCGCTGCCCGATTGCGCCGCACGCCGAGATCCGCGCCGGTGCCCCCCTCCAGAAAATCGAAGGCAAAGCGGGGGATCCGCCGGCGCGCCGCACGCTCCAGATAATCGAGGGTCGGCATCTTCTGCTTGAGCCGGGCGGCGGCGCTGGTGCCGGAACCAGCCCCCCAGGCCTGCGCCGGTGGAGACCCGACAGCGGCCTGCGGATGCGCGGGCGAGCCCGCATCCAATGGCATGCGCGACATGGCGCGTTTCCTCGTTTGTATTTTCGTTATTGCTCTTGGTACAGGCCTCGCGCTCATCAGCGCAAATAATTAGACCTTATCGCCGCGATCAATTTTTATGATTTCGCAGTCTTTCCCCGCCGCCGCCGGCCGCCCGTCCCCGCGGCGGGCGCCTCCTCTCCCGCGGGGTGCACGAAGCGGGCGGCGGACGAGGCGGCGGCGACCAGATCCTGCCGGATCACCTCCACCACCGCATTGGCGGCGGCGGACACCGACCGGCGCGGATGATGCACCACGGCGATGGAGCGGGTGAGGCTCGGCGCCGCGAAGTGATAGGCCCGCACCCGCCCCGCCGCCAGCGCCTGGTGCAAGGCGATGGTGGGCAGCACGGTGACAAGATCGGTGGTGGCCACCACCTCGCAGATGGCCGACAGGGTATCGATTTCGAGACGCGGATTGAGCTCAATGCCCGCTTCCGCCGCCTGTTCCTCGAGGATCATCCGCAGGCCATGCCGCTTGGAGGGCATCACCAAATCGAACCCCGCGAGATCGGCGAAAGTGAGACGGGCCGGCGCCGGATACGGCGCGCCCTGCCGGCAGGCGAACACCATCTCCTCATCGAGGATATGCTGGGCGTTGAGCCCGCGGCGCTGCTTCGGCGCGTTGATGATAGCAAGATCGAGCTGGCCGGTGGTCACCCAGTCCATCAGCGTCTGCGTGTAACCCTCACAGGCCGACAAGGCGACATCGGGATATTCTGCGGCGATGCGCGCGGAAGAGCTCGCCAGCGTGCTCTGCGCCACCGATGTGATGAGCCCGGCCACCACCCGCCCCGACACGCGCCCATCGAACCGCGCCATCTCCTGCCGGGCATGTTCCACATCGCGCACAATGGGTGTCAGCAGCCGCGCCAGCGCCTCCCCCGCCACCGTGGTGGCCACCCCATGAGCGGTGCGATCGAACAGCCGCTGGCCGAATTCCGCCTCCAGCTTGGCGATCTGCATGCTGAGCGCGGGTTGCACAATATTGAGCTGGCGCGCGGCACGGGTGACATTCCCCACCTCCGCGAGGCAGAGGAAATACTGCATCTGTTTCAGATCCATAGCGTTTTTCCTCCCGCCGCCCGGCAGGGAGCCGGCGGCGCCGCATAATCATTGTAATTGATAATGACGATAAACATTCATTATTTGAAGTGATTATCTTTGCTGTCTATGAATCGATCAACGGCATCATGCAGGTGCCGGCTCGCCGCAAGGCAACCCACGCCCGAGCTCCGGGCGGAGAGAGTTGTCCACGGCACGGGAGGAGACGGTGAGGAGTGACGGAACGTGCTGCGTTCCGCTCCTTTTTGCACGCTCCAAATGTCGAACAGGCTCTGCCCGCGGGCAGAAAGGGCGTCGCCATGCTGGATCAAAAGCGGCTCATCATTGGCATTTCCGGTGCGTCCGGCGTCATGTACGGCGTGCGCATGCTCCAGCTTCTGCGCAACGCCGGGGTGGAAACCCACCTTGTCATGTCGCGCACCGCCGAGATCACCCTCGCCTACGAAAGCCAGATGAAAGTAGCGGACGTGAAGGCCCTGGCCAGCGTCTGCCACGCCCAGGACGACATGGCGGCGGCCATCTCCTCCGGCTCGTTCCGCACCATGGGCATGGTGGTGGCGCCCTGCTCCATGCGTTCCATGTCCGAGATCGCCTCCGGTGTCACCACGGGCCTGCTCACCCGCGCCGCCGACGTGGTGCTGAAGGAGCGCCGCCGGCTGGTGCTGATGGCGCGCGAGACACCCCTGCACACCGGCCACCTGCGCACCATGACCGCGGTCTCGGAGATGGGCGCCATCATCGCCCCTCCGGTACCGGCCTTCTACGCCAAGCCCGAGAGCGTCGAAGACCTCATCGACCACACGGTGGGGCGCGTGCTCGACCTGTTCGACATCGAGCTCGGCGTGGTCCGTCGCTGGGGAGAGGACACGCGCCTGAAGCGCCGCGCGCCGCCCCTGCGGCAGATCAAAGCCTGAGCGCTGTCGCTCCCCAGCCCCCTCCTTGCCCATGCCGATCGAGAGACACGAAATGTCCAGCGAACCCCGCCTCCGCCCCGCCGATGCCCCTGCCGACCTTCGGGCCTGGCTCGCAGCGCTCGCTGCGCGCGGCGCGCTGGCCGTGGCGCGGGACAATCTCTCGCTTATCGACGAGCTCGCCGCCGTGGCCAAGCGCACCGAACGCGACAAGGCGGTGCTGTTCCCCCGCCCCAGCGGCCACGATATTCCCGTGGTGGTGAACCTGTTCACCCAGCGCGAATGGGTAGCCGATGCGCTGGGCGTGAGCGATGATGCTCTGCTGCCCCACGTGCTGGCGGCGGCGCAGGATCCGCTCCCCTGGGTCGAGGTCACCAGCGGCGCCGCCCAGGAGGTGGTGCACACCGAGGTGGACCTGCTGAAGCAGCTGCCCATTCCCAAGCACAATGAGCTGGACAGCGGGCCCTACATCACCGCTGGCCTGCTCATTTCGCGCAATCCGCGCACCGGCGTCCAGAACGTCGCCATCCACCGCTGCCAGATCTCGGGGCCGAACCGCATCGGCGTGCTGCTGCTGCCCCGCCACACCCTCGCCTATTACCGCATGGCCGAAGAGGCCGGAGAGCCGCTCGAAATCGCCATCGCCATCGGCGTGCATCCGGCTCTGCTGCTGGCCTCCCAGGCCATCTGCGCGCTGGACGAGGACGAGATGGGCATCGCCGGCGCGCTGCTCGGCCGTCCGGTCGAAATGGTGAAGTGCAAAACCAACGGCGTGCGCGTTCCGGCCCATGCGGAAATCGTGGTGGAAGGCCGCATCCTGCCGAAGGTGCGCGAGCCGGAAGGCCCGTTCGGCGAATTCCCACAATATTATGGGCCGCGCGCTGCCCGCGAGGTGATCGCGGTGGATGCCGTCACCCATCGGCGCCATCCCATCTTCCACACCATCGTCGGCGGCTCGTTCGAGCATCTGGTGCTGGGCGGCGTGCCGCGGGAGGCAACGCTGCTGCAGCACCTCAAGCGCTCGTTCCCGAACGTTCTCGATGTGCGCCTGACCCGGGGCGGCACCTGCCGCTATCACCTGGTGGTGAAGATCGACAAGACCAGCAACGGTGAGCCCAAGAACATCATTCTGGGCGCCTTCGGCGGCCATTATGACGTCAAGCAGGTGGTGGTGGTCGACAAGGACGTGGACATTTCCAGCGCCGACGAGATCGAATGGGCGATCGCCACCCGTTTCCAGGCGGACCGCGACATGGTGGTGGTGGGCGGCGCACAGGGCTCGCGATTGGACCCCTCCACCGACGACGGCATCGGCGCCAAGCTGGGCCTCGACGCCACCGCCCCCCTCACCGACGATCCTCTGGCCTTCCGCCGCATCCACGTGAAAGGCGAAGAAGAAGTCGATCTTTCCACCGCTCTGGTGAAGGACCCCAATGCCGCCTTCGCCCGCCTGGTGGCCCAATTGTCCTAAGTCGAGAAGCGTGATCCAGGCCTCTTGACCACCTTGGGAGCACACGGGGACCGCCAAGTCCCATCATCACATCACAGAAGCCGGGCGCATAGACGCACCGGACAGATAAGATCGGGAGGAATTGAGCTGATGACCACCAGAAGGCGCTTCCTTGCCGCCGGCGCCCTTGCCGCGGCCCTCTTCACCACCGTTTCCGCCCAGGCGGCGGACAAGGTCCGCGTGGGGATCAACAACGTCGTCTCCGACGTGGTGTTCCACCTGGCGCAGGAGCGGGGCTTCTTCAAGGATGAAGGCCTCGACGTGGAGCTGGTGGTGTTTGATTCCGGCCCGAAGATGATCGCCCCGCTGGGCGCCGGCCAGATCGACGTAGGCGCCGGTGCCTCCTCAGCCGGCCTCTACAATGCGGTGGCCCGCGGCATCGACATCAAGGTGGTGGCCGACAAAGGTTCCACCCCACCCGGCTATGATTACATGCCGCTGATGGTGCGCAAGGACCTGGTGGCCAGCGGCAAGGTGAAGACCGTCGCCGACCTCAAGGGCATGAAGGTGGGCGCGGTGGGCCCCGGCGCCGCCACCAACGCCAAGCTGGCGCATATCCTGGGGAGCGCGGGCCTCACCTACAAGGACGTGCAGCACAATTATATCGGCTACCCGCAGCAGATCGCTGCGTTCACCACCGGGGCCATCGACGCGGCCATCACCACCGAGCCTTCGGTGACCCAGGCGCTGGACAACGACGTCGCGGTCCGCTTCGTGGTGGATGGCTATCCCAACCAGCAGGTGGCGGTGCTGCTCTACGGCGGCGACTTCATCGCCAAGCACCGCGACGTGGCGCAGCGCTTCATGAACGCCTACGTGCGATCGGCCCGGCTGTTCAACGATGCCACCGCCGGCGGCAAGTTCACCGGCAAGGGTGCGGACGCGGTCATCAAGACCATCATGCACACCACCGGCCTCAAGGACCCCACGCTGTTCACCAAGATGATTCCGAACGGCATCAATCCCGATGGGCAGGTGGATGTCGCCTCCATGGCGCAGGACCTCAAGTTCTTCACCGACAACGGCTATCTCGAAAAGCCGGCGAAGGTCGAGGACGTGCTCGACCCCTCCTTCGCCAAGGCGACCGTGCAGGCGCTGGGCCCCTACAAGGCCGCCCAGAACTGACACCCCCCGGGTGCCGGCCCGCCGGCACCCCTCACAACTCATCCTCAATGAGAAGGCCGCGGCCGAGCGCATCACCACGCACAGGTCCAGGGGCCCCATGACGGACCGGGAGGATCCACACGATGGCTGTCGTGAGCATGTTGAGCCCGAAGCCGAGCACGGCCGCCGACACGGTGCCGGTTCAGATCTCGATGCGCGGTGTGCGCAAGTATTTTGGAAACTCCGGCTTCGTGGCGGTGGACGGGATCGATCTCGACATCCCGCAGGGCCAGTTCTTCGTCATCGTCGGCCCCTCCGGCTGTGGCAAGACCACGCTGCTGCGCATGCTCGCCGGCCTGGAGAACATCAGCGAAGGCACCATGAAGGTGAACCGGACCGACCCCAGCCGGCCCGAAAACTCCATGGTGTTCCAGGGTGACAGCCTTTTTCCCTGGATGACCGTCTATGACAACGCCGCCTATGGCTTGCGCATGCGCGGCGTACCGGAGAAGGACGTTTCCGAGAGCGTCAAGCTGTGGCTGGAACGCATCGGCCTTTATCGCTTCCGCGACCGCTACCCGAACCAATTGTCCGGCGGCATGCGTCAGCGGGTCTCCATCGTGCGCGCCTTCGCCAACGATCCCGAGATCCTGCTCATGGACGAGCCGTTCTCCGCCCTCGACGAGCAGAACAAGATGATGCTGCATGAAGAATTGCTGCGCATCTGGGAAGCCACCAAGAAGACCGTGGTGTTCATCACCCATTCCGTGGACGAAGCCGTCACCCTCGGCGATCGCATCATGATCATGACCGCCAATCCGGGGCGGGAGAAGGCCATTCTCGACGTGCCCTTCGCGCGGCCCCGCAACGTCATCGAGCTGCGCCACGAAGCCGCCTATGGCGAGCTGGTGTTCCACATCTGGGAGCAGCTGCGCGAGGAGGTTCAGCGCGCCCGCATGAACGCCGAGGGGGGCAAGTGATGGCTCAGAAGAAAGTCTTCCGCTTCGGCGATCGCTTCATCGGCTTCCTCACCCCCCTGGTGCTGCTGGGCCTGTGGGAAGCGGCGGCACGGCTCGGCCTCATCGACGCCCGCTTCTTTCCGCCCCCGTCGAGCATCGTACACACGTTCGGCGCGCTGATCGCCTCCGGCGAATTGTGGACCAACCTGGTGGCCAGCCTGCGCCGGCTGATGCTGGGCATGCTGGTGGGCGGGGTCCCGGCGCTGTTCCTAGGCCTCGCCATGGGTATTTCCAAGCCCCTGCGAGCGGCCATCGACCCCTTGATCTCCGCCACCTACCCGATCCCGAAAAGCGCCATCCTGCCGCTGGTGCTGCTCATTTTCGGCCTGGGCGAGATGTCGAAGGTGGTGATGGTGGCTCTGGGCGCCTTCTACCCCATCCTCATCAATACGGTGATGGGTGTCGCCAATATCGACAAGATCTATCTCGATGTCGGCCACAACTTCCGCGCCAGCCGGTGGCAGGTGTTCCGCACCATCGCCTTGCCCGGCGCCCTGCCCTCCATCATGGCCGGGGTGAAGCTGGCCATGGGCATGGGCCTCATCCTGATCGCCATCTCCGAGATGGTCGCCGCCTCCGACGGCATCGGCTACATGATCTGGAACGCATGGCAGGTGCTCACCGTTGATACCATGTATGTGGGCCTGCTGGTGATCGCACTGCTCGGCTTCATGTTCTCGACCATCCTGGACGAAATCGAGCGGCTGCTGATCCCCTGGAAGGCGCGGGCCTGAGCATGGCGAGGCCGCAATGTCCAACGCCTTGAGGATCGCGCACGGCGCGTTCGGTCGGGTGGCGCTCCTCGACATGGATCGCCCCCTGGTCCGCCATGCCCATCCGCACTGTCACGTGCTGCTGAAGGTGGAAGGCGCGGACACCGCCTTCACGGTCGGTGAGGGGCTCGCCCCCCTCACCGACCGCACGTGCGTTCTGGTGAACGGCTGGGAACCCCATGCCTATGTGCACCAGCCGGAGCAGCCGCAGACGCTGATCCTGGCGCTCTATATCGAGCCGGATTGGCTGAAGGCCTTCCGGCCCGGCTGGGGCGCTTCCGGCGTGCCCGGCTTCTTCGAACAGCCGTGCGGAGAGGTCTCGCCGCGCATCCACCGCCTCACCCACGACCTGGCCGAAGAGATGATGGCGCGGCCGGATGCGGCAGCGGTGCACGAGGCGCTGCTGGCGGATCTCATGATCGCGGTGGTGGAGCGCTTCACCCCGTGGCGCTCCTTCTCCACCATCCGCGCGCTGGAGACCCAGCGCCGCATGGACTGGCGCATCCGCCGCGTGGTGGAGGGCCTGCGCGCCAACCTCGCAGAGGACGTGGACACCACCGCCATGGCGCGGGAGGCGGGGCTGTCACGGGCCCATTTCTTCCGCCTGTTCGAGGCGTCCACCAACGTCCCGCCGCGCATCTATCTCAACGCCATGCGCGTGGAAGCCGCCGTGTCGGCGGTGACCGCGGAAGACGGCAACCTCTCCGACATTGCCGAGCGGCTGGGCTTTGTCGCGCCCTCCCATTTCACGCGTTTTTTCCGCGACCATACGGGCGTGACGCCAAGCGCCTTCCGCACCATCTCCCGCATGGCCCTCTGACCCCCGTTTCGCCGCCACGGCGTCCCGGTCCCTCCACTGCGCGCGGCCCCCGGCTTCTGCTGGGGCCGCGCGTTTTTTATTTTGGATCAGGCCATTGCAGGCACACGCGCCAGATGCGGCACCGCCTTCCGATGCCGCGCTGCAAAACGGCAAATGAGACCCCACGGTAAATCGTGAGACGGCTCGGCATGGTCCGCGCCTCCCCCTGCCGCCACCTTCCCCCGCACGGCGCACCCGCTGCGCCGCGCGCCACCCGAGGGAAGGAATGCCGGGGATGTTGGATGTCACCCGCGAGACAGGCTGGGTCGGCCGCGCCATTGAGCGCGTGGAGGATGCCGCCCTCCTCTCCGGCAGCGGGCGCTACCTGGACGACCTCGGGGTCCGGCCGGGCACGCTCCACATGGCCATCCTGCGCGCGCCCCACGCCCATGCGGATATCCGCGCCATCGATACGGCGTCCGCGCGCGCCGTCGCCGGCGTCGTCGCCGTGCTCACCGGCGCCGATGTCGCCCGTCTGACCGCGCCGCTGGTGGTGGGGGTGAAGGCGCCGGTGGAATGCTGGCCCATGGCGGTGGACCGCGTGCGCTATGTGGGCGAGCCGGTCGCCCTGGTGGTGGCGCAGGACCGCTACCTGGCCGAGGACGCCCTCGACCTCATCGAGGTGAGCTACGAGACGCGCCCGGCCGTCGTCGATCCTCTCGACGCATTGGCGGAGGGCGCGCCCCTGCTGCATGACGGCTTTCCGCGCAATCTCGCCTCCGACCGCCGCTTTCGCTATGGCGACCCCGAGCAGGCGTTCGCCCAGGCGGATCGCACCGTCTCCATTTCCGTCAGCTATCCGCGCAACTCCTGCACGCCCATCGAAACCTATGGGCTCGTCGCCGAATACGATCCGCATGAGGACGCCTATGACGTTCTCGCCAATTTCCAGGGCCCCTTTTCCATCCATGCGGTGATCTCGCGGGCGCTGAAGGTACCCGGCAATCGCCTGCGCCTGCGCACCCCGCGCGACAGCGGCGGCTCGTTCGGCGTCAAGCAGGGCATCTTCCCTTACATCGTGCTGGGGGCCGTGGCCGCCCGCGCCACCGGCCATCCGGTCAAGTGGATCGAGGATCGCCTTGAGCACCTGATGGCCTCGGTCTCCGCCACCAACCGCGCCACCACCCTGCGCGCGGCGGTGACCGCAGATGGCCGGGTCACCGCCCTCGATTATGACCAGGTGGAGGATTGCGGCGCCCACCTGCGCGCGCCGGAACCGGCCACCCTCTATCGCATGCATGGCAACCTCACCGGGGCCTATGCCATTGCCAACGTGGCGGTGCGCAACCGCGTGGTGGTGACCAATAAATGCCCCACCGGCCTCAACCGGGGCTTCGGCGGTCCCCAGGTCTATTTTGCCCTGGAACGGCTGATGCAGCGGATCGCGATCGAGCTCGGCCTCGATCCGCTGGAGGTGATCCGCCGCAACCTCATCCCGGCGGATGCCTTCCCCTATCGCACCGCGCCCGGCGCGCTCCTCGATTCCGGCAACTACCAGGCGACCCTCGCCAAGGGGGTGGCGGAAGGCGGCCTTGCCGCGCTGCGGGCCCGCCGGGATGCGGCCCGCGCCGAGGGCCGGCTCTATGGTATCGGCTTTGCCGCCGTGGTGGAGCCGTCGGTCTCCAACATGGGCTATATCGCCACCGTCCTCACCCCGGCGGAGCGGCGCAAGGCCGGGCCGAAGAATGGCGCCCAGGCCACCGCGACGGTGGCCATCGACCCGGTGGGGGCGGTGAGCGTGCACGTGGCCTCCGTGCCGCAGGGCCAGGGCCATCGCACGGTGCTGGCGCAGGTGGTGGCGGACGTGCTCGGTCTCACCCCCCGCGACATCCGGGTGAATGCGGAAATGGACACGGCCAAGGATGCCTGGTCCATCGCCTCCGGCAATTATTCGAGCCGCTTTGCCGCCGCCGTCGCCGGTGCCGCCAAGATCGCCGCCGATCGCATCGCCCAGCGTCTCGCCCGCATCGCCGCGGCCCAGCTCAACGTTCCGGTGGAGGAGGTGGTGTTCGAGGGCGGCAAGCTCCGGGCCCGCTCCAATGCCGCCAACGCCCTCGCCTTCTCGCGGGTGGCCGCGCTCTCCCACTGGTCACCGGCGCAACTGCCGGAAGGCACCGCCCCTACCATCCGCGAAACCGCGTTCTGGACCCCGCCGGAGCTCACCGCGGCGGATGAAGCCGACCACATCAATTCCTCGCTCTGCCACGGCTTCATCTTCGACTACTGCGGCATCGAGATTGACCGCGACACCGCCGAGATCCGCATCGACCGCTACGTGACTGCCCATGACTGCGGCACCATCCTCCACCCGGGCATGGTGGACGGCCAGATCCGCGGCGGCTTCGCCCACGCTCTGGGCGCCGCTTTGCTGGAGGAGTTCGCCTATGGGCCGGATGGCAGCTTCCTGACCGGCACGCTGGCCGATTATCTGGTGCCGACCGCCATGGAGGTGCCGGAGCCCGTCATCCTCCATACCGAGACGCCATCGCCCTTCACCCCGCTCGGGGCCAAGGGTGTGGGCGAGGGCAATTGCATGTCCACGCCGGCCTGCCTCGCCAATGCGGTGGCCGACGCCCTGGGCGTGGCGGACCTGCGCCTGCCGCTCTCCCCCTCCAGCCTGGCGCCGCTGATCCACGGCGCCGAGCCGGCGGCCCCGGCGGGCATTGCTGCGCCCACGCCGGCGCCCAGCGGGGGCAAGGGCGAGCGGCTCATGCGGGGCGAGGGCAAGGCCCATGTGCGCGCCGCGCCGGAAGCCATCTGGGCCATGCTGCTGGACCCGGACACCCTCGCCGCCATCATCCCCGGCGCCCATGGCGTCAGCCGGGTGTCCGACACCGCCTTCCGCGCCGACGTCACCCTCGGCATCGGCCCGGTGAAGGGCCGCTACAAGGCCGAGGTCTCCCTCTCCGATCTGGAGCCGCCACGCGCAGTGACCCTGCGCGGGCGGGTGGAGGGCAACCTCGGCTTCGGCGGTGGCTCGGGCGCCATCACCCTGACCCCCGACGATACCGGCGGCACCCATCTGGCCTACCGCTACGAAGCGTTCGTGGGCGGCAAGGTGGCGAGCGTGGGCGGGCGCCTGCTGGATGGCGCGGCCAAGGTCATCATCGGCCAGTTCTTCGCCGCGCTGGCCCGCAAGGCGGCTGGCGGCAGCGCCCCCGCCCCAAGCCTGCTGTCCCGCATTCTCGCCCCCCTCACCTCCCTGTTCCGCAGGCGCGCGCCATGAAGCCGGCTCCCTTCGATTACGTTCGCGCGGACAGCCTGCCCGAAGCCCTGGCGGTGCTGAAGGCGGAAGGCAGCGATGCCCGCATCCTCGCTGGCGGCATGTCCTTCATGGCCATGCTCAACATGCGTCTCGCCCGGCCCAAGGTGCTGGTGGACATCATGCGGCTCGAGGCCCTCGCCACGATCGAGCTGCGCAAGGGCGAGGTGGTGGTGGGCGCCGGCGTGCGGCAGGCGCGGCTGTTGGCGTGGGAGGGGCTCACCGGGCACCTGCCGCTGATCGCCAAGGCCCTGCCCTTCACCGGCCATGCCCAGACCCGCAGCCGCGGCACCGTGTGCGGCTCCATCGCCCATGCGGACCCCAGCGCCGAGCTGCCCCTGTGCCTGATGGCCCTTGGGGGCCAGGTGCATCTGGCCAGCGCCGCCGGCCGCCGCAAGGTGCCGGCCGAAGCCTTCATCACCGGCATGATGGCCACCGCCAAGGCCGATGACGAGATGATCGAAGCGGTGTCCTTCCCCGTGGTCCAGGGCGAGGGCACGGCCTTCCGCGAGATCGCGCGGCGCCACGGGGATTTCGCCATCGTCGCCTGCGGCGCGCGGGTGAGCGCCAGGGGCATCCGACTCACCGTGGGCGGCGTCGCCGACATGCCGGTGGCCCGCGACCTGCCGCCCCTGGAGGGTACGGCACTGGACGATGCGCTCAACGCCCTCGCCTTCGAGCTCGACGCCCGTGACGACGTGCATGCGAGCGCCCGCTATCGCCGCGAGCTGGTGCGTCGCATCGGCCGCGCCACCATTGAGGAGGCCCGCCGATGCCGCGCCTGAGCGCCGACCAGCGCCACGAGGTCCGCTTCACGCTCAACGGCCACCCCGTCTGCGGCCGCGCCGGCCCGCGCCTGCTGCTGTCCGATTTCCTACGACATGAGA
The DNA here is from genome assembly GCF_052932325.1 of Xanthobacter sp. ZOL 2024. NCBI lineage: Bacteria > Pseudomonadati > Pseudomonadota > Alphaproteobacteria > Hyphomicrobiales > Xanthobacteraceae > Xanthobacter > Xanthobacter sp. ZOL 2024. Next base: position 418,446 of record NZ_CM128808.1, read on the forward strand.
TCGGCGCCACCGGAACCCATGTGGGGTGCGAGCATGGGGTGTGCGGCGCCTGCACGGTGCAGGTGGACGGCATGCTCACCCGCGCCTGCCTCACTTTGGCGGTGCAGGTGGAGGGCGCCAGCGTGCGCACGGTGGAAGGGCTGGCGCCGGAGCCCGACCGGCTCAGCGCGCTGCAGGCCGCCTTCCGCCGCAACCACGCCCTGCAATGCGGCTTCTGTTCCGCCGGCATTCTCATGTCGCTGGACGCCTTCCTGAAGGCCCATCCGGAGCCGGACGAGGCGGAGATCCGCGATCTGCTGTCCGGCCACCTGTGCCGCTGCACCGGCTACACGCCCATCGTCCGCGCCGCCCTGGAGGCCGCCGCGGAGATCCAGAACAGCCAAAGGGAACTCACCCAAGGGGAAACCGCCCATGCTTGACCTCGGCACCAGCTTTCTCGCCAGTGTGGCGCGGGATCCGCAGGCGCTCGCCATCGTCGACGCAGACCTGCGCCTCACCTATCGCGAATGGCTGGCCAAGATCTCCGCGCTGGTCGACGCCTTCGATCAGCTGGGGCTGCGGCCGGGTGACCATATCGTCAGCGTCCTGCAAAACCGCTGGGAGGCGGCGACGCTGCACTGGGCCTGCCAGTTCGCCGGCCTCGTCATCACCCCCATCAACTGGCGGGCGAAGGGCGACGAGATCGATTTCTGCCTGGAGAATTCCGAGGCCAAGGCGCTGGTGTTCGAGCCGGTCTCGGCGGCCGCCGCCGGCGCGGCGCAGCGTGCCGCCGGCCTGGTGCGGATCGCGGTGGGCGACACCGACACCGACGGCCTGCGGTTCGCCGATCTGGTGGCCGGCTCGGGCGCGACCCCGGTGGCGCGGGTGGGCGCAGATGCCTGGTCCATCATGCTCTACACCTCGGGCACCACCTCGCGGCCGAAGGGCGTGCCCCGCCGCCACCGCGCCGAGCGCGCCGCCGGCGTCGCCCACGTGGCGCAAAACCTCTATCGCCGGGGCGAGGTGACCCTCGGCGTCATGCCGCTCTACCACACCATGGGGGTGCGTTCGCTGATCGCCATGTCGCTCATCGGCGGCACCTTCGTCTGCCTGCCGCGCTACGACACCCGCGTGGCGCTGGAGCTGATCGCCCGCGAGCGCATCACCAATCTCTATCTGGTGCCCACCCTCTATCACGATCTGGTGCACGATCCCGCCTTCGCCGGCACCGACGTCTCAAGCGTGCGCAAGCTCGGCTTCGCCGGCGCCTCCATGACCGACGGGCTCTTGAAGAAGCTGGAAGATGCGTTCGCCCCCGAGCTGTTCGTGAACCATTACGGCTCTTCGGAAATCTACACCTTCAGCATCGACCAGAAGGCGGCGCTGAAGCCGGGATCGGCCGGCCGGGCGGGCATCAACCAGATGGTGCGGGTGGTGCGCTTTGCCGCCCAGACGCCGGACGACCTCGCCCCCGTGGGAGAGGAAGGCGAGATCATCGCGCTGCTCGCTGGCGACGAGGCCTTCGAGGGCTACTGGCGGCGCCCCGAGGCCGACGCCAAGGCCCTGCGGGACGGCTGGTATTTCACCGGCGACACCGGCTTCCTGGATGCTGACGGCGACCTGTTCGTCACCGGCCGGGTGGACGACATGATCATCACCGGTGGCGAGAACGTCTCGCCGGTGGAGATCGAAAGCTGTCTGTCGCTGCATCCGGCGGTGTCGGAAGTGGCGGTGGTGGGCCTGCCCGACGAGAAGTGGGGAAAGATCGTCGTCGCCTTCCTGAAGCGCAAGGCGCCGGTGGACACCGAGGAGCTGGACCGCTGGTGCCGCGACAGCGGCCTGTCCAACTTCAAGCGCCCGCGCCGCTTCGTGTTCGTCCAGGACATTCCCAAGTCACCGGTGGGCAAGCTGCTGCGCCGCCAGTTGGTGGCCGGTGAATACGCCGCCGAGACCGGCTCCAGCCGCGGCGCCGCCTGATCCCCTTTTTCCGTTCAACGCTCACTCCCAAGGAGAAGACCATGCCGGTTGCCTACACCTTCGCCGATCCGCGCCTTGCGGCCCTCGACGGCTTCCACGTCGAGATCGACGAGGCCAGCGCGCGCGCCGACATCATCCTGGATCGCCCGCCCTTCAACATCGTCTCCATGCCGGAGCGCGACCAGCTGCGGCTGGTGTTCGAGACCCTGGACGCGGATGACCGGGTGCGCGTCATCGTCGTGCGCGCCATCGGCGAGCATTTCTCCTCCGGCGGCAACATCAAGGGCTTCATGGAAGCCTCGCCCGAGCACGTCTCCAAGCTTGCCTGGAACATCGCCGCCCCGACCCGCGCCGCCAAGCCGGTGATCGCCGCCAACCGCGGCTATTGCTTCGGCGTCGGCTTCGAATTGTCCCTGGCCTGCGATTTCCGCATCATCACCGACACCACCCAATATGCCCTGCCCGAGCAGAAGCTCGGCCAGATTCCCGGCTCCGGCGGCTCGGCCCGCCTGCAGAAGATGGTGGGCATCACCCGCACCAAAGACATCGTGATGCGGTCCAAGCGCATCAATGCCGATCAGGCCCTGGCCTGGGGCATCGCCACCGAGAAGGTGGCCGATGCGGACCTGGAAAAGGCCACCGATGCGCTGGTGGCCGAGCTCGTCTCCTTCTCGCCCATCGCCCAGCGCACCGCCAAGAAGCTGCTCAACGACACCGAGGACAGCCCGCTCACCATCGCCATCGAGCTGGAAGGCCATTGCTACAGCCGGCTGCGCCAGTCCCACGATTTCAAGGAAGGCGTCGAGGCCTTCCACGCCAAGCGCAAGCCCGCCTTCACGGGCTGCTGACGGGTCTGAGAACCCACGGGAGGAAACAACAATGTCCGCGCCAGATACGTCCCTCTCCCCCACCGCTATGGCGGTGGGGAACCGCCAGCGCAACAGCGCCATCGTCGCCTCGGTGCTCGGCTGGTCCCTCGATCTGTTCGACCTGTTCATCCTGCTCTATGTGGCCCCGGTGGTGGGGCAATTGTTCTTCCCCTCCACCCACCCCACGTGGTCGCTGGCGGCGGTCTACGCCTCGTTCGCGGTGACGCTGCTGATGCGGCCCATCGGCTCGGCGATCTTCGGCCATTATGCCGATGCCTACGGCCGCAAGGGGGCCATGCTGGTGGCCATCATCGGCGTCGGCCTTTCCACGGCGGCGTTCGGCCTTCTGCCCACCATCCACCAGGTGGGCGCCATCGCCCCGGTCATCTTCATCCTGCTCCGGCTGGTCCAGGGCGTGTTCGTCGGCGGCGTGGTGGCCTCCACCCACACCATCGGCACGGAATCCGTGCCGGCCAACTGGCGCGGCCTGATGTCCGGGCTGGTGGGCGGCGGTGGCGCCGGCATCGGCGCGCTTCTGGCCTCCGTGGTGTTCCTCGTCACCTCCACCCTGTTTCCCGGCGATGCATTCGCGGAAACGGGCTGGCGCGTGATGTTCTTCTCCGGCCTGCTGTCGTCCTTCCTCGGCTGGTTCATCTTCCGGAACCTGGAAGAATCTCCCTATTGGAAGGAGATGCAGCAGCAGAAGGCGGAAAAGAGCGCCCGTGGCGAGGCCAACCATGCGCCGTTGAAGACGCTGTTTGCCGACGGCTACCGCAACGTTCTGCTGATCAACCTGTTGATCACCATCGGCGGCGGAGCGGGATATTATCTCACGTCCGGCTACATGCCGACCTTCCTGAAGCTCATCAACCAGCTGCCCAACCAGACCTCATCCTACATCCTGATGGCGAGCTCCATCTCGGCGCTGGTGGCGGCGGTGCTGGTGGGTGCCCTCAGCGACATGATCGGCCGCAAGAAGACCTTCCTGCTGGTGGGTGTCGCGGCCATCATCCTGCTGCCGACCTTCTACATGGGCCTTGCGGGCGCCAGCAGCATGACGACCATCGTGCTCTATGCCCTGGGCATCGCCTTCATCGGCAATGCGGGTTATGCGCCGGTGCTGATCTTCCTGAACGAGCGCTTCCCCACCGCCATGCGCGCCACCGGAACCGGCCTGTCGTGGAACATTGGCTTCGCCATCGGCGGCATGATGCCGACCTTCGTCTCGCTGGCGAGCCCCACTCCGGCGGACCTGCCGCTGGCGCTCTCGATCTTCGCCGGTGCGGTGTTCGTGCTGTACCTCGTGGGCGCGCTCATCGTACCGGAAACCAAGGGCAACTTCCGCTAGCATCAACGCCCGCGCCGGCCGCACGGTCGGCGCGGGACCCGGCCGCCCGACCGCAGCGGGGTCATGCACAGGGGACCCCGCCAGAAACCGAGCCGCAGGCCCCGCAGAGCCAAGAACGAGCCTCACCATGCAGCATTCCGCGTTCTCCCGCACCGGTGGCCAGATCCTCGTGGACGCGCTGAAGATCCACGGCGTCGATACGGTCTATTGCCTGCCCGGCGAGAGCTTCCTGGCCGCCATCGACGCCCTCGCCGGCGCCAGCGATGCCATCCGCACCATCGTGACCCGCCACGAGGCAGCGGCGGCCAACATGGCCGAGGCCTATGGCAAGCTCACCGGCCGCCCCGGCGTGTGCTTCGTCACCCGCGGCCCCGGCGCCAGCCATGCTGCCATCGGGATCCACACCGCATCGCAGGATTCCACCCCACTGGTGCTGTTCGTCGGCCAGGTGGCCGCCACCATGCGCCATCGCGAGGCGTGGCAGGAGGTGGACTACCCGGCCATGTTCGGCGGCATGGCCAAATGGGTGGTGGAGATCGATCGACCGGAGCGCATTCCCGAGCTGGTGGCGCGGGCCTTCCAGGTGGCCGTCTCCGGCCGGCCCGGCCCGGTGGTGGTGGCGCTGCCGGAAGACGTGCTGGCAACGCCCGCCACGGTGCGCGACGCGGAAGCCTATCGGCGCGTCGCGGCCCATCCCGGCACCGCCGACATGGCCCGGCTGCGCGCCATGATCGAGGCCAGCACCCAGCCGCTGGTGATCGTCGGTGGCGGCGGCTGGAGCGCCCAGGCCAGCCGCGATTTCCAGCATTTCGTCGAGGCCTTCGACCTGCCCGTGGCGGCGGCCTTCCGCCGGCAGGACCTGCTCGACAACCACCACCCCAATTACATTGGCCATGCCGGCCTCGGCCCCAGCGCCAAGCTGGTGGCCCGCATCCGCGCGGCGGACCTGCTGCTGGCGGTGGGGCCCCGCCTCGGCGAGACCACCACAGACGGCTACACACTGCTCGATCTGCCCCGGCCGGCCCAGCGCTTCGTCCATGTCCATGCCGATCCGCAGGAGCTCGGCCGTGTCTATCAGGCCGACCTCTTCATCAATGCCGGCATGGGCGAATTCGCGGCGGCGGCCGCTGCCTTGAAAGGCAAGGGGCCGGCCGGCTGGCGCTCGCCCATGCCCTGGAGCAGTGCGGTGCGGGCGGCGCGGGCCGAATATCTCGCCGACCAGACGCCCGGCGCCATGCCCGGCCCGCTCGACCTTGGCGCAGTGATGCTGCATCTGCGGGAAACGCTGCCGCTCTCCGCCATCATCACCAACGGCGCCGGCAACTATGCCATCTGGGTGCATCGCTTCCATCGCTACGGCGGCTTCCGCACCCAGCTTGCGCCCACATCCGGCGCCATGGGCTATGGCCTGCCCGCCGCCATCGCCGCCAAGCTCCACAACCCCGCACGGGATGTGATCTGCTTTGCCGGCGACGGCTGCTTCCTCATGAGTGGACAGGAGCTGATCACCGCCCGGCAGCACGGCGCCGGGGTGGTGGTGATCGTGGTGAACAACGGCATGTTCGGCTCCATCCGCATGCACCAGGAGCGGGAATATCCCGGCCGGGTGTACGCCACCAGCCTGGATAATCCCGACTTTCCCGCCCTGGCCCAGGCCTATGGCTGCTTCGGCGAGCGGGTGGAGGCGACGGCCGATTTCGCTGACGCCTTCGCCCGCGCCCGCGCCTTCGCCGCCGCCGAGAAGCGCCCGGCCCTGCTGGAGCTGGTCATTGATCCGGAGGCCATCACCCCGTCGGCGACGCTGACGGGCCTGCGCGAGGCCGCGCTGAAGGCAGGCCACGGACAGGGCTGAATTTGGCGCCGCCCAAGGCGGCGTCGCCCAGAACCATGGGAGGATCATCATGAACGCCATCACGTCCCTCAATCACGTGGGGGGCGCCTGGCAGGTGGCGCTCTCCGGCGCCACCGCGCCGAGCCTTGATCCCGCCACCGGCGCCGTGCTGGGCCATTTCGCCGCCGGCGGGCGGGCCGATGCCGACGCCGCCATCGCCGCCGCCCGGCAGGCCTTCGAGCGTCCGGATTGGGCCCAGGCGCCGCGCCTGCGGCAACTGGTGATGTTGCGCTGGGCCGATGCCATGGAGCGCCGCGCCGACGCCCTCGCCCGGCTTCTCACCGCCGAGAACGGCAAGCCCCTGGCCCAGTCGCGGGGCGAGATCGCCGGCTCCATCTCGGAGATCCGCTATTATGCGGGCCTCACCCGCTTCATCCCCGGCCACGTGTTCGAGGTGGAGCCCGGCGCCTTCTCCACCCTCATCAAAGAGCCGGCCGGGGTCGCCGGCCTCATCATTCCGTGGAACGCGCCCGCGGTGCTGCTGATCCGCGCGGTGACACCGGCACTGGCGGCGGGCTGCACCATCGTGGTGAAGCCGGCGCCGCAGACCGCCCTCATCACCGCCGAGATCCTGCGCACCCTGGTGGAGGTGGACGGCCTGCCGCCGGGTGTCGTCAATCTGGTGATGGAGACCGGCCACGAGGTGGCGCAGGCGCTGGTGACCTCGCCGGAGGTGGACGTGATCTCCTTCACCGGCTCCAACGCCACTGGCGCCAGCATCATGGCCGATGCCGCCCCCACCATGAAGAAGCTCTCCCTGGAGCTGGGCGGCAAATCCTGCTGCCTGGTGTTCGAGGATGCGGACATTGCCTCCGTGGCCCCCAAGCTGGCGGCGGCGGCCACCATCATTTCCGGCCAGCAATGCACTGCCGCCCGCCGCGTGCTGGTGCACGAGAGCCGCTATGAGGAGATGAAAACCGCGCTGAAGGCGGCCCTCGCGGCCCTGAAGGTGGCGCCGGGAGACGCCGCCGGCGCCGAGATCGGCCCTCTGATCGACGATGCCGCCCGCACGGCGGTGGAACAGCGCACGGCGCAGGCCATGGACCTCGCCGACGAGGTGGTGCTGGCGGGCGGCCGCCCGGCCGGTGGGCTCGATGCGGGCGCCTTCCTCACCCCCACCCTCATCGCCCATGCGGACACCGGCGCCTTCTTCGTGCAGGAGGAGATCTTCGGGCCACTGGTGGTGATCGAGCGCTTCCACGACGAAAAGGATGCGGTGCGCCGGGCCAACCACACCCAATATGGCCTGTCCGCCAGCGTCTGGACCCGTGACGGCGCCCGGGCGCTCAGGGTGGCGCGGGCGCTGCGCAACGGCACGGTGTGGATCAATGACCACAACAAGCTGTTCGCCGAGGCGGAGACCGGCGGCTATCGCCGCAGCGGCCTCGGCCGCCTGCACGGCTATGACGCGCTGATCGACTTCATGGAGATCAAGCACATCTACCAGGACGCCGGCGTCGTCTGATTGCCCTTCCCTCACCCGCAGCGCCCCGCACGGGGCCGCAGGAGCCGGCGCGCCATGGCGTCTTCCAATCTTCCCAGTTTCGATACGGTCATCATCGGCGGCGGTTCCGCCGGCTGTGTGCTGGCGCACCGCCTCTCCGCCGACATCCGCCACCGGGTGCTGCTGGTGGAAGCCGGGGAGGACACCCCGCCCGATGCGGTGCCGGCGCCCATCGCCGACAGCTATCCCATGGGTCTGTTCCATGGGGATCGCTTTATCTGGCCGGGCCTCTCCGCCTTCACCACCCGCCGCCCGGACGGCAGCCGCGCCAGCCGGGCCTATGAGCAGGGCCGGGTGATGGGGGGCGGCTCGTCCATCAATGTGCAATCGGCCAACCGGGGGCTGCCGCGGGATTACGACGAATGGGCCGCGCTGGGTGCCACCGGCTGGGGCTGGGACGAGGTGCTGCCCTTCTTCCGCAAGCTCGAACGGGACATGGATTGCGACGGCCCGCTGCATGGAAGCGACGGCCCCCTACCCATCCGCCGCATCCTGCCGCCCGAATGGCCCCCGTTCGCGCAAGCCGCCACGCAGGCGTTGGCCGGCAGCGGCCTGCCCTGGCGGGAGGACCAGAACGGCATGTTCGAGGACGGCGTGTTCCCGCCCGCCTTCAACAATGAGAACGACCGGCGGGTGTCCGCCGCCGTCGCCTATCTCGATGCCGCCACCCGCGCCCGCCCCAACCTCGCCATCTGGCCGCGCACGCGCCTGCAGACGCTGGCGATGGAGGGCCCGCGGGCGCGGCGCCTCGAACTGGAGCGCGAGGGCGCGGCAGTGACGGTCGAGGCGGCGCGGGTGGTGGTGACCGCCGGCGCGCTGCAGACGCCGGCCATCCTGATGCGCGCCGGCATCGGGCCGGGGCAGGCGCTGAGCGCGCTCGGCATTCCCGTGCAGGTGGAGCGGCGCGGGGTGGGCCAGAACCTGCGTGATCACCCCACCCTGACCTTCTGCCAATATCTGCCGCCCCGCCTGCGGCTGCCCATGAGCTACCGCCGCGCCGCCTTCGCCGCCCTGCGCTTCTCCTCCGGCCTCACCGGCGGCGAAGCGTCCGACATGTATGCCACCGCCTCGGCGCGGGCCGGCTGGCACGGCCTCGGACGCCGGCTCGGCCTCTATTTCCTGTGGTGCAACCGGCCGAAATCCAGCGGCACGGTGCGGCTGCTCTCGCCCGATCCGGCGCACTATCCGCAGGCCGACCTCAACCTGTTGAGCCATCCCGATGATCTGGCGCGGATGATGGCGGGGGTGCGCCGGCTGGTGCCGCTGCTGCTGTCGCCGGCGCTCAATCCCGATCCCGGCGATCTGTTCCCTGCCGCCTTCTCCCCGTTCGTGAAACGGTTGAGCCGGGTGTCGCCGGTCAATGCGCTCGCCACCGAGCTCATCGGCGCCCTGCTGGATGCGCCGGCGGTGCTGCGGCAGGCCGCCATCCGCCGCTTCATGTCCGCCGGCGGCACCCTCGCGACGCTGATGGCCGACGATGACCGGCTCGCCGCCTTCGTGCGCGGTGCCGCCTTCGGCGTGTGGCACGCCAGCGGCACCTGCCGCCTGGGCGCGCCGGATGATCCCGATGCGGTGCTCGATCCCACGGGGCGGGTGATCGGCACGGACAACCTGTATGTGGCCGACGCTTCCGCCATGCCGCGGCTACCCACCGCCAACACCAATATTCCGGTGATCATGATGGCCGAGAAGATCGCCGCCGGCCTGTGCGCAGGCGGCTGACCCCTATTGGGGCAGCGAGGCGGAAATGCGCTGGGCGGCGTCGAGCAGCTCCGGCAGGAAGCGCGTCTTCATGACCTCCAGGGAGCTGCGCCCCTCATGGGTGCTGACGTTCAGCGCCGCCAGCACCTCCGAGCGCCGGTTGCGCACCGGCACGGCGATGGACCGCAGCCCCATTTCCAATTCCTGGTCCACCAGCGCCCAGCCCTGCCGGCGCGTGGTGTCGATGGCATCCTTGAGGGCGACCATGGTGGCGACAGTGCGCTCGGTGCGCCGCTCCAGCTTGACGCGATCGAAGAACACCGCCAGCTCCGCCGGCGGCAGGCCCGCCAGCAGCACCCGGCCCATGGAACTGCAGAAGGCCGGCAGGCGGCTGCCGATGGACAGGCCGATGGTCATCACCCGTTCGGTGGGCACCCGCGCCACATAGACGATGTCCTGCCCGTCCAGCACCGAGAGGGAGCAGGATTCATGCAGCGCATTCACCACATCGCGCATGATCGGCTGGGCCACCTCCCACATGGGCAAAGAGGAGAGATAAGAGAAGCCGAGGTCCAGCACCTTCGGCCGCAGGGAGAAATACTTGCCGTCGGTCTCCGCATAGCCCTCCCGCACCAGCGTGAGCAGGAAACGGCGGGCCGCCGCGCGGGTGAGGCCGGCATGCTGGGCCACCTCGCTCAGGGTCATCCGCGGCTTGTACTGGCTGAAGGTGCGGATGACCTCCAGGCCCCGCACGAGGGATTGGACATAGTCCTTGTCCTCGCCGGCCTCCTCGCTCCTCATGCGCCCTCCGCGGAATCATCCCCGGCGGCATTATAGGAGTCCGGCACCCCCTGCCCAGCCGCCCGCGCCGCCATCAGCCGCGCATCACGCCAGGCCACCCGCTCGTCCCACTGGTCGAGGGGCAGGAGCGCCCGGCGTTCGGCGGTGGCGCGGGCCACCAGCGCGTCGTCCCATACATCCGGCTGGCCGCGCGCCGCCCCCATCTCGCGATAGCGCTCGCCCATGCGGCGGGCATGCTCCGCGATGCCACCGCGATAATTGAGATCGGCGGTCTCGAACGGCCCCACCACCGACCAGCGCAGGCCGAGCCCGGCGGTCATCACCGCATCGATGCCGGCCACGTCGGCGATGCCTTCCTTGAGCAGCCAATAGGCCTCGCGCAGCACCGCCCCCTGCAGGCGATTGTAGATGAAGCCATCCACCTCCCTGCGCAGCACCACCGGCACCTGACCGGCCCGCGCCATGCGCGCCCGTGTGCGCGCCACCACCTCCGGCGCGGTGAATGGCGCCGGCACCAGTTCCACCACCGGCAGCAGGAACGGCGGATTGGCCGGGTGGGCGACGAGGCAGCGCGCCCGACCGGCGAGCGTGTCCGCGAACGCCGAGGCCGGCAGGGAGGAGGTGGAGCTCGCGAGCACCGCATCGGCCGGGGCCAACGCATCAAGCCGGCGGAACAGCTCCAGCTTCAGCTCCAGCTGCTCCGGCACATTTTCCTGCACATGCTGCACACCCGCCAAAGCGGCATCGAGATCGCAGGTAGGGGTAATGCGCGCCATCACCTGCTGCGGCGGCTCGTTCAACAGCCCGTGGGCGGCCAAAGCGTCCAGCCGCGCGGCGATGGCCGGCCGCGCTGCGTCCAGCACCTGCGGCGCCGCATCGAACAGGCGCACCTCGGCACCGGCGCGGGCGAACACGATCGCCCATCCCTGCCCCATGCTGCCCGCACCGACCATCGCAACCGGACCCAGCAGCGTGTCATCCATGGCGCCCTCTTGTGCGATTAACGAAACAAAAGTTCGATATGCGCACAAAACGCCATCGCCAGACGCTTGTCAAGTCGACTGCACTATCCAGATCCACAAGGGCACATCAACTTCAATAGCAACGCATTCTGCAGTTTTTGCTTTGCAGCATCGCACACGCAGCATGCATTCCTGTTGACGAGACGCCGGATGCGTCGCTACCCATGACGCCTAAAATGTTCGTTATACGCACAAATCTGGAGCTGTCATGGGTGACGCTTTCATTTGCGATGCCGTCCGCACGCCCATCGGCCGCTATGGCGGCGCCCTGGCCGGCGTACGGCCGGATGATCTCGCAGGGCTGGTGATCCGGGCGTTGACCGAGCGCCAAAGCGGTGACCCCACGGCCCTCGCCAGCCGGATCGACGATGTGATCTTCGGCTGCGCCAACCAGGCGGGTGAGGACAATCGCAACGTCGCCCGCATGGGGGCGCTGCTGTCGGGCCTGCCCATCGAGGTGCCGGGCGCCACCATCAACCGCCTGTGCGGATCCGGCATGGATGCGGTGGGCAGTGCCGCCCGCGCCATTCGCGCCGGCGATGCCGATCTGCTCATCGCCGGCGGGGTCGAGAGCATGACCCGCGCGCCGTTCGTGATGGGCAAGGCGGAGAGCGCCTTCTCGCGTGCGGCCAAGGTGGAGGACACCACCATCGGCTGGCGTTTCGTCAACCCGCGCATGAAGGCGATGCACGGCGTGGATTCCATGCCGGAGACGGCGGAGAACGTCGCCGACGACTTCCAGATCTCCCGGCAGCGGCAGGATGCGTTCGCTTTGGAAAGTCAGCGCCGCACCGCCGCCGCCCAGGCCGCCGGCCGCTTCGCCGACGAGATCGTTCCGGTGCTGGTGCCCCAGCGCAAGGGCGACCCGAAGCCCTTCGCCCAGGATGAACACCCCCGGCCCGACACCACCCTGGCGGACCTGACCCGCCTCAAGGGCGTGGTGCGGCCCGACGGCTCCGTGACCGCCGGCAACGCCTCGGGCGTCAATGACGGGGCCGCCGCGCTGCTCATCGCCTCGGCAGCGGCAGTGGAGCGCCACGGGCTGACCCCCAAGGCGCGGGTGCTCGGCATGGCCACCGCCGGCGTGCCGCCGCGCATCATGGGCATGGGCCCCGCCCCCGCCACCCGCAAGGTGTTGGAACGGGTGGGCCTGAAGCTCTCCGACATGGATGTGATCGAGCTCAACGAGGCGTTCGCGGCGCAGGCCTGCGCGGTATTGGCGGAGCTGGGGCTTCCCGATGATGCGGCCCACGTCAATCCCAACGGCGGCGCCATCGCCCTGGGCCATCCCCTGGGCATGTCCGGAGCGCGGCTGGTGGGCACGGCCGTGCATCACCTGCAGCGCACCGGCGGCCGCTATGGCCTCGCCACCATGTGCATCGGCGTCGGCCAGGGCATCGCCCTCGTCATCGAACGGGTGTGACCCCACCACATAACGACCAAGGAGGAGGAAACGTGAAGACCAAACTCGCCACCACCCTCGCTGCCGCGCTGCTCGCCAGCGCCGCCCTGATCGCCCCCGCCGCCGCGCAATATGCCGGTGATGGCGTCAAGATCGGCGTGTTGACCGACATGTCCGGCGCCTATTCGGACCTCGCTGGCCAGGGCTCGGTCGAGGCCGCCAAGATGGCCATCGAGGATTTCGGCAAGCCCATCAATGGCAAGCCGGTGGAGCTCGTGTCCGCCGACCACCAGAACAAGGCGGATATCGCCTCCGCCACCGCGCGGCGCTGGTACGACACGGAGAATGTGGACGCCATCTTCGATATCAACGGCTCGGTGGCCGCCCTCGCCGTGCGTGAGGTGGCGAAAGAGAAGGGCAAGGTCGACATCAATTCCGGCGCCGCCTCCATGGCGCTCACCAACAAGGCCTGCTCCCCCACCGGCCTGCACTGGACCTACGACGTCTATTCGCTGGCCGCCGGCACCGGCAATGCTTTGGCCAACGAGGGCTACAAGACCTGGTACTTCATCACCGCCGACTATACCTTCGGCCATGACCTGGAAAAGCAGGTGGCCAAGATCGTGAAGGAGAAGGGCGGCACCGTGAAGGGCTCGGTAAGCCATCCGTTCGGCTCCACCGATCTCTCCTCCTTCCTGCTGCAGGCGCAGGCGTCCGGCGCGCAGATCATCGGCATGGCCAATGCCGGCGCCGACACCATCAACACCATCAAACAGGCGCGCGAGTTCGGCATCACCCAGAGCGGGCAGACCCTGGCCGCCCTGCTGCTGTTCCTCACCGACATCAATTCGGTGGGCCTCGATGCCGCGCAAGGCATGGTGCTGACCACCGGCTTCTATTGGGACCACGACGACGACACCCGCGCCTTCTCCAAGCGCTTCGCAGCCCGCATGGGCGGCAAGATGCCCACCATGGTGCATGCCGGCGTCTATTCCTCGGTGCTGCACTATCTCCGGGCCGCCGAGGCCGCCGGCACCGACGAGGGCGCCAAGGTGGTGGCCAAGATGCGCGAATTGCCCATCAACGACATGTTCGCCAAGAACGGCAAGATCCGCGAGGATGGCCGCATGGTCCATGACATGTTCCTGGCCAAGGTGAAGACCCCCGCCGCCTCCAAGGGCCCCTGGGACTTCTATGACATCGTCCGCGTCATCCCCGGCGATGAAGCCTTCCAGCCCCTCAGCGAAAGCACCTGCGCGCTGGTGAAGAAGTAAGCCGACATTGCCGGCCACGGCGGACGTGGCCGGCCCCGTTTTGAGAAAGCGAAGAGGCACAGAGCATGCTGTTCCACGTGGAAATGGAGGTGCGCATTCCCCACGACCTCCCGGCGGCCGAGGCGGACGCCATCAAGGCGCGCGAAAAGGCCTATGCGCAGGACCTGCAGCGGCAGGGCAAGTGGGTGCATCTGTGGCGGGTCGCCGGCCGCTACGCCAACATCTCCGTCTTCGACGTGGAGAGCGTGGACGAGCTGCACACGATCCTCTCGTCACTGCCCCTGTTCCCCTTCATGGATATCCGCGTGACCGCTTTGGCGCGCCATCCCTCCGCCATTTGAGGAGCGGCGCCGCCATGATCGACAAGACCCGAGCCGATACCGCGAGCTGCGTGACCGACATTGCCGATGGCGCCACCATCCTGGTGGGTGGGTTCGGCGGGGCGGGCATGCCCCATGAGCTGATTGACGCGCTGATCGCCAAGGCGCCGCGCGACCTCACCATCGTGTCCAACAACGCCGGCAACGGCACCAAGGGCCTCGCCGCTCTGCTCGCCGCCGGGCTGGTGCGCAAGATGGTCTGCTCCTTCCCCCGCCAGGCCGACTCGTTCGTGTTCGATGAGCTCTACCGCTCGGGCAAGGTGGAGCTGGAGCTGGTGCCCCAGGGCAATCTGGTGGAACGGCTGCGGGCGGGCGGCGCCGGCATCGGCGCCTTCTTCACCCCCACCGGCTTCGGCACCCCCATTGCCGCCGGTAAGGAGACGCGGGAGATCGACGGGCGCCAGTATGTGCTCGAATATCCCATCCGCGCCGACTACGCCCTCATCAAGGCCCATCAGGGCGATCGCTGGGGCAACCTCGTGTATCGCAAGACCGCGCGCAATTTCGGCCCGGTAATGGCCACCGCCGCGCGGATCACCATCGCCCAGGTGGAAGACATCGTCCCCCTCGGCAGCCTGGATCCGGAAGCCATCGTCACCCCCGGCGCCTTCGTGGACCGCGTGGTCGCCATCGGCACGGGAGCCGCCCAATGAGCAGCGCAGCAACGGACTTCAAGCCCTGGACGCGCATCGAAATGGCCCAACGCATCGCCGCCGACATCCCGGAAGGAGCGGTGGTGAACATCGGCATCGGCATGCCCGAGCTGGTGGCCGACTGCCTGCCCGAGGACAAGGAAATCCTGCTGCAGAGCGAGAACGGCCTCATCGGCATGGGGCCGAAGCCCGGGCCCAACGCCATCGACTGGGACCTCATCAACGCCGGCAAGCAGCCGGTGACGCTGCTGCCCGGCGGCGCCATTTTCGATCACGTCACCTCCTTCACCATGATGCGCGGCGGCCATCTCGACATCGCCATTCTCGGCGCCTTCCAGGTGGCGGAAAACGGCGACCTCGCCAATTGGGCCACCAATGACCCCAACGCCATCCCCGCCGTGGGCGGCGCCATGGATCTGGCGGTGGGCGCGCGGCAGGTGTTCGTGATGATGGAGATGCTCACCAAGACCGGCGTGTCCAAGCTGGTGCAGCGCTGCTCCTATCCCCTGACGGGCCTTGGCTGCGTCTCCCGCGTCTATACCGACCATGCGGTGCTGGACGTGACCGAGGCGGGCTTCAGCCTCCGCCAACTGGCGCCGGGCCTCGATCTCGACACCCTACGCCAGCGCGCCGGCATCGCGATCCAGGCGCCATGAGGACCACCTGATGCCCTACATGATCGAGACCTTCGACCGCCCCGACACCCTGGACCTGCGGGCCGCCACCCGCGACGCCCACCTCGCCTTCCTCGACGCCCACAAGCATCTGCTGATCGCCTGCGGCGCCAAGCTGGACGAGGCGGGCAACGCCGCCGGCGGCGGGCTCTATGTGGTGGCGCTGGAGCGCCGCGCCGAGGCCGAAGCGTTCATCGCCGCCGACCCATTCCATCAGGCCGGCCTGTTCGAGCGGGTGGTGATCCACCGCTGGCGCAAGGCCTATGTGGATGGCGTCTGCCACTTGAACGAAGCCCCGCCGCAGGTGACGCCATGAGCGCTGAACGCACCCTCGTGACAGGCGGTGCCGGCGGCATCGGCCTCGCCGTGGCCACGCGGGAGATCGCCGCCGGGCGCACGGTGATCGTGCTCGATCGGGCGCCGCCACCGGCGGACCTCGCCGCCCGTTTCATCGCCGTGGACATGATGGACGAGGCCGCCACCGCCGGCGCCCTGGCGGAAGCGCTGGGGGATGGCCCCATCACCCGCCTCGTCAACAACGTGGGCATGGTGCGCCCGGCGCTCCTCGACGACACCACCAGCGCCGATTTCACCGCCGTCATGCGGCTCAATCTGGGCACCGCCATCCAGTGCACGCAGGCGCTGCTGCCGGGCATGCGCGCGTCGGGCTTCGGCCGCATCGTCAACGTGTCGAGCCGGGCCGCCTACGGCAAGGAACTGCGCACCGCCTATGCCGCCAGCAAGGCCGGGCTGCTGGGCGCCACCCGCACCTGGGCGCTGGAGCTGGGAGCGGACGGCATCACCGTGAACGCGGTGGCCCCCGGGCCCATCGCTACCCCCCTGTTCACCGCCGCCAACCCACCCGATGCGCCGCGCACCCGCGCCATCATCGCCGCCGTTCCGGTGGGCCGCATGGGCACGCCGGAGGATGTGGCGGAAGCGGTCTCCTTTTTCCTCGGCGCGACGGCGGGCTTTATCACCGGGCAGACGCTGCCCGTGTGCGGTGGCATCACCGTCGGCAAAGGTACCGTGTGAAGGCATCGAAGGGTCGAGCAAGGGTGGAAATATGATGGCGTCCAATCCCCGCTGGGCTCAGCGGCCGGCAGGGTCCAACTGGGGTGATTTCGGCCCCGACGACCAGCTCGGCCGGCTCAATCTCCTCACCCCGGAAAAGGTGCTGCAGGGCATCGCCGAGGTACGCGAAGGGCGCACCTTCTGCCTCAGCCTGCCCCTCGACCGGCCCGGCGGCAAGGCCCTCAACCCGCGGCGGGGGCCGCCCGTGCGCTCACCCACCGGCCCCGCCGACAAGCCACGCTGGAACCAGTGCCTGTGCCACGACGAGGCCGGGCTGCTCGACGTGGTGTGCGACGACAAGGTGGAGATCGCCCTGCAATATTCCACCCAGTGGGATGCGCTGGTGCATGTGGGCGCCATGTTCGACGCCGACGGCGATGGCGTGCCCGAGCCGGTCTATTACAACGGCTTCCGCGCCGGCACCGACATTCTGAGCCCGCGCGAGGCGGCCGCCCGCGGCCTCACCTTCGGCGCCGGCCGACTCGGCATCGAGACCAGCGCGGAGCACGGCGTTCAGGGCCGCGCGGTGCTGGTGGATCTCGCCCATCATTTCGGCGAGGCGCGGCGGCTGGTGGGTCTTGCCGACCTCCAGGCGGTGCTGGCGGCCGATGGCGTGGTGGTGGAGCGCGGCGACATCCTGTGCCTGCGCACCGGCTTCGCCGAGGTGGTGATGCGCATGGATGGCGCACCAGACCCGGAAGCGCTGGCCCGCGCCTGCTGCGTGCTGGACGGCCGGGATGCCGGGCTGCTCCAATGGATCACCGACAGTGGCATCGCCGCCATTGCCGCCGACAATTACGCGGTGGAGGCGCTGCCCGCGCGCCCCGCCGTAGATGCGGAACACGCGGTGATGCCGCTGCATCACCACTGCCTCTTCAAGCTCGGCCTGCCGCTGGGCGAATTGTGGTGGTTCCAGGATCTGGCCGCCCACCTGCGCCAGAACGGACGCAGCCGCTTCCTGCTCACGGCACCCCCCTTGCGCCTGCCGGGGGCGGCGGGTTCTCCTGTGACGCCCATCGCCACCGTCTGATTGCTTTCCCTCGGAGCCCTCGGGATGCCCTTTCTCCTCACCGGTGACTTCACCACCCATTATGCCCTGGACGGCGACGCCACCGCGCCGACGCTGCTGCTCGCCAACTCGCTGGGCACCAGCCTTGCCGTGTGGGATCCGGTGATGCCCGCCCTCACCCGGCACTTCCGCGTGCTGCGCTATGACAAACGCGGACACGGCCTCTCCGATGCCACCGCCCTGCCGGGCGACAGCGCCGGCTACACCGTCGCCGAACTGGCCGGTGATGCGCTGGCGCTGCTCGATGGCCTGGGCATCGAAAAGGCCCATGTGTGCGGCCTGTCCATCGGCGGGATGATCGCCCAGCATCTGGCGGCGACGGCCGCGCCGCGGGTGGATCGCCTGGTGCTGTGCGACACCGCCGCGGTGATCGGGCCGGCCTCGGTGTGGAACGAGCGGATCGTCGCCATCCGCCGGGACGGCATGGCCGCCATCGCCCCCGGGGTCATGGCCCGGTGGTTCACCGATGGCTTCCGGGCGCGGGTGCCGCAGGTGGTGCGCGGCTATGTGAACATGGTGGCCCGCACCAGCCTGGAGGGCTATCTCGGCTGCGCCATGGCCGTGCGCGACGCCGACCTCGCCGCCGGCGACCGCAACATTCGCGCCCCCACTCTGGTGGTGGTGGGCGAACAGGACCCCTCCACCCCACCGGCCGCCGCCGAGGCCCTGGCCGCGCTCATTCCCGGCGCCCGCGTCGCGCGCATCCCCGATGCCTCCCACATCCCCTGCGTGGAGCAGCCGGAGGCCCTGGCCCACCACATCCTCACCCACCTGCGCGGCTGATCCGGCGAAACACGCGGCAAGATTTCAAACGCAGAAAGGCCCGCTGCAACGCTGCAGCGGGCCTTTCCATTTCATGCCCCTGTCACGCCGGCCCGGACTGGGATCCGGGCCGAAGCGCCCTCGCTCAGCTGCAGCCGGTGGTGGCGCCGCAGGTGTCGCACTTCAGGCAGGTGCCGTTGCGCACCAGGGTGAAGTTCATGCACTCGGGGCAGGCCTCGCCTTCATACCCCTTGGCTCGGGCTTCGGCGCGGGCCTCGGCCTTGCGGGCCGCCGGACTCCACGACAGGGTGGTCTCGATGCCGATCTCGGCCACCGGCGCATCGTCCTCGTCGTCCTGAACCTCCGGCGCCTTGAGCTCGGCGGTCTCCGACTTCAGCGCGGTCGCGCCCTCGCTGCGGGCCCGCAGCACGGTGACATTGTCTGTGGACGCCCGCGGCTCGCCGATGATGGCCTGGGCCGCCGCCAGCAGGTTCACGGTCTTGCCGCGCACCAGCCCCTTGGAGACGATACGCGCCGCCGGGTTGGTCGGCGCCTTGCCTTCGTCCGCACCCTTGCCCAGGGCGTCGAAACCGGTGTCGTGAGGGTCCACATGGCCGAGGTCGTTGCGGCCGAGGTAGGACACCGCCAGCTCGCGGAACACATAGTCCAGGATCGAGGTGGCATATTTGATGGTGTCATTGCCCTGCACGGGACCGGCCGGCTCGAACCGGGTGAAGGTGAAGGCATCCACATATTCGTCGAGCGGCACGCCATACTGAAGGCCGAGCGAGATGGCGATGGCGAAATTGTTCAGCAACGACCGGAGGGCAGCGCCCTCCTTGTGCATGTCGATGAAGATCTCGCCGAGCCGCCCGTCGTCATATTCGCCGGTCCGCAGATAGACCTTGTGGCCGCCCACCAGCGCCTTCTGGGTGTAGCCCTTGCGGCGGTCAGGCATCTTGTCGCGCGCATGGACCGGGCGCTCGACGATGCGCTCCACCACCCGCTCGACGATCTTTTCCGCCACCGCGGTGGCCCGCGCCGCCGCCGGCTGCGCCAGCACCGCCTCCACCGCGTCGTCCTCGTCCTCGTCATCCGCCACCAGCTGGGCGTTGAGGGGCTGGGAGAGCTTGGAGCCGTCGCGATACAGCGCGTTGGCCTTCAGCGCGAGGCGCCAGGAGAGCAGGTAGGCCGCCTTGCAGTCCTCCACGCTCGCCTCGTTGGGCATGTTGATGGTCTTGGAGATGGCGCCAGAAATGAACGGCTGCGCCGCGGCCATCATGCGGATGTGGCTTTCCACCGACAGATAGCGCTTGCCGAGGCGGCCGCACGGAGAGGCGCAATCGAACACCGGCAGATGGTCCACCTTCAGGTGCGGGGCACCCTCCAGGGTCATGGCGCCGCACACATGGATGTTGGCGGCGTCCATATCGGCCTTGGAGAAGCCGAGGAAGGTCAACAGGTCGAACTTGGGGTCCGCCAGCTGCGCCGCCGGCACCTTCAGCACGTCCTTCAGGAACTCCTCGCCGAAGGTCCAGCGGTTGAAGGCGAACTTGATGTCGAAGGCGGTCTTCACCGCCGCTTCCACCTTGGTGATGGCCGCGTCGTCGAAGCCCTTGGCGCGCAGGGTCGAATGGTTGATGGCCGGGGCCTGGGCCAGCGAGCCGTGACCCACCGCATAGGCCTCGATCTCGGCGATCTCCGCCTCGCCATAGCCGAGCGCCCGCAGCGCTTCCGGCACCGCACGGTTGATGATCTTGAAGTAGCCGCCGCCGGCCAGCTTCTTGAACTTCACCAGTGCGAAGTCGGGCTCGATGCCGGTGGTGTCGCAATCCATCACCAGGCCGATGGTGCCGGTGGGGGCGATCACCGAGACCTGCGCATTGCGGTAGCCGTGGCGCTCGCCCAGCTCCAGGGCGCGATCCCAGGCCGCCGCCGCATGGGCGACGAGGCGCTGGTCCGTGCAGGAGGCGCGATCGAGCGGCACCGGGCTGACGGCGAGGCCCTCATAGCCTTCCGCCTCGCCATAGGCGGCGCGGCGGTGGTTGCGGATCACCCGCAGCATGGCCTCCGCATTGGCGCCATAGGCCGGGAACGGGCCCAGCTGCTTGGCCATTTCGGCGGAGGTGGCATAGCACACGCCGGTCATGATGGCGGTGAGCGCGCCGCAGATGGCCCGGCCCTCGGCCGAGTCATAGGGAATGCCGCCCGACATCAGAAGGCCGCCGATATTGGCATAGCCGAGGCCGAGGGTGCGGTACTCATAGGACAGCGCGGCGATCTGGCGAGACGGGAACTGCGCCATCAGCACCGAGATTTCGAGCACGATGGTCCACAGCCGCACCGCATGCTCATAGCTCGCCACATCGAACTGCTTGGCCGCATCGCGGAACTGCAGGAGGTTGAGCGAAGCCAGATTGCAGGCCGTGTCGTCCAGGAACATGTATTCCGAGCACGGATTGGACGCGCGGATGTCGCCGCCGGCCGGGCAGGTGTGCCAGTCGTTGATGGTGGTGTGGAACTGGATGCCGGGATCGGCGCAATGCCAGGCGGCGGAGCCGATCTTCTCCCACAGGTCGCGGGCCTTGATGGTCTTGGCCACCTTGCCGTCGGTGCGGCGGATCAGATCCCAGTCGCCGTCAGCCTCCACCGCGCGCAGGAAGCCGTCGGTGACGCGCACGGAATTGTTGGAGTTCTGGCCGGCCACCGTCAGATAGGCCTCGCCATCCCAATCGGTATCGTAGATGGCGACGTCGATGTCCTTGTAGCCCTGGCGGGCGAACTGGATCACCCGGCGGATGGCGGCATCGGCGATGGCCGACTTGCGGGCCGCCTTGATCTCGCGCTTGAGGGCCGGGTTCTTCTCCGGATCATAGCAGCTGTCGCCCACGCCCTCGCAGTTCACGCAGGCCTTGAGGATGGCCTTGAGGTGTTTGGCGTTGAGCTTGGAGCCGGTGACGAGGGCAGACACCTTCTGCTCCTCGCGCACCTTCCATTCCACATAGTTCTCGATATCCGGATGGTCGGCGTCCACCACCACCATCTTGGCGGCACGGCGGGTGGTGCCGCCGGACTTGATGGCGCCCGCCGCGCGGTCGCCGATCTTGAGGAAGCTCATGAGGCCGGACGAGCGGCCACCGCCGGACAGGCGCTCGCCCTCGCCGCGCAGGGACGAGAAATTGGTGCCGGTGCCGGAGCCATACTTGAACAGGCGCGCCTCGCGGACCCACAGGTCCATGATGCCGCCCTCGTTCACAAGGTCGTCGCCCACCGACTGGATGAAGCAGGCGTGGGGCTGGGGATGCTCATAGGCCGAGGTGGAGGACTTCAGCTCGCCGGTCTCGAAATCCACATAGAAGTGGCCCTGGCCCGGCCCATCGATGCCGTAAGCCCAGAACAGGCCGGTGTTGAACCACTGGGGCGAATTGGGCGCGGCCATCTGCATGGCGAGCATGTAGCGGTGCTCGTCGAAGAACGCCTGGGCGTCGGCCTCGGTGTCGAAATAGCCGCCCTTCCAGCCCCAATAGGTCCAGGTGCCAGCCAGACGATCGAACACTTGGCGGGCCGAGGTCTCGCCGATATAGCGCGCCTTTTCCGGCAGAGCGGCGAGGGCGGCGTCATCGGCCACCGAGCGCCACAGGAAGGCGGGAACGGTATTCTCTTCCACCTTCTTCAGCCGCGCCGGCACGCCGGCCTTGCGGAAATACTTCTGCGCGAGGATGTCGCTCGCCACCTGCGAGAACTGCGCGGGAACCTCGATGCCGTCCTGGCGGAACACCACGGAACCATCGGGATTCTTGATCTCGCTCACGGTCGCGCGGAACTCAATATCCGCGTAAGGGGAACGGCCCTCCTGCGTGTAGCGACGTTCAACGCGCATGACCGGTGCTCCTTCGCTCGGTCCCAGCCCGGACCGAAGATTATATCATCTAGATGTAGCAGCCGTGACTCAACGACGTGCCCGACGCGGCGGCGCGGACCCGGACTTTGGACTGCTCGATGGAGGATGACGCCGACCCGTCCATCCGATCTCACGATCGCCTGGATTGCTCGCCGCTCAGGGGAGGGACGCTAGTGCGAGTCCCCCCAGACGTCAAACACGTTCTCGCCTTAATCTGGTAGCGCAATCATCCTTCGCCACAACATATGGTGCCTGTAGCCCGTTAAGAAAACCTTAAAACCCCAGTCCTGGAGCGATTTTCGCGGCTTCAACGGTCCTTTGCCGGCGCCAGACGATCTTCACCGTCATCCACAGCATGAGACAGCGCACCGCCGACTGTGGCCGCAGCGCATCACGCTCACCATGCCACTAGATCTAGTGAGGTTTGATGCCGGTGATCGGACATCACCATTCAGATCGCGGCGCTGGCGAGCCGCCGCGGCCCGCGTCCCGACGTCCGCAGTGGACGGGGACCGGGGCCCGTTAGGTGTGTGGCCCCTTGGATAACCGTGCTACGAAACGAGGGTGGCGGCGATGGCCGGCGTCGCCAGCACATGGGCGCGCATGGCGGCTTCCGCCTCGGCCCGGTCGCCGCGCAGGATGGCGGTCAGCACCCGGTCGTGCTCGCGGTAGGATTCGGCGAGCCGCTCCAGGGAGCGGTATTTCGCCCGCAGGAAGGGGCGCAGGCGCACCCGGGTCGCGGTGGCGAGCTCGGCCAGATACTCGTTGTGGCAGCCGGCATTGACGGTGGCGTGAAAGCGCTCGTCGAAGGCGTTGCACGGCTCCTCGTCGCCGGCATGGATCGCGCTGGCAAGGTCGTCATGCAACCGTACCAGGGCGGCCCGCTCCACCGGTGTCGCCTGCACGGCGGCCAGGCCGGCGCACATGGCTTCCAGCTGGGCCATCACGTCGAACATGCCACGCAGCCGTTCCATCGAGGGGTGTGCCACCAAAGCGCTGCGATGGGGCCGCGCTTCCACCAGCCCGGCGGCCGCCAGATTGCGCAGCGCCTCGCGCACCGGAGTGCGCGAAACGCCGTAGCGCTTGGCGATCTCCACCTCTTCCAGCGCCGTGCCGGGCACCAGCCGACCGCTGGTGATGTCCTCGGCGATCTGCAGCCGCAGTTCCTCCGTGCGCGTGGTGGCGCGGGCGGCGGGCGCGCGACGGCGGACACGAGCGGGTGCCACGGCGCCTTCGGGCTGGATGTCGGTCGCGTTCAACATGACGCGATCAAACTACCGTGAGTCCGGCGCCCGCCGGAATCCGGGATAGTCCGTAGCGCCGGACCGCCTCCGCCCGCCCCTCAGCCCTGGCCGGCGGGGGGCGCGCTCTCGGCAGCGGCCAGCTCCGCCCGGTGGGCCGCCATCAGGCGACGGTAGCGGATGGTGGAGATGGGCAGCAGGCTCAGATAGATGATGGAGCACACCGCCAGCACGATCCACGGATAGCTGGCCAGAAGGGCAAAGAAGATGGCCACAACCACCAGCAGCGGCAGCACCATGTCGCGGCGGATGCGGCGGCCGATGGTCTTGCCCGACCACGCCGGCACCGTGGAGATCATGAGAAAGCCGATGATGAGGCAGTAGATGAGCGCCAGAGGTGCGCTGATGCCGCCATGGGGCACGCCGATCAGCTCCAGATACACCGGCAACAGCACGGTGATGGCACCGGCGGGCGCCGGGATGCCGGTGAAGAAGTCGGCGGCGAAGGCCGGCTTGTCGGGGTCATCCAGCATCACGTTGAAGCGGGCGAGGCGCAGGGCCGCGCAGATGGCATAGACCAGCGCCGCAATCCAGCCGAATGAGCCGGCCTCGTTCAGCCCCCAGAAATAGAGCATCAGCGCCGGCACGCAGCCGAAATTCACGAAATCGGCGAGGCTGTCGAGCTCCGCCCCAAAGCGCGAGGTGCCCTTCAGCGCCCGGGCGAGGCGGCCATCGATGCCGTCCAGCAGTGCCGCGAACACGATGGCGGCCAGCGCCAGCTCGATGCGCTCCTCAATGGCGAGGCGCACGGCGGTGAGGCCCGAGCACAAAGCCAGAAGGGTCACGAGATTGGGCAGGATGACCCGCAGCGGCACCTTGCCGATGCGCACGAAACGGGGCCGCAGGCCCCCCTCGGGATCCAGCGGGGGAAACAGCGGCGCCATCAGCTCACCCGATAGGCGGTCTCGCGCGGCGCGGGGGCGGCGAGATCACAGATGAGGGTTTCCCCGGCGGTGGTGAGCTGGCCCTCGGACACCTGAACCTTGGTGCCCGGCGGCAGATAGATATCCACCCGCGAGCCGAAGCGGATGAGGCCGAACCGCTCGCCGGCGCCGATCTCCTCGCCCTCGCGCACGAAACACACGATGCGTCGGGCGATCAGCCCGGCAATCTGCACGATGCCCACCGGCACGGTCTGCGTGCCCACCCGGGTTTCCAGCACCAGGCCGTTGCGCTCATTGTCCTCGCTGGCCTTGTCGAGATCGGCATTGAGGAAGATGCCGGGCTTGTAGGCGACGCGCAGAATGCGGCCGGTCACCGCCGCCCGGTTCACATGCACGTTGAACACGTTCATGAAGATGGAGACGCGCAGCAGCGGCTCGTCGGAAAGGTCCAGCTCCCGCGGTGGGCGGGCGAGGCCGATCTGCGAGATGCGGCCATCGGCGGGGGCGATCACGAGGCCCTCGCGCACCGGCGTCACCCGTGGCGGATCGCGAAAGAACAACGCGGTCCAGATGGCGAGCCCCACGGCGATCATGCCGAAGAAGGTCGAAACCGACAGCAGCCCGAGGGCGATCACCACCGCGATGGCGATGAAGGGGTACCCCTCGCGATGGATGGGCACCAGGGACTGGCGGATGCTGGCGACGATGGACAATGGGGCCTCCGAAGGACGCCGCGCCGCGTGCGGCACGAACGGCAGAGGTAGTGAGCGCGAGCCGCCGCGTCAAATCTGACAACGCCGCAGGTGGGGAACGGCCCGGTGGAGTTAGCACGCCAGAGCGGTCCCCTCGTCCGCGTCGGCCCGATCCGCACCGACCGGCCGACGCCGGCGCGGCCCGGCCCGGCTACGTGCCAACACCGGACGTTCCGGCCCCCTCCCCGGCCCCCTCCCCGGCCCTCCCCCGCAAGCGGGAGAGGGAGTGCGGCGCGGCGAGGGTGCGGTAATCCTCCCACACCGGGGTTCAGCGCCGGCGTCGCCGCCCACACCACCGCCCAAGGCCCTCTCCCGCTTGCGGGGGAAGGTTGGGAGGGGGAAACGCGATCCGACAACTCCACCCTCGGCACGAACACGCCCCGGCCCGCCTCACGCCCCGCCACGGCACCAACACCGGACGCTCCTGCCCCCTCCCCCGGCCCTCCCCCGCAAGCGGGAGAGGGAGCGCGGCGCAGCGAGTGGGCGGAGGTCCCCCCCGGCCGGGGTTCAGCGCCAACGTCGCCGCCCATAGCACCGCTCAAGCCCTCTCCCGCTTGCGGGGGAGGGTTGGGAGGGGGAAACGCGATCCGACAACTCCACCCTCAGCACGAACACGGCCCGGCCCGCCTCACGCCCCGCCACGGCACCAACACCGGACGTTCCGGCCCCCTCCCCGGCCCCCCCCGCAAGCGGGAGAGGGAGCGCGGCGCGAAGAGCGCGTGGAGATCTTCCCGGGCCGGGGTTCCACGACTGCGCCGGCAACCCACCGCGAAACCCACCGGCCTCACCCGGCCCGCGCATCGCGGCGGTAGGCGCCGGGGCTTTTGCCGGTCCATTTGCGGAAGGCGCGGTGAAAGGCGCTCGGCTCGGAAAAGCCGAGATGCACCGCCAGCTCCGCCACGTCGCGGTCGCCGTGCCGCAATTCCTCCACCGCCATGGCCCGGCGCAGGTCGTCCTTGATCTCGCGATAGGTCTGTCCCTCGCCGCTCAGGCGGCGGCGCAGGGTGGGTTCCGGCAGGCGCAGCTGGCGGGCGAGGGTGGCGAAGCTCGGCCAGGCGGCGGGCGGGCTCGCCCGCAGGCGGGCGCGCACCTTGGCCACCAGGCCGGCATCATGGCGGTAGCGCACCAGGATGTTGGCGGGCGCCCGGCGCAGGAAATCGCGCAACGCCCGCTCGTTGCGGATCGCCGGCAGGCGCAGGAAATCCGCGTCGAAGGCAAGCACGCTCTCCGCCTGCCCGAACCGCACCGGCGCGCCGAAGAACAGACCGTAATCCGCCCCATGGGCCGGCGGACCGCAGCGGAAATCCACCCGTCGCAATGGGATGCGCCGGCCCACCAGCCAGCAGGTGATGCCGTGCACGATGATCCAGAAGGTCCGGTAAGCGAAGGCGGAGCGGGGCGCGCCCGCATCCTTCAGCACGATCTGCGCAAGGCCATCAGTCACCACCAGTTCCCCATAGGGATCGTCCATGACCAGGCGCAGGAAGCGAAGGGCCCGCTTCAGCGCCTGTTCCAGCGTCGCCGCCGACAGGATGGCGTGGCACAGAAGGGTGAAGCTGCCCGAGCGCATAGGCCGCGCCCCCTCGCCGAAGAATTCGTCGTCGATGGTGGCGGCAATGGCGAGCCACAGCGCCCCATAACGCTCCGCCGACACCGGCTCGCGCACCACCGCGGGCAGGCCGGCGCGAGCCAGCAGCGGAGCTTCGTCGATACCGCGGCGGCGCAGGCATTGCAGCGCATCATCGACGAAGCCCGGCGAGATCATGCGCCGTTCCACGACACGCCTCACGAAACATTGCAAAAACGATCACAGATTTAGTCCAATTTGGTCATCGTATGCCACCCGGCTTCGTCGCTAGATCGCCGAAACGCACAAGGGTCCCCGCCCCATGGGCAGAACCGGGACCAACGGAGGAGCATGATGGCCGACACTCCCAACGCCACCCCCAGCCATGCCGAAGCCGTCCGCGACTTCCGCTTTGAAGATGTCGCCGCCCTCCTCGACGGGGATCTGGACACCGGCATCAACGCCTGCATCGAGTGCTGCGATCGCCATGCAGCCTCCGGCGGCACCATTCTCGACTGGGAAAGCGCCGATGGCCGGCGAGCGAGCTACACCTTCGCCCAGATGAAGGCGCTTTCGGCCCGCTTTGCGAACCTTCTCACCGCCCAGGGCATCGGGCCCGGCGACGTGGTGGCGGGCCTGTTGCCGCGCACGCCGGAACTGCTCATCACCATTCTCGGCACCTGGCGGGCGGGGGCGGTCTACCAGCCGTTGTTCACCGCCTTCGGCCCCAAGGCCATCGAGCACCGGCTGAAGACCTCCGAGGCCAAGCTGGTGGTCACCGACAGCCACAATCGCCCGAAGCTGGACGATCTGGAGAAGGCCCCGAAGGTCGCCCTCGTCACCCGCCCGGGTGATGCCGCCCCGCGCCTCGACGACATCGACTTCCATGCCGAGCTCGCCCGCCAGAGCGCGGATTTCGCGCCGGTGCTGCGCAAGGGCTCGGACCTGTTCCTCATGATGTCCACCTCGGGCACCACCGGCCTGCCCAAGGGCGTGCCGGTGCCCCTCAAGGCGCTGCTCGCCTTCACCATCTACATGCGGGACGCGGTGGACCTGCGGCCTGACGACAAGTTCTGGAACATCGCCGATCCCGGCTGGGCGTATGGGCTCTATTACGCGGTCACCGGGCCGCTGCTGCTGGGCCATGCCACCACCTTCTATGATGGCCCCTTCACCGCCGCGACCACCTATGACGTCATCAAGCGACACGGCATCACCAACCTTGCCGGCGCCCCCACCGCCTATCGGCTGCTGATCGCCGCCGGGCCGGAAATGGCGGCGAAGGTGAAGGGTCAGCTGCGCGTGGTCTCCAGCGCCGGCGAGCCGCTGAACCCGGAAGTCATCCGCTGGTTCGCCGAGCATCTCGATGCGCCCATCCATGACCATTACGGCCAGACCGAGCTGGGCATGGTGGTGAACAACCACCACCGCCTGAAGCATGCGGTGCATCCCGGCTCTGCCGGCCATGCCATGCCGGGCTACCGGGTGGCGGTACTGAACGAAGCCGACGAGGAGCTGCCGCCCAACGTGCCCGGCGTGCTGGCGGTGGACATCGCCCATTCGCCGCTGCTGTGGTTCACCGGCTATTACAAGCAGGAGACCCCGGCCATCGCCGGCGGCTACTACCGCACCGGCGACACGGTGGAGCTGGAGGAGGACGGCCGCATCAGCTTCGTCGGCCGGGCCGATGACGTCATCACCTCGTCCGGCTACCGCATCGGCCCGTTCGATGTGGAAAGCGCCCTCATCGAGCATCCGGCGGTGATCGAGGCGGCGGTGATCGGCAAGCCCGATCCCGAGCGCACCGAGCTGGTGAAGGCCTTTGTCATCCTGAGGCCGGGCACCGAGCCCACCGCTGCGCTGGCGGAGGAACTCCAGCAATATGTGAAGCGGCGGCTCTCGGCCCATGCCTATCCGCGCGAGATCGCTTTCGTGGAAGAATTGCCGAAAACGCCGAGCGGCAAGCTGCAGCGCTTCATGCTGCGCAACCAGGAAGCCGCCAAGTTCAAGGACAGCGCCGCCTGAAGCGACGCGACATTTCGGGGGGACCCATGCAGATTCAAGATCGCGTCTTTCTCGTCACCGGCGCCGGCTCCGGCCTCGGCGCCGCCGTCTCCCGCATGCTGGTGGGCGAAGGCGCCAAGGTGGTGGGGCTCGACATCAATGCCGAGGCCGGCGCCACGGTGGCCGCCGAGCTGGGGGACGCCTTCCGCTTCCAGAAGGCGGACGTGACCAGCGAGGCCGATGGCCTCGCCGCGGTGGCGCTGGCGAAAGAGGTGTTCGGCGCCGTGCACGGCCTCGTCAATTGCGCCGGCGTGGCGCCGGGCGAGAAGGTGGTGGGCCGCGAGGGTCCGCACCGGCTGGAGAGCTTCGCCCGCGCCGTCACCATCAACCTCATCGGCACCTTCAACATGCTGCGGCTGGCTGCCGATGCCATCACCAAGGCCGAGCCGGGACCGGATGGCGAGCGGGGCGTGATCATCAACACCGCCTCCATCGCCGCCTTCGACGGGCAGATCGGCCAGTGCGCCTATGCCGCCTCCAAGGGCGGGGTCGCCGCCCTCACCCTGCCGGCGGCGCGGGAGCTGGCGCGGTTCGGGGTGCGGGTGGTGACCATCGCCCCCGGCATTTTCGAGACCCCCATGATGGCCGGCATGCCCCCGGAGGTGCAGGACGCCCTCGGCAAGGGCGTGCCGTTCCCGCCCCGGCTCGGCCGGCCGCCGGAATATGCGGCGCTGGTGAAGCACATCATCGAGAACATCATGCTCAACGGCGAGGTCATCCGCCTCGACGGCGCGCTGCGCATGCCGCCGCGCTGAACCCGCAACAGGGAGGAACACCCCATGACAGCTGCTGATCCCATCGTCATCGTCGGCTCTGCCCGCACCCCCATGGGCGGCTTTCAGGGCGACTTCAAGGATGTCACCGCCTCCGCCCTCGGCGCCGCCGCCATCGCCGCCGCTCTGGCGCGCGCCGGCCTCGCGCCCGACCAGGTGGAGGAAGTGGTGTTCGGCTGCGTGCTGCCGGCGGGCCAGGGCCAGGCCCCGGCGCGACAGGCCGGCCTCGGCGCCGGGCTGCCCCTCTCGGCGGGGGCCACCACCGTCAACAAGATGTGCGGCTCCGGCATGAAGGCGGCCATGTTCGCCCACGACCTGCTCACCGCCGGCTCGGCCAGCGTGGCGGTGGCCGGCGGCATGGAGAGCATGACCAACGCCCCCTATCTGCTCGACCGCGCCCGCGCCGGCTATCGCATGGGCCACGGCCGGGTGATGGACCACATGTTCCTCGACGGCCTGGAAGACGCCTATGACAAGGGCCGGCTGATGGGCACCTTCGCGGAGGATTGCGCGGAAGCCTACCAGTTCACCCGCGAAGCCCAGGACGCCTTCGCCATCGCCTCCCTCACCAAGGCGCAGAAGGCGATCACCGACGGCTCCTTCGCCGCCGAGGTCACCCCGGTGACGGTGAAGGCCGGCAAGGTGGAGAAGGTCATCGCCAGCGACGAGCAGCCGCCCAAGGCCAAGCTGGACAAGATTCCCACCCTGAAGCCCGCGTTCCGCGAGGGCGGCACGGTGACGGCGGCCAATTCCTCCTCCATCTCCGATGGCGCGGCAGCGCTCGTGCTGATGCGCCGCTCGGAGGCGGAGAAGCGCGGGCTCACCCCGCTCGCCGCCATCGTCGGCCACGCCACCCACGCCCAGGCGCCGAACCTGTTCACCACCGCCCCGGTGGGCGCCATCGAGAAGCTCGCCGGCAAGACCGGCTGGGACCTGAAGGACGTGGACCTGTTCGAGGTGAACGAGGCGTTCGCGGTGGTGCCCATGGTGGCCATCAAGGATCTCGGCCTGCCGGAGGACAAGGTGAACGTGCACGGCGGCGCCTGTGCCCTTGGCCATCCCATCGGCGCCTCGGGCGCGCGGGTGATGGTGACGCTGTTGGCGGCGCTGCAGAAGTATGGCCTGAAGCGCGGCATCGCCTCCCTCTGCATCGGCGGCGGCGAGGCCACGGCGGTCGCCATCGAACGCCTGAGCTGAGCGCGCGCCTCTCCCCCCGGGTGGGAGGGGGAAAGCGACGCCGATGCCCGCACCACCGCCGGAGCGCTCTGCCCCGGCCGGCAGCCCCCTCCCCGGTCCTCCCCCGCAAGCGGGAGAGGGGGAGCGGCGGCGTTTCAACGCCGATCCCGGCGCCTTCAGAACGCGCGCAAGACCAACAAGACCTTTCGAGGAAACCGCCATGCTGCTGCACGACACCCAGACCGAGATCCGTGACGCGGTCCGCGCCTTCGCCCAGGAGCGGCTGGCCCCCGGCGCCGCCGCCCGCGATCGCGCCCATGCCTTCCCCGGGGCGGAGCTCGCCGAGATGGGGGCGCTGGGCTTCCTCGGCATGCTGGTGCCGGAGGCGTATGGCGGCGCCGACACCGATCTCATCTCCTATGCGCTGGCGCTGGAGGAGATCGCGGCGGCGGAAGGGGCCACCTCCACCATCGTCTCGGTGCATTCCTCGGTGGGCTGCGGGCCCATCGTGAAGTTCGGCACCGAAGAGCAGAAGCAACGCTTCCTGCCCAAGCTCGCCTCGGGCGAATGGATCGGCGGCTTTGCCCTGACCGAGCCGCACACCGGCTCGGACGCCGCCGCCATCCGCACCCGCGCCCGCCGCGACGGCGATTCCTATGTGCTGAACGGCGCCAAGCAGTTCATCACCTCCGGCAAGAACGGCCAGGTCATCATCGTGTTCGCGGTGACCGATCCCGAGGCCGGCAAGAAGGGCATTTCCGCCTTCATCGTGCCCACCGACACCCCCGGCTATGAGGTGGTGCGGGTGGAGGAGAAGCTGGGCCAACATGCCTCCGACACCTGCGCCCTCGCCTTCAACGACATGCGCATTCCCGCCGAGCTGCGGCTCGGCGCCGAGGGCGAGGGGCTGAAGATCGCCCTCGCCAATCTGGAGGGCGGGCGCATCGGCATCGCCTCCCAATCGGTGGGCATGGCCCGCGCCGCGTTCGAGGCCGCCTGCGCCTATGCCAAGGAACGGGTGACGTTCGGCAAACCCATCTTCGAGCACCAGGCCATCGGCTTCCGCCTCGCCGACATGGCCACCCGCATCGAGGCCGCGCGGCAGATGGTGCTGCACGCCGCCGCCCTGCGCGTGGCCGGCCGGCCCTGCCTCACGGAAGCTTCCATGGCCAAGCTGTTTGCCTCGGAAACGGCGGAACAGGTGTGCTCGGCCGCCATCCAGATCCACGGCGGCTATGGCTATCTGAACGATTTCCCTGTGGAGCGGATCTATCGCGACGTGCGCGTCTGCCAGATCTACGAG
The DNA here is from genome assembly GCF_052932325.1 of Xanthobacter sp. ZOL 2024. Taxonomy (NCBI): domain Bacteria; kingdom Pseudomonadati; phylum Pseudomonadota; class Alphaproteobacteria; order Hyphomicrobiales; family Xanthobacteraceae; genus Xanthobacter; species Xanthobacter sp. ZOL 2024. The sequence goes on from NZ_CM128808.1 coordinate 450,547, forward strand.
GGCACCAGCGACGTGCAGCGCATCGTCATCGCCCGCGCCCTCTGATCGCGAGGAGCGCGGGCGCAGCCTGTCATGCGCACCGCCCCTCGCAACCGCGCCCTAAAGCCCTCCCCCGCACGCGGGAGAGGGAGAGCGGCGTCGGGTGGAAGACACGTTCAAAACGAAAGCCACACGGACCGCCCGGAGGGCCTGCCATGACCGACACGCGACGCCAGCGCTGACATCCAACCCAAGGCCGGCGACGGCGCCGCCCCGTCATGCGCGCTGCCGTCGCCACCCCGCCCCAAAGCCCTCTCCCGCCTGCGGGGGAGGGTTGGGAGGGGGAAAGCGACGCTGACGCCCGACCACCGCCGGAGCACGCCGCACCGGCCGGCTGCCCCCTCCCCGGCCCTCCCCCGCACGCGGGAGAGGGAGAGCGGCGGCGGATGGAAGACACGTTCAACTCCCAATAAACATAAGTCTTTCCGAGGACACGCCATGACCGAGACGCCGACGCCCACTCCGACCGTGCCCGTCGTGCCCCGCTCCGGTCCCCTTCAAGGGCTGCGCGTGGTGGATCTCTCGCGGCTGGCGCCGGGCCCCTATTGCACCATGCTGCTGGCTGATCTCGGGGCCGAGGTGATCGTGGTGGGCGGCGGGCGCGCCGGGGTGGCGATCCCCGAATTGTCGCGGGGCAAGCGCTTCATCGCCCTCGATCTCAAGGCCCCGGCCGGCCGCGCCGCGCTCCATGCCCTGGTGAAGAGCGCCGACATCCTGGTGGAGGGCTTTCGCCCCGGCGTCGCCGAGCGCATCGGTGCCGGTTATGAGGAACTGTCCGCCCTCAATCCGAAGCTGGTCTATTGCTCGGTCACCGGCTTCGGCCAGGAGGGGCCGCGGGCGCTGGAGGCGGGGCACGACATCACCTATCTCGCCCTGTCCGGCGTGCTGGGCGGGCTCGGCCCGAAGGCGGCGCCGCCCACCCCACCCCTGAACCTGGTGGCGGATTTCGCCGGCGGCAGCCTGATGGCGGCGCTGGGCATCCTCGCCGCCGTCATCGAGGCGCAGCGCTCCGGCCAGGGCCAGAAGATCGATGCCGCCATGGTGGATGGCGCCCTCTCCCTGATGGCCATGCACTGGCCCCTGTGGCAGACGCCCCACTGGCCCGCCCGCGGCGACGGGCTGCTGGCTGGCGACAAGCCCTTCTATCGCACCTATCCCTGCGCCGATGGCCGCTTCATCGCCGTCGGCGCCCTGGAACGAGGCTTCTTCGAGACCCTGTGGCGCACCCTCGATCTCGGCCCCGTGCCCGACCACATGGCCCGCGCCAACTGGCCGGAGATCGAACGCCGGCTCGGCGAGACCTTCGCCGCCCGGCCGCGCGACCATTGGTCGGCGCTGTTCACCGGCACCGATGCCTGTGTCGCCCCGGTGCTGGAGCCCCACGAGGTATGGCGCGACCCGCATATCGCCGCCCGCCATCCCACCTCCGGCCCCCATGCGGTGCCGGCGGTGCCGGTGCTGTCGCGCACGCCGGCCGTGGCCCACCCGTTGGATGAGACCGACCAGACGCGGGAGGTCCTGACGGCCCTGGGCCTCGCCCCCGCCGTGGTGGAGGCGGCCATCGTCCCGCAGGCCCCCGACCAGCGCACCGGCCTCGACTGGCCGCCCGCCCTGCGCTGACCCGCACCCAGGACGGGCAGCGCCAGAAGACAGACCGGTGCCGGCGCACCATGCCCGCCCGCCATTCGGCAACTCTTGCTTGTATCGACTTTTTCCTGATGGCCGCGGCCGCCCCACCGGCATCGGACGGGTTGTCGGCGCGGGGCTGCACAGCCTAAACAAGCTGAGGCTTGAGCGGATGCCCATCCGCACACGCCTTCACTCGGCAGAGCCACAGGCGCGTGCCCCGGCTCTGGTGAGGATGCCTCAGCTCTTTTGGGATGTTGTTCGATGTCGCAGATACTTGACGACGTTTTCACCGAACCGGATTTCTCGCCCGACACCCTGGCCAACCTCGGCCCGCTGCAGCGCCTGGCCGGCGTATGGCAGTCCGACACCGGCATGGACGTGAACCCGAAGGCCGACGGGCCGGAGCGGCGCGCGTTCAGCGAAGTGGCGAAGATGGAGCCCATCGACCCACAGACCAACGGGCCGCAGCTGCTCTATGGCCTGCGCTACCACATCCACATCACCGCCCCGGGCGAGAGTGGCACGTTCCACGATCAGGTGGGCTATTGGCTGTGGGAGCCGGCCACCGGCCTCATCATGCAGACCATCGCCATCCCCCGCGGCCAGGTGGTGCTGGCGGGCGGCACCGCCAAGCCCGGCGACAAGACGATCACCGTGGAAGCGCGGCGCGGCGACACCCGCTTCGGCATCAGCTCCACCACCTTCCTGGAAGAGGCCTTCCGCACCGATTACTATCGGATCGACATCACCTTCAACGACGATGGTTCGTGGACCTATGTGACCCGCGTCGACCTCGCCGTCCGCGGCCAGGAGCCGGTGTTCAACCACACCGACACCAACACCCTGCGCAAGATCCTGCGGCCGCGCCCCAACCCCATGTCGGCGTCGACCCTGGAAAGCGCGGACTGAGTCCCTTGGCCCCGGCCTTCGACCGGGGCCTTTCAGCCCGCCATTTCGGCCACCCGATCACCGATGGCGAGGCAGCTGGTGAGGCCGGGGGATTCGATGCCGAACAGGTTGATGAGACCGGCAACCCCGTGCGCCTCGGCGCCCTGCAGCACGAAATCCGGCGTCGCGCCCTCCGGCCAATTGAGCTTGGGGCGGATGCCGGAATAGCCCGGGCTCAGATCCTCCGCCCGCAGCTGCGGCCAATAGCGCTGGATGGAGGCGAGGAACGGCCCCTTGCGGGCCGGATCCACCTCATAATCGCGGCTCTCCACCCATTCCACATCGGGCCCGAACCGAGCCTGTCCGCCGAGGTCCAGCGTGAGGTGGGTGCCGAGCCCGCCCGGCTCCGGCACCGGATAGATGAGGTGGCGGAACGGCACCTTACGGGCGCAGGTGAAGTAATTGCCCTTGGCGAACCTCGGCGTCGGCACCTGCCGCGCGTCGAGCCCCGAGATGCGCGCGGCCACCGCCGTGGCGTCGAGGCCGGCGCTGTTCACCAGGAGGCTGCAGCCCAGTGTCAGCGGGTTGTCACCGCCGGCGCGCACCGCGAAGCCCGTGCCCGTCACCTCCGCGCGCTCAAACGGGGCGGCCAGCGCCACCATGCCGCCGGGGGCTTCCAGATCGCCTTGCAGCGCCAGCATGAGGCCGTGGGAATCGACGATGCCGGTGGAGGGGGAGAGCAGCGCCGCATGGGCCGTCAACGCCGGCTCCAGCGCGTGGACCTCGGCCGCGTCGAGCAGGCGCAGGTCGTCCACCCCGTTGGCGTGGCCGGTGGCCTGCAGCTTTTCGAGATAGGCCACCTCATCCGGCCCATTGGCGACGATGAGCTTGCCGAGCCGCGCATGGGGCACCCCATGGCTGGCGCAGAAATCATAGAGCGCGGCCCGCCCGGCCACGCACAGCTGCGCCTTGAGGCTGCCCGGGGCATAATAGATGCCGGCGTGGATCACTTCCGAATTGCGGGCGCTGGTGCCGGTGCCGATGGCGGTCTCCGCCTCCAGCACAATCACCTCCCGCCCCGCGCGCGCCAGCGCCCGGGCCACCGCCAGCCCCACCACGCCGGCGCCGACGACAATGCACTCCACCTGATCCATGCGCCCCATCCGTCTGTGTCACCGGCCCGGCACAACGGGCATGGGGCCGATGTCGCCCACCCGCGCCGTGGCGGTCAAGAGCGATCGGCGCGGGTGAAGCAGACGGTGCGGCCCTCCACCTCGCCCACCACCACGGAGCGGTCGTAGAGGTGACCAAGGGTCGCCGCGTCCAGCACGCGGCCCACCGGCCCGGCGGCCATGAGCACGCCGTCGCGCAGCATCGCCACATGGCTGCCGATGGCGAACACCTGATCGGGATGATGGGTGGAGAACAGCACCGCCAGCCCCTCCCCCGCGAGCTCGGCCAGGAGGCTCAACACCCGGTCCTGATTGGCAAAATCGAGGCTGGCGGTGGGCTCGTCCAGCACCAGGATGCGCGGCTCCTGGGCCAGCGCCCGGGCGATGAGCACCAGCTGCCGCTCGCCGCCGCTGATGGCGGTGAAGGGTCGTTCCGCCAGCGCGCTGATGCCGACGCGGGCGAGCGCCGCATCCGCCGCCGCCAGATCGGCCGCGTCCGGCCGCGCGAACAGGCCGTGGCGGGCCACCCGCCCCATGAGCACCATGTCGCGCACCGGAAAGGCGAAGGCGGCCGGCGCGCTCTGCGGCACGAAGCCGAGCACGCGGGCGCGGCGCGCCGCATCCCACTGCTCGAGCCGGGCGTCCTCCACCCACACGGCGCCCGCCAGCGGCCGGCGCAGCCCCACCAGGGTCTTCAAAAGCGTGGTCTTGCCTCCGCCATTGGGACCGAGCAGGCACAGCACCTCACCGGCATCGAGCGCCAGGTTCACCCCATGCCCCACCGACCGGCCGTCATAACCGTAGGCGAGATCGCGTGCGCGGAGCAGAGCCATGCTCACCCCCATCCCCGGCGCGAGGTGGCCAGCAGCCACAGGAACACCGGTGTGCCCACCAGCGCGGTGAGCACGCCGAGGGGAATCTCCACATCGCTGGCGCCGCGCGCCACCGTATCCACCAGCAGCAGGAAGGCGCCGCCCCCGAGCGCCGCCGCCGGCGCCACCCGGGCAAACGCCGGGCCCACCACCAGACGCGCCAGATGGGGCACCACCAGCCCCACCCAGCCGATGATGCCGGCGATGGAAACGGCGGTGGCGGTGAGCAGGGTGGCGGCGCCGATCACCATCAGCCGCACCCGGCGGGCATCGACGCCGAGCGCCCGCGCCTCCTCCTCGCCCAGGGTCATGATGTCGATGCGCCAGCGCAGCAGCAACAGCGGCAAGAGGCCGATGACGAGCGCCGGCGCCAGCAGCGCCAGCTCCTTCGCCTGCACTCCGGCGAGCGAGCCCAGCAGCCAGAAAGTAATGGCGGGCAACTGGTTATAGGGATCGGCCAGCACCTTCAAAATGGAGATGCCGGCGGAAAACAGCGTGCCGATGACAATGCCCGCCAGCACCAGCACCAGCAGCGGCTCGTGGCCGCGCACCAGATGGGCGACGCCGTAGACGGTGGCCACCGCCAAGAGCCCGCCAGCGAACGAGGTCGCCTCCACGCCGGCCACGGGCAGCGCCAGGAAAATGCCGATCACCGCCCCGAGCGCCGCGCCCGAGGAGACGCCGAGAATGTCCGGCGACACCAGCGGATTGCGGAACAGGCTCTGGTAGGCGGCCCCGGCGGTGGCGAGGGCGGCGCCGACGCCGGTGGCGGCCAGAATGCGCGGCCCGCGGATGTTCTCGATGACCGCCACCACTACCGGCGCCGGCGCGGGGCCGAGGTCGAGCCGCCAGCACGCCCAGGCCCAAAGCCCCGCGCCGCCGATGGGGTAGGCCCCCACCGCGAACGCGCCCGCCGCCAGCAGCGCCAGCCCCGCCGCGCAGCCCACCCAGAGCCAGACCGAGCGCCCGGAGCGCGTCGACAGGCTCATCGAAAGGCGGCCTTCGCCAAAAGCGCATCCAGCTCGGCGCCGCTGAGCGTGTGGTGGTAGAACAGGCGATAGAAATCGCGCGCCTCGGCAGGGATATCGAACCGCATCTGCGCAGGGAACAGCAGCTGCGCCAGCCAGATCACGCCCATGACCCGGTTCACCGAGGGCGGATAATCCACCCAGGGGAATGGCAGCTGCGGGGTCAGCACCACCTTGCCCTCCCGTACCGCGCGCAACGCACCCCACAGGGGATCATCGCCCATGCGGGCGAACAAAGCCGGGTCGAGCACCACGATCACATCGGGATCGAAGCGCAGCAGCTGCTCCATGGAAACGGTGACGAGGCTGCCACCGCCCAGCGCCTCCCCCACCACATTGCGGCCGCCGGCGGCCTCCACCGCCTCCACATTGATAGCCCCGGCCCGGGCGCTTTCGAGCCCGGTGGTGCCGCGCGCCAGATAGACCTTCGGCCGCGCCGCCTCCGGCACCCGCGCCAGCCCGTCCGTCACCGCGCGCAGGCGGTTCTCGATCCACGCCGCCCGCGCCTCCGCCAGCGCCGGCACGCCCAGCGCCCGCCCCAGGGTGCGATAGGAGGCGGGCAGAGCCGCCAGATGCCCGTCGAGCAGCAGCACCGGCACGCCGGTCGCGCCCTGCACCCGTTCGGCCAAGGACACATAGGTGCCCGATGTCATGCCGACATCGACGACCAGATCGGACCTGAAGCGCAGCAGTGTCTCCAGATTGGCATCGCCCCCCCGACCCCCGAGCCAGCCTAGCGACGGCTTATCCGCATGCGGCCCGAGATAGACCAGTGCCTCCGGCGCGGGCGTGCGGGTCCAGCCGAGCAGCCGCTCGGGCACGAGGGAATAGAGCACCAGACCGGCCGGCGGGCCGGCGGGAAAAACCCGCATCACCGGCGCAGGCACCTCCACCCGGCGACCGGCGCCATCCATGAGCTCCAACGCCGCGACGGTCCGGACCGACTCGAGACAGCACAGCAGACCCACGACCGCCAGCGCCACGCCCACCCGCTGGACCCGAGCGAAAATCGCCAAATGACCCTCCACCGCGAAAATGACAAAATTTTATCATTGTTTTACATGTAGATATAAAATTCAGACACAATTGTTACCCCAAGGTTATTGCCCGATGCAAGCGCTTCGCTATATATCATGAAACATAGCGTAGGCCGGAAGTTCGTACCGCGCGACAGGCGCTCCGGTCCTCACCGCCACATCGTGAACATGCGGCTCGCCCCTCTCGACCGCAGTCTTTCAGCTATGGGATTTGGGATGCGAAGGATTGCTCTTTGCGCGTCGGCGTCGGCGCTTGCTTTGTCCGCCTCCTGGACCGCTGCGCATGCGCAGCAGGCGGCGGACACTAACTCCATGGTGTTCGAGCTCGGCCAGATCAATGTCGTCTCCCCCACCAGCAGCGAATATTGGCAGAGTACCGGCGCAGCCATCTCTGAGACCACGGTCACCAACCAGGAAATGTACACATTCAACCGCAATCGACTGGACGATGCCTTGACGCTGGTGCCCGGCGTCACCGTCTCCAGCGGCGGTGCGCGCAATGAGCCCAGCGTCTCCGTGCGCGGCTTCAACATGTGGCAACTGCCGCTCTCCATCGACGGCGTGCGCGTCTACCTGCCCTATGACAACCGCCTCGACATCGGCCGGTTCCTCACTCCCGACCTGTCGGAAGTGCAGGTGGAGAAGGGCTATGTCTCGGTCCTCAATGGCCCGGGCGGCATGGGCGGCGCCATCAACCTCGTCACCCGCAAGCCCACCAAGGCGCTGGAAGGCGAGTTCCGGGCCGGCGTGGGCCTGGGCAATACGGGCGCGTACACGGACTTCAACACCACCGCGTCGCTCGGCACCAAGCAGGAGAAATACTATCTCCAGGCCACCGGCACCTTCGCGGATTCCGACGGCTTCTTCCTACCGCTCGATTTTTCCCCGCTCAATCCTGCGGCGGAAGACGGCGGCCGGCGCGACTTTTCCGATTCCCGGGACTGGCGGGTGAATCTGAAGGCCGGCTTCACCCCTAACGATACCGACGAATACACCCTGAACTATACGGTCCAGCAGGGCGAGAAGGGCAACCCCTACGACATCTACCACAATGTGCGCACGCCCAATGGCTGGGAGGGGCATGCCGATGCCCGCCAGGGCCGCAACTGGACCTGGCCGGAGTGGAATTATCAGACGGTCTATTTTCTCTCCAAGACCGCCATCGGCACCAACACCTATTTCAACACACGCTTTTATTACACCTGGTTCGACAACACCCTCTCCGCCTATGACGATAACGCTTTCCTGACCCAGTCGGCGCGCGGCTTCGACAGCATCTATAATGACGAGAGCTTCGGCACCGATCTGGAGCTGGTGCATCAGATCAATGAGAAGGACACCCTCAAGGGCGTTCTCACCTATCGCCGAGACAGCCATGCGGCGAGCAATGTGAACACTCCGGGCATCGGCACCGCACAGCGGGACCCCACCTACAAGCAGTCCGAAGCGGTCATGTCGGTGGGCGCGGAAAATACCTATCACATCACCCAGAATTTCGATTTCGTGGCCGGCGTCAGCTACAATTACCGCGACCTGCTGCTGGCCCAGGACTATGGCGACATCGACGGCAGCGGCGTGGATGTGCTCTACAATCAGCCCCTGACCAGCGACGACGCCATCGACTGGCAGTTCGCCCTCATCTACCGCTATAGCGACAAGGGGCAGCTGAACGCCAGCGTCTCCAGCCGCACCCGCTTCCCCACCCTGTTCGAGCGCTTCAGCTCGCGCTTCGGCTCGGCCATCTCCAATCCCTATCTGGCGCCGGAACGGGCCACCAATTACGAGATCGGCTGGCACGACACCTTCTATGGCTCCCTCGCCCTCGGCGCCTCGGTGTTCTACAGCCGGGTGGAAGATCTCATCCAGAGCGTGGATACCGACCAGTGGAGCGTCGACAACGACACCTGGATCACCCAGAACCAGAACGTGGGCGACAGCGACAATGTCGGCTTCGAGCTGAAGGCCGAGTGGAAGGCCTCCGACACCCTGCTGATCGGCGGCAATTACACCTTCATCAATGTGGACATCAGCTCGCCCGTCGTCGGCACCCAGCCGCTGGGCACGCCGAGCCAGTACGCCTTCCTTTATGCCAAATGGAAGGCCTGGGAGAACATCACCCTCATTCCCAGCCTGCAGATGTCCTCCTCCCGCTGGACCAACCCATCCTTCGGCGCGCTCAATTACGTGAAGACGGCGGGCTTCACCCTGGCCAATTTCAGCCTGGAATATAATTTCAACGCCAGCACCACCATCTCGGCGGGAATCCAAAATATATTCGACACACAGTATGAGACCGAATGGCTCTATACCCAGGCTGGCCGCAACTACTTCATCAACGGGCGGATCGTCTTCTGATCTCCTGCGACCGCGCTCAGCGGTAATACAGGCCGACCTTGTCGCCGGCCGCCTCCACCACCTGGATCTCCATGTCGTAGATGGCATGGAGCACCTCCGGCCGCATCAGCTCGGACGGCGCGCCCTCAAAGGCCAGCCGCCCGGCCTTCATGGCCACCACGCGATCGGCGTGGCAGGAGGCGAAATTGATGTCGTGCAGCACCACCACCACGGTCTTGCCCAGCTCGTCCGCCGCGCGCCGCAGCAGGCGCATGGTGGCGGCGGCATGCTTCATGTCGAGATTGTTGAGCGGCTCGTCCAGCAGCAGGTAGTCCGTATCCTGGGCCAGCACCATGGCGATGAAGGCGCGCTGGCGCTGGCCGCCGGACAGGGCATCCAGCGGGCGCGCCTTGAGCGCGCCAAGATCCACATAGCCGATGGCGGCGGCGATCTTCTCCCCATCCTCCCGGGTCAGCCGCCCCCGCGAATAGGGAAAGCGTCCGAACCCCACCAGTTCCTCCACCGTGAGGCGCGGCGTGATGGCATTCGCCTGCCGCAGAATGGCCAGCCGGCGCGCCAGCACATCCCCCTTGATGCGGGTCACATCCACACCGTCGAGGCGCACGCTGCCGCCGCTCGCCGGCAGCAGCCGCGCGGCGATGGACAGCAGCGTCGACTTGCCCGCCCCGTTGGGGCCGATGAGGGCGGTGAGCCCGCCCGGCGGCAACTGCAGCGAAACAGAATCGAGCACGCGGGTCGCGCCATAGGATTTCGAGAGATTGCGGATCTCGATCACGCGCGCTCCCTCCGCATGAGCAGGATGATGAACAGAAGGCCGCCCACGAACTCGATGACCACGCTCAAGGTGGCGGCGAGGCCGAGCAGCCGCTCGAGAACCATCTGCCCGCCGGCGAGGCAGATGACGGCGATCAGCCCGGCAGCGGGCAAGGTGTAGCGGTGACGATCGGTGCCGACCACGTGATAGGCGAGGTTGGAAACCAGCAGCCCAAAGAACAGCACCGGCCCCACCAGGGCGGTGGACACAGACACCAGCACCGCCACCAGCGCCACCAGCACCGCCACCATGCGGCGGTAGTCGACGCCGAGATTGATGGCCGCCTCACGGCCCAGCGCCAGCACGTCGAGGGTGGAGGCCAGCCGCAGCGCCAGCGCGCAGGCGGCCAGGATCACCGCGCCGGCCACCGGCAGCAGGCTGGTGTCCACCGCATTGAACTGGGCGAACAGCATGCCCTGCAGCACGGCGAAGGCATTGGGATCGAGGATGCGCTGGAGCAGCCCCGCCAGCGAGCGGCACAGCACGCCGAACACGATGCCCGCCAGCAGCAGCAGGTGCAGGTCGCTGCGCTCGGCGGAGAACAGCACGCGGAACAGGGCCATGGCGGCCACCACCATGAGCCCCGCCACCAGCGCGAACATCAGGCGCGGATCGAGCATCACCGCGCCCTGGGCGCCGAGCACGAAGACGAGGGCGGTCTTCAGCGTCACGTAAAGGGCGTCGAAGCCCATCACCGCCGGGGTCAGGATACGGTTCTGCGTGAGCGTCTGAAACACCACCGTGGAGACCGCAACCGCCAGCCCCACCAGCACCAGGCCCGCCAGCTTGGTGCCGCGGAACGGCAGCACGAACCCCCAATTGCCCTTCACCCCCACGGTCATGAAGGCGACCATGGCAAGGATGGCGAGGGCCGCGAGCAGCAGCAGCATGCGTGCGGGACGGGACAGGGCGCGGACCGGGAGGAGGACGGCTTCAGCCATGTTGGGGGCGCCGCCCGAGCAGCAGATAGAGGAAGACCGCGCTGCCCAGCACCCCGGCCACAGTGCCCACCGGAATCTCATAGGGGAAACGCACCAGCCGGCCGATGATGTCGCAGGCAAGCAGGAAGCCGGCGCCGGAAACGGCGATCCACGGCAGGGTGCGGCGCAGATGATCCCCCAGCACCAGCGCCACCACATTGGCGACGATGAGCCCGAGGAACGGCACCGTGCCGGCGGTGACCACGCAGGCCGCCGTGACCAGCGAGACGATCACCAGCCCGAGGGTCACCACCTTGCGGTAGTCGAGGCCCAGATTGGTGGCGAAGGCATCGCCGAGCCCAGCCACGGTGAAGCGGTCGGCCGCCAGATAGGCGAGAATGGACAGCGGCACGCTGATCCACAGCAGCTCATAGCGTCCCCGCAGCACGCCGGAGAAGTCGCCCGTGGTCCAGGCGGCCAACGCCTGCAGGAGATCGAAACGATAGGCGAGGAAGGTGGAGGCCGCATCGATCACCCCGCCCAGAATGAGGCCCACCAGAGGCACGATGAGGGTGGTGCGCAGGCTCAGCCGATCGACGATGCGCAGGAACAGGAAGGTGCCGGCCAGAGCGAAGGCGGAGGCCACCAGCATCTTGCCGAACACCGGCAGGTCGGGCGCCGCCAGCATCACCACAACCAGGCCGAGGCGGGCGGCCTCGGCGGTGCCGGCGGTGGTGGGCTCCACGAAGCGGTTGCGGAACAGCATCTGCATGATCACCGCGGCGACGCCCATGGAGAGGCCCGCGAACAGCAGCGCGAGGGTGCGCGGCACGCGGCTCGCCATCAGCACCAGCAGCGCCTCCTGGCCCGCCGCATCCGCCGAGAACAGATCCGCCGGCGCCAGATCGCCGACGCCGATGAGGAGGCTCGAGGCCACCAGCAGCGCCAGCACCAGCAGCGCCGCCAGGAACGCCCGCGGGGCCGCCACCGGCGCGAGGAAACCGGCCCCGGCGCGGGCCGCGGGCGCCATCACAGCGCTACCGGGCCTTGGGCGCCGCCTCGAAGGCGGTCGCCAGGTCCTCGATGGTGATGGCCAGCGCCCGCCCGCCGCCATTGGCGATATACCAGCGCGGCGCGTCGAGATAGACGATGTGGCCGGCCTTGGCGGCCCGGGTGGCGGCGACGATGTCGTTGTCGAGCACCTTCTGGGCGGCGGCGGCCGCGCGGCCGATGGCCACGTCGCGATCGAGCACCAGCACCCACTGCGGATTGGTCTTCAGGATGTACTCGAACGAGATCACGTCGCCATGGGTGTCCACGGCCTTGCCCTCGGCGACGGGCTTGAGGCCCAGTTCGTCGAAGATCCAGCCATAGCGCGAGCCGGCGCCGTAGGAGCTGAGCTTGCCACCGTTCACCATCACCATGAGCACCGGCCCGAGATCGGGCGCGACGGCGCGCACCCGCGCTTTGGCGGCTTCGAGCCGCGCATCCAGCGCCTTGGCCTCTTCTTCCTTGCCGAAGATGCGGCCCAGGGTGTCCACATGGGCCTCTGCGCTGGCCAGGAACGACTTGGGATCGATGGTGAGATCAATGGTGGGCGCGATCTTGGCGAGCGCGTCATATTTCGGCGCCGAGCGGCCACCGATGATGATGAGATCGGGCTCCAGCGCCGCCACCGCCTCGTAATCGGGCTCGAACAGGGTGCCGACCTTGGCATAGCGGGCATCCTGATACTTGGCGAGGAAGGCCGGCATGTTGGTGCCGGGCACGCCCGCCACGTCGACGCCCAGGGCATCGAGGGTGTCGAGGCTCGCCACGTCGAAGACCACGACGCGCTTTGGCATCTGCGGCAGCACCAGCTCGCCGCGCGCGTGGCTGACGGTCACCGGCGCGGCGCGGCCGGCCGCCGGCGCCCACACCACCCCCCCCAACAGCAGGGCCAGCCCCCAGGCCAGAACGCGAAATGACTGCGGCAAGGAACGCAGCGCCATACCCATGACATTCATCCTTCACAACCAAGGCCCGCGCCGATGCAATTCAGATCTCCGCACGGGGCTGTCCGCCCGCCGCACGCAACGGCGAGGTTGGGAAATAAAGAAGCAGACCTGAACGCACACTGGCCTGAAATCAGCAAATCACGATCATCAAAAACTCACCACAGCGGCGCCGATCATTTCACCACTGACAAATTTGAACGATTCTAAACAGATGATCCTGAGACGATGATCTCTTCCATCCTCTTCTTATACATCGCCGAGCCCGTCAAGCGATGTGCGGCGGCGCCGCAGCACCGCCGCGCAAACGCAATCGGCCGGGGCGTGTGACGCCCCGGCCGATGAGACGGGATCTGCGATCAGCTGCGCTCACATGTGCGGGCGGGTCTTCAGAACCTCCAGCTCGGCCCGCGCCCACAGCTCGCGATCGCGCCCCTGCGGGCACCCCTCCTCCCACCAGATGGCATGGGCGCGCCGGCGGATCTGATCCCGCTCAAAGGCATTCAGCCCGGCGGCGCCGTCATCGCGCGATCCGCTCACTGTCTTGGCCTTCATGGTCTCGCTCATGGTCGTCCTCCGTCTGCACCTGTCACGACGGGAGCCGGCGCGGAAGCCGCGCCGCCTGCGTCGCCTTGCAGGCGGTCAACGCCGCCATCGGCGCGGTGGTTCCCATCTGCCGGCGGCGCGTGGCGGCACGCCGTCCGCGATCTCGTATTTTTGCGCATTTCGCCCGGCAGAGCTTTGCATTAGCCTATTGGGGTGCGTCGGCGCGATCAGGGCGAAACGGCCATCCCAGGCCACAGAGACGCGACGCACGGATCATCGGTCTCCAAAGGGGGCGGCCATGTTCGTTGCGGAAGCTCGGAGCCATGGGCCGGGCTATCGTCGATCATCATCAGGCGCCACCAGATCACGCGGCATCTGGCGACATGAGATGACGAGACACGGCCGCAACGCCCGTGGACCCTAGCGCCCTCGGTGCGGTCACGTCGCCGGCGTGACCCCGCATCCAGAGCCCACGTCTGTTGCGTTTTCCTTTCCAACAAGAAAGGCCCATCTTCATGCTGTATTCCACTCGCCTGATCAGAGCCGTGGCGGCCATCGCCGTCGCCGGCCTGGTGTCGGGCGCCGGCATCCGCCTGGCAGCCGCCGCGCCGCCCGAGGCGGAAGATCGCGCGGCGACCAGCGTCGACCCCGCAGCCACCGCCGCCCTCACCCGCATGGGGACCTACCTCGCCAGCCTGAAGACATTCGAGCTGACCGCCAAGACCACCATCGAGGTGGTGCTGCGGGCCGGCCATCAGGTGGAGATCGGCGGCGTTGTGCATTATTGGGCCAAGAAGCCCAACATGCTGCGCATCGACAGCGACACCGACACCGTGTCGCGCCAGTATGTCTTCGACGGCAAGACCTTCACGGTGGTGGCGCCGGTCGATGGCTTCTTCGCCCAGGCTCCGGGCCAGGCCGGCATCCGCGAGACGCTGGCCTTCGCCGCCCAGACCCTCAATATCGAGGTGCCGCTGGCCGACCTGTTCGATTGGGGCACCCCCCACGCGCCCCTGAACCTGTTCGACCGCGGCTTCTTCGTCGGCACCGCCAAGATCGAAGGCACCGAGACCGAGCATTACGCCCTGATCGGCAAGGACTTCGATTTCGAGGTGTGGATCCAGCGGGGTGAGCAGCCCCTGCCCCTGAAGATGGCCCTGGTGGACCACAGCACCCCCGGCAGCCCGCGCTTCTCGGCCCTGCTGAGCTGGAAGCCCGACGCCGCCATTGCCGACGACGTGTTCACCTTCACCCCCGGCAAGGATCTGGCGAAGATCGACTTTGCCAAGCCCGCGGCGGCGCCCCCCGCCCAGCCGGCGACGGACAAGAAGGGAGCAAAGTGATGACCTCTTCGCGTTCGCGCACCCCGCGTCACCATCTGGCCACGGCGGCCACCCTCGCGCTCGGCGTCGCTCTGGCCGCCACCGCGGCCGATGCCCGCGGCTTTGGCGGCGGCTTCGGCGGCTTTCACGGCGGCGGCGGCTTTGGTGGCTTTCATGGCGGCGGCGGCTTCGATATGGCCGCGCCCCGCATGAACATGGGACCGCATTTCAATGCCGGCCCCGGCTTCAACCAGCCGATCCCGGCCGGACATCCGTTCGGCCCGCCCGGCCCGATGCCGGGTCCGCACCCCATGCCGGGCCCCGGCCCGGGGCCGCATCCCTTGCCACCGCCTGGCCCAGGGCCGCATCCGCTGCCGCCGCCCGGTCCCGGTCCCTATCCGCCCTATCATCCCGGCTACTGGCCCGGCCCCTATTATCCGGGCGGCTGGTGGGGACCGGCCGCGGCCGGCGCCGCCGTGGGCGCGGCCATCACCGCCGCGGCCATCGGCTCCTACGCCTATTCGCTGCCGGCAAGCTGCGCGCAGATGATCGTCAACGGCATTGCCTACCAGCAGTGCGGCCCCAACTGGTACCTGCCCCAGTTCCAGGGCGGCCAGGTGGTCTATCAGGTGGTGGCGAACCCCAACTGATGCCGACTTGGGTCAAAGACCCGTGTGGACGGCGCCTTCGGGCGCCGTCCACACGGCCTCCCACAATTCGAAGAGACAGCCCCTGATCCGGAACAACGGGCTCAAGGTAGCAAGCCGCGCACCAAGAGGTCGTGATACTCCTGCGCCACTTCCTCGGCGGACTTGCCGCGGCCGGGCTTGAACCAGCGCACCATCCAGCTCAGCAGCGACAGCACCGCGCGGCCCGTCATGGCGGCGCCCACCGGGCGGAACGAGCCATCGGCCACCCCATCGGCGATGATCTGGCGCAACAGGCCCTCATGGGCATCGCGCAAGGCGAGGGCATCGTCCTTCAGCCGGGTGCTGGCCATGCCGGAGAAGCCCACCAGCATGGTGGCGAAGCAATCATAATTGTCGGCCAGGAACCGGGCGTGGGCCATCATGTAGTGGCGCAGCTGCTCCACCGGCGGATCCTTCTTGTCCACCGCCGCGGCGGCGGTTTCATAAAGGCCGGTGAGGGTGAAGATGATGATGGCGTCGTAGATCTCCTGCTTGGAGGAGAAATAATTGTAGATGGCGCCCTTGGAATAGTTCATCGCCCGCGCCAGCTCGCTGAGGGAGCCCGCGGAAAAGCCCTTCTCGGCGAACAGGCGAGCCGCCTGCTGCAGGATCTCGGCGCGGGGGTCGTCGATCATCCGCGGGCGCCCCACCGGGCGGGCCTTTGCCACGGACGGAGCCGCGCGCGCCTCACCCATCTGCGGCTCGTCCGCATGCCCGCGTCGAACCCGCGCCACCGGACGGACCGCCGCGCCGTCTCCGCCGGCACCGGTTCCGCCGGCGACGCGACGCCGCCGCACCGGCGCGACAGCCCGGCCTCCGCGCGCCGCCCGTGCCGGCTTTTCGGTGTCTTCGCTCACCCGCTTCCTCCCGGTGCGGGCCGTTCGCCCGCCATCATTTCTCAAGTGTTCATTTTGAGGACTTGACCGGCGCCGTCAAGTTATATACCGACTGGTCGGAAACTAAATCACGCCAACCCAGATCCGCGAGGAGGCACGTCCCATGGCCGCATCGTCCGCCAAGCCGAAGTTCGATTGGAACGACCCTTTCAATTTCGAGAGCCAGCTCACCGAGGAAGAGCGGCTGGTCCGCGACACCGCGCGCGACTATGCCCAGGAAAAGCTCCTGCCGCGCGTGACCTCGGCCTACCTGGAAGAGCGGTTCGACCGCGAGATCATGAACGAGATGGGCGAGCTCGGCCTGCTCGGCTGCACCATCGCGCCGGAATACGGCGGAGCCGGCCTCAACTACGTGTCCTACGGCCTGGCCGCCCGTGAGGTGGAGCGGGTGGACAGCGGCTATCGCTCAGCCATGAGCGTGCAATCCTCGCTGGTGATGCACCCCATCAACGCCTATGGCACCGAGGAGCAGAAGAAGAAGTATCTGCCCAAGCTGGCCACCGGCGAGTGGGTCGGCTGCTTCGGCCTCACCGAGCCGGACGCCGGTTCCGACCCGGCCGGCATGCGCACCCGCGCCGAGAAGATCGACGGCGGCTATCGCCTCAAGGGCGCCAAGATGTGGATCACCAACTCCCCCATCGCCGATCTCGCGGTGGTGTGGGCGAAGTCGGCGGCCCATGATAATGCCATCAAGGGCTTCGTGGTCGAGCGCGGCACCAAGGGCTTCTCCACCCCCAAGATCGAGGGCAAGCTCTCCCTGCGCGCCTCCATCACCGGCGAGATCGTGCTCGACGACGTGGAGATCCCGGAAGAGAACCTGCTGCCCAACGTCTCCGGCCTCGCCGGCCCGTTCGGCTGCCTCAACCGCGCCCGCTACGGCATCGGCTGGGGCGCCATCGGCGCGGCGGAAGCCTGCTACGTCCAGGCCCGCCAGTACACCCTGGACCGCAAGCAGTTCGGCCGCCCGCTGGCCAACACCCAGCTGGTGCAGAAGAAGCTCGCCGACATGGCCACCGAGATCGCCCTCGGCCTCCAGCTCGCTCTGCGCGCCGGCCACCTGATGGACGAAGGCCAGCTGCCGGTGGAGACCATCTCCTTCCTGAAGCGCAACAATTGCGGCAAGGCCCTCGACATCGCCCGGGTGGCCCGCGACATGCACGGCGGCAACGGCATCTCGGCCGAGTTCCACGTGATCCGTCACGCGGCCAACCTCGAGACCGTCAACACCTATGAGGGCACCCACGACATCCATGCCCTCATCATCGGCCGGGCCATCACCGGCCTGCAGGCGTTCTTCTGAGCGCCTGATTATCCTCAAGTCCCCCTTGTGCCCTCTCCCCCTCCCGGGAGAGGTTCGGGTGAGGATGGCGCCGCCCGGTTGAGCGCACCCTGCGCTCCGGCGGCCCGCCTCGCCCCACTTCCCCCTCTCCCTCCGGGGAGAGGGGCTCTTCTTCTGTCCTGGAAAAGTGCCATGTCCGCTGCTGAGTCTTCTCCTGCCTCCTCCGCCGCCGATACCCCCGCCCCGCTCGCGGGCCTGCGCGTCCTTGAGCTTGCCCGCATCCTCGCCGGCCCCTGGTGCGGCCAGATGCTGGCGGATCTCGGCGCCGAGGTGATCAAGGTGGAGCGTCCCGGCGCCGGTGACGACACGCGCACCTGGGGCCCGCCCTTCCTGAAGGGGGCCGACGGCGCTGATCTCGGCGCGGCCTATTTCCACGCCACCAATCGCGGCAAGCGCTCCGTCGCCGTGGATTTCGAGACCCCCGAAGGCCAGGCGGTGATCCGCGCCCTGGCCGCCCGCTGCGACGTGGTGATCGAGAATTTCAAGCTCGGCGGCCTCAAGAAGTATGGGCTCGATTACGAGAGCCTGAAAAAGGTGAACCCGCGCCTCGTCTATTGCTCGGTCACCGGCTTCGGCCAGAACGGCCCCTATGCGCCACGCGCCGGCTATGACTTCCTGGTGCAGGGCATGGGCGGCATCATGGACCTGACCGGCGATCCCGAGGGTGAGCCGCAGAAGGTGGGCGTGGCCTTCGCCGACATCTTCACCGGGCTTTACGGCACCATCGGCGTGCTGGCGGCGCTGCGGCGGCGCGAGACCACCGGCGAGGGCGGCTATGTGGACATGGCCCTGCTCGACACCCAGGTGAGCGTGCTCGCCAACCAGGCCATGAACTATCTCGCCTCCGGCAAGGCACCCAAGCGCATGGGCAATGCCCATCCCAATATCGTGCCCTACCAGGTGTTCCCCTGCGCCGACGGCTATTTCATCGCCGCCGTGGGCAACGACGGCCAGTTCACCCGCTTCTGCGGGGTGCTGGGCGCCCCCGAGCTCGCCACGATCCCGGATTTCAAGACCAATCCGGAACGGGTGGCCCATCGCGCCACTTTGGTGCCCCAGCTCTCCGCCCTCACCTCCAGCTTCAAGCGCGACGAGCTCCTGGCGGCGCTGGAGAAGCAGGGCGTGCCGGCCGGCCCCATCAACACCGTGCCCCAGGTGTTCGCCGATCCGCAGGTGGAGTATCGCGGCCTCAAGGTGGACCTGCCCGAGGCGGGCGGCGGCACCGTACCGACCGTAGCGAGCCCCATCGTGTTGGACGGCGAGCGGCAGGTGGCCAAGACCGCCAGCCCCCGCCTCGGCGCCGACACCGAGGCGGTGCTGGCCCTCATCAAGGACCAGATCGGACAAGTCTGAACTGCAAGGGCTGACCGGCCGGGGCTGGGGCCAAAGGCTTGAGCCTTTCTCATGGGCCGTTGGACCAGCCTGCGCGGCCCTTGAGCGAACCCGGTTGGGACAGGTCGAAGACCGGGACCGATGGTCTGACGGCATGCGAACGGCCCCCGCGCGGGGCCGTTCCGCTTTGGGGCTGCCGCCTTGCTCCGGCCACCGGAAGGTGAGAGGGGTAAGGTTCCCATGAACCGCTTCGCCGCTCTCATCGACCGGCTCGGCTACGAGGCCGGCCGCAATGCCAAGGTTCGCCTGATGGCGGACTATTTCCGCGCGACGCCCGATCCCGAGCGGGGCTTCGCTTTGGCGGCCCTCACCGGCGCCTTCTCCTTCGCCAATGCCAAGCCGGCCCTGGTGCGCGCCCTCATCTCCGAGCGCACCGACCCGGTGCTGTTCGACCTCTCCTATGATTATGTGGGCGACCTCGCCGAGACCGTCGCCTTGATGTGGCCGACACCCGAGGGGGCCTCGGCCCACGCCCCGCTGCTGTCCGAGATCGTCCACGACCTCTCCACTCTGTCCAAGAGCGCCCTGCCCCGGCATCTGGCCGGCTGGCTCGATGGCCTGGACGAAACCGGCCGCTGGGCGCTCCTGAAGCTCATCACCGGTGCCCTCAGGGTGGGCGCCTCGGCGCGGCTCGCCAAGACCGCTGTGGCGAGCCTCGGCACCCTCACGCCAGACGATGTGGAGCTGGTGTGGCCGGGCCTCACGGCGCCCTATGGGGATTTGTTCGCCTGGGTGGAGGGCCGCGGCCCGCGGCCGGAAACCACCAATCCGGCGCCATTCCGCCCGGTGATGCTGGCCCATGCCATCGAGGAGGCGGATTTCTCCACCCTCGCCCCGGCCGACTTTCGCGCCGAATGGAAATGGGATGGCATCCGCGTGCAGGCGGTGGCCGGACGCGGCGACGCCGGCGAACGGGTGACGCGGCTTTATTCCCGCACCGGGGAGGACATCTCCGCCGCCTTTCCCGATCTTCTGGAGGCCCTCGATTTCGAGGGGGCGCTGGACGGCGAACTGCTGATCGTGCGCGCGGGGCGGGTGGAGCCGTTCAACGTGCTGCAGCAGCGGCTCAACCGCAAATCGGTCACCCCCAAGCTGCTCAACGAATTCCCCGCCCATATGCGCGCCTACGACCTTCTGGCCGAAGGGGCGGAGGACCTGCGCGACCAGCCCTTCACCGCCCGCCGCGCGCGGCTGGCGGCGCTGGTGGCGCGCCTCGCCTCCCCCCGGCTCGATCTCTCCGCGCTGGTGCCCTTCAGCAACTGGGACGACCTTGCCGCCGCCCGCGCCGATCCGGGCGCGGCAGGGGCCGGCGCCGATGGGGATGCGGTGGAAGGGGTGATGATGAAGCGGGCCGACAGCCCCTATCTGCCCGGCCGCCCCAAGGGCCCGTGGTGGAAGTGGAAGCGCGACCCGCGCACGGTGGATGCCGTGCTCATGTATGCCCAGCGCGGCCACGGCAAGCGCTCCTCCTTCTATTCCGACTACACCTTCGGGGTGTGGACGGCGGGCGAGGACGGCGATGTTCTGGTGCCGGTGGGCAAGGCCTATTTCGGCTTCACCGACGAGGAGCTGAAGGCCATCGACGCCTTCGTGCGCAAGTTCACCATCAACCGCTTCGGCCCGGTGCGCGAGGTGGTGCACGAGAAGGAGGCGGGGCTGGTGCTGGAGGTGGCGTTCGAGGGCATCGGCCGCTCGCCGCGCCACCGCGCGGGCCTCGCGCTGCGCTTTCCCCGCATCGCCCGCCTGCGCTGGGACAAGCCGCCGGGGGAAGCCGACCGGCTGGAGGCGCTGGAGGCGCTGCTGCCTACTGGCTCGCCCAGATGATGCGGGCGATCCACTCCACCTGATCCAGCGGAATCTGCCGGTCCTCATGGGCCGGATTGAGCGAGCGCAGCTCGATATGGCGGGCGGTGCGGCGGGCCAATTCCTTGGCCATCACCTCCCCACCGCGCGTCTTCACCACCACCCGGTCGCCCTTGCGGATGGAAGCGCCGGGGGAGACCACCACCACGTCCCCGTCGCGATACACCGGCTGCATGGAATCACCGGCGATCTCCAGGGCATAGGCGTGCTGGTCCTCCACCTCGGGAAACACGATCTCGTCCC
This sequence comes from Xanthobacter sp. ZOL 2024, assembly GCF_052932325.1. Classification (NCBI taxonomy): domain Bacteria; kingdom Pseudomonadati; phylum Pseudomonadota; class Alphaproteobacteria; order Hyphomicrobiales; family Xanthobacteraceae; genus Xanthobacter; species Xanthobacter sp. ZOL 2024. The sequence goes on from NZ_CM128808.1 coordinate 471,585, forward strand.
AGCCGGCGCCGGCGGGAAAGCCGGCATCGTCGAAGAAGCCGCCGCTGCCGGCCTGGGCGAAGCCGATCTGCGGAATGGCGTGCAAGGCCCCCTTCATGGGAGACGGGTCCTCGGCGAAGCCGTCGTCCCGCGCACCGCCCCGTTCCGGCTCCAGCAGCGCCAGGAAATGCTCGACGCTGGCGCCGGTGGCGGTGAGCGCCTTGGCGATGCTCTCGGTGGAGGGCCAGCGCGGCCGCCCGTCGGTGGTGATGCGCTTGGAGCGATTGAAGGTGGTGGGATCGAGCCCGGCCCGCTTGGCGAGCCCGGACGTGGACAGCCCATGCTCGACGGCGAGCTGGTCCACCGCCCTCCAGATCTGCCCATGAGTGAGCATGGTCATGTTGCGTCCTCGCCGCCTCTTGCGCGGAACATAAGAATTTGTTCCCTATTTGTCCAGGAATGAAATCCCCACACAACTCTGATACAATCTCAGGGTGTACACGACCCACAAGCGGGCGTCCGGGCTATGCACCGAAAATTGCGTCACCGGCACGCCGCCGGTGACATCCCCCCGGCAACGGCGCTAAAGCCCTCACGAGGTTCGCCGCGCCGCCTCCATGGTGGCGCCGACATCCGGGAGGCTCTCATGTCCGCCATCTACAAGATCAGCCCCGCCACCCTGTGGGCGACCGCGCAGGCGGAAGGCGTCTTCACCGGCGCGCCGGTGGATGTGGCCGATGGCTTCATCCATTTTTCCACCGCCGCCCAGGCGCGTGAGACCGCGGCGAAGCACTTCCAGGGGCAGGACGGGCTGAAGCTGGTGGCCATCGATCCTGCACCGCTGGGCGCCGCGCTCAAATGGGAGCCCTCGCGGGGCGGCGCGCTGTTTCCCCATCTCTACGGGCCGCTGCCGCTGACCGCCGTGCTGTGGGTGAAGGACCTGCCGCTGGGGGCCGATGGCCTGCACCTTTTTCCCGACCTCGATTGAGCCTCACGCCGGGCCGAAGGTGCGCCGCATCAGCGCCGGCAGCCGCAGGCCCTGCAGCACCCCGCGCGCCGCCAGGAACACCATGAGCGCCGCCCACAGGCCATCATTGCCGAAAGGCCGCAACGCCCACCAGGCAGCCATATAGATGCCCACCGCCAGCAGCATCAGATTGCGCATGTCGCGGGACCACAAAGCGCCGATGAACACCCCGTCGAACGCGAACGCCAGCACGCCCGCCACCGGCAACAGCGCGGCATAAAGCAGGTAGGTTCGCGCTTCCGCCTGCACCGGCGCGCTGGTGGTCATCAGGTCGATCAGCTGCGGCCCGGCCAGCAGATAGAGGCCGGCGGCAGCGAGGGCGAAGCCGAAGCCCCACAGCAGCACCAATTGCACCCCGCGCAGGAAGGTGGCGCGCTGGCGGGCGCCCACCGCCGCCCCGCATACCTGCTCGGCGGCAGTGGCGAAGCCATCGAGGAAATAGGCGGCGACGAGCCCGAGATTCTGCAGCAGCGCATTGGCCGCCAGCGTGACGTCGCCGGAACGCGCGCCCTGGGCCGCGAAAAAGAAGAAGGCGAACATGAGCACCGCGGTACGGATCATGATGTCGCCATTAAGCAGCACCGCCTGGCGCACCCGCGCCCGATCCAGCAGCACCGCACGCGGCACCTCAAAGCGGAAGCCCAGCAGCTGGCCGCAGATGACGAGACCCGCCAGGGTGCCCACCATCTCCCCCACCAGCGTGCCCAGCGCCGCGCCTGCCACGCCCCATCCCGCGCCCAGCACCAGCGCCGCCGTCAGCCCCATGTTGACGACATTCAGGCCCACCTGCACCGCCAGCGCCCGCCCGGTGCGGCCGAGGCCGGTGAGCCAGCCCAGAACCGCATAATTGGCGAGGGTGAAGGGGGCGGCGAAGATCCGCACATGGAAATAGGTGGCCACGGCGCGCTCCACCTCGGGGCTCGCCCCGGCGAGCTTCAGCGCCACCATCAAGATGGGCACCTGCAGCAGCACCAAAGCACCTCCGCACAGGGCCGCCAGCAGCAGCGCCCGCGCCAGCACCGCCCGCGTCTCCAGGCGATCGGAGCGCCCCACCGCCTGCGCCGCCAGCCCCACCGAGCCCATGCGCAGGAAGCCGAACACCCAGAACAGCATGTCGAAGATCACGGCGGCCAGGGCCACGCCGCCCAGCAGCGCGGCATCGCCCAGCCGCCCCACCACCGCCGCATCCACCACCCCGAGCAGGGGCGTGGTGAGATGCGCCACCGTCATGGGCAGCGCGATGGCCAGCACCCTTCGGTGGGTGACGGGCCCGGTTCCAGCGCTCATGGGAGCCTCGAGGGATGCCTCAGCGGCGGGCGTTGGCGATGCGCAGCACAATCCACAGCGGTACGACGATGACGGCGCCCAACAGGAAATAGCGCCACAACCGCTCCACCGCCTCGAAGCCGAACGAGAACAGGTTGCGCACCAGCCGTTCCAGGCTCTGGAAGATGTTCATGGGATCAAGGCCGAGCGCGGCCATGATCACCCCCACCACCACGGACAGGATGACGAGACGCACCAGCACCCAGGCGGGGGATCCGCCGAAGAATCGGGTGAGCTCGTTATTGTCCGCCATGCCGGCCTCCTGTGATGGGGGCAGGTCTAGCATGCCCGCCGCCAACGTGGAATCACTCCGGCCCGTCGCCGGATGGGCGCTGTGTGGAAGGCTCGACACGGCGCGGGAATGCCGCTACGGCAATTCCACCGGATACGCTCCGGCGCGCGGGGGCGCAACGGATCCGGACGGCCAGCTGGAGACGACCGCCCATGCGCCTTTGCGACCTCATCCGCCCATTGTCCCTCCCGCTTCTGGCAGCTACCCTGCTCGCCATCTGGACCGGCGCGCCCACCGCCGCCCGAGCCGAGCCGGCGCCGCGCACCATCATCGTGCTCGATGGCTCGGGCTCCATGTGGGGCGAGATCGACGGTCTCCGGAAGCTCGACACCGCCCGCGAGGTGGTGGGCCAGGTGGTTTCCAGCCTGCCCGCCGACCGCGCGCTCGGGCTGATGGCCTATGGCCACCGGCGCAAGGGCGACTGTTCCGACATCGAGCTGATCGTGCCGCCAGCGCCCGGCACCGCGCCGGCGGTGCTTCAGGCGGTGCGGTCCATGCGGTTCGTGGGCAAGACGCCGCTGTCCGAAACGGTGCGGCAGGCGGCCGAGGCGCTGGACTACACCCAGGCTCCCGCCACCGTGGTGCTGGTGACCGACGGGCTGGAGACCTGCGCCGCCGATCCCTGCGCGGTGGCCACGGAGCTGGAGGCCGCCGGGGTCGGCTTCACCGCCCATGTCATCGGCTTCGGCCTCACCCGCACCCAGGGCGCCCAGGTGGCCTGCATCGCCGAAAAGACCGGCGGCCGCTACCTGCCGGCGCGCGACGGCGCGGCGCTGGCGGAAGCGCTCACCGCCACCGTCGGCACGCCCCCCACGGCGGCACCGCCCGCCGCGACGCCGCCGGCCAAGACCTATTTTCCGGGCGCGCCGCTGATGCCGAATGTGGCCCTCGAGCCCACCGGCCAGACCACCAACCAGGAGGGCAAGCCCCTGGCGGAAAAGCCGTTCCCGCCCACCGGCACCATCGCCCAGTGCCAGGCCGCCTGCACCGATGACACCGCCTGCCTGGCCTGGCGCTACGAGCCCAAGGGCAGCTATTTCGTCGATCACGCGCGCTGCTTCACATTCCCTGCCAGCAGCGAGTTCGATCTGCGCACCTTCCCCGCCGAAGAGGGGTGGGCCTCGGGCATCAAGGATGGCCACAGCCCGCTGGTGCGGCCCTATCTCATCACCGTGACCTTCAGCGCCGAAGCCGACGGCGCGCCCATTTCCTGGTCCGCCGCCCCGATGCCCGGGCCGCAGGCCCTGCCACCGGAAGCCTGGGCCGCCGAGGAGGAGCGCGTGGAGCCAGTGGAGGCCGCCCTGCTGCCCGGCGCCTACCGGGTCACCGGAACCGTCACCGAGGGGCCGTTGAAGGGGACGGTCTTTTCCGCGCCGATCACGGTCGCGCCCACCGGCGCGGTGGCCTTCCCCATTCCGCGCACGCCGTAGGGCGCCGCCGCCTCAGCGGAACACCCAGACGATGACGCCGACGGCGACCAAGATGGCCACCGCCATCACCCGATCGTCGCCGAGGCCCCGCAGCCGTCCGCCGGCATCGCCGCGCACCCACAAGGTGCCGGCATGCCCGGCGGCGGGAGGCGCGGGGCATGCACGGCTCACCGCCGCGCCGACCCCGACGCAGGCCAGGGTGGAGAGACCCGCGACCACCGTGAAATGCGGCAGCGGATCCGCAACGCCGGCCCGGGCGAGGCCGAGGCGAAGACCCAGCAGGGCCAGCCCGAGACCATGGCCGAAGAGCAGCGCCGCCCATGCTCCGGCCCGGGTGGCCCGCCGCCAGAACAGGCCCATGAGGAACACCGCCACCACCGGCGGCACCGCATAGGAAAAGACCTGCTGAATATAGTTGAAGAGGCCGGGAAACTCGCGAATCACCAGCGGCCACAGGGCGGCGATGACGATGAAGCCCGCCGTCACCAGCCGTCCCAGCGTTACCGCGTGCGCCGGGCTCCACTGGCGCCGATCGGCACCGGCGAAATCGTACATCACCAGGGTGGCGGCGGAGTTCAGCGTGGAATCGATGGTGGACATGATGGCCGCCAGCAGGCCGGAGAGCACCAGCCCCACCATGCCCACCGGCAGGAAGTGGCTCACCATCATGGGGAACACCTGGTCGCCATTGTCCAGCGGCGGCAGCAGCGCCAGCGCCATGGCCGCCGGCAGGGCCATCATGAACAGCGGCAGGATCTTCAGCGCCGCCGCCAGCATGGCGCCCCGGCGCGCGGACTCCAGCGAGCGGGCGCCGAGCACCCGCTGCATGATGTACTGGTTGGCCCCCCCAATAATAAAACCCCAGCACCGGCAGGCCGATGAGCACCCCGGTCCAGGGCATGGCGTCATCCGACGCCGGGCGGATGAGGCTCAGGTGATCGGCCGGCACCGCCGCCACCACCGCCGCCCAGGAGAAGTCGAACCGTGCAAACACCGCATAGCTGAGCGCCAGCGACCCCGCGATGAGCACCAGGGCCTGGATCACATCCGTATAGACCACGCCGCGCAGGCCACCGGCCATGGTGTAGGCGCCGGCGAACAGCGCGAGGCCGATGCAGGCCGGCACGAACGGCACGTCCGGCACCAGCACCTGCAGCACCAGGATGCCCGCATAGACGCTGCCGGCCGCATCCACGAAAATGGACAGGAAGATGGTGAGCGCCGACACGTAGCGCTGCACCCCGCGGCCGAAGCGGCGACCGAGATATTCGGGAATGGTGGTGATGCGGGTGCGCAGCAGCACCGGAATGGTGAACATCGCCATGAACACCAGGATCAGCGCCGCCCACAATTCATAATGGGCCACCGCGATCCCCTGCCCATAGGCGGCGCCGGCAACGCCGATGAGGGTGGTGGAGGAGATGTTGGATGCGAACAGCGACAGGCCAATAGCCAGCCCGCCCAGGCTGCGCCCCGCCAGGAACAATTCCTCACTTGAAGTCGACTTGCGCGACACCGCGATGCCGATGACGGCAACGACCGCGAGATAGGCGACAACAACGATAATATCCAGGGACTGAAGCGCAATCATGAGGGGCGGACCTGTGTCCCTTCGTCAGCGAAGATATGGCGACATCTTCGGCCAATGGACAGCGATGCCGGGCTCGACAGACACTGAAAGGAGGATGCTCTTGGATAACATGTAGCCTCCCACATGAGAACCGCCGCAGCGGTTTTCGGCCCACGGCTCCATCCGCCCTCGCGCAACGGCCGCAGCTTGGCCTACCATGGCCCATCGTCAGTTCCACGGAGGCACCATGCGACGCTGGCAATGGATCTTGCTGCGAACCGCGCGCCAGCTCTGGTTCCGCGCCACGCTGATCGGCGCCCTCGGGGTGGCGGCCGCCGGGCTGGCGCTGCTGGCGGACCGTTTCATACCCGGTCAGCAGCAGCTGGACGTGGGCGCTGACGCGGTCAACAGCGTGCTCTCCATCATCGCCTCGAGCATGCTGGCGGTCACCACCTTCTCCCTCTCCGTGATGACCTCGGCCTATGGCGCGGCCGCCAGCACGGTCACCCCCCGGGCGACGCCGCTGCTGCGCCAGGACCGGGTGACGCAGAATGTGCTCTCCACCTTCCTCGGCTCGTTCCTGTTCAGCATCGTCGGCATCGTCGCCCTGAAGGCCGGCGCCTACGGGCCCCAGGGCCGGGCGGTGCTGTTCGTGGTCACCATCGGCGTCATCGTGCTGGTGGTGGTCGCGCTGTTGAGCTGGATCGACCACCTCACCCGCCTCGGCAACGTCCGGGAAACCACCGATCGGGTGGAGGAGGCCACCCGATCGGCGCTCGCGGCCCGGCTCGCTTGCCCGTTCCTCGGCGGCATCCCGCGCGACGAGACAGCCACCCCGCCCCCCGGCGCTGTGACGGTGCGCGCGCAGGTGACGGGCTATGTGCAGCATGTGGACATGGGGGCACTGGACGCCTGCGGGGCCCGGCTGGAAACGCCGATTTGCCTTGCCGTGGTGCCCGGCGCCTTCGTCCATGAAGGCACGCCCCTCATGGTGCTCCCCCATGCCGGCGCCGCCACGGCGGAAGCGCTGGAGGAGACGGACCAGAAGGGCATGGCCCAGACCCTGCGCGATGCCATCACCATCGGCGATGCCCGTAGCTTCGACCAGGACCCGCGGTTCGGCCTCTCGGTGCTGAGCGAGATCGCCTCACGGGCGCTGTCGCCGGCGGTCAACGACCCCGGCACCGCCATCGACGTGATCGGCCGCGCGGCTCGGCTGCTCACCCTCTGGGCCAAGGGACACGCGGAGGACGCAGCAGAACCGCCCTGCCCCCACGTGCAGGTGCCGCCATTGCTGGCCGCCGACCTGTTCGACGACGCCTTCCGCCCCATCGCCCGCGACGGCGCGGCCTTGATCGAAGTTCAGCTACGACTCAGAAAGACCCTTCTTGCGTTGGCCGGCATGGGCGACGACGCATTCCGTGCGGCCGCCCGCGCCACGGCGGACCTCGCCCTCGCCCACGCGGAAGCGGCCCTTCGCATCGAGGCGGACAAGAGGCTGCTGCGCGGCGGCGCACCGGTCGGAGGCGGCCGCTGAGAGGCCGGTGATTTGCCTCGCACGGCCAAACCTGATAAGCACCGCCCCTTCACGAGGACGGCCACGCCGATCCGCCGACCGGACCTGAGGGTCCGGAGGTCACCGCCCGACAGCGCGTTGCGCTCTCGGGCGCGTTTGGCGTTGTCCTCATGCTCGTGAGACCGAAACGGGACGCTCATGTTCGATACCCTCTCCGACCGCCTCGGCGGCATACTCGACAAGCTGAAGCGGCGCGGTGCGCTCACCGAGGCCGACGTCGGCGAGGCCATGCGCGAGGTGCGCCGCGCCCTGATCGAGGCCGACGTCGCCCTCGACGTGGTGCGCGCGTTCATCGACCGGGTGAAGGCGCGTGCCGTGGGCGTGGAGGTCATCAAGTCGGTGACCCCCGGCCAGATGGTGGTCAAGATCGTCCATGACGAACTGGTCGCCACCCTCGGCTCCGATGCCGACCCCATCGATCTCAATGCCCCCGCCCCCGTCGCCATCCTCATGGTCGGCCTGCAGGGCTCGGGCAAGACCACCTCCACCGCCAAGATCGCCAAGCGCCTCACCGAGCGGGCCAAGCGCAAGGTGCTGATGGCCTCCCTGGACACCCGGCGTCCGGCGGCCATGGAGCAGCTGGCGACCCTCGGCACCCAGGTGGACGTGGCGACCCTGCCCATCGTCGCCGGCCAGTCGGCCGTGCAGATCGCCAAGCGCGCCATCGAGGCGGCCAAGCTCGGCGGCTACGACGTGGTGATGCTCGACACCGCCGGCCGCGTCACCCTCGACGAGGCGCTGATGGCCGAGGTGGCGGAGGTGAAGGCCTCCACCGGCCCCCATGAAGTGCTGCTGGTAGCCGACAGCCTCACCGGCCAGGATGCGGTGAACACCGCCAAGGCGTTCGACGAGCGCGTGGGTCTCACCGGCATCGTGCTGACCCGCGCCGACGGCGATGGCCGTGGCGGCGCCGCCCTCTCCATGCGCGCCGTCACCGGCAAGCCCATCAAGCTCCTGGGCACCGGCGAGAAGATGGACGCGCTGGAGGATTTCGATCCGCAGCGCGTGGCCGGCCGCATCCTCGGCATGGGCGACGTGGTGGCCCTGGTGGAGAAGGCCGCCGAGGCCATCGACCTCGAAAAGGCGAAGATCACCGCCGAGCGCATGCGCAAGGGCACCTTCGATCTCGAAGACCTGCGCGGCCAATTGGAGCAGATGGCCAAGATGGGCGGCCTCGGCGGCCTCATGGGCCTGCTGCCGGGCGTCGCCAAGTTCAAGAACCAGATCGCCTCCGCCAATCTCGACGACAAGGTATTCAAGCGCCAGATCGCCATCATCGGTTCCATGACGGCGAAGGAGCGGTCCCACCCCAAGCTTCTGGACGCCTCCCGCAAGCGCCGCATCGCCGCCGGCTCCGGCACCAAGGTGGAGGACATCAACCGCCTGCTGAAGATGCACCGGCAGATGGCCGACGTGATGAAGGCCATGGGCGGCAAGGCCGGCAAGCGCGGCCCGCTGGCGGGCCTTGCCGGCATGATGGGCTTCGGCGGCGGCGCCCCCTCGCCGGAAATGCTGCAGGATATGGCCGAGAAGATGGGCGGCATGCCCGGTGGCGGCTCCCTGCCCCCCAACTTCCCCGGCCTTCCGGGGGGTCTTCCCGGTGGCCTGCCCGCCAAATTCCCCGGCGGCCTGCCCGGCCTGCCGAAGGGTCTTCCTGGATTGGGAGGGCCGACCAAGAAGAAGTAAGCCCTCTTCCCCGCTGCGCCGCAGCCGACCCCAGGGCCGGCGCCCCCCGCGGCGGCAGCCGCCGTTTCACCCATTCACCGCCTTTCGAACCCTAAGGAAAACACCATGTCCCTGAAGATCCGCCTCTCCCGCGGTGGCGCCAAGAAGCGCCCTTACTATCGCATCGTGGTGGCCGACGCCCGTTCGCCCCGTGATGGCCGCTTCATCGATCGCATCGGCTCGTTCAACCCGCTGCTGGCGAAGGATGCCGCCGAGCGCGTGGTGCTCGACACCGAGAAGGCCAAGGCCTGGCTCGAGAAGGGCGCCCAGCCCACCGATCGCGTCGCCCGCTTCCTGGACGCCGCCGGCCTGCTGAAGCGCGAAGCCAAGAACAACCCCAAGAAGGCCGAGCCCGGCCAGAAGGCCCAGGAGCGCGCCAAGGAGAAGGCCGACAAGGCCGCCGCCGCTGCCGCCCCGGCCGAAGGCGCCTCCGCCGAGTGATTGCGGCCGCGGGCTTCAGCCTGCGCCGGACATCCCTTCAGGGCGCCGCATCCGTGCGGCGCCCTTTTTCGTGCGCTTTTGCGCCGCCTGGCAGCCGTCACCACCGCTCTTGACCTTTGCAGCGGGGCTCCGCGCTCCTATCTAGGGGGAAAGCCCGCTCCGCGCTGCCTCCCCGACGGCGTGCCCGCATCTGGACAAAGGCGCTCTCACGCCTCATTCCTTCACCTCCTTTCTGCCTGGAGCCTTGCATGTCCGAGCCCATGACCCTCTCGTTCGCCAAACTCACGTCCGCCCCCAAGGGCGTGGTGATCGTGCTCACCGACGAGACCCTGGCGTTCGGCTCCGCCACCCAGAAACTGCTGAAGGGCGCCGACCGGGCCATCACCCGGGCGTTCGACGCCGAGCGCTTCAAGGGCAAGGCCTTCTCGAGCGTGGACCTGCTCGCCCCCACCGGGCTCGATGCGCCGCGCCTGATCGTGATCGCCCTGGGCAAGCTGGCCGATCTCAAGGCCACCGATTATCTCAAGCTCGGCGGCGTCATCGCCGGCAAGCTGCCGGCCAGCGCCCGCGAAGCCAGTGTGCTGCTCGACCTGCCCACCGGCAAGATCACGCCCGAGGCGGTGGCCGAGGTGGCCCTGGGCGCCACCCTGCGCGGCTACAGCTTCGATCGCTACAAGACCAAGTCCAAGGACGACGCCGACCGCACCGGCGGCCTGTCGCTCACCCTGCAGGTGCCGGATGACGCCGCTGCCAAGCGCGCCTGGGCGGGCCGCGAGGGGGTGGCCGAGGGCGTGCTGTTCGCCCGCGATCTGGTGAACGAGCCTGCCAATGTGCTCGATCCGCCGGAATTCGCCCGCCGCGCCGCCGAGCGCCTCTCCAAGGTGGGTGTCGAGGTGGAGGCGCTGGACGACGAGGCCCTCGCCCGCATCGGCATGGGCGCCCTGCTGGGCGTCGGCCAGGGCTCCATCAAGGAAAGCCGGGTCGTCGTGATGCGCTGGAACGGCGGCGCCAAGGACGAGGCGCCCCTCGCCTTCATCGGCAAGGGCGTCACCTTCGACACCGGCGGCATCTCCATCAAGCCGGCCGCCGGCATGGAGGACATGAAGGGCGACATGGGCGGTGCCGCCTGCGTCACCGGCCTCCTCTATGCCCTGGCGGCGCGCAAGGCCAAGGTGAACGCCGTGGGCGTCATTGGCCTCGTCGAGAACATGCCCGACGGCGCCGCCCAGCGACCGGGCGACATCGTCACCTCGCTGTCGGGCCAGACCATCGAGGTCATCAATACCGATGCCGAGGGCCGGCTCGTGCTGTCCGACGTGCTCTGGTACACGAAGGAGCGCTTCAAGCCGAAGTTCATGATCGATCTCGCCACCCTCACCGGCGCCATCCTGGTGGCACTGGGGCAGGAATATGCGGGCCTGTTCTCCAACAACGACGCCCTCGCCGGCCTCATCGCCAAGGCCGGCACCGACACCGGCGAGCGGGTGTGGCGCCTGCCGCTGGGCCCGGAATATGACAAGCTCATCGATTCCAAGTTCGCCGACATGAAGAACACCGGCGGCCGCAACGCCGGCTCCATCACCGCCGCCCAGTTCCTGCAGCGCTTCGTGGACAAGACCCCGTGGGCGCATCTGGACGTGGCCGGCACCGCCATGTCCTCCCCCGCCTCCGACATCAACAAGAGCTGGGCCTCGGGCTGGGGCGTGCGCCTGCTGAACCAGCTGGTGCAGGACGCCTACGAGGATTGAGGCTGGCGAGCCCTTCTCCGCTCGGGAGAGGGGCTCCCGCGCAGCCTGCGGATCCAAGCCCCGGATCGCCATGACCCCGACACCGCCATGACCGAAGTCCTCTTCTACCATCTCGAACGGCGCCCGCTGGAGCAGGTGCTGCCGACGCTGCTGGAGAAGTCCCTGGAGCGGGGCTGGCGGTGCGTGGTGCAATGCGGCTCGGCGGAGCGGCGGGATGCGCTCGATTCCCACCTGTGGACCTATAGCGAGTCGTCCTTCCTGCCCCACGGCACCGAGGCCCAGCCCCAGCCCGAGCGGCAGCCGGTGCTGATCGCCACCACCGAGGCCAATCCCAACGGCGCGCAGATCCGCTTCCTGGTGGATGCGGTGCCCCTCGCCGACGCCGGCGGCTACACCCGCATCGTGCATCTGTTCGACGGGCGTGACGGTGAGCAGGTGGCCGCCGCGCGCGAGCGCTGGCGCGAGGCCAAGGCCCAGGGCCATGAGCTGACCTATTGGCAGCAGGAGGACACCGGCCGCTGGGTGCGCAAGGCCTGAGCGCCTACACCCCCTGGGGCAGCGCCTCCAGCAGCGCGGCGATGGCCCGCGCCCGTGGCGGCAGGGCCGGATGCAGAGCGACGATGCGCCGGGCGTAGGGCGCCCCATCGGGCACCGGGCAGAGCCGCACCCCCTCGCCGCCGAGGCCCGGCCACAGGGGCACCAGCGCCCGGCCCATGCCCCGCGCCACCAGGAGCTGGATGGTCTCCAGCGCGTCGAGATCGCAGCGCACATCCGGGAACAGGCCGTGAGTGGCGAGATACTCCGCCGCCAGCCGCCCGCCCCAGGAGCCCGCGTCGTAGCGGATGAAGGGCACATCCAGGATGGCCGCCGCCACATCGGCCGGCGCCACCTCTTCGCGGGCCAGCAGCACCAGCGGTTCCACCCGCAGCAGATGGGCCTCCAGCCCCTTGGGCAGAGCGAACGGCGGCTCCACTAGGATGGCCGCATCGAGGCCGCCGTGGCTCAGCATCTCATAGAGCTGCAGCGAGCTGCCCGGCACCAGTTGCAGGCGCAGCTGCGGCGCCGTGCGGCCGAGGGCGTCGAGGGCTTCCGGCAGAAGCCCGGTGAGCATGGTGGAGATGGCCCCCACCCGCAGCTCGCCGGAGAGCTCGCCCCCCGCCACGTCATCCCGCAGCAGCGCCGCCTCGCCGATCAGCCGGCGGGCCCGCGGCAGCAGCGCGAGGCAGGCGGGCGTCGGCCGCGCCGCATGGGCGCTGCGCACCAAAAGGGCGCAGCCCAGTTCCCGCTCCAGCGCCTGGATGCGCTGGCTCACGGCGGCGGCGGTCAATTTTTCCCGCCGCGCCGCCCCGGCGATGGAGCGGGCCTCCACCACCGCGACGAGGCTTTGCAGGAAGCGGATATCCAATAGAATCTCTTATGCTGAGAGACGAAATTATATAGTTTTTATATTGTATAGCCTGGGCTAAGCAGGGGTCAAACGCGCTGGCGCGTTGCCCTCTCCCGCTTTGGAGCACCCCGATGAAGCCCCTGTTCCACCTCGCCTATCACGTCACCGACCTCGACGCCGCCCGCAAGTTCTATGGCGGCGTTCTCGGCTGCGCGGAGGGGCGTTCGACCGACACCTGGGTGGATTTCGACTTCTTCGGCCACCAGATCTCCCTGCACCTGGGCACACCGTTCCCGGTCACCCGCACCGGCAAGGTGGGCGATCACATGGTGATGATGCCGCATCTGGGCGCGGTGCTGCCCCTCGACGACTGGTTCGCCCTGGCCGACCGGCTGACCAAGGCCGGCATCGCCTTCGACATTCCCCCGGTGGTGCGGTTCGAGGGCGAGCCGGGCGAGCAGCGCACCATGTTCTTCTTCGATCCCGCCGGGAACCCCATCGAAATCAAGGGCTTCAAGGATTTCGAGGGGGTGTTCGCGCACTGAGGCGATGCCGGCCGGTCCGGCGGCGAACGCCGCCGGGCCTCACAGCTGATCGGCCGGCACCGGCTTGCCGAACAGCCAGCCCTGAGCGATGGCATCGGGATTGAGGGCGAGCACATGATCCGCCTGCTCGCGGGTCTCCACGCCTTCCGCCACCAGCTCCAGATCGAGCTCGCTGGCGATCAGGCAGATCTTCTCGACGATGGTGGAGCTTACCGCCGCCTTGCCGATGGCCTTGGTGAACATCTTGTCGAGCTTGATACCGGTGATGGGGAGCTTCGCGAGATAGGCGAGGTTGGAATAGCCGGTGCCAAAATCATCGATGAAGAAGCGGTATCCTTCCTTGCGGAAATGCTCCACGCCCTGCCGCAGCTCGGTGTGGTCGGCCGTGGAGCGCTCGGTGATCTCGAGCACCACCCGGTCCCGGGGAATGCCCAGGCGATCCACCTCCCCATTCAGATCGTCGCACAGGCTGGGATCGAGCACGTCCGCCACCGCCAGATTGATATGGACATGAAACGGCGGTGTGCCCCTCAGGCGGGGCCTCATCTCTCTTAGCGACAAGTGGATCACCTGGCGGGTGATGGTGGGCATCAGCCCCATGGACTCGGCGGCGGGAATGAAGATCTCGGGAGAGATCGCTTCGTTATGTTCGTCGGTCAGCCGCGCCAGCGCCTCCACGCCCACCGTGTGCTCGTCCTGCAGGCGCACAAGCGGCTGATAGACGACCCGAAGACGGCCGCGCGCCACCGCACGGCGGACCCGCTGCGGCAACGACGACTGGCTCCGCCACCGCAGAACGAGAGCGACACCCAGAAGGCCAAGGGTCAGCCCGCCGGAGCCGGCCGCGCCCGCCCAGATCGGGACCTCCTGCTGCAGGATGCTGACATTGGACAGCGCCGCCACCACGCAGACATCGATGGCGGGGTCGCAGCGCGAAGTGGTGAGCCGTGGCCCCAGTTCCAGGTCCGGAGCCCCTTCGGTAAAGCGCTGGCGCAGCCCCGCCGTGTCTCCGAACGCACGGAAGATGTGCTGGCCGTCGGCGGTGAGCAGCAGGGCGCTCAGCCCCACTGCCGGCTTCTCATAGAGCTTGAATGCGGTCGGCGCGGTGAATGTGACCGCCGAACCGAAACCGGCCATGTCGACCATGACGCGATGATCGGCCAACCCCTCGATATTCACCCACAGCCGATCCCCATTAGCCTGCTGCCGCTGTGGGGGCGGCAGGCTGATCGGCTCCTTGAGGCGCCCCCAGATGGCCGAGCACACCAAGTATCCGTCGCGGATGCGGCCGATGTCATGCAGATACTCGTTCTGAAACAGGAGATAGCGCAGATCTGTCAGATTGGCGTCGGAGCAGAAGGGCTCGCGGCCGGCTTGGACGATGCGCAACACCCGCATGTTCTGGCTCGCCACGATGACGCCGTGGGCCAGGACATCGTCGGCGTAGTCCTCCAGCCGGTCGCGCGAGAGCTCCAGCAGCACCAATTGTCCAACGACAAGCGACAACGCCGCGCCAAGCAGCGCCAGAGCCAGGACAAAGAGGCCTTGAAGGGTCAGAGTCCCCAATTTCATCTGATCGCGCATGCCCCCGGTTGTAGTGCCCTTACCACAAACCCGGAAAAGATGCCCTCTTAGGTATCATCCTAACGGCACGACGCACAGATATGCCCCAAGGGCGAGAACCGAAAGGCGGCGGCGCCGACGGGCGCCGCCGTCCGATGCCGTGCCCTTACGCCACCTGCCAGTGCAGCGGGAAGGTGGGATCGAACACCGTGAGCAGCCCTTCCGCGGTGGCGATCTTGCGCGGATAGGCCCAGGGCTCGCCCTTCTTCAGGGTGAGGCGCTCCTCGTTCGGCGGCAGCCGGTAGAAGGCCGGGCCGTTGAGGGAGATGAAGGCTTCCAGCTGGTCGAGGGCCCCATCCTGGTCGAACACCTCGGTCACGGCCGACAGGGCATTGGTGGCGGTGTAGCAGCCGGCGCAGCCGCAGGCGCATTCCTTGGCCGGGTCCAGGTGGGGGGCGCTGTCGGTGCCCAGGAAGAAATGGCGATCGCCGGAGGTGGCCGCCGCCCGCACCGCCAGCCGGTGCTCTTCGCGCTTGGCCACCGGCAGGCAGTAGTAATGGGGCTTGATGCCGCCCACCAGAATGTTGTTCCGGTTGATGATGAGGTGCTGCACCGTGATGGTGGCGGCGATGTCGTCGCCGCCCTGGCGCACATAGTCCGCCCCCTCGCGGGTGGTGATGTGCTCCAGCACCACCCGCAGGCCCGGGGTGCGACGGCGCAGCGGCTCCAGCACCCGCTCGATGAACACCGCCTCGCGGTCGAACACATCCACCGCCGGGTCGGTCACCTCGCCATGCACGCACAGCGGCAGGCCGATCTCGGCCATGGTGTCGAACACCTTCTGCACCTTGCCGAAATCGCGCACGCCGGAGGCGGAATTGGTGGTGGCGCCGGCCGGATAGAGCTTCACCGCCGTGACGAGGCCGCTCTCGGCCGCGGCCTTCAGGTCGGCCGGATCGGTCTCCTCGGTGAGATAGAGGGTCATCAGCGGGGTGAAGCTCATGCCGGCGGGAATGGCGGCAAGGATGCGTTCGCGATAGGCGGCGGCCTGGGCGCCGGTGACCACCGGCGGCACCAGGTTCGGCATCACGATGGCGCGGGCGAAGTGGCGAGCGGTCTCGCCCACCACCGACTGCAGAACCGCGCCGTCGCGCAGGTGCAGGTGCCAGTCGTCCGGGCGGCGGAGGGTGAGGGATGCGTCGGCCATGAGGGTTCCTTCGGCGCCCGGCGGGTCGCAAGCGGCACGGCGGGAGGAGACAGGGGAAAAGGGGCACAAGCCCTTGTTGCGCCACTCGCCACGGACCGGCGCGCGACGCAAGTCCTATTTGTGCAGCCCGCCCTATTTGCGCAGCCCGCCTCTGCGCCGCCTAGAGCTGGGCCAGGAGGGCGTCGAAATCGAGGCTCTGCCGCTGCCCCAGCGCCGCGCCATGGGCATCGAGGAAAGCCTGCGCCGCCTTGCGCCCCTCCGTATGCAGCATGGAGACGAACGACCATTCGGCATTGAGCTTGGAGGAGAAGTCGAGCCCGTTCATGAGCGGATTGCGCACCACATGCAGGCGCAGCCGCGCCCATTCGCGGGCCGCCAGGTCTCCGCCGGCGCTGGCGCCGTCCCGCTGCAGCCGCTCGATCATGTAGAGCTCCTTCACCAGCACCGCATTGAAGGACACCTCGTTGAGGCGGTTGAGAATATCCGTAGGGGTGCGCGGCGTGCCCGCCCGCTCCAGCGGATTGACCGGCACCAGGATGATGTCATCGGCGGTGAGCGCCTCGGCGAGCGGGGCGAGGGTGGGATTGCCCGAATAGCCGCCGTCCCAATAGGGATCGCCGTCGATCTCCACCGCCTGGAACAGGGTGGGCAGGCATGCGGAGGCCATCAGCGCATCCGGGGTGATGTCGGCATTGCCGAACACGCGCGGCCGGCCGGTGCGCACATTGGTGGCGGTGATGAAGACCTTGATCGGCGAGGTGCGCAGGCGCTCGAAATTCACCTGCCGGTCGAGGATCGGCTGCAAGGCGTTGTGGCCCGTCGGATTGTACTGGTAGGGCGAGAGCATCCGCGACATGAAATCCATGAGCAGGTAGCCCGGTGACTGGTCCAGCGACCAGCGGCCCAGCAGG
The DNA here is from genome assembly GCF_052932325.1 of Xanthobacter sp. ZOL 2024. Taxonomy (NCBI): domain Bacteria; kingdom Pseudomonadati; phylum Pseudomonadota; class Alphaproteobacteria; order Hyphomicrobiales; family Xanthobacteraceae; genus Xanthobacter; species Xanthobacter sp. ZOL 2024. The sequence goes on from NZ_CM128808.1 coordinate 488,312, forward strand.
CGGTCGAGGGGCGAACGCTGGAACGGGCTCAAGTGCGCGGCATCCGACACCTGCCGCCAATAGCGGGCCAATGCCGCCTTGGCGCCGGCGCGCCCGTTATGCGCATAGCCATCGGCCAGCACCACCGCATTCATGGCGCCGGCGGAGGTGCCGCAGACCCCCTCGATGTCGATCCACTCCTCCTCCAGCAGGCGGTCGAGAACCCCCCAGGTGAAAGCACCGTGGGAGCCGCCCCCCTGCAGCGCGAGATCCACCGAAACCCGGTCCATCGACACCTCCTTCGTCGCAGTGCAGCAACGGCCGCCTTATACCATTGCTCGTGACGGGGATATGGACTTCGCTGAACGGGCATGGCTAGAAGACACCAACCGGGGCGTGCCGAGCGCCCCCAAAGGTCCGCAGGAACCATGGGAGGGGGCATGGAACGGGTCGCGGTGAATGGCATCGAGCTCGCCTATCGCACCTGGGGCGAGGGGGACGTCACCGTCCTGTTCATCCACGGCAATCTCGCCAGCAAGGAGTGGATCTCCCTGGCGGCGCCGCACTTTCCCCGCGGCATCCGCACCATCGCCATCGACTGGCGCGGCTGCGGCGACAGCGACAAGCCGGCGCCCCTGCCCGATTTCGCCAATTATGCGGTGGCCCAGCACGCCCGCGACATGCTGGCGGCGCTCGATGCCCTCAACGTCTCCTTCTGCCACCTTGCCACCCATTCCGCCGGCGGCCTCATCTCCACCCGCATGCTGCTGGAGCAGCCGCAGCGGTTCGGGCGGGTGTTCTCTTTGTCTCCGGTGGCGCCCCAATCCATCCTGTTCCCGCCGGAGAAGGTGGCCTTCTTCGGCGAGATGAAGAAGAGCAAGCCCCTCACCCGGCAGATCATGGCCGCCACCTGCATGAGCCTGTTCGAGCCCGACAGCTTCGCCAAGGGGCCGGTGCGGTTCGTGGCCGATGTGGGGGCGCGCGGGGCCTTGTTCGACACCATCGTCGAGCAAACCTTCGCGGTCTCCGACGGCATCTGGTTCGGCACCCCCGACACCCTCACCAAGGAAGCCCAGAGTGGCGAGCTGAAGGGGCGGATGAAGGAGATCATCCATCCCCATCTCGTCGCCTGGGGCATGCTCGACGCCGTCATTCGCGAGCAGGACCTTCAGGTCATGACCGAGGAGATGCCCGATTGCCGCCTTGTGGCGGTGCCGGGCGTGAGCCACTCCATGAATGTGGAGGCCCCGGAACTCTACGCCGGCTATTTCGGCGCCTGGTTCGGCGGCCTCGCCTGCTGAAGCCGCCTCACGGCCACAGCGGTTGGAGCCATTGCGGCTCGCCCATGGCCACCGCCAGGGCCACCATCACCAGCACCAGCGCGAGCGCCGCGCTGGACCAATGCCGCAGCCCGGCATCGAGCCGCACCGCCGCGCTCAGCAGTCCACGCAGCGCCGGGCCAAGCCCCTGGGTGAGGGCCAGAATGTCGCCGGCGGGGATCTCCGAGACCTTGGGCGGCTTCTGATAGAGCAGCGCCGCCACCGCCAACCCCAGGGCCACCGGCCACAGCCCCTTGATGATGCCCTCGAGGGAGAACAGGCCGCCGAGCCCAAGGCCGGTCACCGGCGTAAACAGGGCAAAGGGAAGCAGCACCGCCACCCCGCTCAGCACGGCCCACGGCACCAGCAGCGCCGGCGGCGCCTCCGCCTCGCCGGCCGCCGGGTCGGCCCCCTTGCCACGCGCCGCCAGCAGCAGCACATAGCGCGCCATCAACAGCGTGGTGCCGCCGGCGGACAGCGCCAGCAGTATCCCGGCGCCCCCCTCGCCCACCGGCGCCTTCACCGCATATTTGGCGAGGGCACCGCCGGTGAAGGGCAAGCCGGCGAGGCTCAGCCCGAGCACCGCCGCGCCGATGAGCACGAGGCGCAGGTGGCGGGGCCCGCTGGCCATGGCTACCCCCACCGCCAGGAACATGGCGCCCTTCAGCAGCATGTGATTGAGGGCATAGAAGGCCGCGAGACTGGGCGCAGCGGCATCCCCCGCCGCCAGGCCGGCGCCCAGCACCGCCGCGACCACCCCCATCTGGCTGACGGTGGAATAGGCCAGCGCCCGCTTGGGATGGCTCTGGGTGAGTCCGATGGCGACCCCGTAGAAGGCCGTGAACAGACCTGCCGTCAGCAGCGCCATGCCCCATTGCGCCAGCGGCAGGTCCGCCGGCAGGAAGCGGATGAGGCCGATGACACCGGCCTTCACCACGATGCCCGACAGCACGGCTGAACCGGGCACCGGCGCCACCGCATGGGCCAGCGGCATCCACACATGCAGCGGGAACAGCCCCATCTTCATGGTGAAGCCCACCAGCAGCAGCCCCAGGATGGCCCCCCGCCAGGGCGATTGCGCCAGGCCCGCCACCGCATCGCGGATCAGTGGATTGGCGCCGCTGACGCTGGAGGCCAGCATGACGAAGGCGGCGATCAGCAGCGCCTCGCCCAGCACCGTGAGGGCGAGATAGACCCGGCCGGCCCGCCGCGCCTCGGCCGTGTCGTCATGGGCGGCGAGCCCGTAGGCCGCAAAGCTCACCAGCGCATAGGCCAGATAGAAGCTCGCCACATCCGCCACCAGGAACACCGCGAACGCCCCGGCCATGGTGAGCAGCCACCAGACGCTGAAGGCACCGCGCTCCGGATCATCCTTGAGATAGGCCCGCGCATAGATGCCGGCCAGCAGCCACAAAAGGGCGGCCCCGCCCAGCAGCAGCGCGCCGGGGGCATCGAGCGCCAGGGTTAGGCGAAACGGCGCCGGCACCAGCAGCACGCTCTGCCCCACCGGCACCAGCAGCACCGCCGCCAGCGCCGGCGCCGGGGCGACCAGCGCCAAGGTCGGCCCCCACCGCCGCACCCAGGGTTTCAGCGCCGCGAGGCCCAGCACCAGAGGCACCAGGATCGCCGACAGCAACAGCAGATCGGAACCGCCCAGCGTGCCCGCCGTCATGGTGCCCCCTCCGCCCAGCTGGCGGGCCGGCCGATGGCAAGATAGGCGGACGGCTCCAAGGGCAGGAAGCCCAGCCCCACCGCCACCAGCGCCAGAGCGAGCGCCACCCACTCGCGCCAGCCGGCCACCGGCCGCAGGGCCAGCGGCGCGGCGGGCCGCTGCAGCGCCGGCACCACCACCCGCAACACATAGCCCCCCGCCAGCAGGCCGCCGATGAGGATGACCAGCGCGATCCACCAGTTGCCCAGATGCACCGCCGCCGACAGCAGCATGACCTTGGCGACGAAGCCGCCGGCCGGTGGCAGCCCCATCAGCGAGAGGCCGCCGAGGCCGAAGGCGGCCACGCTCACCGGCAGCGCCCGGCCGAGCCCGGTGAGCCCCTTGATGCGATCGTGGCCCACCGCCTCGGCGATCAGGCCCGCCGCCATGAACATGGCCGCCTTGGAGAAGGCATGGGAGGCGAGGTGCAGTGCGCCACCGGTCCAGGCCAGGGCGCTCCAGGCGCTGGCCGCCGCCGCCAGCGGAAACATCAGGAACAGGTAGCCGATCTGCGCCGCCGTGGAATAGGCGATCAGCAGCTTGAGACGGGGCTGCGCCAGCGCCACCAGGCTGCACATGAGAATGGCGGCGGCACCGAGCCCGGCCAGGATCGGCCCCACCTTCACCGCCAGGCTCTCCGGTGCCAGATCGAGCCAGAACCGCACCAGGAGGAAGATCGGCGCCTTGATCACCACCGCCGACAGCATGGCGCTGGCGGCGGGCGGCGCGCCTGAATGGGCCGGTGGCAGCCACAGATGCAGGGGGAACAGGGCGGCCTTGGCCATCATGCCGGCGGTCATGGCCGCCAGCGCCACCACCAGGCCCGGGCTGACACTGGCCTTGCGCGCCACCAGGATGATGTCGAGGCTGCCGTAAAGGGCGTAGATGAGCACCGTGCCCAGCAGGTAGAGCACCGAGCCGAACAGCGCGAACACCAGATAGCGCAGTGCCGCCTCGATCTGCCCTTCCTTACCGTCAAGGCAAACCAGCGGCACCGCCGCGAAGGTGAGCAGCTCCAGCGCCACATAGAGGGTGAACAGGTCTTCCGCGACGAACACCAGATTGAGCGCGCTCCACACGCACAACAGCAGCATCCAGAAGGCCGCCGGCATGCGCTCGCCCGCCGCCCGTGGCGTCGCCGGGCCGGTCATGGCGTAAAGGCCGGTGGCGCACAGCACCACCGCCGTCATCACCAGCATCACAGCCGAGAGGCCATCGGCCCGCAGGCCCACCCCCAGGGGCGGGCGCCAGCCGCCGATGAACGCAGCGGCCGCCTGCCCGGCCGCCCCCACCTCCGCGCCGATCCCCAGCGCCACGGCCAGGCCCGCCGCCAGCACCAGCAGCGTGAGCCGCTCGGCCAGGCGCGGCCCCAGCAAAAGCAGCGGCAGCAGGCCGAACAGCGGCAAGATCACCGCCAGCACCAGCAGCATGTCGGCCGGGGGCAGCCCCGGGAATGCTCCCCCGCTCACGTGTCCGCCTCCGGCTCCTCGGACGGCGCGCCGGCCTTCGCCCGCAACTGCGCCAGGCGCTCCACCAGCGCGGCCCCCAGGGCGGTGGCCGAGAAGGCGACGACAATGCCGGTGATGACCAGCGCCTGCGGCACCGGATCGCCGCCGAAGCCCGCGCCGGCCCCCCGTCGCGCGACCACGCCGAACAACACGAACACACCGCCGCCCAAAAGGTTGAAGGCGATCAGCCGGGCCAGGGCGCCGCGCCCCACCATCAGGCCATAGATGCCGATGGCGCACAGGGCCGCGGCGGCGAAGCCGAACAGGGTCTCGGCGCTCATTCCGTCTCCTCCGCGACCGGCGGGCCGAGCACCAGCAGCGCCAGGGTCACCGCGATGGACAGGGTGATGGCGGCTTCCACCAGAATGATCACCGCTTTTTCCACACCCGGCGGATAGGCCAGGAAGGCATCGGCGAACACCCAGCCGAGCACGCCCACCAGCAGGAAGCCGAACGGCCCCGCCAGCAGCAGCGCACGCAGCCGCCGGCGCGCCAGCACCGGGCGCGGCAGCAGCCCCGCGGCGATGGCCATCAGGGCCATGGCCGCCAGCACGGCACCGCCCTGGAAGGCGCCTCCGGGTACGTCCGCGCCGGCCCAAAACATGTAGAGCCCCACCAGCACGCCCACCGGCACCACCACTCGCGCCAGGAATTCCAGCGCCCCCGACCAGGGGGCCGGCAGCAGCACCGCCGGACGGCCGGCCCAAGTGCGGTCGGGCGAGAGGGCCCATACGCCGATGAGGGCGAGCAGCAGCACCACCGTTTCCAGCAGCGTATCCAGCGCGCGGAACACGATGAGCACGCCGGTGATGGGATTGCCGAGATCGGTGGCCGGCAGGTGCCGCGCCACCTCCGGCGCCAGGCTCGGCGCCGGCTCGGGCAGCAGCAGCACCACAGCGGCTAGCCCCGCGAACACCAGCAGCGCCACCGCCCCAGCCAGCAGGCGATAGGCGAGCCCGGCCGCGAGCGGGGCCGGCGCGTCATCCCGCGCCACCGCCCGCAGCAGCACCAGACCGGTGACGCCGCTGCCCACCGCCACCTCGGTCAAGGCCACATCCACCGCCGCCAGCCGCACCCAGACGAGGCCGAGGATCAGCCCATAGGCCATGAAGGCGGTCACCCGCGAGAACCCCTCCCCCGCCGCCACCGCGCGCAGCGCCGCCAGCAGGGCGAGAAGACAGAGCAGCGCATCAAAGGCCAGGCTCATGGCTCGCCCGCCTCCGCGGCCGCACCGTCCGGGTCATCGGCGCCGGTCTCGCTGTCCCGAAACGCCACTTCGGCCAGCAGCTGCGCCACCGCGCCGGAGGAAAGCTGCAGCAGCAGCCAGATGGCCACCACCTTGGCGGCGGCCAGCACGGCGCCGCTGGCCACGAGCTGCGGCAGCACACCGAGGGCGATCAACCCCAGGCCGATATTGTCCGCCTTGGCCAGCGCATGCAGGCGCGTGAGCGGATCGGGCAGGCGCAGGAGACCGACGGTTCCGGCGGCGAAAAACACGAGGCCAGCCAGGACACACAGGCCGGTGAGCAGATGGAGCGCGATCATCGGCGCCCCTCGCCGCCCGCCCCGTCCGATGGCGCGGGGCGTTTCAGCGCCAGCCCCCGCAGCGCCATGGCCGCCACCGCAGCCAGAAGGGCCAGCAACAGCGCCACATCGAGCGTGGCGACATCGCCGCTGGCGAGGGTGAGCAGCAGCAGCACCCCGATGCCCCCGGACCCCAGCAACTGCACCCCCATCATCTGGTTCGCCATACCGCCGCGCAGGCCCATGGCCACCAGCCCGATGGCGGTGATGAGCAGCAACAGAGCCGCCGCCACGAACAGCGCCTCCCCCATCACCCCCTCAGCCATGCGCCGGCCCCTCCGGCTCGAGCAGATCGTCGGGCGGGAGCGCCTCATCGACCGCCGCGCCCACGGCCTCCAGGTAGAGGGTAGCGTCCTCCTCCAACTCGTCGAGCACCGGGCCTTCCACGTCCAGGGCATGGAGCAGCAGCGCATCCTCCTCCGCACCGAAGGGCAAGGTCCCCGGCTGCAGGCTGATGGTGGCGGCGAACCCCTGGCGCAGCAGCCCTTCCGACATGCCGCAATCCACCGCGACGATGCCCGGGGCGATGGGCAGCACCGGCGCGGTGACGCGGCGCAGCAGGTCCACGCCCGCGAGAGCGGAGCGGCGCAGGAAATGGGCGAGAAATATGGCGATCGGCCGTACGCGCAGCACCCGCCGAGAGGGGGGCAGCAGGCGCAGGCTCAGTTCCGCCACCAAAACGCTGCCCAGGGCCCCCGCCAGCAGATCCACCGGCCCCACCCGGCCGAGCGCCACCCACACGGCGAAGACGCACAGAAAGCGCACCGCGCGCTGCCGCAGGCTGAAGCCGGAAGCCCCATGCTCGAGGTCCGGCGGCGGAAGAGCCGTCATGACGCCTGATCACCCCATCCTTGCAGTGGCCGCCCCGCGCGACAGCGGGCAGGACACCCGCCCCGCACGTGCAGCGGAACCTTGTGACCGGACGAATCATGGCGTTGAACAAGCAGAACCAAAGCTTCAACGGCAGGATACGTTGTGGTTCGGTTCTACTGCCGGCCGTGCCGCGTTGCAACGTGGCCGCGGCCGCACAGGCGGGCCCTGCACAGCGGTGCCCGTACCGCAGCGCGTCTTGCCTCTGTCGCGGATTCGGCCCAAGGTCCGGCGCCTGCAACCGGGCCCTGCGCGGTTCTGCGCCCACCACACAGAGGATGACCATGAGCGATCTCGTCGTATTCGGCTTCAGCAAACTTCACGAGGCCGACGAAGTCCTCAACAAGCTTCGCTCCATGCAGAAAGAGCACCTCATCGACCTGGAAGATGCCTGCGTGGTGGAGCGGGAAGCCGACGGCAAAGTGCATGTGAAGCAGGCGGTAAACCTCACCGCCATGGGCGCCGCCCAGGGCGGCACCATGGGCGCCCTGTGGGGCGGCCTGGTGGGCCTGTTGTTCCTCAACCCGCTGGCCGGCATGGCGCTGGGCGCGGCGGCCGGTGCCGGAGCGGGCGCGCTGTCCGGCTCGCTGGCCGATTACGGCATCAACGACGATTTCGTGAAGCAGCTGGGCGCCACCATCCCGGCCGATTCCTCGGCCCTGTTCGTGCTGGTGAAGAGCGTCACCTTCGACAAGGTGCTGCCGGAGATCGAGCCCTATAATCCCCGCGTGCTCAAGACCTCCCTGTCCAACGAGGCGGAAGCCAAGCTGAAGGCGGCCCTCATCGGCGGCGGCGCGCCCGCCGCGTCCTGAGCGGCGGTCCACCCGCGACCATACGGTGGCCCGCGCCGGCGCGGGCCCATCCATCCGCGCCCCGGCGGCCCACCGTCGCCCGGGCGCCAGCCAGACGGTGGCCATGACCGACATCGCGACCCGCGTCTATAACCACACCTGGAAGATCGACCCCATCATCCGCTCGGTGCTCGACACCGATTTCTACAAGCTGCTGATGGGTCAGCTGATCTTTCGCCGCCATCGCGACACCCGGGTCACCTTCGGCATCCACAACCGCACCGCCCGCATCCGCCTCGCCGACATCATCGACATGGGCGCCCTGCGCGAGCAGCTGGACCACGTGCGCACGCTCAGTCTCAGCCGGGGCGAGAGCACCTGGCTGCGCGGCAACATGTTTTACGGCCGGCGCCAGATGTTCGCCCCCGATTACCTGGCCTGGCTGGAGGACTTCCGCTTTCCCGACTACGCGCTGGAGAAACGCGAGGGGCAGTATGAGCTGACCTTCGAGGGCCCGTGGCTGGAAACCACCATGTGGGAGATCCCGGCCCTCGCCATCATCAACGAGCTGCGCTCGCGCGCCGTGCTGAAGGACCTGGGCCGGTTCGAGCTGCAGGTGCTCTATGCCCGCGCCATGACCCGGGTGTGGGAAAAGGTGGAGGCGCTGCGCGCCCTCGCCCCCATCAATATTGCCGATTTCGGCACCCGCCGCCGCCATGGCTTCCTGTGGCAGGAGTGGTGTGTCGCGGCCCTGAAGGAGGGGCTCGGCGCCGGCTTTCTCGGTACCTCCAACTGCCTCATCGCCATGCGCCACGAGATGGAGGCCACCGGCACCAACGGCCACGAGCTGCCCATGGTCTATGCCGCCCTCGCCGATGACGACGCGGCGCTACGGGCGGCGCCCTATCGGGTGCTGTCGGACTGGCAGCAGGATTACGACGGCAACCTGCGCATCATCCTGCCCGACACCTATGGTACCGCCGGCTTCCTCGCCCACGCCCCCGACTGGGTGGCGCGCTGGACCGGCGCCCGCATCGACAGCAAGGACCCCATCGAGGGCGGCGAGGAAATGATCCGCTGGTGGCAGGCGCGGGGGGAGGATCCGCGCGAGAAGCTCGCCATCTTCTCCGATGCCCTCGACGTGGCGGAGGTCACCCGCATCCACGCCGCCTTCCAGGGCCGGGTGCGCCTCGGCTTCGGCTGGGGCACCCTGCTAACCAACGATTTCCGCGGCCTGGTGGCCGATGGGGCGCTCGATCCCATCTCCATCGTCTGCAAGGTCATCGCCGCCAATGGCCGGCCTGCGGTGAAGCTCTCCGACAACCCCACCAAGGCCATGGGCCCGGCCGATCTCGTCGCCCATTACCGGCATGTGTTCGCGCAGGAACAGCAACCGGCCCGGGCGGTGCTGGTTTAGAGCAGCAGCCGCGCCGCCCTGCCGTGGTGGCTCATGCCGGCGGCACGCTCAGTGGCCGGCGAACGAAACCAGGCTGCGCACCGGCACGTCGAGGTCCCGCAGCTTCTGCGCGCCACCGAGATCGGGCAGTTCGACAACGAAGCAGGCCGCCAGCACCTGCGCGCCGCATTGGCGCAGCAGCTGCACCGCGCCGATGGCGGTGCCGCCGGTCGCCACCAGGTCATCCACCAGCAGCACCGGCTCGCCGGGTGCGATGGCATCCACGTGCATCTCGATCTCGTCGTGGCCGTATTCCAGCGCATAGGCCATGCGCACCGTCTCGTGCGGCAGCTTGCCCTTCTTGCGGATCGGCACGAAGCCCGCCGACAATTGATGGGCGACCGCGCCGCCGAGAATGAAGCCGCGCGCCTCGATGCCCGCCACCTTCGCCACCCGGCCACCGGCGAACGGCTGAACCAGCTCGTCCACCGCCCGGCGGAAAGCGCGCGGGTTGCCGAGCAGGGTGGTGATGTCGCGAAACAGAATGCCGGGCTTGGGATAATCGGGAATGGTCCGGATCGTGGCGGCGAACTCATTGGGCGTCATGACGGTCTCCGGAGCGAATGAGGCCGGCGCGGCCGCGGCGACCCTCAAAAAGAAAAAGGGCCCTCGCGGACCCTTCTTCGTGCGTGACGTCAGGGCGACCTCAGTGAGGCACCTTGGACCACACCTTCTTCTTGGTGAAGTACAGCAGGCCTGACAGGACGATCAGGAAGATCACCACCTGGAAGCCGATGCGCTTGCGCGCATCGAGATGGGGTTCGGCCATCCACATCAGGAAGGCGGAAACGTCCGTGGCATACTGGTCGACCGTCTGCGGCGTGCCGTCGGTGTATTCCACCTGGCCGTCGCTCAACGGAGCCGGCATGGCGATCTGATTGCCCGGGAAATACTTGTTGTAGTGCAGGCCCGACTGCACGTGCACGCCTTCCGGCGGCTCGGCATAGCCGGTCAGCAGCGCGTGGATATAGTCCACGCCGTGCTCCTGATACTGGATGAAGGCGTCGGTCACGAAGCCCGGGAAGCCCACGTGGTAGGAGCGGGCCTTGGCCAGCACCGACATGTCCGGCGGCAGCGCGCCACCGTTGGAGGCGCGGGCGGCCTGATCGTTGGGGAACGGCGCCGGCCAGTGATCCGACAGTCGGCCGGGCCGCTGGAACATGTCACCGGAATCGTTGGGACCATCGGTGATCTGGTATTCCGCGGCGATCTGCTTGGCCTGTGCCTCGCTGAAGCGGGGACCGCCCGGCTGCACCAGATTGCGGAAGTAGAAGAAGTTCGCGGAGTGGCAGGAGCTGCACACTTCCTTGAACACCTTGAAGCCGCGCTGCAGCTGCGCCGTGTCATACATGCCGAACGGGCCGGCGAACGACCAGCTGAGCCGCGCCGGGCGGTCATCATGACCGCCCTCCGCCGCCGAGGCGGGCGCCGCGAACAGCAGCGCTGCCGCGGCCGCGCCGAAGAGAATGCTACGAATGGTCATGCTGTTCTCTCCGCCCCGGGTCACTTGGTCTCGGGGGCGGCCGCACCGGCCACCACCGTCGCGCCACCCTTCGCGTGCCTCGCCAGCACCGCGTCGGCGATGGAGGCGGGCAGCGGCTTCGGCTTCTCCACGAAGCCCAGCAGCGGCAGAATGATGAGGAAGTGAACGAAATAGTAGACCGTGAAGATGCGCGACACGATCACATAGATGCCCTCGGACGGCTGCGAGCCGAGGTATCCGAGGCCCACCGCCACCACCGCGAAGATCCAGAAGAAGATGCGGTACATGGGCCGATAGCGGGCCGAGCGCACCTTGGAGGTGTCGAGCCAAGGCAGGAAGGCGAGCACCGCGATGGCGGCGAACATGGCCAGCACGCCGCCCAGCTTGTCCGGGATCGACCGCAGGATGGCGTAGAAGGGCAGGAAGTACCATTCGGGCACGATATGCGCCGGCGTCGACATGGGGTTCGCCGGGATATAGTTGTCCGAATGCCCGAGGTAGTTCGGGATGTAGAAGATGAACCAGCAGAAGAAGAGCAGGAACACGCAGGTGGCGAACACGTCCTTCAGAGTCGCGTAGGGCGTGAAGGGCACGGTGTCCTTGCTCACGCTCTTCACGTCGATGCCGTCGGGATTGTTCTGGCCCACGTGGTGCAGCGCCCAGATATGCAGGCCAACCACGCCAGCGATCATGAACGGCAGCAGATAATGCAGCGCAAAGAAACGGTTCAGGGTGGGATCACCGACCGAGTAGCCGCCCCACAGCCACTGCACGATCACCTCGCCCACCACCGGAATGGCGGAGAACAGGTTGGTGATCACGGTGGCGCCCCAGAACGACATCTGGCCCCAGGGCAGCACGTAGCCCATGAAGGCGGTGGCCATCATCAGCAGGTAGATGATGACGCCGAGGATCCACAACACCTCGCGCGGCGCCTTGTAGGAGCCGTAATAGAGGCCGCGGAAGATATGGATATAGACGGCGATGAAGAACATCGAGGCGCCGTTGGCGTGGATGTAGCGGATCAGCCAGCCGTAATCCACATCGCGCATGATGTGCTCGACGCGGGCGAACGACACCGGCGCATAGGCCACATAGTGCATCGCCAGCACGACGCCAGAGACGATCTGCACCACCAGCATGAAGCTGAGGATGGCACCGAAGGTCCAGAAATAATTGAGATTCTTCGGCACCGGGTAAGCGATGGCGGAAGAATGGACCAACCCGACGATCGGCAGGCGGCTCTCGAACCACTGCGCGACCTTGCTCTTGGGCTGGTAGGTGGAGTGTCCTTCCATGGGATCCAACCTTTATTGAGTTCAGCGACGGTCGAGCGTCAGCCGATCACGATCTTCGTATCGGAAGTGAAAGCGTAGGGCGGCAGCGCCAGGTTGAGCGGCGCGGGTCCCTGCCGGATGCGGCCGGAGGTGTCGTAGACCGAGCCGTGGCAGGGGCAGAACCAGCCGTCATAGGCGCCCTGGTGGCCCAGGGGCACGCAGCCGAGATGGGTGCAGATGCCGATCACCACCAGCCATTCGTCCTTGCCCGGCTTCACGCGGTCGGCGTCGGGCTGCGGATCGCGCATGGAGGCGAGATCGGCCTTCTGGGCCTCCTCGATCTCCTTCTTGGTCCGGTGAGAGATGAAGATCGGCTTGCCGCGCCACTGCACGGTCACGATCTGCCCCTCGGCGATGGGAGAGATATCCACCTCGGTGGTGGAGAGCGCCAGCACCGAGGCATCGGGCTGGAGCTGGGAGATGAAGGGCCACACCATGCCGGCAACGCCCACCGCGCCCACCGCTCCGGTCGCGATGTAGAGAAAGTCCCGACGCGATGCCTTCTGTGACGTCTCCGTATGTGCCACGGCGCTGATCCCCGTCTATGGTCTGCCCGCCGCTCGCACCGGGATCCTCACCATTTGGGCTCAGACATCTGCGGGCGAATGTGGCGGGTCAGTGAAGCCACAAGTGTCCATCTTCGAGCGCCTCTAATTGCACCCCCGCCCGATCTTGTCCAGATGATGGCCATGCGGCACGCAGCCCATTCGTATGACGACGCAAGGTCAGCGCGCCGATGATGGTGCCATAAAACCTCCCGAATTTCCGTTTCCGAGAGCCTGTTTCATGATCCTCGCGCTCTACTGCCCCGACATTGCGCAAAACGCGGGCACCTGCCTGCGCACCGGCGCTTGCTTCGGCGTGCCCGTCCACATCATCGAGCCCACGGGCTTTCCCCTTGGCTCCGCAGGGTTTCGCCGCGCCGGCATGGACTATATCGACGCCGTCGAGTGGCATCGGCACACCACCTTCGCGCATTTCACGGAGCAACTGCATGCACGGCGGCAACGCCTCGTCTTGTTCACCACACAGGCCGAACAAATGTTCACCGATTTCCGATTTTCACCCGATGATGCCCTGCTGTTCGGCCGGGAATCGGCCGGCGTCCCGGCCCATGTCCATGCGGCAGCCGATGCCCGGGTCACCATTCCCATGCGGCCGGGGCTGCGTTCGCTGAACCTCGCGGTGAGCGCGGGAATCGGCCTGGCCGAGGCGCTGCGCCAGACCCGCGGCTTTCCAACCGGCTGAGACCGCGCCATGGTGCCCGCCGCTACCCGGCCGCGATGCCCTGAAGGGCCAGAAGGAACAGATATGACCGCCGACACCGCCGCCCACGACCCCGCCCTCGCCGAGCGTCAGGCCCACGCCCGGAGCTGGTTCGAGGCGTTGCAGGGCCGCATCATCGCGGCGTTCGAGCAGTTGGAGGACGAGGCCGCCGCCGATCTCTATGGCGCGGAGCCCGGGCGGTTCGCCCGCACCCCCTGGGCCCGCACCGACCATTCCGGCGTGCCCGGCGGCGGCGGCACCATGGCGCTGATGAGCGGGCGGCTGTTCGAGAAGGTGGGGGTCCACACCTCCACCGTGTTCGGCACCTTCGCCCCCGAGTTCCGCGCCCAGATTCCCGGCGCCAGCGAGGATCCGCGCTTCTGGGCCTCGGGCATCTCGCTGATCGCCCACATGGCCAATCCCCATGTGCCGGCGGTTCATATGAACACCCGCTTCGTGGTCACCACCAAGGCCTGGTTCGGCGGCGGGGCCGATCTCACCCCGGTGCTGGAACGCCGGCGCAGCCAGGTGGATCCGGACGCCCGGGCCTTCCACGCCGCCATGGCGAGCGCCTGCGCACCCCACAAGGTGGCCGATTACGACCGCTACAAGGCCTGGTGCGACGAGTATTTTTTCCTGAAACATCGCAATGAGATGCGAGGTATCGGCGGGATCTTCTACGACTATCTGGACAGCGCCGCCCAGGGCACCGGCGACTGGGCCGCCGACTTCGCCTTCACCCAGGATGTGGGGCGCGCCTTCCTCGACATCTATCCCCGGCTCGTGCGCGCCAACATGGCCACCCCCTGGACCGCCGCCGATCGCGAGGAACAGCTCATTCGCCGCGGCCGCTATGTGGAATTCAACCTGCTGTACGATCGCGGCACCATCTTCGGGCTGAAGACCGGCGGCAATGTCGACTCCATTCTTTCCTCCATGCCGCCGGTGGTGAAGTGGCCGTGATGGCAGCGTCATCAAGCCCCGCTAAGGCTTTCTCCGCACAGCCCCACGGCAAGCGGAGAGACAGCCATGGCGTTCAACGCGGGAGACATCGTTCAGCTCAAGTCCGGCAGCCCGGCCCTCACCGTGGTCGAGGTGATTGGCGCTGACGTCAAGCTGGTCTGGTATGCCGACGAAGTGGGTGAGTTCCGTAACGAAACCCTGCCCGAGGCGGCCCTGGAGATCCTCGACCTGACGGATTTCGAGGACGAGGAAGAGGACGGCGAGACCGAAGCCGAAGCCGACGAGGACTGAGCCCGTCGCCCGAACCTGTTCGGGCCCGGCCTTCCCGGGCGCGGCGGCGCCGCGTCCGCACCTTTTATCCCCGCCTTAATCCCGGCTCGCCAGCACCTGCGTCACCAACGCGGCGCAACTGTCCGCATCAAGGGGGAAGTCGGCGGCGATCCACGCAGCCTCCACCCGGGCCAGGGCCTGCCCCAAGGCCCGGCCGGGGCGCAGGCCGCGGGCCATCAGGTCGGCAGCGGTCACCGGCAGGCGCGGCGAGGTCCAGCTCTGCGCCATCGCCAGCAGCCGGGCCGTCTCGCCCCGTCGCTGCGGATCGCGGGCCGCGCTCAACAGCGCCCGGTCCCGCGCCGTCTCCACACCCGCGCGATAGAGGAAGGCCCGCAGATCACGCTCCGGCGCCCGCGCCTGCGGCACCGGCGGCTGGGCGGCGGCCAACGCCTCCAGATGCCGGGTTTCTCCATTGGAGAGGCGCAGCCGTTCGCGCAGGCGCATCACGCTGTCGCCCGTCCAAAGCGCCAAGGCGGCAAGGCGGCGCATGGCCTCCGGTGCCACGTGGGCGGTCGCTTCCTCCGCCACCAGATGGTCGAAGGCGGCCAGATCGGCGATGCCAGCCAGAAGCGGCTGCAGCAGGCCGGTGTCGCTCATCACCCGTAAGGTCTCCGCCGCCCCCTCGGCCACCAGCAGCTTCAAGAGCTCCGCCCGCACCCGCTCACGGGAGAGGCCGGCGAGCCCGGCCCGGCCGCGGATGACTGCGCTGAGCGCGGTCGGGTCCACCGGACCTGCCCCATAGGCCGCATGAAAGCGGAACAGCCGCAGAATGCGCAGATAATCCTCGGCGATCCGCGCTTCGGCAGCGCCGATGAAGCGGACCCGGCGCGCTCTGAGATCGGCGAGCCCCCCCACCAGGTCGATCACCCGCCCATCGGCATCGGCATAAAGGGCGTTGATGGTGAAATCCCGCCGCGCCGCGTCATGCGCCCAGCTGCGGCCGAACCGCACCACGGCGCGGCGTCCGTCGGTCTCCATGTCCTCCCGCAGGGTGGTGACCTCATAGGCCGCATGGTCCACCACCACCGTCACGGTGCCATGGTCGATGCCGGTGGGCACCGGCTTGAGGCCGGCCGCCTGGGCCCGCCGGCTGACCTCCTGGGGTAGCGCGGTGGTGGCGATGTCCACATCGGTCACCGGCCGGTTGAGGAGGGTGTTGCGCACCGCGCCGCCCACCACCCGCGCGGTCTCGCCATCGGCATTCAGCACATCGAGAAGCCGGCGCAGGCCGTGCCGCTCCCAGAAGGCGGCCCCGGCCAGGGCGGGCGCGGTCATTCAAAATGCCCGGGAACGAAGGTGCCGTCGCGGGTCTGCGCCGGCACATAATGGCTGCCGGGCGGCGCGCTGCGCCCCCCCTCGAACAGCAGGAGGCCGGCCACCACCAGCGCCAGGGCGGCCACCACCAGCGCCACCAGCGCCCGCGGCGACCAGTGCCTGGGCACCACCGAGCCCTTGGTGGCGATGAGCAAGGCGGCATAGAGCACGAACGGCGTGAGAAACAGCGCCAGTTCCACCAGGATGGTCCGCAGCATCAGGCGTAGACCCGTTCGTAGAGGTTGCGCAGCATGCCGGCGGTGGCGCCCCAGATGAAGCGCCCCTCGAACGGCATGGCATAGTAATGGCGCAGGGTGCCCTTCCATTCCCGCGACTGGCGCTGGTGGTTGGCCGGGGTCATCAGGAAGTCGAGCGGCACCTCGAACGCCTCCTCCACCTCCGCCGGATTGAGGGTGAGCGCGTAGCCGGGGTCCACCAGCCCCACCACCGGCACGATCCAGAAGCCGGTGCCGGAGAGATAGCCATCGAGATAGCCGAGGTGCCGCACCCAATGGGCATCGAGCCCCACCTCTTCCTGGGCCTCCCGCAGGGCTGCGGCCTTCTCGTCCGCATCGCCGGGATCGACCCGGCCACCGGGAAAGGCGACCTGCCCGGCATGGGTGGAGAGCTTCGACGAGCGCAGGGTCAACAGCACCGCCGGATCGGGCCGGGCGATGATGGGCACCAGCACGGCGGCATGGCGCGGCGGCGCCGTGGGGGCGAGGCCATCGAGGCTGGGCTGCAGGGCATGGTCGCCATTCACGGCGCCGAATGCCCCTTCCGCATAGGGTGGCGGCGGCACGGCGGACAGGCCATGGGCAGCGCGGTCGAGGAAGTCCGCCAGCGGTGAGTCGGGCGGCGCGGTGCGATGGGGAAACGTCACGACAGGCACACTCATGATGGGGGCAGGTCCAGCGCCCCGGCCGGCATGATGGGGAAGAAGGCACCGCCGGAGGCCACGCCGAACATTTCCTCGCCCCCCACCGCCCGCACCGCGCCGGCGGCCACCAGATCGAAATAGGCCGAGCGGGTGAGGCGCGCCTCCAGCCCGTTGCGCACGGCGAGATAGGGCACGAACTCCCCCTCCTGCGCCCCCGGAGCGAAGCGCAGCGGGTGCTCGGGGCCACAGCGCACCACGTCATCGAGATTGGTGCGGAACACCAGGGTGGGCCCCTCGGGCCCCGCTTCCTGCGCCATCTCCACCGCCAGGAAGGGCGCGTCGTCGACGGTGATGCCGATCTTTTCCACCGGCGTCTTCAGCACATAGCGGGCGCCCTCACGGGTCAGCACCGAGGCGAACAGGCGCACCAGGGCCGGCCGGCCGATGGGCGTGCCCATGTAGAACCAGGTGCCATCGGCGGCGATTCGCATGTCCATGTCGCCGCAATCGGGCGGGTTCCAGCGCTCCACCGGGGCCGGTCCGCCCCCGGAGCCGGCCGCCCGCGCGGCCGCCATCAGCGCCTCCAGGCGACCGGCGCCGGTGGGCGCATCGCCTGACGGCGCAAGGGTTTCGCCGCCGTTCCGGCCTGCCATGATCGGTCCTCGCGATGACGTGAGCGCGCGGCGCGCGCTTCTCCCGTTCAGGGATTAGACGGAACACAATCTTATCGTAAGCTCTCTTTCCGGGTGGCGCGACCTTTGCCACGCGAAATCAGGGCTAGCCCCGGGCGGGGCGACGCGAGATCATCGCATCCAGGCGCCTTTTCGCCGCCTTTTGCGGCGAGCCTCGTGGCGATGCACCCGCAACGCCCGGCTCGGGGCGTGGAGACCTTGCGTGGAGACCTTTTGATGTCGGCTGCCGGCGAGACTTTCGACCTCGACCAGATGATCGTGCGCAATGCGGAAACCGCCGCCGGCCACGTGCGGGCGGCGCGTACCGCCATGGGTGCGGTCATCTTCGGGCAGGATGCGGTGATCGACCGCGCGCTCATCACCATCCTGTCCGGCGGCCATGCGCTGCTGGTGGGCGTGCCGGGCCTCGCCAAGACCAAGCTGGTGGAAGCCCTGGGCACGGTGCTGGGGCTCGATGCCCGGCGCGTGCAGTTCACCCCCGACCTGATGCCCTCCGACATTCTCGGCGCCGAGGTGCTGGAGGAGACCACCGGCGGCCAGCGCGCCTTCCGCTTCATCCGCGGGCCCATCTTCGCCCAATTGCTGATGGCCGACGAGATCAACCGCGCCTCGCCGCGCACCCAGTCGGCCCTGCTGCAGGCCATGCAGGAATACCACGTGACGGTGGCCGGCGAGCGCCACGACCTGCCCAAGCCCTTCCACGTGCTGGCCACCCAGAACCCGCTGGAGCAGGAGGGCACCTATCCCCTGCCCGAGGCCCAGCTCGACCGCTTCCTGATGCAGATCGACGTGGATTATCCCGATCGGGAAGCCGAGCGGCGCATCCTGTTCGAGACCACCGGCGCCGAGGAGCAGAAGCCCCGCGCCGCCATGGCGGTCGATGACCTGATGGCCGCCCAGCGCCTGGTGCGGCGCCTGCCGGTGGGCGAATCGGTGGTCGAAGCCATCCTCACCCTGGTCCGTTCCGCCCGCCCGGCCGGCGACCAGCCGGCGGAAAGCGCGGAACAGCGCTTCATCGCCTGGGGCCCCGGCCCGCGCGCCTCCCAGGCGCTGATGCTGGCGGTGCGTGCCCGGGCGCTCCTGGACGGGCGCTTCGCCCCCTCCCTCGACGATGTGGCGGCGCTCGCCGAGCCGGTGCTGAAGCACCGCATGGCCCTCACCTTCGCCGCCCGCGCCGAGGGCGAGAGCGTGAGCGCCATCATCCGCCGCCTGGTGGCGCAGATCGGTTGAGGGGCGCATCCGGCTTGGCACAGGGATCGAACGAGGCAGTTGCAACCGGCACCGCGACCCGAGCGGTGGAGCGGGCGGCGCTGGCCGCCGCCGGCCTGGTGGCGGCCATGCCGCGGCTGGTGCTGGAGGCCCGCCGCATTGCCTCCAGCGTGCAGCACGGCCTGCATGGCCGACGGCGCGCCGGCATCGGCGAGAGCTTCTGGCAATATCGCCGCTTTCTGGCCGGCGAGCCCGCCGCGCGGGTGGACTGGCGCCGCTCGGCCCGCGACGACATTCTCTATGTGCGCGAACGCGAATGGGAGGCCGCCCACACCGTGTGGGTCTGGCCGGACCTCTCCGCTTCCATGGACTATGCCACCGGCAACCGCCCGCCCAAGCGCGAGCGGGCGCTGGTGATCGCCTTCGCTCTGGCCGACCTGCTGGTGCGCGGCGGCGAGCGGGTGGGCGTGCCGGGGCTGATGCGGCCGTCCGCCCATCGCGGCATCGTCGATCGCATGGCGGAATCGGTGGTTCTGGCGCCGGAGCTGCCGGCCAGCCTGCCCCCGGCCTTCGCCCCTGCCCCCACCGCCGAAGTGGTGCTGCTGGGCGACTTCTGGAGCCCCGCCGCCGAGATCATCGCCCGCCTGGAGGCCATCGCCGCCGGCGGCGCCCACGGCCATGTGGTGCAGATCGTCGACCCGGCGGAAGAGACCTTCCCCTTTTCCGGCCGCATCGAATTTTCCGAGCCCGAAGGCGGCGACAGGCTCACCGTTGGCCGCGCCGAAAGCTGGCGCGCCGAATATGAGCTGAAGCTCGACGCCCACCGCGCCGCCCTGCGCGCCGCCGCCGAGCGGCTCGGCTGGAGCTTCCTCGTGCATCGCACCGACCGACCCGCCAGCGAGCTGCTGCTGGCGCTGCACATGCGCATGGGCGCGGCCGCCAGCAGCGGAGGGCGCGCCTGATGTTCGGCCTGCCCCTCGCCTTCGCCGCGCCGCTGCTGCTCACCGCGTTCCTGGCGCTGCCGCTGTTATGGTACGTGCTGCGGGTGGTGCCGCCGAAGCCGCGCGCCATCGCCTTTCCGCCCACCCGCCTGCTGTTCGAGATCCGCCCCAAGGAGGAGAGCGCCGCGCGCAGCCCCTGGTGGCTCACGGCGCTGCGGCTGCTGCTCGCCGCTTTCATCATCCTGGCCGCCGCCGGCCCCATCTGGAATCCGCCCGCCACCAGCCCCGGCGCCGATGGGCCGCTGGTGCTTGTGATCGACCAGGGCTGGCCCGCCGCCAGCCAGTGGGAGGCCCGCATGGCGGCCGCCGGCGCCCTCATCGACGAAGCGGACACCAGCGGCCGCGGCGTCGCCCTCATCCCCACCGGCGACGTGCCGCGCGAGCCGGGCTTCCTCACCCCCGGCGCCGCCCGCGACCGCCTGCGCTCCCTCGCTCCCGTGGCCTATGCGCCGGAGCGGGCCGCCGCCTTCGCCCTCGCCAGCCGGCTCCTGGAGAAGGAGCCGAAGGCCGGCCTCGTCTTCCTCACCGATGCCGTGGACATGGGCGCCGATGCCAATCTCGCGGCCACCCTGGCACCACTGAAGAATTCCGCCGCGCTGCTGATGGCCGGCGCCCCGGTTTTGGCCCTCGCCGGACCGGAGAACGGCGCCGATGCCCTGAGCGTGAAGGTGCTGCGCTCCGCCCCCGGCGCCGCGGCCGGGCGGGTGGAGGCGAAGGATATGCGCGGCCTCACCCTCGGCGAGGCGCCGTTCACCTTGGCCGAAGGCGCCAGCGCGGCCACCGCCCGCTTCGCTCTGCCGGTGGAGATGCGCAACGAGATCGCCCGGCTGGAGATCATCGGCAGCCACTCCGCCGGAGCCGTGCAGCTCATCGACAAGAGCTGGCGCCGGCGCACCGTGGGCATCGTCTCCGGCACCAGCACCGATACCGGCCAGCCCCTGCTCGCCCCCACTTATTACCTCACCCGCGCTCTCGGCCCCTATGCCGACCTGCGCGTAGCGGAGACCGGCTCGGCCATCGAGAACATCAATGCGTTTCTGGAGCAGCACCTGCCGGTGCTGCTGCTGCCGGACGTGGGCACCATTCCCGCCGCCACCCGCGCCCGGCTCGCCCGCTTTGTGGAGAATGGCGGCGTGCTGGTGCGCTTCGCCGGGCCGCGCCTCGCCAATGCCCAGGACGACCTCTTGCCGGTGAAGCTGCGCCGTGGCGGCCGGGTGCTGGGCGGCTCGCTCTCCTGGGAAACGCCGCAGAAGCTCGGCGCCCTCACGGCCGAAGGCCCGTTCCGCGACATGAAGGTGCCCGGCGACGTCACCGTGACCCGTCAGGTGCTGGCCGATCCCGATGGCAATCTCGGCGAGCACACCTGGGCGGCGCTGGCCGATGGCACCCCGCTCGTCACCGGCGCGCGGGTGGGCAAGGGCGCCATCGTGCTGTTCCACGTCACCGCCGACACCTCGTGGTCGAACCTGCCGCTGTCCGGCACGTTCGTGGACATGCTGCGGCGGGTGATCGCCTTGTCGGACGCCCCGCCCCCCACCGCCGATGCCGCCCCGGCCCAGCGCGCGCCCCAGACTGCGCCCCTCGGCCAACCGGAAGTGGCGAACCTCGCCGCGGCGCGGGTGCTGGACGGCTTCGGCGCCTTCGCGCCGCCCGGCCCCACGGTGCGGGCCATTCCCGCCACCTTCACCGGCCGCGCCAGCGCCGATCATCCCCCCGGCTTCTACGGCCCGCCCGATGGCCTCGTCGCGGTGAACGCGCTGCTGCCGGCCGATGCGCCCAAGGCCATCGACTTTGCCGCCTTGGGCCTGCGCGCCGAGCCGCTGCAGGAGAGCGCACCGCAGGATCTGCGCGGCCCGGTGCTGATCGCCGCCATGGTGCTGCTGCTGCTCGATGCGCTGGCGGTGTTCTATCTCGCCGGCGGCCTCTCCCGCCTCGGCGGACGGCGCAGCACGGCGGCGGCGCTTCTCGCCGCCGTCCTCGCCCTCGGCGCCCTCGCTCTGCCGCCGCCGGCCCGGGCCGGCGACGACGGCTTCGCCCAGATGGCCACCGCCCAGACGCGCTTCGCGTTCGTCACCACCGGCCAGCCGGAGGTGGACGACATTTCCCGCGCCGGGCTGAACGGCCTGGCCGCCTTCCTCGCCCAGCGCACCGCCTTGCAGGCGGGCGAGGCCATGGGGGTGGATCTCTCCAAGGACGAGCTCGCCTTCTTCCCGGTGATCTATTGGCCGATCCTGGCCGATAGCCCGGTGCCGCCGCCGGCGGTGCTGGCGCGGGTGGATGCCTATATGAAGCAGGGCGGCACGGTGATCTTCGACACCCGCGACGCCATCGCCTCCTCCAACACCCCCGGCGCCGCCCTCACCCCGGCGCAGGCGCGGCTGCGGGAGATCCTCTCCGGCCTCGACATTCCTGAGCTGGCCCCGGTGCCGCGCGAGCACGTTCTCACCAAGGCCTTCTACCTGTTGAAAGACTTCCCCGGCCGCTTCACCGGCGGCACCACCTGGGTGGAGGCGCTGCCCCCCGGCGACGAGGCCGACCGGCCGGCGCGGGCCGGCGATGGCGTCTCGCCGGTGATCATCACCTCCAACGACCTCGCCGGCGCCTGGGCGGTGACCCGCTCCGGCGAGCCGTTGCTGCCTCTCACCCCCGGCGAGCCGCGCCAGCGGGAAATGGCGTTCCGCGCCGGCGCCAACATGGTGATGTATGTGCTCACCGGCAATTACAAGGCGGACCAGGTGCATGTGCCGGCGCTGCTGGAAAGGCTCGGCCAATGACCGCCCGTTTCCCCCGGCCTGAGGCCCGCTCCACCCGCGGGGGTGCGCGATGAGCTACGGCCTCGCCTTCGCCCCCTTCGTCTCCTGGCCGGTGCTGATCGGCCTTGGCGTGGCCGCTCTGGTGCTGGCCGGCCTGCTGCTGATGACCCGCACCCGCGGCGCGGGACTGCGGGCGCTGGCGTTGGCGGTGGGGCTGCTCGCCCTCGCCAACCCCTCGCTCACCCGCGAGGAACGCGAGCCCTTGTCCTCGGTGGTGGCGCTGGTGGTGGACGAGAGCGCCAGCCAGTCGTTCGGCGAGCGCACCCCGCAGACCGAGGCCGCCCGCGCGGCCCTTGCCGAAAAGCTCGGCCAGCTGCCCGGCGTGGAGGTGCGCACCCTGACCGTCGATGCCGCCCATGGCGACACCGACGGCACCCGGCTCTTCTCCGCCCTCTCCGCCGGCCTGGCCGATGTGCCGCCGGAGCGGGTGGCGGGCGCCATCCTGCTCACCGACGGGCGGGTGCATGACGTGCCGGACAGCGCAGCGGCGCTGGGCTTCACCGCCCCGGTGCATGCCCTCATCACCGGCCACGAGGGCGAGAGCGACCGCCGCATCACCCTGGAGAAGAC
Organism: Xanthobacter sp. ZOL 2024; assembly: GCF_052932325.1. Lineage (NCBI taxonomy): Bacteria > Pseudomonadati > Pseudomonadota > Alphaproteobacteria > Hyphomicrobiales > Xanthobacteraceae > Xanthobacter > Xanthobacter sp. ZOL 2024. Next base: position 511,388 of record NZ_CM128808.1, read on the forward strand.
GCCCCGCTTCGGCATCGTCGGCCAGTATCAGAGCCTCACCTTCCGCGTCACCGACGAAGGCCTGCCGCCCGGCGCCCGGGTGCCGGTGACCGTGCGGCGCGACGGCGAGGAGATCGCCCGGCCCATCGTCACCGCCGGGGTGAGCGATACGATCGACGTGGACATCACCCACGCCGGCCCCAACATCATCGAATTCGAGGTGCCGCCGCTGCCCGGCGAGCTGACCCTGGTGAACAACCGCACCGCCGTTTCCGTCGACGGCATACGCGACAAGCTCAAGGTGCTGCTGGTCTCCGGCGAGCCCAACGCCGGCGAGCGCACCTGGCGCAACCTGTTGAAGAGCGATGCCAATGTGGACCTCGTCCACTTCACCATCCTGCGCCCGCCAGAGAAGCAGGACGGCACGCCCATCAACGAGCTCTCGCTGATCGCCTTTCCCACCCGCGAGCTGTTCCAGACCAAGATCAAGGATTTCGACCTGATCATCTTCGACCGCTACGCCCAGCAGGGCGTGCTGCCGCAGGTCTATTTCGACAATATCGTGCGCTATGTGCGCAATGGCGGCGCGGTGTTGGTGGCCTCCGGCACGGATTATGTGGAGCCCGGCTCCCTCTACAACACGCCGCTGGAGGAGATCCTACCCGGCATGCCCTCGGGACAGGTCACCGAAACCCCCTTCCATGCCCGGCTCAGCGCCGCCGGCAAGCGCCATCCCGTGACCCGGGGCCTGCCCGGCGCCAATGCGGAACCGCCCCAGTGGAGCCGCTTCTTCCGGGTCATCGATTCCCAGGCCCGCTCCGGCACCCCGCTGATGACCGCCCCCGGCGACAAGCCCATTCTGCTGGTGGACCGGGTGGGCGAAGGGCGGGTCGCCCAATTGCTCTCCGACCACATCTGGCTGTGGGCGCGCGGCTATGAGGGCGGCGGGCCGCACATCGACCTGCTGCGCCGCCTCTCCCACTGGCTGATGAAGGAACCGGACCTGGAGGAGGAACGGCTGAAGCTCACCGTTTCCGGCCGCGACCTGGTGGTGGAGCGCCAGACCATGGGCGACACGGTGCCGCCGGCGCTCATCACCACCCCCGAGGGCGCCACCCGCACCCTGGCCCTGAAGGAAGTGGAGCCCGGCCTGTGGCGGGCCAGCACCCCGGCCGATGCGCTGGGCCTGTGGCGGGCCACCAATGGCACCCTGACCGCGCTCGCCAATATCGGCCCGCTGAACCCCAAGGAATTCGCCGAGGTCACCAGCACCCGCGCGGTGGTGGCGCCCATCGTGAACGCCAGCGGCGGCGGCCTGTGGCGGCTCGCCGATCTCAACGGCGGCGTGCCCCGGGTGGTGCAGGTCTCCTCCGGCGATCGCCTCGCCGGCGCCGACTGGATGGGCCTTGCCACCCGCGATGTCTCGGTGGTGCGCGGCATCGGCCTGTTCCCGGTGTTCGCCGGGCTCAGCGGCCTGCTGCTGCTGCTCGGCGTGCTCGCCGCCGCGTGGGTACGGGAAGGCCGCTAACGCGGCCGTGGGTGCGGGAAGGCCGCAGGCGTGTGGGGAAGCCGCTCTCGGGCATCCCTGGGGCGAGACGCGGCCGGAACACGGCCACTGAACACGGCCATTGAACACGGCCATTGAACACGGCCACTGCGAACACGACCCGTGGCCGGGCCGCGACGTCCGCGAACACGGCGGCTTCAACCGTGGGTTCGATGGGCGACGCCCGCCGGATGCGGGGCCGGGCCCCAGCCCGGCGGCGCGCCGCATGCGCCCGATGGCGCTCCATGACAGCCCGCGATGATGGCGTCTGGCGCGCCGGCTCAGCCGGCGGCCACCACCACCCGGTTGCGGCCGGCTTCCTTGGCCTTGTAGAGGGCCATGTCGGCCTGGCGCACCAGCTCTTCGGCATCCTGGCCGGGAGCGATAGGCCCGGAGGCCACCCCGAGGCTGGCGCTGATGGTGGTGAGCTCCGCCGCCGAAGCGCTGGGGCGCATGGCCGCCACATTGGCGCGGATGCGCTCGGCGATGGCGCGGGCCCCGGCCGCGTCCGTATCCGGCAGGATGGCGATGAACTCCTCGCCGCCGTAGCGCGCCGCGAAATCGCCAGGGCGCCGGATGGAGGTGGCGATGGTGGCGCCAAGGCGCTGCAGCACCTCGTCACCCACCTTATGGCCGAAGCGGTCGTTGACCGCCTTGAAGTGGTCGGCGTCGATCAGCACGATGGACAGGGTGCTCTTGGTGCGGGCGGCGCGGGAGGCTTCGTCCAGCAGGGTGCGGTCGAAGGCGCGGCGGTTGGGCAGGCCGGTCATGGCATCGGTGGCGGAGAGCATCTCCAATTGGGCTTCCATGGCCTGGCTGCGGGCCAGCGAGCGCCGCAGGGTGCGCACGGTGATGACGATGAGGGCGCACACCAGGGCCGTGCTCAACACGGTGATCAGCACCTGCCGGCGCCATTCGCGCATGGCGTCCTCGGTGGAAACGCCCACCGTCAGCACCAGGGGGAAGTTGCCGATGGGCTGGTCGATGTAATAACGCTCGATGCCGTCGATGGGCGAGGTGTGGATGAAGGCGCCGGTGCGATTGGCGGAGATGAGGCGGAACTTCTCCGTGTCATGGATATCGAGGCCGATGTTGCCCGCCTCGTCGGTGGACGGCTGGCGGAAGATGACCACGCCATTGTCCTTGCTCAGCATGATGCTGTCGCGATGGTCGAAATGGATGTTGCCGAACATGGCATTGAACAGGTCAATGCTGATGCTGGCGATCACCACCCCGGCGAACGCGCCATCGGCATCGGTCATCCGCCGGCTCAGGACGATGATGGGGGCATCCGCCCGCAGCCGGCTCGACAGGGGATCGCTGAGAAAGGTGCCGCGATCCGCCTCCCGCTGCGCGGTGAAGTAATTGCGATCGGCGAAATTGCCGGCCCGCGGCTCCAGGGATTGGGAATCCGCCAGAATGGAGCCATCCTTGCCGATCACCAGCATGGAGCCGATGAACGGCGCATAGGCCAGCCGGTCGAACAGCACCCGCGCGCGCAGGTCCGGCGGCAGCGCCATGATCTCGGGATGCTTCACCGAATCCTGCATGCCGATGATGGACAGCTCCACCATGGTGAGATTGCGCTCGATGTTGGACGAGACCGACCCCAGCAGGTTGCGCGCCGCCCCCACCTCCAGGTCCCAGGTGTCCCAATAGGTCTGCCACAGCAGCAGCCCCTGTGCCGCGAGGATGAGCGCGATCACCGCGGCGACGGCGATCGAGGGGAGAGAGACCTTGAACCGGGACATGGACATGATGGCGCGGACCGCGACAGGGATGGGCTGCAGCCCCACTACAGCACAACCCGCGGGAGAGCGCGCGGCCAGATGCGTCCAAACTGGCATCTTTCAGTCCCCCGGGCGCGGGCGCGCCCGGCCGCTCAGCTCGTCTTCGCCTGGGCGGCGGCCCGCTCCTGGTTGAGGGCGAAGAGGCGGGCGAGCACCTCATCATCGGAGAGGTCCGACGGCCAGCCATAGGCGGCGGCCACCGCTTCGTCGAGGGCCTTGTGGGCGTTGACGAGCCAGGTGGGGCGGGCATTGTAGAGATTGGTGAGGGTGCGCTTCTTCAGCTCTTTTTCCGCCTCGGGGCTGACGGGCAGGATGCGATCGGGATAGCCCGGCACCACCTCCGGCTCCCGCCGCACCAGATCCGCCGGGTTCAGCCAATTCTCCCGCAATTCATTGAGCCGCGCCGCCGCGGTGGCAATGGCCATGGCCCGGGGATCATCGGCATAATCGGCGGCCGGGATGTTGGGGGTCAGGCCTTCGGGGAAGGGGAAGGTCTCGAAGGTGGTGGAGGGCGTGTAGCGCGGATCATTGCCGACGCCGAGCCATGTGCACAGACGCAGCGACCACAGCTCGTGGAAGCGGGAATGAAGGATACCGAAGGTGGTGTCGTCATCGCGGGCGATGACGACTAACTGGCAGTCGGGCAGAAGCCCACTAAACGCCCACGAAAAAAGTCTGTATTTCGCGACACGCGGCGTGACAATAAAACGCCTCAAATTTTTCGATGCCCGCTTGAGATCAGAGCCGGATCGTCCCAACCGCCACCAATTTTGCCTCCGCTGACTGTCGCGATTTTGCTCTCTTATTGGCCGCACTTCGGCCTCAACGTGAGCAAAGGGCAGCTCGAACAGGGCCGCGTCTTCCTGAGCCAGATCTGAAAAATCAATTATCCACAGGCCTCTTGGCCTGCGAGTGACATCTAATCCATTAGCCCAAGGGCGAAGAACAGAAATGTTCGATTTATTGTGAGGGTTATGCCCGCGAACAATCCACGCTCTCGCTAAATCTCCTGATATATCGAAGGGACCAACTTTGACGGGGCCCTGGAACGCATGGTCGAAATTCTCTTCCAACCTCTCAGATTTCGCAATATCTGACGACGCATCTGTTAGATCTGAATTGATCCGCAGAACAGACACCCCGTCCAGGCGCCGCGTTTCGTCATCGCCAGTGGGGCCAAACGCAATCAGCGACACGCGAACGGCCGCCCCCTCCACCGTCCACGCTTCATCCGCCCAAGCGGCAATGAAGCCGATCTTGTCGGCGATCCGGTCCATGACCACACGGTTCGCTCCGCCGCGCACCGAGTTCGTAGCCACCAGCCCCACCCGCTTCGCCCGATCCGCTTCAATCGCCGCCGCAGCCTTCGCGATCCAGTAGACGACGAAATCCGCCTCGGCCGGCACCAGACCTCGGTACGCCTGGAAGAGGCGATCAACGTAGTCATCCCCCAGTTCCGCACGCAGCAGCTTGCCGCCGAGGAACGGGGGGTTGCCGATGATCACATCCACTTCCGGCCACAGGTGCGGCGTCCCATCCGCATTCAACACCGCATCGCGGCACTCGATGGTCTCCAGCGGTTTCAGCACCGGGTTTTCGGCGGCGGGGAAGCCGTGGGCGAGCATCCATTGGATTTCGCCGATCCACACCGACACCCGCGCCAGCTCAGCCGCATAGGGGTTGATCTCGATGCCGCGCACCACTTCCGGCCCGATGCGCGGGAAGCCGCGTTCCAGGCCCATCGCCTCCGCCTCCACCTGGGCGCGGTGCTCCAGGTCCTTCAGCGCCCTGAGCGCCAGATACAGGAAGTTGCCCGAGCCGCAGGCCGGGTCCAGCACCCTGAAATCCCCCAGCCGCTTCAGGAAGTTCGCCAGCACCGCCTGGGCATCGTTATGGGCCTTGGTGGCCTGCCCCTTGGCGGTGGAACCGGCCTTGCCGCGCTTCGCCTTCGCGGCCGCATCCTGGGCGGCGGCCTTTTCCATGAGCGTGGCGATCTCGGCCCGCGCCTTCTCCCATTCCGCCGTGAGCGGGGCGATGAGCACCGGCTCGATGATCATCATGATCTTGTCGCGGTCGGTGTAATGGGCGCCGAGCTGGCTGCGCTTGTCCGGGTCCAGCCCGCGCTCGAACAAAGTGCCGAGAATGGAGGGGTCGATATCGCCCCAATAGCGGGTGGCGGCCCCGTGCACGAGGCGGATCTCGTCCTTGGTGAGGGCGAACACCCGGTCATTGTCGAACAGGCCGCCATTGAACCAGGCCACTTTCTCGAACCCGATGCGCCCGCCCTTGCTCATGGCGCGGAACAAATCGCCGGCGAAATCGGTGAAGGCGGAAGGATCTTCCAGCGCCCGCTCCAGCATGCGGCTGAACATGGCATCCTTCAGCAGCTTCACATCTTCCGCGAACATGCAGAAGACGAGGCGGTTGATGAAGTGGGCCACCTCCTCCGGCTCGCCATAGCGGGTGCGCAGCGAACGGGCCAGCTCGGCGAAATTGCCGGCCACTTCCTCGGTGAGCTGCTGGCGGGTCTTGGTGGGGCGCAGCACCTCGGGGTCGGCGAAGGCGGCCTTCAGCCAGCCGCGTTTTTCCGCATCCTCCAGCTCCGAGATGGGGATCTCGTAGACCTTGGAGACGGAATTGGTCCAATTGGTGTGGATGCGGATGGTGGTGCCCACATCGGACACAATGAGCAGCGGCGGATTATCGAGCGCCACCGCATAGCGCTGCAGCTGGGCGAAGGCGTTGTCGAGATTGGCGTGGGTGCCCTTGTATTCCCAGCCGAAATGGCCGCGCTTGAACACATCGGCAAAGCCCTTGCCGCCGGTGGTCTTGGTGGCGCCCACCTCAAAAGCATAGTCGCGGCCTTCGGGATCAACCTCAGCCGGGGTCTTCTCGCCCAAGAGGCGGCACAGATCGATGAAGTGCTCCTGCGCCGCGGCGCGCTCCTTGAGCTTCGAGTTCTGCCACTTCGCGATAAACTCGTGCGGCGTCATGATCTTGTCGACCCCCCGGGCGCGGCGCGCTTCCCTTTCTACCGCACTCCCCGCCCAACGCCCACCACCGCCCACACCGAACCACCCCGGCGCACGACAATCCACGATCGCCCGGCGCGGGTGCGCGACAAGAACAGGAATATCAAGATTTTAAGCTGGTGCTGCGAGAGAGGATTGAACTCTCGACCTCTCCCTTACCAAGGGAGTGCTCTACCACTGAGCTACCGCAGCATCCGCATCGGGAAGGGTCAAACCCTCGGTCCCGAAGGGCGGCGACGTGTCGTTCGCCGTCAGGTGGCCCCATCTGCCATATGCTTCAGACCGGCGCAAGGGCGTTCGTGCGATATCTGCATCTTCATCCCCGGGACGCCCCTTTTCGACCGGCAAGCGGTGGACAACTCCCCGCGCCGCCCGCCGATCTCAAGGCCGAAGCTCCTTTTTTGCGCTTGCACATGTCTTGAGCGTTTCTTGTTCCCTCTATAGCCTCAGGAGGAGAGGCCACACCGGGGGGACAGTATGGCTGCGGACAAGCCGCGCACCCAAACCATCGGCGCAGTCAGGCGGACCTTCCAGCCATGGGCCGATCCGGCCCAGAAGCCCCTCATCCGCTTTGAGAACGTGGTGAAGCGATTCGGCGAGTTCACCGCCGTCGACCACGTCAGCCTCGACATCTATGAGCGGGAGTTCTTCGCCCTGCTCGGCCCCTCCGGCTGCGGCAAGACCACCTTGATGCGCATGCTCGCCGGCTTCGAGGAGCCCACCGAAGGGCGCGTCACCCTCGCCGGCCAGGACCTCGCCGGCGTGCCGCCTTATCGGCGGCCGGTGAACATGATGTTCCAGTCCTACGCTTTGTTCCCGCACATGAACGTGGCCGACAACATCGCCTTCGGCCTGAAGCAGGACAGGATGGGCAAGGGCGAGATCGACGCCCGGGTCGAGGAGATGCTCAAGCTCGTCAAGCTGGAGAAGTTCGCCAAGCGCAAGCCGCACCAGCTCTCCGGCGGCCAGCGCCAGCGGGTGGCTCTGGCCCGCTCCCTCGCCAAGCGGCCCAAGCTGCTGCTGCTGGACGAGCCGCTCGGCGCCCTCGACAAGAAGCTGCGCGAGGAAACCCAGTTCGAGCTCATGGACCTGCAGATGCAGCTGGGCATGACCTTCCTGATCGTCACCCACGACCAGGAAGAGGCCATGACGGTGGCCGACCGCATCGCCGTGATGAACCATGGCGAGCTGATGCAGGTGGCGCCCCCGGCGGTGATCTACGAGCAGCCGGCCAGCCGCTATGTGGCGGACTTCATCGGCGAGGTGAACCTCATCGAGGGCCGGATCTCCGCCACCGGCGCCGACAGCACCCGGCTGAGCTCTGAGGTCACCCCCCAGCCCCTCGTCGTCGCCCAGGCGGTGGCGGCGCAGCCGGGCGACACGGCCTGTGTGGCGATCCGCCCGGAAAAGCTGCGCATCTCCCTCGATCAACCGGCCGACACCTCAGAAAACTGCTTCCAGGGCGAGATCTGGGACATCGGCTATCTGGGCGACCTGTCCATCTACCATGTGGAGCTCGCCTGCGGGCAGCGCATCAAGGTCTCGCAGCCCAACCTGTCGCGCGTGGTGCAGCGGCCCATCACCTGGGAAGACAAGGTGTGGGTGACGTTCGCGCCCCATGCCGGCGTCATCCTGACCCGCTGAGGAGGTGCCGATGCCGATGGCGGGAGAAAACGGACGGCGCCGCTACCTCGTGATCGCGGTGCCCTATCTGTGGCTTCTGGCGCTGTTCCTGGCGCCGTTCCTCATCGTCTTCAAGATCTCGCTGTCGCAGGATGTGGTGGCCCAGCCGCCCTATGCGCCGCAACTGGACCTCGCCGACGGCTGGACCGGCTTCACCGATTTCGTCTCCGGCCTGTCGTTCGACAATTACGTCTACGTGCTGGATTTCTCCAACGAGTTCATCCAGGCCTACGGCTCCTCGCTGGTGATCGCCTCCATCTCCACGGCGCTGCTGCTGCTGGTGGGCTACCCCATCGCCTATGGCATGGCGCGGGCGCCGCGCAGCCTGCAGCCCACCCTGCTGATGCTGGTGATCCTGCCGTTCTGGACCTCGTTCCTGATCCGCGTCTATGCCTGGATCGGCATCCTCTCGCCCGAAGGCCTGCTCAACCAGGGGCTGATGGCGCTGGGCGTCATCGACACGCCGCTGGAGATCCTCAACACCGACATCGCCGTCTATATCGGCATCGTCTATTCCTACCTGCCCTTCATGGTGCTGCCGCTCTATTCCGCCCTGGAGAAGCTGGACGACACCTTGCTGGAAGCGGCCGCCGACCTCGGCTGCCCGCCGGTGAAGGCGTTCTGGACCATCACCTTTCCGCTCTCCCTGCCGGGCGTCGCCGCCGGCGCGCTCCTGTGCTTCATCCCGGCGGTGGGCGAGTTCGTCATCCCCGACCTGCTGGGCGGTTCCGACACCATCATGATCGGCAAGTCGCTGTGGACCGAGTTCACCGTGAACCGCTCCTGGACCGTCTCCTCGGCGGTGGCGGTGCTGCTGCTGCTGGTGCTGGTGATCCCCATCGTCATCTATCAGAACGTCCAGCAGCGCCAATTGGAGGCGGGCCGATGAACCGCAGGCTCACCTGGTTCAATGTGACGTCCATCGCCCTCGGCCTCGCCTTCCTCTACATCCCCATCCTGCTGCTGGTGGTCTATTCCTTCAACGCCTCGCGCCTCGTCACCGTGTGGGCGGGCTTTTCCACCCAATGGTATTGGGCGCTGCTGGAGAATGAGCAACTGCTGGATGCCGCCTGGGTCACCCTGCGGCTCGCCTTCTTCTCCTCGCTCGCCGCCACCGTGCTCGGCACCATGGCGGCACTGGCCCTCACCCGCTACGGCCGCTTCTACGGCCGCACCCTGTTCTCGGGCATGATCTATGCGCCGCTGGTCATGCCCGAGGTCATCACCGGCCTGTCGCTGCTGCTGTTGTTCGTGGCGGTGAATTTCGATCGCGGCTTCTGGACCGTGCTGCTCGCCCACATCACCTTCACCATGTGCTTCGTGGCGGTGGTGGTGCAGTCGCGGCTCATCACCTTCGACCGCTCGCTGGAGGAGGCCGCCCTCGATCTCGGCTGCCCGCCGCTGAAGGTGTTCTTCACCATCACCCTGCCGCTGATCCTGCCGGCGGTGGTGTCGGGCTTCATGCTGGCCTTCACGTTGTCGCTGGACGACCTGGTGGTGGCGAGCTTCACCACCGGGCCGGGGGCCACCACCCTGCCCATGCGCATCTATTCCCAGGTGCGGCTCGGGGTGACGCCGGAGATCAACGCCATCTGCACCATCCTCATCGCCATCGTCACGGTGGTGGTGCTGGCCGCCTCCATCATCACCAAGCGCACCGAGACCATTCGCCAGGCAGAAGAGCGCGCGGCCCTGGCCGGCTGACGGCCAGAGTGCGCCGTCACAGGGCCGAGAACAGCACCAAAGCCTTGCCGGCCCCGTCGTTGAGGGTGAGGGTGCGGCGGCCCATGTCCGCCTGCCAGCCCCGCGCGGCTTCCAGGGCCGCGAGAAACTTCGTCTCCTGGTCCATGGCCCCGGGCGAGCAGCTCATGCGGGTGGAGGCGAGCGGCCCGAACTGGATGGCCTTGCCATCCACCTTGGCCTCCCCGGTATAGCGATTGCAGCCGCTGGAGCCGGACACCCGCCCCTCGGCGGTGAGTTCCAGGGTGGTCTGCAGGCGATCCAGCACACCGTTGCCGCCGATATCCTCGGCAAGCCAGCGGCCCACCGGCGAGGGGGCTTCCTCCGCCCGGGCGATGGTGGCGCCGAGGCCCATCCCCACCAGCGCCATAAAAGCGCGCCGCCCAAGCCCGGCGGCAGCGGCGGTGGCCGGCACGGGGGTGTCCGTCGGGGTCATCGGTCTGCTGCGGGTCATCGGTTCGGGTGCTCCTGCATCGTCCACGCCGGCCGCGCCGGCGTGGAAGGGGGTGTGGACCGGCTGCCCGGCCTTATACGGGAATGCGCACGGTGGCGCGCAACCCGCCGAGGGGGCTGTCGGCCAAGGTGATGTCGCCGCCATGGGCACGGGCGACGTCGCGGGCGATGGACAGGCCGAGGCCCGAGCCGCCTTCATCCTGGTTGCGGGCGTCGTCGAGCCGCAGGAACGGGCGGAACACGTCGTCCCGCTTCTCCTCGGGAATGCCGGGGCCGTCGTCATCCACGTTGACGATCAGCCAGCGCGCGTCGCGGGTGCCGGTGATCTCCACCGTATCGGCGTGGCGCACCGCATTGTTCACGAGATTGCCGATGCAGCGCTTGAGCTGCTCGCCCTTCACCTCCACCAGCGGCGGGCCCATGAAGGAGGCGCGCGCTTCGGCGCCGTCACGCTCGGCATTCTGGCGCAGGTCCTCGATCAGCATGCCCATGTCGGTCAGGGTCACCGCCTCGCCGGTGTCGCCGCGGGCGAAGGCGAGATAAGCCTCCAGCATGCCCTGCAGTTCCTCCACGTCCTTTTTCAGGGCGTCGGTGTCGGCATTGTCCGGCAGGAAGGCGAGTTCCAGCTTGAAGCGGGTGAGGATGGTCCGCATGTCGTGGGAGACACCGGCGAGCATGGTGGTGCGCTGCTCGATCTGCCGCTCGATGCGCCGCTTCATCTCCAGGAAGGCCACCGAGGCCCGCCGCACCTCGCGGGCGCCGCGGGGGCGGAAATTCTCCACGTCCCGCCCCTTGCCGAACGCCTCGGCCGCGTCGGCGAGATTCTCGATGGGACGGATTTGGTTGCGCAGGAACAGGATGGCCACCGCCAGCAGCACCAGGGAGGTGCCCACCATCCACAACAGGAAGATGTGGGAGTTGGAGGCATAAGCGGTGTTGCGCTGGGCGAAGATGCGCAGCACCGAATCATCCATCTTGATGCGCACCTCGATGAGGTTCGACTTGCCCACCGTGTCGATCCAGAACGGCCGGCTCACCCGCCGGCCGATCTCCCGCGACAAGGCGCTGTCGAGCACCGAGAAGAAGGGCTTGGGCCCCGGCGGCGGCAGCGGATCGGGCGGCAGCACCGCCACGTTGAGGCCGAGGTTGCGCCAGGCGATGCGGCGCAAAAGCTCGAAATCATTGTCCCGCGGCAGCACCGGATAGAGCGCCACCACCGCCGAGATGTCCTGGCTGACGGCGGCGGAGAGGCGCCGGGTCACCGTATTGTAGTGGCGCTCCATGAACACGAACGCCACCACCGACTGCAGCAGCACCATAGGGGTGACGATGATGAGCAGCGAGCGCGGATAGAGGCCCTTGGGCGTCACCCGGTTGAACCAGTGGGCGAAGCGGGCGTTGGCCTCCTTCAGCCCGTGGGCCACGGCCTGCAGGCCCGACAGGCCGCGCTCCATCCGGCTCAAGGCGTGACCACCAGCCGATAGCCGATGCCGCGCACGGTCTGCAGGAACACCGGATTGGCCGGGTCCCGCTCCAGCTTGCGGCGCAGCCGGTTCACCTGCACATCCACCGCCCGCTCGCTGGTGGCGCCACCGCCGGCAAGGGCAAGGCGCGGCACCGTATCGCCCGGCGCCTCGGCGAGGGTCCGCAGCATGTCGCGCTCGCGCTCGGTGAGGCGCACGATCTCGCCATCACGGGTCAATTCACCCCGTTCCAGATGGAAGGTGAAGTCGCCGAACCGCACGCTCTCGATGGCCTTCTGCGGCGGTGGCGCCGCCCGCTTGAGGATGGAGCCGATGCGCAGCAGCAGCTCGCGCGGCTCGAACGGCTTGGCGAGATAGTCGTCCACCCCCGCCTCGAGCCCGGTGATGCGGTCCTCGGTCTCGGCGCGGGCGGTGAGCATGAGGATGGGCACGGCGGAGGTCTGGCGCAGGGAGCGGGCGAGCTCCACGCCACTCTCCCCGGGCATCATCACATCGAGCACCAGGAGGTCGAAGGTGAGCCCCTCCAGCCGGCTGCGCGCCTCGGCGGCGGAGGCGGCGGTGGTGACGCGATAGCCATTGGTGATGAGCAGGCGCGACAACAGGGTGCGGATGCGGTTGTCGTCGTCCACCACCAGCAGGTGGGGCACGTCGTCCGGCAGCGGGGGCATGGGACTGGTCGCGGCCGTCGGCTCGGTCATCTCTGGCTCCCTGGTGGCGCGGCCCATGGCCGCCACCCCTGCGCGTCACACTTGCGCGCCACCCTTGCGCGCCACCCTTGCGTGCCACCCTTGCGCGCCACCCTTGCGCGTCGCGGCAAAAGCTGGTGCACCGGCTGTGCACGCCCGCGCGGTCCGCCGTCAAGCCTTTGGGCGCCTGCCGGCCGTCACTCCGCCGGCATCAGGACATCACCCGTGGCGGGCGCGGCGGGCCCGGTCGGCGCGCTGGATCAGCCGTTCCACCGCCGCCCGATCCTCCGGATCGATCATGGCGAGAAGAAAGCGGCGCACCGTTTCTTCCGATCCCGGCCCGCAGGCGTCGAGCGCCCGGGCGATGCGCCGGCTCTGGATGCCGACGAAATCACGGGCGAGCGCCTCCGCCTTGGGGGTAGGATAGAGCAGGCGCTGGCGCCGGTCGGCGGCTCCCGCCCGGCTTTCCACGAACCCCTCGTCCACCAGTTCACGCAGCACCCGGCCGAGGGACTGCTTGGTGATCTGCAGGATCTCCAAGAGGTCCGTCACGCGCATACCAGGGTGGCGATTCACGAAATGGATCACGCGATGGTGAGCCCGTCCGAAGCCGATGGGCGCCAGGATCTCGTCGGGGTCGCCCACGAAGTCCCTGTAAGCGAAGAACAAAAGCTCGACGAGGTCCACCAGAGGCACGCCGTCCCGGATCTCCTCCGACGCGGAGCGCGCGGGAGTCTCGGCCGGCGCGAGTGCGGTGTTTATGTCAGCCATATTGACTTTTTCAATGCGATCGTTACTTACAGGACCAGTTTCACGAAATGATCGGTCGCTGTCGAGCCAAACCGTAACCGATCGTTTCGCGGTGTTGCCAGCAAATGCCGCTGGCGTAAAGATACCCCCGAGTGGCCAGCCTGCAAAGCAAGGCGGCACCAGGGGGGAAGCCGCGCGGACGACGCGGCCTGAAGAGGAGCAAGGATCATGAGTGCACCGGGCGTTCCCTTCGACAAAATGGACGGCTGGATCTGGTACGACGGCGCCTTCGTGCCGTGGCAGGACGCCAAGCTGCACGTGCTTTCGCACGGCCTGCATTATGCCAGCACCGTGTTCGAGGGCGAGCGCGCCTATGGCGGCGAAATCTTCAAGTCCACCGAGCATGCCGAGCGCCTGCGCCGCTCCGGTGAGCTTCTGGATTTCGTGATCCCCTATTCCATGCCCGAGATCGTCGCCGCCAAGAAGGCCACCCTCGAGAAGAACAACCTGCTCGATGCCTATGTGCGCCCGGTGGCCTGGCGCGGCAGCGAGACCATGGGTGTCGCCGCGCCCCACAACAAGGTGCACCTCGCCATCGCCGTGTGGGAGTGGCCGAGCTATTTCGATCCCGAGCAGCGCATCAAGGGCCTGCACCTCGACCTGGCGGAGTTCCGTCGCCCCGATCCGGCGACCATTCCCTGCAAGGCCAAGGCGGCCGGCCTGTACATGATCTGCACCATCTCCAAGCACCGGGCCGAGCGGCGCGGCTTCGCCGATGCGATGATGCTGGACTATCGCGGCTATGTGGCCGAGTGCACCGGCGCCAACATCTTCTTCGTGAAGGATGGCGTGCTGCACACCCCCACCCCCGACTGTTTCCTGGACGGCATCACCCGCAAGACGGTGATCGAGCTGGCCCGCCGCCACGGCATCGAGGTGGTGGAGCGCCACATCAAGCCCGAGGAGCTGTCCGAGTTCACCGAGTGCTTCGTGACCGGCACCGCCGCCGAGGTGACCCCGGTGGGCGCCATCGCCGACTGGAAGTTCACCCCGTCGGGCATCACCCACCAGCTGATGGATGCCTACACCGCCGAGGTGCAGCCCAAGAAGCAGGCGGCATGACAGCAGGCCGCGTGATCCTTCAGGGGCGCCACCCCTGAAGACCCGAGTGTGCTCGTCTTCAAAGCCCCCTTCCGGCCTGCCGGGAGGGGGTTTTTTGGTTCCGCACGGCAACCGGCCCTGGACGCGGCTAGCGCTGCCTTCCACCCTGGCGCTTTACGCGCCGGGGATGCCCATGCCGTTCATGATCGAGACCTTCGACAAGCCGGGCACCCTGGCCCTGCGAGCGGCGACCCGGCCCGCCCATCTCGCCTTCCTCGCCGCCCACGCCCATCTGCTGATCGCGTGCGGCGGCAAATTGGATGATGACGGCCAGCCCCTGGGCGGCGGCCTCTATATCGTAGCTCTGGAAAGCCGAGGCGAGGCCGAGGCCTTCCTCGCCGCCGATCCGCTGGCGCAGGCGGAGCTGTTCGCACGGGTGGAGATCACCCGCTGGCGCGAGGGCTATGTGGATGGGGTCTGCCGCCTGCCGGTCGAAGGCTGAGGCGCCCTACCCCTCGGCCTCGAACGCCTCCATGAAGGCCGCCACCCGGCGATCCACCCGCACATCCGACCCGCGAATGGCCCGCACCAGGGAGAGCCCCTCCAGGGAGCGGGCGCGGGAGAGCGCCACATAGGCCTGGCCGGGGGCGAACGCGCCCTCGCCGAAATCGATGCGCACATCATCCAGGGTCAGGCCCTGGGCCTTGTGCATGGTGAGCGCCCAGGCTGGCGCCAGGGGCAATTGAGTGTAGGTGCCCACCACCTGCGCCTCGATGCGCGCCGTGCGCTCGTCCCAGCCGTAGCGGATGCGCTCCCAGGTGAAAGATTCGATCTCCACCGTGGGCCCGGCATCCAGCTTGACGATGGCGCAGCCGGCGGCGAGCCCCACCACCGTGCCCACCGAGCCGTTGACCCAGCGCCGCGCCGGATCGTTGCGCAGCGCCATCACCCGCGCGCCCCGCTTCAACACCAGCCGTTCGGCCACCGGCAGGCGATCGCCCTCCAGGCCGAACTCGCCCTTCAGCGCCCCGGCGAACTCGCGGCCCTCGTCCGGCAGCGATGCGAGGCCACGGGCGTTATAGGCATCGGCGCGGGCATTGGTGGGGGTCAGCAGCACCGGCAGGCGGCCCTCGCGATGGGGCCGCACGCAGGCGTCGTTGAGCGCCTCCGCCGCATCCCGCGCACCGCGCCCGCGGCGCAGCGCATCGAGCATGGCGATGAAGCCGCGATCGGTCTGCCGATGCACATGGGTGAACGGCACGCCGGTGGTGGCGCGATCGGCCAAGGCCTTGGCGTGGAAGGCGAAGGGGCCGTCATAGCCCATGCGGGCCAGCATCTCCTGCTCGGCCATGGGCACCACCGGCGGCAATTGCAGGAAGTCGCCCACCAGCACCATCTGCACGCCGCCGAACGGCTCCGAACTGTCGCGGGCGATGCGCAGCGAGATGTCCACGGCGTCCAGCAGGTCCGCCCGCACCATGGAGATCTCGTCGATGATCACCCGGTCGAGCTTCTTCAACAGCCGGCGCACCTGCACCCGCGGCTTCACCTCGTCGGGATTGAGCAGGCGCGGGGGAATGCCGAAGAAGGAATGGATGGTCTGCCCGCCCACCTGCAGCGCCGCCACCCCGGTGGGGGCCAGGAACACCTGGCGCCCCCGCGGCGTCTTGCGCAATTCGTGCAGGAAGGTGGTCTTGCCGGTGCCGGCGCCGCCCAGCACCAGCAGGGTCGGCGCCCGCGCCTCGATGGCGGCGAGCGCCCGCGCCGACTGGCCGCCGGGATCCGCCAAAGCGGAACTGGCGAGAGCCGCGCCCGGCTGCGCCGGCAGGCCCGGCGCGCTGTCGCTCTCGGCCCCGCTCACGAGATGAGGCCGGCCTCGCGGGCGAGGTCCAGGAGGTTGCGCTGGGGCCGGGCGCCGAGCTGGGTGATGATCTCGCCCGCCGCCAGGGCGCCGACCCGCAGGGCGCTCGCCGGATCCAGACCCTTGGTGTAGCCGGCCAGGAAGCCGGCGGCGAACAGGTCGCCGGCGCCAGTGGTATCCACCACCCGCTCCACCGGCACTGCCGGCACGCTCACCACCGCGCCGGAGGTGACAAAGGAAGCGCCCTTCTCCGAACGGGTCACCACCGCCTCCTTGGCATCGCGGCGCAGGGCCACGAGGGCCGTGTCGAAATCGGCGGTCTCATAGAGCGCCTTCAGCTCGGCCTCGTTGCAGAAGGCGAGGTCCACGGTGCCGGAGCGGATGAGATCGAGGAACTCGGCCCGGTAGCGATCCACGCAGAAGGAATCGGACAAGGTGAGCGCCACCTTGCGGCCGGCCTTGTGGGCCATCTCGGCGGCGGCAAGGAAGGCGGTCTTGGCGGCCGGCGGATCCCACAGATAGCCTTCCAGATAGGTGACGGCGGCGGCCTCCACCTGGGCCGGGTCGATATCGGCCACGGCGAGGCTCTGGGCGGCGCCGAGGAAGGTGTTCATGGTGCGCTCGCCATCGGGCGTCACCAGGATCAGGCAGCGGGCGGTGGCCGGTCCGTCCGCGGCGGCCGGGGTGGCAAAGGCGACTCCGGCGGCGCGGATGTCGTGGCCGAACACGGTGCCGAGCCCGTCCGCCTTCACCTTGCCGATAAAGCCGGCGCGGGCGCCGAGGGAAGCGACACCCACCGCCGTGTTGGCGGCCGAGCCGCCGGAAATCTCGGTGCCCGGGCCCATGGCCGCATAGACCTGCTCGGCCCGCGGCTCGTCGATCAACGCCATGCCGCCTTTGTTCATGGCGTGGGTGGCGAGGAAATCATCCTCGGCGCGGGCGAGCACGTCCACGATGGCGTTGCCGATGGTCAGCACGTCGAGCGGGGGGAAAGACACGGGCGGCAGTCTCCGGAAAAAATCGCTGCCGAGCGGTAGCACCGCCCTTGGGTGCGGCGCAATCGCGTTAACCCTTTCTTTAGAATTGCGCAGCGGACAGCGCCCCGGCCATGGGCGCAAGCCCCGCGCAAGCCTATAGCTATCGGATCCGGGCGACGATCAGGGTGTTTTGGCTTCGTCTTGCCCCTTTGCCGGGCAAACCACTCTCCCCTGCCCCAATGGGCAAGCCAGGGGCGAACCATCCTCTTCCCCCTTGGGGGCAAAGCAAAAGGATACCCGCCATGCGGATCTACGCGCGCACCGCCACCGCCCTCCTCGCCGGCGCGGCCCTGCTGACGCAGAGCCTTGGCGCCTCCGCCTGCACGTCGCTGATCCTGAAGGCGAAGGATGGCGGCGTGGTCTATGGCCGCACCATGGAATTCGGGCTGCCGCTGCAATCGGAAGCGCTGGTGATGCCCCGCAACATCGCCCTCACCGGAACCGGCCCCACCGGTGAGGCCGGCACCGGCCTGTCCTGGACCGGCAAATATGCCGCTGTGGGGCTGAACGGCATCGGCCTCAAGGTCTTCATCGACGGCATGAACGAGAAGGGGCTCGCCGGCGGCCTACTCTATCTGCCCAATCTCGCGCAGTTCCAGGACGTGAGCCCGGCCGAGGCGAAGAACTCCATCGCCTCTTACGAGATGCTGACCTATGTGCTGACCTCGTTCGCCACCGTGGCGGAAGTGAAGGCGGCCATGCCCAAGATCAAGGTGAGCGCGGCGCCGCAGGCGGTGTTCAAGGGCCCTGTGCCGGTGCACATGACCCTGCACGATGCCTCCGGCGCCAGCCTGGTGGTGGAATATGTGGGCGGCACCCTCCACATGTATGACAACCCCACCAGCGTGCTCACCAATGCCCCCACCTTCGACTGGCACCTGGCCAATCTCGGCCAGTATGTGAACCTGTCGGCGGTGGAGCCCGATCCCATAAAGGTCGGCCCGCTCACCATCGCCGCGCCGTCCACCGGCGCCGGGTTGCACGGCCTGCCGGGCGACATGCTCTCCCCCTCGCGCTTCCTGCGCGCCTTCTTCTTCTCCCACAACGCGCCGGAGGCGGCCACCACGGCCGAGGCCCTGGTGAACGTACGCCACATCATGAGCTCGTTCGACATTGCCCCCGGTTCGGTGGTGACCAAGGCGGGCAGCACCGCCGGTGGCGGTGTGGCCGGCTTCGAGACCACCGAATGGACGGTCTACGCCGACCTCAAGAACCTGCGCTACACGTTCACCACCTACGACAACCCCAGCCTGCAGGGCCTCGACTTCGCCAAGCTGAAGCTGGACGGCAAGGCGCCGCAGTTGCTCCCCCTGCCTGCCGCGCCGGCGCCCATCGCCATCGGCCAGTGAACGGACCGGCGCGGAGAGATCCGCGCCGCGCTCTGTGAAAGCCGGTCACGAGATGTGATCGCCAGGCAGGGCGCGGAAATGCTAAGGCGCACCCGACAAACCGGGCCAGCGACCCGGCCATGACCCATGACGACCGGACCCATGAGGACCGGCCTCATGAGGACCGGACCCAAGAGGACCCATGTCGCGCAAGTATTTTGGCACCGACGGCGTGCGCGGACGCGCCAATTCCACCCTCACTGCCGACATCGCGCTGCGGGTGGGCATGGCGGCCGGCCTGGTGTTCCGCAATGGCGGCCACCGGGTGGTGATCGGCAAGGATACCCGGCTGTCCGGCTACATGATCGAGAATGCGCTGGTGGCGGGCTTCACCTCGGTGGGCATGGAGGTGCTGCTGCTCGGCCCCATGCCGACGCCGGCGGTGGGCCTTCTGACCCGGTCCATGCGCGCCGACCTCGGGGTGATGATCTCGGCCTCCCATAATCCGTTCGACGACAACGGCATCAAGCTGTTCGGGCCGGACGGCTTCAAGCTTTCCGACGAGGTGGAGCGGGAGATCGAGGCGCTGATCGACCAGGATCTCGCCCGCCGCCTGGCCAAGCCGGACGAGATCGGCCGCGCCCGGCGCCTGGAGGGCGTGCACGCCCGCTATATCGAATATGCCAAGGGCACCCTGCCCCGCGACCAGAAGTTCGAGGGCCTGCGGGTGGTGGTGGATTGCGCCAACGGTGCCGCCTACAAGGTCGCCCCCGAAGCCCTGTGGGAGCTGGGCGCGGAAGTGGTGGCCATCGGCGTCGATCCGGACGGCATGAACATCAACCGCGACGTGGGCTCCACCTCGCCGGCGGCGCTGGCCGCCAAGGTGCGGGAAGTGCGCGCCGACATCGGCATCGCCCTCGATGGCGACGCCGACCGGGTGATCCTGGTGGACGAGAAGGGCCAGGTGGTGGACGGCGACCAGATGATGGCGGTGGTGGCCGAGGCCTTCAAGGCCGAGGGCCGGCTGAACCACAACACGGTGGTGGCCACCGTCATGTCCAATTTCGGCCTGGAGCGGCATCTGGGCGAGCAGGGCATCCACCTCGCCCGCACATCGGTGGGCGACCGCTATGTGCTCGAGCGCATGCGCGCCGGGGGCTACAACGTGGGCGGCGAACAGTCCGGCCACATCATCCTGTCGGATTTCTCCACCACCGGCGATGGCCTGGTGGCGGCGCTGCAGGTGCTGGCCGTGGTGGCCCGCCAGGGCAAGCCGGTGTCGGAGGTGTGCCACCGGTTCGAGCCGCTGCCCCAGGTGCTCAAGAACGTGCGCTACGATTCCGTCATGCCGCTGGAGGCGGAGGAGGTGCAGGCCACCATCGCCGCCGCCGAGCAGCGCCTGGCCGACCATGGCCGCCTGCTCATCCGCCGCTCCGGCACCGAGCCGGTGATCCGCGTCATGGGCGAGGGCGACGACCGAGACCTGGTGGAGGGCGTGGTGGACCAGGTGATCGAGGCGCTGGCCAAGGCCGCCGCCTGAGGCGGCCTTAACCTCCCGTCAGGGTTAATCCCACTTTAAGTGCCCCCGTGCGACGGTTGATGCCGTCAGACGAAATCCAGGGGTGCGTAATGGTGCGTTCGATTCGGTTCCTCGCGGCGGTGCTGCTCATCTCCCCGGCTGCCGCCTGGGCCTCGGACGAGGCACCCCTGCTGGGCAAGGCCGGCGACTTCTCCCTCGCCCCGCCCGAGGTGGTGGAAAGCGCCGCCGGCGGCTGGTACCTGCGCGCTGACGGCGGCTATGTCGCCGGCTATGTGGACGGATCTCTGCAAAACCTTATCGGAACCGGCGCCGCAGGTGGCAGCTCGCGCGCCTCCGGCTGGTCGGTGGGTGCCGGGCTGGGCTATCGCTTCACCCCCTGGCTGCGCGGCGAGGTGGGCCTCGACTATCTCGACCTCGGCGGCGTCGACACCGTGCTGGGACGGTTCGAGGCCAATGCCACCGTCGCCCTGGCAAGCGTCTATTGGGACATCATCACGCTGGCCGGCTTCACCCCCTATCTCAGCGGCGGCGTGGGCTTCGCCATCGACCGCATCTCGCCGCCACCGATCATTCCCGCGGCGGACGACCAGTGGAAGTTCGCCTGGAGCCTGGGGGGTGGCGTGTCCTACGCCTTCTCGGACAGCTGGAGCGTCGATCTCGGCTATCGCTACATCGATGTCGGCGCCCCGGACGTCGCCGCCGTTCCCGGGGTGAGCATCGACGCCCTGGGCGGGCACCAGGTCCGGTTCGGTATCCGCTACAGCTTCGGCGAATGAGCCATGGGCGCGGCCGCCAAGCCCCTCGTCGCCATTGTCGGTGACCTCAAGGACGACACCGACCTGCCCTATTTCATGGTGGGGGAGAAATATGCTCGCGCGGTCGCCGAATTCGCCCATGCGGTGCCGCTCATGGCACTGCCGGTGGGACCCGAGGCGGACCGCGACGCCGATATCGCCACCCTGATCGCCCGGGTGGACGGCTTCTTCTTCACCGGCAGCCCCTCCAACGTGCACCCCAGCCATTGGAACGGCCCGGACGATGCCCCCGGCCCCTTCGATCCGGTGCGCGATCGCTTCGCCCTGGCGCTGATCCGCGCGGCGGTGGCGGCGCAGGTGCCCGCCCTGTTCATCTGCCGCGGCTTTCAGGAGCTGAACGTGGCGTTCGGCGGCACCCTCCATGCCGATCTCGCCGCACTGCCCGGGCGCCTGCCGCACCACGCGCCGGAAGACGCCCCCTATGACACCCGCTATGGCCCGCTCCATGCGGTGGACCTGGTGCCCGGCTCGCCGCTGGAGGCCACCTTCGGTGCCCGCAGCTTTCCGGTGAACTCCCTGCATTATCAGGCCCTGGACCGCATCGGCGCCGGCCTCAGCGTGGAGGCCCGCGCGCCGGACGGCACGCCGGAGGCCGTGCGGGTGAGCGGACATCCGTTCGCGGTGGGCGTGCAGTGGCATGCGGAATACCGCCCCGACCTCTCCCCCGCCAATGCCCGGCTGCTGGCGGCCTTCGGCGCGGCGGTGCGCACCCGCCAGGCGGCGCGCACCCACCCCTGAGGGCCGCGCAACGGCCGACGCCGCGCCAGCCGTTGCCACGCATCAATCTGCTGCACCGCAAGATGCCCGCGCCCCGCGCCAGCGACCGGTCCGCGCCGTGGCGGAACGGTCGTGCCTTGATCTATCTCCTTGCGACACGGCGCGAATTGGCCTTGAATTCACAATCATCGGGTAACCAGGAGACAGGGATGGTGCCCACCCATCAAGACCAGAGTCAGCGCTCGCGCCTGCGGATGAATTCATCCGCATGGGCCAGCACATGGTCGCGCATCGCCATTGCCGCGGTGTTCGGCTGGTCGACCAGCATGCTGCCCGCGCTGGCGCAGACTCCGCCGGCCGGCGAATCCACCCAGCCGCAGGCCATCGCGCCGACGACTCCGGCGGAAGTTGCACCCCAGGTTGCGCCTGAGGCCGTCCCGCCGGCCGTGGCGCAGGATGCGCCGGCGCCGCAGGTGGTGCCGCCCGCGGCCCAGCCCACGCCGCTGCCCACCGCCCCGGCGGCCGCGGCCGCGGCGGCGGCACAATCCGCAGCGCCGCAGCTCTATTCGATGTCTGACCTCGAATATCTGCTGTCGCCGATCGCCCTCTATCCCGATCCGCTGCTGGCCATCATGTTCCCGGCCACGGCCTTCCCCGACCAGCTGGTGGCCGCCAATCAATGGATCGAGGCCAACCCGCAGGCGGTGAAGGACAACAATTTCACCGCCGTGGATGCCATGAGCTGGGACCCCTCGGTGAAGGCGCTGGTGCGCTTCCCCGAGGTGGTGACCATGCTCACCAGCCACATGGAGTGGGCGGAATCCCTCGGCTACGCCTTCGTCAACCAGCCGCAGGACGTGTCCACCACCATCCAGCTGCTGCGCGCCCAGGCGCAGAAGGTGGGCAACCTCAAGACCACGCCGCAGCAGGTGGTGACCACCCGCCAGGACAACGGGCGCGACACCATCTATATCGCACCGGCCAATCCGGAGCGGATCTACGTTCCCACCTATGACAGCTCCTCGGTGTTCACCACCTTCGCCACCGGCGCCCTCGCCTTTGGCGCCGGTGTGCTGGTGGGCTCGGCGTGGAACAACAATTGGGGCTGGAACAACCGCGGCTGGAACAGCGTGTGGGTGCGGCCGCCCGGCTGGCGGGCGCCGCCCTATTGGCGGCCCGGCGCGCCGCCTCCGGCCTGGGGTCCCGGTCCCTGGCGGCCCGGCCCGCGCCCGCCGGGCCCGGGTGTCGGCCCACGTCCGCCCGGCGGACCCGGTGTCGGCCCACGTCCGCCCATGCCCGGCCGTCCCGGCGGACCCGGCGGCATCAATCGTCCCGGTGGACCGGGCGGCCCGGGTGGCCCCGGTGGCATCAACCGTCCCGGTGGTCCGGGCGGCCCGGGTGGCCCCGGTGGCATCAACCGTCCCGGTGGTCCGGGCGGCCCGGGTGGCCCCGGTGGCATCAACCGTCCCGGTGGTCCGGGCGGCCCGGGTGGCCCCGGTGGCATCAACCGTCCCGGTGGTCCAGGCGGCCCGGGTGGCCCCGGTGGCATCAACCGTCCCGGTGGTCCGGGTGGGCCAGGTGGCCCCGGCGGCGTCAACCGTCCCGGTGGTCCGGGTGGGCCTGCGGGCATCAATCGGCCCGGTGGTCCCGGCGGTCCTGGCGGCGCGGGCAATCGGCCCAATGCCGGCCCCAACCAGCAGCGGCCCAATGCCAACCGGCCTAATGCCCAGCGCCCCAATGCGCAGAGGCCCCAGCAGAATGCCCGGCCCCAGCAGCGACCGCAGAATGCGCGGCCTCAGCAGCGGGCGCGGCCGCAGCAGAACGCCCGGCCCCAGCAACGGGCCCGGCCACAGCAGCGCGCACGCCCGCAACAACGGGCGCGGCCGCAGCAGCATCGCGCTCGGCCTCAGGGCGGCGCCCATCGGCCTCATCGCTGAGGCCTGCTGCGGTCGCGTGTGATCGACATGACCGGCCCGGCGCAGGACCCTGCGCCGGGCCGAACCTTTTTTCGGAAGATGCAAATGCCGGAACCCAGCCCGACCGGCCCCGATGCGCTCAGAACAGGCGGGCGCCGTTGGGCACCGGCTGGCCCGGCGTCACCAGCACCACGGCGCCCTCCGCATCGGGAAAGCCCAGGGTCAGCACCTGCGACATGAACGGCCCGATCTGACGCGGCGGAAAATTCACCACGGCCGCCACCTGCCGCCCCACCAGTTGCTCCAGCGTGTAATGCACGGTGATCTGCGCCGACGAGCGCTTGAGGCCGATCTCCGGACCAAAATCGATGGTGAGCTTGAAGGCGGGCTTGCGCGCTTTCGGGAACGGCTCCGCCGCCACGATGGTGCCGACGCGGATATCCACCTTCAGGAAATCGTCAAAGGAAATGGTTTCAGCGCCCCCATCCGTCTGCCCGCTCACGACCCGCCTCCCGCACCGCTCAAGGATACCGGGCCCACACCCGGACACCCCAGCATAGGCAGGACCAGCGCGAGCGGCACCCCTCCCCCAGCCGGCGCCCCTGGCCCGGGCCCGTCCGCCGCCCCTTGCCCTGCTCCCGCGCGCCTGCGAAAAGGCGGCACCATGATCGTTCTCGACGATATTTCCCTGCGCCTCGCCGGCCGCCTGCTCCTCGACCACGCCTCGGTGGCGCTGCCGGAGAATGCCCGGGTGGGCGTGGTGGGGCGCAACGGCGCCGGCAAGACCACTTTGTTCAAGGCCCTGGTGGGCGAATTGGAGCTGGAGAGCGGCGCCGTCCGCCTGCCGAGCCGCACCCGCATCGGCCGCGTGGCGCAGGAGGCCCCCGCCGGCCCCGACAGCCTCATCGAGCGGGTGCTGGCCGCCGATACGGAGCGCGCCGCGCTGCTCCATGAGCGCGAGACCTCCGCCGACCCCATGCGCATGGGCGAGATCGAGGCGCGGCTCATCGACATCGACGCCCATTCGGCCCCGGCCCGCGCCGCCACCATTCTCGCCGGCCTCGGCTTCGACGAGAGCGCCCAGGCCCGCCCCTGCTCCGAATTCTCCGGCGGCTGGCGCATGCGCGTCGCCCTCGCCGCCCTGCTGTTCACCGAGCCGGACCTGCTGCTGCTGGACGAGCCCACCAACTATCTCGATCTCGAAGGCACCCTTTGGCTGCAGGATTACCTCGCCCATTACCCGCGCACGGTCATCCTCATCAGCCACGATCGTGACCTGCTCGATGAATCGGTGGACCACATCCTCCACCTCTCCGGCCAGAAGCTGACCCTCTACAAGGGCGGCTTCAGCTCGTTCGACCGCCAGCGGCGGGAACGGCTGCTGCTGGACCAGAAGGCGCGCAAGAAGCAGGAGACCCAGCGCGCCCACATGGAAGCCTTCGTGGCCCGCTTCCGCGCCAAGGCCACCAAGGCCAAGCAGGCCCAATCCCGCCTCAAGGCCCTGGCCCGCATGGAGCCCCTGGCCGCCCAGGTGAGCGAGGATGCGGCGGCCATCTCCATCCGCCATCCAGAGCGCCTGCTCTCGCCCCCCATCCTGGTGCTGGACAAGGTGGCGGTGAGCTATGTGCCCGGCAAGCCGATCCTGCGCGGGCTCGATCTGCGCATCGACGAAGACGACCGCATCGCTTTGCTCGGGCCCAACGGCAACGGCAAATCCACCTTCGCCAAGCTGCTCGCCGGCCGACTTTCCCCGGAAAGCGGGCAATTGGTGCGCGCCGACAAGCTGGAGGTGGCCTATCTCGCCCAGCATCAGCTCGACGAGCTGGTGCCCAGCGACAGCCCGGCCCAGCATGTGCGCCGCCTGATGCCCGACGCGCCGGAAGCCAGGGTGCGCGCCCGCGCCGCCGAGATGGGCTTTTCCGGCGGGGCCGCCGACACCAAGGTCTCCGCCCTCTCGGGTGGCGAGAAGGCCCGGCTGCTGCTGGGCCTCGCCACCTTCCACGGGCCGCATTTGCTCATTCTCGACGAGCCCACCAACCATTTGGACATCGAGGCCCGCGCCGCCCTCATCGAGGCGCTGAATGATTTCCCCGGCGCGGTCATCCTCATTTCCCATGACCGGCATCTGCTGGAAGCCTGCGCCGAGCGGCTGTGGCGGGTCTCCGGCGGCACGGTGAAGGCCTATGAGGGTGATCTCGACCAGTATCGCCGCGAGGTGCTGAGCCGCGCCGATGGCGACCGCATGACCGCCGACGGCCGCAAGGACAAGGCGGACACCAAGGCCGCCCCCGCCGCCGAGCCGCGAAAGCGCATCGCCACCGGCCCGCTCAAGAAGCGCATCCGCGAACTGGAAAGCCAGGTGGAGAAGCTGGAGAAGGAAATCGCCAGCCTCGACGCCAAGCTGGCCGACCCCGCTTTGCACGCCAAGGCGCCGCTCGATGCCGCCCGCTTCGCCCAGGCCCGCGCCACCGCCGCCGACACCCTGGCTCAGGCGGAAGAAGAATGGCTCACCGTCAGCTCCGAACTGGAGGCCGCCGGGGGGTGAGCCCTGATGCCGGCGGGCTCAGCGCGTCGGGCCAGGGCCGCGGGCCAGCTCCAGAAAGGCGGCCGCCGCGCGCGAATGGTAGCGGTCGGCGTGGCGCAAAGCATAAAAGCGCCGCGGCGGCAGGCTGAGGGGCAGACGCACCAGCCGGCCCGCCACCAGCCCGGCCTCGGCCACCAGATCAGAGATCACGGTGGCCCCCGCCCCGGCGATGACGGCGCTGAGCACCGCCTCGTTGGAGGGCAATTCAAACGCCACCTTCAGCGCCGCCGGATCGAGCCCGTGGGCCGCCAGCGCGCTCTCGAACACCTGCCGGGTGCCCGAGCCCGATTCGCGCAGCACGAAGGTGAGATCCAGCAGTTCCTCGGGGGCGATCTCGCGCCGCTCCCGCCAGGGGTGACTGGCCGGCGCCACCAGCACCAGGCGATCTCCGGGGATGGGGCTGCGGGCCAGCAGCGCCTCCTGCACCTCCCCTTCCACGAAGCCGAGGTCCGCCTCTCCGGCACGCACCGCCGCCGCCACCTGGGTGGTGTTGCCGATGGCCACGGAGACCGCGATTTCGGGATAACGCATATGAAAGCGGTGCAGAGCCGGCCCGAGCCAGTAATTGGCGATGGTCTGGCTGGCCTGCAGCGCCAGCCGGCCCCGCTTGAGCCCGGTCAAATCCGCCAGAACCGTCTCGGCCAGTTCCACCCGCGCCAGGATCGCCTGTGCTTCCGGCAGGAAGCCCGCGCCCGCCTCGGTGAGGGCGATGCGTCGCCCCACCCGATGGAACAATTGAACGCCGCAGGCCGCCTCCAGCGCCGCAACCGAGGCGCTCACCGCCGATTGCGTCATATGGAGGCGCTCTGCGGCGCGCGTCATGTGCAGGTGCTGCGCCACCATGGCGAACACCCGAAGCTGCTCCAGCGTCATCGGCCCTGCAAGGTCAGGTCATGAAGGTGGAGATCAGGATAAAGCTCAGGGCGGAGATGAAAAGCCAGGCCGCGGCACCGAGCAGCAGCGGGCGCAGCCCCTTCATGCGCAGCTTGCGAATATCCGTCTCCAGCCCCATGGCGCCCAGAGCGACCGCCAGCAGGAAGGTGGTGAGGGTCACCAGATGGGTGCGCAGTTCTTCCGGCACCACGCCGGCGCTGTTCACCATGACCATGGCGACGAAGCCGAACACGAACCAGGGCAGCGGCGGACGGGCGTGATTCGGGTTCTTGTCTTCCCGCGCCCGCCACATGGCGGCGGCGCCGAGACCGATCACCAGCGGCGCCAGCAGCATCACCCGCGAGAGCTTGGCCACGGTGCCGAACTCGCCCGCCTGCTGGCCACCCTGGAACGCCGCCGCCACCACCTGCGCCACTTCATGGATGGACGATCCCGTCCACAGGCCATAGGCGTGGGCGTCGAAACCGGTATAGGGCAGCAGCACCGGCGCCAGCAGCATGGAGAGCGAGCCGAACACGGTGACGCAGGCCACCGCATAGGCCACGTCCTCATCGGAACCGCGGGTCACCGTATTGGTGGCGATCACCGCCGAGGCGCCGCAGATGGCGGTGCCCGCCGCGATCAGCTCCGACAATTGGCGATCGACCCCGATCACCCGGCCGAACCAACGGGTGGTGAAGAAGGTGGCGGCCAGGGTGAAGGCAACGATGGAGAAGCCCACCACCCCCACCGTGCGCACCTGGGCGAAGGTGAGCTGCAGGCCCAGCAGCACGATGGCAAAGCGCAGGATGCGCCGAAGGCCGAACTTGACGCCGGGAATAGCCGCCTTCGGCGTCCCCACCAGATTGTGATAGGCCATGCCGATGATGATGGCGAGAACCAGGGGGCTGACGAGGCCCATGCCGGGAATGAGCCGCAAGGCATAGGCCGCCGCCGCAATCAGCACCGTGAGCGCGATGCCCGGCAACAGCGCGCCGACCGCCCCCGCAGGCACCCAACCCCTGGGCCCTGGGGCCGGAACGGTGGGGGGCGGCGCAGCGGCCGGAACCTCGGCCGCAGGGATGTCGGACATGACGAAACTCCTCGATGAACCGCCGGCACCTTCGGCCTCCATCGATCATTTCGCCATCACGTTATTTTTCTACATTCAATCAATTTTTTCGATTGATTGCCCGCCCCGGCCCCTGGCCGCTACGGCTTCTTCTGATCGAACAGCGCAAGCGCTTCCCCCGACAGCACGCCGCCGGTGAGCTCCACCCGTGCGAACGGCGTCCGTTCCGCCACCTGTTTGGCGGAAATGGTGATCTGGCCGATGCGGGCCGCAAGCTCCTCCACGTTGGCCGCGAACACCACCCGCGAGATGCCACACCAGACGATCGCCCCCATGCACATGGCGCACGGTTCACCCGAGGTATAGAGCGTGGTGCCCTTGAGCTCGTCCGGCGGGCGCACGGCGAGGAACCGGCGGATCGCCACCATCTCTCCATGGGCCGTCGGATCCGCCAGCCGGCGCCCGAGGTTCATGCCGCGGGCCAGCACCTCCCCGCCCCGGGTGATGACCGCGCCGAAGGGATAATCCGCCGCCTTGGCGAGCGCGATGGCTTCGCGCATGAAGGCCTCGTCCTCGGGGCGGGCCGGCACCTCCACCGCCTCGGCCCGTGATTCCAGCGGGAACAGGCTGAGCACGCCCGCGCCGCCGATCCCGGCCACGAGGCCCGTCAGAACCGCGCGCCGCGACGGTCCTGCCCCCTTCGACAATGGCTGCTGCTCCTCGCCCATCTCGCTGCCTCCCCTATGCCGGTGTCCCACGACATCACGCCCGGCACGGGCGCACAAGCGGGAGATCCCGGCCGCCTCGCAGCGGGCCGTCGCGAAACGCAAAAGGCCGGGCGTTGCCGCCCGGCCTTTGACGCAGAAATCAGCAAGAGATGCTCAGTGCTTGGTGACCGGCGCGAAGCCGCGCTCCAGCGCATCCGCAACCTGTTCCAGGTCGGCCAACTGCCGCGCGGCCCGCTGGCGGATCTCGTCGGACGTGGCGTCGCTCAGGTCTTCCCTGGCATCCTGGATCTGCTGGCGGAGCGTCGCGAGGTCGAGTTCCTCCACCGGCTTGGCCTCCTCGGCCAGCACGGTCAGGCCCGCCGGGTTCACCTCGGCAAAGCCGCCGCGGACGAAGAAACGCCGCAGCTCAGCGCCGGTCTTGATGGTGAGAATGCCCGGCTTCAGCATGCCGATGAAGGGGGCATGCCCCGCCAGCACGCCGAATTCGCCTTCGGCGCCGGGCACGATCACCTCGGTCACCGCCCCGGAGAACACCAGCCGCTCCGGCGAAACCAGCTCGAAAGGTAAGGTCGCCATGTTCTTGTCTCCGGCTCCTTGATCACCGTGCCATCGCGGTCCGGTGCGCCGCTCGGCATCCGCGCCAGCCCGTGGGGCCGACAGGCGCATGCCTTTCAAAACTGTCCGGCTCCGACCCGCCACGGACATCCCGCACCTGCCCTGAAGCCCAGTGCCGGGCGCCGCATCAGGTCCGCCTGAACCTCATGAGCACGGGCGGCCGCAGCTCCGGCCACCCGTCATGTCGCAGCTGGAAGGGACCAGCGTTCCGCGCGCGGCCGGAACCGCGCCGCGATCACGCCGCCTCGGCGGCCAGCTTCTTGCCCTTCTCGATGGCTTCTTCGATGTTGCCCACCATGTAGAAGGCCTGCTCGGGCAGGTAGTCGTACTTGCCTTCCACCAGGCCCTTGAAGCCCTTGATGGTGTCGGCGAGGTCGACCAGCTTGCCGGGCGAACCGGTGAACACCTCGGCCACATGGAACGGCTGGCTGAGGAAGCGCTCGATCTTGCGGGCGCGGGCCACGGTGAGCTTGTCCTCTTCCGAGAGCTCATCCATGCCCAGGATCGCGATGATGTCCTGGAGCGCCTTGTAGCGCTGCAGAGTCTGCTGCACCTGACGCGCGGTGTTGTAGTGCTCCTCGCCCAGGATGGCCGGGGACAGCATGCGCGAGGTGGAGTCCAGCGGATCCACCGCCGGATAGATGCCCTTTTCCGCGATGGAGCGCGACAGCACGGTGGTCGCGTCCAGATGGGCGAAGGAGGTGGCGGGCGCCGGGTCGGTCAGATCGTCGGCCGGCACGTAGATGGCCTGCACCGAGGTGATCGAACCCTTGGTGGTGGTGGTGATGCGCTCCTGCAGGGCACCCATGTCGGTGGCCAGCGTCGGCTGATAGCCCACCGCCGAAGGAATGCGGCCCAGCAGAGCCGACACTTCCGAGCCGGCCTGGGTGAAGCGGAAGATGTTGTCCACGAAGAACAGCACGTCCTGACCCTGGTCGCGGAAGTGCTCGGCGACGGTCAGGCCGGTGAGCGCGACGCGAGCGCGGGCGCCCGGAGGCTCGTTCATCTGGCCATACACAAGGGCGCACTTGGAGCCGACGGCCGAGCCGCCATTCTCCTTGGGGTCCTTGTTCACGTTGGACTCGATCATCTCGTGGTAGAGGTCGTTGCCCTCACGGGTGCGCTCACCCACGCCGGCGAACACGGAATAGCCGCCGTGCGCCTTCGCCACGTTGTTGATCAGCTCCATGATGAGCACGGTCTTGCCCACGCCGGCTCCGCCGAACAGGCCGACCTTGCCGCCCTTGGAATAAGGCGCCAGCAGATCCACCACCTTGATGCCGGTGACCAGGATCTCCGCCTCGGTCGCCTGCTCCGCATAGGAGGGGGCCGGCTGATGGATGCCGCGCACCGTCTCGTAGGAGATGGGGCCCACTTCGTCCACCGGCTCGCCGATCACGTTCATGATGCGGCCCAGGGTGCCATCACCCACCGGCACCTGGATGGGCGCGCCGGCATCGGTGACGGCCTGCCCGCGCACGAGACCCTCGGTCGCGTCCATGGCGATGCACCGCACGGTGTTCTCGCCGAGGTGCTGAGCCACTTCCAGCACCAGGCGGTTGCCGTTGTTGGTGGTCTCCAGCGCGTTGAGGATTGCCGGCAGGTGATCGTCGAACTGCACGTCGACGACGGCGCCGATGATCTGGGTGATGCGTCCGACCTTGTTCGCCATTTGCGTCGTCCTTGTCTCTTCGCCCGCAGCCTCAGAGGGCCTCGGCGCCGGAAATGATCTCGATGAGTTCCTTCGTGATCATGGCCTGGCGGGTGCGGTTATAGGTGAGCGTCTGCTTCTTGATCATCTCGCCCGCATTGCGGGTGGCGTTGTCCATGGCGCTCATCTGCGCACCGTAGAAGGACGCCTGATTTTCGAGCAGCGCACGGAAGATCTGAACCGCGATATTGCGCGGCAGGAGGTCCGCGAGGATCTCCTCTTCCACTGGCTCGTATTCGTAGACCGGGCCGGCTTCCGCCTCGTCCCGCTCGGGGAAGGTGGCCGGAATGATCTGCGTGGCGGTGGGCACCTGCGCGATCACGCTCTTGAAGTTCGAATAGAACAGCGTGCACACGTCGAAGGAGCCGGCATAGAGCAGGTTCAGCACCTTGGTGGCGATGTCGTTCGCCTCCTTGAAGCCGATGTTCCGCACCGACCGCAGATCCACCACCTCGATGATGCGATCGGGGTAGATGCGACGCAGCTGCTCCGCGCCCTTGCGGCCGACGCAGAGGATCTTCACATCCTTGCCTTCGGCGATCAGGAGCTGGGCCTTCTCACGCGCCAGACGCACGATGGAGCTGTTGAAGGCGCCGCACAGACCGCGCTCGCCCGTGCACACCAGCAGCAGATGGGTCTGGGTCTTGCCGGTGCCGGCCAGCAGCACCGGCGCCTGCGCATTGCCCACCAGGCCGCCTGCGAGGTTGCCCAGCACCGTTTCCATCCGCTCGGCATAAGGCCGCGCGGCTTCCGCCGCCATCTGGGCGCGACGCAGCTTCGCCGCGGCGACCATCTGCATCGCCTTGGTGATCTTCTGCGTCGCCTTCACCGAGGCGATACGGTTTCTTAGGTCCTTCAGACTCGCCATCGCGCCCGTCCGTCAGGTTCGAGGAACGACCAACGCCGCTCAGGCGAAGCTCTTGGCGAAGGCGTCGAGGGCCTTCGTCAGCTTCTCGGTGGTCTCCTTGGACAGTTCCTTGGAGGTGCGGATGGTGTCGAGGATCTCGGGGTTCTGCGAGCGCAGCGCCAGCAGCAGGCCGGCTTCGAACTCACGCACCTTGCTGACCGGCAGCGGATCCAGATAGCCGTTGATGCCGGCGAAGATCACCACCACCTGCTCCTCGACCTTGAGGGGCGCGAACTGGCTCTGCTTGAGCAGCTCGGTGAGGCGGGCGCCGCGGTTCAGCAGCTTCTGGGTGGAGGCGTCGAGGTCCGAGCCGAACTGCGCGAAGGCCGCCAGCTCGCGATACTGGGCAAGCTCGCCCTTGATCTTGCCGGCCACCTGCTTCATCGCCTTGATCTGGGCCGAGGAGCCCACGCGCGACACCGACAGGCCGACGTTCACCGCCGGGCGAATGCCCTGGTAGAACAGATCGCTCTCGAGGAAGATCTGGCCGTCGGTGATGGAGATCACGTTGGTGGGGATGTAGGCCGACACGTCGTTGGCCTGGGTCTCGATGATCGGCAGAGCGGTCAGCGAGCCGGCGCCGTGCTCGTCATTGAGCTTGGCGGCGCGCTCCAGCAGGCGGGAGTGCAGATAGAACACGTCGCCGGGATAGGCCTCGCGGCCCGGCGGGCGGCGCAGCAGCAGCGACATCTGACGATAGGCCACGGCCTGCTTGGACAGGTCGTCGTGGATGATCAAGGCGTGCATGCCGTTGTCACGGAAATACTCGCCCATGGCGGTGCCGGTGAACGGCGCCAGGAACTGCATGGGGGCCGCGTCGGAGGCGGTGGCCGCCACGATCACGGAGTATTCGAGGGCGCCCTGCTCTTCCAGCACCTTCACGAACTGGGCGACGGTGGAGCGCTTCTGACCCACCGCGACATACACGCAGTAGAGCTTCTGGCTCTCCGGGGCGTCGCCGGCGTTCAGCGGCTTCTGGTTGAGGATGGCGTCGAGGGCAACGGCGGTCTTGCCGGTCTGGCGGTCGCCGATGATCAGCTCGCGCTGGCCGCGGCCGATCGGGATCATCGCGTCGATGGCCTTGAGGCCGGTCTGCATGGGCTCATGCACGGACTTGCGCGGAATGATGCCGGGGGCCTTCACGTCGACGCGGCGACGCTCGGTATACTGGATGGGACCCTTGCCGTCGATCGGGTTGCCGAGGGCATCCACGACGCGACCGAGCAGGCCCTTGCCGACGGGGGCGTCGACGATGGCGCCGGTGCGCTTGACGGTCTGGCCTTCCTTGATCTCACGGTCGGAGCCGAAGATCACGATGCCGACGTTGTCGAGCTCGAGGTTCAGCGCCATGCCGCGGGTGCCGTTCTCGAACTCCACCATCTCGCCGGCCTGGACATTGTCGAGGCCGTAGACGCGGGCGATGCCGTCACCGACGGAGAGAACCTGTCCGACTTCGGACACTTCGGCTTCCTGACCGAAGTTCTGGATCTGCCCCTTGAGGATCGCGGAGATTTCAGCGGCTCGAATGTCCATCAGCGGACCTCTTTCATCGCATGCCGGATAGAGTTGAGTTTGGTCTTGAGCGACGCGTCGACCATGCGGGAGCCGAGCTTCACGATGAGACCACCGAGGATGGACGGGTCGACCGTCACATCGAGATTCACGTCCTTGCCGGTATTCTGGGCCAAGGTCTCCTTCAGCGTGGCGAGATGCTCGTCGCTGAGGGCGGACGCCACGGTCACCTGCGCCGTCACTTCGCCGCGCTTGGCGGCGACGAGGGCGGCAAAGTCCGCGATCATACCGGGGAGTGCGAACAGGCGGCGGTTCTTCGCCACCAGCCGCACGAAATTCGCGGCAAGGCCGGAAATCTCGGCCTTATCCAAAACTGCAGAAATCGCGGACAGCTGTTCGTCAGCGGTGAAGACAGGACTCTTCACCAGCCGCGCCAGATCCGCGCTCTCGGCGATGAGGGCCGACAGGCGATCGAGATCCGCTTTCACGGAATCAATGGCGCCGGCTTCATCCGCCAGTTCGAACAGCGCAGTCGCGTAGCGCCCCGCCATGCCTGACACGATCGTATCCGCCACCCGCACCTCTCTCGGATTTGCAGCCCGCCCCGCACCATTTGCGAAGCCAAGACCCAAACCCTTGATCTGTTGGGAATATTCTAGTGCGACCTCGCCAGCGGGCGAAACCCCACCCTCGAAATCCCGGGTTGCCTAACACAGGCCGATCAAGGCGGCAACATGACCGAAGGATGGCACCTAGGCCGCATTGCCGCACCGGGAGGTGCCGGGGCCCGCCCGGCATCGGCGACCGCGTTGCAAAATGCGACGCCGACGCAGGCCCGCCCGACCCTGATCCAACCCGGCCAAGCCCCGGGAAAGCCGCATGATTGCTGGAGGCAGGCCGGCGGAACCGCCATTCCGCCTTGCTGCGACGCAGGGGAAGGCGCCTCTTCTCCTGCCCGAAAACTGCGCAATACCGGATATGACAGCGCCCCCGCTGAAAGATTGAGCGGGGGCGCTGACCTGCATGAATTTTCGGCAGAGAAACCGGGGATAACCCTCAGTTGGCCTGCGTCGTCTTGCTGGGGGTGGCGGGGAAGGCGGCGTTCTTCACGGTGCCTTCCATCAGCTCCACCGCCAGCTTGAGCTGGGTGTCGTCCTTCGGATCCGGCGGCACGTAGGACGGCGACCCCGACTGCTCTTCGGTGCCGTTCTTCAGATGCCCCTTCAGCGAGGCCTCGCCCCGGGTGGCATCGGCGGTGGCGCCGAGCTTGGCCTTCATCTCGTCGGGCATGTCCTGCACGAGCACGATGTCCGGGTCGATGCCCTTGGCCTGAATGGAGCGGCCGGAGGGCGTGTAATAGCGTGCCGTGGTCAGCCGCAGGGCGCCGTTCTGCCCCAGGGGAATGATGGTCTGCACCGACCCCTTGCCGAACGAGCGCGAGCCCAGCACCGTGGCCCGCTTCTGATCCTGCAGCGCACCGGCGACGATCTCCGACGCCGAGGCCGAGCCGCCATTGACCAGCACGATCACCGGCTTGCCCTTGGCGAGGTCACCGGCGCGGGCGTTGAAGCGCTGCGTCTCCTCCGGGTTGCGGCCGCGGGTGGAAACGATCTCGCCCCGGTCGAGGAACGCATCGGACACGGCAATCGCCTGATCCAGCAGACCGCCGGGATTGTTCCGCAGATCAATGATGTAGCCCTTGAGCTTGTCCGGACCGATCTCGGCGGTGAGGTCGTCGATGGCCTTCTTCAGGCTGTCGTAGGTCTGCTCGTTGAAGGAGTTGATTCGGATGTAGGCGATGTCGCCGCCTTCCACCCGCGAGCGCACCACCTTGATCTTGATGGTGTCGCGCACGACCTTCACGTCGATGGGCTTGTCGGCGCCCTTGCGCACCAGGGTGAGGGTGATGGGCGTGCCCACGGCGCCGCGCATCTTGTCCACCGCTTCGTTCAGGGTCATGCCCTGAACCTGGTCGCCGTTGAGCTTGGTGATGAGGTCGCCGGCCAGCACGCCGGCCTTGGCGGCGGGGGTGTCCTCCATGGGAGCCACCACCTTCACCAGGCCGTCCTCCATGGTCACCTCGATGCCGAGGCCGCCGAACTCGCCCTTGGTCTGCACCTGCATGTCGCGGTGATTCTTCGCGTCCATGTAGGAGGAATGGGGATCAAGCGACTGCAGCATGCCGTTGATGGCCGACTCGATCAGCTTCGAATCCTCGGGCTTCTCGACATAGTCGGAGCGCACACGCTCGAACACGTCTCCGAAGAGATTGAGCTGGCGATAGGTGTCCGAAGCCGCCGCCTCGGCTGCCGTGCCGATGAGCAGCATGCGCGGCTGCACAGCGGCCACCGCCACCAGGGCGCCCGCGGCCACGCCGACGAGAAAAAGTGATGTCCGACGCATTATCCGCGCACCTTCCGACTGTCCGTTGCCGCCCACCAGGGGGCGGGATCGATGGAGACTCCGTCCTTGCGGAACTCAACATACAATTGGGGCTGTCCCGAGGCTGTGCCAAGAGGCGAACCACGGGACAAACCGGCCGACGCCGGCGCACTGCCTTCAAGCCCGCGCGAGCTGCCGGCCAGCCGGGGCAAGCCCCCCATCACCGCCACCGGCTCGCCCGCCAACACGAACTGGCCGAGGTCCACGGTGATCTTCTCCATCCCCGCCATCAAGATATGGTATCCGCCGCCGGCGTTGATGATCAAGAGTTGGCCATAGCTGCGAAACGGCCCCGCATAGACCACCCAGCCATCGGCCGGCGCGCTCACCGGCGCGCCCGCGCGGGTGGCGATGGTCAGCCCCTTGGTGCTGCCGCCCACGTCGTCGCCCACGCCGAATCCGCGCAGTGGCACCCCCGCCACCGGAAGCGGCAGCAAGCCCTTGGCCTGGTCGAACGCCACCGCCGGCGCGATGCGGGCGGGGTTCTTGAGGGCCTCCAGATCCGGCTTGGCCGCGGCCTGCGCGGCGCTGGCGGCGCCGGCCGCATCGGCGGCACGGGCCGCCGGGCCCACTTCGGTCTCCAGACGGGTCACGAGATCGTGCACATCGCCGCTGCTCTTGGCCACCTGGTCAGCCTCGGCCTTCTCCGCCGGGGCCAGCGGCTGCTCTTCCGCGCGCCGCCGCTGGCGCTCGCCCACCAAAGCGGACAGCCGCTTCTGATCCTGATCCAGCGCCTGCCGCAGCTGGCCGAGCCGCGTGCGCGCATCGTTCAGCTCACCACGCACCCGCACCAGTTCCGACAGGTCGGCGGCTAGGGTCTCCGCCTCCACCCTGAGCTCAGGCAGGAGAGCACCCAACAGAATGGCCGAGCGAACCGCGTCGAGCGCGTCATCCGGGCGCATCAGCAGCGCCGGCGGCGGCTCCCGCCCCATGCGCAGCAGCGCCGCCAGAACCTCCGCCAGCACATCCCGCCGCTTGGCAAGGGAGCCGGTGAGCTCGACCGCGCTGCGGTCCAATTCGCCGATCCGAGCCTCGACGTCGATCAGCTGCTGTTCCACCGCCCGTGATCGCCCTGCGGTCTCCACCAGCAGCGCGTTGAGCTTGGCGCGATCCCCCTTGGCCGCCTCCAACTCCGCGGCGAGCTTTTTCTGGAAGGCTTCCGCCCCGCTCACGTCGGCCTTCAGCGCCTCGGTATCGAGCCCCGGATTGGCACCCTGGCGCACCGGCGAGGCCGGCGGCAGCGGCGCGGGCTTTCCGCCACCCCCGGCGCCGTTCGGCTGCGCATGCGCCGATGCGGCCGCGCCGGACAGGCCGAGCAGCAGGGCGCACAGGAGCAGGCCGGATCGCAGCATCATGAACCAAGGCTTAAGGCGCCGGAGTTGAAGAGATGTAAAGGTTTGCCTTCAACCCGGCATTTTCCACGCCCCCGCGTGGCCCCCGCGCGCGCGGGCCACGCGGGGTTTGCAAGTGGCAGTGCGGGCCCGGCGGCGCGGGCCGGGCCATTCGGCTCACGCGGTGGCTTCCATGCCCTCCAGCTCGGTGATCATGCCGTCGATGAGCGTCAGGCCGGTCTGCCAGAACGCCGGGTTGCGGGCATCGAGGCCGAACGGCGCCAGCAGCTCGGAATGGTGCTTGGTGCCGCCGGCGGAGAGCATCTCCAGATAGCGCTCGGCGAACCCGGCCTGCGCGTTCTCGTAGACCGCATAGAGCGAGTTCACCAGGCAATCGCCGAACGAGTAGGCGTACACATAGAAGGGCGAATGGATGAAGTGGGGGATATAGGCCCAGAAGGTCTCATAGCCCGCGCCCAGATTGATGCCCGGGCCGAGGCTTTCGGTCTGCACCTTCATCCAAAGCTCGCCGATCACCTCGGAGGTGAGCTCGCCCTTGCGCCGCTCGGTATGGACCAGGCGCTCGAACGTATAGAAGGCCGTCTGGCGCACCACCGTGTTGATCATGTCCTCCACCTTCTGGGCGAGCATGATCTTGCGGGCCTCGGGAGTCTCGGCCTGGGCCAGCAGCCGGCGGAAGGTGAGCATCTCGCCGAACACCGAGGCGGTTTCCGCCAGGGTCAACGGGGTCGGCGCCATCAGCGCGCCCTGGCGGGCGGCCAGCACCTGGTGCACGCCATGCCCCAGCTCATGGGCCAGCGTCATCACGTCCCGCGGCTTGCCCTGATAGTTGAGCAGCACGAACGGATGGGCCGAGGGCACCGTGGGGTGGGCGAAAGCGCCCGGCGACTTGCCGGGACGGGTGGGCGCGTCGATCCAGGACTTGTCGAAGAAGGTGCCGGCGATCTCCGCCATCTTCGGCGAGAAGGCACCATAGGCGGAGAGCACCGTGTCGCGGGCCTCGGACCAGCCGATGTCGCGACTTTCCACCTTGGGCAGCGGCGCGTTGCGGTCCCAGAATTCCAGCTTGTCCTTGCCGAACCAGCGCGCCTTCAAGGCGTAATAGCGGTGCGACAGGCGCGGATAGGCGGCGCGGATGGCCTCCACCATGGCATCCACCACTTCCTGCTCCACCCGGTTGGCCAGGTGGCGGGACGAGGCGACATCGGGGAAGCCACGCCAGCGGTCGGAGATCTCCTTGTCCTTGGCCAGGGTGTTGGTGATGAGGGTGAACAGGCGGATGTTCTTGCCCAGCGTCTCGGCGATGGCCTGGCCGGCGGCCTGGCGCACCTCGCCCTTGGAATCCTGCATCAGGTTCAAGGTGGGCTCGATGGCGAGCTCCTGGCCGTTCACCTGGAAGCGGAGCGAGGCGATGGTCTCGTCGAACAGCCGGCTCCAGGCGGAGCGGGCGGGGGTCGACTTCTCGTGGAACAATTGCTCGATCTTGTCATCGAGCTGGTAGGGCTTGTCCTTGCGCAGATCCTCGATCCACGGCCGGTAGTGGGCGAGCGCTGGCACCGCCATGGCCGCTTCCAGCGCCTTGTCGTCCAGCCGGTTCAGCTCCAGCGTGAAGAACAGCAGGTGGGTGGAGGCGTCGGTGAGCCGCTCCTGGATATCGCCATAGAATTTGGCGCGGGCCGGATCGGAGGTATCGCCGGCATAGACGAGGCTGCCATAGGAGGCGATGCGGCCAATGAGGTCGTCCATCTCCTCATAGCGCCGCACCGCGGCGGCCAGCGCCGCGCCGGCTTCCTTGTCCGCCAGCAGGGTGGCGAGCTTGCCTTTGTAGGCGGTCTCGAAATCCTTCGCTTCCAGATCGGCGCGCAGAAGGTCAGCCTCCAGCTCCGGCGAATCCATGGCCGGGTAGAGGTCTGTCAGATTCCACTCGGGCAGGGCCTCGGCAGAAGCGACGGCGGCCGCGCCACGGGTCGCCGCGTGCGCCGCGGTGGCGGATGCGGGCTGATAGGCGGGGCGACGAAAAAAGAACATGCAACCTCCGGCAATCGGAACGGAGCCTCGTTGGGCGTCCTCATAGCTCGCCGGCCACGATCGCCTCAATGCCCCCGGCCCGCAAGCCCGCCGGCGCCGGGTCGACCGCGCACACGAATGCGTGACGCTCAGACTTGGTTAATCATCAGCGCCCAAGCTGGACCGGTTCGCACCACGCCGGAATCCCATGAAACCCTTGCTGTTGCTGGTTGAAGACGATGCGCTCGAAGCGTGCCGCCTCGAATCGGTGGTCACCCAACTGGGGTATGACTGCATCCACGCCTGTGATGGCGACGCCGCTCTGGCGCAGCTCGCGCGCACCCGGTTCGACGTGGTGCTGCTCGATCTGGTGCTGCCGGAACTCGATGGCATGGGCGTGCTCGGCGCCATGAAGGCCCGCGGCCTGACCGCGCCGGTGGTGGTCGCCGTGCGCGCCGAGGGCATCGACGCCGCCCAATCCGCCCTGCGCGCCGGGGCCCGCGATTTCGTGGTGAAGCCGGCCGGCGCCTTGCGCCTGCAGGTGGCGCTGGCCAATGCGGCGGCCCTGGGCCGGGCGGAAGCGGCGCTGGCCGCCCGCGACAACATCATTCCCCTGGCCCCCCGCCTCGCCGCGGCGCCCGCCACCGGCGCGGCATGGGACGCGGCCGCCGCAGACCCCGCCGATGCGGATCCGCGCTGGATCGACGCCAGCGGCCACGTGCGCCCCCTGGAGGCGCTGGAGGAAGCGGCCATCCGCCTCGCCTGCAGCCGCTATGGCGGACGGCTCACCGAAGTGGCGCGCCGGCTCGGCATCGGCCGCTCCACCCTCTATCGCAAGCTGGCCCGGCTCGGCGACCTCGCCATCGACGACGACCTTTCGTTGGCCCCAGCGGAACGCGCCGCGCCGCAATTTGTTGCTGCAGAGTGACAATGGCCGACAAAGCCCGGCCCTGCTCGCGCTTGTGAATTGATCCACGCGCCCAGGAACGGCACCACACCAGACGGGGACGAGATCAGGAGAGGACCATGGGGATCGCCGAAACGCCGCAGACCGCTGCGCCCTGCGCGCCGCACCCGACGGCCGTGCGCGGCCTCGGGGTGAGCGCCATCAGTCTCGCCCTCGCCCTGTGGGGGCTTCCTGCCGCCGCCCAATCCAACGCGCCGACCACCGGCATGTCGCCGGCCGCCGCCAACGCCCGAAGCCTGCTCGAAGGGCCGCGCATGGCGCCGCCGGTCACCGACGATGCCGGCATGGGCACCGGCGATCCCGTGCCCGCCACCCGCCAGGCCCTGCCGAACCGGACGCCGGCCGTCCCTGCTGCGGCGACCGTGACGCCCGCGGCGACGCCCCCCGCAGCCACAACACCTGTCGTGACGACACCCGCCGTGACGCCGCCGCCAGCCCGGCAGGCCGCCGCCTCCGCCGTGCGCGGCGGCATCGACAGTGCCGGCAATGGCGAGCCCCTGCCCGTCGCCGCTTCTGCGCCGCATGCGCCTGCCCCGAGCGCCACTGTCCAGACCGCGCCAACGGCGCCCAAGCCCAGCGCCACTGTCCAGGCGGCGCCCGCAGCGCCGGCGCCGACCGGCAGCGCCCAGACGACGCTCTCGGCGCCCAATCCAGAGGCCGCCGTCCAGGCTGCGCCCGCAGCGCCGGCGCCGTCCACCAGCGCCCAGGCCACGCCCTCGACGCCCAATCCGAGCGCCACCATCCAGGCTGCGCCCGCAGCGCCGGCTCCCGGCGCCCATGCGCCATCCGTGCCCGCCTCCGCCGCGCCGGCCATCAACACCGCCACGCCATCCGCTCAGCCGTCCACCGGCGCACCAGCCACCGGGATGGCGCAGCCGGCGGTGCCGGCCGATCCGGTGGCGGCGGCCCTCGCTCTGGCCCTGGCGGACCCGCAGCGCGTCACCTCCAACAAGAAGGAGCAGGAGGCGCTCACTGCCTTCTACGGCGCCCGACAGGACGCACCGCTGTTCGTGGACAACACCGGCTGGAACAGCCGCGGCCGGGCCGTGCTCGCCCGCCTCGCGGCGGCCGGCGAAGACGGCCTCGACCCCAACGACTATGAGGTGGCCCGCCTCGCCAAAGGTGCCGATGCCACCGCCCTGGCCGACGCCGAGCTGCGGCTGGCGCTGGCCGCGCTGACCTATGCGCGCCATGCCCAGGCCGGCCGCTTCGAGCCGAGCCGGATCTCGGGCATGATCACGCCCACCCGCGACATTCCCGAGCCGGCCGCCATTCTCGCGACCCTGGCGGACGCGGCCGATGCCAATGCGGCGCTGGCCGCGTTCAACCCGCCCCACGCCGGCTACAAGGCCCTGAAGGCCAAGCTCGCCACCATCGGCGCGCCGCGCCCGCCGACCCAGGTGGCGATTCCCCGGGGCAGCCTGCTGAAGCCTGGCGGCGTCGATCCCCGTGTGCCGCTGCTGCGGGCGCGGCTGGGGCTTGCCGCCATTCCCGGCGACCTGACCTATGATCCGGACCTGGTGACCGCGGTGAAGGATTTTCAGGCGAGCCTGAACCTCTCGCCAGACGGTGTGGTGGGCTCCGGCACCCTCAGCGCCCTGAACCGGGGCGTGGATGCCACCGGCGCCGGCGCCCGTGACCGCATTCTGGCCAATATGGAACGCTGGCGCTGGCTGCCGCGCGATCTCGGCGCCTATTATGTGATGGTCAACATCCCCGAATACATGGCCCGCATCCATGAGGGGGACGAGGTGATCCACGAGACGCGGATCGTGGTGGGCAAGCCGGACACGCCGACGCCGCTGCTGTCGCAGGACATGCGTTATGCGGTGGTCAATCCCGCCTGGAACATCCCCCCCTCCATCGCCCGCAACGAGATGATGCCGCTGCTGCGCTCCGATCCCTCGGCGCTCAGCCGGCGCGGTATCCAGGTGACCCGCAGCGGTTCGGGGGGCTATTCATTCCGCCAGGTTCCGGGCAGCAACAACGCGCTCGGCCGCATCAAGTTCATGTTCCCCAACGACCACTCGGTCTACCTGCACGACACGCCGTCGCGGAGCCTGTTCGCCAACGAGCGGCGCGCCTACAGCCACGGCTGCATGCGGGTGCAGGACCCGCTGGAGTTCGGCGAGGTGCTGTTCAACATCGGCATGCCGGGCGAGACCTGGAGCGCGGCCCGCATCGGCAAGATGTTCGGCGGCAGCGAACGCTACGTCACCTTGAAGCGGCGCATTCCGGTCCACGTGGTGTATTTCACCGCCGTGGTGGGCCCCTCCGGCAAGCTCGAGCTGCGCGAGGACCTCTATGGCCTCGATGCCGCCGTTGAGGCGCGCCTGGGGCTGGACGGCAAGCGCCGCCTCGCCGACGGCGCCACCACAAGCCGGCGCTGATTCGCCACAAGCCGGGCACGCTCCCGGCCGCGACATCCTGGCGGCGGCATGCCCCGCCGGGATTCCACCAGAATGTGGCCGGACGCAGCGCCTTCGACAAGCCCGAGAGCCCACTCAGAATGCGGTTCTATAACCAGGACTTGAAGCAGGGTCCGGATCAGCCTGCGCGCGACGGCGGCGGGGCCAAGACTTTCCCACACCCGCCGCATTCTGTGACTGAATGCCGCAGATCTCCCACCAAGTTTCGATTCACCAAACCTTGCGTATAGCTTTCCCGACACAGCCCCAGGACAGCACGAAGCACGTTTTCGCCATACTCGACCGCTAGTCACGGCGACGTGAGTGATGGTGAGAAGGTGCTGCCCGGAACGGGCATGCGTTGGGGGAGCGGGGTGTCAACTCACCCTTAACCGAACCCGGCAAGACTCCGTTAGCCTCGTGTCGCGGTTCGCCGCGGCACCTCCCAAACCAGAGCCTCGGGTTCGCGACAGTGGCCAGGACCAAATTGTCGATCTCCTCCCGTCCCGTCCGCCGCCCGCTCCGCGACGGCTTCCGCCTGCTGCGTGTCGCCTCCATCGGCGCCACTCTGCTGGCCTGCGGCAGCACTTCGCTCCAGACGGCCATCGCCAATGGCGATACCCGCACCCTGACCCTGCACCACACCCACCGCGGCGAAAGCGCCACCTTCACCTTCAAGAGGGATGGCCGCTACGATCCGGCGGTGCTGGCGCAGCTCAACCGCTTTCTGCGGGACTGGCGCAACGACAAAGAAACCAAGATGGACCCCCATCTGTTCGATGTGGTCTGGGAGGTCTATCGCGAGAACAACGCCCGCGCGCCGATCCAGATCGTCAGCGCCTACCGCTCGCCGGAAACCAATTCCATGCTGCGCTCGCGCAGCCGGGGCGTGGCGAAATTCTCCCAGCATATGCTGGGCAAGGCCATGGATTTCTATATTCCGGGCGTCCCCCTCGCCGATCTGCGCGCCGCCGGCCTGCGGCTGCAGCGGGGCGGCGTCGGCTTCTACCCCACCTCGGGCTCGCCCTTCGTCCACATGGATACCGGCAGCGTGCGCCACTGGCCGCGCATGACCCGCGAACAACTGGTGCGGGTCTTCCCGGACGGCAAGACCGTGCATGTGCCCACCGATGGCAAGCCCCTCTCCGGCTATGCCACCGCCCTGGCCGAGATCCGCGCCCGCGGCTCTGATGGCGACGTGGTGGTGGCCTCCGCCGACAGCGGCAAGGGCGTAAAGAACTTCTTCTCCGGCTTCTTCGGCAAAAAGGACGACGCCGACGACGAGGAGAACGGCACCACCGTGGCCGATGCCGGCAGCACCGCGCGTGACGACGCCAAACCCCGTGCCGCCGATCGTCCCACCCAGACCGCCCGTGCGGTCGCCGATCCCACGCCGCTGCCGCAGCTGCGCCCGGCGGAAGTGGCCCGCGGCGCCATCGCCACCCAGCAGATGGCCAGCGCCG
Source organism: Xanthobacter sp. ZOL 2024 (assembly GCF_052932325.1). Lineage (NCBI taxonomy): Bacteria > Pseudomonadati > Pseudomonadota > Alphaproteobacteria > Hyphomicrobiales > Xanthobacteraceae > Xanthobacter > Xanthobacter sp. ZOL 2024. The sequence continues at coordinate 555,487 of NZ_CM128808.1, forward strand.
CGCTCACCGCGCCGCTGCCGCAGCGCCGCCCCAACGACGCACCGGGCCGCCCGGTCTCCGCCCGCCTCGCCGCCGCGCCACTGCCGGCGGTCATCACCCGCGGCACCCAGGAAGAGGCTCCGCAGGCGCTGGGCTATGCCGCCATGGGCGACATTTTCGGCCCGCCGCCCCACAGCGCCGGCACCGCCGTCGCCAGCGCCGCGCCGGCCGCCCGGCGCCCCCGCGAGCGCGCCCCGGTGCCCCAGGCCATCGCCTTCGGCCGGCTGTTCCTCTCGCCCAGCCTCTCCACGGAGCTTTATCTGAGGCCGCCGGAGCTGCGGGTGTTCACCGCCTTCGTCACGGCGCCACAGGCGGCGCTGGCGGTCTCCTTCTCCCGCGATCCCGCCTTCTTCGCCAAGCCGGGCTTCAACGGGGCGGCCGTCGCCGACCTGACCACCTACGTGTTCCGCGCCCCCACCGTCGCCCTCAGCCAGCGCATGTGAGCCTCAGGCGGGGAGCCGCGCGCCGCTGGCGGGGCGCCTTCCCGCGCGACGCGCGCAAGGACGACCGCCCACACGCGGACGCTCAAGCGCGAACCCGGCGGCGCAAGACCGCGCCACCGGGTTCGTGTTCTCTGAACTGGCTCGCCGCCGGAGCGCTTAGCCCCGCCGCGCGACATGGTCACGGCGGGGATGACCCGGAGATCAGCCGCGCCGCGGGGTCCTCACATGAAGATGCCGAGCGCCTGGCAATACAGCTCGACGATGGCGTCGTGCTCCTTGCGCTCGTCGGCGTCTTCCTTGCGCAGCTTCAGGATGGTGCGCAGGGCCTTCACATCGAAGCCATTGGCCTTGGCCTCGGCGAACACATCCTTGATGTCGTCGGCGATGGCCTTCTTCTCCTCCTCGAGGCGCTCAATGCGCTCGATGAAGGACTTGAGCTGTTCCTTGGCGAAGCCCGCAGGGGCATCCGAGACGTCTTCCGCCACCTGGCAGGTCTCCTCATTCTGATCCGCGGATGATAGAGGCCAGCTGTCCGGTCCGCGTCAAGGAACCATCCCCACTTTCCACGCTCCCGCCGCTGCAGGCGGCCGCCGGCGATCGGCAGAGCCAAAGGTCCCCATGAAAGCCGCCTCCCCCGGCCTTGTCGCCGGCATCTGCGCCCTCGCCCTCGGCGCCTTCGCCATGGGCGCCTCCGTGCTGTTCGTGCGGCAGGCGGATGTGGGCCCCTTCGCCAGCGCCTTCTGGCGGGTCGCGCTGGCCTTGCCGGTGCTCGCCGCCTGGGCCGCGCTCACCCCCCGGCCGGCCACCACCGCCCGCTTCCGGCTCGATCGCATGTCGGTGATCTCCGGCCTGTTCTTCGCCGGCGATCTCATCTGCTGGCATCTCGCCATCCTCGGCACCAGCGTCGCCAACGCCACCGTGCTCGCCACCACGTCGCCGGTGTGGGTGACCCTGTTCGCGGTGCTGGCCCTGGGGGAGCGGCCGCGGCGGGCGGTGTGGCTCGGCCTCGGCCTGTGCCTGGCCGGGGCGCTGGTGCTGGTGGGCCAGAGCGCGCGGTTCGATCCCCATCACCTGCCCGGCGATACCGCCGGCCTGGTCACCGCCATGTTCTTTGCCGGCTATTTCCTGGCCGTGCGCCGGGCCCGGCTGTCCCGCGGGGCCGCCGCCATCATGCTGATATCCACCGCCACCACCACCGTGGTGCTCGGCGGCGTCGCGCTGGCGCTGGAGCCCCGGCTGCTGCCTGCCTCGGCGGCCGGGCTCGCCGCCCTGGTGGCGCTCGCGCTGGTCAGCCAGGTGGCCGGGCAGGGCCTGATGGCCATCGGCCTCGCGGCGGTGCCGCCGGTGTTCGGAGCCCTGGTGTTCTTCCTGGAGGTGGTCTCTGCCGCCCTGCTGGGCTGGCTCTTCCTCTCCGAACCCCTGTCGGCGCTCCAGGTGCTGGGCGGCGGCGTCATCCTCCTGGGGCTGATGGTGGCGCGCCCACGCGCGGCGCACCGCAAAGCACGCCACCATGATGCACGCGACCATGATACCCCCGACCAGGACGGAGCCACGTGCCTCGCTCCTGCCCCGATCACCAGCGACAAGACACCCTCGCCCCCGGATACGCGCATCGGAAGGCATTGACGCCACCCCCCATGACAGGCACACAGCCCGACTTATGTTCCCCCGTGTCGCGCCCGTGACGGGCCGCCCCTCCTCCAGCCCGCATCGGTGCACGTGTGCGCCACGCAAGTGTGCGCCACGCAAGTGTGCGCTGCTGTCGCGGCCTTCTCGCGGCTGGCTCGGCGCTGCGCTGGCCTGCAGCCTCATCCTGCTGCCGTCGCTGGCCCATGCGGACTTCCGCCTGTGCAACCGCACGCAGAGTCGCGTCGGCGTCTCGGTGGGCTACAAGGATGGTGATGGCTGGACCACCGAGGGCTGGTGGAACGTGGCCGCCAACAGCTGCGAGACCCTGCTGCGCGGCGACCTGGTGGCGCGCTTCTACTATCTCTACGCCGTCGATTACGACCAGGGCGGCGAATGGGCCGGCAAGGCCCACATGTGCACGCGGGAAAAGGAATTCACCATTCGCGGCGCCGAGGATTGCCTGGCCCGCGGCTTCGAGCGCACCGGCTTTTTCGAGGTGGATACCCAGGAGCAGAAATCCTGGACCGTGCAGCTCACCGACAATCACCTGATGAAGGTGCCGGCCCAGGCGCACGCGCCCCTGCCGCCGCTGGCTCCCGCCGGGGTCCGCGACCGCTGAGGCCGCGTCACCGATTTGAGACGGGCCGCGTTCAGATGGGGCGGCCTTCCACGGTCAGCGTCAATTGCGCTTCCATGTCCTTGGCCCCTTCCAGATGGGGATTGAGCGCCAGCGCCTGCCGCACCGCCGTCAGCGCCCGCGGTTCCTCGCCGAGATCGCGCAGAATCAGCGCCAGCCCATACAGCATCTCGAAATGACGGGGCTCCCGCGCCAGCACCTCGCGGATGTCCGCCAGGGCCGCGCCATAATCATCGCGCTGGTAATAGATGGTGACCCGCTTGGTTCGGGCGCCCAGGTCATCGGGCGCGATCTCCAGCACCTGGCCGAGGATCTTCAGCGCGAGATCAGGCTGCTTGGCCTGCTGCGCCACCGTGGCGCGTGCCATCAGGATGTCGATGGCCGTGCTGTCATTGCTGTTGAAGATCTGATCCAGCCGGCTGGCGATGGCCTGCGCGCTGCGCGCGTCGGGCGCCGCCTTCAGGGCGGCAAACAGACCTTCGAGCTGCGTCCGGCGATCCTTGGGGGCAGCTGGACCACCCCGCCGGGTCTCGGCGGCGTTGGCGGGCGTATCCGCCGGCCCCGCCTCCGGTGCGTCACCGGCCTGCGGCGCGCGATCACCGCGCGATTGGGTGAGAGCTGGGGAAACAAGACTGGCCACGCCAAGGACCAGACCGAGCGCCGCCGCCTGAAACAGCCGCAGGAGCCGCCCGCCAGGAGCGGGGCAAAAGGCGAAGCGTTCGCCGGAGCGGCGGGAGCGGGACGGCGTCGATGCACTCATGACGCAAGTGTCCGCCGCCAATGGGGCGGCGTCAACAGCGTCGCGGCGCGGCGGCCGCGATCGCCATCACGTTCCGGCGATGGCGCCGGAACGTCGGCAGCGCAGGCTCAGCCCTGGCGGGCCTTGTAGCGCTTCTGGGTCTTGTTGATGATGTAGACGCGGCCCTTGCGGCGCACCAGGCGGTTGTCCCGGTGACGGGTGAGCAGCGACTTCAGGGAATTACGGATCTTCATGACACTCGCCTTCGGGCCGACCGCGGCGCGCGTGCCGCGCGGCTCGTCGACACTTGGTTGTTGAATGGAGCCGGCGTGATAGAAGGCGGCGACGCGGATGTCAATGGAGCGGGCCCAATTGCACCCCTCAAAGCCGCTCTGGTGCTGGCCTTGCGAGCAAAATCGCCGTGGCCCGATCACCGCTCAGGCGCGATGATAGGGGTGGCCGGCCAGAATCGTGACAGCCCGATAGACCTGCTCGGCCAGCATCACCCGTACCAATTGATGGGGAAAGGTGGCCGCGCCGAAGGCCAGCAGCACCTCCGCCTTGTCCCGAACCTGGGGGCTGAGTCCATCGGCACCGCCAATCACCAGCGCCACCGCCGGGCGGCCGCCGTCACGCCACGCGCCGAGGCGGGCGGAGATGTCCTCGCTGGTGAGATTGCGGCCCCGGGGATCGAGCGCCACCAGCACGGCGCCGGCGGGAATCGCCGCCAGCAGCGCGGCCCCCTCCTCCGCCATGCGATCCTCGGCCCGTCGGGCCGAGGATTCGGAGATTTCGTGCATGTCGACGGCGGTGAAGCCAAGGGCGCGCCCGGCGGCGCGGGCGCGTTCCACATAGCGCGCCACCAGATCGCGCTCGGCACCGGCCTTCAGCCGGCCCACACAGGCCAGAATGAGGCGCATGAAGCCTCAACTCCCAGCTGCGCGCGGCGCCGCCCGCAGAGGACCACGCGCCGGGGGCGCGTGAAGCCGCGAGCCCGAGCCATGTGCCATCACGATCAAGACCGCGATCAGGACCGCGGCGTTCCCGACCACATCTTCTCGATGTTGTAGAAGGCGCGGACTTCGGGCTGGAACACGTGGATGATGACGTCATTGGCGTCGATCAGCACCCAGTCGCAGGCGGGCTGGCCTTCGACGCGCACGTGCTTGATCCCCGCCGCCTTGAGCGCCTCGATGAGGTGCTCGGCGATGGCGCCCACATGCCGCTGGGAGCGGCCGGAGGCGATCACCATGAAATCGGCGATGGAGGTCTTGCCGCGCAGGTCGATGGAGACGATGTCCTCGGACTTGTCGTCGTCCAGCTGGGCCTTGACGAGGGTGAGGATCTCCTCCGCCTCAGGCAGCGGCTTGGAGATCGTGGCGGGCGGGGTCGTCTGGTCAGCCGTCATCTGGTCGGTTGCCAGAAGTGCCGCAGGGGCCGGAGCCGTGTGGGCCGAAGCCATCGTGGACAGGGGTCCATATCCTCTCGAGTTGCAGGCGCGGCCGGCCAATTGCCGGGGGCGCGAGCATCAGAATGTAGCAAATTCAACGAATTTTCAAGGGTCCGGTGGGGCTCAGCCCTTGTGCATCGCATCGAGGCGGGCCCGTGCGGCGCGGATTCCCGTTGAAGACAATGAGGATTTCAGCCCGTGCAGAAACACCCAGGCGGGGGGCTTGAGGTCTGCCAGATGGGCGGCATCCGCTTCATTGATGCGGTAGCGCTCCAGCGCCTGGGCGGCCGGCGAGGCGGTGGCCGTCAGGCTGTTGCCGAGCCGGTCGACCACCGCGAACGGCACCAGATCTACAATGCCCCGCCAGCGCTGCCAGCGGTTGAACTGCACCAGATTGTCGGCGCCCATGATCCACACGAACCGCACCTGCGGCATGCGCGAGGTGAGTGTTTTGACGGTCTCATAGGTGTAGCGCACCCCGAGGGCGTCCTCGCACCCGGTCACATCGATTCGCGGATGGTGCGCGAGCCGCCGGGTGAACGCCACCCGCTCTTCCAGAGTGGGGAGATCCTTGTTGTTCTTCAGCGGGTTGCCGGGCGTAACCAGCCACCACACCCGATCCAGCCGCAACCGGTTCATGGCCAGAAGGCTGGCGGCCCGGTGGGCGGCATGGGCGGGGTTGAAGCTGCCGCCGAACAGGCCGACCCGCAGGCCGGGGGCGGCCAGCGGAATCCGTCGCGCGTCGCGCGCGCTCACCACGGGAAGGACGGAGGAGAGACGCGCCACGTGGGCCCCTTCGCAGCTCACGGGCGTGTCTGGCCCGAACCGTGGATGCGATACTTGAAGGAGGTCAATTGCTCCGCCCCCACCGGCCCGCGGGCATGCATGCGCCCGGTGGCAATGCCGATCTCGGCGCCGAAGCCGAACTCGCCGCCATCGGCGAACTGGGTGGAGGCATTGTGCAGGACAATGGCCGAATCCACCTCCGCCAGGAAGCGGTCGGCCGCCGCCTGGTCCTGGGTGACGATGCAGTCGGTGTGGTGCGAGCCGTGCTGCTCAATGTGCTGGATGGCCTCATCGAGCCCGTCCACCACCTTCACCGCCAGGATCGCGTCGAGATATTCCGTATCCCAATCCGCATCCTTGGCCGGTAGCACCCGGCCGTCCACCGCCTGCACGGCGGCATCGCCGCGAATCTCGCAGCCGGCGTCGATCAGCATCTCCACCAGCGGCTTGAGGTGCGTGGCTGCCACCGCCTTGTCCACCAGCAGCGTCTCGGCGGCGCCGCAGATACCGGTGCGGCGCATCTTGGCGTTCAGCACCACGGTCTTGGCCATGTCGAGGTCGGCCGCCTTGTCGATGAACACATGGACGATGCCGTCCAGATGGGAGAACACCGGCACCCGCGCATCGCTCTGCACCCGGGCCACCAGGCTCTTGCCGCCACGCGGCACGATCACGTCGACCGTGCCCTCCAGGCCGCCGAGCATGAGGCCCACCGCCGCCCGATCGGAGGTGTCGACGAACTGCACCGTATCGGCCGGCAGGCCCGCGGACGCAAGGCCAGCGACAAACGCCCGATGGATGGCCCCCGAGGAGGCCAGGCTGTCGGAGCCGCCGCGCAGGATCACCGCATTGCCGGAGCGCAGGCAGAGCGCGGCGGCATCGGCGGTCACATTGGGCCGGCTTTCATAGATCACCCCGATCACCCCCAGCGGCGTGCGCACCCGCTCGATGAGCATGCCGTTGGGCCGTTCCCAGCGCTCGGTCACCTTGCCGACGGGATCGGCCAGGCCCGCCACCGCCTCGATGCCCTCGGCCATGGCCTCGATGCGCGCAGGGGTGAGGGAGAGCCGATCGAGGAACGAGCCGCTCACCCCTTCCGCCTGGGCGCGGGCCACATCCCGCGCGTTGGCGGCGAGAATGTCGGCGGTCGCTGCCCGCACCGCGTCGGCGGCGGCTTTCAGCGCGTTGGTCTTGGTGTCCGCATCAGCGAGGGCGAGAACACGCGCGGCGGCGCGCGCCCGCTTGCCCATGGCCAGCATGGCCGCGGCGAGATCGGCCGGCGGCACCGCGCGCTCCGCGGCAGCGGGAACGGTCAGGCGGGCGGCAGAGGCGATAGCCATGGCGAAACTCACGATCAGGAACGACACCGCCCCCGGCCCTGTGAAGTGTGGCCCGAGAGAGGCAACAGAGCGTGTTCTTTAGCACGCTCCTGGGGAAATACGACAGATGCTCGGTCGAGAAGCGTTAATATGGTGCCGTTGAGAGGAATTCGAGACGTGATCGCGCGGCTGTGACGCGCGGCTATAAGGCTCGGGTGTGATGCGCGCGCTCACTCCACGCCGAGCGCCATGTCGTCCCGATGCACCATTTCCGAGCGCCCGGTGATGCCCAGCAGCGCCTCGATCTCGGCGGTGGGCCGGCCCATGATGCGACCCGCGTCGTGGGAATCATAGGCCACCAGCCCCCGGCCCACCTCGGCCCCATCGGGCCCGCGCAGCAGCACCGCATCGCCGCGCTGGAATTCCCCCTCCACCCGCTTCACCCCCGCCGGCAGCAGGCTGGCGCCGCGGCGCAGGGCCGCCACCGCGCCCTCGTCCAGATAGAGGGTGCCATGGGGCTCCAGGGCGCCGGCGATCCAGCTCTTGCGCGCCCGCACGGGATTGGCGGAGGTGAGGAACCAGGTGCAGCGCCCGCCCTCGCGGATGCGGCGGAGCGGATTCTTCACATGGCCGGAGGCGATCACCATGTGGGTGCCGGCGGCGGTGGCGATCTTGCCCGCCTCGACCTTGGTACGCATGCCGCCGCGCGACAGTTCCGAGCCCGCCGCCCCGGCCATGGCCTCGATCTCGGCGGTGATGCGCGGCACCACCGGAATATGGGCGGCGTTAGGGTCCTTGGCCGGCGGGGCGGTATAGAGGCCGTCGATATCGGAAAGCAGCACCAGCAGATCGGCGCTGGCCATGGTGGCGACCCGGGCCGCGAGGCGATCATTGTCGCCATAGCGGATTTCGGAGGTGGCCACCGTGTCGTTCTCGTTGATGATCGGCACCGCTTTGAGGTCCATCAGCCGCGCCAGGGTGGAGCGGGCGTTGAGGTAGCGGCGGCGCTCCTCGGTGTCGCCCAGGGTCAGCAGCACCTGGCCGGCGTTGATGTCCTCATGGCCGAGGGCCTCGGCCCAGGTGCGGGCGAGGGCGATCTGGCCCACCGCGGCGGCGGCCTGGCTGTCCTCCAGCTTCAGCGGCCCGGCCGGCAGATGCAGCACCGTGCGCCCCAAGGCGATGGCGCCGGACGACACCACCATCACGTCGCAGCCGCGCCGGTGCAGGGTGCCGATATCCTCCACCAGAGACACCAGCCACGGCAGCCGCACCCGGCCCCGGTCGCGATCCACCAAGAGGGCGGACCCCACCTTGATGACGATGCGGTGGAAGTCGGTGAGGGCGGGCGGATTGGCGGGGACCAGGGAGGTCATGGGTTCAAAGACCGAGAATGCGCGATCCGGGCACCGGGCCCGAAATGCGGGAGGAAGCGTCCCCAAACGGGAAAGGCGCGGCATGCGCCCGGGCGACGGCATAGGCCATGCCATCGCCGGAATTCAAGCCCGGCGCGCGGGCCGAGACCAGAGCCTCACGGCCGCCATTCGGGCCGTGGCTCTTCTTCCTTCTCCTCCACCCGTGCCTCTTCGACGATGCCGAGCAGGGCCCGCAGCGCCTCCTGCACCCCCTGGCCCGACTGGGCGGAGAGCAGCAGCGGCGTCTTCTTGGCGGCGCGCTTCAGCCGCTCCTTCTGCTGCTTCAGCAGTTCGGGCGAGAGCGCGTCCACCTTGGACAAGGCGACGATCTCCGGCTTTTCATCGAGTCCGTTGCCATACGCGGCGAGCTCGGCACGCACGGTCTTATAGGCCTTGCCGGCATGCTCGCTGGTGCCATCCACCAGATGCAAAAGGGCGCGGCAGCGCTCCACATGGCCGAGGAACCGGTCGCCGATGCCCACCCCTTCATGCGCCCCTTCGATGAGGCCGGGGATGTCGGCGAGCACGAACTCGCGCCCGTCCACCCGCACCACGCCGAGGCCAGGATGCAGGGTGGTGAAGGGATAATCGGCGATCTTCGGCTTGGCCGCCGTGGTGGCGGCGAGAAAGGTGGATTTGCCCGCATTGGGCAGGCCCACCAGGCCGGCGTCGGCGATCAGCTTCAGGCGCAGCCAGATCCACCGCTCCTGGCCCTCGAGGCCGGGATTGGCGCGGCGCGGGGCCTGATTGGTGGAGGTCTTGAACTGGGCGTTGCCGAAGCCGCCGTTGCCGCCTTCCAGCAGCTTGATCTTCTGGCCCACCTCGGTGAGGTCGGCGAGTACCGTCTCCTCGTCCTCATCGAGGATCTGGGTGCCAGCCGGCACCTTCAGCACAATATCGGCGCCCCTGGCGCCGGTGCGGTTGGCGCCCTTGCCGTGATCGCCCTTCTTGGCCTTGAAATGCTGCTGGTAGCGATAATCGATCAGGGTGTTGAGGCCGTCGACGCACTCGATCCACACGTCGCCACCGCGGCCGCCGTCGCCGCCGTCGGGGCCACCGAATTCGATGAACTTCTCGCGCCGAAACGAGACGCAGCCGGCACCGCCGTCGCCCGAGCGCACATAGACCTTGGCTTGATCGAGGAATTTCATGGCCAGGAGGTAGACGGGCGCTTGAAGGAACGCAAGGGGGACACCCAAAGAACGGGGCCCGGCGGAACCAGGCACCCCATCGCCTCAGGCGCCGCGGCGGTGTCGCCCGGCGAGCAGCGACAGCGCTCCAAGCCCCAGCGCCACGACCCCTGCCAGCGCCAGAGCCACCGGCACGCCGGATGACGGCGCGCCCGACGCCGGGCGGTCCCGGCCCGGCGTCGCGGCCGCGAAGGGCTGCCCCCGGCCCCGGCCGCCGCCCGCGCCGCGGCGGGCAAGGCAGCGCTGGAAGGCGGGCAGATGGCGCTCACCAGAAGCGGTTTTCAGAGCGTTGAAGACCGCCACCGCATCCGCCGGCATGGGGTACGAGAGGAAGTTCTCATACATGGCCACATTTTCGATCTCGTCGGCGACGCCGGCGGCGCAGCATTCGGCAAGGGTAGCGGGCAACACCACCTTCCCCGCCCAGTCGTTGACCGGCAAGGGCACCCCATGGCGCGCGCACAGGCGCTGCAGCGCCTGGGCATGGGCCGCTTCGGAATGGACGATATTGGCGAACGGCCGAACCGGGCCGAACCGGCGGATCACCGCGTCATAAACCGCCAGCGCATGCCATTCGTCATAAAGGCCGATGCGCAGGGCCTGCACGAGAGGCGGGCGGGGATCGTTGGGGTCGATGCGGCGGGCCGCCAGCAGGCGGGCGTCGGGATTGCTCATGATGTCGCTCCTTCCCTTACGTCTACCGCTCCACACCACCAGCCGCATTGCGATTCATCATCGCTCAATGGGCCCCGGCGCGGGGCATGGGGCGGGGCATGAGGCGTGGCATGGGGCGGCGCTGGCGTCACCGGGGACGGCCACGACGTGGCAACCCGCCGTGGCGCCATCGCCCGCGGGCCGCTCGCGATCACCCCGCCCTTTGACCTTTGCCGCCGGCCGGCCCAAAACACCGGCATGTCGCCGCCCTTCCCGCCGCCGGCCCTGCCCACCGTCGATGTCCTGCTGCCGCTCGGCCTGGACACCCCCTATTCCTACCTCCGGCCCGAGGGCATGCGCCTCCATCCGGGGGATCTCGTGAACGTGCCCCTCGGCACCAAGAGCGTGATGGGCTGCGTGTGGCCACGCGATCCGGCGGCGGAAAGCAAGCCCCTCGACGTCAGGAAGCTGAAGGCGGTGAAGACCCGGCTCGATTATGCGCCGCTGCCGCCGGATCTCCTGAAGCTCATCGACTGGATGGCCGATTACACCCTCGCCCCGCGCGGCATGGTGCTGCGCATGGCCCTGCGCCACGGGGAAAGCCCCGGCCCGGGTCGGGAGCGGGTGGGGGTGCGCGCCACCGGCCGCACCCCCGAGCGCATGACCGCCGCCCGCGCCCGTCTGCTCGCCTTCGTCTCCGACGGCTTCATCCGCGGCAAGAGCGAGGCGGCGCGGGAGGCCGGCGTGTCGCCGTCCGTGGTGGATGGGCTGATCGACGACGGCGCCCTGGAATCCCTGGTGCTGCCACCGGAACCGGCGGCCTATCCGCCGGACCCGGACCATGCCACCATGCCCCTCTCCGAGGTGCAGGGCGCCGCGGCCGAGACCCTGAAGGCGGCGGTGGCGGCCCATGCCTTCAAGGTGTTCCTGCTGGATGGCGTCACCGGCTCGGGCAAGACGGAAGTCTATTTCGAGGCGGTGGCCCAGGCGGTGCGGGACGGGCGGCAAGCCTTGATCCTGCTGCCGGAAATCGCCCTCACCCAGGCGTTTCTGGATCGCTTCACCTCCCGTTTCGGGGTGAAGCCGGCGGAATGGCATTCCGGCGTCTCGGCGCGCCGGCGGGCGAAAATCCTGAACGGCGTCGCCTCCGGCGAGGTGAAAGTGGTGGCGGGGGCCCGCTCGGCCCTGTTCCTGCCGTTCCAGAACCTCGGCCTGATGGTGGTGGATGAGGAGCACGACCCCGCCTACAAGCAGGATGACGGGGTGTGCTACCACGCCCGCGACATGGCGGTGGTGCGGGCGCGCCTGTGCGCCACCCCCATCGTGCTCGCCTCCGCCACCCCCTCCATCGAGACCGAGGTGAACGCCCGGCGCGGCCGCTATAGCCGGCTCGCCCTGCCGGTGCGGTTCGGCGGCGCCAAGGTGCCCGGCCTCACCCCCATCGACCTGCGGCGGGAAGGCCCGCCGCGCGGGCGCTGGATCGCCCCGCGGCTGGAACAAGAGATCAACACCACCCTGGAGGCGGGCGGACAGGCGCTGTTGTTCCTCAACCGGCGCGGCTATGCCCCACTGACCCTGTGCAACGCCTGCGGTCACCGCATGCGCTGCCCCTCCTGCACCGCCTGGCTGGTGGAGCACCGCTTCCGCCGCCGCCTTACCTGCCACCATTGCGGCTATCAGGCGCCGGTGCCGGAGGAATGCCCCAAGTGCGGCGCCAAAGACAGCCTGGTGGCGGTGGGCCCCGGCGTGGAACGGCTGCAGGAGGAGGTTCAGGCGCTGTTTCCCACGGCCCGCAGCCTGGTGCTCTCCTCCGACCTGTTGGGCGGGGTGGAGCGCATGCGCGCCGAGCTCGATGCGGTAGCGAAGGGCGAGGTGGATGTGGTGGTGGGCACCCAATTGGTGGCCAAGGGCCACAATTTCCCGGGTCTTGCCCTGGTGGGGGTGGTGGATGCGGACGTCGGCCTCGGCCAGGGCGATCCGCGCGCCGCCGAGCGCACCTTCCAACTGGTGCACCAGGTGGCCGGCCGCGCCGGACGCGGCAAGACCGAGGGGCGCGGCTTCATCCAAACCCACATGCCCGAGCATCCGGTGATGAAGGCGCTGGTCACCGGCGACCGCGAAGCCTTCTACGACAGCGAGATCGCCGCCCGGGAGGGCGCCCAATTGCCGCCGTTCGGCCGCATGGCGGGGCTCATCGTCTCCGCCAGCGAAGCCCATGTGGCGGAGGGCTTCGCCCGACGCCTCATCGCCTGCGCGCCGATCCGGCCCGATGTGCGCATCCTCGGCCCGGCGGAAGCGCCGCTGGCGGTGCTGCGCGCCCGCCACCGCTGGCGCCTGCTGGTGCGCTCGCCCCGCGGCACCGACCTTTCCGCCTATCTGCGCGAATGGCGCGCGCTGGCCCCCAAGCCCACCGGCAACATCAAGGTGGTGATCGACGTGGACCCGCAGAGCTTCCTGTGAGGGCCGAAGCGCCATCAGGCGCACTCAGCCATGGGCCTTTGCGCAGTCCTTGGCGATCTCGCTGTGGGTTCTGAGACGAAACGGAAAGAAGGGGAAAAGCGTTGCCGCAATCCGCGTCCATTTGCTGATCTTGAAGCACTCCTCGTCGGAGGAACCGAGAGCCTTTGCAGCGGCATTATAGGCAACCGCATCCGGAACATCCGCAATCGGTGGCTCGTCTGCATAAATCCGCACCATGTCGCCAGACAATTGACAGATTTCTTTCTGATCATCTGCCGCCATAGCCTCGACCCGCGCGAGGATATCGTAGTATTTCTGCTGCAAGACTTGGTGAGTTCGCGCCCGCCCCCCAAAATCAAACACCAGTTGAATGGCGCCCAGAGCGGCGGTTGCGACACCGAGCCAAACATCGGCAGCAGAGTCTCCCAGGATCCGGCTCGCATTGGCTGCCGCGGCGGTGCCCAGGAGAATGATCAGGAACGTTACGATGCGATTGGCCGCCTCGAGCCAGCGACGCCGAGCGGTGTGATAGAGCGCGTTCCGAAGCGCATGGAAGCGAAGCCCCTCACGGGTTTTCAGATCGCTCATGTCTTGTCTTGCTCCGGATCGGACCCGGGCGGCGGCGGGAGCTCTTTTTCCTGTTCTGACTTCTCCTTCACCAAGGACTTCGGCATGGGCCGCGGACCGCAATGGCTGATCGCCGGCGAACTCTTCTCCGGCCACAATCGACCCGCGATAGGCCGCGCCTCCGGGCGACCGGGCCTCTTATCGTCGCGATCCGCCATGTTTCCATCCCCTGCCGAAAAGGCCACCTGCCACAAAACGGAAAAACGACCGGACACAGCAACCGGCCCCACGCGCTTCGCACCAAGGCTCCTCATCGGAGCAGCGCGCAGACCTGGACCGGCGAAAAGCTCACCCTCTAGCCACCACCCGACTTCGGACCGGGAGGAGACTCCGCCGGCTTAGGCGAATCTGATGCGCCCGCGGGCTTGGTGTGCGCAGGCTTCGGCTTCCCACCGAGGGATTCCGGCGCCGGCCGTGGCCCCATCGACTCCATAATTGCCTGCTGCGCGTGCGATGGCCCGCCGGGCTTACCACTCTCCGTAGCCATGACCATAACCTTAGATTGTTTATGACTTAAATAACCTCATAAATTGTAATTTATTTCTACCTCCCTTCACATCCCGGATGGGCTGCATCGAACGCGACTAATCCGGCAAGCGACAATCGCTGTATCCGTTACACTCATTCCCCGCCCCGCCGCACTGTCCCTGCACCGCTCGCCCATGCACAATCCGCCCATGCTCGCCGCTGCCGAATCGCCTGTCACCACCATCGCTCTTGCCGGCGCGGAGCTGGTGCTCGACCCTTTGGGGGCGGCGCTGTGGGTGGAGGAGCGGCTGCTGGTGGTGGCCGACATGCATCTGGAGAAGGCCTCGGCCTTCGCCCGGCGCGGCCAGATGCTGCCGCCGTTCGACACCGCCGAAACCCTCGCCCGCCTCACCCGGCTGGTGGAGCAGCACCGGCCCCGCGCGGTGGTGGCCCTGGGCGACAGCCTGCACGACCGCTGGGCGGATGAACGGCTGGCGTCCGCGGCCCGCGACACCCTCCGCCAGCTCGCCTGCGGCTGCGATCTGATCTGGATTGCCGGCAATCATGATCCCGCCCCCCATGGTCTGGGCGGCCTGTGCGTGGACACCCTCGCGCTCGGCCCGCTGCAGCTGCGGCACGAGCCCAGCCCGGGACCGGCCGTGGGGGAAGTCTGCGGGCACCTGCACCCCGCCGCCCGCGTCGGCGTGCGAGGCGGCAGCGTGCGGCGGCGCTGTTTCGTCACCAATGGCGCGCGCCTGATCCTGCCCGCCTTCGGCGCCTTCACCGGCGGCCTCGACGTGCGGATGCCGGCCATTGCCGACCTGTTCGCAGCGGACGATTTCGAGGTGCATCTGCTGGGCGAGGGCCGCACCTTCCGCATGCCCGCCTCCCGGCTGCGATAGCCCCCTGGCGCGCGCCGGCGACGCACCGCAGCGCCATCGCGGTCCATCGGCCTTGAAGGCGCGTCTCGGCGTGACCGGCCCCTAAAGGGCCCCGCGCCGGCGGCGGATGCGCACGTAGAGGGCGCCCTCCCCGCCATGCCGGCGGCTGGCGGCCTCGAAGCCCAGCACTACCGCGCGCAGATCCGGCTCCGCCAGCCACAGCGGCACCGCCCGGCGCAGCACGCCGCGCCCTTCACCGAACGGCGCGGCGCCCAGCCGCTCCGGATCGCCCTTGCCGGTGATCACCAGCACCACCGCATGGCCGAGCGCCTGCGCATCTTTCAGGAACAGGCGCAGGCGGTGGTGGGCGGCGGCCTGGGTCAGGCCGTGCAGATCGAGGCGGGCATCCACCTCCGCCCCCCGCCCGAGGCGTCGCCGGGCCTTGGGATCCAGCGGCGCCAGCGGTAACGCGGCCTTTGGCCGCGCCGCCGGACGCAGCGGCGCGGCCTGGGCCTCCCGTGGCGGCGGCGGTTCCGCGAGCGACGACAACGGCCCCTCGGCCGGCGGGCCCGGCTCCGCGGCGGGGGCCGGGCGCAGCGGTGTCACGGCCTGCACCACATGCGCCCACAGCGCCCGCTCCTCGGCGCTCAGAATGCGGCGGCGGGGACGCCGGCTCATGGTGCTTTCGGCTCCTGCCTGTCATCGGCCGCAAAGCGCGGTGCCAGCATGATGAAGCGGCCGGGATGGCGCAGCCGGCCGGCCACCGCCCCCGCCTCCGGGCCGGCCCCCAGATAGAGATCCGCCCGGGCCGGGCCGACGATGGCCGATCCCGTATCCTGCGCGATCATCAGCCGCCGGAACGGCTCCAGCACGCCGGGGCCGGTCAGCGGCAGGTCGGCGGCCACGAACACCGGCGTGCCATAGACATGCAGCCTGCGGTCCACCGCGAGCGAGCGCCCGGCGGTCAGTGGCAGGCCCTGCGCGCCCAGGGGACCTTCGGCGCCGGACAGGGGCACGGCCTTGAAGAAGACGAAGGCGCGGTTTTCCCGCCGCAGCAGCCGGCCCGCCTCGGGATCCTGCTCCATGAAGGCGCGGATGCGATCCATGGACATCTCGTCTTTGGGCACCAGCCCGCGGGCGATCAGCAGCCGGCCGACCGGGGTATAGGGAAAGCCATTGTAGCCATCGTAATTGAGCCGCAGCACCGTCCCATCCGGCAGCCGCACCCGGGCGGAGCCCTGGATCTGCATGAAGAACAGGTCGATGGGATCCCGCAGATAGACGATCTCCAGGCCGCGCCCGGCGAGAGCGCCATCCTCGATCTCGGCACGATCGTAATAGGGCACCGGGCGCACCCCATCCTGCCGCCACGCCGCGCCGCCGTTGGCGGTGGGCCCGGCGGCCATCACCAGGTCGTCGGGCCGGGCGTAGACCGGCACGTCGAAGCCAGCGCCGGGGCGCAGCGCCCCTTCCACCTCGGGTTCGTAATAGCCCGTGAAGAAGCCCCCCTGGCGGCCGTCCGGACGCACCTCATAGGGCTGGAAATTGGCCTCGAAGAACAGCCGCGCCACACGCCCGGTGGGCGCCGCCACGCCCAGCGCCGCAGCCGCCGCACAGGCGTGGCGCAGGCCTGCGCGCAGACCAGGGGACGCATTCGACCCGGCGCCGGGACGCAGGGCCGCGCAGCTGTCGCGGAAGGTCAGGAAGGCCGCGGCCAGGTCGTCGTCCGCCCAGCCCGGCACCGCGGCGAAGTCCAGCGGCGCGAGATCGGCACCGGGAAGGACCGGCGGCGGCAGCAGAGTGAGCGGGGGCAGCAGGGTGAGCGGGGGCACGGCAGCTCCAGGCGGCTCCAGCCGGGACGCGGCCGCCCCGGCGTGCGGCATCGCGCCGTTCAATCCCAGCGCCAGCAGAAGCGTGGCGCCGGCCATGCGCCACCGCCCGCCCGCCCGCCAGCAGCTCAAACGGCGAGGGGACGCCCCATTCTCGGAGCATGGGCCCCTGCGGAACAGGCCTTGCGACAGGTCGCGCACCACCGGCGCCCCCTCACACGGATGCCCTTAGGCCGATGTGCCGGTCTGCACCAGCTTCCAATTGGGGTCGCGGGAGCCGAGATCGCGGGCGAAGGTCCACACGTCGGTCACGTCGGCCACCGTATCGGGGCTGCCATCCACCACGCTGCCGTCGCGGCCCCGCGTCACGCTCACCAGCTGCGACACGAAATGCACGGTCAGCCGGGCGGTCCGCCCCTCCATCACCGCGTTCTCCAGCTCGGCCTTGGAGATGGCCACGAAACGGCTCTCCATGCTCTCGCCCCGGCTCTCACGATCGGCAATGGCGGCAACAAAGCTGTCGTAGACCTCCTTGGCGAGGAGATCCTTCAAGGTCCGCCGGTCCCCATTGGCGAAGGCGGTGACGATCATCTCATAGGCGGCCTTGCTGCCGGACAGGAAATGCTTGGCATCGAAATCCGGCTCCTGGCGGGCGATCTCGTCCAGGGTGGCGGCCATGGCGCTGCCTTCCGGCGCGACACCCTCCCAGCGGTACTTGGGCGCCTCTTCCTCCTCCGCTTCGGCGGCTGGCGGAGCGCCCGGGGTGGTGGTGTTGCGCTCGGGCAAGCTCACGACATTGTCACCGGTGGGCTGCGGCGGCCGGGCGGTGTCGCGGGAATAGGGATCATACGGCGGGCGTTCGCGGCCGGTGCGCTGGCCCAGCACGCTGCGCAGCCGCACGAAGATGAATACGGCCAGGGCCAGGAAGATGATCGTATAGATATCGAGCACTGCGTTTCGCCATGCCTTGCGGCGCCGCGACCCATGCCGCCGCGCCTGTTGCCTCGGGAAAGGCGCGCCCGCCGGAATGTCGCCGCATCCGGACCGCGCCTCATCTGCCATATGTACGTCGAACGGGGCCTGTCGCCAGCCCTCACCACCGCCTGCCGCACATTTTCTGATCCAGCTTACGGCAGGTCACGATCCCGCGCCACCTGCCCGTCATGCATCGGCGCAGTTGTGCTCCGCGCCCGCCGCACTGCGGCCGCGCCGGCGAGGCCGTGGGTGTCCTTTCTTCCTTTCTCAACGTTCCACCCCTAGATTGCCCCGGCCCACCTGACCGGACGAACCATGGCTCCCACCGTCTTGCTTGCGGACATCGGCGGCACCGTCACGCGCATCGCGCGGGCCGGCGCCGATGGCGCGCCTTTCGACATTCGCCTGGAGGCGAATGATTCCTACGGTTCCATCGAAGAGTTGCTGAGCGCCTATCTGTCGACCACCGGCGGCGAGGCGCCCCGGGCCGCGGTGCTGGCGGTGGCTGGGCCTGTGGATGGCGACGAGGTGCGCCTCACCAACCGGGACTGGTGCTTCACCCGGCCCGGCCTCGCCGCCGCCTTCGGCTTCGAGCGGCTGGAGGTGCTGAACGATTTCGTCGCCTTCGCCCACGCCATCCCCGCTCTCGGCCGCGATGACCTGCAGAGCGTCGGCGTCGGTCGCGCCATGAAGGGGCGGGCCATTCTCGTCTGCGGCCCGGGCACCGGCTTCGGCACCGCCCTGCTGCAACCCCAGGGCGACGGCTATGAAGTGCTGCCCAGCGAGGCCGGTCACATGCGGTTCGGCGCCGTCACCACCGACGAGGCCCGGGTGATCGCCCACATGGTGCGCGATCTCGGCCCGGTGGTGGTGGAACATGTGCTGTCCGGCGGCGGCCTGGTGCGGCTGCACCGGATCCTGTCCGGAGAGCAGCTCTCCTCCCACGCCATCATCAAGGCCGCCACCCAGGGCCAGCTCTGCGAGAAGGAGAGCTGCGCCATCTTCCTGCGGGTGCTGGGGCGGGTCATGGGAGACCTCGCGCTCACCTTCCAGGCGTTCGGCGGCGTCTATGTGGGCGGCGGGGTGGGGCGCGCCATGGCCCCCCTGTTCGCCGACAGCCCATTCCGCACCGCCTTCGAGGAGCACCCCCCGTTCGCCGACCGGCTGGCACAGATTCCCGTGCAGGTGGTGACCCATGCCGCCCCGGGCCTGATCGGCGCCGGGCGCGTCGGCCGCCGGCTGCTGCGGGCCTAGTCTCCGCCGGCCCGGCTCACCCCCCGCTCAGGCCGCACGGCGGGCGCCGGCCTCCTCCTCGCAGAAGGCGATGATGGCGGCGGCCAAAGCGTCCACCGCCGCGGCCGGGCGCTCCGCCAGGCACAGGGCCAATTCGGTGGGCTGGATCGCCGGCAGGCCGTCGGCCGCCGCCAAGATCCGCTGGCCGGGCGCACAGGCGCGGCGCTCCAGCAGGGCCACCCCGAGGCCCCCCGCCAGCGCCGCCTCGATGCCCACCAGGTTCGGGCTTTCATAGGCGATGCGCCAGTCGCGGCCGGCGCGCTCCAGCGCATGCACCGCCCGGTCGCGATAGAGGCAGCCCTGCGGGAACGCCACCAGCGGCACCGGCGCGTCCGGCGCCGGCTCGAACGGCCCGGCCACCCACACCAGCCGCTCCGGCCACACCGCCCGCGCCGGCAGGCCGCCCGGAGCGCGCTTCATCAGCGCCAGATCCAGGTCGCCGCGCGCGAGGTCCGCCGCCAGGGCACTGCTGAGGGCGCAGCGCACGGACAGGCGCACATGGGGATGGCTGCGGGCGAAATCGGCGATCAATCCGGTAAGGGCGGCCACCGCGAAATCCTCCGGCATGCCCAGCCGCACCACCTCCACACTGCCCTCGGCCAGCGCCGCCCGAGCCTCGGCGCTGAGGGCGAGAATCCGGCGGGCGTAGGACAGCAGGCGTTCCCCCTCGCCGGTGAGGCTCACCGTCCGCGCGCCGCGCACCAGCAGTTCGTGGCCCGCCTGCTCTTCCAGGCGCCGCACCTGCTGGCTCACCGTCGATTGAGTGCGGTGCACCCGCTCGCCGGCACGGGTGAAGCCCCCGGCATCCACCACGCTGACGAACGCCTTGAGGAGGTCGAGATCGAACATCGGCGCCACATATTCATATTTCCACTACCGAACATCAAAACATCGAATTTCTAAATGCACCAGCCCTGTGCATGCTGGTGATGGCCCACTGTCGTCGCACGGTGGCGCTTCTAGGATGCCTGATGACCACACCCCTGACCTCCACCGCGCGCGCGCCCTCCGGCTTCGATGGCAGCCTGGTGCCCATCATCCTGTTCTGCCTAATCTGGAGCTCCGCCTTTGCCGCCGCCAAGACGGCGGTGGTCGACTGCCCGCCGCTGCTGCTGCTGTGCGCCCGCTTCCTGCTGGCGGGGGGCGTGCTGCTGGCGGCCTGTGCGCTCATGGGCCAGTTCTCGCGCATCAGCTGGCGGACCCTCGCCATGTTCGCGATCATCGGCACTCTGAACAACGCGGCCTATCTGGGCTTCAGCTTCATGGGCATGACCACGGTCTCCGCCGGCTTCACCGCCGTCGTTGTCAGCGCCACCCCGCTGCTCACCGCCCTGGCCGCCGCGCCCCTGCTGGGGGAGCGCCTGACGCCGCGCAAGCTGGTGGGGCTGTTGCTGGGATTCGTCGGGGTGGCGTTCGTGCTGCGGTCGCGACTGGGCCAGGGCCATGAAGACCCCCTTGGCACGGTGTTCGTGCTGGCGGCCCTGGTCTCCCTCACCGCCGGGACCCTCGCCTACAAGCGCATGCGTCTGCCCGCCGGCACGCTGGTGATGGGCAGCGGCATCCAGGCCCTCGCCGGCGGGGCGGTGCTGGCGCCCATCGCGTTCCTCATGGAAGACCCGGGGCAGGTGCACCTCACCCCCTCGCTGGTCACCGCCTTCCTCTATCTCACCCTCGCCGGATCGGTGGGGGCCTTCAGCCTGTGGCTGCTGATCCTCAACCGCTCCAGCGCCACCAAGGCCAGCGCCCTGCACTTTCTGATGCCGCCCCTGGGCCTCATGTTCGGCTGGCTGCTGCTGGGCGAGACCGTGCCGCCCCTGGACATTCTCGGCATCGTGCCCATCGCCCTCGGCATCCGGCTGGTGACCACCCAGCGGGCATCGGTTCAGAAGCGATAGAGCGCACTCAGCACCAGCCCATTTTCCTGGGGGGCATTGCGAGCGAAATAGGTGGTCACCACAGCCGCCTGCAGGGTCAGGGCCGCGCTCCAGTCGAAGGCGGCCCCGAGCTGGAGCTTGTAATATTCGTACGACACATCGAAATAGGGCCCCTCGCCGGCGCCCTCCGACATGACGTTGAAGAACTGCACCAGCCCCTGCCAGCGCTCGGTGAGGCGCACCCCCAGGGTCACATCCAGGTGCAGTTCATCCGGCGGATCGCCAAACCGCTGGCGCTGCGCCAGTTGCAGGTCGAGAAACGCCGCCCGCTCCCACAGCATGAACGAAAAGCCCGCCAGCAGCCGCAGGTCCAATTCGGGGTCTTCATAGCCGACCGCGGCGGCGCTGCGGGACTGGCCGGTGCCGGAAAACCGCCCGACCACCTGGCCGGAGACCACCACCCCCTCCCCCTGCCAGAGGCGGACACGGGCGCCGGCGTCCGTATAGCCAAGGCCGGTGTAGGACGAGGGGTCGGGCGCGCCCAGGGACACCGACAACAGCTGTGGCGCCGCCAGCACCGTCAGCCAGTCGGTCAACCCATACTCAAAGACCAGCGTCACCTCGGCCTTGTCATAGGGACGACTGTCGTAAAGAGCCGATGACGGGCCGAACTCGGACGACGCGTGGGCCAGGGTGGTCTGGGCGATGATCTGGCCTTCCCCGGGCCGCAGGGTCCACGCACCCGCCCGCGCCTCCTCCGGGCACAGGAGCATGGCGAACGGCCACAACAGGGGCGACCACGCCGCGACGCCGACGAACGGCAGGCCCCGAGTCTCCTGTGTCCTGTGCGTCTCCCGTGTCGCCAGCACCGCATGCGCGGTGGACGCGCGGCCGTGCACACGGCGTGCGCCCGCCGCACAACGCCATAGATCGCGGGTCCGCCCCCCAGCAGATCTCATCGCCGCCACACCCCCTGATCCACTATAGCGGATGCCGCAACCAGACGGGAGCGGAGAAGCGCGCCAAATGGCCCCTGACCTAGAGTGACCTTGCGTAAATTTCATCTTGGCTCGTCTTGCCCGGCTATGCCGAACCCACCATATTGACGCACGAACCCCCCGGTCCGTGTCGGGCATGGGCCGGGTTTGAAGTTTCTTAAAGGGGAACGACGATGTCCGATTATGATCGCAACGTCGCCGGGCGTTGGAACCCGTCGGTGGCACGCTCGCAGGCCGCGATCGACCAAGGTCTCCGCTCATATATGTTGAGCGTGTACAACTACATGGCGCTGGGCCTCGCCATCACCGGCGCGGCTGCGCTCGGCATCTACATGCTGTCGGTGACCACCGATCCGAGCCTGGCGGCGGGCCGGGTGGCGGGCGGCATCATGCTGACCCAGTTCGGCTACACGCTGTTCGTGAGCCCGCTGAAGTGGGTGGTGATGCTCGCGCCGCTGGCGGCCGTGTTCTTCCTCAGCTTCCGCATTGAGCGCATGAGCGTCTCGGCGGCCCAGCTCACCTTCTGGCTCTATGCCGGCCTGGTGGGTGTCTCGCTCGCCACCATCTTCCTCGTGTACACGCACGAGAGCATCGTCCGGGTGTTCTTCATCACCGCGGCCTCGTTTGGTGCGCTGAGCCTTTATGGCTACACCACCCAGCGCGATCTCTCCGGCATGGGCTCGTTCCTGATGATGGGCCTGTTCGGCATCATCATCGCCTCGCTGGTGAACATCTTCCTCGGCTCCACGATGCTGCAGTTCATCGTGTCCGTGGTCGGCGTTCTGGTGTTTGCGGGCCTCACCGCCTACGACACCCAGCGCATCAAGGAGATGTATTTCGCCGGCGACGATACGGCCGTGATGGGCAAGAAGGCCATCATGGGCGCCCTTGCCCTCTACCTGGACTTCATCAACCTGTTCATGATGCTGCTCCAGCTGTTCGGCAACCGCGGCAACGACTGACGCTGCGACGCCCGACGGATCTTCGGAAACCCCGGCTTCGGCCGGGGTTTTCTTTTGCGCCGCGCCGATGGCAGCCCCGCTCGGCGACGCATGACCAAAGCGCATGAACCAAGGGCATGCGGGGTTGCTATAAGAAGAGCCGCCCGCCGCGTGGGGCACCCCGGCCAGCCCCTGGCCGGGCCCACGCGGCGCCCGTTCTAAAAGCCCTGGAAAGACAGGCCATGCCGATCCGCGCCGCCTCCCCAGAAGACAGCTCCGCCATCGCCGCCATCTATGATGCCGCCGTGCTCGCTGGCACCGCCTCCTTCGAGATCGACCCGCCCGGGCCCGAGGAGATGGCGCGCCGCCGCCAGGCGGTCATCGACGCCGGCTATCCCTTCCTGGTGATGGAGGAAGACGGCCGCGTTGTGGGCTATGCCTATGCCACCGCCTTCCGTCCGCGGGTGGCCTACAAGCACACGGTCGAGAATTCCGTCTATGTGGATGAGACCCAGCACGGCCGCGGCATCGGCAAGGCGTTGCTGGAGGCGCTGATCAGCGAATGCGAACGCCGCGACTTCCGCCAGATGGTGGCGGTGATCGGCGACAGCGGCAATGCCGGTTCCATCGCCTTGCACCGGGCCTGCGGCTTCGCCCCCATCGGCATCCTGCCCGCCACCGGCTTCAAGCTCGGCCGCTGGATCGACACGGTGCTGATGCAGCGCGCCCTGGGCGCCGGCGCCACCACCGCGCCAACCCTCTGAACACATGTGTGGCCCCGCGCTTTACGGCGCGGGGCCACACCATCGGGTCAACAGGGGCGCGGCGTGGCCCGGGGGTCAACGGGTGATGAGGGTGCCCGCGCCGTGGTCGGTGAGCAGCTCCAGGAGCACCGCGTGGGGCACCTTGCCGTCGAGGATGACCACGCCTTCCACGCCCTTCTCCAGGGCGTAGATGCAGGTTTCCACCTTGGGGATCATGCCGCCGGAGATGGTGCCATCGGCGATCAGCGCATGGGCCTCGGCGATGGTGAGCTTGGGGATCAGCACCTTGTTCTTGTCGAGCACGCCCGGCACGTCGGTGAGCAGCAGCAGCCGCTTGGCGTGCAGCGCGCCGGCGATGGCGCCGGCGAAGGTGTCGGCATTCACATTGTAGGTGCCGCCATCCACCGCCGCGGCCACCGGCGCCAGCACCGGGATGAGGTCGCGGCCGAGGATCTGGTCCAGCACCATGGTGTCGACCGTGTCGGGCTCGCCGACAAAGCCGAGGTCCACCACCTGCTCGATCTTGCTGCCGGGGTCCACCACGGTGCGGTTGGCCTTGCGGGCCCGCACCATGTTGCCATCCTTGCCGCACAGGCCGATGGCCTTGCCGCCCGCCTCGTTGATGAAGCCGACGATCTGCTTGTTGATGGAGCCGGCCAGCACCATCTCGACGATCTCCACCGTCGCCTTGTCGGTGATGCGCAGGCCGCCGGCGAATTCGGACTTGATGCCGAGCTTGGACAGCATGGCGCCGATCTGCGGGCCGCCACCATGCACCACCACCGGGTTCACGCCCGCCTGCTCCAGCAGCACGATATCCTGGGCGAAATGACGCGCCACCTGCTCGTCACCCATGGCGTGGCCGCCATATTTCACCACCACGATGGCATCATCGTAGCGCTGCATGTGCGGCAGGGCCTTGGCCAGAACCTCGGCCTGCAGCTGGGCTTCCGCGATGGAATTGGGGGCGATGGCGCTCATGACGGGGCTCGCAGGCTGAAGGGATGCCGGACGGCGCCCTCATAGCCGGTTCGGCGCGCGCCGGGAAGGGTGGCGGGATCTGTTGATGGCCCGCCGCGTCCCCATTTTCAAGATCACGAGAACGTGATCAAAATCCGCCTCCGGCCCACCACAATCGAGGTGCGAAGAGCGCGGCCGAACCGCGCTGACGCGGCTGCGAAGGCCCGTTGTTTTTCGCGGGTCGGCGCACACTGACGTCAGCCTTTCCTGAAGTGACCTACGCGTCGTACCCCTCAACCCAGCGTGCGCATCCCCGATGCGCCTCGCAAGGCAGAACACGCCATGTCCGCGCCTTCCCGTCTGCCCCCGCGCCGGCCGCTCAACCTGTCCGTGCGGACCATCGCCATCCTGTTCGTGGTGTGCCTGGCTCTGGTGTCCATCCCGATCCTGACCCACCCCATTCCGCCGCTGTCGGATTATGTGAACCATCTGGCGCGCATGCATGTCATCGCCGCCCTGCCCCACGACAAGGATCTCGCCCGCTTCTACGCGCTGGACTGGTCGATCCTGCCGAACCTCATGATGGATCTGGTGGTGCCGGTCATCGACCGCTTCACCAACATCTATCTGGCCGGTGAGATCTACACGCTGATGTGCTTCGCGCTCATCGTCGGTGGCACCCTCACACTGCATCGCGCGCTGTTCGGCCAGTGGTCCGCCATCCCGCTGCTGGCGTTTCCGCTGCTGTACAACAGCATCTTCCTCATCGGCGTGATGAACTATTATTTCGGCATCGGCCTCGCGCTGTTTGCCCTGGCGTTCTGGAGCCTGCTGCGGGAGAAGCCTTGGCCGTGGCGGTTCGCCGTTTCCACCCTGTTCATCGTCGCCCTGTTCTTCTGCCACCTGTTCGCGGCGGGGGTCTATGCGGTGGGCATCCTCTCGTTCGAGCTCGCCCGCCTGTTCGGGCGGCGGGAGACGCCGCTGCTGCCGCGGCTGGTGGATTTCGTCGCCTCCGGCCTGCCGTTCGCCATCATCATCCCCATGCTGCTGGCGAGCCCCACCTGGGGCCTGTCCACCCAGAACATCTGGGAGCCGCAGGGCAAGCTGCAGGGCGTCGAATTCGTCATCAACGTCTATTACGACCTGGTCGCCTTCGGCCTCACGGCGGTGGTGGTGCTGGCGGCGGCCTGGGCCATTCAGCACCGGCTGCTGCGCACCGCGCCGCTGCTGCTGCCGCTGCTGCTGGTGTCGGTGACCATCTATCTCGCCATGCCCCGGGTGGTGTTCGCCACCTATATGGCCGACCAGCGCATGCCCATCGCCATCGCCTTCATGGTGCTCGCCACCATCCGCGTGGACCTGCGCCACCGGCTGGCCCAGCGCGGCTTCATCGCGGTGCTGCTGGTGCTGCTGGCGGTGCGCGTGGGAGAGGTGCAGCTGGTGTGGAACCGGCTCAGCCAGTGGACCACCAATTTCGACAAGTCCATCACCCTCATCCACCCCGGCTCGCGGGTGCTGGTGGCCTATGCCGACCTGCAGGGCGGCAATGATCCGCGGGACCTTGGTCTCGTGCATGCGGCCTGCCTCGCCATTATCGAGCGCTCGTCTCTGGTCACCACCGCCTTCACGGTGAAGGGCAAGCAGATCCTCAGGGTCAACCCGCCCTATCGCGACCATGTGGACACCGAGGACGGCACCCCGCCGCAGGTGGAGCAGCTCCTCATTACCGAGGACGAGCCCACGGTGGACGGGCCGCGCTATTGGGACCTGTGGCCCAGGAATTTCGATTACGTCTATCTGCTCTTCACCGAGCGCGGCGCGCCGAATCCCGACCCCGACCGGCTGAAGATGATCTATGAAGGCGAGCGCTTTCAGCTTTATCAGGTCATCCCCCCGCCCCCGGCCAGCGCCGAGAAGTGAGGGTCGACCGGCAGGCGCTCCCGGTCACGGGGGCGTCATGCTTTTCTGGCAGGCCCTCGCCTCTCAGCCGTCTGCCACGACCGGATCGTCTTCTGATGGAAACCGTCTACACCCACGCCCGCCTCATCCTCGACGACACGGTGCTGGACGGCACGCTGGTGGTGCGTGATGGCCGCATTGCCGCCGTGGAGCCAGGCCGCAGCCGGCTGCCCGGGGCCGTCGACTGCGCCGGGGACTATCTCAGCGCCGGCCTCATCGACCTGCACACCGACGCGCTCGAAACCCATTTCGTGCCGCGCCCCAAGGCCTATTGGCCCGATGCCCGCGCCGCGGCGCTGGCCCATGACGGGCAGATCATCGCCAGCGGCATCACCACCGTGTTCGACGCCATCTGCGCCGGCGGCTTCGACCAGGCCAAGGCGGCGCGGCGCGACCTGTTCACGGTGATGCTCGATGCGGTGGAAAACGAGCAGGCGCTGTTCCGCGCCGATCACCGCATCCACCTGCGCTGCGAGATGACCGACCCGGACCTTCTGGCGCTCGCGGAGCCGGCCCTCGGGCGCGCCGCCGTGGGCCTCGCCTCGCTCATGGACCACACCCCCGGCGCGCGGCAATGGCGCAATGTGGACAGCCTGCGCACCTTCCTGCTCGGCATCGGCAAGACGGCGGAGGAGACCGAGACCGAGATCGTCGAGCGCTCCGCCCGGGGCCGCGCGGCGGTGGCGCGGAATTTCGAGCCCCTGGCGGCACTGCTGCGGGACCGGGGCGTGGTGCGCGCCAGCCATGACGACACCACCGTAGAGCATGTGGAAATGGCGCGCGGCGCCGGCTGCGTGATGAGCGAGTTTCCCACCACCCGTGAGGCCGCCGCCGCCGCCCGCGCGGCGGGCCTCGCCACCATCGGCGGGGCGCCGAACGTGGTGCGTGGCGGCTCCCATTCGGGCGGCGTCGCCATGCGGGACCTGGCCGCCGCCGACCTCCTCGATGCCCTGGCGTCCGATTACGTTCCCGCCAGCCTGCTGCAGGCGGCAGTGGGGCTGCATCGCATCCACGGGGAGCCCCTGCCCCGCGCCTTCGCCCGCGTCACCCGCGCGCCGGCGGAGATGGTGGGTCTCACCGATCGCGGCCGTTTGGCCGTCGGCCTGCGGGCCGACGTGCTGCGCTTCCGCGTGGTGGACGATACGCCCGTGGTGCGCGAGGTGCTGGTGGCCGGCGCCCGCATGCATTGAGCGCGCCGGGAGACGCCCGCCCTAGAAGGCCGGCGGCACCATGCCTACCGGGAAGCCCCCCAGGCGCAGGGTGCCATCCTTGAACGACAGCGCGAAGGTCACCCCCGGCCGCCCATCCACCGGACCTGGACGCCCGACCATGGCGAGCGCACCGACGATGGGCGAGAGCTCGCTGGGGATGACGCCGGCGCGATCCAGCTGCTTCACCAGGTCGTTCAGACCGGAGAAGCCGAGATCGAGATTGCCATTGAGGCGCCCCTGCGGATCAAGGCCCAGCACGCCCTTGGCCGAGGCGGAGAGGTTCGGCGCCGACACGGTGAAGCGCTCCAGCCGCGCCACGCCACCGGCCGCCGCCCAGGCCCGCAGCCGCTGCACCAGCGGCATGGGTCTCAGGTCCGCAGCGGCGGTGACGATGCCCTGCACGGTGACGTCCACCGGCCCCTCGCTGCCAGCCTCCTTGAACAGCGCGCTTTCGCCACCGTTCAGGCCGAAGGCATAGTCGAGCGCATCCGGCCCCGCCTTGCCCGGCAGCCGCCGCACATGGAATTCCAGCAGCCGCGCCATGAGCAGCGGGCCCTGCGGCGCGCCCACCGCTTCCGGCTTCTCCAGCACCGGCTCGTGCGCCACCAGGGAAAAGCGCTGCGGCTGGCCGCTCAGATCACCCACGCCGCTCATCTGCAGCAGGCTCCACCGCGCCAGATAGGCCGCGCCGGTGGTGAGATCCTCCACCCGCGCCGGCCCGGTGAACTCCGCCACGATATGATTGGGCGCCCAGATCTGCGCCACGGTGCGCGACGACACGGCCGTGACACGCATCGCATCGCCGCCGCGGGTCTCCAGGCTCGGCGTGGCGCAGGTCAATTCAAAACGGAAGGGGAACCCTCCCAGTCGCCGGTCCGGACAATTCCACACCCGCCCGAGCTTGGCCTCGCGGCCCACCCAGGCATCGAGCTCATGCTCGGCGCGGTTGGCGGCATAGACCCACACCGCGCTCCACCCCACCGCCAGCAGCACCAGCAGCGCCACGGGCGCGATGACGATCCAGCGCCGGGCACGGCTGCGGCGGGGAGGCTTGGAAGGCTGATCGGCGGCCGTCATGGGGATCCTTGGGGGCTGATCCATGGGGAACAACTGGAACCGGCGCACGGCCGGCGACCGCCTCGCGAATCGCGGGGGGTCCCTTGCAGCCGGGCGCCCACGCTGTTAGGCGACGCGGGGTTGCAACTGTCAACGCCGAGAGCATCGCCGAACATTATGAGCGAAGTGCGGGAGCCTTGCCACGACCACTGGGTGTTCGCCTATGGCTCGTTGATGTGGAACCCTGGGTTCCCCTTCGAGGAGCGCTGCGAGGCGCGCCTCATCGGGGCCCATCGGGCGCTGTGCGTCTATTCCTTCCACCATCGCGGCACGCCGGAGCGGCCCGGGCTGGTGTTCGGGCTGGAACGCGGCGGCTCCTGCCGCGGCATTGCCTATCGGGTCGCGCCGGCCCATTGGCCGGACACCCATGCCTATCTCACCGCGCGGGAACAGATCTCCGGCGTGTATCTGGAAACCACCCGGCGGGTACACCTGCTGGATGGCTCGCGCCGCGCCGCCCCGGCCATCGCCTATCTGGTCAACCGGGGGCACAGCCAATATGCCGGCATCCTCGATCGCGAAGAGCAGCTGCGGCTGGTGCGGCGCTCCCACGGACAGTCCGGTCCCAATGCGGATTATGTGATCGCCACTGTCGGCAGCCTCGAGGCCATGGGACTCGCTGATCCCGAACTCAGCTGGATCGCCCGGCAGCTGCGCCACCCGGCCCATCCCGCCGGCGACGCCCCCTAGCCAGCACGCCCGGCGCGCGGCGCGACGGTTCACGCCTCATATCGGCAGGAGAGAGCCGCGCGAGAAGCGCGCGGCACGACCGGCGCTGTAAGCCACCGTGGTGCACAACCCCGTCCCGCCCGCACGCGCTGTAGCGCCCGGCCGGTGTGGGTGGTCGTCCCCCTCAGGCGGCGTGACGGCCACCACAGGGCGCCGGCAGCAGGCCGGCAAAGCGGGCGCGACCCTCGGAGCCGCGCGGCCGTCCCTCGCCGGCGCGGGCATCCACCGTGCGCGGCTGCGGCGCCGGCCGGTTGAGATAGCGCCGCAGGCCTTCCGCCTGTTCGTCTTCGCCCAGCACATGGATGTGGATTTCTTCCGCATCCAGCCGCTGCGCCGCCTGACGGGCCACCTCGCCGGCCGGGCCCACCCACATGGCGATGGAGCCCGCCGGGGTGCGCCGCGCGACGATGGCGACGGCATCCGGATAGTCCGGCGCCGCATCGGCGGGATAGACCGAGAACACATGCCGCGTACCGTCGGTGTCACGCCAGAAGCGATAGCGCGCGCCAAGGGCGCCATGCTTCAGGCCGCTGAGGCAGCCGGCATCGGACAAAGGGGTCAGGAGCGAATCAGTCGCGTTCATGGGAACGAAACTAGAACACCCAAGAATCCCGATCAAGAGTTTTCCACAGGGGTGGACAGCGGGGATCCCGCCAGCCGGTCGGCCAGCTCCTTCGGCGCCCGCGCGCCGAGCTCCCGCAGCCCGGCTTCGAGCAGGCGGTCGCTGGCCCCTTCGATGTCGTGCTCCAGGCGCGCCATGAAGTCGGCGCGGCCCAACCCCGCAGGGATCGGCGGCAGGATCTCGACCCGGATCGTCCCCGCCCGCTTGGTGATGGCGCGGCGCGGCCAGAACAGGCCCGAATTGAGGGCGATGGGCAGGCAGGGCACGTCGAGGGCCCCATACAGATGCGCCACGCCGAACTTGTAGTCGGGCGGCGCCCCCGGCGGGCGGCGGGTGCCCTCGGGAAAGATGAGGATCTGCCGCCCCTGCCCCACCTCGACCCGGGCCGCCCGGGTCATGGCCTTCAGGGCCGACATGCCGGCGCTGCGGTCCACCGGAATCATCCCGGTCTTGGCGAGGAACCAGCCGAACACGGGAATGCGGGTCAGTTCCCGCTTGAGGATGAAGGCGGGGTCGGCGAACAGCGGCAGCAGCGCGAAGGTCTCCCACGCCGACTGGTGCTTGGCGGCGATCAGCAGCGGCCCGGGGGGAATGTTCTCACGCCCGCGGATCTCCACCCGCGTGCCGCACAGGAGCCACAGAAGGGTGTTGTTGGTGGCTACCCAGTACCGCACGGCGGTCCGCCACAGGGCCGCGCGGGAGAGGAAGGGCAAGAGCGGCGTGAACGCCAAGAGATAAAGCGTCGTCACCAGAAAGAAGACCATCTGGAACACGAACGAACGCAGCGCCGTCACCGGGCAAGCTCCCCTCCGCCGGCATCAGGGCGAAACGCGCGCCTCGGCGGGGGCGTGCGACCGCGCGGCGTCGGCCTCGGCCACGGCTTGCGCCGGGCGGATCTTCGCCTTAGCCATCATGTACTTCAAATATTCCTTGAAGAGCAGCTTCAGGGTGGCGGGATTGCGCCACCATTGCTCCGCCTCCATCCGCGAGGTGACCACGGGATAAGCCACCAGCTCCACATCGGGCAGGGAGCGGTTCAGTTCCACCAGGGCGCGCGGCATGTGCCAGGCGGAGGTCACCACCACCAGCGAGCGGAAGCGCTGGCTGCGCGCCCATTCGGCCGCCTCGATGGCATTGCCCCTTGTGTTGAGGGCCTTGTGGCCGAGATCGATGCAGCAGGTCAGCAATTCCTCGCCCGATGGCAGGGTGCGCTTGAGCTCGAGCGGAGAAGTGATGGGATTGACCCCGGTGATGAGCAGCCGCCGCCCCCGCCCCTCCGCCAGCAGATTGACCGCGTCAGCGATGCGCGAGGCCCCACCGGTGAGCACCACGATGGCGTCGGCGGGCTTGATCTGGATGGGCTCGCGCACCGGGATCTGCGTCAGGAAAGCAAGGAAGCCGGCGAACACCGTCAGGCCACCGAGACCCACCAGCAGCACCACCGCGATGAGACTGCGGCGCAGCAACTGGCGGCGCCAGCCACGACCCGGCGCAGGCGCAGGCCCAGCCTCGGCCTGTGCGGCCGCGGTCAGCGCGTCGTGCTCCTCCGCCGTGCGCCCCTCTTCGTTGCGATGCTCGGATCGGCCAGGGGGCGACAAATCAGTCGCGTTCATACCCCAACCTTGCGGGCTGAATGCGGCGGCGGCGAGGACTTCACCGCCGCATGCGCGACGGCTGCGGCCTTCATTGGATCGTTCTCAACGTACGGTAAACGGTGATGCGCGACGTGAGCGCCGTCGCCAGGGCCACCACCAGCACCGCGCCGGCAATGCCCACGAAGCCCCAGATGCCGGGGTTGAGCCAGCCGAGGAAGGTCGGGTCCTCCGGATCGCCCACCAGCCCGAAGCGCGGCAGGCCGACGATGGCGCCGAACAGCAGCGCTGCGGCGCAGCCGCCGATCACCCCGCCCTGGGCGCCGATCTTCAGGAAGTGCCGCTGGAACTGGGCGGCGATGAAGCCGTCGCGGGCGCCGACGAAATGCAGCACCTCCACCACCGCCCGGTTGGTGGCCACCGCCGCCCGGGTGGCGAACACCACCGAGAGGATGGTGGCGAGCCCCACCAGCACCAGCAGCACCACCCCGGTGAGCACGACCCCTTCCGCCATGGCGCCGAGCCGGCGCGACCACAGGCGATGATCATCCAGGGAGGCGGTGGGAATGCGATCGGACAAGGTGCGGCGCAGCTTGGCGAAATCCACCGCCGCGCCGGGCGCGAGCTTCACCACCACCACCCGCGGCACCGGCAGGTCGCCGAGGTCGAGCCCGGCGCCGAGCCACGGCTCCAGCAGCCGCCCGGTTTCCTCTGTGGAAAGGATATGGGCATCGGTGACGCCGGGCGTGGTGCGGGCGATCTCGGCGGCCTGCTGTACCTGGGCGTCGGTGAGCTTGCGGTCGCCGGCGCGGATCTGGATGGTCACCTCGCGCGTCACGTCCGAGCGCCAGTGGCTGGCGGTGGAGCGCACCGCCAGTGCCGCGCCGATGGTGAGGGAGGCGAGAAAGGTCATGATGGCCACCACCGCCACCAGCGCCCGGCCGGCGATGGTGGCGCCGGGCACGATGGAGGTCTGCGGCCGCGCCTTGGGCGGGCGCGGCGCGCCCTCGGCGGCCTTTGGCGCGCCGTTGGCGGGGGCGGTGTCAGTCGTAGACATAGAGGCGACCGTCCGCGATCACGAGGCGCCGGGCGTCGTACTGGTCCATGAGCGCGATGTCATGGGTGGCCAGCAGCACGGATGTCCCGGTGCGGTTGAGTTCGATGAACAAGCGCAGCAGCCGCCGCGCCAGCGTGGGATCCACATTGCCGGTGGGCTCGTCCGCCAGCAGGAATTCCGGCCGGCCGATCAGCGCCCGGGCGATGGCCGCCCGCTGCTTCTCTCCCCCGGACAGCACCGGCGGCAGCACGTCCATACGATCGCCCAGGCCCACCCAGTGGAGCAGTTCGGTGACTTCGCCGCGATAGCTCGCCTCCTCCTTGCCGAGCACCCGTAGCGGCAGGGCCACGTTCTCATAGGTGGTGAGGTGGTCGAGCAGGCGGAAATCCTGGAACACGATGCCGATGCGCCGGCGCAGCACCGCCACCTCGTCCGGATCGAGCGAGGACACGTCGCGCCCGAACAACGTGATGAGGCCCCGGGTCGGCCGCAGCGACAGGAACAGCAGGCGCATCAGGGTGGTCTTGCCCGCGCCCGAGGGGCCCGTGAGAAACTGGAACGACTTCGGCGCGATGCTGAAGGTCACGTCCTTCAGCACCTCCGAGCCCATCCCGTATCGCAGGCCGACATTCTCGAACCGGACCAGATGTTCCACCCTTCCCCCGAATCGTCCGTGGCAGTTGCGAAAGCAACATAGACGATGCCGGCGGGCCCGCCCACCGCCGGGCCGTGGGCGGCACCGGTGGTGCCAGGGATGGCGGTGGGCGGGCGGCGATCTGGACGGCTGCGGGCATCCGGTCCATGCTCCCCGCCTTGCTGAGAGGAACCATGTCCCTACCCAACATCTCCGTGCTGTATGACGAAAACCGCATTGCCGCGCGCAATCACGCCATAGCCGGCGAGATTGCCGCCATCGAACCGCAGAACCTGCTGGCGGTGGCGGTCCTGAAGGGCTCGTTCATGTTCGCCGCCGATCTGCTGCGGGCCATGCATGCCTCCGGCCTGGTGCCGGAAGTGGAGTTCATGCACCTGTCGTCCTATCGCGACGCCACCGTCTCCTCCGGCCATGTGGATATTCTGCGCGACCTGGAAAGCGACGTGCGCGACCGCGACGTGCTGCTCATCGACGACATCCTGGAATCCGGCCGCACCCTGGCCTTTGCCAAGGACCTGATCATGGCGCGGGGCGCGCGGCGGGTTCTGGTGTGCGTGCTGCTGGAAAAGCCCGGCAAGCGGGCGGTGCAGATCAAGGCCGATTTCGTCGGCTTCGAGTGCCCCGACGTGTTCGTGGTGGGCTACGGCATGGACGTCGCCCATGCCTATCGCCAATTGCCCTTTATCGGGCACATCCAGGGCCTGGAGTGAGCCGCCTCAGCCGGAGTTGCGCAGGCCCGCCGAAATGCCGTTGATGGACAGCTGAATGCCGTGCAGCACCTGCTCGGCATCGGTCCTCCCGGCGCTTTTTTCCCCTCGCCGATGTAGCTTCAGGAACTCGATCTGCAGGTGGTTGAGGGGATCGAGGTAAGGGAAGCGGTTGCGGATGGAGCGATCGAGGGTCGGGTTGCCCTCCAGCAGCCGCTCCTGGTCCATGATGGCGTTGAGGTGGCGCACGGTGCGTTCATATTCAGCCCGGATGCGGCCGAAGATCGCCGCACGCAGCGCCGCGTCCTCCACCAGCTCGGCATAGCGCGAGGCCACCGCCAGCGAGCTCTTGGACAGCACCATGTCCATGTTCGACAATTGGGTGCGGAAGAACGGCCACTGCCGGTACATGTCCTTGAGGAGCGCGAGCCCCTGCGGGCCACGGGCGGCGAGGAACGCCTCCACGGCGGCGCCGAAGCCATACCAGCCGGGCAGCATCAGCCGGCACTGGGCCCAGGAAAACACCCAGGGAATGGCCCTGAGCGCGGTGATTGCCCGCGTCTTGGTGCGCGAGGCCGGCCGTGAACCGATGTTCAAGGTGGCGATCTCGCTGATCACCGTGGAGGCCCAGAAATAGTCCTCGAACCCCTCGGTTTCGTAGACGAGGGCGCGATAGGCCTGGAACGCGGTGGCGGACATCTCCTCCATGGCGCTCAGGAAAGCGGCGCGCGGCGCGCTCTCCTGGGGCTGCAGCAGCGAGGCATCCAGGGTGCCGGCCACCAGCAGCTCCAGGTTCCGCCGGCCCACCTCCGGGTGGGAGTATTTCGAGGAGATGATCTCGCCCTGTTCGGTGATGCGGATCTGCCCGTTCACCGCACCGCCCGGCTGGGCCAGGATGGCATCATAGCTCGGCCCGCCGCCGCGCCCCACCGAGCCGCCACGGCCGTGGAACAGGCGCAGCCGCACCTGATGGGCGCGGAACACCTCGATGAGGCCGATCTCCGCCTTGTACAATTCCCAGCCGGAGGTGACGAAGCCGCCGTCCTTGTTGCTGTCGGAATAGCCGAGCATCACCTCCTGCTCCTGCCCCCGGCTCGCCACCAGCCGGGCATAGGCGGGCAGTGCCAGGGCCGCATCCATCACCCGGGCGCAGGCCTGCAGGTCGCCGATGGTCTCGAACAGGGGAATGATGTTCACCGCGCTGGTGCCCGCGGCGGTGACGAGGCCCACTTCCTTCAGCAGCAGCGCCACCTCCAGCAGGTCGGAGACGCTTTCGGCCTTGGAGATGATGGCGTTGGGAATGGCCAAAGGCCCCAGCGTGCGGTGGGCCTCCGCCGCGGCGCGGAAGATGGCGAGCTCGGAGCGCGTCTCCTCGGAATAGTCCACGAACGGCGAGGCGAGCAGCCGCGCGGTGCCCAGTTCCCGCACCAGCAGCGCCACCCGCGCCGCCTCGTCGAGGCCGGCATAGCCGGTGCCCGGCGCCACCTTCTCGAACAGCTCCGCCACGGTGCGCGCATGGACCTCGGAATTCTGCCGCAGGTCCAGGCAGGCGAGATGAAAGCCGAAGCAGTCCACCGCCCGCCGCAGCAGCCGCAGCCGGCCCCGCGCGAGGATCCGCGAGCCGTTGGCGCACAGGGAATGGTGGATGACATCCAGATCGGCCCGCAGCGCCGCCGCCTCGCCATAGGGCCGCGCCGACCCTGGCGCAGCGGCGCCGTCGAGGGTCAGCGCCGTGGCCCGCAGCCGCTGCAGGATGTGGGCGAGAACCAGCCGATAGGGCTCCTCGCGCCGGCTGAGGGAGGGATCGGTGGACGCCGCCGCCAGTGCCTCCAGCTCCGGCGAAACGCCCACCAGGCGGCCGGCGATGGACAATTCCGACGCCAGCGCCGTGAGCTCCGCGTCGTAATGGGCGAAGATGCGGGCCCGGTGCAGACGCATGGTCTGCTCGAGCACCTCGGCGGTGACGAAGGGATTGCCGTCCCGGTCGCCGCCGATCCAGCTGCCCATGCGCAGGAAGGAGGGCAGCTCCCGCGCGGCCGCAGGCGTCTCGCGCGCCCCGTCTCCGGTCACGTCCCCCGTGCCCTGCCGCGCCAGCTGGTCCTCCAGGGCGCAATAGAGGCGCGGCAGCTGATCGAGGAAGGTGTAGTCGTAATAGGACAGGCCGTTGGTGACCTCGTCCTGGACGGTGAGCTTGATCCGGCGCAGCAGCGCCGTCTGCCATAAGGTGAGCACGGCGCGGCGCAGGGCGTCGTCCTCCGCCTCCCGCTCCTCCGGGGTGGGGGCCACCCGTTCGCGCCGGTCGAGCAGAGCGGCGATTTCCATTTCCCGGTTCAGGGTGCTCTTGCGCCGCACTTCGGTGGGATGGGCGGTGAGCACCGGGCTGATGCGGGCGCCGGCGAAGACATCCGCCAGCACCTCGGGCGCGATGCCCCGCGCCGCCGCCGCATCGAAGGAGAAGCCGAGGCTGCCCGGCAGGGGCGGCGCACCGGCGATGGCGCGCGCCCGCGCCAGCCGGATGTGGTGCTGATCCTCGGCGAGATTGGCCAGGTGCGAGAAATAGGAGAACGCCCGGATGATCTCCACCGCCCGCTCCGCCGACAGGTGCGCCAGCAGCGCCTCGAGATCCTGGCGGGCGGCCTCGTCGCCATCGCGATGAAAGCGGATGGACGTCCGGCGGATCTGTTCCACCAGATCGAACACCACCTCGCCCTGCTGGGCCCGCACGGTGTCGCCGAGAATCCGGCCGAGCCGGCGGATGTCCGCCCGCAGGGGCAGATCGTCCAGGCTGTGGTTCTGGCCCTCGTCCATCGGCTCAGCGGCCAATGGCTCGGCGGTGTCGAACTGCGGCTCGTACCCCGTCATCCGCGCTCCCCCATTTCTGTCGTTGCACGTCAGTCTCAGGGAATTGATGGGATGGCGGAAGGCGTGAGATCAGCGCAGGGGGGCCGGCTCCGCCAGCGATGCCTTGGCGGCGCACGCCAGCAGCGCGAAGGTGGCGGCGAAGAAGTCCGCCAGCGCGTCATGGCCGAGCGCCGTCAAGACGCCGCCACCGCCGCCCTCGTCGCGCTCCACCAGCCCGGCCGCCTGGGCATCCTTCAGCAATTGCAGCACATGGGCGCGGGACACATGGAACCGCCGGGCGAGATCCGCGATGGAGGGGCTGGGCTGGGCGCTCGCCTGCGCCACGTGCAGGGACAAAAGCACCATCAGGCCGCTGTCGCGATCGGCGAGGTCGGCCAGCAGCGGCGCGTGGTCCAGCACCCGGAAACCGGAGCGGAAGCTGTCGCCGAGGGCGATGGCCAGGCGGTTGAAGAAGGCGGGATCATCGAGCCGGGCCGCCACCGTGGCCACCTGCGGATCGATCTGCGAAATGGCCTGGAACTGGCTCACCCAGCGCTGCCGGTGCAGCGCCAGCATTCGCGCCGTGGGGGCCAGCGGCTTCGAGCGCCGGTCGCCCCCCTCTTCCACCGGGGCGAGGTAGCCGCCCCAGCGCATCAGCGCCAGCATGGCCTTGGCGCGGCCCCGGCTGCACACGCCGGTTTCCGCCGCCAGCGCCGCCATGCGTCCGACGGTCAGGCTGCCGCCCTGCACCTCCGGCAAAGCATGCAGATAGAGCGCGAAGAAACCGAACAGCGTGCGCCCGCGATCATTCAACACCCGGTTGAGCAGACGGTTGCCCGTGTAGAGCGCGGCGAGCGCTGCCGCGCTCGACGTCATGGCGCGGGCGAAATCCGGATGGGCCTTGAGCCGCTCCAGTGTCGCCGCGCTTACCCCATCCACCAGCCATGCGGGCGCCGGCGCCGCAGCGCCGGCCGCCCATTGCTTCACCCCAATCACGATGCCCCCCGCACGGGCTCACCGCGCGCAGCCCTCGACCTGCGGCGGAACCTCACCTGATCCCCACGACCACGAAAAGGGCACAATCGGCCCATTGCGGTCAATGTTCGTCATTGAGATGCCCCCGTCACCTGCCTAGCGGTGGGGCGTTCCTCCTGTCACGAGGCAGATCATGAAACGGATCGCCCTTTCCGCCCTGGCGGCGCTCGGCCTGCTGGGCCTGGCGGCCCCCACCGCGGAAGCCGTTGTCTATTGTAAGAGCGTAGGTGTGCCCAAGGGCTGCGTGGCGCGTCCGGCAGCGCCGGCGGCACGGGCCGCGGTGCACTGCACCCGGCCCGGCTATCCGGTCGGCTGCGTGCCCGGTGCCGGCGCGCCGGGCGTTGGCGTCACCCGTGGCGTCGGCGTGGGTGCCCCCGGACCGGGCGTCGCCCCGGCCAATGCCGGCGGCCCCGTCAACCGGGTCGGCATCCGCTGACGCCCGTTCCCACCGCATCACAGGAGACAGAAGAGTGATGAAGACGTTCGTTTATGCGTGCGCCACCCTCGGCGCGCTCGTGGCCGCCGCCCCGGCCTTCGCCGACCAGGCCGCCGCCACCAAGTGCGCCTCGGGCCTCGATGCCAACGGCCAGGCCATCTATGCGGCGGCGGCGCCGCAGGCGGCCTCCACCTCCGACCTGCGCGGGCTGATCACCAGCGTCACCAAGTCCCTGGTGACCGGCGGCACCGTGCCCATGGGCGCCGCCCGCGGCGCGGCGGAAGCCGCCGGCACCTGTCTCGCCAAGCTGCGCTGAGACCACGCGACAGGGGCGCCGCGCGGCCGGCCCTTGCCGGAACCGCGCGGCGCCCGTTATGGAGGGGGCACCCCTGATGCCCCGCTTGGGGCGGAGCCCTGCTGATGCCGCTCACGCCCGATGCCCTGCTGGCCCTCCTGGCCGCCCACCAGATCCCGGCCGAAACCTTCGATCACCCACCGCTGCACACGGTGGCGGAATCCAAGCTCCTGCGCGGTGTCGTTCCCGGTGCGCAAACCAAGAATCTGTTCCTGCGGGACAGCAAGAAGAACTACTTCCTGATCTCCCTGGCCGCCGATGCCGTGGTGAACCTCAAAAGTCTGCGCGAGCCGCTCGGCGCCCGCGGCTCGCTCTCCTTCGCCAGCCCGGAAGCCTTGTTCGAGCGGCTCGGCGTGCTGCCCGGCTCGGTCACCCTGCTGGCCCTCGCCAATGATCCGCAGCACACCGTCACCGTCGGCATCGACGCGGCCCTGCTGGCGGCCGATGCCATCGGCTGCCACCCGCTCACCAACACCCGCACCACGGTACTGACGCCCGCCGCGCTGCGCGCCTTCCTGGCGCTGACCGGCCACAGCCCCATCCCCCTGGCGCTGGCGCCAGCCGCCTCGGACGCGTCGCCGTCCGCCTGACAGCGCCTCGGGACGCCGCCCTGCCAACATTCCTGAAGGCTGACGCCGCTTCCATGCGCGGGGGCACGCGCGCCCCGCTTCGACGCAAAAACGGCGGGGCGAGCGCCGATCCACACAGGATCCGACGCCCACCCCGCCGATGCCGCAGTGGCCCGCCCGGAGCCCGGGCGGGGAAGCTCAATTGCCGCCGTCGAGCAGGCGGCGGGCGATCACCTGGGCCTGGATTTCCGCCGCGCCCTCGAAAATGTTGAGGATGCGGGCGTCGCACAGGATACGCGACACCGGATATTCCAGCGCGAAGCCGTTGCCACCATGGATCTGCAGGGCGTTGTCCGCCGCCGCCCAGGCAACGCGGGCGCCGAGCAGCTTGGCCATGCCGGCCTCCAGATCGGTGCGGCGCCCCTCATCCTTGGCGCGGGCGGCAAAATAGGTGATCTGGCGGGCGATCATGGTCTCCACCGCCATCATCACGATCTTGTCGGCCACCCGGGGGAAGGCGAACAGCGGCTTTTTGAACTGGATGCGCTCCTCGGCATATTTCAGGCCCACCTCCATGGCTGCCTGGGCCACGCCCACGGCGCGGGCGGCGGTCTGGATGCGCGCGCTCTCGAAGGTGGTCATCAGCTGCTTGAAGCCCTGGCCTTCCTCGCCGCCCAACAGATTAGACGCCGGCACCGTGAAGCCGTCGAAGCCGATCTCATATTCCTTCATGCCGCGATAACCGAGCACCTCGATCTCGCCGCCGGTCATGCCCTCGGCCGGGAACGGAGTCTCGTCAGTGCCGCGCGGCTTTTCCGCCAGCAGGATGGACAGGCCCTTGTAGCCCGGCTCGTTCGGATTGGTACGCACCAGAAGGGTCATCACGTCGGCGCGCACCGGATGGGTGATCCAGGTCTTGTTGCCGGAGACCTTGTAGACATCGCCCTCCTTCACCGCGCGGGTGCGCAGGGAGGCAAGGTCCGAACCGGTGTTGGGCTCGGTAAACACCGCCGTGGGCAGGATCTCGCCGGAGGCGATCTTGGGCAGGTAATGGGCCTTCTGGTCCGCAGTACCGCCGGCCAGGATCAGTTCGGCGGCGATCTCCGAGCGGGTGCCCAGCGAGCCGACGCCGATATAGCCGCGGGACAATTCCTCGGTGACCACGCACATGGCCTCCTTGGGCAGGCCGAGGCCCCCGAAATCCTCCGGAATGGTGAGGCCGAACACACCCATCTCCGAGAGCTGGGCGATGATCTCCAGGGGGATGTACTCGTTCTTCAAGTGCCATTCGTGGGCATGGGGCGCCACTTCCGCTTCCACGAAGCGGTGCATCTCCGTGCGCATGGCCTCCATGGTCTCGTCGAGACCCGCCTCGCCGATGGTGCCGGTGGGATGGGTGGTGCGGATGATGTCGGCGAGGGCGGCGCGGCTGGCGGTGGTGTTGCCATGGGCCAGCAGCTGGGCGATGGCCGGTTCGGCCGCCAGCTCGGAGATGGTGGAGATAGGCAGGTAAAGGTCGGTGAGCCGGACAATCTCGCCCTGGCTCATGGGAATGCCGCCAAGGATCTGGGCGACATACTCGCCGAGGCCGATCTGCACGATCAGCTTCTCGGTGGCGCCGAACTTGCCCATGTCGGCCAGGCGGTCGGCATAATGGACCAGCTCGCGCACGGAGAAGACATAGGTGGCGAGCCAGGCAAGGCCATGGGTGGCGCGCTGCTCGCGCTCCAACAGCGCGGACGAGATCTTGCCGCCCTCGCTCACCTTGGCGCGAATCGTGGAGGTCGCTTCCGCCAGCAGTTTCTCCAGCGTGTCCGTCGCCACCCGGCCGAGGGCGACCGCATCGATGGGGCTCTGATCGAGCGGACGGAGGGCAGCGGTGGCGGACATGGACGATCTTCTCCCATTCGTTGTGCAACGCGAAATCTATCCTTGCCCCGGAACCATTCCAAGGCAATGGCAGATTGAATCCCGATAGAATTACCCCTCACTCGCCGCTGGCATCCATCTCGGCCAGGCGCTGGGCGAGGTCGTCGAGATTGTCCCGCACATGGCCGCAGGCGGAAATGGCGGCAAACAGCGCGGTCAGCTCGGCGCCGCCCATGCTGTCGAGATTGCCGGCGGCATTGAGCCGGTCCACCTCCCCCTGGAGGGCGCTCACCGCCGCCCGCGCCGTCAGGGCCGCGCCGGTGACATCCACATCCTTCTCACCGTCCAGCCGGCGGGCCAGGGTGGACATGTAATCGGCGAGCCCCGCCACCGCCGCGTCGAGGTGCGGCGACACCAGCGCCACCAGCGGCGCCGACAAGGTGGCGTCCGCCCCGCGCAGCAGGATGATCACCGAATGCCACAGCCGCCGGCAACTGCGCACCACCGGCGTGGGATCGGAATAGCCCGACAGGGCCCGCTCGGCCTTCGCCTCGGCGATACGCGCGTCGGCGGCGCGCAGGGCATTGCGGGCCTGGGTGTTGAGACTGTCGATGCGCGCCGGGTCGAGCCCCCGCCCCAAAACCCCGTCGCGCCCCAGCGCCAGCAGCGTGCCGCACAGCCGCACCGCCGTGGCGCAGTGGGGAAACAGGAAGAACAGGGCGCGGGCCGGCAGCACCAGAAGCGCGCACAACACCCCGACCACGCCGCCCACGCCGATCTCGAACACCCGGTGCAAACCCGACACCCACGGATCCAGATGGGAGGGATCGGACAGCACCACGATCACCACCGTCACCGGCGCCAGCTTGTACTTGGCCGATTTCGCCGCCAGCGTGCTGGTGACGAACACCGCCACCGCCAGGGTCAGGAAGGTGAGCCCCATGGACGGGCCGGCGATGATGGCCGCCACCACGCCGACCACGCCGCCCACCACCGTGCCCAGGGCGCGGTCCACCGCCACCGAGAGGCTGGCGCCGATGGTGGATTGCACCACCAGCACCGCCGTCAGCACCGCCCAATAGCCGTTGGGCAGGCTCAGTCCATAGGCGAGGCCATAGGCCGCCACCGCCGCCACGCCGGCGCGAAAGCCGAGCTTGTACTGGGCGGGCGTGAACAGCTTCAGAAGACGGGTGAGAACAGGGCTGGACATGGGCTCCCTCGGTGGGACCGGCCGAAGAAGACCAATGGCACGGTCCGGCGGCGGCCTCCCGTTACGGCAGAACAGGCGGGGCCGGCAATCTAGCATGCTCCCACCGGCACGCACCGGCAGCGGTGGCGACATCCACATGCGACGGCGACCGAGAAGGCGGAGAGCAAGGTGGAGAACGGAGTGACTTGCCATCCGCAGCGGAAAGCCCGATGTCTCGCGCAACCGGGAGCCGACATGCTGCGCCGCACCCTTCATATCGTTCTCGACGCGGTGTGGACCTTCACCGCCGATGACGGCTGGGCCATCGCCAGCCACATCGCCCTGTCGGCGCTGATGTCGCTGTTCCCCTTCCTGATCTTCGTGACGGCGCTGGCCGGCTTCCTGGATCTGCGGCCGCTGGCCGACGAAACCATCCAGATCATCCTGGAAAGCTGGCCCCGGCAGGTGGCCCAGCCCATCGCCCACGAGATCCACAATGTGGTGAACCAGGTGCGCACCGACGTGCTCACCTATGGCGTGGCCCTCGCCATCTACTTCTCCTCCAACGGCATCGAAAGCCTGCGAATCGGCCTCAACCGCGCCTATGGCGTGAAGGAGATGCGCGCCTGGTACTGGCTGCGGCTGGAATCCATCGGCTATGTGATGCTGTCGGCGGCGGCCATCCTGGCCCTGTCGTTCCTGGTGGTGCTGGGGCCGCTGCTGTGGCAGGCGGCGGTGGCGCAGCTGCCGGCGCTGGCGCCGTTTTCCAGGATCGTCACACTGGCCCGCTTCGCCGCCACCTCGATCATCCTGGTGGTGGCGCTGCTGGTGGCCCACCTTTGGTTGCCGGCAGGGCGGCGCAGCCTGGGCGAGGTGGCGCCGGGCATCCTGGTCACCCTGGTGTTGTGGCTGGTGGGCGCCTCGGCCTTCGGCACCTATCTCGCCGAATTCCCCGGCAATTACGTCTCCACCTACGCCGGCCTGTCGTCGGTGATGATCGCCCTGGTGTTTTTGTACCTCACCGCATCCATCTTCGTGTTCGGTGGCGAGTTCAACGCGGCCATCGCCCGCGATCGCCAAGCCCGCCGGCCGGCGCCCGCCGGGGAACAGGCGACGGCACCCGGGACCCCATGACCGGGACCACGCCCAAGCCTGATGGGCGCCAATCGGCCACCGCGCTGGCGGTGCAGCGGGGCGTGTTGCGCCACCTGGCCGCCCATGGATGGGTGGGGATCACCGAATTCGCGCTCGCCTCCGGCCGGCGGGCCGACGTGCTCGCCATCGACGGGCGGGGGGAGATCGCCATCATCGAGATCAAGTCCTCGCTGCAAGATTTCCGCAGCGACGGCAAATGGCCGGAATATCGCGCCTTCTGCGACCGTCTGCTGTTCGCGGTGCCGGCCGATTTCCCGGTGGAGGTGCTGCCCCAGGACGTGGGCCTGCTGCTGGCCGATGGCTTCGGCGCCGCGCAGATGCGGGAGGCGCCGCGCCATCCCCTCGCCCCGGCCACCCGCAAAGCCCTGACCCTGCGGCTGGCCCGCACCGCCGCCAGCCGCCTCACGGCGCTCCACGATCCGGCCCTGCTGCGGCAGGATCTGTGACGCCGGCGCGGCGGGTCGGCTTCGCCTCAGCGCGGCGCGCGCTTGGCCAGGATGCGCTGCAACGTGCGCCGATGCATGGACAGCCGGCGGGCGGTCTCCGAGACATTGCGGCCGCACAGTTCGTACACCCGCTGAATGTGCTCCCAGCGCACCCGGTCGGCGGACATGGGATTTTCCGGCGGGTGCGGCTTGTGATCACCGCTGGCCATCAGCGCCGCCACCACGTCGTCGGCGTCGGCCGGCTTGGCGAGATAATCGACGGCGCCGAGCTTCACCGCCGTCACCGCGGTGGCGATGTTGCCATAACCGGTGAGCACGATGGCGCGGGCGCCCGGGCGCTGCCGCTTGAGGGCGGAGATGACATCGAGACCCGAGCCATCGCCGAGGCGCATGTCCACCACCGCATAGGCCGGCGCCGCCTCATCGACGCGCGCCAGGCCATCGGCCACGGTTTCCGCGCTGGTCACGAGGAAGCCCCTGGCTTCCATGGCCCGCGCCAGGCGCTGCAGGAAGGAGCGATCGTCATCGACGATCAGGACCGTGCGGTCTTCCCCCACTTCGAGCGGCGTCGTCTCATTCATCGTGATCTGTCCTCGTCGACCTGCTGCGCGGCCCGAGCCCGCGCCCTGAGTGCAATGGCACCGGAACCCTGTGCCGGCTTTTACCCTTGTTTAGAGGCAGAATAGCCCGCTCCGCGTCCGTTTGTCGCGTCATGTTCCGCTTCTATGGCCAATGCCGGGCGCGGCCAAGT
This sequence comes from Xanthobacter sp. ZOL 2024, assembly GCF_052932325.1. Taxonomy (NCBI): domain Bacteria; kingdom Pseudomonadati; phylum Pseudomonadota; class Alphaproteobacteria; order Hyphomicrobiales; family Xanthobacteraceae; genus Xanthobacter; species Xanthobacter sp. ZOL 2024. The sequence continues at coordinate 600,149 of NZ_CM128808.1, forward strand.
GATCCGGATCAATGCGCCGGTCTGCGGCGGCGGCCGGTTCTCGAAGGTGAGGCTGGCGCCGGTGCGCTCCAGCAGGGTCTTGGCGATGAAGAAGCCGAGCCCGAGTCCACTCTCCTCATCCTCGTCCTGGCGGTCGCGGGCGCGGGAGGTCACATAGGGCTGGCCGATGCGGGCGCTCACCTCCGGGGAGAAGCCCGGCCCGTCGTCCTGCACCACGATGACGAGGCTGGAGGGCGTCCACTCAGCGGCGATGTCCACCCGGCTGCGGGCGAAGTCCACCGCATTCTCCACCAGATTGCCCAGGCCATAGAGCAGGCCCGGGTTGCGGTTGATCACCGGATCATCGGCGTGTTCCAGCGCCTCGATGCCGATGGTGATGCCGAAATTGCGGTGCGGCTCCACCACCTCCTCCAGCAGCAGGCGGATCGGCATGCGGTCGAACGGCGCATCGCCGGAGCGCAGCGAGGTCAAGGTCTGCAGAATGTCGCGACAGCGGCTGACCTGGTCGCGCAACAGCGCGACATCCTCCGCATAGGGGTTGTCGGGCGGCATGGAGCGCTGCATCTCCTTCACCACCAGAGCGATGGTGGACAGCGGCGTGCCCAGCTCGTGGGCGGCGGCGGCCGCCAGCCCGTCGATGGCCGACAGATGCTGTTCGCGGGCCAGCACCAGTTCCGTCGCCGCCAGCGCGTCGGCCAGTTCCCGCGCCTCCTCGGCGATGCGCCAGGCATGCATGCCGATGAAGCCGATGGAGACCGTGAGCGCCACCCAGATGCCCGCGAGATAGAGGTCCGGCAGCACCGGCACCGCATCCCCCGCCCAGGGCAGCGCCCGGGCCCAAAGGCCGACCGCCCCGGCGCAGGCCGAGGCCAGGATGCCGAGCAGCACCGTCGTGCTCCACGCCAGGCCGGTGGCCGAGATCATCACCGGCGCCAGATAGAGCAGCGCGAATGGATTCTTGAGGCCGCCGGTCAAGTAAAGCAGCGCCGTCAGCTGCAGCAGATCATAGGCGAGCAGCGGCCCGGCAGCGGCGTCCGACAGGCGCCGGGCCACCGGATACTTGGCCCGCAGCAGCACATTGACCAGCGCCGAAAGAATGACGACCGCCAGGCAGGAGCTCAGCGGCAGCTGAAATCCGAGCAGCAGACTGACCACCACCAGGGCCGCGATCTGCCCGGTGATCGCCAGCCAGCGCAGACGAATCAGAGTGTCGACCCGAAGTCCAAAGGACCGCCCATGCAGAGGAGGGGCGAATGCTGGATTCATCTCATTCACTTTCACGCAAGGTTCGGCGCGTAACACTCAATGTCGCAAAGCGCGACAATGTGACATCTTGGCCATAGTGCGAGATGAGATCCCGCCTATGTCTTTGGTTGGCATTGACCGCGATGGAAACAGGGCACAACCTGCGTCTCCAAATAAAATAGCGAGGAACGCACATGGCCATCGGAGAGTTCACGGGGGCGACACAGCGCCCGGCGCACGTGGAAACTGGCGTGGATCTCGGTCTGTCGACGCCGTTGTACTGGCTCTACGAGATGGGACATGCTGCTCTTAATCCCTCCCGCGCCATGGCCGACGCCAGCCGCCTGTTTCTGAAAAATCCCATTAATCCGGTCTCTCACACCACGCTCGGCAAGTCGATGGCGGCGGCGTGCGAATTGTTCGAGCGCACCACCCGACGTTACGGAAAGCCCGACTGGGGAATCACCGAGACCGTGTCCAACGGCCAGCGGGTGCCGGTGCATCTGAATACCGTCTGGCACCGGCCGTTCTGCAATCTGCTGCATTTCGAGCGGGCGTTCGAGCATCCGCCGCGGCAGCGCCAGCCCAAGCTGCTGGTGGTCGCCCCCATGTCGGGGCATTACGCGACCCTGCTGCGCGGCACTGTGGAAGCCATGCTGCCCAACCACGACGTCTACGTGACCGACTGGGTGGACGCCAAGCTGGTGCCGGCCTCGGAAGGGCAATTCACCCTCTCCGACTATGTCGACTACATCATCTCCATTTTCCACCGCCTCGGCGGCGACTGCCATGTCATGGCGGTGTGCCAGCCGGCGGTGCCGGTGCTGATGGCGGTGGCGCGCATGGAGGCGGAAGACGACCCCTATGTGCCCAAGTCCATGATCCTCATGGGCGGCCCCATCGACACCCGCGAAACGCCCACGGCGGTGAACGCCCTCGCCAAGGATCGCGGCATCGACTGGTTCCGCCGCAACGTCATCACCACCGTGCCGTGGCCCCATTCCGGCGCGCTGCGCGAGGTCTATCCCGGCTTCCTGCAGCTCAACGGCTTCATGAGCATGAATCTCGACCGCCACCTGCAGGCCCATTGGGACCTGTTCACCCACCTGGTGAAGGGTGACGGCGATTCGGCGGAAAAGCACCGCGAATTCTATGACGAATATCTCGCCGTCATGGATCTCACCGCTGAATTCTACCTCGAGACCGTCGAGAACGTGTTCATCACCCACAGCCTGCCCAAGGGTGAGATCATGCATCATGCCCAGGTGGTGAAGCCGGAGGCAATCCATCGCGTGGCGCTGATGACGGTGGAAGGGGAGAAGGACGACATCTCCGGCATCGGCCAGACCAAGGCCGCCCATCGCCTGTGTCCGCGCATTCCAGAGGACAAGCGGGCCCATTGGGAGCAGCCGGGCGTCGGCCATTACGGGGTGTTCAACGGCTCCCGCTTCCGGGCCGAGATCGCACCGCGCATCGCCGATTTCATCCTGTCCCAGGAGCTGCCGCGCGGCACGGTGCGCGACAAGGTGGAGCCGGCCCCCGCCCCCACCGGCAGCGACGAGCCCGACGTGTTCGCCCTACCCGCCAAGGTCACCGCCCTTTATCCCCGGAATGCTGCGCCCTAGCTCTGGTCGGGGGCCCGCGAACCGGAGAAGATGACATCAAATCGTCATCAGGCTCCTCAAGACTGGTGCCCTCATGCCGCTGTTTCGCCGCCAGGACCTGAAGGCGCCACGGGCGCCCACCGAAGCCATCGAGCTGGCGCTCGATGGTGAGGTTCTGCACGTCGCCGTGCGCCGGCATCCGCAGGCCCGGCGGCTCACCCTGCGGGTGCGCGCCGCCGCGCGCGACGTCACGCTGACCGCTCCGCCCCACGTCTCCGCGGCCACCGCCGCCGATTTCGTGCACCGGCATCGGGAGTGGGTGCGGGTGCGCCTCGGCCGGCTGCCGGAGGTGGTGCCCTTCGCCCCGGACGCGCTGGTGCCCATCCGTGGCGTGCCCCACCGCATCATCCACCGCCCCGAGGCCCGCGGCACCGTATGGCTGGGCGAATGGGAGCCGGGCGCCCCGGCCCTGTTCGTGGCCGGCGCGGCCCCCCACGTGGCCCGGCGCGTCAGCGATTTCCTCAAGCGCGAAGCCCGGCGGGAGCTCACCACCAGCGTGCGGCGTCACGCCCAGGCGCTCCAGGTCGAGGTGGGCCGGCTGACCCTGCGGGATACCGCCAGCCGCTGGGGCTCCTGCTCGGCCCGGGGCGATCTCTCCTTCTCCTGGCGGCTGATCCTGGCGCCGCCATCCGTGCTCGACTACCTCGCCGCCCATGAGGTGGCGCATCGACTGGAGCTGAACCACGGCCCGCGCTTCTGGCGGCATGTGGAGCGGATCTTCCCGGCCCGGCGCGAAGCCGAGGCCTGGCTGCGCCACCACGGGGCGAGCCTGCACCGCTACGGCGCGCCTTAAGGTCCATCCACCGTCAGCAGAGGCCACCGGAAGGCCCACGCGGATGGGGAGCCATCAGCGGCGCCTGCGGCCTGGACCGTCGGCCCCGCGCCCGGCCGCCCTGTGTGCTCCCCTGTCCTTCAGGTCTTCGGCGGGTGGGCGAACAGAACGCGCGTAAGCACTGGCAGGGCGATGGACAGGCCCACGAACCGGAACAGGTGGTGGGCGCTCATGAAGGCCGGGTCATAGCCCATGGCGAAGCCCAGCGCCGCCATGGCTTCCAGCGCGCCGGGCGCGAAGGCGGTGAGCACCTTGCCGAAGTCGTCGCCGGTGAGGTGCACGGCGCACAGGGCGAAGGCGGCGGACACCACGATGGAGACCACGAACGCCCCCACCGACACCACGATGTAGGAGCGGATGGTGGCGAGCCGGGTGCCGAGGAAGCGCACCCCCACCCCGGCGCCGAGCACCACGAAGGCCGGCAGCAGCAGCAGCGGCGGCACCACGGCATCGGACCAGCCGCACAGGTGCATGCCGGCACTGCCGACCAGGGCCCCGACGATGAGGCCGCCCGGCAGCCGCAGCGCCGCCGCCGCAAGGCCGCATGCGGTGGTGACGGCGAACAGGATGAGGACATCCAGCATCCCGGAGACATGGGGCGGCGGCTGCAGCCCGCCGCCCGCGAGGCCGGTGACGCCCAGCACATTGGGCAGCGCCGCCACCAGCAAGAACAGCCGCACCGTCTGCACGAAGGCCACCTGCCGCAGGTCGGCCCGGGTCTCCTCCGCCATGGCCATCACCGCCGAGAAGGCGCCGGGGGTGGAGGCGAACAGGGCGGTCTCCAGCGACCAGCCCGCCACCCGCGTGAGGAACAGCACGCCGGCGAGCATGCTGCCCACCACGCTGGCGGCCAGACACGCCATGCTGATGGGCCAGCTGCCGGCCCGCACCAGCATGTCCGGGGTCAGCACCGTGCCCATGGAGGTGCCGAGGATGATGAAGGCCACGAACCGCAGCCCCTCCGGCACCGCCACCTGCACCCCCGCCAGCGCCAGGACGAGGGTGAACACCAGGGCGCCGGAGATCCAGCCGGCCGGCAAGCCGAGCCACCAGAACACAGCGCCGCCGAGCGCGCCCGCGCCCAGTGTGGCCAGGGCCGCCAGCCCCTGTTGCACGGCGGCGGGCGAGGGGCCTTTCACGAGCGGTCGAACGCGGTCTCGAGGGCGGGCGCCGCTGCCCCACCATGGGCGCGGATCCAGGCGGAGAGCCGGCGCGCGGCCTCCTCGAGCTGAACCGCGCCACGGGCGAAGCACAGGCGCATGAAGCCCTCGCCACCGGGCCCGAAGGCGGTGCCGGGAGCGATGCCCACATTGGCCTCGTCCACCAGCCGCAGCCCTAGCCGGGCGACATCCCGATGGCCGTTGATGCCGAAGAACAGGTAGAAGGCGCCATCGGGCTTCACTAGATCCACCTTGCCGGTGGCCAGCAGCGCATCGGCGACGATGTCCCGGCCGGCCCGCGCCCGGGCGATCTGCTCGGCCACGAACGGCTCGCCCTGCTCCAGCGCGGCGATGGCACCGCGCTGCATGAAGGCGGCGACGCCGGAGGTGGAATATTGGATGAGGTTCTCCACCACCTGCCCGAGCCGCGGATCCGCCTCGATCCAGCCGATGCGCCAGCCGGTCATGGCCCAGTTCTTGGAGAAGGTCTGCACGAAGACGATATGGTCGTCCGGCGTCATGATGTCGTGGAACGACGGCGCCCGGGGCGCATCGGCATAATAGAAGCGCCCGTAGATCTCATCGGCGATGATCCACAGACCATGGCGGCGCGCCAGCGCCAGCACACCCTCCAGCTCCGCCCGGGTGGCCACGAAGCCGGTGGGGTTGGCGGGCGTGTTCATGAAGATCGCCCGGGTGCGGGGCGTCACCGTCGCCTCGAACCGCTCCATGTCGAGCCGGAAGCCATCGGCGCCGTAACGGAAGGGCACGGCCACCGGCACCGCGCCGGTCTTCTGGGCCGCGGCGGCGGCATTGGGCCACGAGGGCGAGGGAATCAGCACCTCGTCCCCCGCCGCGAGCGCCATGGCGAACGCGATGAGAATGGATTGCATGCCCGATCCGGTCACGAAATACCGCTCTGGATCCTCGGCCACGCCATACACCCGGCTCATGTAGCGGGCGATGGCCGCCCGCAGCTCCGGAAGGCCGCGCTGCCAGGTGTAGAAGGTCTCGCCGGCGTGCAGCGCGGTGGCGGCCGCCTCGCAGATGAAGGCGGGGGTCGGTACATCTCCTTCCCCTGCCCACAGGGGAATCATACCCGGCCGGTCGCGCCCATAATTCATCACCTCGACGATGCCGCTCTCCGGCAAGGCGAGAATGTGCGCGCGCACCTGCTCAAGATAGGCGGCATCGGTGACGGAGGGTGACAGCGGCATGACGAAATCCTGAACCTGCGACGTGTTCGGCGCCGGACCATAAGGCCGCCGCGCGCCGGAAACCCATCAAATCGATTGAAACACCCATCACCGGTGATGATGGGCTTGCACCACCGCAACATGGTTTTGCGAACCGAGCCATTGTTGCCACCGCCCCGGCTGCCTAAATGGCAGTGACCACCTTTATTGCCCCTTCCCTTCTTCGGATTTTCCCATGACTCAGAAGATCGACCAGGCTGCCATCGACCAGCTTTTCCTCAACGCGCGCTCCCACAACGGCTGGACCGAGACCCCGGTGACCGAGGCGGAGCTGCGGGCGCTATACGACATCGTGAAGTTCGGCCCCACCTCGGCCAACACCCACCCGGCGCGCTTCGTCTTCGTCACCAGCGCGGAGGGCAAGGAGCGCCTGAAGCCGGCGCTGTCGCCCGGCAACCTCAAGGCCCTGGCGGCGCCCGTCATCGCCATCGTCGGCTATGACCTGAACTTCTATGACAAGATTCCGGAGCTGTTTCCGCACAACCCGGGCTTCCGCGACCTGTTCGTGAACACCCCGGCGATGGTGGAACCCCACGCCTTCCGCAACTCGTCCCTGGAAGGCGCCTATCTCATCATCGCCGCCCGGGCCCTGGGCCTCGACGTGGGTCCCATGTCCGGGTTCGATGCGGCCAAGGTTGATGCGGAATTCTTCCCCGGCGGCACGGTAAAGACCAATTTCATCGCCGCCATCGGCCATGGCGACCATTCCAAGCTGTTCGATCGCCTGCCGCGCCTCGCTTTCGAGGACGCCGCCAAGATCGTCTGATCCTTCAACCCTGCCCCGGGAAGACGCCCCTCGCCGGCCCTGCCGGCGGGGGGTTTTTGTTGCGGTCGGCCGGCGGCTCAGTCGACGCCGGGATCGGCGGTGAAGCCGGCGGCAACGATGCCGGCGATGGCACAGGCCTCGTCATTGTCCGAGGTATCGCCAGACACCCCGACGACGCCGATGATCTGGCCGGCGCCGTCGCGCACCAGCACCCCGCCGGGCACCGGCACGAGCGAGCCGCCGATGGCGCTGGCGGCGGCGCTGATGAAGAAGGGCTGGTCCTTGGCCCGCTTGAACAGGGAGCGCGAGCCGATGCCCAGCGCCAGGGCGCCATCGGCCTTGCCGCGCGCGATCTCGCCGCGCTTGAGGCTGGAACCGTCCTCCGCCGCGAATGCCTTGAGCGCGCCGCGGACGTCGAGCACGCAGATGGCCAGCGGGTTCATGGCCTGCGCGCGGCCATGGGCGAGGGCCGCGGCAATGAGGACTTGCGCCTGATCGAGGGAGAGGTCGGCGGCAGAGGCGGTCATGGGGATCTCCAATGGTCGAGGCGGGCGCCCCTCGGGGTGGGTTGAGCTTGTCTAGACCAAATCACCGGGGCGTTGAATGGGTGGGGGGCGATGGCGCGGGCTGAAGCGGCGCCGATTTCAGGCGCGCCTCCAGCTGCGCCTCCACCTTCACCAGCGGCGCCGGCGAGACGCTGAGCTCGCCCTGGAACGGACGATCCATGATGAACAGCAGTGCGCTCAGCATGCCGAGACCGGCGATATAGAGAATCGGCAGCGGATGGCGCGCCTGCGCCCCCTGCAGGCAGGCCGCGCAGGCGAACAGCAGGCACAAAAGCGCGCCGAGCACCCACCACATCACCGTCGGCAGGCCCCCCCGGGCGATGCCCAGCCGCGCCGCCCGATCGTCCTGCACATCATCGAGATTCTTGTCGATGTCGTTGGAAAAGCGGGCATCGAGCGGCAGATTCTCCAGCAGCGCATCCACCTCCAGCTGCAGGCGCGCCAGCGCCGCCGCGGTCTCCGGCGCCTCGCCGCCGCCGCGGCGCATGGCGGCCCAGCCGGAGGTCACCACCTCGCGCACATAGGCGCGCAGCGCCAGCCGCGCCGGGCCGGGATCCATGATGGACGAGGCACCGTTGAGGGCGCGATCGAGCTGGTAGACGTTGGCCGCCTCACGGCTGACGTTCAGATCCGCGGTGCGGAACTGGCCGATGGCCTGCACCAGCGAGAAGCTGAGGAACACCCCCGCCAGCGGTCCCAGCACCTTGAAGGTGTCCAGGGCGGCCGCCGAGCGCGCCTCCGCGCCCTCCCGCGGCAGCAGCCGCCCCAGCCGGTGGACGAGGGCCAGCACCAGCAGCAGCACGACGGCGACGCTCAGCACGATCAGGACGTTCGGCCACTGCGCAAGGTGGTCGGCAAAGCTGACGATCATCGGGGGCCCCTCCTCCACGAGGTCCCGCCCGCCACGGGCCCCACGGCGCCTCTTAGTTCAAGGTTGGCCATGGCGTCCATCGCTGCGGGGGCGACTTTTTTCACCGTGCCGGCCCCGGTCGTGGCAGCATGCGCCACCGTCGAATCTTTCCGCCGTGCCGCGGCCGCCCGCCCCAGATGCGCGGGCGCAGCCGGCGCGCCGGACCGCCCGAGGCCGCCATGACCGCAGCGTCCACCTCCGCCTTGCCCCGCCGCAGCCGCGAGCCGGGGCATCGTCGCAAGTTTCTGGTGGTGGTGGACGACACGCCGGAATGCGACCGCGCCGTCTATTACGCCAGCCGCCGTGCCGCCGGCACCGCCGGAGCGGTGGTGCTGCTCGGTGTGCTGGAGCTCGAAGGGGCGCGCCAGCAATGGCTGGGAGTGGCCGACCTGATGCGCGCCGAGGCCCATGACGACATGAGCAGCCGGCTCGACAAATTCGTCGCCCGCGCCCGCCAGGTGGCCGGGGTGGATGCCGAAACCGTGATCCGGGAAGGCTCCAAGGCCGAGGCGGTGACGGGCCTCATCGCCGACGATCAGGATATCGCCATTCTGGTGCTGGGCGCCGGAGTGGGCAAGGAGGGCCCCGGCCCGCTGGTCAGCGCGCTGGTGGGCTTCCAATCCGGGCATTTCCCGGTGCCCATCACGGTGGTGCCGGGGGCCCTCACCGATGCCGAAATCGACGCCCTCGCCTGACCCGCCCCGCCGCCGCCCGGGCGCCTGCCCGACCCACGCCGGTTGCAGCCCACCTTGTAGCCCGGCCTTGCACCCCGGCCTTGCACCCGGCGGGATTCCCGCTATATTAGCCCCGTCCCCTGATGGGGATGCCTCAGCGCCATCGCAGTCGAAGGTGATGAGAGTGGGCCCCACCGGGACCCGCTCCGTTTCTGTTTATCCGGCCTTCCACGCCGGACCGGCCACGAACCGCGCAGGCCAGTCTCCGCCCCAAGCGGACCCGTTTCCCAGCCGCGCGCCATCGGCGCCCGGCGCCAGCCGTCCCGGAGGGACATGACCGAGACCCTCGTCGCGCTCGACGATCCGAACGAGCCGCGCCTCATCACCGAAACCGGAGTGGCCGCCCGCGTGGCCGCGATCGCCGACGGCGTGCTCGGCGGGCTGGGCTATCGGCTGGTGCGGGTGAAGGTGACGAACCGCGATGGCGGCACGGTCCAGATCATGGCCGAACGCCCCGACGGCACCATGAGCATTGACGATTGCGAGGCGGCCTCCCGCGCCCTCTCGCCGGTGCTGGACGTGGAAGACCCCATCGCCAGCGCCTATCGCCTGGAAATGTCCTCCCCCGGCATCGACCGCCCGCTGGTGCGCCGCTCCGATTTCGTGCGCTGGGCCGGACACGAGGTGAAGGTGGAGATGGCCGCCGCCGTGGCCAGCCGCAAGCGCTTCCGCGGCCTGCTGATCGGCGTCGAGGGCGATAGCGCCGTGGTGCGCCGCGATGACGCCCGCGCCGACGAGGACGCCACCGTTCAGCTGCCCATGGCCGACATTCACGACGCCAAGCTGGTGCTGACCGACGCCCTGATCACCGAGGCCCTGCGCGCCGCCAAGGCCGCCGGCCAGGAGCTGGACGACGACGAGGAAGCCTTCCTCGAAGGCGCCGACGGCGAAGCTGCGGACGACGCCGACGCGCCCGCCGAGAGCGCGTCTGGCCGCAAGACCGCAGCCAAATCGACCGCCGGCAAGCCGGCGCCTGCGGGCAAGGCTGTGGCCAACAAGGCCGCTACCGGCAAGGTGGCGGGCAAGAAGGCCAAAGGCAAAAAGGCGGGGGCCAAGAAGTCCAACGCCAAGAAATCCAATTTTGAGAACACCGGCAGCGTGAAGGAGACGCACTGATGGTGGCCGTCAGCGCAAACCGACTGGAGCTTCTGCAGATCGCCGACGCGGTCGCCCGTGAGAAGTCCATCGACCGCAGCATCGTCATTGCCGCCATGGAGGATGCCATCGCCAAGGCCGCGCGCTCGCGCTACGGCCAGGAGACGGACATCCACGCCGACATCAATCCGCGCACCGGCGAATTGCGCCTCGCCCGCCACCTGCTGGTGGTGGACCAGGTGGAGAACCCGGCCACCGAGATCACCCTGGATGGCGCCCGGCGCCACAATCCGGCGGCCCAGGTCGGCGACACCATCGCCGACACCCTGCCCCCGTTCGATTTCGGCCGCATCGCCGCGCAGAGCGCCAAGCAGGTGATCGTGCAGAAGGTGCGCGAGGCCGAGCGCGACCGGCAGTATGACGAATACAAGGACCGCATCGGCGAGGTGCTGAACGGCCTCGTCAAGCGCGTCGAGTATGGCAACGTGGTGGTGGACCTCGGTCGGGGCGAAGGCATCCTGCGCCGTGACGAGCTGCTGCCGCGCGAGACCGTGAAGACCGGCGACCGCATCCGCGCCTACATCTATGATGTGCGCCGCGAGCCGCGCGGCCCGCAGATCTTCCTCTCCCGCACCCATCCCCAGTTCATGGCGAAGCTGTTCGCCCAGGAAGTCCCGGAGATCTACGACGGCGTGGTGGAGATCAAGGCGGTGGCCCGCGATCCCGGTTCCCGCGCCAAGATCGCCGTCATCTCCCGCGATTCGTCGGTGGATCCGGTCGGCGCCTGCGTCGGCATGCGCGGCTCGCGCGTGCAGGCGGTGGTGAACGAGCTGCAGGGCGAGAAGATCGACATCATCCCCTGGAATCCGGACATCGCCACCTTCATCGTCAATGCCCTGGCCCCTGCGGAAGTGGTCAAGGTGGTGCTCGATGAGGAGCGCGAGCGCATCGAGGTGGTGGTGCCCGACGCCCAGCTGTCGCTGGCCATCGGCCGTCGCGGCCAGAACGTGCGGCTCGCCACCCAGCTCACCGGCTGGGACATCGACATCATGACCGAGCAGGAGGAGAGCGAGCGGCGGCAGAAGGAATTCGCCGAGCGCACCAAGATGTTCTCCGAGGCTCTGGACCTGGACGAGATGATGGGCCAGCTGCTCACCTCCGAGGGCTTCACCTCGGTGGAGGAGATCGCCTATGTGCCGATCTCCGAGCTCGCCTCCATCGAAGGCTTCGACGAGGACACCGCCGCCGAGCTGCAGTCCCGCGCCCGCAAGCACCTCGCCGAGGTGGAAGAGGCGCTGGATGCCCGCCGCACCGAACTGGGCGTCGAAGATGCCCTGAAGGATGTCCCCGGCATCACCTCCAAGATGCTGGTGGCGTTCGGCGAGAACGACATCAAGACCGTCGAGGACCTGGCCGGCTGCGCCACCGATGACCTCATCGGCTGGAGCGAGCGCAAGGATGGCGAGACCATCCGCCATGCCGGTGCCCTGGACGGTTTCGAATTCACCCGCGAAGACGCCGAGCATCTCATCATGCAGGCGCGCGTGGCGGCTGGCTGGATCAGCGCCGACGACCTCGCCCCCGCGGGCGAGGACGACGACGCCTCCGCCAACGCCTGAGATCAGGAGATGACCCACGGTGCTTGCACAGCCTGTCGAGGACGAGACGGACGAGGGACCGCGCAGCGTGACTGCCGCGCGGGCGCCTTTGTCACGCCTGTGCCTCGCCACGCGGCAGGTCACCCCGGTCACCGACATGATCCGCTTCGTGGTGGGGCCGGACGGAACCATCGTTCCCGACCTCACCCGTAAGCTGCCCGGACGCGGGGCCTGGGTCTGCGCCACCCGTGGAGACCTCGAGACAGCGTTGAAGCGCAAGGCCTTCGGCCGCGCGTTCAAGGGCAAGGGCAAGGCCGGCCCCGAACTGGTCGCCCTCGTCGACACCCTGCTGGACAAGGACGCCCGCGCCAGCCTTTCCCTTGCCAACAAGGCGGGACAGGTGGTGACCGGCAACGCCAAAGTCGAATCCGCACTCTGCTCCGGGAGCGTCGCCGTGCTGCTGCACGCCGGCGACGCGCGCCCCGACGGCGTACGAAAGCTCAACGCCCTGGCCCGCCAGATTGCCGCAACGTCCGACCATGAGGCGCGCCATGCGCCGATGGCGATCGTCGATTGCTTCCCCGGCATTGATTTGGACTTGGCGTTAGGGCGGTCAAATGTGGTACATGCGGCCCTGCTTGCGCATCCGACGACGGCGGGATTTCTCGCGCGCTGCCGCAGGCTCGAACGTTGGCGGACCGGATCGTCCGTCGATGGCGAGCGCGGGGCGGGTCCCGTGAGCAGTGCCCAGGCGGCTCTAAGTCCATCGGGAGAGGACCAGAACCGCACAGGTGAGGACAGCAGCCGCGCGCCCGGCCGGATGCAAGGAACGGATAAGGTATGAACGATACGAAGACACCCGGCGACAAGACGCTCCACCCCGCCCCCGGCAGCAAGACGCTCACCCTGAAGCGCCCGGTGGAGCAGGGCACGGTGCGCCAGAGCTTCAGCCATGGCCGCTCCAAGGCGGTCGTGGTGGAGAAGGTGAAGCGCCGCGTCATTGCTCCCGGCGAGACGGGGCAGGCCGCCCCGGCTGCGCCCGCGCCCGCGCCGGCGGCGCCGGCCGCGCCACGTCCGGCTGCGCCCGCTCCCAGCGCGCCGGTGGCCCCCGTCGAAGCCAAGGCGCCCGCGGCGCCGGTGCCGGCAGCACCGCCCGCGCCCGCGCCCGAACCCGTCGCCAAGGCGCCCGAACCGGCCAAGGTGGACGTGAAGGCCGAGGTGAAGGTGGAAGCACCGGCGCCCGCGCCGACCGCGAAGCCGGCCGACGTGCCGGCTGACATGCCCGTCGAAAAACCGGTTGAAGCCCCTGCGGCCCCCGCTCCGGAAGCCAAGCCTGTGTCCTCTGCTCCCACCACGCCCGTTGCCCCTCCGGCGCAGGCGGCGGCGCCTGCCGCCCCGCGTCCCGCGACGTCTTCGACTTCCTCCGGCAGCCGCGCCTCCAGCGGGCCGCAGAGCAGCTCCGGCTCCCGTTCCGGCAGCTCGGCCGGCACCGCGCAGCGCTCCGGCCAGGCCGGCGCCCAGCGCCCCGCGGGCCCCGGCGCCAGCCGCCAGGGTCAGCAGGGCCATGGTCAGGGCCAGCAGGGTCGCGGTGGCTCCGGCGAGCGCCGGCCCGGTGGTCCCGCCGGCCGCCCCGGCCAGCGCCAGGGTGGATCTGGCGTGGTGCTGCGCACCCTGACCGATGATGAACGCAATGCCCGCGCCAACGCCCTTGCCGACGCCCGCGTCCGCGCCGTCGAAGAGCAGCGCATGGCCGAGGAGCGCCGCGCCGCGGAGGAGGAAGCCCGCCGCCGCGCCGAGCGTGAGCGCGCCGAGCGCGCCGAGCGCGAGGCCGCCGAAGCGCGCAAGCGCGAAGAGGACGCCCGCCGCGCCCAGGAAGAGGAAAGCAAGCGCCGCGCCGAGCAGGAAGCGCGCAAGCGCTTCGGCGACGAGCAGGGCTCGACCGGCACCAGCCGGCCGGCCGGTGGCGCCGCGCGCCCCGCTGGCACCACCACGGCCCGTCCGCTCGCCCCCCGGCCCGCCGGCACCGCCGAAGCCGAGGAGGAGGAGCGCCGCGCCGCCCGTCGCGGCCCCGGCGCCCGCCCCGCCGCCCCGGTCAAGGTGCCCCGCGCCCCCGCCGGCCCGGAAAAGCAGCGCGGCCGCCTGACCGTCGTCACCGCTCTGTCGGGGGATGAGGAGCGCCAGCGTTCGGTGGCCTCGTTCCGCCGCCGCACCCAGCGCATGACCGGCAACCGCGCTCAGGAGAGCAAGGAAAAGATCGCCCGCGAGGTGATCCTCCCCGAGACCATCACCATCCAGGAACTCGCCAACCGCATGTCGGAGCGGGGCGTGGACGTGATCCGCCTGCTGATGAAGCAGGGGCAGATGCTGAAGATCACCGACGTGATCGACGCCGACACCGCCGAGCTGATCGCCGAGGAGATGGGCCACACGGTGCGCCGCGTCTCGGAATCCGACGTGGAAGAGGGCCTGTTCGACACGCCCGACGCCGCCGAGGACCTGCTGCCGCGCCCGCCGGTGGTGACCATCATGGGTCACGTCGACCACGGCAAGACCTCGCTGCTGGACGCCATCCGCAAGGCCAACGTGGTGTCCGGCGAGGCCGGCGGCATCACCCAGCACATCGGCGCCTATCAGGTGACGGCGCCGTCCGGCGGCAAGGTCACCTTCATCGACACCCCCGGCCACGCCGCCTTCACCGCCATGCGTGCCCGCGGCGCCAAGGTGACGGACATCGTGGTGCTGGTGGTGGCCGCCGATGACGGCGTGATGCCGCAGACGGTGGAAGCCATCCATCACGCCCGCGCCGCCGGCGTGCCGATCATCGTGGCCATCAACAAGATCGACAAGCCCGGCGCCAAGCCGGAGCGGGTGCGCACCGAGCTGCTTCAGCACGAAGTGCAGGTGGAAAGCCTGGGCGGCGAGACGCTCGAGGTGGAGGTCTCCGCCAAGGAGCAGCTCAACCTTGACAAGCTGCTCGACGCCATCTCGCTGCAGTCGGAAATCCTCGATCTCAAGGCCAACCCCGACCGCGCCGCCGAAGGCACCGTGGTCGAGGCGAAGCTCGATCGCGGCCGCGGCCCGGTGGCCACCGTGCTGGTGCAGCGTGGCACCATGCATGTGGGCGACATCGTGGTGGCCGGCGCCGAATGGGGCCGCGTGCGCGCCCTCATCTCCGACCTCGGCAGCAACGTGAGCGAGGCCGGCCCGTCCATGCCGGTCGAGGTGCTCGGCTTCAACGGCACCCCGGAGGCGGGCGACCGCCTGGCGGCGGTGGAGAACGAAGCCCGCGCCCGCGAGATCACCGATTATCGTCAGCGCCAGAAGCGCGAGAAGGCGGCGGCCCGGTCCTCCGCCATCCGCGGCTCGCTGGAACAGATGATGAGCCAGGTGAAGTCGTCTGGCCGCAAGGAGTTCCCGCTCATCATCAAGGGCGACGTGCAGGGCTCGGTGGAAGCCATCATCGGTGCCCTCGAGAAGGTCGGCAACGACGAGGTGCAGGCCCGCATCATCCATTCGGGTGCCGGCGGCATCAACGAGAGCGACGTGACCCTGGCGGAGACATCCGGCGCGGTGATCATCGCCTTCAACGTGCGTGCCAACAAGGAAGCCCGCGACGCCGCCGACCGGGCGGGCGTGGAGATCCGTTACTACAACATCATCTACGACCTCGTGGATGACGTGAAGCACGCCATGAGCGGCCTGCTCGCCCCCATCACCCGCGAGACCATGCTGGGCAATGCGGAGATCCGCCAGATCTTCGCCGTGTCCAAGGTCGGCAAGGTGGCGGGCTGCCTGGTCACCGACGGTGTGGTGGAGCGCGGTCAGCATGTCCGCCTCATCCGCGACAACGTGGTGATCCACGAGGGCAAGCTCTCCACCCTCAACCGCTTCAAGGATGCGGTGAACACGGTGCACGCCGGCCAGGAATGCGGCATGTCCTTCGAGAACTACCAGGACATGCGCGAAGGCGACGTCATCGAGTGCTATCGCGTGGAGACGGTGCAGCGCTCGCTCTGAGCAGCCCCGCCCCTGGCGCCCCCTCTCCCCAGCGGAGAGGGCGACGCCGCGACGACGCCCCCCTCTTCGACCCCGGATCGCCGGTCGGCGCCCCCCTTTCAAGGCGGCGGCGGCGAACCGGAGAAAGGGTTCGTTGCCCCCCCGGGAACCCAAGGGGCGCCTCGGGGCTTGAGACATATGGAGTGAACCGGAGCGGCATGGTCCAAACCCATCCGCTCTCGACTTGAAGACAAGACGCCCCGGCCCCGCCGCGCGGTGTCGAAGAGGTTTTTGAACAGATGAGATCCCAAGCCCGCACGGGAGGCGGCCCCTCCCAGCGCATGCTGCGCGTCGGCGAGCTGGTGCGCCACGCTTTGGCCGACGTGCTGTCCCGCGGCGACCATATCGACCCGGTGCTCTCCGGCCATATCATCACGGTGCCGGAAGTGCGCATGTCGCCCGACCTGAAGATCGCCACCTGCTTCGTCATGCCCCTGGGTGGCAAGGACATCGGCGCAGTGATCAAGGCCCTGGCGGCCAACGCCCGCCACCTGCGCACCGAAGTGGCGCACCGGGTGGAGCTGAAATCCGTGCCGGAGCTGCGGTTCCGTGAGGACACCTCGTTCGCCGAGGCTGCCCGCATGGACGCGCTGCTGCGCACCCCCGAGGTCGTCCGCGATCTCGACAGTGACGACGAAGAGACCAACCGCGAATGACAACCGCATCTGCCGCATCCGCCGCTCCCGCCGCCGCGCCGGAGGAACCCGAGGCCAGCCCCGCCGCCGACGCCCAGCGCCCCCCGCGCGGCCACGGGCGCGGAAACGACAATCGCCAGCAGGACAACCGCCCCCGCACGCCCAAGCGCGACCTCGACGGCTGGGTGCTGCTCGACAAGCCCACGGGCATGACCTCCACCCAGGCGGTCACCGTGGTGAAGCGCCTGTTCTCGGCCAAGAAGGCCGGGCACGCGGGCACCCTGGATCCGCTGGCGTCTGGCTGCCTGCCCATCGCCTTCGGCGAGGCCACCAAGACCGTTCCCTATGTGATGGATGGCCGCAAGACCTATCGCTTTACCGTCCACTTCGGCATCGAGACCGATACGGACGATGCCGAGGGCAAGCCGGTGGCCACCTCCGAGCTGCGCCCGAGCGACGACGAGATCCTGGCCGCCCTTGCCCCCTTCCGGGGCGAGATCCAGCAGGTGCCGCCCGCCTATTCCGCGCTGAAGATCGGCGGCGAACGCGCTTACGACCTGGCCCGCGAGGGCGCGGACGTGGTGCTGGAGGCGCGGCCCGTCACCATCTATCGCCTCGACCTGGTGGAACGGCCCGATGCCGACCATGCGGTGCTGGAGGCGGAGTGCGGCAAGGGCACCTATGTGCGCGCCATCGCGCGCGATCTCGGCCGGGCCCTGGGCGCCCGCGGCCATGTCTCGGCGCTGCGACGCACCTCGGTGGGCCCGTTCCTCGAGGATGACCTCGTTTCCCTGGATGAGCTGCGCGAGCGCGCCGACGCCGGCGAGGCGGATCTGATAGAGGCGCTGGACCCGGTGGAGTTCGCCCTCGATGAGATTCCGCATCTCACCGTCACCCCACCCGACGCGCACCGGCTGCGCTGCGGCCAGAGCGTGATCCTGCGCGGGCGCGATGCGCCCATCGTCGAGGGGCATGCCGCCGTGTTCTGCCAGAGCGGCCTCATCGCCATCGGCGATGTGGAGGCGGGTGAAATCTACCCGCATCGGGTGTTCAACTGGGCGCGGCGTCCGCGCCCCCGGGCCCTCGACACCGAGCGCTGAGACCGCTCCCGCGCCGGGGCCAACATTCCGCTGGCCCCGAAAGGGAATTCGGCTATAGTCCCGGCGCGAAAGCGGCGCCCGATGCCATTCGGGCGCCGGTTTTCGCATTTGCATTCGACCGTGCTGGACGACATCCCGGCCCGGCCGACTGGCGCTCCTCCCCGCCCTGGCGGTGCGACGGCGCGCCTTTTCCACTCCGTTTGAAAGGACACTGCGATGTCGATCACGGCCGAGCGCAAGCAGGAGCTCATCAAGGATTTCGGGACCAAGGACGGCGACACCGGTTCGCCCGAGGTGCAGGTGGCGATCCTCACGACCCGCATCGTGAACCTCACCGAGCACTTCAAGTCCCACCACAAGGACAACCACTCGCGTCGCGGGCTTCTGAAGCTCGTCTCGCAGCGTCGTAGCCTTCTCGACTATCTGAAGAAGAAGGACGAGGGCCGCTACAAGTCCCTGATCGAACGTCTCGGCCTGCGCCGCTGATGTTACGCCGGATCCGCGCGGGTCTTCCGTTCGGGTCCGGTCCCCTCCCGCCGGTTTCGGCGGGCCCATGTGCGGCTGCGTCCGCAGATGGTCTTATGAACCCCCTGGCCCGGCCCTTTTCTGCGCCGGTGCCGCGCATGCCCCCGTGGCGTGCCATCGCAGCAGGCATGGGGCCGGCTGCGGGTCCGCGAAGCAAGGGACGAACCATGGCAGGATCGCCGGACGCAACCGTCGGAGCCCCTTCCCCGGAAGGTGCGCTTCGCGCGGCGCGTCCGGCCGTCTTGCTCATGGCTCGCCTCGTTCGCCAATAGAGAAAGACGACGCATGTTCGACATTCACAGCGAAACGCTGGATTGGGGCGGAACCACCCTCACCCTGGAGACGGGCAAGATGGCCCGCCAGGCCGATGGCTCGGTGCTCGCCACCTACGGCGACACCAAGGTGCTCGCCACCGTGGTTTCCGCCAAGGAGCCGAAGCCCGGCCAGGACTTCTTCCCCCTGACCGTGAACTACCAGGAAAAGTCCTACGCCGCCGGCCGCATTCCCGGTGGCTATTTCAAGCGTGAGGGCCGCCCCTCCGAGAAGGAGACCCTGGTCTCCCGCCTCATCGACCGGCCGATCCGCCCCCTGTTCCCCGATGGGTACAAGTGCGACACCCAGGTGATCATCACCGTGCTCGCCCACGACCTGGAGAACGACCCCGACGTGGTCTCCCTGGTGGCCGCCTCCGCCGCCCTCACCCTCTCCGGCATCCCCTTCATGGGCCCGGTGGGCGCCGCCCGCGTCGGCTTCATCGACAATGAATACGTGCTCAACCCCACCGTGGACGAAGTCAAGGAAAGCGACCTCGACCTGGTGGTGGCCGGCACCTCCGACGCCGTGCTGATGGTGGAATCGGAAGCGAAAGAGCTGCCCGAGGAGATCATGCTGGGCGCCGTGATGTTCGGCCACCGGCACTTCCAGCCGGTGATCGAGGCCATCATCAAGCTGGCCGAGAAGGCCGCCAAGGAGCCCCGCACCTTCCAGCCCGCCGACGTCTCCGCCGTCGAGGCCAAGGTGAAGGAAATCGCCGAGGCCGACCTGCGCGCCGCCTACAAGATCAAGCAGAAGCAGGCCCGCTATGAGGCGGTCGGCGCTGCCAAGTCCAAGGTGAAGAAGTATTACGAGGAGCTGGCGCTGGGCGGCACCGCGGTGCCCAACGGCCAGGTGGTGGCCGAGGTGATCAAACACCTCGAAGCCCAGATCGTGCGCTGGAACATCCTCGACGACGGCATCCGCATCGACGGCCGTGACGTGCGCACCGTGCGCCCCATCGTCTCGGAAGTCGGCATCCTGCCGCGCGCCCACGGCTCCGCTCTGTTCACCCGCGGCGAGACCCAGGCCCTGGTGGTCGCCACTTTGGGCACCGGCGAGGACGAGCAGTTCATCGACAGCCTGGAAGGCACCTACAAGGAGCACTTCCTGCTGCACTACAACTTCCCGCCCTTCTCCGTGGGCGAGACCGGCCGCATGGGCTCCCCCGGCCGCCGCGAGATCGGCCACGGCAAGCTCGCCTGGCGCGCCATCCACCCGATGCTGCCCGCCAAGCACGAGTTCCCCTACACCCTGCGCGTGGTCTCCGAGATCCTGGAGTCCAACGGCTCCTCCTCCATGGCCACCGTCTGCGGCTCCTCGCTGGCGCTGATGGATGCGGGCGTGCCGCTGCGGCGCCCGGTGGCGGGCATCGCCATGGGCCTCATCCTGGAAGGTGAGAAGTTCGCCGTGCTGTCCGACATCCTCGGCGACGAGGATCACCTCGGCGACATGGACTTCAAGGTGGCCGGCACCGAGCAGGGCGTGACCTCGCTCCAGATGGACATCAAGATCGCCGGCATCACCGAGGAGATCATGAAGGTCGCCCTGGCCCAGGCCAAGGACGGTCGCACCCACATCCTCGGTGAGATGTCCAAGGCCCTCACCAGCGCCCGCGCCGAGCTGGGCGAGCATGCCCCGCGCATCGAGGTCATGAAGATCCCGGTGGACAAGATCCGCGAAGTGATCGGCTCCGGCGGCAAGGTGATCCGCGAGATCGTCGAGAAGACCGGCGCCAAGGTCAATATCGAGGACGACGGCACCATCAAGATCGCCTCGTCTTCGGGCGACAGCATCAAGGCCGCCATCAACTGGATCAAGTCCATCGCTTCCGAGCCGGAAGTGGGCCAGATCTATGACGGCACTGTCGTGAAGGTGGTGGACTTCGGCGCCTTCGTGAACTTCTTCGGTTCCAAGGACGGCCTGGTGCATGTCTCCCAGATGGCCAAGGAGCGGGTGAACAAGCCCTCCGACGTCGTCAAGGAAGGCGACAAGGTCAAGGTCAAGCTCATGGGCTTCGACGAGCGCGGCAAGACCCGCCTGTCCATGAAGGTGGTGGACCAGGTGACCGGCGAGGACCTCGAGGCCAAGGAAAAGGCCGAGCGGGACGCCGCCAAGGCCGCCAAGGATGAGAACGGCGAGGCCGGTTCGGCGGAGTGATCCGCCGGCGCCTTGCGCTCCAGAACGCGAAAGGGCGGCCCTCAAGGCCGCCCTTTTTCTTTGCCCGAAGACCGCCGCGCGGTGCTCTAGGCCTCAGATCAGCGGCGCCGCGATGGGTCGCGGGAACCCTGCCTGCCAAGGCCGTCGTGCTTGTCCTTGCCGTCGCGCGCCGGCGGTCTTCCCCTCGGTCTTCTGCCCCTGCCTACCCAGCGCGCAAATCCCTTCTCCCGCTTGCGGAGGAGGGTGAGGGAGGGGGCAAACCGGCCAGGGTGTGCCCCCTCCCGGAAGTCCAACGCAGAGCGGCTTTCACAGCTGAGGCGCCGTCAGTTCGCGGACGCTTCCGTCTCGGCGGAGCCACAGTCGGGCCTGCGCCTTCCCCCCTCCCCGGCCCTCTCCCGCGAACGGGAGAGGGAGCACCGGGGCGCGAGCGGATAAGCGCCCCGTCTCAGTGAGCTCTGCTCCTCAGTGGAGCCCGCGCGGGACCGCCCGCCGCTCAGAACAGCTTCATGCCGGGGGGCAAAGCGAGGCCGCCGGTGAGGGCCTGCATCTTCTCCTGCATCACCCGCTCGGCCTTGCCGCGGGCATCGGCCAGGGCGGCGACAATGAGATCTTCTACGATCTCCGCCTCATCGGGCTTCAGCAGCGAGGGGTCGATATGGATGGCCTTGCACTCGCCCTTGGCGGTGACGCGCACGGTGACGAGGCCGCCGCCGGAGGCGCCATCCACCTCCACATTCTCCAGTTCCGCCTGCATCTGCTGCATGCGCTCCTGCAGCTCCTTGGCCTGCTTCATCATGCCCAACAGGTCGCGCATCGCCTCACTCTCCTTCACTCAATATTCGATCTCATCATCCGGCCCGGGGCCGGAATAGGCGTCGTCCTCGGCGGGAGGCAGCGCCTCGCTGGCCTCATCCTCGCGGGTGCGCACATCCACCACCTCGGCGCCGGGGAAGCGCGCCAGCACCGCCGCCACCAGGGGATGGGCCTTGATGCCCTCCTCCCGCTCGGCGCGGCGGGCGTCCTTCTCCTCGGCCAGCGTCGGGCCGCCCAGCTCCTGGGAGAGGGAGACCAGCCAGCGCCGGCCGGTCCATTCGGACAGCTTCTTGGCGATGTTCTGCACCACCGTGGCGCTGCCACCGGGGGCAAGGGCGAGCTCGATATGGCCGTCCTCGAACTTCACCGGCCGCACCTGGGTTTCCACCGCCAGCTTCAACAGCAGATCGCGCTTCTCACTGGCGAGGGCCGCCACATCGGCGAGGCTGGCGAGCTGTGGGCCCGCCTCCACCGCCGGCGCCCGGACGGGCGTCGGCGCCGGCTGCGGCGCGGCGGTCGCCGCCGCCAAAGCGAGCCGCGGGGCAGAAGCGGTCACGGGGGCGGGCATGCCAGCGGTGATGGGCGCGCCCATCGCCGCCGCCATGGCCATGGCACCGCCGGCCCCGCCGGAACCGCCGCCGGGGCCGGCGCCCGGGCTGGAAACCGGCTGGTCCTTCAGCCGGCGCAGCGCTTCATCGGGGGTGGGCAGATCGGCGGCATAGGCGAGGCGCACCAGCACCATTTCCGCCGCCTGGGCGGGCTTGGGGGCCTGCTGCACCTCGCTGATGCCCTTCTGCAGCATCTGCCAGGCGCGGGCCAGCACCCGCATGGACAAGCCGCGAGCCATCTCCACCCCGCGCACCCGCTCGGCCTCCACCAGCGCCGCGTCATTGGCGGTGTCGGGGACGATCTTCAGGCGGGTGACGAGATGGGTGAAATCGGCGAGATCGGTGAGGATCACCGCCGGATCGGCGCCGGAATCATATTGGTCGCGGAATTCGGCGAGGGCCTTTGGCATCTCGCCGCGCATCAGCGCCTCGAACAGATCGATGACGCGGCCCTTATCGGCAAGGCCGAGAAGGCGCCGCACCTCTTCCGCCGAAACTTGCCCGCCGCCATGGGCGATGGCCTGGTCCAGCAGCGAGAGGCTGTCGCGCACCGAGCCTTCCGCCGCCCGGGCGACGATGGAAAGAGCCTCCGGCTCGATGGCCACCCCCTCCTTGGCGCAGATGCCGGAGAGGTGGGCGGCGAGCACGCCGGCATCCACCCGCCGCAGGTCGAAGCGCTGGCAGCGGGAGAGCACGGTGACCGGCACCTTGCGGATCTCGGTGGTGGCGAAGATGAATTTCACATGTTCCGGCGGCTCCTCCAGCGTCTTCAACAGGCCGTTGAAGGCGGCGGTGGAGAGCATGTGCACTTCGTCGATGATGTAGACCTTGTAGCGGGCCATCACCGGGCGATAGCGGGCACTCTCGATGATCTCGCGGATGTCGTTGATGGAGGTGTTGGACGCGGCGTCCATCTCCATCACGTCCACATGGCGGGATTCGATGATGTCGCGGCAGTGCTTGCCCGGCACCGAAAGATCGAGGGTGGGCCCGCCGGGCGCGCCATCCATGGGTTCGTAATTGAGCGCCCGGGCGAGGATGCGGGCGGTGGTGGTCTTGCCCACGCCGCGCACGCCGGTGAGGATATAGGCCTGGGCGATGCGGCCGGAGGCGAACGCATTCTTCAGGGTACGGACCATGGCCTCCTGGCCGATCAGGTCCGTGAAATTCTGCGGCCGGTATTTGCGCGCCAGCACCCGATAGGCGCCGGGGCTGGCGGGGGCGGGAGCGGTCGTCACGGGAACCGGCGCAGGCGGCGTGCCGAGATCGAGGCCGGCGCCCAGATCGTCCTGGGCCTCGCCGTGCGCCTCATCGCTGCGCTGATCCTCGCTCATGACGCGGCCTTCGAGAAGAGAAAGACGGGGGACATGCCCCATACATAGCATCGCGGGCGCGCGCGTCGATGGCCCGCGCCCGGAAATGCACGGCCGCACCCCGCCTGTGGAAGGCGACTGCGGCCGCGCGTGACGATTCCTCCGCGCCTATTTCGGGGCGGGCACCTGCTGCGGCAGCGGCGGCTTGCCGGCCGGCGACGCACCCGCCTGGGGCTTGGCCGCGTCGGGCTTGGCGGCACCCGTTTTCGCGTCGGTGGGGACACGGATGCAGACGTAGCGGCGGTAGCCTTCGGCGAAGGCTTCCTTGTTCTTGGCGTCGAGGCGGGCGGGGATGTTCTTCGCAATGGCGGCCTTGCAGGCCTCCTCGGTAGGGTAGCTGGTCTCGCGGTTCACAGCCACTTCCGGCTTCACCAGCGCGCTCAGGACGAGGACGACGACAACCCACATGATGGCGCTCCTTCCAATGGGCGCCCCTCCCCTACCCCGCGATCCAAGCGGGATTGCGACAACGCGCACCCACCCATGCCCCATCCCCCGCAATTTCGGTGGGCCGCCGGGAGCATGGTTCCGCCTCTAGCCCCTCCCCCGTCGCCCGCATCAGCTTCCCCACACCGTCGCCCTCCGGCTTGACCGGAGGGCCCACCGCACCGCTAGGCGCCACTGGCGGAGGCAGACGCGCACCCGCCGGCGCCGCCCGGAAACCGGGCGCGCGAGGCAAGCGCGATGATGTGCGAGGGTGGGAGGCTGGACGAAGACCCGAGACCGGGCTCGTTGGGGCTGCTTCCTTCCGGACCTGACCCGGTTGGCGAGTGGCTCGTCCACCGCCAACCTCCCGAGCGCTATATGGCAGGGGTGCCGGCGCGATGCAAGGGGCGCACGCACAGGATCCCCCGGGCATCACGCGCCGCCGCAAAGGCTTGGCGCGCGCGCTTCAACAGCGCTTCTCCAGGCCGTCGCGGTTTCCGGCGCCGACGGCGGGCCTTGAAACCAGGCGGTGCGGTCCACCACAGGACAGAGGCGCCGCCGAGGGGAGTGGCTCGGCCCCTTGGGGTGCGATAGACATCGGCGGCCGGGCCGCCGCGGCCTCTGGCGGGGCGCGGGTGTCTTCAGGGAGAATGGAACCATGGCGCAGGGCGGGCAGGACAAGCCGAGGTCGGTCCTGGTGATCCTGGGGCGACGACTGGTACTAGGCATGGTGTTTCTTCTGCCCGCGGTGCTGGTGCTCATCGTGCTGGGACACGCCATCAAGCTGGTGGGGGCGCTCGCCAAGCCCGTCTCCCATCTGGTGCCGGTGGAAGATTATGTGGGGGTGAGCGGCGAGAGCCTCATCGGCCTTCTGCTCATTCTCCTCATCGCCTTCGGCGCGGGCTATGCCGCCAGCACGCGCCACGGCCGGCGAGTGACACGCTTCTGGGAGAATTCCCTGCTGGGCGGCGTGCCGCAATACCAGCTGGTGAAGAGCATGGCCGATGGCCTGACCCAGGTGGAAAGCATGGCCGGCGTCACCCCGGCCTTGATCAGCCGCGACGGCGCCTGGCAGCTCGGCTACCAGCTGGAGGAGATTCCCGACGGCTGGGCCGCCGTCTTCATCCCCCGCGCCCCAACCCCCATGTCCGGCGACCTCTTCTATGTCCCGAAAGACCGCGTGGTCCCCCTCAACATCCCCATGGCGCAGGCCATGATGGTGGTGAAGCGCATGGGATTGGGATCAGGGGACGCGCTGCGGAAGGCGGGGCTGGTGTTTCCTGAGGGGTGAACGTGCGATGCGGGGCGCCGGTCCAATTCTGCGCCTCCCATCCCAACCGCCGTCATGCTCCGGCTTGACCGGAGCATCCACCCCCTGGCGAAACGGCCGGCTCCCGGTGCACTGTGGACGCGACCACGGCGGAGCTTGTGCATGGAGCGGCGTTATTTCGTTTATCTCCTCGCCAGCAAGCCCCGCGACACACTCTATGTAGGCGTGACCAATGATCTGACGCGCCGCGTGTTCGAGCACCGGCTCGGCACCGGAACGGGCTTCACCAGCCGCTACCATGTCCACCGCCTCGTCTGGTTCGAGATCCACGACACGGCCCTCGCCGCCATCCAGCGGGAAAAGCGGCTGAAGGCGTGGCTGCGGCAGTGGAAGATCGATCTGGTGGAAAAGAGCAATCCCGAGTGGCGCGACCTCTTCGACGAGATCGCGCTCGGCTGAGGAATAGGCCCTCCGGTCAAGCCGGGGGGCGACGGTGGGGTGGCCGTCAACCAGGGCAACCTTCCGGCACCGGCGCCGAGCGCATTCCCGAAGATGCCCCCTTCAAAAACCACCGTCATGCTCCGGCTTGACCGGAGCATCCATGGCCGCACCCTTTGTCGGCACAAGCCGTGAGGTGGGCCCTCCGGTCAAGCCGGAGGGCGACGGCGCGGAGGAGGGCAGCCGCGGCAATATCCCGATGCCAGCGCAGCCCGTCCGTCGGCGCATAACGCGCTAACCCTCCGCCCAACCACCGTCATGCTCCGGCTTGACCGGAGCATCCATCGGCAGGGGCAGGCGCGTCGGTATGGAAGAGGGTTGTGAAGCGGGACGAAGACCCGAGGCACGGCGCGTTGAGGCTGCTTCCTTCTGGACCTGACCCCGTTGGCGAGTGGCTCGTCCACCGCCAACCTCCCACGCGCGATATGGCAAGGGGAGGGGTGGGATGCAAGGGGGTAAGGCGATCGCCAAATTCGCCCCATCCTTGGAAGAGGGAATCCTACTTCCACTTAGCGAGAAGTTTTCTTACTTGATCCGGCACTCCCCACGAATCGTATATCTGGCTATTTTTCTTTAATGCATCAGAAATAATTGCATTAAAAGAATCATCCCAAACCTCAAGCCTTTCGAGAAGAGCAATTCGCGTCTTAGCGTCCGAAAAACTTCCGCTGTTTGCGAACATATTCACCAAAATGTAGGCGATTTTGTCCTGCAGTTTTTTATGACGTAAAGCATGTTCAAATATTTCCTTCCCGATACTAGATTCTGCCTTTCCCTGCCCGTTGAAGGCCTGAAAGCGACTAACGAATCCATGAGGATCGGCGCCGCATTTGATAGAAAACACCGGAATACCGCGACCGAGCGCGTAGCCAATCTCCTGATCGCACCAAGAGCTATCCTTGAATCCGGGATGAATTAAGGCGATAAGTAAATCGCATGTAGATAGCGCCGCTTCAATTTCAATCTGCCATTCGAGAGTTGGATGTATATCGTTGTGCGCAACAAAACATCCCATTCCCCATCGACTGAGTGCATTTTTCAATTTTGACGCCTGCTCTCGATGGGCAGTCAAGTGCGATATAAAAACCTTTAATTTTCCATCTTCCCAGAAATGACTATTAAAATCCTCGTCCTTTTGTCCGTTTCCTTCCTTTGTTATAATTCCGAAATGTTCAGCAAGTTCAGATAGGTCAGAATCATTTGAATCTTCAATCATTTTGACGACATAAGCATCTTTTCCGCCATTCCATTGATCGCTAGTCGGCAGATAAAATTGCTTCAAAACCAAATCAATCTCAGTCCAAGTTTCGGGCTCGAGTCGTTTTGAAATATCCCTGATAAATTTTATTCTCTGAGATTTTGACAATTTCATCTTGTCGGCCCTCCCGCTTCGTCCGAAAAATTGGAATGGGGAAACGGGGTCACGCCATTCCCTTCGCTTCACCATTATCTAGCTCGAATCGCCGAAATCGTAATATCGACTACCATTCCCGATAACCCCCTTTCCACCGCCCCCCTCAAACCGCTCACCCCCCATCCACCCCGCCGCCGCACCATTCAGCCCAACCCCCTGAAATCCCTCACGCTCCCCCTCTGGCACACGCCTTGCTGAAACGGTTCCAATCCCCCGGCCTCGACGCCGGAGGGGAGGACAAGGTCAGCCAAGGGGGAACGCCTGATGGCCCTCGAGACGTTTTATGAAGTCATGCGGCGGCAGGGGATTACCCGCCGGTCGTTCCTGAAATATTGCTCGCTCACGGCGGCGGCGCTGGGCCTGGGGCCGGAGTTTGCGCCCAAGATCGCTCATGCCATGGAAACCAAGCCGCGCACCCCGGTGCTGTGGCTGCATGGGCTGGAATGCACCTGCTGCTCGGAGAGCTTCATCCGCTCGGCCCATCCGCTGGCCAAGGATGTGGTGCTCTCCATGATCTCCCTCGACTATGACGACACGCTGATGGCCTCCGCCGGCCACCAGGCGGAAGCGATCCTCGATGAGGTGATGACCAAGTATAAGGGCAATTACATCCTCGCGGTGGAAGGCAACCCGCCGCTGAACGAGGATGGCATGTATTGCATCATCGGCGGCAAGCCGTTCGTGGACCAGTTGAAGAAGGTGGCCACCGACGCCAAGGCCATCATCTCCTGGGGCTCGTGCGCCTCTTATGGCTGCGTGCAGGCGGCCCGGCCCAACCCCACCCGCGCCACGCCCGTGCATGAAGTGATCTTCGACAAGCCCATCATCAAGGTGCCGGGCTGCCCGCCCATCGCCGAGGTGATGACCGGCGTCATCACCTATATGCTCACCTTCGACCAGCTCCCCGCCCTTGATCGCCAGGGCCGGCCGCTGATGTTCTATTCCCAGCGGATCCACGACAAATGCTATCGGCGCCCCCATTTCGACGCCGGGCAATATGTGGAGAGCTTCGACGACGAAGGCGCGCGCAAGGGCTATTGCCTCTACAAGGTGGGCTGCAAGGGCCCCACCACCTACAACGCCTGCTCCACCGTGCGCTGGAACGATGGCGTCTCCTTCCCCATCCAGGCCGGCCACGGCTGCATCGGCTGCTCGGAAGACGGCTTCTGGGACAAGGGCTCGTGGTATGCGCGCCTGGCCGACCTGAAGGGCTCCGGCTTCGGCATCGAGAGCAATGCGGACAAGGTGGGCCTCGCGGCCGCCGCCGTGGTGGGCGGGGGCGTGGCGGTGCATGCCGCCATCAGCGCCCTGAAGCGCGCCCAGACCAAGCACGACGCAGGCAATGGCGCCGATAAGGGAGGCGACAAGTGACCATTCAGACGCCGAACGGCTTCACCCTCGACACGTCCGGCAAGCGCATCGTCGTCGATCCCGTCACCCGCATCGAAGGGCATATGCGCTGCGAGGTGAATGTCGATGATCAGAACATCATCCGCAACGCGGTTTCCACCGGCACCATGTGGCGCGGGCTGGAAGTCATCCTGAAAGGCCGCGACCCGCGCGATGCCTGGGCTTTCGTGGAGCGCATCTGCGGCGTGTGCACCGGCTGCCACGCCCTCACCTCCGTGCGGGCGGTGGAAGATGCGCTGAACATCACCATCCCCAACAACGCCTATCTCATCCGCGAGATCATGGCCAAGGTGCTGCAGTGGCACGACCACGTGGTGCACTTCTATCACCTGCACGCCCTCGACTGGGTGAACCCGGTAAACGCGCTGAAAGCCGACCCCAAGGCGACCAGCGTGCTGCAGCAGTCCATCTCGGCCCATTCCAAGTCCTCGCCGGGCTATTTCCGCGATGTGCAGAACCGGCTGAAGAAGTTCGTGGAATCGGGGCAGCTCGGCATCTTCAAGAACGGATACTGGGGCAACCCGGCCTATCTGCTGCCGCCGGAAGCGGATCTGCTGGCCGTCACCCATTATCTCGAGGCGCTCGATTTCCAGAAGGAAATCGTGAAGGTGCACACCATCTTTGGCGGCAAGAATCCGCACCCCAATTATCTGGTGGGTGGCGTGCCGTGCGCCATCAACATGAACGGGGATCTGGCCGCCGGCGCCCCGCTCAACATGGAGCGTTTGAACTTCGTGCAGCTGAAGCTGCAGGAAGCCTTTGAATTTTCCAAGAACGTCTATGTGCCGGATGTCATCGCCATCGCCTCTTTCTACAAGGGCTGGCTCTATGGCGGCGGCCTTTCCGGCCAGAACGTGATGGATTACGGCGACTATGCCGCCATCCAGGGCCAGAAGAAGACCGATCGCCTGCCCGGCGGCGTCATCCTCAACGGCAATTGGGAGGAAATCCATCCCATCGACCCGCGCGATCCCGAGCAGGTGCAGGAGTTCGTGGCCCACTCCTGGTACACCTATGGCGACAAGGACAAGAACAAGGGCCTGCACCCGTGGGACGGCATCACCGACCCGCAATATGTGCTCGGCCCCAATGCCAAGGGCACCCGCACCAATATCGAGGCGGTGGACGAGAACGCCAAATATTCCTGGATCAAGGCGCCGCGCTGGCGGGGCAATGCGGTGGAGGTGGGCCCACTGGCCCGCTACATCCTCGCTTATGCCCATGGCGTGCCGTTCGTGAAGGGGCAGGTGGACGAGGCGCTGGGCGCCTTCAACACCTTGGCCGGCACCCAGCTCACCGCCAAGCAGGCGCTGCCCACCACCATCGGCCGCACGCTGGCCCGGGCGCTGGAGGCGCATTATTGCGCCCATATGATGCTGGACGATTTCAACGCCCTCATCGCCAATATCAAGGCGGGCGATACCGCCACCGCCAATATGGAGAAGTGGGACCCCGCCACCTGGCCCAAGGAGGCCAAGGGGGTGGGCACGGTGGCGGCGCCGCGCGGCGGCCTCGGGCATTGGATCAAGATCAAGGACGGGCGGATCGAGAACTACCAGTGCGTGGTGCCCACCACCTGGAACGGCGGCCCGCGTGATCCCAAGGGCAATATCGGCGCGTTCGAGGCCTCCCTCATGAACACGCCCATGGCGCGCCCGGAAGAGCCGGTGGAGATTCTGCGGACCCTCCACTCCTTCGATCCCTGCCTCGCCTGTTCGACCCATGTGATGTCGGACGACGGCGAGGAGCTGGCCCGCGTCAGCGTGCGCTGAGGAGGTGAGCCATGACCGATGCATCGATCCCCGGCACCGCCCCCCCGGCGGACCGCGCCCCGGCCGCGACCACGGCCGCGGTGAAGGGTGGAAAGTCCCTGACCACCGTCTATGTCTATGAGGCGCCGGTGCGCCTGTGGCACTGGGTGAATGCCCTGTGCATCGTGGTGTTGTGCGTCACCGGCTATTTCATCGGTTCGCCCTTCCCCACTTTGTCGGGGGAGGCGAGCGCCCATTACCTCATGGGCACCATCCGCTTCATCCACTTCTCGGCGGGCTATATCCTCGCCGTGGCCTTCATCGGCCGGGTGGCGTGGGCGTTCGTGGGCAATACATATTCCCGCGAGCTGTTCACCCTGCCGCTCTGGAAGAAGAGCTTCTGGAAAGGCCTGTTCACCGAGATCCAGTGGTATGCCTTCCTGAAGCCCCGGCCACTGAAGTTCGTGGGCCACAATCCCCTGGCGCAGACCTTCCTGTTCCTGGTGATGGTGCTGGGGCTCATCTTCATGATCGTTACCGGCTTTGCCCTCTATTCGGAAGGCACCGGCCTCGGCTCCTGGCAGAACAACCTGTTCGGCTGGGTCATCCCGCTGCTCGGCGGCTCCATGCAGGTGCACACCCTGCATCACCTCGGCATGTGGGTGATCATCCTGTTCATTATCATCCACGTCTATTCGGTGATCCGCGAGGACATCATGAGCCGTCAGTCCATGGTCTCGGCCATCACCAACGGCTACCGCACCTTCCGCGACGACGATCCGGACTGAGGCGTCCGGCCTGCAACCTGAAAGGGCGCGGCCAAGGCCGCGCCCTTTTGCATTGCTGAACCGCGTGAGCGGAGCCGGTCCATGCCCGCTCCGGCAAAAATTGGATTTCAGATTTCCAAATTTGCAGAATATCGGACATTATCCTTCCATTTTAAGCTGCAGCCATGCCGGAAGGTATGCAATGCCGGCAAGACCGATCAAGGCGTTAGCAGGCCCCGGCCCACCCTGGCACGGTCTTTGAATTGGTCCACTTCCATTCAGGCGGCAGCAGACCGCCGTGGGAGGATCAGGCCGAACGGAGGCGTCGCATGGCCGACGAATGTATACCCGCGCGCATTTTGGTGCTCGGCATCGGCAACATCCTGTGGGCCGATGAAGGCTTCGGCGTGCGCGTGCTCGAGGCCCTCGACCGCGACCACGTCTTTCCCGATACCGTCACCCTGCTCGATGGCGGCACCCAGGGCCTTTATCTCCTGCCCTATCTGGAAGAGGCGGACGGCGTCGTCATCGTCGATGCGGTGGATTACGGCCTTCCCCCCGGCACCCTGCACATCCTGGCCGATGAGGCGGTGCCCGCCGTGCTCGCCACCCGCAAGGTGAGCCTGCACCAGACCGGCTTCCAGGAGATCCTCGGCCTTCTGGCGCTGCGCGGCCACACCCCCGGGCACATGGTGCTGGTGGGCGTGCAGCCGGAAATTCTCGACGATTACGGCGGCGGCCTCACCGCCACCGTCGCCGCCCAGGTGGCGCCGGCTGCGGCCAGGGTGCTGGAGGTGCTGGCCACCGATTTCGGCATCACCCCGCAGCCCCGCCCCCGGCGCGATGACGGCTTCATCGCCGCCCCCATCGCCCGCGATTCTTACGAAACCGGCCGGCCCAGCGCCGAGGAGGCCTGCCGCATCGGCGACCCCCGCATTCTCGCCCGCAGCTGAAAGCCTTCCCCCATGTGTCTCGGCCTGCCCATGCGCATCATCGCTTCCGACGGCGCCTTCGCCTCCTGCCTCGCCGAGGACCGCAGCGAGCGGGTGGACCTGTGCCTGGTGCCGGAGGCCCGGGTGGGCGACCACGTGCTGGTGTTCCAGGGCACCGCCCGCCGCTTGCTGGAGGCGGAGGAAGCCCGCCTCATCACCGAGGCGCTGGCGGGCGTCGCCGCCATCATGGCCGGCGAGGCCGATGCCGACCGGATCGACCGCGCCTTCGCCGATCTCGCCGATCGCGAGCCCGAGCTGCCGCCCCACCTCGCCGCCGCCTATGCCGCCGGCCGAAAGGAAGCCTGATGTCGCAGGACGCCCTCCACCCCTTGGTGCGCCGCCTCCTCACCGAGCGCGCCTATGCCTATGTCGAAGCCGCCGAGGATGCCGCCGCCCTCGATGCCCGCGACCATCTTCTGTTGC
This sequence comes from Xanthobacter sp. ZOL 2024, assembly GCF_052932325.1. Lineage (NCBI taxonomy): Bacteria > Pseudomonadati > Pseudomonadota > Alphaproteobacteria > Hyphomicrobiales > Xanthobacteraceae > Xanthobacter > Xanthobacter sp. ZOL 2024. Next base: position 632,508 of record NZ_CM128808.1, read on the forward strand.
TGCCCGCCCATGGCAAGGCGCACCTGGAGAGCCCCGACATCGCCGTGGTGCTGCCCGAGCTGGTGAAGGCCCTGGGCGGCGAGGCGCAGATCGGCGGCGCGGTGGCCGGCCCCAAGGCGGAAGCCGCCTTCCGCGAGGCGCTCAACCTCGCCTTGCCGGCCATCGTGGTGCTGCGCGCCGGCGTGCCGTTGGGCGCCATCTCCCGCATGCGGGACTGGGATGAATATCTCGACCGCCTCGGCGCCCTGATGGACGCCCCCTCCACCGCCACCCACTGAGGCTTTCCCCATGGCTTCCAGCCCCTTCGCCACCCAAGCCCCCATGGGCTTTGGCCCCGGCAGCCAGCCCACCGCCGAGGAGGAAGGCCTCGCCTATCTGCCCATGCCCTCGGGCATGCGCATTTTCGAGGCCCACCTGCCGGAGGTGGAGGACAAGGCCCGCTTTGCCCCCGCCCTCGAGGTGGTGGCCGAGATCCTCGATGCCCTGAAGGCCTGGACGCCGGGGGGCAGCCTCACCATCCCGCTCAGCCATCTCGATGCCGACAATCTCGCTTTGGTGGACGAGACCCTGGGCGAGGGCGAAGTGGCGGTGAAGGTGGCCGGCGCCGATGGCCGGGCCATGGAGATCCAGGAAGCCACTTTTGCCGGCGTGTGGCGCCTGCGCGGCGCCGCCGGGGCCGACCGGGTGGAGGTGGGTGCCTTCCCGCGCGGCGCCATCCTGCGCGCCCACGACCCGAACTGGGCCATCGACACCGCCACCCTATCCGAGGGTGGGCCGGGCATCTTCAACGCCCCCACCCTGCTGGTGGAGATCGAGCACCGCACCCGCAGCCTCACGCCCGGGGCGCCGCCCCATGTCATCAACCTCTCCCTGCTGCCGCACACGCCGGAAGACCTCGCCATGCTGGATGCCCGGCTGGGCCAGGGCGCGACGGTGGTGCTCTCCCGCGGCTACGGCAATTGCCGCATCGATGCGGCGGCGCTGAAAGGCGTGTGGCGGGTGCGTTTCTACAATTCCACCGACATGCTCATTCTCGACACCATCGAACTGTGCGAGGTGCCGGAGGTGGCGTGCGCGGCGGCGGAGGACATCGCCGATTCCGCCGAGCGGCTCGCCGACGTGCTCGTGGCCATTTCGTGAGGCGGCCATGAACATCTCCGCCTTCCCCCATGGCCGGTTCGAGGGCTCCTACCTCGGCGATCGTGCCCGCCTCGCCCCCACCGCCCGGCTCGAATGCAAGGTGTGCTGGCACGTCTATGACCCGGCCGAGGGTTGCGACACCTGGCAGGTGCCCCCCGGCACCGCCTTCAATGATCTACCGGACGACTGGCGCTGCCCGGTGTGCGACGGCGCCCGCGACCAGTTCATGGTGCTCGATGGCGGCGTCGCCGGCGCCACCGCCGTGGTCGATGCCCCCTCCCCCGAGGACGCGGCGCTGGACGAAACCCTGCGCACCCTCCCCGGCAGGCTGGAAGCGGTGTTCCAGGAAATCAACGCCTCCCGCATGAAGGGGGTGCCCTTCGTCAACGGGGCGCTCTCGGTGAAGGCGGTGGGTTTCCGCATTCTCGAGGGGCGCGTGGTGGGCGTGCTGGTGACCCCGTGGTTCATGAACATCATCGCGCTGCCGAAGCCCGGCGAGGACTGGACGGGCCTGCCCACCGGCACCCGGGCGCTGATGGATTTTCCCTCCGGCACCTATGAATTCCTCTCCGCCGAACGGCCGGAGACGGGGCCCTACCGGGCCTGCTCGCTGTTCTCTCCCATGTTCGATTTCTCCTCCATGCTGCAGGCGGTGGAGACGGCGGACGCCATCATCCCCGCCTTGCTCGATCCCGCCAATCGCGAGGAGGGCAGCCGCGCCGGTGAGATCCGCCAGCGCGCCGAGGACGCGGCCGCCCGGCAGGCGGAAGAAGAAGCGGCGCAGCGCGCCGCCCTGGCGGCGGCAGAGGCGCCCGCACGCGAGACGCCCTCCGCCCTGTCGCGCCGCGCCCTCATCTTCGGCCCCGGCCTCGCGAGCCAGGATGCGCCCAAGGATGCGGCCAAGGATGCGGCCGGCCAGGAGGCCACGGCGCAGGAGGCCGGGCGCGAGACATCGGAACGCCAGCCCGGCGGGCACCCGGCCGCCGAACACCCGGTGGCGGCGGGTCAGGCCGCTGCGGACCCCATGGCGGCGGGCGGACCGGCGCGGACCGGCGCGACCAGCGACCGGATGGTGTCGGCGGATGACGCCCTTGCGGACGCAGGGACAGCCCGGCCATGACCGCCCCCCGCGCCAGCCTCCAGCGCCTCACCATCACCCGCGCGCCAAAGGGCGACGGCTGGCGGTTCGTGCGCGCCGAGGGGCCGGATCCGGCGCGGGTTCTGGAAGGGCGCGCGGTCGCGGAGGCCGCCCGCCTGGCGCCGCGCATCTTCAATCTGTGCGGCGCGGCCCACGGCTTCGCCGCCGCCCGGGCGCTGGGCCTGCTGGCGGAAGCCGATGCGGACGCCATGATGCGGGAGAGCCGGCGCGACCACGCCCTCGCCATTCTCCACACCTGGCCGAGCCTCTGCGGCGGCGCGCCGGACCGCGCCGCCCTCGCCACCCTCGCCCAGCCCGGTGGGGCAGCGACGGGTGGGGCACCTGCGGGTGGGGGACCTGCGCTAGCCGGTGCGCTTGTGGGCGAACGGCGCGCGACGGAGGATTTCACCGCCCAATCGGTCGCCGCGCTGAACCGCTGGCTGGCGGCGGGCCCCACCGCCACCGCCCGCATCCTCGCCCGCCTGCGCCGGCTCGATCCCGCCTGTGGCCGCGCCGGCCTGCCCGAGCTCGGCCGGGTGGATCTGGAGCGGGCATTGCTTGGCGACCTCCAGCCGCCGCCGCACGCACGCGGCGCAACGCCGCCGGAGCCGGCACCCTTCCCCCTGCGCGAAACCGGCGCCCTCGGCCGGGTGGGCGCCACGCCCCTCTTCGCTGAACTGCTGGCCGCCGAAGGGCCGAGCCTGTTCGTGCGCCTGCTGGCGCGGCTCGCCGATCTTCTCTCGCTGGGCGCGGTCATGCCGGGCATCAGCGATGCGCCCCTCGTGCCCTTCGGCGCGACACGGGCGGACCGGTCCGCCGGCCAGTCGACCCTTAGCCTCGGCCATGCGGAAGCCGCCCGAGGCCTGCTCGGGCATGGGGCGCAGGTGGTGGCGGGCCGGGTGGCGGACTATCGCATCCTCTCCCCCAGCACCTGGAACCTCGCCCCCGGCGGGCTCTTGGAGCAGGCCTTCGCGCGCCTTGCGCCGGGGCCGGACACCGCCTTCGTGGCGGGCTTCCTGATCAGCGCCATCAATCCGTGCGTGCCCGTCACCCTCGATTTGCAAGGAGCCCTCGCCGATGCATGAGATGGCCCTGTGCGAAAGCCTGCGCTCCGCCATGGAAGACGCGGCCCGCACCCAGAATTTCTCCAAGGTCACCCGGGTGCGCCTCGCCGTGGGCCGCTTCGCCGGGGTGGAGGTGGAGGCGCTGCGCTTCGGCTTCGACGTGGTGATGCAGGGTTCGCTCGCCGAAGGCGCCGAACTGGTGGTGCTGGACGAGCCCGGCACCGCCTGGTGCTTCGACTGCGGCGATACGGTGCCCCTGGCGCACCGGCTCGATCCCTGCCCCCGCTGCGGCGGCGAACGGCTGGTGCCCAATGGCGGCACCGAAATGACCATCAAAGACCTGGAGGTGATGTGATGTGCACGGTGTGCGGCTGCGCCGGTGACGGCGCCACCATTTCCGAGGCCCACGGTCACGACCACGGGCATGATCACGCCCATCATCATGACCATGACCATGGTCACGCGCACGCTCATGCACATGACCATGGCGGCGCCGTGCATACCCATGCGGACGGCACCACTCACAGCCATGCCCATTCGCAAGACGCCCACCCGAAAGACGCCCACCCGAAAGACACCGCGCCGCAAGACACCGCGCCACAGGAGCGCGCCGGCACCCTCGATTACGGCCAGGGCCCGGCCCGCGCCCATGCCCCGGGCCTCAGCCAGGCCCGCATGGTGGAGATCGAGACCAATATCCTCGCCAAGAACGACGGCTATGCCGGCACCAACCGCGCCCGGCTTGATGCCGCCGGCATCCTGGCGCTGAATCTCCTCTCCGGCCCCGGCGCCGGCAAGACCACGCTTCTGGTGGAAACCCTCAAAGCCCTGGCCGGCCGGCTGCCCGCCGCCGTCATCGAGGGCGACCAGCAGACCGACAATGACGCCGCCCGCATCCGCGCCGTGGGCGTGCCGGCGGTTCAGATCAACACCGGCAAGGGCTGCCACCTGGACGCCCACATGGTGGGCCACGCCCTCGAAAAGCTGCCCCTTCCGCAAGGCGGCGTGCTGTTCATCGAGAATGTGGGCAACCTCGTGTGCCCCGCCGCCTTCGATCTCGGCGAGAGCGCCCGAATCACCCTCATCTCGGTGGCGGAAGGCGACGACAAACCGCTGAAATATCCCGACATCTTCCAGGGCGCCGAGCTCGTGCTCATCACCAAGGCGGACCTCGCGCCTTATGTGGATGCGGACATGGCGGCGCTGGAGCGCAACATCGCCCGGGTGAACCCCAAGGCGGAGATCCTGCGCGTCTCCGCCCGCGGTGAGGTGGGCCTCGCCCGCTGGCTCGCCTGGCTGGAGCGACGGCGCGCCAGTCGGCTCGAGGCCCTCGCCATCGCCGCCGAGGCCAAGGCCCGCACCCTGCGCGCCGCCGCCGGCCTCCTCGCCGCGCGGGAGGCCCACTCATGACCCGCCGCCCCGCCCTTCTCGTGGTGGATGACGAGCCGCGCTCGGTGGAGGTGATCGCCCGCGTGCTCGACGAGGAATTCGACGTCTTCACCGCCGGCAGCGCCGACGAGGCCCGGCGCATCCTGGAGAACGAGTGGATCCAGGTGATCTTCTGCGACCAGCGCATGCCCGGCACCTCCGGCGTCGCGCTGCTCACCGAGGTGCGCGAGCGCTGGCCGGACATCCTGCGCATCATCGTCACCGGCTATAGCGAGCCCGAGGACATGATCGGCGCCATCAATGCCGCCGGCATCTACCAGTTCATCCCCAAGCCCTGGCATCCCGACCAGTTGCTGCTCGCCGCCCGCAACGCCGCCCATCTGTTCGATCTGCAACGCGAGCACGAGCGGCTGAGCCTCGAAATGAAGCTCACCGCCACCACCGCCGAGGCGCGCCTCGCCGCCCAGCGGGAACGGGTGGCGCAGATCTTCCATTTCGACACGCTGATCCGCGCCCCCGGCAGCCCGCTCTCCGACACCTGTACCCGCGGCGCCAAGGTCGCCACCTTCGACGTGCCGGTGCTGATCCATGGGGAGACCGGCACCGGCAAGGAACTCCTGGCCCGCGCCATCCATTATTCGAGCCTGCGCTCGGACCGCCCCTTCTTCGCCGTGAACTGCGGGGCCATCCCCGACGAGCTGCTGGAATCCGAATTGTTCGGCCACAAGAAAGGCTCGTTCACCGGCGCCCACGTCACCCGCATCGGCCTGCTCGATCAGGCGGATGGCGGCACCATTCTGTTGGACGAGATCGGCGACATCTCCCCCGCCTTCCAGGTGAAGCTGCTGCGCTTTTTGCAGGAAGGCGAGATCCGCCCGGTGGGCTCCAACGAGGCCAAGCGCGTCAATGTGCGGGTGCTCGCCGCCACCCATCGCGACCTCGTCGGCGAGGTGGCCAAGGGCCGCTTCCGCGAGGATCTCTATTACCGCCTCTCCGCCATGGTGCTGACCCTGCCGGCGCTGCGCGAGCGGCGCGCCGACATCCCGGTGCTGGCGCAGAGCATCCTCGATGCCCTCGCCGCCCAGCACGGCAAGCGCGCCAAGGGCTTCAGCGCCGAGGCGCTCGCCTGCATGCAGGCCTATGACTGGCCCGGCAACGTGCGCGAACTGCAGAACGAGATCACCCGCATGCTGGTGCTGGCCGAGCGCGAGACCCTGGGCGCCGACCTGCTCTCGCCCCATCTGGTACGGGCAGCGGCCATCACCACCGCCCGCGCCGAGCCGGAGGTGATCACCTTGGCCGAGTCCGGCCCGCTGAAAGACCGCATCGAGCGCATGGAAGCCTCCATCCTCACCGAAACCCTGGTGCGCTGCCGCTGGAACAAGAGCCGCGCGGCGGAGGAGCTGGGCCTGTCGCGGGTGGGGCTCCGGGCCAAACTCGACCGCTACGGCATCGCCCGCGACCGCACCTTCGCCCAGCCCCATTGAAGACGAACGGAGAACCGCCATGTGTCTCGGCATTCCTGGGCGCATCGTCGCCGTCGCCGATGAGGAGGCCATGCTGTGCGTGGTGGATGTCTCCGGCGTGCGCCGCACTGTGGACGTGGTGTGCGTGGCCGCACCCGGCGCGCCCCTCGCAGATCTCGTGGGGGCCTGGGTGCTGGTGCATGTGGGCTTCGCCATGAGCGTCATCGACGAGGAAGAAGCCGCCGCCACCCTCAAGGTGCTGACCGAGATCGGCGAGGCGGCGGCGGAAATGGAGGCGCTCACCGCCGGCGCTATCGCCCCCCTCGCCTCCCAGCCGGCCGGACAGGAGTGAGCCCATGCGCTTCGTCGATGAATTCCGCGATCCCGCTCTGGCCAGGGCGCTGGTGAAGGAGATCGAGGCCATCTCCGCCCGGCTGGAACGCGGCCGCGACAGGCCGTTCGCCATCATGGAAGTGTGCGGCGGGCACACCCACGCCATCTTCCGCTATGGCCTCGAAGGGCTTTTGCCGGATCTGGTGGAATTCGTGCATGGCCCCGGCTGCCCGGTGTGCGTGCTGCCCATGGGCCGGGTGGATGATTGCGTCGCCATCGCCGAGCGCGAAGAGGTGATCTTCGCCACCTTCGGCGATGCCATGCGGGTGCCGGGCTCGAAGAAGAGCCTGCTGCAGGCCAAGGCCGAGGGCGCCGACGTGCGCATGGTCTATTCGCCCCTCGACGCCCTCACTTTGGCCAAGCGCAACCCGGAGCGCGAGGTGGTGTTCTTCGGCCTTGGCTTCGAGACCACCATGCCCTCCACCGCGCTCACCGTGCTGCGCGCCGCGCGCGAGGGGGTGGAGAACTTCTCTTTGTTCTGCAACCACATCACCATCATCCCCACCCTGCGGGCGCTGCTGGAGCAGGAGGATTTCGGCATCGATGGCTTCATCGGCCCGGGCCATGTCTCCATGGTCATCGGCACCGAGCCGTACCACTTCATCGCCGACGAATTCAGGAAGCCCCTGGTGGTGGCGGGCTTCGAGCCCATCGACCTGTTGCAGTCGCTGCTCATGGTGCTGCGGCAGATCGAGGCGGGGGACGCCCGGATCGAGAACCAATATGCCCGGGTGGTGCCGCCCCATGGCAACCCCGCCGCCCTGAAGGCGGTGACGGAGGCCTATGAGCCGCGCCCCACCTTCGAGTGGCGCGGCCTCGGCTCCATCGCCGGCTCCGGGGTGCGGCTGCGCGAGGCCTTCGCCCGCTTCGATGCCGAACGCCGCTTCGCGGTGCCCGACGTGAAGGTGGCGGACCCCGCCCAATGCCGCTGCGGCGCCGTGCTCACCGGGGCGGAAAAGCCCTGGGCCTGCCCCGAATTCGGCAAAGGCTGCACGCCGGAAACGCCGCTCGGCGCGCTCATGGTGTCGTCGGAAGGATCGTGCGCCGCCTATTACCAATACGGCGGCCTGAGGGGAGAAGCCGCATGAACGCCCCCGCAACGCCCACCCGCCGCCGCGCGCTCACCCAGAGCACCATCACCCTCGCCCATGGGGGCGGCGGCAGCGCCATGCGCGACCTCATCGACGACGTGTTCCTCTCGACCTTCTCGGGCGCCGGCCACCCGGCTCCCGAGGACCAGGCGCGGTTCGATCTCGCCGCCCTCGCCGCCAAGGGCGACCGGCTCGCCTTCACCACCGACAGCTTCGTGGTGGACCCCCTGTTCTTCCCCGGCGGCGACATCGGCACCCTGGCCGTGTGCGGCACGGTGAACGACCTTGCCGTGGGCGGGGCGGTGCCGGTGGCGCTCTCCTGCGCCGTCATCATCGAGGAGGGGCTCAAGGTGGAGGAACTGCGCCGGGTGGTGGCCTCCATGGCCGAGACCGCCCGCGCCGCCGGCGTCGCCATCGCCACCGGCGACACCAAGGTGGTGGCCCGCGGCGCCTGCGACAAGCTGTTCATCACCACCACCGGCATCGGCGTGGTGCGCGCCGGGCTCGATGTGGGCATCACCAAGGCGCGCCCGGGCGATGTGGTGCTGGTGAACGGCCTGCTGGGCGACCACGGTGCCGCCATCCTCAACGCCCGGGGCGATCTGGCGCTGGAGACGGAAATCACCAGCGATTGCGCCCCCCTCCACGACCTCATCGCCACGTTGATCACCGCCACCCCGGGCATCCGCATGATGCGCGATGCCACCCGTGGCGGCGTCGCGGCGGTGGTGAACGAGCTGGCGGAAGCGAGCGCCGTGGGCGTGCGGCTGGACGAGCTCGCCTTGCCCATGCGGCCGGAGGTGCAGGGCTTCTGCGAGATCCTGGGGCTCGACCCGCTCTATCTCGCCAACGAAGGCAAGATCGTCGCGGTGGTGCCAGCGGACGAGGCGGAGGCGGCCCTCGCCGCTTTGCGCGCCCACCCCCTCGGGCGCGATGCGGCAGCCATCGGCACCATCACCAGCGGCCGGCCCGGCCGGGTGACCATGGCGACCCGCTTCGGCGGCGAACGCATCGTCGACATGCTGGTGGGCGACCAATTGCCCCGCATCTGCTGAGGGCCGCCCACGCACCTGCCGCAAGGTCGACCGGTCCCGCAGCGCACAACAAAAACCGCTTGTGAAGCGGCGGCCGGACTGCGTAGCATCCCCCGTCTTCACCCAGGGGCTTGGCTGGGCCAGCCTCTTAGCTCGATCGACATTCAAGCACGACGGGCCATCGTTGGGCGTTCCCTCTCCCGCTTGCGGGGGAGGATGAGGGAGGGGGCCAGGACGGCGTCCTGCATCGCAGAAACTGGCATTTGAAAACTTGGCATTTGAGAACTTGGCATTTGAAACTTTTTTCACTTTCGAGGCACGGCCCTTCGCCTCGCAATTCGGTTCACGTGACTGGCGATTGCCCCCTCCCCGGCCCTCCCCCGCAAGCGGGAGAGGGAGGGGCACCAAGAGGAACACGTTGCTGGTGGGAGGTGAACGGTGGCGGGGGAATGAGCCGCGCTACGTGCCGGCGGGTCTTCGCCGACCCTGCCGTGCTCACGCGGCCCATGCCTGAAGGTGAGGACGCGACGGGCCTGCGATCCCCGCTGATCCCGCGCAGGCCGGATGAAACAGAATGAGGGCCACGGCGTTCAGCCTCTGACATCAGCCCCGCTTTGCAGGAGAACCCTCGTGCTCGACACCCATGCCGAACGCGACCGCATCGAAGACGGCGTGCGCGCCGCTCTGCCACGCTGGGGGCTCGATCCCGATGCGGAGATGCGCCTCATCACCGTGTCCGACAACGCCACCTACAGGGTGCAGGACGGGCGCGACGGCGATGTGGTGCTGCGAGTGCACCGGTCCGGCGCCCGCTGCCGGGCCGAGATCAAGTCGGAACTGGCCTGGATCGAGGCGCTGCGCGCCGATGATGTCATCACCACGCCGCGCCCCATCCCCCTCGCCGAGGGCGGCTTCATCGCCGATGTGGCGGGGGTGGGCGCCAGCCACCATGTGGTGGCCTTCGAGTTCATGCCCGGCCGCGAGCCCTCGCCCGATGAGGATCTGGTGGCGTGGTTCCGCCACCTCGGCACCCTTCACGCCCGGCTGCATGCCCATGCCCGCCGCTGGAAGCGCCCCGAAGGCTTCGCCCGCAAGGTGTGGAATTTCGAGAGCACGCTGGGCGCCAAGCCGTTGTGGGGGGATTTCCGCAACGCCCTCGGTCTCGACGACCAGGGCCGGGTACTGCTGGAGCGCACCGCGCGGATGCTGAAGGACAAGCTGCGACCGCTGGAACAGCCGGACGGCTTCGGCCTGGTGCATGCCGACCTGCGGCTCGCCAATCTGCTGGTGGACGGCGACCGGCTCGCCCTCATCGATTTCGATGACTGCGGCTTCTCCTGGTTCCTCTATGATTTCGCCGCCGCCATCTCCTTCCTGGAGCACGAACCCTATGTGCCGGCCCTGAAGGCCGCCTGGATGGAGGGCTATCGCGCCGAGCGGCCGCTGCCGGGTGATGTCTCCGCCCAGCTCGACGTCTTCGTGATGCTGCGCCGCATCCTGCTCACCGCCTGGGCCGCCTCCCACGGCGAACGCCCCGCCGCCCAGGCCCTCGGCCCCGCCTTCACCGATGGCACGGTGGCCCTCGCCGAAGCCTTCCTCTCCCGCCACGGCTGAGGCGCCCCTCGGGCAGCGCTTCATCACCGGCAAACGCGGGGGCCGTTTCCCGTGGCCTCGCCCCGGCATCCACCGGCCCGCCGTGACAGCGCCGCAACCCTGGGCTAGAGCACTCGCCCGTTCATTGAATCGGGGGCATGCTCCAGCGCTGCGCAGGGGCGCCTTTTGCCCGCGAACCGGTCTCCGCTTCGCGCGACAGGGCGCCTGAGCCTCCAGTTGCTCCGGACCATCCCCCGAAACCCGCGTTAAGGATCCCCCATGGCCGCCACGCCGTCTGCCACCAAGGCTGCTGAAACCGAAGCCATCGCCCGCATCATCGCCGGCGAGATCAGCGCGCGGCCGGCCCAGGTGAGCGCGGCGGTGGGGCTGCTGGACGAAGGCGCCACGGTGCCCTTCATCGCCCGCTACCGAAAGGAAGTCACCGGCGGCCTCGACGACACCCAATTGCGCACCCTGGAAGAGCGCCTGTCCTATCTGCGCGAGCTGGAGGCCCGCCGCGCCACCGTGCTCGCCTCCATCGAGGGCCAGGGCAAGCTCACCGATGACCTGCGCGGCAAGCTCCTCTCCGTCACCACCAAGGCGGAGCTGGAAGACCTCTATCTGCCCTATAAGCCCAAGCGGCGCACCAAGGCGGAAATCGCCCGCGAAAAAGGCCTCGGCCCGCTGGCGGAAACCCTTTTGGCCGATCGCAGAAGCGTGCCGGCGGAGCTGGCCACCCGCTTCCTCAACGATCAGGTGGCGGACGTGAAGGCCGCCCTCGACGGCGCTCGCGACATCCTGGTGGAGACGTTCGCGGAAAATGCCGATCTGGTGGGCCGCCTGCGCACCTATATGAAGAGCCAGGCCGTGCTCAAGGCCAAGGTGGCCGAGGGCAAGGAGGAGGCCGGCGCCAAGTTCCGCGACTATTTCGACCATGCGGAAAAATGGGCCACCGCCCCCAGCCACCGGGTGCTGGCCATGCTGCGCGGCCGCAACGAGGATATGCTGACCCTCGACCTCGTCGTGGACGAGGACGCCACCGCCCCCATCAAGCCGGTGGAGCGGCTGGTGGCCGAGGCTTACGAGATCCCCCTCGCCAATGGCGGCCCCGCCGATGCCTTCCTCCTGGACGTGGCGCGCTGGGCCTGGCGGGTGAAGCTCTCGCTGCACCTCACCATCGACCTCATGGGCGAGCTGAGGGAGAAGGCGGAGGAAGAGGCCATCCACGTCTTCGCCCGCAATCTCAAGGACCTGCTGCTCGCCGCCCCGGCCGGCTCGCGGGCCACCATGGGCCTCGACCCCGGCATCCGCACCGGCGTGAAGGTGGCGGTGGTGGATGGCACCGGCAAGGTGCTCGCCACCTCCACCGTCTATCCGTTCCAGCCCCGCAACGATGTGCAGGGAGCCATGGCGGAGCTGGCCAGCCTCATCCGCCGCCATCGGGTGGAGCTGATCGCCATCGGCAACGGCACGGCGAGCCGCGAGACCGACAAGCTCGCCGCCGATCTCCTCTCCGCTTTGCCGCCGGATGCCGCCGGCAAGAAGCCCATCAAGGTGGTGGTGAGCGAGGCCGGCGCCTCGGTCTATTCCGCCTCCGCCACCGCCGCGGCCGAAATGCCCGATCTCGATGTGTCCCTGCGCGGCGCCGTCTCCATCGCCCGCCGGCTGCAGGACCCGCTGGCGGAGCTGGTGAAGATCGAGCCAAAGTCCATCGGCGTCGGCCAGTATCAGCACGATGTGGATCAGGCCCGCCTCGCCAAGGCCCTGGATGCGGTGGTGGAAGACGCGGTGAACGCCGTGGGCGTCGACCTCAACACCGCCTCCGCCTCGCTGCTCGCCCGGGTGTCGGGGCTCGGCACGTCGCTGGCGGAGGCCATCGTCGCCCACCGCGATACGGTGGGGGCGTTCAAGACCCGCAAGGAACTGCTGAAGGTCTCCCGGCTCGGCCCGCGCACCTTCGAGCTCGCCGCCGGCTTCCTGCGCATTCCCGATGGCACCGAGCCGTTGGACGCCTCGGCGGTGCATCCGGAAGCCTATGAGGTGGCGAAGAAGATCGTTGCCGCCTGCGGCCGCGACGTGCGCGCGCTGATGGGCGATACGGCGGCGCTGAAAGCCCTCGATCCGCGCACCTTCGTGGACGAGCGCTTCGGCCTGCCCACGGTGCGTGACATCCTCTCCGAATTGGAGAAGCCCGGCCGCGATCCGCGCCCCGCCTTCAAGACCGCCACCTTCGCCGAGGGGGTGCACGAGATGAGCGATCTCAAGCCCGGCATGGTGCTGGAAGGCACGGTGACCAATGTGGCCGCGTTCGGCGCCTTCGTCGACATCGGCGTGCACCAGGATGGGCTGGTTCACGTCTCCGCCCTGGCCGACCGGTTCGTGAAGGACCCCCATGAGGTGGTCAAGGCCGGTGATGTGGTGAAGGTGCGGGTGGTGGATGTGGATGTGAAGAGGAAGCGCATCGCCCTCTCCATGCGCAAGGACGATGCCGGCGGCCGGCCCGCAGGCGGCACCCCCGACCGCGCCAACGCCCCGCGCGACGGCAAGCGCGGCCCGCCCCCGCAGGGCAAGCGCGGCAACGACAAGCCAGACCAGGGCGCATTCGGCGCGGCCCTGGCCGAGGCGCTGCGGCGCAAGGGGGGCTGACCTGCAAGGGCGGCTGACCTGCAAGGGGGGTTGACCTGAGAGCCTGTTTGGGAAATCGGCGGACATGCTCTAGCTTGAAGCGAAACAGGCGCCAGCACGGGGAGGGACGGCAGCGGTGAGGAGGCGGCCTTCGCATCTGCGCGCCTTTGCTGCTCTCCTTGCAGCCTATGGCCTCGTGCTGCAGGCGCTGCTGCTGGGCCTGGTGCTCGGCGTCTCGGCGGCGACCGCATCCAGTTCTTCGCCCGGTTGGCTGGTGCTGTGCACCCCCTCGGGCACGACGCCGACCCCGGAAGGCGGCGGGCCGAAGACGGGCGCCCCCACCTGCTGCGTCGCCGGCGCCTGCGGCCTCGCCTTCGGCCTGCCTGGCGGCACCGCCAGCCCCCTCGACATTCCGCTGCGCTTCGCACAAGCCGCGGTTCTGCCGCCGGCGCGCGCGATCATCGCGCCGCAGCGGCGCGGACATCTGCCGCAAGCGCGCGCGCCCCCAGCCCCGACGCACGGCTGAACCTGTCCCTCATCTCGCCCGCAACCCGTCCACTCCGGCACCGCCGGGGCCGCGGCGCGGGCACATGCCATCCCGCGCGGCCCCGTGGCCGCTTCGCGTCACCTCCATTTTCGGACATCATTCCATGACCCATCTTCCCCGTTTCCGCTCCACCAGCCGCCGTTCGGCCCTGCGCACCCTGGCGGGGGCCGCGCTCGTCACCGGCCTCGCGGTGTTCTCCGTCGACGCCGGCATCGCCCATGAGTTCAAAATCGGCAGCATCGAGATCGTCCACCCCTGGGCCCGGGCGACCCCGGCCGGCGCCAAGGTGGGCGGCGGCTATGTGGTGCTGAAAAATGACGGCGCCGCCGATCGCCTGGTCTCCGCCACCGCCGAGGTGGCCGGCCGGGTGGAGATCCACGAAATGGCCATGAAGGACGGCGTCATGACCATGCGCCCCCTGGCCGACGGCCTGCCGGTGCCGGCCCATGGCGAGGTGGCCCTGAAGCCCGGCAGCTACCACATCATGTTCATGGATCTGAAGGCCCCCCTGAAGCAGGGCGAGAGCGTGAAGGGCAGCCTGACCTTCGAGAAGGCCGGCACCGTGGACGTGACCTTCAAGGTGGAAGGCATCGGCGCCAGCGCCCCCGATCACGGCAGCCACAGCGGCCACTGAGGGCCCACTGCAAAGCAAAAGGCCTCCGCGGCGACGCGGAGGCCTCAAGCACGAGCCTGGGCAGAGCTGGCGAACAGCACGAACTGGGACACACTATCGGCGAGCGCAAACGGCGACCGACGATCGCGCGCAGCGGGCACGCGCCCGGCGCGCCGGCCCGTCAGCGACTGGCCTTCACCTTGGCATAGCTGGGCACCAGACGGCGCAGCAGCACGCGGCGACCACGTGGCGGCTCGTCCTCGTCGCTCATCAGCATGACGGCGAAGCCCATCTGCACGCTGCCGAAGGTGATGCCGAGACCGAAGGTGAGCAGCACCACGGCCAGCAGGCCATCGGAGGAGGTGCGCACCAGCGTGCCGAGATTGGCCACGTCGAACGCCACCAGAGCGCCGACGAACACCGCCGCCAGCGATACGCCGATCACCGCGTGACCGACCAGGAACTTGACGAGAGCAGGCATCTGTCCTTCCCCTCTCCGCGGACCCGCGCAGGGCTGACCGTGCCATCTGAACCAATGGCACCGGAACCAACCCCATCCGGACCCGCCGCTGCACGCCGGGCACACGCCGGAGCACCGCTGCGATTAAGCTGTTATATTCTCACGGTTGCGCCCCTCTCGGCAAGGCCGCAGCCGGGCGGCAACGTCGCAGGGATCAACGCGGCGCGCGCGTCGCATTGATCCGCCGCAAGGCGCCTCGACCGGCACCGCGGAACCTTAAGAGCATGGCCGGACCGAACCGTCCGGACACATGACGCAGCAAGGAGGCAAGCCATGGGATCCTTCGCCAAGTCCAACCGTCTGGTGCTGGTGGCCGACGGCGCGAAGGCGCTGCTGTTCGCCGATACGGGCATCGCCCCCCAACCCAAGCTCACGGTGGTGGAAACCGTGACGGAGCCGCATCCCTCCACCACGGCCCAGGGCACGGAGCGGCCCGGTCGGGTGCACGAATCGGCCGGCGTCTCCCGCAGCGCCGTGGAGCAGCCCGACCTCCATGATGCCGCCGAGACCGCCTTTCTCACCCGGCTGGCGGCCCGCCTCGGCGCGCTGGTGGAAAGCGGCGAGGTGAAGCGCATCCTGCTGGTGGCGCCGCCGCGGGCGCTGGGAGTGCTGCGCGAGGCCCTGCCCGCCGCCGTGCGCCCACTGGTCAGCGGTGAGGTGGCCAAGGATCTGGTGAAAATGCCGGTGGACGAGATCGAGCGGCTGATCGCCACCTGAACCAACCAGACGAACCGCCGGATCAACGGAAACGGGAAACGCTCCGCCATGGCGCCCACCGGCCCCCAAGCTCCAGTGCCGCCCGCTCCAGAACCGCCCGCTCCAGAGCCGCCATGCCCCACCGCCCGGCGGGCCGGGCGGCTGGCCCTGTGCGCGGTTCTCGTCACTTTGGTGGCGATCAGCGGCGCCGTGGTCACCCGTCCGGCCATTCCCGGCTGGTATGCGGGGCTCGAGAAGCCGGCGTTCACACCGCCCAACTGGGCCTTCCCAGTGGCCTGGACCCTGCTCTACGCCGCCATGGCCCTCGCCCTGTGGCGGCTGTGGGAGCGCCCGCCCAGCCCGGCGCGACGGCGGGCCATCCTTCTGTTCATGGTGCAACTGGCGCTGAATGCCGCCTGGTCCCCGGTCTTCTTCGGCCTGCACGCGCTCCAGGCCGCTCTCGTGCTCATCGGACTGCTGGTGGTGGCCCTCGCCGCCACCGTGCGCGCGGCGCTGGCGGTGGATGGCCCGGCGGCGGCGCTGCTGCTGCCCTATCTGGCCTGGGTGTGCTACGCCGCAAGTCTCAATGCCATGATCGCGCATCTCAACTGACGCGGCGGGCGGCGGGGGAACGCCATGCTCCACTGGTCCATCACTCTGTTCATTCCGCTGGCCCTGGCCCTGGTGGCTGGCGTGCTGCTGCTGGGCCTGTTCAATTTCGCCGCCGGCGGCAGTCCGCAGCGCTCACAGCTGCTGATGCGGCTGCGCATCATTTTCCAGCTTCTGGCGGTGCTGCTGGTGGCCGCCACGGTGTTCGCCATGTACCGATAGGCCACGCGCGCCACCGCGAGCGATCATCCGGCACCACGCCCGCCCGAACGTCAGCGGCCGGAACGGCCCATGCCGGAGCCGATGCACCGGCGCCAGATGACGCCGGCAACCGGGTGCGCTATGCGAGCCCACCCGCGGCCGCCACCGCCCGCGCCGTGTCTCCCCAGCCTCGAGGCCCTGCCCATGGTCAAGCTCAACAAGATCTACACCCGCACCGGCGATGCCGGCACCACCGGCCTCGGCACCGGCGCGCGGGTGGCCAAATACGACCTGCGGGTGGCGGCCTATGGCGCGGTGGACGAGACCAACGCCGCCATTGGCATCGCCCGCCTGTACCTGGCCGGCGAGCCGGAATTGGCGACCATTCTCACCCGCGTGCAGAACGATCTGTTCGATCTCGGCGCCGACCTGTGCACCCCGGCCACCGCCGACGAGGCCCCGGGAGCGGCCCTGCGCATCGTGCCGGCGCAGGTGGATGGCCTGGAACGCGACATCGACACCCTAAACGCCGCCCTCACCCCCCTCACCTCTTTCGTGCTGCCGGCCGGCAGCCCGGCTGCGGCCCACCTGCATCTGGCCCGCACCATCTGCCGGCGGGCCGAGCGGGACATGGTGCAGCTCGCCCACAGCGCCCCCGACGCCGTCAGCGCGCCGGCGCTGCAATATGTGAACCGGCTGTCGGATCTGCTGTTCGTCGCCAGTCGCTACGCCAACGGGCGCGGCACCGCCGATGTGCTGTGGGTGCCCGGCGGCGGTCGCTGAGGCACCGCCCGTTCCGCTTCCCCTCCCTCCTTCCGCCGGGGACGACGCCATGTTTGTGCCCGTTGCCGACAGCAACCCGCTGGAGCACGTGCGCCGGCCGTACGTGACCTACGGGCTCATCGCCCTCAACCTGGCGGTGTTCGTGCTGCTGCAGCAGGGCTATGGCGGAGCCCCGGCGCAGGCGGGCATGCTGTCGTTCGGCGCCATTCCGGCGGTGCTCACCGGCGCCGCCGTGCTGCCCGAGGGCTATCTGCAGCTGCCGGCCGACCTTGCGCTGGTGAGCTACATGTTCCTGCACGCGGGATGGCTGCACCTTCTCGGCAATATGGCCTTCCTCTGGGTGTTCGCCGACAATGTGGAGGACGCCATGGGCCATGGGCGCTTCCTCCTCTTCTATCTGCTGTGCGGCATCGCCGCCGGCCTCGCCCATGTGGCGGCGCAACCGGATTCGGAAGCGCCCCTGGTGGGCGCCTCCGGCGCGGTGGCGGGGGTGATCGCCGCCTATGTGATCCTGCATCCCCACATTCGGCTGTGGGCGCTGGTGCTGGCCAAGATCCCCCTGCGGGTGCCGGCCTATGTGATGATCGGCGGATGGCTCGCCCTGCAGGTGTGGCAGATTCTGACCGCCAGCGATGGGGAGACCGCCTGGTGGGCGCATCTCGGCGGCTTTCTCGCCGGGGCGGTGCTGGTGGTGGTGATGCGGCGGAGCGGAGTGCCGCTGTTCGATCGCGATCCATCCGGTGGCGGGGGCGGCCGGTGACCATTCAAGCGCGAGCGTTGACACGATTTATGCCCCCTCCTACGTTGCCGGCCCTAAGGTTTGCTGCAATGCAGGGAAACCGAAGGAAGTGGAGGCCTCGGCGCCGTTCGCGCGCTGCCGGACCTTCTGATCGTCAGACGGGGAGCACGCCTTTATGAAGATCTTGGTGCCCGTGAAGCGGGTAGTGGATTACAACGTCAAAGTCCGGGTGAAGTCGGACGGCTCGGGTGTCGAGCTGGCCAATATCAAGATGTCCATGAACCCGTTCGATGAGATCGCGGTGGAAGAGGCTCTGCGCCTCAAGGAAGCCGGCAAGGCGACCGAGGTGGTGGCGGTGTCCATCGGCCCGGCCCAGGCTTCCGAAACCCTGCGCACGGCTCTGGCCATGGGCGCGGACCGCGGCATTCTGGTGAAGACCGATACGGCGGTGGAGCCGCTGGCGGTGGCCAAGATCCTGAAGGGCGTGGTGGGTGAGGAAGCCCCCGGCCTGGTGATCCTCGGCAAGCAGGCCATCGACGACGACTGCAACCAGACCGGCCAGATGCTGGCGGCGCTGCTGGGCTGGCCCCAGGGCACCTTCGCCTCGAAGGTCGCGGTGGAAGACGGCGGCTTCGCGGTGACCCGTGAGATCGACGGCGGCCTGCAGACCGTGACCCTCAAGGGCCCGGCGGTGGTGACCACCGACCTGCGCCTCAACGAGCCGCGCTATGCCTCGCTCCCCAACATCATGAAGGCCAAGAAGAAGCCGATCGCCGAAAAGACCCCCGCCGACTACGGCGTGGACGTGGCGCCGCGTCTTCAGGTGCTGAAGACCGCGGAGCCCGCCGGCCGCAAGGCGGGCGTGAAGGTCGGCTCGGTGGCCGAGCTGGTGGCCAAGCTCAAGGACGAGGCGGGGGTGATCTGATGGCGACTTTGCTTCTCGCCGAACACGACAATTCTTCTCTCAACGGCGTCACCGCCAAGGCCCTGACCGCCGCCGCCGCCCTCGGCGCCCCGGTGGACGTGCTGGTGGCCGGCAAGGATGCCAAGGCGGTGGCCGAGGCAGCCGCCAAGCTGTCCGGCGTCAACAAGGTGCTGCTGGCCGACGACCCGCTCTATGCGCATCGCCTGGCCGAGCCGCTGGCGGCGCTCATCGTGTCGCTGGCGCCGGGCTATGACGCCATCGTCGGCCCCTCCACCGCCATGGTGAAGAACGTTCTGCCCCGCGTCGCCGCTCTGCTCGACGTGATGCAGATCTCCGACATCATCAAGGTGGACGGCGCCGACACGTTCGAGCGTCCCATCTATGCCGGCAACGCCATCCAGACCGTGAAGTCCACCGACGCCAAGAAGGTGATCACGGTGCGGACCGCCTCGTTCGCCGCCACCGCCGAAGGCGGCGCGGCGCCCGTCGAGGCGGTGGCCGTGGCGGCCGATCCGGCCGTTTCCACCTTCGTGGAAGAGGCCATCGCCGCCTCGGACCGTCCCGAGCTCACCGCCGCCAAGATCATCGTGTCGGGTGGCCGTGCGGTCGGCTCGCGCGAGAAGTTCGCCGAGCTGATCGAGCCTCTGGCGGACGAGCTGGGTGCGGCCGTCGGCGCCTCCCGCGCCGCGGTGGATGCCGGCTACGCCCCCAACGACTGGCAGGTGGGCCAGACCGGCAAGGTGGTCGCCCCCGAGCTCTACGTGGCGCTCGGCATCTCCGGCGCCATCCAGCACCTGGCCGGCATGAAGGACTCCAAGGTCATCGTCGCCGTCAACAAGGATGAGGAAGCCCCCATCTTCCAGGTGGCCGACTATGGTCTCGTGGGTGACATCTTCACCGTGGTACCTGAGCTGAAGGCGGAAATCGCCAAGATCAAGGGCTGAGGACGCGCGGCCGCGAACCTTCGCGGCCGCCGTCCGCCGTCGACGCGCAGGACCGTGGGGATCTTCTATCCCGATGGTGACTTGCCGTAAGATCACCGGCACCGGGCCGTCGGCCCGGGCCAATCCCTATTCGGGCGCCGTCCCCCGGCCCCAAGGCAAAATGAGAGAATCATGCCGGTCGAGATCAAGAAGGTCGGGGTTATCGGCGCCGGCCAGATGGGCAACGGCATCGCCCACGTCTGCGCCCTGGCGGGCTATGACGTGTACCTCAACGATTTGGATCCCGAGCGGATCCGCGCCGGCATCGCCACCATCAACGGCAACATGGCCCGCCAGGTCTCCAAGGGCCATGTCACCGAGGAGGCCCGCCAGGCCGCCCTCGCCCGTATCCAGGTGGCCAACGCCACCGAGGATCTCGCCCCCTGCGACCTGGTGATCGAATCGGCCACCGAGCGGGAAGAGGTGAAGCGCAAGATCTTCATCGGCCTGTGCCCGGTGCTGCGGCCGGATGCGCTGCTGGCCTCCAACACCTCCTCCATCTCCATCACCCGCCTTGCCGCCGTCACCGACCGGCCGGAGCACTTCATCGGCGTTCACTTCATGAACCCGGTGCCGCTCATGGAGCTGGTGGAGCTGGTGCGCGGCATCGCCACCGACGACGCCACTTTCGACCTGGCCAAGACCTTCGTCTCCAGCCTGGGCAAGACCTATGCGGTGGCCGAGGACTTCCCGGCCTTCATCGTCAACCGCATCCTGCTGCCGATGATCAACGAGGCCATCTACACCCTGTACGAGGGTGTCGGCTCGGTGGACGCCATCGACAAGGCCATGCGGCTCGGCGCCAACCATCCCATGGGTCCGCTGCAGCTCGCCGACTTCATCGGCCTCGACACCTGCCTCGCCATCATGCAGGTGCTGCACGAGGGGCTGGCCGATTCCAAATATCGCCCCTGCCCGCTGCTGGTGAAATATGTGGAAGCCGGCTGGCTCGGCCGGAAGACCCATCGCGGCTTCTACGATTATCGCGGCGAAAAGCCGGTGCCCACCCGCTGATCGGGCGAGCGCACCGCGATACCATTTTAAGATCCTCCCTGCAAAAGCCCGGCTCAGCCGGGCTTTTGTTCGTCTGAAGGCGAGGATGGGGCCTTCGGCGGCCGCCTCGCTCGCCTCCACGGCCGAGGAGTCAGCCCTCGCAGAGCGCCTCCTCGGGCGCGCTGGCGGCGGTGGCCGGCAACTCCACCCGCTGCACCAGCCCCCCACCGGGGCGGTTCACCAGGGTCAGGCGCCCTCCATGGCGGCCGATGATCTCATTGGCGATGGCCAGCCCCAGCCCGGCCCCGGGGATCTTCGCCTGGCGCGCCGGATCGACCCGGAAAAAGGGCTCAAATACCTGTCCCATCAAGGCTTCAGGGATGCCCGGCCCATCGTCCTCGATGCTGAGAACCGCCCGCGCCTCCCCCTGCCCCCCGGCATCCCGCCACAACGCCACACGGGCGCCCCCACCATGGGTGGCGGCATTGACGATGAGGTTGCGCAGCGCCCGTTTCAGAGACAGGGGCCGAGCCAGGACGAGAACCGGCTCCGCCTTCAATAACAAGGCCTTGCGACCGCTTTCGACGGTTTCCGTCACCACCTCCGCCACCAGCCGGTCGAGCCAGACCGGCGCGCCGGGACCGGCCTCCACCTCCTCCCGCACCAGCCGGATGGCGCTGTCGGCGATGCGGTCGAGCTCGGCGAGATCGGACAACCACTGTCCCCGCTCCTCGTCATCGGCGATGAATTCCGCCCGCAAACGCATACGGGTCAAGGGAGTCCGCAGATCATGGGCGGCCCCGGCGACGATCCGCATCCGGCTGTCCATGGCCCCCTTGAGCCGGGCAGACAGGCGATTGATGGCGGCAGCCGCCGCCCGCACCTCAGCCGGCCCCTCCTCCGGCAACACCGGTGGCTCGCCATTGGGCCCGATCTGCGCCGCCGCTTCCTCGATCAGCGACAAGGGCTTCATCAACCGCCGCATCACCAGCAGCACCACCACGGTGATGCCCGCCACCATCAGCACCAGCCAGGTGGCGAGATTCAAGGTCCAGCTGGGATGCCCCCCGGGCCCCGGCGGCAACGGCAGGCCGAACAGGCGATCATTGGTGACCAGCCAGCGGCCGTCGGGCAACTGCAGCGCCGCCAGAGGCGGACCGCCATCGGCGGGCGCGACAACCCGCACCGCCCCTGTCTTTCCAAAGCGTTGCAACGCCCGCGCGAGATCCTGAGACGGGAAGTCCAGCACCCCCCCCGCCGGCGGCTCGGAGCTTAGGCCCACCCCGGTCCGCCCAATCCCGGGCAGCGCGTCCGGAGCTTTGGCGGCGAGGTCGGCGAGAAAGGCCAGCTGGCCTGCGGTCTCCTCCGCCATATTGGGCGGCGGGCCCGACGGCGCGGTGATGAAGAAGGAGGCGACGTTGGCAAACGCCACCACCAGCACCATGGCCACCACCATCAGCGCCGTCACTTGCGCGCGCAGGCTTTTCATCGGCAATGCCTTGATCGGCAGGGACTTCATGCGGTGGCATCCTCGATCTCGACCCGCACAGCCAGCTGGTAGCCGCCGTTGCGCAGGGTCTTGAGGATCTGATAGGCACCCTGGTCGCCGAGCTTACGGCGCAGCCGGCTGACCAGCACGTCCACCGAGCGGTCGAAGGGCCCGGCCTCGCGGCCCTTGGTGATATCCAGCAATTGCTCGCGCGAGAGGATACGCCCCGGCCGCTCCAGAAAGGCCATCAGAAGATCGAACTCGGCGCCGGTGAGCGCCACCTCCGTGCCGTCCTCGGCGGTGACCCGGCGCAGGTCCGGCTCGGCGCGGAAACCGGCGAAATGGAAGGCGCGCGGCGTCTCCGCCTGCGCCTCGCTGGGCGCGGTGCGCCGCAGCACGGCGCGGATGCGCGCCACCAGCTCGCGCGGGTTGAAGGGCTTGCCGAGATAATCGTCGGCGCCGATCTCCAACCCGATGATGCGGTCCACATCCTCCTTCAGCGCCGTCAGCAGAATCACCGGCACGTTGGAAGTGGCCCGCAGGTCGCGACACAGATCGAGACCGGACACGTCGGGAAGCATCAGATCGAGCACCACGAAGTCGATACGCTGGGTGGCCAGCTTCTCCCCCATCTCCTTGCCATCTCCGGCAGTGGAGACGCGGAATCCCTGGCCCACCAGATAGCGGCTCAGAAGCTTGCGGATCTCCTGGTCGTCATCGACGACGAGAATATGGGCGCCACTCTCCACGGGCTTTGGCCTCCTGTCCTTCATTGTCCTTATCCGTCTTTGCCCGTGTCCCCGCATGGCGGCGTGCAACGATCCGTTGCTCGGCCGCCGGATGCAACATTCAGATACATTTTGGCCCTCCGGGAATACGTTGGGAAACCTGCGGACCTTCACCAGCAACAGGAACGGGGCACTGTCCGGCCATCGCAAACGTCACGGAGGCGGTAAAGATGGTGCGCCAAAGTGTTCGGATTCTGCTGTTATCGAGCGTGGTGACGAGCGTCGCCCTGGTCGGCGTGGCGGCAGCCCAGAACAGCTCCGGCAAGACCCAGGATCGGTTGCCGCAGATCGCCAGCGAAAGCGTGATGGCCCGCACGCAGGTCGCCGCGCTGGATCGTCCGCCTGGACAGCCGCTCGCGGGTCCGCAGCTGGCTTCGGCTGGCCCCCACCCGCAGCCGCCCTTCGCGGCCGCTCCGGGCCCCGTCCGACCCGGCCAGCCCGGCGGGCGCCGCATGGGACCGCCAGGCCCGCCGCCGCCCGGCCCACTCGCTTTGGCAGGTCGTCTCGCCGCGGCCGAAACGGCCATCGGCATTCGCGTCGACCAGCTTGATGTCTGGCGGGACTTCACCGATGCCCTGCAGGCCACGGCCACGCCGCCCCGGCCGGCCCGCCGGCCCGCTCGTCCGGCTCGATCCGATACCGCCGATACCGCCGAGGCGGACGCTCCGGCGCCGTTCAGCGGCATCGAGGCGATGGCGAGCCGCCTGCAGGAGCGCGGCAAAGCCGGCGAGCAGCTGGCTAAGGCAACCGCCGCCCTCAAGGCCAAGCTGACCCCCGCCCAGCTCGAGCGGGTGGCCCAGCTGGGTCCAGCCCTCATGCCGCCGCGGCGCCCGGCGCCGCCCGCTCCGCTTGGCGGCCCCAACGGGCCGGATATGCCGGGACCCGGCATGGAGGGACCCGACATGACCGGGCCCGAGATGGATGGCCCCGGGCCCGACGGACTGGGCCAGCCCTGAGTTCGCCTCCGCCTGAGCACATCAGCCGGAGGCTTCGGAAAGGAAGGGATTCTCGCCGCCCTGATCGTCCCTTCCCCACAGCGGGTGCGTTTCGACGCACCCGCTGTTTCTTTATGGGGGTCATGACCCGAAGGTTCATGGCCGGCGCGGCCCACCCTCTTCGCGCTGCAAGAAGACGCGGCCGTCATACGGTTGTAGCATCATCTGCCTATACACCCTGAAAACGGTTTCAGGACATCGACCCGAGGGCACGACCCACGCGAAGCGATGTCCGCCCGTCGGCGCTGGCATGACGGTCACGGTTGAAACCGGAAACAGGGACTGGATGCGGAGAGTGCCGTGGCCCGGGTCGTCACCATACGCACTGTCGCCGAGCGGGCGGGCTGTTCCATCGCCACCGTCAGCCGCGTCATTAACGGCTCGGCCCGCACCAGCCCGGAGGTGGAAGCCCGGGTGCGCGCCGCGGTGCAGGAACTGGGCTTCCGCCCCAGCGAGATCGGCCGCTCGCTGAAGACCCTGCGCACCCGCACCCTGGGCGTGGTCATCCCCAGCCTCACCAACCCGGTGTTCGCCCTTTCGGTGTCGGGCATGGAGGATGGCGCGCGGCAGCGCCGGCATACCCTGCTGCTCACCACCACCGACTATGACCCCACCCGCGAGCCGGAGATGGTGGAAACCCTGGTGGCGCAGAATGTGGCCGGGCTGGTGCTGACGGTGACGAATGCCGACAGCAATCCCTCCCTCGACCTCTTGGAGGCGGAAGGCATCCCCTACGTGCTGGTCTATAACGAGCCCACCCGGCCGGACCGGGCTGCTGTGTGCGTGGACAACGCCGGCGCCACCCGCGCCCTCACGGAGGCGATGATTGCCGATGGCCATCGGCGCATCGTCTATCTCGGCGGGCGCTTCGCCAGCTCCGACCGGTCACGCCGGCGCTATCTGGGCTACGTCACCGCCATGGAACGGGCGGGGCTGCCGCCCGAGCCGGCGGTGGAGCTGGATTACCTCGGCGATGCCGAAGGCCACGCCCGTGCGCTCGCCGCCCTGTTCCGCGACCGGCACCACCCCACCGCCGCCTTGTGCTCCAACGATCTCCTGGCCATCTCGGTGGCCGGTGCCCTGCGCAAGCTCGGCCTGGAGGTGCCCGGCGACGTCTCGGTGGCAGGGTTCGACGGCATCAGCCTCGGCAGCCTGATCACCCCGGCGCTCGCCACCATCGCCACGCCCAACCGGCGCATGGGCGAGCGGGCCGTGGAAAAGCTCTTCGAGATGATCGAGCAGGGCGCGCCGCCCAGCATCGAGCACCTCGACTACACCATTCGCCCGGGAGGCACGCTCGCCTCTGCACCGGGCGGGACGGCGGAAGCCCGCGAGCAGCATCCGCCATGTGCCGCGTACCAGACCGTTCCTCCCTCATCATCACCGACCAGCGATTGAGGTTCACCATGCTTCGCCTGATCTCACGCGCGCTCCTGGCGGGCGCGCTCGGCTGCGGCCTCACGGCGCTTGCGGCGCCCGCCGCCTCGGCCGCCGATGCCATCTGCTACAATTGCCCGCCCGAATGGGCCAATTGGGGCGCCATGCTGAAGGCCATCAAGGCCGATACCGGCATCGACGTGCCGCAGGACAACAAGAATTCCGGCCAATCCCTCACCCAGATCCTGGCGGAAAAGGCGAGCCCGGTGGCCGATGTGGCCTATCTGGGCGTCACCTTCGGCATCAAGGCCAAGGATGCCGGCGTCACCCAGCCCTACAAGCCCAAGGGCTTCGAGGAGATCCCCGAAGGCCTCAAGGACAAGGATGGCAACTGGTTCACCATCCATTCCGGCACCCTCGGCTTCTTCGTGAACAAGGAGGCCCTCGGCGGCGCGCCGGTGCCGGCCTGCTGGGCCGACCTGCAGAAGCCCGAATACAAGGGCATGGTGGGCTATCTCGACCCCACCAGCGCTTTCGTGGGCTATGTGGGCGCCGTGGCGGTGAACAATGCAATGGGCGGCAGCCTCGACAATTTCAAGCCGGGCGTCGACTACTTCAAGAAGCTGCAGGCCAATGACCCCATCGTGCCTAAGCAAACCTCCTATGCCCGCGTCGTCTCCGGCGAAATCCCGATCCTCTTGGATTACGACTTCAATGCCTACCGGGCCAAATATAACGAGAAGGGCGACTTCGCCTTCGTCATCCCCTGCGAAGGCACGGTGGTGGTGCCCTATGTGATGAGCATGGTGAAGGGTGCCCCGCACCCGGAAGCCGCCAGGAAGATCCTCGACTATGTGCTCTCCGACAAGGGCCAGGCCATGTGGGCCCAGGCCTATCTGCGCCCTGCCCGGGCGGTGGAACTGCCCAAGGAGATCTCCGAGCGCTTCCTGCCGGCGGCCGATTACACCCGCGCCAAGCCGGTGGACTATGCCAAGATGGAAGCCGCCCAGAAGGGCTTTGCCGAAGCCTATCTGAACGAGGTGAAGTGAGCGCCTCGCGCGCCTCGCCACTCACGCCCCACCCCCTCAGGGTGGGGCTCCTCCCCCGCCCCCAGCCGTGAAGCCGCGCCCATGACCAGCGCCGACCGTCTCGCCCGCCTGTTCCTGCTGCCCTTGTTCCTGTTCGTGGCCGCCTTCTTCGTGCTGCCGCTGGTGCGGCTCGTCGCGGTGGCGGGTGGCGGACCCAACGGCGCCACGGAATATCTCGCCATCCTCACCAACCCGCGGCATCTGCAGACGCTGATCTCGACCCTGCTGCTGTCAGCGGCGGTCACCTTCGCCACCCTCGCCATCGGCACGGTGGTGGCCCTGTTCCTCGCCCGCAACAGCTTTCCCGGCCGGGCGCTGCTGGTGTCCCTGCTCACCTTGCCCCTCGCCTTCCCCGGCGTGGTGGTGGGCTTCATGATCATCCTCCTCGCCGGGCGCCAGGGACTGCTTGGCAACGCCACCCAGGCGCTGGGGCTGGGCAAGTGGGTGTTCGCTTATTCCATGGGCGGGCTGTTCGCGGGCTATGTCTATTTCTCGCTGCCGCGGGTTCTGGTGACCCTGATGGCGGCGGTGGACAAGCTGGACCCGAACCTGGAGGAGGCCGCCCGCTCGCTGGGCGCCAGCCGTTTGCACGTGATGCGGGACGTGACCCTGCCGGGCATCGCCCCGGCGCTGATCGCCTCCGGCGCCATCGCCTTCGCCACCGCGGTGGGGGCGTTCGGCACCGCCTTCACCCTCGCCACCCGCATCGATGTGCTGGCCATGACCATCTATACGGAGTTCACCCTCAACGCCAATTTCGCCACCGCCAGCGCCCTGTCCCTGGCGCTGGGGCTGATCACCTGGGGCGTGCTGGCGCTCACCCGCAGCCTCTCGGGCTCCGGCGTCGCGGCGGCGGGTTGAGGAGCGTTCCATGAGCCCACGTTCCATGAGCCCCCATCGCCTGACTTTCGCTTTGCAGCTCCTGGTGACCCTTGCGGTCGCCGCCTTCCTGCTGGTGCCCGCCGGCGCCTCCATCCTCGCCGGCTTCACCGCCAATTACTTCCGCGGCCCCAGCTCCGGCCTGACCCTCGACTGGGTGAAGGAGGTGCTGAAGCTCTATTCGGACACCATCGGCTTCTCCATCGCACTGGCCCTCGGCACCCTCGCCGTCACCCTGGTGCTGGGGGTGCCGGCGGCCTGGGCGTTGGTGCGCAAGCCGGGCCGCATGGCGCGGCTGGTGGAAGAGGTGGTGACGCTGCCGGTGGCCATTCCCGGCCTTGCCCTCGCCCTCGCCCTCATCATCGCCTATGGCGGCTTTCGCGAATTCCGCATGAGCCCCCTGTTTATCCTGGTGGGGCACGTGCTCTACACTTTGCCCTTCATGCTGCGCTCGGTGATGGCGGTGCTTGCCGCCGTGGATGTGCGCACCCTGGAGGAAGGGGCGGCCTCGCTCGGCGCCTCACCGCTGCAGCGGTTCTTCCATGTGGTGGTGCCCAACGCCAAGGGCGGCATCCTCGCCGGGGCGCTGATGGTGGTGACCCTCTCCATCGGTGAGTTCAACCTCACCTGGATGCTGCATACCCCCCTCACCAAGACCCTGCCGGTGGGCCTTGCCGACAGCTACGCCTCCATGCGGCTGGAGATCGCCAGCGCCTACACGCTGGTGTTCTTCGTGATGATCGTGCCGCTGCTGGTGGCGATCCAGATGTTCGGCCTCGAACGCCCCCTCAAGACCCGCGCCCAGCCCCCCACAAAGGCCGACAGGGGCCCGCCGCTGATCGCCGGAGAACAGCCATGACCTTAACCGCCACCGGCGCCGCCATCACCCTTTCCGGCTGCGGCAAGACCTTTGCCGACGGCACCCGGGCGCTGGAGCCCCTCGACCTCTCCATTCCGGCCGGGGAAACCCTGGTGCTGCTCGGCCCCTCGGGCTGCGGCAAGACCACGCTTTTGCGCATCATCGCCGGGCTGGAGAGCCCGGACGCCGGCGGCCACATCGCCTTCGACGGCGCGGACGTGACCACCCTGCCCATCGAGAAGCGCAACGTGGGCATGGTGTTCCAGTCCTATGCCCTGTTCCCCAACATGAGCGTCATCGACAATGTCGCCTATGGCCTTCGGGTACGCGGCGTCGCCAAGGCCGAGCGGCTGCGCCAGGCCCACGCGGTGCTGGAGATGATGCGCATCGACACCCTGGCGGAGCGGCGCATCACCCAGCTTTCCGGCGGCCAGCGCCAGCGGGTGGCGCTGGCCCGGGCGCTCGCCGTGCGGCCGCGGGTGATCCTGCTGGACGAGCCCCTCACCGCCCTCGACGCCGCCTTGCGCGAGCATCTGCGGGCCGAGATCGATTCCCTGCTGCGCCGGCTCGCCATCACCGCCATCTATGTCACCCATGACCAGGCCGAAGCGCTGGCGCTGGGCGACCGCATCGTCGTCATGCGCCAGGGCGCCATCGCACAGGTGGGCACGCCGCGCGAGGTCTATTTCCAGCCGCAGAACGATTTCGTCGCCACCTTCGTGGGCACCACCAATCGCCTCGCCGGAAGCCTCAAGGCCGGCCATTTCGCCAGCGCCGCCGGCAGCCTGCCGTTTGCGGGGGCGGACAAGGCGGAAGCCACCCTGCTGTTCCGCCCGGAGGCGGCCAGCCTGTGCGCGCCGGAAGAAACGGGGCTCGTCTTCCAGGTGGAACAGGTGCAGTTTCAGGGGGCGCGGCAGCGCGTGGTGCTGGCCGGGGCCGACGGGACGCGGGTGGTGGTGGAAGCCCCCGCCGAGCAGCTCGTCGCCGCCGGCGCGGCCATGGGGCTGCGGCTCGATCCGTCTCGCCTGTCCCTCGTGTGATGGTTGCCGACACCGCCCATGCTCATCGCCCAGCTCACCGACACCCACATCCGCCTGCCCGGAACCCTCGCCTATGACGTGGTGGACACCGCCGTCTTCCTCGAAGCGGCGGTCCGCCACATCCTGACACTGACGCCGCGCCCCGACGCGGTGATCGTCACCGGCGACCTCACGGATTTCGACAAGACCGAGGAATACGCCCGCTTCCAGCAGATCCTCGCGCCGCTGCCCATGCCGATCTTCCCGGTGCCCGGCAATCACGACAGCACGCAGGGCGTGCTGGCCGCGTTTCCGGAGGTGGCCCGCCGCGCCACGGCCGGCAAGGCGCACTATGTGGTGGATGAGTTTGCCCTGCGCCTGGTGATGCTGGATTCCAGCGTGCCGGGCCGGCCCTATGGGGAGATCGGCGCCACCGGCCTCGCCTTCCTTGAGGGCACCCTTGCGGCTGCGCCGGCGCGGCCCACCTTCATCTGCGCCCACCATCCGCCCTTCCTCACCGGCATCCGCCATATGGACGTGCAGAACCTGTTCGACGCGGCGGATCTGGCGGCGGTGATCCGCCGGCATCCCCAGGTGCTGGGCTATACCTGCGGCCACGTGCACCGCACGGTGACCACCACCTTCGCCGGCATCGCCGCCACCATCGCCCCGGCGCCGGCCCATTCGGTGAGCCTCGCCCTCGATCCGCAAGCCCCGCCCACCTTCCATATGGAGCCGCCGAGCCTCGCCCTGCATCGCTTCGCCGACGGGCAGTTGGTGACCCACCGCAGCTTCATCGGCGATTTCCCCGGGCCCTACCCCTTCTTCGGGCCCGACGGACGCATCATCGGCTCGGCGCGCTGACCTTCGGCCCGGACATCCGCGGCAGATAGCTGCCCCCCTCCCGCGCCAGGAAGGCCTGCAGGGCCTGGCCGGCGGGCAAGAGGCGCTTGCCCCGCGCCCGCACCACCAACCACTGGCGCATCACCGGCAGGCCGCGGACCTCGAGGATGGTGAGGCGGCCGTCCGCCACCTCCGCCGCCACCGTGTGGGCGGAGATGAAGGACAGGCCGAGCCCCGCCATCGCCGCCTGCTTGATGGTCTCGTTGGAGCCGATCTCCATGGCGATGGGGGGCGGCGGGGCGCCAGCTTCGGCGAACACTTTCTCCATCAGCATGCGCGTGCCCGATCCCTCCTCGCGCATCAGGAACGCCTCGCGCGCCAGATCGTGCGGGGTGAGGCGCCGCCGCCGGGCCAGCCGGTGCTCCGGCGGAGCGATGACCACATGGGGGTGATCGCCGATCACCTCCATCTCGGCATCAAGATCCAGCGGCGGGCGGCCCATCACCGCCAGATCCACATCGAGATTGGCGAGGCCGGCGATGATGTCCGCCCGATTGCCGATAACCAGTTTCAGCTCGATGGCTGGATGGCGCTTGCGAAAGGCGGCGAGCGCCATGGGCGCGAAATATTTGGCGGTGGAGACCACTCCCACCACCACCGCGCCGGCATCGGGGCTCTTCAGCGCGAGGATGGCCCGCTCCGCCTCGCCAAGCGCCTGGGAGACACGCTGCGCCGCAGCAATCAGCTCCCTTCCCGCGGCGGTCGGTCGCAGCGCGCCGGCCACCCGCTCGAACACGGGCATGCCCAGTTCTTCCTCCAGCGCCTTCATCTGAGCGGTCACCGCCGGCGGGCTCAAATTCAGCTCCTGCGCGGCTTTGGCATAGGAGCCGGAAGCCGCGGCCAGGGCCACCAGACGCAGCTGCTTCAAGCTCCAGTGCAGTGCCATATTCAGATTGCCTGAATTCGATATTCAGATCATTCAAATTTACCGAATGCGCGGCCCGATGCAACTTTCGTTCAACAAAAGAGGAGGTCGCCATGGGTGCCGACGCCGCCATCGGGCAGATCAAGGATGCGAAGAAAAGGTACGCCGCCGGCGTGCTGAAATATGCCCAGATGGGCTATTGGGATGGGGACTACCAGCCCAAGGACACCGATGTCCTGGCCCTGTTCCGCATCACCCCGCAGGAGGGTGTGGACCCGGTGGAGGCCGCCGCCGCGGTGGCCGGTGAAAGCTCCACCGCCACCTGGACCGTGGTGTGGACCGACCGCCTCACCGCCGCCGACGTCTACCGCGCCAAGGCCTACAAGGTGGAGCCGGTGCCGGGCCAGCCGGGGCAGTATTTCTGCTGGGTCGCCTATGATCTCGACCTGTTCGAGGAAGGCTCCATCGCCAACCTCACCGCCTCCATCATCGGCAACGTCTTCTCCTTCAAGCCACTGAAGGCGGCGCGGCTGGAGGACATGCGTCTTCCCGTCGCTTATGTGAAGACCTTCCGCGGCCCGCCCACCGGCATCGTGGTGGAACGTGAGCGCCTCGACAAGTTCGGGCGCCCTCTGCTGGGCGCCACCACCAAGCCGAAGTTGGGTCTTTCCGGTAAGAATTACGGCCGCGTGGTCTATGAAGCCCTGAAGGGCGGCCTCGATTTCGTGAAGGACGATGAAAACATCAACTCGCAGCCCTTCATGCACTGGCGCGACCGCTTCCTCTACTGCATGGAAGCGGTGAACAAAGCGCAGGCTGAGACCGGCGAGGTGAAGGGCCACTACCTCAACATCACCGCCGGCACCATGGAGGAGATGTACCGCCGCGCCGACTTCGCCAAGGAGCTCGGCTCCGTGGTGGTGATGGTGGATCTGATCGTCGGCTGGACCGCCATTCAGTCCATCTCCAACTGGTGCCGCGAGAACGACATGATCCTGCACATGCACCGGGCGGGACATGGCACCTACACGCGGCAGAAGAACCATGGCGTGTCGTTCCGCGTCATCGCCAAGTGGCTGCGCCTCGCCGGTGTCGATCACCTGCATGCGGGCACCGCCGTGGGCAAGCTGGAAGGCGACCCCATGACCGTGCAGGGCTATTACAACGTCTGCCGTGAGATGGTGACGCAGACCGACTACACCCGCGGCCTCTATTTCGATCAGGATTGGGCCGGCCTGCGCAAGGTGATGCCGGTGGCCTCCGGCGGCATCCATGCCGGCCAGATGCACCAGCTCATCGACCTGTTCGGGGAGGATGTGGTGTTGCAGTTCGGCGGCGGCACCATCGGCCATCCCGATGGCATCCAGGCCGGCGCCACCGCCAACCGGGTCGCCCTCGAAGCCATGATCCTCGCCCGCAACGAGGGGCGCGACATCCGGAACGAGGGGGCGGAAATCCTCATCACCGCCGCCAAGACCTGCGCGCCCCTCAAGGCCGCGCTCGATACCTGGGGCGAGGTGACCTTCAACTACGCCTCCACCGACACGTCTGATTTCGTGCCCACCGCGTCTGTCGCCTGAGGACACTGCCATGCGTATCACTCAAGGAACCTTTTCCTTCCTTCCCGACCTCACCGACACGCAGATCAAGGCTCAGGTCCAGTATTGCCTGGAACAGGGCTGGGCGGTCTCGGTGGAATACACGGACGATCCCCATCCCCGGAACAATTACTGGGAGATGTGGGGCCTGCCCATGTTCGATCTCAAGGATGCCGCCGGCGTGTTCGGCGAGATCAACGCCTGCCGCGCCACCTTCCCGAACCAATATGTGCGGGTGAATGCCTTCGACTCCACCCGCGGCTGGGAGACGGTGCGCCTGTCCTTCCTGGTGCAGCGGCCGGCCAAGGAAGACGGCTTCCGGCTCGATCGCACCGAAGGGCCCGGCCGCACCCAGCGCTATGCGATGCGCCATCGCGCCCAGTTCGAGGCGCGCTGACCGCGGCACGCACGGCCCCCGGCGCGACGACGGCCCCCGCCGGGGGCCCCTTTCAGGTTTCTTCCATCGTGTCACCAGCGCGGCTGTTCCCACCGCGCAACTTAGCCGAGGATCGAGCGATGCTTGACGCAACCCTCTCCGCACCGTCCGCCGCGTTGCCGGCGCGGGACGCCGACGGCAAGCTCGACCTCGGTGCTCTCTTCACCGAGAGCGAGGTTCCTGAATTCCTGGCCGATCTCGAAGCCGACCTGATCGGCCTGAAGCCGGTGAAGCGGCGCATTCGCGAGATCGCCGCCCACCTGGTCATCGGCCGCGCCCGCGAAAGCCTCGGCCTCAATGCCGGCGCCCCCACCCTGCACATGGCCTTCACCGGCAATCCCGGCACGGGCAAGACCACGGTGGCGCTCAAGATGGCGCAGATTCTCCACCGGCTGGGCTATGTGCGCCGGGGTCATCTTGTCTCGGTGACGCGGGACGACCTTGTGGGCCAGTATATCGGCCACACGGCACCCAAAACCAAAGAGATCTTGAAGAAAGCCATGGGCGGCGTCCTCTTCATCGACGAGGCTTACTACCTGTACCGCCCGGAGAACGAGCGGGACTACGGGCAGGAGGCGATCGAGATCCTGCTGCAGGTGATGGAGAACCAGCGCGACGATCTGGTGGTGATCCTGGCCGGCTACAAGGACCGCATGGACCGCTTCTTCGAGAGCAATCCCGGCTTCCGCTCCCGCATCGCCCACCACATCGACTTCCCCGATTATGAGGACGACGAACTGGTGGCCATCGCCAAGACCATGGCCGAGGCGGCCGACTACCGCTTCAACGCCGAGGCCGAGCAGGCGCTCGCCGATTATGTGACGGCGCGCCGGGCCCAACCCAATTTCGCCAACGCCCGCTCCATCCGCAACGCCTTCGATCGCATGCGCCTGCGCCAGTCGCTCCGGCTGTTCGACCAGGGCGGGCTCACCGACCGTGATGCGCTTGAAACCCTCACCGAAGGGGACGTGCGGGCGAGCCGGGTGTTTTCCGGCGGCATCGACGCTCCCCAGCCGGGACCGGCCGTTTGATTTTCTGGCGCCGCCCGACGGCGCATGGGGACAAGAACAGGTGAGACGGCCCGCAAACGGGCCGCAGGGCAAAGACCCTCAGGGAGATGAACGTCATGTTGGAGCCGATCCCGGAGCCGGCCGCCGCCGCTCTGATCACCGATCCCCACGCGCCGCCGGCCGCGTCCGGAGAAGCCGCCCGCCCGGCACCGCCCGTGGCACCGCTGGGCACGCCTCTGGCCGAAGTGCTCGACGCCTGGGCCGGCGCCGACACCCGCCGCCGAAGCGTGAGCGACACCCTGACCGCGCTGGCGGCTGGCGCCATCGCGCTGGCGGCACGGATCTCCGAGGGTCCTCTCGGCGGCGATTTCGGCGCCACTCTGTCCTCCGGCGAGGCCGGTGAGGGGCAGAAGGCCCTCGACGTCATCGCCAACGACCTCATCATTGCGGCGCTCGCGACCGCGCCGGTGGCGGCGGTGGCCTCCGAGGAAAACGAGGCGGCGGTGGAGCTCAACCCCGACGCGCCGCTTTTGGTCGCCATCGACCCCCTCGACGGCTCCTCCAACATCGATACCGACCTGTCGGTGGGCACCATCTTCGCCGTGCTACCCCGCCCCGAAGGCGCCACCGGCGCCGATGCCGCCGCCTTCTTCCAGAGCGGACGCGATCTACTGGCCGGCGGCTATGTGATCTACGGGCCGCACGTGGCGCTGCTGCTGAGCGTGGGCGCCGGCACCTGGCATTTCGCCCTCGACCGCGCCAGCACCTTCCGCCTCGCCGAAGCCAACGTGGCGGTGAAGGAGAGCACGGCGGAATTCGCCATCAACATGTCCAACTACCACCATTGGGACGATCCGGTCCGGGCCTATGTGGATGATTGCCTGGCCGGCCGGAAGGGCCCGCGCGAGCGCGATTTCAACATGCGCTGGGTGGCCTCCATGGTGGCCGACGCCCACCGCATCCTGCGGCGCGGCGGCATCTATCTCTACCCCGGCGATACCCGGAAGGGCTACGCCCAGGGCCGGCTCCGGCTGCTCTATGAGGCATTCCCCATCGCCTTCCTGATGGAGCAGGCGGGCGGTGCCGCCACCGACGGGCGCGGCGCCATTCTCGACCGCACCGCCAGCGCCCTGCACCAGCGGGTGCCCCTGGTGTTCGGCTCCCGCGAGGAGGTGGCCCGGGTGGGCCGCTACCACGACGAACCCGCCGGCCACGGCGCCCGCTCGCCGCTGTTCGCGCGGCGCGGCCTGTTCATCTGACCGGGCGGGAGCCATAAGATGTCGATCAAGCATCCCATCATCGTCGTCACCGGCTCGTCGGGGGCCGGCACCACCTCGGTCAAGCGCACCTTCGACCAGATCTTCCGCCGCGAGGGCGTGAAGGCGGCCTATGTGGAAGGCGATGCCTTTCACCGTTACGACCGCTTCGAAATGCGCGAGCTGATGGCGGCCGAGGCCACCAACGGCAACCGCCATTTCAGCCATTTCTCGCCTCAGACCAATCTTCTGGGCGAGCTGGAAACGCTCTTCCGCGACTACGGCACCAACGGCTCCGGCCGCTTCCGCCATTATGTGCACGATGCGGACGAAGCCCGCCTTTACGGCACCGAGCCGGGACGCTTCACACCTTGGGAGCCGGTGGAAGACGGCACCGATGTGCTGTTCTACGAGGGCCTGCACGGCGCCGCCGTC
Organism: Xanthobacter sp. ZOL 2024; assembly: GCF_052932325.1. Taxonomy (NCBI): domain Bacteria; kingdom Pseudomonadati; phylum Pseudomonadota; class Alphaproteobacteria; order Hyphomicrobiales; family Xanthobacteraceae; genus Xanthobacter; species Xanthobacter sp. ZOL 2024. The sequence continues at coordinate 668,047 of NZ_CM128808.1, forward strand.
ACCGACGAGGTGAATGTCGCCCGCCATGCGGACCTGAAGATAGGCGTGGTGCCGGTGATCAATCTCGAGTGGATCCAGAAGATCCACCGCGACAAGGCCACCCGCGGCTATTCCACGGAAGATGTCACCGACACCATCCTGCGCCGGATGCCCGATTACGTGCGCTACATCTGCCCGCAGTTCACGGAGACGGACATCAACTTCCAGCGGGTGCCCACGGTGGACACCTCGAACCCGTTCGTCGCCCGCTGGATCCCGACGCCCGATGAATCCATGGTGGTCATCCGCTTCCGCGATCCCCATGGCATCGACTTCCCCTACCTCCTGTCGATGATCCACAACTCCTTCATGTCGCGGGCGAATTCCATCGTCATCCCGGGCAATAAGCAGGATCTCGCGATGCAGCTCCTGCTCACCCCGCTGATCATGAAGCTGATGGACCGCAAGCGCCGAGCGGAGTGAGCCGCACCGACGCTGAACCCGAGCTCCTCCTCGCGCGGGAGGCTGCGGGGGAGGGCGGCATGTCCCCGATGCCCTGGGGACCCGTGGCGCCGCCCTCCCCCCTTTACCCGACGTGTCGGAACCTGAGGTCGAGAGGACCCATCATGAATGCCATTGCTGACGTCCTGACGCCTGCGGCCCCGCTGGACCGCACCCCGGGCAGCCTCGCCTGGCCGGTCACCGCCGCCCTGCGGGCCCTCGCCATGGATGGCGTGGAGCAGGCCAAGTCCGGCCATCCCGGCGCGCCGCTGGGCATGGCGGAGATCGCCACCGTGCTGTGGCGCGACCATCTGCGGCACAATCCCACGGATCCCGCCTGGCCCGACCGCGACCGCTTTGTGCTGTCCAATGGCCATGGCTCCATGCTGATCTATGCGCTGCTGCATCTCACCGGCTACGATCTGCCCATCGCCGAGCTGAAGCGCTTCCGCCAGCTCCATGCCCACACCCCGGGCCATCCCGAATACGGCATGACGCCGGGGGTGGAGACCACCACCGGCCCGCTCGGCCAGGGCCTCGCCAATGCGGTGGGCATGGCGCTGGCGGAGAAGACCCTGGCGGCCCAGTTCAACCGGCCAGGCCTCACCGTCGTCGATCACCGGACCTTCGTGTTTCTGGGCGACGGCTGCCTGATGGAAGGCATCAGCCACGAGGCCTGCTCGCTGGCCGGCCGGCTCGGCCTCGGCAAGCTGGTGGCCTTCTATGACGACAACGGCATCTCCATCGACGGCAAGGTGGAGGAGTGGTTTGCCGATGACACGCCGGCCCGTTTCGCCGCCTATGGCTGGCAAGTCATCCCCGCCGTGGACGGTCACGATCCGGCGGCCATCGCCACGGCGCTGGAGGCGGCGCTGGCGGAGACGGAGAAGCCCACCCTCATCTGCTGCAAGACGGTGATCGGCCGCGGCGCCCCCACCAAGCAGGGCCACCAGGACACCCACGGCGCGCCGCTCGGGGCGGAGGAGATCGCCCGCACCCGCGCCGCCATGGGCTGGGAGCATGCCCCGTTCGAGGTGCCGGCGGACATCTACGCGAAATGGGATGCCCGCAAGGCCGGCGCCGCCCGTCAGGCGGCCTGGGAGGCGCGCATGGCCGCCTACGCGCGCGCCTATCCCAATGAGGCCGCGGAATTCCGCCGCCGCCTCTCCGGCGCCCTGTCGGACGCCTTCGAGAGCACCTTCGCCGCCACCCTCGCCCGCGCGGTGGAGAAGAACGAGACAATCGCCACCCGCAAGGCCAGCCAGCAGGCTCTCGCCGCCCTGGCGCCAGCCCTGCCGGAGCTGCTGGGCGGGTCCGCCGACCTTGCCCATTCCAACCTCACCACCTTCCCCGGCGCGACGCCGGTGACCCGCAATCCTGCCGGCAACCAGGTGTTCTACGGGGTGCGCGAGTTCGGCATGTCGGCCATCGCCAACGGCATCGCGTTGCATGGCGGCTTCATCCCGTTCGTCGCCACCTTCCTGGTGTTTTCCGATTACGCCCGCAACGCCATGCGCATGAGCGCGCTCATGGGGCAAAGGGTGATCTACATTCTCACCCACGATTCCATCGGCCTGGGCGAGGACGGCCCCACCCACCAGCCGGTGGAGCATGTGGAGAGCCTGCGCCTCATCCCCAATCTCGATGTCTGGCGCCCGTGCGACGGGGTGGAGACCCTGTTCGCCTGGCGCGCTGCTCTCACCCGGCGCGATGGCCCCACCGCCCTCATCCTGTCGCGCCAGAACCTGCCCGGCTGGCCACGCACGGTGGAGCAGCTCGCCGCCGTTCCCGCCGGCGCCTATGTGCTGCGCGACAGCCCCACGGCGCCGCAGGCGGTGCTGGTGGCCACCGGTTCCGAGGTGAAGCTCGCGGTGGCGGCGGCCGAGGCGCTGGAGACCGAAGGCATCGGCACCCGGGTGGTGTCCATGCCCTGCCGCGAGCGGTTCGAGGCAGCCCCCCTCGCCAGCCGCGCGGCGCTGCTGCCAAAGGGCCTGCCGGTGATCGCGGTGGAAGCGGGGGTGACCCGCGGCTGGGCCGGGCTCGGCCTGGGCGGCGTCACCGCCATCGGCATCGACCGCTTTGGTGAATCGGCGCCGGAAAAGGATCTCTGGCCCCTGTTCGGCTTCACCGTGGAGCGGGTGAGCGACGCGGTCCGCGCCGCCCTCGCCTGACGCCCCACAGCCCCATCCCGCAACGCATCCAAGGAGAGGACAATGGCCCTCGTGTCCATGCGCCAGCTGCTCGACCACGCGGCGGAACAGGCCTATGGCCTGCCGGCGTTCAACGTGAACAACATGGAACAGGTGAAGGCGATCATGGAGGCGGCCCGCGCCACCGCCTCGCCGGTCATCCTCCAGGGCTCGGCCGGAGCGCGCAAATATGCCGGCGAGCCGTTCCTGCGCCATCTCATCGCCGCCGCGGTGGAGGCCTATCCGGAGATCCCGGTGGTGATGCACCAGGACCACGGCGCCTCCCCCGCCGTGTGCATGGCCGCCATCCGCTCCGGCTTCTCCTCGGTGATGATGGACGGCTCCCTGAAGGAGGACGGCAAGACCCCCGCCGATTACGATTACAACGTCGCCGTCACCGCCAAGGTGGTGGAGCTCGCCCATGCGGTGGGCGTGTCGGTGGAAGGCGAGCTCGGCTGCCTCGGCTCGCTGGAAACCGGCAAGGGCGAGGCCGAGGACGGGCACGGCGCCGAGGGCGCCCTCGATCACGACAAGCTGCTCACCGATCCGGACGAAGCCGCCGCCTTCGTGAAAGCGACCCAGTGCGACGCCCTGGCCATCGCCATCGGCACCTCACACGGCGCCTACAAATTCACCCGCAAGCCCACCGGCGACATCCTCGCCATCGACCGCATCAAGGCCATCCATGCCCGCATTCCCACCACCCATCTGGTGATGCACGGCTCCTCCTCGGTGCCCCAGGAACTGCTGGCGGAGATCCGCACCTATGGCGGCGACATGAAGGAGACCTATGGCGTGCCGGTGGAGGAGATCCAGGAAGGCATCCGCCACGGCGTGCGCAAGGTGAATATCGACACCGACATCCGCCTTGCCATGACCGCCGCCATGCGCCGCGTGGCCGCCACCAAGCGTTCCGAGTTCGATCCGCGCAAGTTCCTGGCCGCCGCCATGGACGAGGCGAAAGCGGTGTGCATCGCCCGCTTCGAGGCGTTCGGCTCGGCCGGCCAGGCGGAGAAGATCAAGCCCGTGGAGCTGGATGAGATGGCCCGCCGCTACGCCACCGGCGCCCTCACCCAGACCGTCCACACCACCCGCGCCGCAGCATAAGCGGAACGGATCGGGGCGCAGCGCCGTCTCTCGGTCCGCGCCGCCCCCAAAGCCGCCACATCCCCTCTCCCGCGTGCGGGGGAGGGACAGGGAGGGGGCAGGGACGCCGAGGACGACCGCCACGCCGGGAAGCCCAGCGCCCCTTCGGATGGCAGCGGGGCACCATAACCCGTGGCATTCCCCCTCCCCACCCCTCCCCCGCGTGCGGGGGAGGGGGCGGCGTCCAGCAAAAGGCGGTCGCGGCCCCCCTCCACCGCCGCCCCACATCACGCCCTCGGTGCGTGAATCTCAGGAGAGCGCCATGGCCCGTGCCCATCCCATCATCGCCCCGTCGATCCTCTCCGCCGATTTCGCCCGGCTCGGGGCCGAGGTGGAAGCGGTGCTGCACGCCGGGGCCGAGTGGATCCACTTCGACGTGATGGACAACCATTACGTCCCCAACCTCACCATCGGCCCGCTCGTGCTCCAGTCCCTGCGCAAGGCCACCGATGCCTTCATCGACGTGCATCTGATGGTGAAGCCGGTGGATGGAATGATCGAGGCGTTCGCCGCCGCCGGGGCCGACCTCATCTCCTTCCATCCGGAAGCGAGCGAACATGTGGACCGCTCGCTGCAGCTCATCCGCTCAAAGGGCGTGAAGGCCGGGCTGGTGCTGAACCCGGCGACGCCCCTCAATGTGCTCGACCACACGCTGGACGCCCTCGACCTGGTGCTGGTGATGTCGGTGAACCCCGGCTTCGGCGGCCAGGCCTTCATTCCCGGCGCCCTCGACAAGCTCGCCGCGCTCCGCGCGCGCATCGATGGGTCCGGACGCGACATCCGCCTGGAGATCGACGGCGGGGTGAAGGTGGACAATATCGGCGCCATATCCGCCGCCGGGGCCGATACCTTCGTGGCCGGAAGCGCCATTTTCGGCGCCGGCGACTACGCCGCCACCATCAGCGCCATGCAGCGGGAGATCCGCGCCGCCCTCGGGGCGGCCGCGGCGGCCTGAAGCCTACCGCCGATCCTGAAAGAAGGCGCGCAGCACCTCCGCCGCCTGCCGCTCGGCAATGCCGCCATAAACCTCGGGGGCGTGGTGGCAGGTGGGCTGGGAGAAGAAGCGCGGGCCGTGCTCCACCGCCCCACCCTTGGGATCGGCGGCGCCAAAATAGATGCGCCGCAGCCGCGCGAACGAGGCCGCCGCCGCGCACATGGCGCACGGCTCCAGCGTCACATAGAGATCGCAGCCGATCAGCCGCTCGGACTTGAGCCGGGCCGCCGCCGCGCGGATCACCAGCACCTCCGCATGGGCGGTGGGATCGTTGAGCTCGCGGGTGCGGTTGCCATCGCGCGCCACCACGTCGCTACCACGCACCAGCACCGCCCCCACCGGCACCTCGCCCCGCTCCGCCGCCGCCCGGGCCTCGTTGAGCGCCATCTGCATGAAGGTTCCGGACATGGGCGTTCCTGCGTTTGAGGGGCGGGAGATGGCGCCGGCTGCCGCCGTTCCGTTCAAGGAAACGCGAAAAAGCGCCGCCGCGCTCGCCGCGCCACATTTGGTGTGCTAGAGCCGAATCAACCGTCCCGTGCCGTCGCTGGCGTGGGACATCCATTCAGCCGATCAACATGAGAGCGACGGGTGTTCATTCGCCAGGGCTGGCGCGATCGAGCCCTGACGAACGGACACCTGTCGATTGCCTTCAATGCCGCGCATGTCACCGCCCCGCAAGGATAAGAACAACGTTCCGCGCCAGAAACGCGAGCTGCCCGCAGCCGTGAAGAAGGAAGCGGAGCGCGTCGCCAAGGTCATCGCCCGCGCCGGCCTTGCCTCGCGCCGGGAGATCGAGGCGTGGATCGCCGAGGGCCGGGTGGCGGTCAATGGCACCGTGCTCACCAGCCCTGCCATCACCGTCACCGCTGCCGATGCCATCACCGTGGATGGCGCGCCGCTGCCGGAGAAGGAGCGCACCCGCCTCTTCCTTTACCACAAGCCCCGGGGTGTGGTGACCACCAACCGCGATCCGGAAGGCCGCACCACCCTGTTCGAGATCCTGCCCGGGGGCCTGCCGCGCCTCGTCAGCGTGGGCCGGCTCGATCTCAATTCGGAAGGCCTGCTGCTGCTCACCAATGATGGCGGCCTCGCCCGCGCGCTGGAGCTGCCGGAAACTGGCTGGCTGCGGCGCTACCGAGTGCGCGCCAATGGCGAGATCGACCAGGCCCGGCTCGATAGCCTGCTGAAGGGCATCACCGTGGATGGCGTGGAGTATGGCCCCATCGAGGCCGAGCTCGATCGCGTCCAGGGGGCCAATGCCTGGATCACCGTCTCCCTGCGCGAGGGCAAGAACCGTGAGGTGCGCAATGTGCTCGGCGCCCTCGGCCTCAAGGTGAACCGGCTGATCCGCATCTCCTACGGCCCCTTCCAGCTGGGCGAGATCCCCGAAGGGGAGATCGAGGAGGTCCGCACCCGCGTGCTGAAGGATCAGATCGGCGCCGAGCTGACCGCCGTGGCCGGTGCGGATTTCGAAGGGCCCATCCTGGAGCACGAGATCGAGCCGGCGCCGCCGCGCCCGGCCGCGCCGGCCGCCCGCCGCGGCAAGGCGGAGAACGATGCGCCGGCCCAGGACGAGTTCCGCCCGGCCGGCCCCCGCGTGCGCCGGCGCATCGCCGAGGTGGGCGCGCTGGAGACCCGGGGCACCGTGGCCGACAAGAGGGGCCGCGCGGTGAAGGTGGAACGCCTCGTCACCAAGCCCCGCGACGACGCCGAACGCCCCGCCCGCGGCAGCCGGGGCACGGGGCGCGATCAGGAACGGGATTTTGGACGCGGCCCGCGCCGCTTCGCGGACGATGACCGCCGCCCGCAGCGCGGCTTCCGCCCGCGCGATGGCGAGGAAGAGGGACGCGGTCCGCGGCGGGGTCGCCCCGGTGAGGATCGGCCCCGGGGCCCGCGCACCGAAGGCGGTCCCCGCCGCTTCGAGCGCAATGACGATCGCCCCCAGCGCAGCTTCCGCCCGCGTGAAGGGGAAGAAGAATTCCGTGGTCCCGGCCGTGGTCGCCCCGGTACTGACCGGCCCCGTGGACCGCGCACCGAAGGCGGCCCCCGCCGCTTCGAGCGCAATGACGATCGGCCGCAGCGCAGCTTCCGCCCGCGTGAGGGCGAAGAGGAGGCCCGCGGCCGTGGCCGCCCCGGTGGTGACAAGCCCCGGGGCCCGCGCAATGAAGGCGGCCCGCGCCGCTTCGAGCGCAATGACGATCGCCCGCAGCGCAGCTTCCGCCCGCGTGAGAGCGAAGAGGAGGCCCGCGGCCGTGGCCGCCCTGGTGGTGGCCGTCCCGGTGCTGATCGGCCTCGGGGGCCGCGTCCGGACGGTGGCGCCGGTGACCGAGCGCAGCGTGGCGAGGGGCCGGGCCGCGAGCGCAGCGGCGGCTTCAAGGGCGCCCGGCCTGCCGGCAAAGGTGGGTTCAAGGGCGGATTCAAGGGTGGCTTCGGCGGCAAGCCGGGCGGACGCCCAACGGGCAAAGGCGGCGGCAAACCGGGTGGCCGCCCTTCCGCCCCGCGCGGCAAGCGCTGAGAGCGGGATTGAGCGGGGATCCTGAGCCATGCGGATCGTCGGCGGCCGGTTCAAGGGCCGCACCCTGAAAGGCCCCTCCTCCAGCGCCACCCGGCCCACCTCGGACCGGCTGCGGGAGAGCCTGTTCAACGTGCTCGCCCATGCCTATGGCGATCCGTGCGACGGTGCGCGGGTGCTGGACCTCTTTTCCGGCACCGGCGCGCTGGCGATCGAGGCCCTCTCCCGCGGCGCCCGCTTCGCCCTCATGGTGGAGGAAGCGACCGGCGCGCGCGGCGTGATCCGTGAAAACGTGGAAGCGCTGGGCCTGACCGGCGTAACCCGCATTTTCCGCCGCGACGCCACCCGGCTGGGGGAGATGGGGCCTGGCGAGGCCTATGGCCTCGTGTTCTGCGACCCGCCCTATGGCAAGGGCCTCGCCGAAGCAGCCCTGGCGAGCGCACAGGCGAGCGGCTGGCTCGCCCCGGAGGCATTGATCGTGGTGGAAGAGCGCACCGGCGCCTTCACCTGCCCCGAAGGCTTCCGGGAACTGGAGCGCCGGCCCTATGATGAGAGCGAGCTGATCGTTCTGGAATACGCCGCGTAGGATGTTTTTCCGAGCGAAGCGGACACCGGCTCACTCGGAAGGGCGGCAACTCAGGCCTTCGGCTTGCCGCGCGTGCCCACGCCCAGCAGGCCGGCGGCCTCGAAATCATATGCCCCCTGATCCAGGAACCGCTCCAGAACGGCGCGATAGGGCGTGATGTCGATCTTCTTGTCCCGCAGCCAATCGGCGTTGAAATAGGTGGCGGCATAGCGCTCGCCGCTGTCGCAGATGAGGGTGACGAGGGAGCCCGAGCGCCCCTCCGACCGCATGGTGGCCGCCAGGGCGCACAAGGCATAGAAATTGGTGCCGGTGGAGCCGCCCACCCGGCAAGAGAGCCGCTCCGACAGCACATGCATGGCGGCGAGGGAGGCCGCATCCGGCACCTTCACCATGCAGTCCACCACCGCCGGCCGGAACGACGGTTCCACCCGCGGCCGGCCGATGCCCTCGATGCGGGAGCCGGTGGCCGAGGTCACGCTGCGGTCGCCGCTCACATAGGCGTCGTAGAACACGGAATTCTCCACGTCCGGCACGCACAGCCGGGTGGGAAAGCCGCGGTAGCGGATGTAACGGCCGATGGTGGCGGCAGTGCCGCCGGTGCCGGCGCTCATCACCACCCAGCTCGGCACCGGGTGGGGCTCGGCATGCATCTGCCGGAAGATGCTCTCGGCGATATTGTTGTTGCCGCGCCAGTCGGTGGCCCGTTCCGCATAGGTGAACTGGTCGAGATAGTGGCCGTCATAAAGATGGGCGAGACGCTGGGCCTCATCATAGATGCGCGCGCCGTCATCCACGAAATGGCAGGTGCCGCCCAGGCGCTCGATCTCGCTCAGCTTGGTGCGGCTCGTGCCCTTGGGCACCACGGCGGTGAACGGCAGGCCCAGCAGGCGGGCGAAATAGGCTTCGCTGACTGCGGTGGAGCCCGACGACGCCTCGATCAGGTGGGTGCCCTCGCGGATCTCGCCATTGCAGATGCCGTAAAGGATCAGCGAGCGGGCCAGGCGATGCTTGAGGCTGCCGGTGGGGTGAGTCGATTCGTTCTTGAGATAGATGTCGAGCCCCGTGAGGCCGGGAAACAACGGCTTCATCAGGTGGGTATCGGCGGAGCGGGCCGCATCGGCCTCAAGCGCGGCCACCGCGCGGCGGGTCCATTCGCGCCCCGCGCCGTCCAGTACCGCCGCCAGATCCCGCCGCAGGGCCGGCACCGCAGCCTGCTCCGGGCTCGAAACAGGGTCCGCGCCACACGCTTCGCGCGCCACCGCGCCGAGCGGGCGATCAGCGGGGTCGGACAGGTCGTGGAGGTCGAGAGCAGACATGATGAGTCCAGGCGTCGAGCGGAGAAGATCGACACACTACAGGCCCGCTAAATTAAAATGTCAACAAATGCTTTGTGAAATATACAGATAGCGATAAGCGGGCGGGCCTACACCCCCACATCGACCACCTGTCCGCTCACCCCCAGCGGCACGTCCTGGATGGCCGAGCTGGAAAGAATGGCATCCAGCACCATCTGCTTGGAGGAGATCACCTCCTGCGCCGCCAGCCGCTCGGCCTCCTCGGCGTCATTGGCCACCAGCGCCTCCACCAGGGCCTTGTGCTCATGCTGCATTTCGGTGGTGCGGTTGCGCAGGCCGAGCCCCATGAACAGGATGCGGGTCATCTCATCAAGGATCTGCGACAAGGTGCCGGTCAGCTTCTGGTTGCCCGCGCTTTCGGCAATGAACACGTGGAAGGCCCGGTTCGCCTCCAGATATTCGAGCCGGCTCTGGGCGTTGCGGTGATTGTAGTCGCGATTGCACACCGAGTTGAGAAAGGCGAGCTTGGCCGGATCGATCTTGCCCGCCGCCTTGCGCGCCACATAGGGCTCCAGCAGCGCCCGCATCTCGAAGATGTCGAGCACGCTCTTGAGGGTCACGGGGATCACCAGATACCCCTTGCGCGGCAGCGCCTTGACCAGCCCATCCTGCTCCAGGCGGGAGAGGGCGATGCGCACCGGACCGAGGCCGAAGCCGAAATGCTCGGCCAGATGGGCGGCGGAGACCTCGCTGCCGGGCGCCAAGGTGCAACGCATGATGTCCTGCCGGATCGCGGCATAGGCTCGGCCCGTGATCTGCGCGTCGTCCGCCATTGAGTGCCTCAGTTGCCAATATCTGACATGTCAATAGACCGTTTCATGATAGCCTACGCCGCAGCCAGCGCAAACACCCTGGCCCGTGCCGACCGGAGAGACGCCCCCAGCGATCCCACCCGGCGCGATCGACCGGCGTAATTCAACCATAGCGCGCCGCGCCGCCCTACATTGATTTTCGCCGGCGGGAGAGGCAGCGTCGGGCCGGCAGCGGCCCGGGAGCGCCCTATGAATCAACGACAGATCAACGCCTTCCGCCTGGTGATGCGGCATGGCTCCATCACCGCGGCAGCGCGGGCGCTCAATGTGTCGCAGCCCGCCGTGAGCCGGCTCATCGCCGATCTCGAATATGCCATCGGCTTCCCCCTGCTGCGGCGCCAGGGCGGTCGCGCGGAGCCGACGGCGGAGGCCTTCGAGTTCATCACCGAGGTCGAGCGCATGTTCTACGGCCTCGAGCGGCTTGAGGTGGTGGCTCACGAGATCCGTGACCTGCGCCGCGCCACCCTGCACATCGCCACCCTGCCCATGGTGGGGTTCGAGATCGTGCCCGCCACCCTGATGCGGTTCGTTGACGCCCATGCCGGAGTCAAGGTGACCCACGACATCTTCGAATCCGCCCGCATTCTCGATCTGCTCGCCTCGCGCCAGATCGATCTCGGCATCGCCCAGACCGAGGCCGACCATCCCGATCTCGAACTGCTCTCCGCCTACCGCACCGATTGCGTGTGTGTGATGCGGCCCGATCACCCATTGGCTGACCAGGCCTGCATCGTCCCGCGCGACCTGCACGATCAGCCGTTCGTGGCGCTGGCATCCCACACGGTGGTGGCCGGTTATGTGCGCCAATGCCTCGCCGAGGCCCGCGTCGCACCGCGCATCTTTGCCGAAACGCAGCCCTCTTATTCCGCCTGCAGTCTCGCGGCGCTCGGCGTCGGCATCGCCATCGTCGATCCCATCACCCCGCACGTGTTCGGCGACCGCCTGCGGGTGATCCCCTTCCGGCCGCTGCTGCCGTTCTGCTTCCAGGTGCTGAAGCCGGCCGGGCCGCCGCTCTCACGCGCCGCCGCGCAGTTTCTCGCCCACCTGCGCACCATCATCGCCGAGCTGCCGGATTTCGGCCGCAGCGTGCATAAGATTTCCGAATGATCGGATGCCGTATTTGTATTTGAATTTATGCTGGGCATACGGATCGATAGACGGACAATAAAAAAACCCAGACCCACCGAAGGGGATCCTCGATGCTGATCGGACGCCGTCTCTTCCTCGCCGCGGGTGCTGCCTCCCTGGCCGCCAGCCTCAAAATCACCCCCGCGCGCGCCGCCGACTTCACGCTGCGGCTGCACACCCTCGTCAAGTCACCCCATCCCTACAACGACATGGCGCAGCGCCTGAAAAGCGAGATCGAGGAGAAGAGCGGCGGCCGCATCGCCGTGCGCATCTTCGATTCCGGACAGCTCGGCCAGGATCCGGCGGTCATCGGCGAGATGGGCATCGGCACCATCGACATGATGATCTCGACCGTCTCCAACGGCGTGCAGCAGATCCCCGAGTTCGGCATCTTCACCATGCCCTACCTGCTGCCGGGCCTGAACGGACTGCTGGAGAAGATCGGCCCCGGCACCCCGGTGCAGGCCTATTTCGAGAACGTGTTCGTCAAGCGCGGCCTGGGCATCCGCCTGCTGGCCCTGGGCGGCTCGGGCACCCGGAACCTCGCCACCGCCAAGGTTCCGGTCAACAGCCCGGCTGATCTGGCCGGCCTCAAGATGCGGACTCCGCCCTCCCCCATGGATAGCGAGACCTGGGCGGCCCTCGGCATGCTGCCGGTCACCGTCGCCTGGGGCGAGCTTTATGCCGCCATGCAGACCGGCCTCGCCCAGGCCATGGAGAGCTCGCTGCCCGGCTACACCGGCTCCAAACTGTTCGAGGTGGCGCCCCACCTCGCGCTTACCGAGCATACGGTGCAGGTCAACCACACCTCCATCGCCGATCGCAGCTGGAAGAAGCTGCCGAAGGATCTGCAGGAAGTGGTGAACGCCGCCGCCATCAACGCCAATGCCTATGGCCTGGAGCAGGCCAAGATGTATGACGACAGCCTGGTGAAGAAGCTGGCGGCCGAGCACGGGGTTCAGGTGACCCGCCCGGACAAGGCGGCCTTCATCGAGAAGCTGGCCCCCATCCAGCCGCAGCTGGCCCAGCGCCTGAACCTCGAAGCCGAGTTCAAGCTGCTCAAGAACTGATCGGCACCGTCGCCGCCCATAAGGAAACTGCCATGCTCAGCCGTTTCTGCGACGGTGTGGTGCGGCTGGTGGAGGCGGCGATGGCCGCCGCCTTCGCCGTGCTCATCGCCACGGTCGCGCTCCAGGTGCTCGCGCGCAATCTGCTCCACGAACCCATGATCTGGACCGGCGACCTGGCCCAGCTCCTCTTCACCTGGCTCATCTTCATCGGTGCCGCCGTGGGCCTGCGCAAGGGCGCCCACTATACGGTCGACCTGCTGCCGCAGCACCATGCCTGGCTCAACCAGGCGCTGGACTGGATCAGCATCGGCGCCGGGCTGATCATCGTCTATCTGCTGGTCATTCAGGGCTGGACCCTGGCCATGCTGCGCTCCACCGGCAGCATCCAATCCCTCAACCTCTCCCACTTCTGGACCTTCATCCCCATGCCGATCTCCGGCGTGCTCATGCTGCTGTTCCTGGTGGAGATGATGGCGAGCCGCAAGGCGCTCGGAGGCGCGCGATGAACTCCCTCGTCCTGCTGCTGCTGTCCTTCTTCGTGCTCATCGCGCTGCGGGTGAACATCGGCTTTTCGCTGATCATCTCGTCCGTCATCGTGCTGCTGAAGGAAGATCTGCCGCTGACCTCCGTGGTCAACCAGATGTATGCGGGCATCGACAGCTTCACGCTGCTCGCCGTACCGTTCTTCATGCTGCTCGGCCGCATCCTCAATGCCGGCTCCATCACCACCCGCCTGCTGGAGGTGGCCGATGCCACGGTGGGCCATGTGCGCGGCGGCCTCGGCCATGTGAACGTGTTCGTCTCCATGGTGTTCGCCAGCCTGTCCGGCTCAGCGGCGGCGGATACGGCCAGCGTCGGCTCGATCCTGATCCCGGCCATGAAGAAGGCCGGCTATGATCCCGCCTTCGCGGTGGCCCTCACCGCCGCCTCGTCCACCCTGGGCGTGATCATCCCGCCGTCCATCATCCTCATCGTCTACGGGGCGTTCGGCAACGTCTCCATCGGCGCCCTGTTCCTGGGCGGCGTGGTGCCCGGCATCCTCATCGGCCTGTTCATGATGGCCTATACCTATGTCCTGGCGGTGCGGCACAATTATCCAGCCAACCCGTTCCCGGGCCTCAAGATGCTGGGACGCGTGGGCGTGCGCGGGTTCGCCCCGCTGATGATCCCGGTGATCGTGCTGGGCGGCATCGTCGGCGGCTATTTCACGCCCACCGAGGGGGCCATCGGCGCGGTGCTGTGGGCCCTGTTCCTGTCGCTCGTCATCTATCGCGACATTCCGCTGCGCACCGTGCCGAAGCTGTTCGCCGATGGCGTGATCGATTTCGCCATCCCCATGTTCACCGTGGCGGGTGCCGGCATCTTCGGCTGGCTCATCGCTTATCTGGGCGCGGCGCAGCTGGTGGTCGACTTCATCCTCGGCGTCACCTCCAACGGCTTCATGATCATGATCCTGCTGATCGTGTTCCTGCTGCTGGTGGGCATGGTGCTGAACCCGATCTCGGCAACCCTCATCTTCCTGCCCATCATCCAGGCCCTGGGCAACACCGCCGGCATGAACCCGGTCCATATGGGGGTGCTCAGCACCATCATCCTGTCCGTGGGTCTCATCACCCCGCCCTACGGCATCTGCCTGCTCATCGCCTCGCAGATCGGCGGGGTCTCGCTGGGCCGGGCCATGTGGGCGGCCGCGCCCATCTGCGCCCTCACCGTGCTGGTGGCGATCCTGTCGATCCTGTTCCCGGACATCGTGCTGGGACTGCCCAAGCTGGCGGCGCCGGAACTGTTCTGACCCCGCCCCATCCATCCCCGCCCCTAGGGAGACACACATGGCTCACACCAAGCCCACCGGTTCCTTCGTTGCCCTCGTCACCCCGATGAATGCCGATGGCAGCATCGACTTCGAAGGCTTCCAGACCCTGCTTGACTGGCATGCCGAGAACGGCACCAGCGCCGTGCTCATCATGGGCTCCACCGGCGAGGTGTCCATGCTCTCCGCCGAGGAACGCAAGGCGATCATCTCCAAGACCGCCAAGATGCGCCACGGCAACATCCAGATGTATTACGGCGTCACCGGCAACAATACCGCCACCACCATCGACTATGCCCGCTACGTGAAAGCGGAAGGGGGCGACGGCGCCATTGTTGCGGCCCCGGCCTACATCTGCGCCGACAACGCGGCCATCACCGACTATGCCTTTGAAGTGCTCGACAGCACCGATCTGGCCATGGGCTTCTACAACAACCCGCCGCGGGTGAAGACCGACCTGCACTGGACCGAGCTGCTCAAGCTCGCCGAGCATCCGAACATGGTGGTGCTGAAGGAATCCACCACCCGGGTCGGCCAGGTGGCGCAGGTCTGCGCCGCCAAGCCCGACATGTCCATCATGTGCTGCTGCTCGCCGAACCTCGGCCTCGTCATCCCCACCATGGCGTTGGGCGGCCACGGCACCGCCAACATGACCGGCAACATCATCCCCCGCGAGATGGCGGTGATCTCGACCCCCTGGACCAGCGGCGAGGATGCCTTCGCCTGCCGCGCCGCCTATCTCGAAAACCTCGCCATGCTTCACTTCTCCTACATGGCGGTCAACCCGGTCACCATGAAGACGCTGATGAACGTGGTGGGCCTGCCGTCCGGCCCCCTGCGCAAGCCCCTGCAGCCGGCCAGCGGTGCCATCCTCCAGGCCGGCCTCGACGCCTTCGCCCGGCTCGGCCTCGCCGAGAAGTACGGCCTGCGCATCAATACCGCGATGCTCGACGCCGCCTGAGCGCGCCGGCGGTCCGCGCCGGACCGCTGCCGAGCCACCACCACGAGGGAGAGTGAGCCATGGACATGGGCCTGCAGGGCCGGACGGCCCTTCTCACCGGCGCCAGCCGGGGCATGGGCCGGGCCTGCGCCGAAGCATTGGCGCGCGAAGGCGTGGACCTCACCCTTGTGGCCCGGGGCAGCGGCCCGCTGGAGGAGACGGCGGCGGCCATCCGCGCCGTCAGCGGCGTGCGGGTGACCACGGTGGCCGCCGACATCTCCACCGAGGCGGGCCGGGCGGCGGCGCTGGCCGCCTGCCCCGCTCCCGACATCCTGCTCGCCAACGCCGGCGGCATGAAGCCGGGCGACTTCCGCCAGTGGAGCCGCGAGGACTGGATCGCCGCGGTGGACCTGATGATGCTGCCTCCCATCCTGCTCACCCGCGCGGTCGTGGACGGCATGATGGCCCGTGGCTTCGGCCGCATCGTCGCCATCGCCGCCCGGACCGTGAAATGCCCGCAGCCGGAGCTGGGCCTGTCCAATGGTGCCCGCTCGGGCCTCGTCGGCTTCCTCGCCGGCCTCGGCCGCCAGACCGTGCGGCACAATGTGACCATCAACACGCTGCTGCCGGGCATCATCGCCAGCGAGGCGCAGCGCGAGCATGTGGACGTGCTCGCCCAGCACGATCCCCAGCGGTTCAAGGAGATCTGGGCGGCACGGGCGGCGGAGAATCCCGCCGGCCGCTATGGTCGCCCCGAGGAAATCGGCGCCGCCTTCTGCTTCCTGTGCAGCGCCCATGCCGGCTTCATCACCGGCCAATCATTGATGATCGACGGCGGCTCCTACCCCGGCACGTTCTGAGGCGGAGGACGGGCCCATGCATGTGGTGGTGATCGGCGCCGGCGTGGTGGGCGTCACGAGCGCCTGGTACCTCAACAAGGATGGCCACCAGGTCACGGTACTGGAGGCCCGCGAGGGGCCCGGCCTGGAGACCAGCTATGGCAATGCCGGTGGGGTCTGCCCCGGCTTCGCCGGCCCCTGGGCCGCGCCCGGAATGCCACTGAAGGTGCTGAAGTGGCTGGCGAGCCCCAATCCGCCGTTGAAGTGGCGGCCCCGGGCCGACCTGGACCAATGGCGCTGGCTCGCCGCCTTCCTGGCCAATTGCACGGCCCCGCGCTTTGCCCGCAACAAGGCGCGCATGCAGCGCATGGCCCATTTCAGCAAGGCCGAGCTGGTGGCGCTGCGGGCGGAAACCGGCATCCGCTACGACCACGCCAGCGGCGGCGTACTACAGATCTTCTGCACCCCCGAGGAGATGGAAGGCGGCGTCCGCTCGGCAAAGGTCCTGCGCGAGCTCGGCGTCGCCCACCGGCTGCTGGCCCCGGCGGACGCGCTGACCATCGAGCCGGGGCTTGCCGCCTCCGGAGTGGCGTTGAGCGGCGCGCTCCAGCTGCCCACCGACGAGGTGGGGGACTGCCACCTGTTCTGCCAGGAACTGACGCGGCTCGCGCAAGAGCGGGGCTGCGACTTCCGCTTTGGCACATCGGTAGAACGCATCCTCGTCGCCGGCGGCCGCGCCGCCGGGGTGGCGACCGCGACCGGACCCATCGCCGCCGATGCGGTGGTCGTCGCCACCGGACCGTTCGCGCCCGCGTTGCTGCGACCTTTGGGAATCCGCGTGCCGATCTATCCGGTGAAGGGCTATTCGCTCACCGTGCCCATCGCCGACCTGGAGGCCGCGCCGCGCTTCTCGGTGATGGACGAGCATTCCAAGGTGATGATCTCCCGTCTCGGCGGGCGCCTGCGCGCGGCGGGGGTGGCGGAGCTGGCGGGCTTCGACCGGCGGATGCCGCCGGCGGTTCTGGACGGGCTGCGCGCCCGCGTGGCGGCGCTGTTTCCCGGCGCCGCCGACTATGGGCAGGCCCGCTTCTGGCACGGCTTCCGGCCGATGATGCCGGACGGCCCCTCGCGGGTGGGGGCCACGCGCTTCGACAATCTGTTCCTCAATGTGGGGCACGGCTCCAACGGCTGGACCCAGGCCTGCGGCACCGGCCGGGTGCTCGCCGACCTGGTGGCTGGCCGCGCGCCGTCGGTGCCGGCGGCCTGAGCCGTCAGCCCCGCGAGCGCATCCACACCAGCACCACGGCGACGATCACCAGCGCCCCCAGGGCGCCCAGCGACAGCAACAGCGCCGACTGGTCCAGGAACGCCACCACCGGCACCGCCAGCCCCATCACCACCCCGTTGAGGCCCATGCGCCAGGAGGCGGCATGGACACCGGCGACGAAAGTGCCCAGCGCCAGCAGCAGCAGCACGATGAGGCTGGTGGAATCCGCATTCGCCACCGCCTGCACGCTGGGCAGGAACACCAGGTTCATGGCGCCGAGGAAGGCCCCCCAGTGCAGCACCTGGGTCCACACCAGACGCCAGCGCCCCCCCCGCTCGGAGGTATGGCGCCAGCCCTCGAAGATGCTCGCTGCACAGCTGAACACCGCGATGGCTTCCCAGAAATACACGATGGGCGTGCGCGTGACCGTGGTGTAGGCCGCCCCGCACAGGGTCAGCACCAGGATCACCAGATAGGGGGCTTCGTGCAGCCAGAAATGGCGCTGCGGAGGTGGGGCCGACGGGCCGCCGATGCCTTCGATACCCCCGAGCACGTCACCGCTGTTCACCATGATCTCCCCCCGTTTCCGCCGCATCTTTCCCCGTCGCGGCGCCGCGATTGCGTCATTCAGGCCGGCGAATGGTCTCGTCCCAGCCGCCGATCTGCTCCGATCCATCGGCCGCCTTGCCGCGCGCCGCCGGCGGCCGCTGCCCCGACAGGCGCAGGGTCCGATCGAGCAGCACCTCGTAGATCGGCTTGCCGCCCAGCCATTCGGCGATGATGTTGGCGAACACGCAGGTCAGGATGGCCGGCACCAGCAGGGTGTAGGCCCCCGTGAGCTCCAGCACCAGCACCACCCCCACCAGCGGCGCCCGCACGGTGGATGAGAACAGGCCGCCCATGGCGGCCACGGCGAGCGCCGCTGCCACCCCGGCGGGCACCCCCGGCAGCAGGGTCTCCAGCGCCGTGCCATAGAGCATGCCGGTCGCCGTGGCGAGCGCGAGGATGGGCGCAAAGATGCCGCCCGGCGCGCCGGTGGAATAGCTGGCCATGGTCATCACGAAGCGGATCACCACCAACCCGGCCAGCACCAGCAGCGGCAGGCGGTTCTCGATCAGCGTTACCGCCAGCATCTCGCCCCCCTGGGTGGCCTCGGGCTGCACGGTGGCGAGAATGCCCACCGCGAAGCCCACCAGCGCCGGCACGACATAGAAAGACGAGCCCTTGCCGATGCTCAGCCCCACGTCCATGGACCAGACCAGGCTGCGATTGAACAGCACGCCGACGAAGCCGAGCACGATGCCAAGCACCGCGAACGCCGGCAGATAGAGCAGCGGCGTCTCCGGCACGGTGACTTCCATGAACGGGCGGGTGCCAGTGATCAGCGAGGTGACCACCCCGCTCGCCACCGCGGCGAGAATGACGGCGGAATAAGTCTTGAAGCCGTAGGGAAACTGGCGCCGGGTTTCCTCGATGACGAACAGGATCGCGGCCAGCGGCGCATTGAAGGCGGCGGCGAGGCCGGCGGCGGCGCCGGAGGCGAGCAGGCCGCGCGCATCCCGTGTTTCGAGCGCGAACCAGCCGGACGCGGCGCGCGCGATGGAGGCGCCCATATGGATGGTCGGCCCCTCGCGCCCCACCACCAGCCCGGAGCCCAGGGACATGAGGCCACCCACGAACTTGACCGGCAGCACCCGGGCCCAGCGCACCTCGCGCAGCCCCTCCATGGCGCCTTCCACCTCCTGCACGCCGGAACCTCCGGCTTCGGGCGCGAAGGTGCGCACCATCCAGGTGGCGACCAGCACGAGAACCGCGGCGAACAGGCCGCAGATCAGCAGGAACCCATATTCCGGCAGATCCGGCCACCACTCCGCCGCCATGCGCCGCAGCACCTGCGGCCACTGCAGCATGGCGTTGACGCCCAGGTGGAAGGCTGTGCCCACCAGACCGGTGATGCCGCCGACGATGATCGCAAAGACATAGTAGGAAATGTCGCGTGTCCGGCGCGTGCCGGCTTCACCAGCCATACTCAATGCAGGTCCCCTGCCGCGGCGGCCGCGGCGTTGCCGTCCTCACGTGATCTAACGACTCACATCCCGCCATCGCAAGCGCGCAAACGCCATAGTGGCAATGCTTCCACCTGTGATGACGCCGGCCTCCGCCCGACGGTGGCGCGCGCCGCCCCCGACCGCAACCCTGTCGGCAGGCGTCCCGAAGAGACCAATCGACGGTCGAGTGCCGCCCCGGTGTGGGGACCTGCGACTTCCCCTCCCTTGATCAACGGGCGCGAAGATGAAACGATACCAAAGAACGTGAGTTTGATTGCCGGCGTCGAGAGTTAGAGCATCGCAGCGGGTCGACTGCGGCGCGTCTCCTGCGCGCCGGCCAGCCCGCCGGTTGCGACGGACCGGACCCGGCGGGGCCACGGCGATCTGGACCCCATTCCGCCCGGCCCTGCGGCCAGACGGGCGGAGGCCGTGGCAGGCCACGCGGACCGCCGAAGGGCACCGCAGCGCGTGGCACGGAGCGGGCAAGGACAGGTTTTCAGCATCGGCAGGGCCTTGCGGGGCCGACAGCCATCGGGGGTGGGGCATGGAACTGGACCCGATCTTACTTTCGCGTCTCCAGTTTGCGTTCACGGTTTCCTTTCACATCATCTTTCCCTCCTTCACCATTGGCCTCGCGGCCTGGATCACCACCCTCGAAGGCATCTGGCTGGCCACCGGCAATGACCGGTTCCACCTCATCGCCCGCTTCTGGACCAAGGTGTTCGCCGTCTCCTTCGCCATGGGCGTGGTGTCGGGCATCGTCATGTCCTACGAGTTCGGCACCAATTGGAGCCGCTATTCGGAAGTGGTGGGCAATGTGGTGGCGCCCCTCATCGGCTATGAGGTGCTTACCGCCTTCTTCCTGGAAGCCACCTTCCTCGGCCTGATGCTGTTCGGCTGGAACAAGGTGCCGCCATGGCTGCACTTCCTCGCCTGCCTGGCGGTGGCGGTGGGCACCACCTTGTCGGCCTTCTGGATTCTCTCCGCCAACAGCTGGATGCAGATGCCCGCCGGGCATGAGGTGCGCAACGGCATCGCCTTCCCGGTGGATTGGCTGAAGATCATCTTCAACCCCACCTTCCCCACACGGCTCGGCCATATGGTGGTGGCCGCCTACATCACCACTGCCTTCGTGGTGTTCGCGGTGGGCGCCCGCTGGCTGCTGCAGGACAAGGTGGTGGTGGAGGCCCGGATCATGATCCGCATGGGCCTCGGCCTGCTCATCGTGCTGGTGCCGCTGCAGGGCTTCCTGGGCGATGCCTCCGGCCTCAACACGCTGGAGCACCAGCCGGTGAAGGTGGCGGCCATGGAAGCTCATTGGGGCGGCCCCGACGACACCAAGGGGCCGATCCCCTGGGTGGTGTTCGCCTGGCCCAACGAGGCGCAGGAGCGCAACGACTTCCAGATCGCCATCCCCTATGTGGGCAGCCTTATCCTCACCCACACCCTCGACGGCACCATCAAGGGCCTGAAGGAATTCCCGCCCCAGGACCGGCCGCCGGTGGCCATTCCCTTCTTCACCTTCCGCATCATGATCGCCATGTGGGGCATCATGATGCTGACCATCCTCACCGGCGCCGTGCTGTGGCTGCGCGGCCGGCTGTTCCAGCGCGGGCTGTTCCTGCGCATCGCCAGCTATCTGTGGCCGCTGGGCTTCATCGCCGTGCTGGCCGGCTGGTACACCACCGAAGTGGGCCGCCAGCCCTGGGTCGCCACCGGCCTCCTGCGCACCGAGGACGCCATGTCGCCGGTGACCGGCCATGCGGTGCTCACCAGCCTGCTGCTGTTCATCCTGGTCTACGGCATCGTCTTCACCGCAGGCGGCTACTACATCAGCCGCCTGCTGAAGATCGGGCCGGTGACGGAGGGTGACGGCAGCGACGACGCCACCGCCCTGCGGCCGCTTTCGGCCGCCCAGGATGCCGGCCGCAAGGCCATTCAGGCAGGGGAGTGAGCACCGTGGACAGCCTCTGGTTCACTTACTATCTGCCCCTGATCTGGGCGCTCCTCATCGGCACGGCCATCGTGCTCTATGTCCTGCTCGACGGTTTCGACCTCGGCATGGGCATCCTGTTCCCCCACACCAAGGACGAGGGGGAGCGGGACCAGATGATGAACTCGGTGGCCCCCTTCTGGGATGGCAACGAGACTTGGCTCATCCTCGGCGGCGGCGGCCTGTGGGTGGCCTTCCCCAAGGCCTATGCGGTGATCATGCCCGGCGTCTATCTGCCGATCATCTTCATGCTGCTGTCGCTGGTGTTCCGCGGCGTCGCCTTCGAGTTCCGCTTCGTCTCCAAGCCCGATCACCGCAAGTGGGACGTGGCGTTTGCCGCCGGCTCCACCCTCGCCGCCTTCTTCCAGGGGGTGGTGCTGGGCGCCGTCGTCTACCAGTTGCCGGTGGAGAACGGCGCCTTCGCCGGCGGGCCGCTGGCGTGGCTCCATCCCTTCTCCATCATGTGCGGCATCGGCATGGTGGCCGGCTATGCGCTGCTCGGCTGTGGCTGGCTGATGATGCGCACCGAGGGGCCGCTCGCCCGGAAGGCCCACGGCTGGGCGCTACCATTGCTCGGCGTGCTGCTGGCCTTCATCGCCGCCGTGTCCATCTGGACGCCGCTGGTGATCCCGCGCATCGCCGATCGCTGGTTCAGCCTGCCCCAATTCTATTACCTGCTGGCGGTGCCGGTGCTCACCGCTCTGGTCGCCTTCTCCGCCTATCGCGGCATCCGGGCGGAGCGGGGAGCGCAGACCTTCTTCTCCACCGTGGGGCTGTTCCTTCTGTGCTTCCTCGGCCTTGCGGTCTCCGTCTTCCCCTATCTGGTGCCGGCCTCGGTCACCATCTGGGAAGCGGCGGCGGCTCCGGAAAGCCAGCTGTTCGTGCTGCTGGGCACCATTCCCCTGCTGCCCATCATTCTCATCTACACCGGCTTCATCTACTGGACCTTCCGCGGCCGGCTGAAGCCGGGCGAGGGCTATCACTGACGCCACGCCGCAAAAGGCCCGCCCCGGTGGCGGGCCTTTCCATATCTGCACCATCCCATATCTGCCCCCATCCCGCTGCGGTTGCCGCCCCCGGCATCCTGTTCGATATTTGTTCCGATCGGGGCGATTCGCCCCGCTGCGGGATGCGAGCAGGGGACGACGCGGGTGACGGGGCATCTGGACACGCTGAACGACGACCAGCGCCGCGCCGCCGCCCATGGCGCGGGCGGTTCCGGCACCGTCGGCGGGCCGCTGCTCATCATCGCCGGTGCCGGATCGGGCAAGACCAACACCCTCGCCCATCGCGTCGCCCACCTCATCCTCAACGGCGCCGATCCCGGCCGCATGCTGCTGATGACCTTCTCCCGCCGCGCCGCGGAGGAACTGACGCGCCGGGTGGAGCGCATCTGCGCCCGGGTGCTCGGCACCCCGGGCAATGCCATGGGCGACGCCCTCGCCTGGACCGGCACCTTCCACGCCATCGGCGCCCGGCTGCTGCGCGACTATGCGGGCGAGCTCGGCATCACCCCGGACTTCACCATCCACGACCGGGAGGATTCGGCGGACCTGATGAACCTGGTCCGCCACGAGCTGGGCTTCTCCAAGACCGAGGCGCGGTTTCCCGCCAAGAGCACCTGCCTTGCCATTTATTCCCGCACCCTCAATGCCCAGGCCCCCATCGAAGAGGTGCTGCGCGCGAATTTTCCCTGGTGCGCCGGCTGGGCGGACGAGCTGAAGCGGCTGTTCGGCGCCTATGTGGAGGCCAAGCAGCGCCAGAACGTGCTCGATTACGACGATTTGCTGCTCTACTGGGCCGAGGCGGTCCGTGAGCCGAGCCTCGCCGCCCATATGGGCGCGCGCTTCGACCATGTGATGGTGGACGAATATCAGGACACCAATCGTCTCCAGGCCTCCATCCTGCTGGCGCTGAAGCCCTCCGGGCACGGCCTCACCGTGGTGGGGGACGATGCCCAGTCCATCTACGCCTTCCGCGCCGCGACCGTGCGCAACATCCTGGATTTTCCCGCCCAGTTCAGCCCACCGGCCGAGGTGGTGACCCTGGAGCGCAACTATCGCTCCACCCAGCCCATCCTCGCCGCCGCCAACGGGGTAATCGCCGAGGCCTCCGAGCGTTTCACCAAAAACCTCTGGTCGGACCGCCCCTCGCCGCGGCGCCCCCGCCTCGTCACCGTGCGCGACGAGGCCGATCAGGCCCGCTTCGTGGCGGATGCGGTGCTGGCCGGGCGGGAAGGCGGCATTCCCTTGAAGCAGCAGGCGGTGCTGTTCCGTGCCGCCCACCATTCCGGCACCCTGGAAGTGGAGCTGACCCGGCGCAACATCCCGTTCGTGAAGTTCGGCGGGCTGAAGTTCCTGGACAGCGCCCATGTGAAAGACCTTCTGGCGGTGCTGCGGTTTGCCCAGAACCCGCGCGACAAGGTGGCCGGCTTCCGGCTGCTGCAGCTGCTGCCGGGCATCGGTGCCGCCACTGCCGCCCGGGTGCTGGACGCCATGGCCGCGAGCCCCACGCCCCTCGCCACCTTGGCGGAGCTGCCGGCGCCGCCCCGCTCCGGAGCCGACTGGGCCGCCTTCGTCATCCTCATGCAGGGGCTGGGGGCGGCCGATCCCCACTGGCCGGCGGAGCTCGGCCGGGTGCGGCGCTGGTATGAGCCCCATCTGGAGCGCATCCATGAGGATGCGGACATGCGCCGCGCCGATCTGTTACAGCTGGAGGCCATCGCCGCCGGCTATCCCGGCCGCGCCCGCTTCCTCTCCGAATTGAGCCTCGATCCGCCCGACGCCACCTCCGGCGAAGCCGGAGTGCCCTTGAAGGACGAGGATTACCTCATCTTGTCCACCATCCATTCCGCCAAGGGGCAGGAATGGAAATCCGTATTCGTCCTCAATGTGGTGGATGGCTGCATGCCGTCCGATCTCGGCACTGGCACCAGCGCGGAGATCGAGGAGGAGCGCCGCCTGCTCTATGTGGCCATGACAAGGGCCAAGGACAGTCTGGACCTGATGGTGCCGCAGCGCTTCTTCGTGCATGGCCAGCACGCGCGCGGCGACCGCCACGTCTATGCCAGCCGCACCCGCTTCATTCCCCCCGCCCTCCTCAACCTGTTCGAGGCGGAAAGCTGGCCCAAGGCGGGGGCGACCGGCCCCGGCGCGCCCCTGGGCCCCGCCATGGTGGACGTGCGCGCCCGCCTCAAGGGCATGTGGGGCTAGGAAGCAAGACGCGGCCCCGTCAGCCACGGCATGTTCAGCCGCGGCCGATGAAGGGCATCTTGGTGGCCATCACCGTCATGAATTGCACATTGGCGTCCAGCGGCAGGCTGGCCATGTAGAGCACCGCGCTCGCCACATGGGCCACGTCCATCACCGGTTCCACCTTGGTGGAGCCGTCGGCCTGGAGAATGCCGGCCTTCATGCGCGCCGCCATGTCGGTGTCCGCATTGCCGATGTCGATCTGCCCGCAGGCGATGTCATAGGCGCGGCCATCGAGCGAAGTGGCCTTGGTGAGGCCGGTAATGGCGTGCTTGGTGGCGGTGTAGGGGGCCGAAAAGGGCCGTGGTGCGGTGGCGGAGATGGATCCGTTGTTGATGATCCGCCCGCCCCGCGGGGTTTGCGCCTTCATCAACCGGAACGCCTCCTGAGTGCACAGGAACGGGCCGGTGAGGTTGGTGTCCACCACGCTCTTCCACGCGCCGAAGCACAGTTCATCGAGGGGCACCGCCGGCGCGCCTGTGCCCGCATTGTTGAACAGCAGGTCGAGCCGGCCGAACTTGTCGCGCACGGCCTCAAACAGCGCCTTCACCTGCTCGGGCTGGGTGACATCGGTGGGCACCACCAGGGTGTGATCGGAATTCATAGCGGCGGCGGTCTCGCTCAACGCCTCAGCCCGTCGTCCGGCGATGGCCACGCCATAGCCGGCCCCCGCCAGCGCCACGGCGACCGCCTGGCCGATGCCCGACCCCGCGCCGGTGACGACGGCAATCTGTCTTCTGGTCATCGCGGCTCCTCCCCCACTATTGACCGCCACGAACCCGTCGTTGCAGGCCCGTCATCGCCAGTGGCGATAACGCCATGGCGCGACCACGGCGGGGAGAAGTCAAGCCCACGGTCACCCGGCCGGTGGGGCTCAATTGGTGGCAGGCGCCGCCAGGGCTTCGGCATCAATGAAATGGCCGGCGCGATCCCGCTTGGCCGTGAGGTAGCCCACATTCTGCGCGGTCGGGCGCCCGAACACCCGCTCATCGGCCACCACATCGAGCCCTGCGTCACGCAGGGCTTCGATCTTCCGTGGATTATTGGTGATCAGCCGCACCCCCCGCACCCCGAGCTGGCGCAGCATCTCGGCGGCGAAATCGAAGCGCCGCTGGTCGAGGCCGAAGCCGAGCGCCGCGTCGGCGTCGAAAGTGTCGTAGCCCTGGGCCTGCAGATGGTAGGCCCGCATCTTGTTGGCAATGCCGTTGCCCCGCCCTTCCTGGTCCAGATAGAGCAGGATGCCCCCGGCTCCTTCCGCCATGGCGCGCACCGTGTCGCGCAGCTGATCGCCGCAATCGCACTTCAGCGAGCCGAACAGATCGCCGGTGAGGCAGGCGGAATGGAGCCGCACCGGCACCGGCGCGGACAGGTCCGGCCGGCCAACGATGATGGCCACCTGGTCGCGTAGCCCCTCGCCACCGCGAAACACCACGAATTGCGTGTCGGTGGCCCCTTCCAGCGGCACCTGGGCGCGGCCGACGATCTTCAGGCTGGCCACCTGGGCCGCCCGATAGCTGGCGATCGCCTCCCGCGACACCCGCAGCAGGCCCGGCGCGGCGGCCGGATCAATGTCCACCACCACCGCCGCCGGCAACACCAGAGCCAGCCCGAGCAGGTCGAGCGCGGAGCCGTCCAGCCCATTTGCCGGCGCAACGGCGGCGCCGCCCGGCAGCCGCGATTGCACATCCAGCGCCAGCCGGGCCACCGCGCCGGCATCCACCCCGGCCAGCGCCACCGCGCCGGGGCGCGAGGCGGGATGGCCGAGCTTGTCCAGCCGGGGCGCCGGCAGCACCAGCCGCGCGCTGCGGCCCACGCGGGCGAGGGCTTCGGCCAAGCGGGCATCAAGCGCCTCGGCGCCAATCACCACCACCGCGGCCTGCGGCTCCGTCAGGCACACGGGCCGGCCGGCACGCAGCTCGGCGATCGCCCGTTCGACGGCGACATCCCCTCCCAGCAGGCCGAATTCAGCACCCACAGACACCATGATGCTCTCTGATCCCTCCACGGCCACCCGGCGCGGGAGCTAAAACCTTGTTCGCCATAGACATGGCAACGGCCGCGCGCCGACACAAGAGCGCCTGGCGCGCCGCCGATGCGCCGGCTGTGCAGGCCTTCCATATGCCGGCCTTCACACAGCCCAGATCCATCGCCCTTGCAAGCCGCTTTACATGCCAGGATGGAGGCATTCCCGCATCATCGGGGAACCGGCGTCCTTCCCCTCCGTTGACACGCCGGCAAACCACTCCTACCACTTGTAGGCCGGCCGGTTTGCAAAACAGAGCGGACCCATCTCGAGAAGGTCCGCTCAAAGGGGATCAAATCGCATGGCCCTACGCGTGTCGGGAAAGAACATCGACGTTGGCGACGCCCTCCGGGCTCGGCTCACGGATCGGGTCTCCGAAGTTCTCGCCAAATACTTCGACGGCGGATGGTCCGGACATGTCACCGTGTCCCGGGAAGGTTCCGGCTATCGGTCGGATTGCATGCTGCATCTTGATACGGGTGTGAATCTGCAGGCGCAGGGATCGGCGCAGGACGCCAATGCCTGCGCGGATTCCGCCATCGACAAGATCGAGCGGCGGCTGCGCCGCTACAAGCAGCGGCAGAAGACGCGCCACGCAACCACAGCGACGGATGAAAGCTTCGCCGCGCAGAGCTATATTCTCAGCGGCCTCCCCGAATCGGAGACCGAGGCGGAGTTTGACGGCTGGAGTCCGACTGTCGTGGCAGAGCAGATGACTCGTCTGCGCTCCATGTCGGTGGCGGATGCGGTGGTTGAGCTCGACATCACCGGCGCGCCGGTGGTGGTGTTCCGCCATGGCGGCCATGGGCGCGTCAGTGTGGTATACCGCCGGCCGGATGGCCATGTCGGGTGGATCGACCCGGCCGCCGAGGAAGTCCATTGACCCTCGACCCCGCTTGAGATTAGCGTCCGCGTTTTCTCAAGCCAGGGCCGTACGCCGCAGGGACCCGATCTATGCCCCTTGCCGACCTTCTCGCCCCGAATGCGGTGTTCCCCATGCTGCGGGCGAGCAGCAAGAAGCAGGTTCTTCAGGAACTGGCGCAGCAGGCTGGCCTGCTGGTGGATCGTGATCCGCGGGAAATCTTCGAGACGCTCCTGCAACGGGAGCGTCTCGGCTCGACCGGTGTCGGCAACGGCATCGCCATTCCCCACGGCAAGCTCGACAATCTGAACAAACTGTTCGGCCTGTTTGCCCGCCTCGAAAAACCCATCGATTTCGAATCGCTGGATGGCGAGCCGGTGGATCTGGTGTTTCTGCTGCTGGCCCCCGAAGCCGCCGGCGCCGATCATCTCAAGGCGCTGGCCCGGGTGGCGCGGATGCTGCGCGATCCGGATATTGTGGAAAAGCTGCGCGCCACGCGCGACAGCAGCATGATGTATGCGGTGCTCACCGCCACATCCGCCTCCAACGCCGCCTGACCGCTTTGCGAAGCCCAACCAGAACAGCCCTCCGGCGACCAGTCGGGTCGCGGCAGGGCTGCTGCTGTTGGTCCGATGCTGCAGGAACGCCTGTCGGCAAAAACGCCTGCCGGTAGGAACGCCTGGCTGCCCTGACAAGCAGGCACAGGAGCGGTGAGGCTCGGCGCTGAAGGCTCTGACCGCAAACGGCGCCATACCGCCCGCAGCTCGCTTGTCGCAAGGCCCGCTTGTCGCAAGGCCCGCTTGTCGCAAGGCCCGCTTGTCGCAAGGCCCGCTTGTCGCAAGGCCCGCCTGTCGCAAGGCCCGCTTGTCTCAAGCCCTGGCGCTGCGCGCCGTCCGCGCGGGGCTCTGCGCCCCGTCGCGGTGCCGTTCACGGCGTCAGTGGACGCTCACCGGAACGAGCTCATGTTCCATGGCATTGGCCAGCGCCGCCTCGCGGCTGTCGGTCAGCATGATGGGCGTGCCGTCGGCCGCATGCAGCGTGAACAGCGTCATGCCCGGCGCCAGCTCCGGCGCCTGTGGAAACAGCGCCCGAACTTGCTCGGACTGAATGCTCCGCACATAGGCGATCTCACCACCCCCCAGACCTGCCAGGGCTTCAGGGGTCATGCCCTCCAGGTTCGACGCTGCCGCGGCGCACCCGTGTCCCGAAAATCCAGTCATTTTTATGCTCCTCACTCCGGCATGCCGATCGCCCGCCCCATTCAAGGCCGCGAGACGATATCGATCCGCTTGGCCTCCCGGACCGGCTCGGGGCGGACGAGATCCACCGCCAGCAGGCCGTTGCGCAGCTCTGCGCCGAGAACATTCATGCCCTCGGCAAGGACGAAGGTGCGCTGGAACTGCCGCGCCGCGATGCCCCGATGCAGGAAGGTGCGGTTGAGCCCCTCCTCCATCTGACGCCCACGGATCGTCAGCTCCCGCTCCTCCAGGGTGATTTCCAGCTGTTCCGCACTGAAGCCCGCCACCGCCAGCGTGATCCGCAGGCGCAGCGGCGCTCCCGCGCCCGCTTCGATCCTCTCCACATTGTAGGGAGGATATCCGTCGGCGCTCTTGGCCACCCGGTCGAGCACCCGCTCGACCTCGTCGAACCCCAGGAGAAAGGGACTCGACAACGAAGAAACTCGCGACATGCCTCAAGTCCTCATCAAGCGACTTGGTCAAACGACTTGGCTTTGCCGGGCGCGCACCTATCCGGCCGCGCCCATCGAGGCCCTCGCGGCACCTCGACATGATCCATATGGGGTGACCCCCACCCTCCCGCAAGGCACACGTATGCCCCCCGGGGAATGCTACCTAATTACCAACGGGTGGACATTTCGCACTTGCAATGAAAGGCTAGGGGCACGCCGCGTTGCCCTTGCGACGCTTCTCCGTGCTGCTCCGCAACACGCCAGATCACGTCGGGAACCCCCACCGATGGCGCTGCGCCCCCCTTTCAGAACGTCCTCGATTCTCGCGACCCTCCTGGTCGCCGTCGCCCTGTTCAGCCTGTTCGCCGTGCCCGCCCGGGCCCAGCCCCTGGAGCTGCCACGGGCGAGAGCCGCAACCCCGGAGGCCTCCATCCAGGATCCCTCCGCCGCGGCGCCCCCTGCCGCACCGGCGCAAACGCCGCCCCCGCTCTCCGACAGCCTGCGCAAGGACATCAAGGGGCTGCTGAGCACCCTCAAGGATGACGAGAGCCGCGCGGATCTCATCACGAACCTCCAGACCCTGCTGCGGGTCGCCGACCCTCTCGCCCATCAGGGCGCGCGCAACGACTGGCTCACCGGCGCCACCCGCGGCCTGGGGCAGTTCTCCAGCTCGGTGCTGGCGCTCGTCATCGAGATCCGCAATCTCCCGCAGCTGCTGGTGCAGGTGTTTGCCAACCTGTCCGATCCGCGCGTGATCGAGAACATCAGCTGGGCCACCGGCATGGTGGCGGCGGTGCTGGCTGCGGCGCTGGCGGTGGAATGGCTGGTGAAGTGGCTGTTGCGCCGCCCACGCCGGGCGGTGGAGGCCCAGAACAGCGCCAGCCTCGTCGCCCGGCTCGCCTGGCTGTGCCTGCGCACGCTGCTCGATGTGCTGCCCATCGCCGCGTTCGCGGCCACCGCCTTCGGGGTGCTGGCCTTCGCCGACCTCACCTTCGCCGTGCGCCTGGCGGTGGTGACGGTGATCAACGCCAACGTGCTGGCGCGCAGCGTGCTGGCGGCGGCGCGGGCCGTGCTCACCCCGTCCCTGCCGCGCCTGCGGCTGGTGCCACTGGGGGATGAGGGGGCCGCCTACTGCTTCCTCTGGGTCCGGCGGTTCACCTACACGGCGGTGTACGGCTATTTCCTGCTGCGCGCCGCCTGGATCCTCGGCCTGTCGTCGGCCGCCCATGGCATGCTGCTGGATCTGCTGGCCTTCATCATCGCCAGCATGGCGGTGGTGCTGATTCTGCAGATCCGCCGCCCGGTGGCCCGCCAGCTGCGCAAGGTATCGGCGGCGGGCGGCCAGATGACCCTGCTGCGCAACCAGATCGCCGAATTCTGGCACCTGTTCGCCATCGCTTATGTAGTTGCGGTGTTCATGGTCTGGGCCCTCGGCATCGAAGGGGGCACCGCCTTCATCGCCCAGGCCAGCATCCTGTCCCTCATCACCATCCTGGCGGCGCGGGCGCTGATGCTCGTCCTGATGCGGGTAGGCAAGGCGGTGTTCCGGCTGAATGACACGGTGCGGGAGGAGTTTCCCCAGCTCGAGGCACGGGCCAATCGCTATCTGCCGATCCTGCGGCACGGGGTGGGGCTGCTGATCACCGCCGTCACCACCCTGATCCTGCTGGAGATCTGGGGCGCCGAGCCGTTCGACTGGCTGGCCACCGACCATGGCGAAGACCTGCTGGGCCGCGCCATCGCCATCTGCATCGTGGTGGCCGGCGGGTTTGCCGCCTGGGAGGTGGGCATCGCCTTCGCCGACCGGCTCTATGAACGCAACCCCGCCTCCAATCGGGTGAAGACCCTGCTACCGTTCCTGCAGAACGGCTTCCGCATTGTCCTCGTCACCATCGCCGGGCTCATCGTGCTGTCCGAGCTCGGCGTCAACATCGGCCCGCTGCTGGCCGGCGCCGGCGTGCTGGGCCTCGCCATCGGCTTCGGCGCGCAGACCATGGTGAAGGACGTCATCACCGGCATTTTCATCCTCATGGAGGATACGTTGTCGGTGGGCGACGTGGTGGAGCTCGGTGCCCACGCGGGGCTGGTGGAGAAGATCACCGTCCGCACGGTGCATCTGCGCGACTTCGACGGCAACGTGCACTCCCTGCCGTTCGGCGAGGTGCAGATCATCAAGAACATGTCGAAGCAGTTCGCCTATGCGGTGGTCGACGTTTCCGTCTCCTACCGTGAGAATATCGACGAGGCGCTGGCGGTGATGGCGGAAGTGGCCGAGGAGATGGCCTCCACCGGCCCACTGGCCGAAACCATCATCGGCCCCTTCGAGCTGATGGGGGTGGAGGGACTGCAGGATTCCGCCGTCTGGCTGCGCGGCCGCTTCAAGACCCGGCCGCTGGGACAATGGAACGTCAAACGGGAGTTCTACCGACGCATCAAGGCGGCCTTTGACGCCCGCGACATCCGCATCCCGTTCCCCCATCAGACCATCTATTTCGGCGTCGACAAGAAGGGCGAGGCCCCGCCGGTGCATGTGGTGATGGAAACCGGCGCCCGCCGCGCCGCGCCCAAGGGCTCCCGGGCGCCCGTCCCTCCCGTCGTCCAGACCCCGGGCCCGCTGGTGGAGGAGCATCCCGGCGCGCGGGAGCGGACCGACGAGGATCTGGAAGAGGCGATGCCTGCCGGCGGCGATCCCACCGCCGGCAGGGTGTCGTGACCGACGCCGCGGCGCGGCGCCCTCAGGCCGCCCGGCGCGGCCCCACCGGCCGGCGCGGGGCGAAGCTGTCGGCGTCGGCGGCCTCCCATTCGGCCGCATAAGGCGTGGCATCCGCCTCCGCCAGGAGGCTGCCCGCCGTCAGGAACGGGTAGATGCGATCCAGGGGCTTCACCTCGATGGGGCTCACGCGATGCCACAGATGGTGCGGCAGCAGCTCGCTGGGATGGGACAGGCCCGCCGCCGCAACCAGCTCGGCCAGCGCGTCCACCGTGTGGCGGTGATAATTGGTGACCCGTTGCGCCTTCTCGGCCACCACCAGCCCGCGCTGCAGGTGCGGATCGGTGGTGGTGACTCCGGTGGGGCACTGGCCGGTGTGGCAGCGCATGGACATCACGCAGCCCAGCGAGAACATGAAAGCCCGCGCCGCGTTGCACCAATCGGCGCCGATCCCCATGTTGGCGACCATGGAAAAGCCCGATGTGACCTTGCCGGAGGCGGCGAGGCGCACCTCGGGGCGCAGGCCTGTGCCCACCAGCGCGTTGCGCACCACGATCAGCCCCTCGCGCAGGGGCATGCCCACGTGATCGGCCAGTTCGTGCGGCGCCGCACCGGTGCCGCCCTCGGACCCGTCCACCACGATGAAATCCGGCCGGATGCCGCTCTTCAGCATGGCCTTGGTCATGGCGAACACCTCGGTGGGGTGACCGACGCAGAGCTTGAGGCCCACCGGCTTGCCGCCCGACAGCTCGCGCAGGCGGGCGACGAACTCCATCATCTCCACCGGCGTCGAGAAGGCGGAATGGCGGGCCGGCGAAATGCAGTCCTCGCCCACAGGAATGCCCCGCGCCTCGGCGATCTCCGGCGTCACCTTGGCCGCCAGCAGCATGCCGCCATGGCCTGGCTTGGCGCCCTGCGAGAGCTTGATCTCGATCATCTTCACCTGGTCGTCCGCCGCCCGCTCCGCGAACCGCTCGGGCGAGAAGGTGCCATCGGGATTGCGACAGCCGAAATAGCCCGACCCCAGCTCCCACACGATGTCGCCGCCATGGATGCGGTGATACCGGGAGATGCTGCCTTCGCCGGTGTCGTGGTAGAAGCCCCCCTCCCGGGCGCCGAGGTTCAGCGCCTCGATAGCGTTGCCCCCCAGCGAGCCGAAGCTCATGGCCGAGATGTTGAGCACCGAGGCCGAATAGGGCTTGGCGCAGTCCGCCCCGCCCACACTCACCCGGAACGGCTCCTTGGCCACCGGCATGGGCGCCAGCGAATGGGTCATCCATTCATATTCGGTGGCGTAGGTGTCGAGCTCGGTGCCGAACGGCTGGCGATCCTCCTCATTTTTGGCACGGGCATAGACCAGGGAGCGATCGTCGCGATTGAACGGCCGCTCGGACAGGTCGTCCTCCATGAGATACTGGCGCAGATAGGGCCGCAGCGCCTCGAACAACCAGCGCATGGAGCCGATGACGGGGTAGTTGCGCAGCAGGGAATGCTCCGGCTGGGTGATGTCGAACACCCCGAGCAGCACCAGCGGAAACAGCACGCAGAAGACGATGAGCCACGCCTGATGCAGCGAGAACGACAGGATGAGGCTGATCAACGCCCCAAGGCTCACGGCGATGAAAATACTGTAGCGGGCCAGCAGCGTCTTGGTGCTCGGCGTCATCCAAGCCATTGCGCTCGATCGCGGCCCGTGGGCTCCCGTCATGGTGGCGTTCCTCCGGTTTCCAGCCTGCTACGCTAGAGCAGAATCGACGGCCGCTGAATCGCCAAATGGACAGAACACGCGCGCCGCGGCCCCGTCTTGTGCCGAAATGAACGACATTTCCATGATGGAGGGGCGCGGCCCGGCGGCCGGCTGAAAGAAATTGGGGCGCTCACCGCAGACCGGCGAGCGCCCCCATCGAAGCCGGTGACGCTGACACCTGACGACCGGCCTCGCCCTGTATCAGCAAATGGCCTGCCAATTCGGCAAAAACAAGATGTAGGCCGCAGACCCCATCCAGCCTACAAAATATGGCCAAGCTTGCGTGACGGCTTCGCAGAATGCAAATCGTGCTCGCATTTTGCAAAATGCCAAGGGTGGTCTCTTGCAGTTTGCGAGAGCCCGGAAGGCGGGCGGACGACTGGGGTGGACTAGTCCTGCGAGAGCGCCCTGGCGGCGCCCCGCGCCTCCTCGGCGAGCCAGACGTCCAGGAACCCGTCGAGCCAGCGGCAGACAGCGGAATCATAGCGCTGCCAACCGTCCAGATGGGCCTGCCCCGGCTGCGCGCCGCGCTTCGACAGGCTCTGGGCGCCGCGCACGGTCCACAGGCACATCATCTCCCGCGTCACCTCCGGGTGGAACTGCAGGGCGAAAGCGTTGGCGCCATAGCGGAACGCCTGGTTGGGGAAAACCTCGCCCGTGGCCAGGAGATCGGCGCCGGGCGGCAGCTCGAACCCCTCGGAATGCCAATGATAGACGTGGCTGGGCCAGGGCAGCAGTGCCTCACCGGCGTCGGTGGCCGCCAGCGGATAATAGCCGATTTCGCACGTGCCTTCGTGGTGCGGCAGCACCCGCGCGCCCAGCGCCTTGGCCATCATCTGGCCGCCGAGGCAGATGCCGAGCAGCGGCATGCGCGCCGCCAGCGCCTTGGCCATGAAATCGATCTCGGCACGGATGAAGGGCAGGTCGTCATTGGCGCTCATGGGGCCACCGAACACCACGGCGCCGGCGTAATCCTCCAGCGAGCCCGGCAAAGGCTCGCCCAGCGCCGGGCGCCGCACATCGAGGTGATAGCCGCGCTTCTGCAGCCGCTCGCCGATGCGCCCGGGAGAGGAATGGGCCTGATGCACGATGATGAGGATGTCGGTGGCCGGCCCGCCCGCCGCCGGCTGGGCGGCATCGGCGCTGCATGGTAACGGCTGGCGTGAGCCTGCAGGCGTCCGCAGCGTCACCGCCTCCGGCTCAAGCGCGGTCGGTGTGGTCGGGTGCTGTGTCTGGGGCCTGATCCTGTCGTTCACCGCTCGTTTCCGTCTCCTCGCGAATCTCGCGCCGGATCTCCACCCGCTCGCGCGCGCTGACATTGAGCAATTCCGCTGCGCGCCAGACGAGGTTGTCCTCGAACTCGCTCAAGGTGCCATCCGCGAAGGCCACCTCGAACATCATCTCGATGATGCGGCGCCGGCCCTCCTCGTCCAACGCCCGATTCAACACGCTGGTGAAGGCATAAAGATCGACGGCTTCGGCATCCTTGGCAATGGCCAATTCAACCAGAGCATCGCTCTCCGCACCTTCGAGCGCGAACCGCCGCTCCAGAATCTGGCGCAGCATGGCCCGCTCGGCGTCGGTCACCACACCGTCGATGGAGACGACGTGAACCAGGAGTGCGGCGGCGGCGAGGCGATAATCGTCCGGGCTGAACGCATCGGTGTCACGACGTCCGCCGGTGATGTCGGTGATGAAGTCCGAGAGGGTGCGGAACATGCGTCGGGCATCCTGCTGCGTGGGCGCGCGATGGGTGCGCACGGTGGGGGACCGCTCGGGCGGATGGCGGTGGCCAAGGCACACCGCGACCCGGGTGAACATGGACCTGTACGGCCGGATCGCGCGTGAACCGCCACCCGGCGAGGCTCTGACCCCACCGCCATTGCCATGATGCCAGCGCCGGGGCAAGGCCCGCAAGCTGCACCGCGCGGGTGCTTCCCCCCATCGCCCGTTATGCCATGATGCCGCCGCGCCCATCGGCTCCGATACGGGTCAAAGACGCCGCGCCAGGGTCGCGGTTCAGGAAGGAACGTCCAGTGGTCGAACAGCCGAGCGCGCGCGGAACCATCCTGCTGGTGGAGGACGAGCCATTCGTCGCGCTCGTGGCCCAGCAGGTGCTCGAGGACCACGGGTTCATGGTGGTGGTGGCCGGCCATGGCGCCGCCGCCATCGATCACGCGCGCGACGCCTTCCAGTCCGGTGGCGATGGGGCGCTGCTGCTGGCCCTGGTGGATATCGGCCTGCCCGACATCGGCGGCGACGAGGTGGTGCGCACCTTGCGCGGGCTGGCGCCCACCCTGCCCATCATCATCGCCACCGGCTATGCCATCGAGGAGATTGCCGCGGAATTTGACGGCGTTGCGCGCCTGGTGATGATCCGCAAGCCCTATGACGTGGCCACCCTGCGGGGGGCGCTGCGCGCGGTGGGGGTGGCGATCCCGGAAGAGCCCGACGCCGGCGCCTAGCGCCAGCGTCGGAACCGATCACCGCCGCAGCAGCAGCTGCCCCAGCAGCAGACCGACGCCAGCGGCCACGGCGCAGGCGACGAAAGGCTGCTCGCGGATGGCCTCGCGCACCGACACCGAGTGCCCCTCGGCCCACTCGCTCGCCGCCGCGGCCTGAACCTGCGCCTCGCCGGCAAGGCCCTCGACCTTGCTCTGGGCGGTCTTGCCGAGGCTGTCGATGAGGCGCGCGAAATCGGCGCGCAGTTGATCGAGATCCTGACGCACGTCTCCCAGACTCGGTTCGCTCTTCTCGGCCATCATGGTCTCCATTCATCTCGTGTCGGTTCCCGCCACACCCGCACGGGCGAGGCGGCGGATGATGCCGACCGCCGCACCTTGCCCGCCTCCAAGCCTTTGGACAATGCGATGGCGCAAGGGACAGGTGCGGCAGCGGACAGGCGCGGCAGCGGACAGGCGCGGCAGCCGGCGCACGTGCCCCGCGGATCAGGCGATCCGCTCGGACGCGGCGCCCACGCTGCGGGCCTCGTGGAAAAACAGCGCCTGGGCGATGGTCGCCTTCACCGTTTCCGACAGGAACGGCTTGGTGATCAAATAAGTGGGCTCCGGCCGCTCGCCGGTGAGCAGGCGGTCGGGAAAGGCGGTGATGAAGATTACCGGCACCGCGAAGCGCTCGAGGATGTCGGTGACCGCATCCACCCCCGACGATCCGTCGGCCAGCTGGATATCCGCCAGCACCAGACCGAAATTGCCGCTCTGCGCCAGCTCGACCGCCTTGGCATGGGTGGGCGCCACGCCGATCACCTCGTGCCCCAGCTCCTCGACCATGGTGCGCAGGTCGAGGGCGATCACCCACTCGTCCTCGATGATCAGCACCCGGGTGGCGATCTGCCGGTCGATGTCCCGCTGGGCGGCCACCACCTGCGCCTCCACCTCCTCGATGGTCACGCCGAGAATGCTGGCGGCCTCGGCATAAGAAAAGCTCTCCATGGCGGTGAGCAGGAAGGCGACCCGCGACGAAAGATCCATGGCCTGCAGTCGCAAGTCGGCCTGCAGGGCGCCCGCCTCGGGAAGGCCGGGCCGGCGTTTCCACACGTGGTGGAAGGCCCGGTAGAGCGCCACCCGGGGCGATACCCCGGTGTCGAGCGACACCTTTCCATCCAGCACCGCTTCCAGCGTCTCCTTCACCAGATCGTCGCCCGCCTGCTGGGAACCGAGCAGGGCTCGGGCATAGCGCCGCAGCGCCGGCAGTTGCTTGACGATCGAGGTTTGCGGCATGCGCGACTCTCCTGAAGGATGGCACTCGCTCATAATGGCACGGACCAAGGACGGCACCGGAACGAACGCCTCGATGGTTTCCAAC
The DNA here is from genome assembly GCF_052932325.1 of Xanthobacter sp. ZOL 2024. Lineage (NCBI taxonomy): Bacteria > Pseudomonadati > Pseudomonadota > Alphaproteobacteria > Hyphomicrobiales > Xanthobacteraceae > Xanthobacter > Xanthobacter sp. ZOL 2024. The sequence continues at coordinate 705,324 of NZ_CM128808.1, forward strand.
GCCGTCACCTGCCGATTGTTCCGGGTGCGGCGCGTGCGGAACCCGATGACGCACCGGGACATTCTACAGCGGTGGCTCGTGCGGGACGAGATGTGGCGTGCTTCATTCCGGGGTCGACCGGGCGCAGAACGAGGGTGATGGCGTTCATGGATTGGGTAAAGGCGCAAGCCGTCCGCACACGCCACCGCGAACGCTCGGCCCTGTTCGCCGCCGCGGCCAGCCGTCCGCGCACCCTGCTCGACAGCGTGCGCCGGCGGCTGATTCTCATGGTGCTGCTGGCGCTCGCCCCCATCGCGGCGCTGAATTTCATCCAGGGCGTCATGCAGCTCAACGCCGCCGAGGAAGAGGCCCGCCAGCGGCTGCTGCAGCACGCCACCGCCGCCGCCGCGGACCAGGAGGCGGTGATCGCCTCGGCAGAAAACGTGCTGCAGGCACTGAAGAACGTCGCCGATGTGGTGACCGGTGCGCCCTCCTGCCCGGCGATTCTGCACGGCGCCGTGCTGAGCCTGCCCTTCGCCAGCAACATCAGCGTCATCGACACCACCGGCAAGGTGACCTGCGCGGCCCTGCCCTTGGAGCAGACCGACGTGAGCGATGCCCCCTGGTGGCGCGCCGCCGCCGACGCGCGGATGTTCCGGCTGTCCGGCCGCATCGCCAGCCCCACCGCCCACGACGGCATCCTCATGGCCCTGTTGCCCCTGACCGGTGCCGACGGGCAGGTGGACGGCACCATCGCCATGGGCATCGACATCGCCTGGCTCGACAATCTGATGAAACGCGAGGCGCCGCCGGCGCGCAGCATGGTCGCGCTGTTCTCTCCCCATGGTGAGGAGCTGGTCTCCAACGCCCGGACCGCCAGCGCCGCGTTGTTCGCCGGGCAGGACATGACGCGCACCGGCCGGAGCCTGCGGGAGGCCCGGGACAGTGACGGGCGTAGCTGGACCTTCGCCACGGCCCCCTTGAGCCGGCAGGGCCTGACCATCGCCTTCGCCCTGCCCACCGAAAGCCTGTTCCGCTGGACCGTGCTGACGGTGGCCGCCAGCTTCGCCCTGCCCGCGCTCATCGTCGTCGCCAGCCTTGTAGGGTTGTGGCTGGCGGTGGATCGCATCGTGCTGCGCTGGGTGCTCTATCTGCGGCGCGTCACGGCGGTCTACGCCCAGGGCCATTACGCCTTCCGCCCCACCCGGATCAACGATGCGCCCAGCGAGTTCCGCGCCCTTGGCCACGCGGTGGAGAACATGGCCTTCGCCGTGCGCGAGCGCGATGCGCGGCTGCGCGAGAGCCTGGCGGAGAAGACGGCGCTGGTGCGCGAGATCCACCACCGCATCAAGAACAGCCTGCAGATCGTGGTGAGCCTCATCAGCCTCTACGGCTCGGCGATCCCGCGGGGTGCCGATCGGCGGCGGTTCGAGCAGTTGCGCACCCGCGTCAACACCCTCGCTCTGGTGCATCGCATCCTCTACGAGGCGACGGAAGGCTCGCAGGTGCGGCTGCGTGAGCTCATGGGCGAGTTGGCCGGCCTGCTGGAAAGCGCCGCCGAGGGCCCGCTGCGCATCTCGGTCGAGGCCGAGGACGCGCCGCTTCCCACCGACATGGCGGTGCCCCTGGCGCTGATGCTGGTGGAGATCGTCCTGCGCTTCGCCATGGCCGATGGTGATGACACCAGGGACCGCGCCGCTCTCGCCCTCACCCTGTCCGGCAGCGTCGCCGACAACCGGCTTCAGGTGGCGGTGGAAGCGCCGGTGGACGGCCCCCCGCCCGCCGCCACTGGCGCTGATCTCGCCTATGGTTTCGCCGCCCAGCTCGGCGGCACCCTCGAACAGAGGACGAGCGGTCCGCGCGTCACCGTCTGCGGCACCTTTCCCTGTCGCGATGGCAGCCGCTAACGCCGCGCGGCGACGCCCTCGCACCCGCGCATGACCATGGGTGGAACTTTTCCGCTCCGGTGACGTTTGTGCTTCCAGAGGCCCCATGCGGCGCCCCTACCGTTTCCGCAGCGCGGCGGCAGGGCAGCCGAGCAGGAGCAGCAGAATGGAAAAGATGCCCTCCAAGAGTCCCAGCAAGACCCCCGCACCGCGTGGCTTCGCCGCCATGGATGCGGAAAAGCAACGGGCCATCGCCCGCAAGGGCGGAGAGAGCGTGCCTGCCGAGAAGCGCAGCTTCTCCCAGAACCGGGCCCTCGCCGCCGCGGCGGGTCGCAAGGGTGGTCAGAGTGTCTCCGACGACCAGCGCAGCTTCTCGCGGGACCGCTCCCTTGCCTCCCTGGCGGGACAGAAGGGGGGCCAGAAGAGCCCTCCCAAGATGTAGCCCCCCCCCCCCCCGCAGCGTCACCGGCGCCCCTGCCCCGGCGCCATGCAAGAGGAGAGCAGACGAGGACAGCATGCGAGGAGAGCGTGCCTGCCCCTCGGATCCCTTTGAGAACGGAGGCCAGCCCTTGCCGCAATCTCAACCCGTATCCGCCGCCCTACGATGGTCCTTGAACACCCGTGCTCCCCGGCTTCCCCAGCCCCTTGCCCAGCCCCTTGACCGGCCCCCTGCCCGCCCCCCGGAGGCTTCGCCCTGGGGCGCGGCGGTGGCGGCCCGCCCCGACGCCGATGGCGCCGTCCAAGGCCGGGGCCGAGATAAGGACCAGGATCGGCCCCCGAAACGACTCCAAGAGAGCGACCGCATCGGCGACGCGGTGCCGACACACCGGCCGGGGTCATCACGCCCGGCGCGCGCCCAATCGGGGCCCTTGACCGCCGATCGCGAAGGCACTTCAGTCGATGCGCAGCAGCCCGGCCGCCCACGGTCCGTCAAGCAAGAGGCTTCCGAAGGGACTTCCAAAGGGGCTTCCATGGACGTGAACGATCACGCACACCCAGCGGATGCGCCCAAGTCCGGCGCGCAGGATCTGCGCGACCAGGTGCTGGAGCTGTTGCCGGCGCTCCGCGCATTTGCCCGCTCGCTGACGCGCAATCGCGCCGAGGCCGACGACCTGGTGCAGGAGACGCTGCTCAAAGCCCTCTCGAACATCGAGAAATTCGATCCCGGCACGAACCTTCGGGCGTGGCTGTTCACCATTCTGCGCAACAGCTACTACACGGACATGCGCAAAAAGCGCCGGGAGAACGACGGCCTGTCGGCTCTCGCCCAGCAGGACCACACCATGGGCCCCGGCCAAGACTGGTCGGTCACCCTTTCCACCCTCAAGGAAGCCCTGGCTCAGCTGCCCGACGATCAGCGCGAGGCGCTGGTTCTGGTGGGGGCCGCCGGCCTGTCCTATGAAGAAGCTGCCGATGTGTGCGGCTGCGCTCTCGGCACCATCAAGAGCCGCGTGAACCGGGCCCGCGCCAAGCTGCTGAGCCTGATGGGCGCGCAGGACACCGCCGAGGTGGTGGAAGGTGACCCGGTGGCCCTCTCCGCCGCCCACCACGTGCCGAAATCTGACAGCTGAAACCGCACGCCGGGCTCCGGCCCGCGCCGGCGGGACGACGCGCGGCGCGCCCCACGGAGGTGGACCGGTCTCAGTCGGGCGCCCAGCCGGGTGGCGCCAGCTCGAAGCCGGAGAAGTCAAAGGCCGGGGCCACCGTGCAGCCCACCAGGGTCCAGGCGCCCTGGCTCGCCGCCGCCTGCCACACGCTGGCGGGGACGATGCCCTGGGGCCGCTCGCCACGGTCCAACGCCGGTCCCAACCGCAGATCGCGCCGGCCCGCCGCATCCGCCAGCGACAAGGTGAGGGGCGCGCCGGCATGCCAATGCCAGACCTCCACCGCATCCACCCGATGCCAGTGGGAGACCTCCCCGGCCGCCAGCAGAAAATAGATGGCGGTGGAGGCGCCGCGGCCGCCATCGGCCGCCACATCGCGGAAAGTCTCGCGGAAATGCCCGCCCTCGGGATGGGGTTGCAGCTCCAGCAGGCGGACCACATCGGCGGCGCTCAGGCCACCGTCCAGAGGCATCATGGCTCAGCCCTTGAAAATGTTAGCGATTGAAAACGTTAGCCCTTGAAGGTGTTTTTGCGGGCCCGCAAAGCGGCGAACACGTCCGCCGGATCGGCTCCGGCGAGCCCGAGATGGGCGGCGAGCGCGGGATCATCGGCGCGCAGGAAGGGGTTTGCGGCCCGCTCATCCGCCATCAGCGAGGGAATGGTGGGCTCGCCCCTGGCCCGCGCCGCCTCGGCGCGGGCGAACATGGTCTTCAGCTCGGCATTGTCGGGGTCCACGGAGAGGGCGAAGCGGGCATTGCTGAGCGTGTATTCGTGGCCGCTATAGACCATGAGATCCCCCGGCAGCCCCTTGAGGCGCTGCAGGGAGTGCCACAGCACCGCCGGTTCGCACTCGAACGGCCGCCCGCACCCCAGGGTGAACAGGGTGTCGCCGGCGAACAAGGCGTGTTCGTCCTCGAACAGATAGACCACATGGCCGGCGGTGTGGCCCGGGGTTTCCAGAACCCGGCCCACCAGCGTGCCCACCGCCACCGGATCACCGTCCACCACCGCCACGTCGAGGCCGGGGATGTCGCTCGCCTCGGCGCGCGGCCCCACCACCGTGGCGCCATAGCGCTGCTTCAAAGCGGGAATGCCCTGCACATGATCCGCGTGATGATGGGTCACCAGCACGTGGGTGAGGGCCCAGCCCGCAGCCTCCAGCGCGGCCATGATGGGCTCGGCCTCGGGCGCATCGACCACCGCCGTGGCTTCGGTGGCGGGGTCGTGCAGCAGCACGGCATAATTGTCGCTAAGGCAAGGAACGAGGCGAATCTCGGCCGGCACGAACACACTCCCCGGGCGGCGCATGGCGCCCCCACGCCAGGCGACAGATCTCTGGCGACCTGGCGGTCATGATCGTCTATTCACGCGCAAAGGAAAAGGCCACCCAACCACCGCGCCGCGATTGCGTCGCCCGGGCGCAGGACGCAACATGATCGGGCGGGATCCGGCGCACGCGCGCCCGGCAGCGGAGGACTGAGGTGCAGGGGAGCGGCATGTATCTCGACGTCGTGGACCTGCGCAACTTCTATGCCCAGCCGGTCGGCATCATGACACGACGCCTGCTCGGCCGCGCGATCCGCGCCCGGTTCGCCAATGTCACCAACCTCGCCGTGCTCGGCCTCGGCTATGCCACGCCGTATCTCGGCGTGTTCCGCGAGGAGGCCGAGCGCTGCATCGCGGTGATGCCCGCCGCCCAGGGCGTGGTGCGCTGGCCCTCCAGCGGGCCGACGCTGGCGACGCTCGCCGACGAGACCATGCTGCCCCTGCCCACCGCCAGCATCGACCGGGTGGTGGCGGTGCATGCCCTCGAAATGACCGATAATGCCGCCGAGATGCTGCGCGAGGTGTGGCGCGTGCTGGCCCCTGGCGGCCGCCTGCTGGCGGTGGTGCCCAATCGGCGCGGGGTGTGGGCGCGGCTCGACACCACCCCGTTCGGCAATGGCCGCCCGTTCTCCCGCGGCCAGGTGGTGAACCTGCTGCGCGAGGCCCTGTTCACCCCGGTGGGCTGGGGCGAGGCGCTCTATGCCCCGCCGAGCGCCTGGTTCCTGCGCACGGCGGTGGCCTTCGAGCGGGTCGGCGCGCGGCTCTCCCTGCCCTTTTCCGGGGTGCTGGTGGTGGAGGCGACCAAGCAGCTTTATCGCCCGGTGGCGGTGCGCCGCTCGCGTCTGGTTCCGGTGCTCGAACCGGCCCTGGAACCGGTGCTCGGCGGCGTCCCGGCGGGATAGGGCAGCCGACGCGCGGCGGGACCCTGCCTAGAATTTGTAGCCGATCGAAAGCATGCCCGAGGGCTGCGTCCGGCTTTGGACGATGGGGCTGTCGCCAGCATCCCCGACGAGCGTGCCAAGGCCGGCCTGCCCCCGGATCAGCCAATGATCGCTCATCATGTAGGTGACGGACGCGGACACGTCGATCCGCTTGATGCCGGCGCCGAGATCGTAGACCGGCAGATGCGACCGCAGCGACTGGATCGGGGTGACGCCGAAATACGCGGACATATATGTCTCGTCCGCCCAGGTGGCCGAAGCCCCGAGGGTGAAGAAAAAGCGGCCCCAGTTCCATGATCCTTCGGCACCCAAGCGGGCCTGGAGGCCATCGCTGCCGCCGAAGGTCCGGTCGACGGCGGCATACACCTCCACCGGACCGGTCAGATAGGCCACACGCGCACCGACCACAGCCCCGGCGTCAATATCGCCCAACCCGCGCAGATGATCCGAATCGTCCTGCTGGCGGCCGGGATCGTAGCCCAGCCGCGCCGCCACCTTGAAATTCGGGAGACCATCGAGGGGCCGCACACCCAGGGCCACGCCCCGTGGATCGAGCATCATCCAGTCGGTCACCGCCGCCGAGACGAAAGGAATGGGCGAAACCTCGTATTCGTCGGACCCCTCAAACTTCGGGGCGACCATGGCACCGCCACCCAGCACGACCTTCCAGTTGGCGAGCTTCTCGCTGACCCAGGTGAACTGGTCGACGGATGGCGCGGGCTCCAAACCGGTGGGTGTGGTGGCGGCGGGTGCCGGGAGATCGGCTGCGGAAGCCGATGGCATCATCAACATCAGCGCTCCGATCGGCGCCAGTCCGACAGGCTTGAAGGAACGGGACGGCTTGGCACGGGGGAACACGCGATGGGGATCGGGCATGGGGCTCTTGCTCGGTGGACATCGGAACGGGATTGCCCGGTTTAGGCAGAGCCCCGCCGCGACCACGACGTCCGCTTCGCAATTGCGCCAAACTATTCGGCAATCTACCCACACCCCGATGGTCAAGGTCCTCGCGATGCGTGAATTCGCCAATCTGCACACGAATCCATGGCGGCGGCACAGGCTGGCCGAGGTCTCCCTCGCCTTCGCCCTGAGCCCCGCCTTTGCCTGGATCGGACCGTTCGACGTCACCGAACAGGTCTTTCTTGCCCGCGTGGGCTATTGGACCGGAATGCTCGCCAGCTGGTTCCTCATGCTGGCCCTCGTGGAGCGGATCGCCGACCTCCGCGGCGTCGGCCGGTCCCTGGCTCCCGCGCCACGCTGGCTGGCCCTGGTGGGTGTCGCGGCGGTGCCCATGATGCTGATCGTCGGGCCGGCGACCCATGTGCTCACCGGATGGTGGCCGCACCCCCACAAGATCCTGGCGCTCTACTTTCAGATCGTGCTGATCGGCGCCGGGGCGTCGATGATCGCGCGGGCGGCTTTCGGCCTCAGTTTCGCGGCAACGCCCATGGGAGAACCGCGGCAAGCGCAACACGAGCTGCGACAAAGCCCGGAACTGCGGCAAAGACCAAAGCCGCGGCCGCCATCCCCCTCCACGGCGCCACCACCGCCGGACACTGAACGCCCCATGCCCGGCGATGCGGAGCCGTCGCCCCTCGCCAGCGCCCTTCTTGCCCGCCTGCCTCCGGCGACGCGGGGCCCCATGGTCGCCGTGGAGATGGAGGATCACTATGCCCGGATCCATACGGACCGGGGATCCGCCCTGGTCCTGCTTCGCCTCACCGACGCCATTGCGGAATGCGCCCCGACGCCGGGGCGACAGATTCATCGGTCCTGGTGGGTGGCCGATGCGGCCATCCTCGGCCTGGAGCGCACGGGCCGTGCCGCGCGCGTCCGCCTCACCAATGGGCTGAGCGCCCCGGTGTCACAGCGGTATCTGCGGGACGTGGAACTGTTCCTCGCGGAACGCGACGCGGCGCCCCTCTGAGGCCCGGCGCCGTCAGCCGCGCCCCTTGCGTGACAGCAGGAACACCGCCTGTTCCCCCAAAAGGTTCCACACCCACCAGGGCATGTTCACGCGGACCCGGTGACCGGCGGAATCGAGCGCCACGGCCTTTTCCATCTTGGCGTCCAGCGCATCCACTAGCCCGACGAAGTCGCGGATGGTGCAGAAATGGATATTCGGCGTCTCATACCAGGGCAGCGGCAGGTTCTCCGTCACCGGCATGCGGCCGTTGACCAGGAGGTCGAGCCGCGAGCGCCAATGGCCGAAATTGGGGAAGGAGACCACCGCGCGCCGGCCGATCCGCAGCATCTGCTCCAGCACCCAGCGCGGACGGCGGGTGGCCTGCAGGGTCTGGGACAGGATCACATAATCGAAGGCATCGTCGGGGTAATAGGCGAGGTCCACATCGGCATCGCCCTGGATGATGGCGAGGCCCCGGGCCACCCCGGCATTGACCCCCTCGCGGGACAATTCGATGCCCCGGGCATCGCAGCCCCGGGTGGTGGCCAGCAGCTCCAGCAGGCCGCCGTCGCCGGAGCCCACATCCAGCACCCGCGAGCCGGGGGCGACCATCTCCGCCACCACCACCAGGTCGACACGCCCGCCCTGCTGGCGCACGGCGCCTTCATCCAGCGTCGGCTGCGCCATGGCTCAGCGCTCCCGGGCCGGCGGCAGGCCCAGGGCCCGCGCCGCGCTGTCGATGAAGCCATGGGCGATGGCGAACAATTCCGGTTCCTCCAGCAGGAAGGCGTCGTGGCCCTTGTCGCTCTCGATCTCGGCGAACGAGACGTTGGCGCCCGAGGCATTGAGGGCATGGACGATGGCGCGGGAATCCTCGGTGGGAAACAGCCAGTCGGAGGTGAAGGAGGCGAGGCAGAAGCGGGTCTTGGTGCCGCGGAAGGCGTTGGCCAGCACCCCGTCGTAATCCGCCGCGAGGTCGAAATAATCCATGGCGCGGGTGACGTAGAGATAGGAATTGGCATCGAAGCGCTGCACGAACGCCTCGCCCTGGTGGCGCAGATAGCTTTCCACCTGGAAATCCGCATCGAAGCCGAAGGTGGGCATGGCGCGGTTCTGCAGCCGCCGGCCGAACTTGCGATGCAGCGCCTGGTCCGACATGTAGGTGATGTGCGCCGCCATGCGCGCCACCGCGAGGCCGCGATGGGGCGTCACCCCTTCCGCCAGATAGCGCCCGCCGCGCCAGTCGGGATCCGCCATCACCGCCTGCCGCCCCACCTCGTGGAAGGCGATGTTCTGCGCCGAATGGCGGGCCGCGGTGGCGAGCGCCAATGCCGAGAACACCCGCTCGGGATAGCTCGCCGCCCATTGCAGCACCTGCATGCCGCCCATGGAACCGCCGGCCACGCACAGCAGTCGCTCGATGCCCAGATGGTCGAGCAGCATCGCCTGCGCGTTGACCATGTCGCGGATGGTCACCAGCGGCATGTCGAGCCCATAGGGCGCGCCGGTGGCCGGATTGCGCGACGACGGCCCGGTGCTGCCCATGCAGCCGCCCAGCACGTTGGCGCAGATGACATAGAAGCGCTCGGTGTCGATGGGGCGGCCCGGCCCCACCATGGTCTCCCACCAGCCGGGCTTGCCGGTGACCGGATTGAGATTGGCGGCGTGCTGATCGCCGGTCAGCGCATGGCAGATGAGAATGGCGTTGGAGCGCGCCGCATTGGGCTCGCCGTAGGTCTGGTAGGCGATCTGCTGGGCCTCCAGCGCCACCCCGGCGTCCAGGCGCAGCGGCCAGGTGGCATCGAAGCGCACCACCGGAGAATGGGGATCGTCCGCCTCGCGGCGGGCCCGGGCATCCAGGCTGCTGTCATCGAGACGTGACGAGGGGAGATCTTGGGAAGCGGCGGCGGCTGCGCCGTCGGGGGGCGTCGGGGTGCTCATGGGCCCATGCAAGGGGCCACCGGCGGCCCCTGTCAAGCATCGGGCCGTCCCTTGGAAATCCTCCCATTCGACACCTTCGTAAAAATGTAAGCCGGCGCGTGGATAACAGCGTCACGTTCGGTGCGGATCACACGCGGCACTGGCGCCGGCACCGGGTCGGCGCGATGCTGCCCGCGACAGAACGAAGAGGGCGCAAGCCGCTGGGGGAAACATGAAGGACCCGTTCGCGAAGACCATCGGCTATCGCCTCAACCACACCGCCCGCCTGCAGCGGGCGCTGTCGGCGCGCCTGCTCACCGATCTCGGCCTGTTCCCGGGCCAGGAAGCGGTGCTCAAGCTGCTGGCGGAGCTGGATGGACGCACCATGGGCGATCTGGCAGGCGCCCTGCGCGTGCGCCCGCCCACCGCATCGAAGACCATCGCCCGCCTCACCACCCAGGGCCTCGTGGAACGCCGCACCACCGATGGCGACGGCCGCCTCGTGCGGGTGTTCCTCACCGACCTCGGTCGCGAGCGGTCCGGCGCCATCGACGGGGTGTGGGAGACCCTGGAGGGCGAGATGGTCGCCGGGCTCGACGGCAAGGAGCGCAAGCGCCTGCGCAAGCTGCTGCGCAAGGTGGAGAAGAACCTGGCCCAGCGGCTCGGCACCGATGGCGGCCTCGATGACGAGGCCGACGCGGCCGATGAGGACGAGGAGGCCTGAGCCCTCCTGTTCCCCACGGCGCGAAGCGGATCTCCCCGGCACCGTGGCACCGGCCGGCCCTTCCCGGACCCGCGCGGCCCGGCTAGCCTGAGGCGCGCAACATGCGACGAGCCGCGACAAGCGGACCACGGCGCGACGCGGAGGCTGCCTCCGCGCCGACGGGAGGATCCATGCCACACGCCAGTAAGCCCAACGCCATCAATCTCATCGGCCGCACCGCCGTCGTCACCGGCGGCGCCCAGGGCATCGGCCGCGCCGTGGTCGCCCGGTTCCTGGACTCGGGAGCCCGCGTCGCCCTTCTCGACCAGGATCTGGAGCGGGCCGAGGCCACCGCCGCCGCCCTCGGCCGGGACCGGGTGAGCGCCATCGGCGTGGACGTGACCCGCCGCGCGGACGTGGAACGGGCCATGGAGCAGGCGCATGCGGCGCTGGGGCGGATCGACATCCTGGTCAACAATGCCGGCATCTCGGGGCCCAACCATCCCACCTGGGAATATCCCGAGGACGCCTGGCACCAGGTGATGGCGGTCAATCTCGACGGTCCCTTCTTCTGCTGCCGGGCGGTGGTGCCGGTGATGATCGCCCAGGGCTATGGGCGCATCGTCAATGTGGCCTCCATCGCCGGCAAGGAAGGCAATCCCAACGCCGCCGCCTATTCCGCCTCCAAGGCCGGGGTGATCGCGCTCACCAAGTCCCTGGGCAAGGAACTGGCCATCCACGACATCTGCGTGAACTGCGTGACCCCCGCCGCCGCCCATACCGCGCTGTTCGACCAGATGAGCGAGGCGCAGATCGCTTATATGCTCGCCAAGATCCCGCGCGGGCGATTCGTGACGGTGGAGGAGATCGCCGCCACCATCGCCTTTGCCGCATCGTCGGACTGCTCCTTCACCACTGGCGCCGTGTTCGACATCTCCGGCGGCCGCGCCACCTATTGACCGAGGCCACCATGGGCGCGCCCGCGGATCCGCTTGCCGCAGTCTCTCCGCCTGCGGATCCCCATGCCGCCGCGCGCCCAGCCGGCAAGGGCCTGCCGGCCTCGGGCGGCTCGACGCTGCTCGGCATCGCCTTCATGTGCGTGGCGGTGCTGAGCTTCGCGGTCACCGACGCCACCGCCAAATGGCTCGGCCAGCAGATGCCTGTCATCATGGTCATCTGGGCCCGCTATGTGGTGCATTTCGCGGTGTCGCTGGTGGTGTTCAATCCCTGGACCGTGCCGGGGCTGCTGCGCACGGCGCGGCCGGGGCTGCAGCTGGTCCGCTCGGGCCTGCTGTTCGCCATCACCGCCCTGAACTTCTCCGCGCTGCACTTCCTGCAGCTGGATCAGACCGTCTCCATCATGTTCTCCGCGCCGTTCTTCGTCGCCCTGTTCGCCGGGCCCATGCTGGGCGAATGGGTGGGGGTGCGACGCTGGATCGCCATCATGGTGGGCTTCTGCGGCATCCTGCTGGTGGTCCGCCCCGGGGTTGGGGGCATTCACCCGGCGGCGCTGCTGAGCCTGGCGGCGGCCGCCGCTTATGCCCTCTATTCCATCACCACCCGCATGCTCGCCGCCTGCGATCGCAGCGAAACCACCCTGTTCTATTCCTCGCTGGTGGGCTCGCTCGCCGCCAGCCTGCCGCTGCCCTTCGTGTGGGAAACGCCGCGCTCGGCCCTCGACATCGGCTTGATGCTGGAACTGGGCATCATCGCGGGAGCGGGCCACTTCTTCCTCATCCTCGCCCACGCCCGCGCCCCGGCGGCGCTCCTCGCGCCGTTCATCTACACCCAGATCATCGGCATGATCGCGCTCGGCTGGCTGGTGTTCGACCAGTCCCCCACCGCCTGGACCCTCGCCGGCGCGGCCATCGTCATCGCCTCCGGCATCGACCTGCTGCTGCGCGAACGGCGCGGGCGGGCGCCGCGCACCCTGGAGGCGCAGGCGCCGGACTGAGGCGCCATCCTCGCTTTGGTCAAAATGGCCATTATGCTCGCCGCCATCCGCTCACGGCTCCCGTGTCAAAGGCCCGCTGCCTGCCATGCCCTCCGCAACGCCCACCGCAACGCCCCCCGCCCCCCGCCTGCTCGTTGTCGAAGGCAACACCGCTGAGGCGCGCGCCCGGCAGATCCATTTCGGCGGCCAGGCGGCGGGCGAGGGCTATGCCCAGCTGCTGCGCGAGCTGGCGCCCGGCGCCACCGTGGACATCTGCTATCCCGCCGACCCCGGCGCCAACTTGCCCGACAGCGGCGGGCTCGACGGCTATGACGGCATCGCCATCACCGGCTCGTCGCTGAACATCTACCAGGGCGGGCCGGCGATCGCGCCGCAGATCGCCCTGATCCAGGCGGCCTTTGCCACCGGCGTGCCGGTGTTCGGCAGCTGCTGGGGCCTGCAATTGCTGGCGGTCGCCGCCGGCGGTAGCGTGCGGCCCAGCCCACGCGGGCGCGAGGTGGGGTTCGGCCGCCGCATCCGCCAGACCGTCGCCGGCCATGACCTGTTCGCCGACAAGCCCGGCGTGTTCGAGGCCATGACCGTGCATCTCGACGAGGTGGAGGCCCTGCCGCAGGGGGCGCGGCTGCTCGCCACCAACGATCATTCGACCGTGCAGGCGGCGGAGATCCGCGCCGGCCGCTCCATCTGCTGGGGGGTGCAGTACCACCCGGAATATCCGTTCCGGGAGATGGCTGCCATCTTCCGCCGGCTGCAGCCGTCGCTGGTGGCCGAAGGCTTCTTTCAGGACGAGGAGGAGGAAGCCGCCTTCATCGCCGATCTCGAGCATTTCGAGCGTGATCCCGGCAACAAGGCGCTGGCCTGGCGCTGCGGCATCGATGATGCGGTGATCGCCAAGCCCGTGCGCACCCTGGAGATCCGCAATTGGGTGGATCGCCTGGTGCGGCCCACCCGCTCGGCCCGCGGCCGCGCCTGAGATGGCCTCCCCGGCGCCGCAGCACGTCAGACGTGCTGGCCGCCGTTGATGTGGATCTCCGCGCCATTGAGATAGGACGCGGTGTCGGTGCACAGCACGAAGATGATCTTGGCCACCTCATCGGGGGTGCCCAGCCGCTGCATGGGAATCTGCGCCACGATCTTCTCGGTGCCCGGCGAGAGGATGGCCGTGTCGATCTCCCCGGGGGCGATGGCGTTCACCCGGATGCCCCTGCGGCCGAAATCGGAAGCCATCTCGCGCGTCAGCGCCGCCAGCGCCCCCTTGGAGGTGGCATAGGCGGCGCCGGCGAAGGGATGCACCCGCGAACCGGCGATGGAGGTGACGTTGACCACGCTGCCCTGCGCCCGCTCCAGCTCGCCGGCGAGGCCCCGCGCCAGGATGATGGGCGCGAAGAAGTTCACCTGGAACACATCCACCCAGGTCTCAAGATCCGTGTCGAGGGTGCCGAGCCGGGCGCCGCCCTCCCCCTTGGGGGAGATGGCGGCATTGTTGACGAGGGCATGCAGCTTGCCCTCGGGCAGGCGCCGCTTCACCTCGGCCACGGCGGCCAGGGTGCTGGCCGGGCTCGACAGGTCCACCTGCAGATGATCCTCGGGGCCGGCGCCCCACGGGCACTTTTCCGGAAAGGCGTGCCGCGAGCAGGTGATGACACGCCAGCCGGCGGCCGAAAAGCGCTTCACCGTGGCATGGCCGATGCCCCGCGAGGCCCCGGTGAGCAGCATGATGGGGCGGGCGGCGTCGGCCGCCTCCGAGGTCGCGGTCTGGCTCGTCATGGTCGCGTCGCTCACGGCCTGTCTCCCGGGCCCGGCCCGGCGCTGCCGGGGCGGGTCGCCACACGTTCAGTTCTTGCGCCGCAACGCCTTCAGCAGGGTGTTGAAGAGGCTGAAGGCCACCGCCGGCACGGCGGTGTCGAGCGGGTTACGCACGAACGCCGTCAGCCGCTGCACGCTGGTCCCCGCCGCCTGCAGATCGGCGCTGACGGCGGTCATGGCGGCGGCATGCACTTCCGTTGCGAGATCCAATTCGCGCCCGGGCCGCACCCGCGCGCCGGCGAAGACCAGCAGCGCCGCCAGAACCAGCGCCACGCCACCGGTGATGGTGGCCGCCAGGATGGCGCCATAGAGCGTCTCCAGGGCCAGAAAGCCCGCGATACCCAGCATCACCAGGCCGAAGCCCCCGATCAAGGCGGCGATGCCGAAGAAGGTGGATTTGGCCGCCGCCTTGCGCAGATGGATCTCGGCGATGATGAGATCGGCCCGCAGCAGCACCCGCAGATTGCGGACCAGCGTGTCCATGTCGTTCATTTCTTGCCACCCCGGAGCAATAGTCCCCCCACCACGGCCCCCGCCAGCAGCGACAGCCCTGCCGCCGTCAGCGGGCGGGCGCGCACCAGCGCCCGCAGCTGGCGCTCCGCATCCTCGACGCCGCACCCGCGGAACGGACAGCCGCCCGACGGCGCCGCGCCAACAGGCGCCGCGCCCGCACCGGCGGGCGGTGACGCGGCAGGTGCGGCGGGCGCAGCGGCGAGATCGGCCTTCAGCCCGGCGAGCTTGCGGGCGGTGGATCGGGCGCGGGTCATCTCCTTCGCCTCCTGGGCATGACGCGGTGTGGTCTCGTCCAACAAGGCGCGGGTCTGCCGCGCCGTGTCAAGCCGCCGGGCTCAACTCACAGGCGCGACGGTCCGCCAAACGGCGGACAAAGCGGGACGAACCGGAAGGGACTGCTATAAGCGACCAACGGGAGGATCTCATGGCGCGCCGCATCGATTATTTTTTCTCCACCATCAGCCCCTGGAGCTTCATCGGCCATGACCTGTTCATGGCGGTGGCCGCCCGCAACGGGGCGCAGGTGGCGTTCCATCCGGTATCCCTCGGCCCCATCTTCGCCGAAACCGGGGGCCTGCCGCTGCCCCAGCGCCCGCCGCAGCGCCAGCGCTACCGCCTGCTGGAGCTGCAGCGCTGGCGGGTGAAGCGGGGCATTGATTTCCATATCCATCCGGCCCACTGGCCGTTCGACTGCGCGCTGGCCGACCGCACCATCATCGCCGCCCTGCAGGCGGGCCACCCGGTGGAGCGGCTGCTGCCGGCGCTGTTCAGCGGTGTCTGGCAGCGCCAGCTCGATCTCGCCGACCCGGCGGTGGTGACCGCCCTCGCCGACGCGGCAGGCCTGCCGGGGGCCGCGCTGGTGGCCGCCGCCGGTGGCGAGGCCGCCGGGGCCGCCTATCTCGACAATCGGGCCAAGGCGCTGGCCGCCGACGTCTTCGGCGCCCCCGCTTATGTGCTGGAGGGAGAAGTGTTCTGGGGGCAGGACCGCATCGAGCTGCTCGATGATGCGCTGACCTCCGGCCGCGCGCCGTTCGGCACCGATCCCGCCTAGCGCCCCGCTTCGGCCCCGATCGCAACGGAAAGTGGCGGCGAACGGGCCATCGCCCGCCGCTGAAAAGGAGACCTCATGGCTGCATGTCGCGCGACGGCGCACGCCAGGATCGCCGGTTTGATCCTCACCACGGCGCTGGCCACCCCCCTCCTCATCCCCACCGGCGCGGCGCTGGCGCAGCCGGCGCCAGCAGCGGGCGCGCCGGACCCGTTGCCGCCGCCGCCCGGGCCGCGCTTCGCCTTCGCCCCGGTGGAAGGCGGCGCGCTCAAGCTCGACACCGAGACCGGCAAGGTCTCCCTGTGCGCCAAGGGTCCGCAGGGCTTCGCCTGCACCGCCGTGCCCGACAGCCGCGATGCCTATGAGGCGGAGATCGGCCGGCTCCAGGGGGAAATCGCGGCGCTGAAGCGCGGTGGCGCCACCAGCCCCGAGACCAAGCCGGCCCCCGACACCTCCGATCTCGATGCCGCGCTCGATTATGCCGACCAGTGGTTCCGCTGGCTGAAACAGAAGGTCGATGAACTGCGCGCGCCGGACCAGAGCGAGCGGCTGTAGAGCATTTTCAAGCGAAGGGGAGACCGGTTCGCGGGCAGAAAATGCGACGGCTCGAGACACCCGGCCTCAGAAATCGCTGAGGAAGGCGTCCACCCGTTTCAGCGCCTGGTCGGAAAGGGTGCCGGGGAAGGCCAGGAACACGTGGCAGCCGCCGGGATAGACCTCGAGCTCAGTCCCGTTGCCGGCGGCGAGCCAGGCGTTGGCCATGAACAAAGTGTCGTCCACCAGCGGATCGCGTGAGCCGACGATGAACAGGGCCTTGGGCAGCCCCTTCAGATTGGCCAGAAGCGGCGAGACATCGGGGTCCTCGGCGCGGCCTTCGAGCCGGAGATAATTCTCCACGAAATGCTCGATGTCGGCGCGGTTCAGCACCAGGGGCAGATCGCCCCAATTGCGCACCGAAGGGGTGAGGCGCAGGTCGAAGCAGCCGGCGGTGAGGTTCACGGCGGAAAACGGCGTCAGGTCGTGCCGGTCGCGCAGGCGCACCAGGGTGGTGACCGCCAGCGTCGCCCCACCCGATTCGCCGCCGATGGCGAAGCGGGTGGTGCCGAACCGGTTCTGGCCTTCCTTCACCAGCCACAGGGCCGCCGCCTCGCAGTCGTCGGGACCGGCCGGATAGGGCTCCTCCGGCGCCAGGCGATAATCCACCGACACCACCGCGAGGCCGCAGTTGGAGGCGATGCGATCGGTCAGGTTCTCATTCTCCCGGGCCGAGCCCAGGGTCCAGCCGCCGCCATGGATGTGAAGATAGACGCCCCTGGGAGCGCCATCGGGCATCAGGATGCGCAAGGAAATGGGGCCCCGCGGGCCGGGGATGCTTTCCACATGGGCGCGCCGGCTCTCCGGCGGCAGGGGAAAGGTGCCCTTGCCGGCGAGGCGCGCGGCGCGGATATGCGGCAGCGGGATGGACCAGCGATCCGGCACCGCCAGCATGGCCTTGACGATGGCGTCATTCACCATGCGCGTATCGACGGCGACGGCGGCATCACTGAACACCGCAGAATCGAGAACCAGCTTCGACATGTCCATTCAGTCCCGGGCGCTGACATTTTGGTCCGCCGTCGACGCGGCGGTGCGCGGGCAAGGTTGCAGGCGGCGGCGCGGGAGGCAATACACGGGGCGCGAACCGGACCGCGCATAAGCGCGCAGTGAGGACCATGACCATGGCGCGTCTCCAGCGTTCCCCCGCGCACCGCGCGCCCCTGGACACCCACGCCGAATGCCGGCTGGAGGTGACCACCGCCGGCCAGGGCTTCACCGACATCACCCGCGAGGCCGCCGCGTTCCTGGCCGAGATCGGCGCCCGCGACGGCGTGCTGGTGGCGTTCTGCCGCCACACCTCCGCTTCCCTCACCCTGCAGGAAAACGCCGATCCGGACGTGCAGCGCGACCTGCTCACCGCCCTCGACCGGCTGGCCCCCCAGCATGCCGGCTGGGTGCACGACAGCGAGGGGCCGGACGACATGCCCGCCCATGTGCGCACCCTGCTCAGCGGGGTCAGCCTGGCCATCCCGGTCAGCGCCGGCCGGCTGGCGCTCGGCACCTGGCAGGGCCTCTATCTCATCGAACATCGGCTCGCCGCGCACCGACGAGAAGTGGTATTGGCGTTTACCGGTCATACAGGGCGTTGAATCACGTGACTTGTCACAGCTTCGCCATCGAATGATGATTGGAGCGAAAATTCGTTGCGCGCGGGCGGCGCGCCGCGAAAGAGTGTGTCGGGACCAAGACAAAACACGGATGCTGTCGGGGGGAGGGTCCATTGGGAGAAGCCGCGAGTGGCGCATTAGGTGCGGCATCAGGCGGGGCCTTGCGCCTCGTCATCGCCGATGACCATCCCCTGTTCCGCGGCGCCCTGCGCGAGGCCGTGCTCAGCCATCACGCCGGCGCCACCATCGAGGAAGTCGGCACCTTCGACGATCTGACGGCGCTGCTGGAACGGGATTCCGATTTCGATCTGGTGCTGCTGGACCTCACCATGCCCGGCGCACGGGGCTTTTCCGGCCTGATCTATCTGCGCGCCCAATATGCGGCGCTGCCGGTGGTGGTGGTCTCCGGCAATGAGGAGCCGGCGGTGATCCGCCGGGGCCTGGACCTCGGCGCCTCCGGCTTCATCCCCAAGACCATGGACGTGCGCCAGATGCGCGACGCCATCGCCGAGGTGCTGGGCGGCGAGGTGTTCATCCCCCCGGATATCACCCTCAATGGCGGCAGCGACGGCGAGACCGATGCCATCATCGCCCGCCTCGCCACCCTCACGCCGCAGCAGGTGCGGGTGCTGATGATGCTGGCCGAGGGCCGCCTCAACAAGCAGATCGCCTATGAGCTCTCGGTGTCGGAAGCCACCGTGAAGGCCCATGTCTCCGCCATCCTGCAGAAGCTGGGGGTGGAAAGCCGCACCCAGGCGGTGATCGCCGTTTCCAAGGTGGAGACCGGCCTGTGGACCCCGCCCCAGGCCTGACGCGCTGAAATCCACCCGTCCGTACCGGCCGGCCGACCCGTGCTTTCCCGCCGGGGGAACCCTGCGCCGTGGCCGCGCGCCGCGGATGCGGTTTCTTAACGGGCGACGGTGTCCACTGCCCGCGGCGGCGCCTTGGTCGGCGCCGTGAGGCAAGCCCAAGGCGCGCCGATGGCATCTGGCCGAGTGGCTCCAGCGGTGGACTTTTCATGAGCGACGACAGCGCAACCGCCCCCTCCCCCGCGCCCCGGCGCTCCGCCTGGGAGGCGCTCACCGTCTACCTGCACCCGAGCGTGCTGGTGGTGATCCTGCTCGGCTTCTCCTCCGGCCTGCCGCTCGCCCTCACCGGCACCACCTTGTCGGTGTGGATGACGGAAAGCGGGGTGAGCCTTGGCAGCATCGGCCTGTTCTCTTTGGTGGGGCTGCCCTACACCCTGAAATTCATTTGGGCGCCGCTGGTGGATGCCCTCGACGTCCCG
The DNA here is from genome assembly GCF_052932325.1 of Xanthobacter sp. ZOL 2024. Taxonomy (NCBI): domain Bacteria; kingdom Pseudomonadati; phylum Pseudomonadota; class Alphaproteobacteria; order Hyphomicrobiales; family Xanthobacteraceae; genus Xanthobacter; species Xanthobacter sp. ZOL 2024. The sequence continues at coordinate 724,402 of NZ_CM128808.1, forward strand.
GTGCTCTCGCGCCTGCTCGGCCGGCGACGGGGCTGGCTGCTGGCCACCCAGATCGTGCTGATGGGCGCCATCGTCTTCCTCGGCGCCCAGGATCCGGTCGCCTCGCCGTTCATGGTGGCCCTTGGGGCGCTGCTGGTGGCCACCGTTTCCGCCACCCAGGACATTGTCGTGGACGCCTTCCGCGTGGAGCGCCTCGACACCAGCGAGCAGGCCGCCGGCATGGCCGGCTATGTGGCCGCCTATCGCATCGGCATGCTGGTGTCGGGCGCCGGCGTCATCGCTTTGGTGGCGGCGCTGGAAGCCTTCGGCTCGGTCCGCGCCGACGTGTGGTTCTGGGGCTATGTGGCCGCCGCCGCCTGCCTGGCGGTGGGCATGCTCGCCACCTTCATGGCCCGCGAGCCCACCGCCCCGGTGCGCGAGGAAGGGGTGAGCGCCGTCGCCCGGGTGGTGGATACGGCCGTGGGCGCCTTCAGCGAGTTCCTCGCCCGCCGCCAGGCGTGGGCCATCCTGCTGTTCGTGCTGCTCTACAAATTCTGCGATGCGTTCGCCGGCGTGCTCACGGCGCCGTTCGTCATCTCCATCGGCTTCGACAAGGCCACCTATGCGGCCATCGTGAAGGGCGTCGGATTGGCCGCGGCGCTGCTGGGCGGGTTTGCCGGCGGGTTCGTGGCGCGGGCGCTGCCGCTGGCCACCTGCCTGTGGATCGGCGGCGTACTGCAGATCGCCTCCAACCTCGCCTTCACCGCCCAGGCAGTGATCGGTGTCAGCGTGCCTGCTCTCACCTTCACCATCGTGGTGGAGAATTTCACCGGTGCCATCGGCACGGTGATCTTCGTGGCCTATCTCTCGGCCCTGTGCGGCGCCCGCGCCCACACCGCCACCCAATATGCCCTGCTCACCGCGCTCACCGCCGTGGGCCGCACCTTCCTCGCCTCCGGCGGCGGCTTCATCGCCGAGGCCACCGGATGGCCGGTGTTCTTCATCATCACCGCCGTGGCCGGCCTGCCGGGCCTGGCGCTGCTCGCCTATCTCCAGGCCAGGGGCCACTTCCGCAGCCTCGCGCACGAGAACCAGGATTGAGACCGATTAAGCGAATTTCATATGTGAAATAAAATCAAATAGCAGATAAAAATCGGAAAGAGTTCACAGCACCAATTCCGCATGCTATCTCCGAGATCACGTGGAATACGTCATTTGACGTATTTTTATTGTGCTATTGGAGATCCAGATGATCCATCGCCGGGCCTTCCTCGCCACGGCCCTCGCTGGGGCCCTGGCCGGGGTGTTCTCGGGCGCATTTGCCGCCCCCAGCTTCGCGCAGACCGCCGCGCCGGGCCCCGACAGCCTACTCAATGTTTCCTACGACATCGCCCGCGAGCTGTTCGCCGCTGAGAACGCGCTGTTCGTTCCCGCCTGGAAAGAGAAGACCGGCCAGCAGCTCACCATCAACCAGAGCCACGCCGGCTCCTCCCGCCAGGCCCGCGCCATTCTGGAGGGGCTGGAGGCGGATGTGGTGACCTTCAACCAGGTGACCGACGTGGACGTGCTGGCCAAGGCCGGCTTCGTCGCCAAGGACTGGCAGAAGAAGTTCCCCAACAACGCCTCGCCTTATTATTCCTTCCCCTCGTTCCTGGTGCGCGCCGGCAACCCCAAGGGCATCAAGGACTGGTCGGATCTGGTGCGCGATGACGTGAAGGTCATCTTCCCCAACCCCAAGACCTCGGGCAACGCCCGCTACACCTATCTCGCCGCCTATGCCTATGCGCTGGAGAAGTTCAACGGCGACACCGCCAAGGCCGACGCCTTCGTGAAGAAGCTGCTCTCCAACGTGCCGGTGTTCGACACCGGCGGCCGCGGCGCCACCACCACCTTCGTGGAGCGCGAGACGGGCGATGTGCTGGTGACCTTCGAGGCCGAGACCCACGCCATCCAGAACCTCTATCCCGACCGCAAGCTGCAGCCGATCACCCCCTCTGTGAGCCTGCTCGCCGAATTCCCGGTGGCGGTGGTGGACAAGGTGGTGGACAAGCGCGGCTCGCGCCCCGCCGCCACCGCCTATCTCGAGTTCCTCTATTCCCCCGCCGGCCAGGAGGTTGCCGCCAAGGCTTTCCACCGGGTGGTGAACCCCGAGGTCGCCGCCCAGTACAAGGAGCAGTTCCCCCCGGTCCGCCTAGTCAAGGTGGAGGAGGTGTTCGGCGGCTGGGACAAGGCCCAGGCCGACCACTTCGCCTCCGGCGGCAAGCTGGAGCAGGTCTTCATCGGCCGCTGAGCGAGCGCGGCCTGACGGCAACCCGCCACCGGATGTCGGACTTCCTCCGAAGCCCGACATCCCCTCACCCGACCACGGCGTGGCACACCCGGGTAAGGCCTTGCCAGCCTTGGTGGATCTCAGTTTTCGGCCAGCGCGGCACGATCTTTGAATGGTTCCAGCCTCAGGACTCCCGAAGTCCCGGACCCTCGAAGTGAAGAGCCGCCATGTCCGACGTCGCCGAAAGCGCTGAAGCCGAGATCCCGGAATTTTCCCTGGAGATCCCCCAGGTCTACACCCACCACGTGTTCTGCTGCTTCACCCAGCGGCCGCCCCAGCATCCGCGCGGCTCATGCGGCGCCAATGGCGCCCAGCCCCTGTGGGAACGGCTCGCCAAGAAGCTGGAGGCCTCCGGCCGCCGCGATATCGCCATGACCTCTTCCGGCTGCCTGAGCTTCTGCTCGGCCGGCCCCATCATGGTCGTCTACCCCCAAGGCATCTGGTACACGCCCAAGACTCCCGAGGACATCGACGAGATCGTCACCTCCCACCTTTTGGGCGGCAAGCCGGTGGAACGCCTCATCATCGTGCCCCGCATCTGAGTCCCCACAAAAAAGCCCCTCTCCGCGGCGCGGAGAGGGGCTTTCTGTTCTGAACCCTCGCCGATCAGGCGCGGGCGGCATCTAGCTCGGCGACGATGGCTTCGCCCATGGCCTTGGTGCTGATCACCTCGGCGCCCTCGGTGCGGATGTCGGCGGTGCGCTTGCCGGCATCCAGCACACCGGCGATGGCCTGCTCGATACGGTCCGCCACATCGCCCTGGTTGAACGAGTAGCGCAGCGCCATGGCCAGCGAGCCGATCATGGCGATGGGGTTGGCGATGCCCTTGCCGGCGATATCGGGGGCCGAGCCGTGCACCGGCTCATACATGGCCGCGCGCTTGCCCGTGTTGGGGTCCACCGCGCCCAGCGAGGCCGAGGGCAGCATGCCCAGCGAGCCGGTGAGCATGGCGGCGATGTCGGACAGCACGTCGCCGAACAGATTGTCGGTGACGATCACGTCGAACTGCTTGGGCCAGCGCACCAGCTGCATGGCGAGCGAATCAGCGAGATTGTGCTCCAGCACCACGTCCTTGTAGTCGGCGTCGTGCACCTGGGTGACCACTTCCTTCCACAACACGCCGGAGCGCATCACATTGTGCTTCTCGGAGGAGGTCACCTTGTTGCGGCGGGTGCGGGCCAGTTCGAACGCGACGCGGGCGATGCGGTCGATCTCATAGGTGTCGTACACCTGGGTATCGATGGCGCGCTTCTGGCCGTTGCCGAGGTCGATGATGGTCTTGGGCTCGCCGAAATAGACGCCGCCGGTGAGCTCACGCACGATCAGGATGTCGAGGCCTTCCACCGCCTCCCGCTTCAGGGAGGAGGCATCGGCCAGCGCCGGATAGCAGATGGCGGGGCGCAGATTCGCGAACAGCTCCAGGTCCTTGCGCAGGCGCAGCAGGCCGGCCTCGGGGCGCGCCTCATAGGGCACGTCCGCCCACTTGGGGCCGCCCACGGCGGCGAGCAGCACCGCGTCCGCATCCTTGGCGCGCGCCATGGCGGCATCGGAGATGGCGACGCCATGCGCGTCATAGGCGCTACCGCCCACCAGATCCTCCTCGATGGCGAAAGAGGCGAGGCCTTCCTGTTCCAGCCAGGCGATGACGCGCTTCACCTCGGCCATCACTTCGGGGCCGATGCCGTCGCCGGCGAGGAGCAGGAGCTTGTGGGTGGCCATGGTGTATCCTCGGAAACTGCGGCCTCAGGCGGCCATCTTCAGGTGACTTCCGGCGCGAGTGCTAAGGCGTCGCCGACCGGAGCGCAAGATTTCCCGGTGCCGGCGCACCAGAGCTGTGGCCTCAGCGGCGGGTCGCCACCACCGCGCCGCCGACGATGCAGAGGCAGGCGAGCCCCAAGGCAAGGCTGGGGGCGGCGAAGCCGGTGAGCACCAGCAGCACCGTGGAAAGCACCGGCGCCGCATAGGAGGCCACCCCCAGCAGCCGCACGTCGCCCCGCTTCATGCCGATGTCCCAGGCATAGAAAGCGAGTCCCACCGGACCGATGCCCAGCGCCACCACCGCCCCCCATTGCATGAGGTCCGCCGGCCAGATGGTCTGTTCCCACACAAGATGGCAGAGGCCGGCGAGCAGCGCCGTCACCAGGCAGAAGCCGGCGACCGCAGCGGTGGGCACATCGGCGAAATGGCGCGAGGCTACCGAATAGATGGCCCAGATGAAGGCGCAGGAAACGGCGGCGAGATAGCCGGGCACATAGCGCGCCTCGATGCCGGAAAAGCCACCCTTGCCCAACAGCAGCACCACCGTTCCAGCAAAGCCCAGAAGCGCGCCGATCACATGGGTGCGTTTCAGCCCGCCGCCCGGCAGGGTCGCTGACAGCAGCACGATGAGCAGCGGCCACAGATAGTTGAGCAGCCCCGCCTCGGCCGGCGGCGCCAGCTTCAGGGCGGCGAAATAGAGGAAGTGATAGCCGAACAGGCCGCCCACCCCGTGCACATAGGCAAGCGGGCGCTGCCGCAGCACGCCGAGCCCCGGCCCCAGGAGCGCCGCGACCAACCCCACCAGCCCGCCGGTGCCGAAGGTGAGCGCCGTGAGCAGAAAGGCCGGCACCGCGCCGGTGGCTGCGGTGAAGAAGGCCAGCGTGGACCATAACAGGATGGCCACGAGGCCGATGCGCGTCGCCTGGCGGGGAGAAATCTCGCGGAGCGACAGGGCCGATGGGGAGGCCGAAGGCATGAACGGATCCGAACGAAAGGCCGGGCAGCACCCTGCCCGGCGAAGAGGCTTCAAGGGCCGAGCAGGTCGATGAGCGGGGGAATGAGCGGCGCGTCGGCGGGCGGCATGTCGAGCTCGCGCAGCTTGCCGGGGCGCACCCACTTCAGGGCCTGATGCTCCTTGCGGGTCACCGTGCCCTCCCAGCGCCGGCAGATCCACAGGGGCATGAGGAGATGGAAAGTCTCATAGGCGTGGCTGGCGAAGGTGAGCGGAGCGAGGCACGGCTCCTTCACCGTGATGCCCAGTTCTTCCGCCAGCTCACGAATGAGGCAGTCCTCCGGCCGCTCGCCGGGCTCCAGCTTGCCGCCGGGAAACTCCCACAGGCCGGCCAGCGCCTTGCCCTCCGGGCGCTGGGCCACCAGCACCCGGTTGTCGGCATCGATGAGCGCGCAGGCGGCCACCAAGGTGATCTTCACGAGCGATAGTCCCCGTTGATGGCGACATATTCCTTGGTGAGATCGCAGGTGAGCACCCGGTCGGCGCCGCGGCCGAGGCCGAGGTCCACCGTGAGGTCGATGACCGGGTTCTTCATGTAAGCGGAGACCACCGCCTCGTCATAGTCGGGGTCGCGCTCGCCGTCGCGGGCCACGCACACATCGCCGAAGGAGATGGTGAGCTTGTCGCGGTCGGCCGGCTCGCCGGCCTTGCCCACGGCCATCACCACCCGGCCCCAATTGGCGTCCTCGCCGGCGGCGGCGGTCTTCACCAGCGGCGAGTTGGCGATGGACATGGCGATGCGCCGTGCCGACTTGTTGGAGACGGCGCCGGTGACATGGATGCGGATGAGCTTGCGCGCGCCCTCGCCGTCGCGGGCCACCTGCTCGGAAAGATCTGCCAGAAGGTCCACCAGCGCCCGCTTGAAGGTCTTCAGGCGCGGATCATCCGCATCCTTGATGAGCGGGGCGCCCCGGGTCTTGGCAACGCCGGTGGCGAACATCAGCAGGGTGTCGGAGGTGGAGGTGTCGCCATCCACCGTCACCGCGTTGAAGGTGTTCTTCACGCCTTTGGAGAGCAGCTTCTGCAGCACGTCGGCGGCGATGGGGGCATCTGTGAAGACGAAAGAGAGCATGGTCGCCATGTCCGGGGCGATCATGCCGGCGCCCTTGGCGATGCCGTTGATCCGCACCGGCACGTCGCCCAGCAGCACCTCGGCGGTGGCGAGCTTGGGGAAGGTGTCGGTGGTCATGATGGCGCGGGCGGCATCCAGCCACGGCCAGTCCACCAGACGGCCGGCGGCTTCCGCCAGCACGCCCTCGAACTTGGTGGCGTCGAGCGGCTCGCCGATGACGCCGGTGGAGGCCAGCGCCACCTCCGACGGCTTGCAGCGCAGCACGGCGGCGGCGATCTCGGCGGTGAGCTGGGTGGATTCGCGGCCCTTCTTGCCGGTGAAAGCGTTGGCATTGCCGGAATTCACCACCAGCGCCCGCGCCTTGCCCTTCTTCACCAGCTCCCGGCACCATTCCACCGGCGCCGAGGGGCACAGCGACTTGGTGGTCACCCCCGCCACCGTGGTGCCCGGCACGAATGACATGACCAGGACATCGGTGCGGCCCTGGTAGCGGATGCCGGCCGCGGCGGTGGTGAAACCCACGCCGGGAATGGGAAGCAGCTCGGGCACGAACTGGGGCGCCAGGGGTGAAACGGTCGCAGACATGGGAAATCCCCGCACGAGCCCGGCCCGAACCTTCCGCCCGGACGGGCTCATTGAAGAAGCGAGCACCGCTTGAGCGGCACGCGTCCAGGGCGGCACAGCCGCCCGGGTGCCTTTCCTGTGCCGCAGCCGCGCCGCGCGCGCAAGGGGTTGAGCGCTGCGGGCGACACCCGCGCCGCCACCGAGGAGGCCTTGATCCCCGCTCTTTTCTCCCGTGCCGTCCCGGCCTTACAGTGGTCGCGTTTCAGCCGCGGTCCACCGCCTCATTTTTCTTTTCTGTCTTGAGGAGCCGTCATGGCCCGTGCCCTTTGCGCCTTCCTTCATCGCCCCGATGTGCCTACCCGCGCCGCCCTGCAGCCGGCCATCGATGCCCTCAAGCTCAAGGTGACCCTGGACGACGGCTATGTGCCTCTGAAATCGTCCGGCTACCTGCCCTGCACCCTCGATGGCGAGGATGCCGGCTTCACCGTTCGCTTTCATGATGTGGATGCCGCTCTCGACGCCATGCCCAATCTCAAGGCAGCGCTCGACGGACGCGACGTGGCGATGGACCTCAAGTGGAGCGGCGACGTGCGCGAGAAGGTGAGCGCGCTGGCGGTCTGTTCCGCCCTTGCCGGCAGCTTCGGCGCCATCGTCCACGAGGCGGAGGGCGACAAGGTGCTCACCGCCGCCCAACTCACCGCCCGCGCCCGTGAGGGGCTGGAAGAGCTGTAGACAGCAAAAGGGGCGCCGCAGCGCCCCTTTCTTCAACACTGGCGATGTGCCCGTGTCACTTCCCGGCGGCGGCCGGAGCCGGCGTGGCGGCAGCACCCGGGGTGGCGGGCGCCGCGGCCTTCTCGATCTTGGCGTCGGCGCGCAGCTTGGTGACGAGATCGGCCTGGGCCTTGCGCACCAGATACTGGTCCAGCTGGCCTTCCACCTGCGCGTAGGTGGGCACCGGCTTCGTGCGCTTGTCCTCGACCTTGATGATGTGCCAGCCGAACTGGCTCTTCACCGGGTCGGAGATCTGCCCCTTGTCCAGCTTGAAGGCGACCTCGGCGAACTCCGGCACCATCTGGTCCTTGGTGAAATAGCCGAGATCACCGCCGTCGTCGGCGCCGTCCTTGGAATATTCCTTGGCGAGCTTGGCAAAATCCTCGCCGGCCTTGGCCTTCTTGGCGATTTCCTTGGCCTTGGCCTCGTCATCCACCAGAATGTGGCGGGCGTGGACCTCTTCCTCCGGCGGCTGAGACTTGACGAACTCGTCATAGGTCTTGCGCTTGAGCTCGTCGGTCACCGCACCCTTGGCCGCCTGGGTCATCAGCGCTTCCATCAGCGCCTTGGTCTTCAGGTAGTTCAGGGTCGTCTGGAAGGCCGGGGTCTGGTCCAGCTTCTGCGCTTCCGCCGCCTGCGCCAGCAGGGTCATGTCGGTGAGGAAGGACAGCACATAATCGCGCCGCGCCGGCCCCTGAAGCTGGGGCGGCAGGCCGGGACCGATGTCCTCGGCGGCGATGGCCAGCTGGCTGGCATAGATCGGCGTGCCGTTCACCGTCGCCACCACCAGGTCGGTGTCGGCGGGCTTGGAGGCATCAGTCTTGGCAGAATCAGGCTTGGCAGCGGCGGGCTTGGCCGCAGCGGACTGAGCAAGGGCCGGACCGGAAACGGAGAACAGGGCGACAGACGAGACGAGGGCAGCCGCCAGCGCGGCAGTGGAAACGGAGCGCTTCATGGGTCCGGGTTCCTTTGGGTCCGGGTTCCTCGGGGATGGGTGCACCCCGAACGGCGTGCACCCTTGCCCGCCTTCTCCTTATCTGACAAGAGGGCATTGTTGAGGCGCCGCACCGGAATGGACAAAACACCGGGGCGGGGCTTCCGCTTCGCCGCGAGAGCCTGTATAAGGCGCGCCTTCAATCGAGAAACAGGTTTCGCTACAGCCTCGCGCGAACCGACGCAGAGGGCGAGACCGATCTTCGGATGTCTCGTCTTCAGGAGTTTGGACAATGGCCGTCCCTAAGAGAAAGACCTCGCCGTCCCGTCGCGGCATGCGCCGCTCGGCCGATGCGCTGAAGCAGCCCACTTATGTGGAAGACAAGGATTCCGGTGAGCTGCGTCGTCCGCATCACCTGGACCTCAAGACCGGCATGTACAAGGGCCGCCAGATTCTGGCTCCCAAGGCCGAAGCCTGAGCCTAAGATCGTACCGTCCCGGGTGAGACCCTCCCGGGCCGGGACAGGCCGGGGGCGTGATCATCACGCGCTGAACGCCGGCCCTGCCGTGCGTCCGCGCCGAACGCCCCTCGCCTCTTCCCTCCTTGCGGCCTGCCTCCTTGTCGCCCGCGTGGAGAGCCCAGGATCCGGTGCTGTCCGGATCGTCCTGGGGGCCCACGCGCACGGCCTCATCCGCCGGTGTCGGCAGATCGCGACTTGCCGCCGCCCGCGCTCGCTGCGCGGCGCCGCGGATGCACCGGATCGGCGGCCAAAAAGAAACAGCGGCCAAAAGCACCCGCAGGGCATCGACCTGGAATGGTGCGGCTGCCCCATGCGCGCCCGCCCACGCGACACGCTCCCCATCAATCATCCGACGGCGAAGGCCGCCGTGTCAGCGACGGCACGGGGCGCACAAAACACGCCCGCCAGCAGGCACGGCAACGGAACGGTGACACTCCGCACGGCAAGGTGGCACCTTGCCAATCCCCCTCCGCGATGCGGCATCCGTGTCCCAGCGTCGCCGCGGCCGCGGATCGGCCCGAAGGAGCACCTATGCTGACACCGGTTCCGTTGCTGATCATTCCGTTGGCACTGTTCAATATCGTCGCATTCCTGACGCCCAGCCTCAGCTGGGATTCGCCGCTCACTATCGTCTCCATGCTGTCCGGCGCCCAGTGGAAGATCACCCTCGCCGAGGCCTTCATCGCCTTCTCGCTGCTGATCCTGTTCTTCGAGATCGTCAAATCGACCCGCATCAGCTCCCGCTCGCTGATCGATCACATGCTGTCCATTCTGCTGTTCGTGGTCAGCCTTGCCGAATTCCTGCTGGTGCCGCAGGCCGGCAACTCCGTGTTCGCGCTGCTGTTGTGCGTGATGCTGCTGGATGTGGTGGCCGGTTTCTCCGTCTCGGTCCGCGTCGCCCAGCGCGATTTCTCGGTGCGCCCCGACCAGTCGTGAGGGGGGCCAGGCCCAGCGCAGCGGTAGGCGGTGCGGACACGGGACCGACCTGAACGGCAAAAGGGCCGGCACTATCATGCCGGCCCTCGCCATCCATCCTCACGTGCAGCCGGGCGCCGGCCTCAGCCGTTGTCGTCGGGCTTCGGCACATCGGGCGCAGGCGGCGCGACGTCGGGTTCCGGCGTCGGCGCCGGGCGCACCACCAATTGCTCGAGCTTGGCCTGCATATCCGCCATCTGGCGCTTCAGCGCATCGAGCTCGTCCGCCTCCTTGGCCGGCGTGGACGCAGCCGGCGCGGCGCCAGCCTCCTCCTGCTCCTCGTCCTTGGGGAACGGCAGGAACATGTGGAAAGCCCGCTCGAACATCTCCATGTTGCGCCGCACGTGATCGTCGAGCCCGGCGAAGCCGCCGCCCGTCAGTGTCTTGGCCACGTGGTCGCGATACTTCTCCTGGTCCTTGGTGAAGCTGTCGATGGACGCTTCCAGGTACCGGGGAACCAGCATCTGCATGCTGTCGCCGTAAAAACGGATGATCTGGCGCAGGAAGGTGATGGGAAGCAGATTCGTTCCCTTATTTTCCTGTTCGAAGATGATTTGCGTCAGAACCGAATGGGTGATGTCATCGCCGTTCTTGGCGTCATACACCACAAAATCCTCGCCATCCTTCACCATGTTGGCGAGGTCTTCCAGCGTCACATAGGTACTCGTGCCCGTGTTGTACAGGCGACGGTTGGCGTATTTCTTGATGGTGACTGGTTCTTCTGATTTTGCCATCGTCCGGTCATCCGATGTCCTTGGGGTTACACCACGTTAAGTGGTTTCGCGCCCCATAGCTACCAAATTATGTGCAGCGCGCGCATTCCTGGTGCACTGCCCGCGTCGCACGCAGGCCGGATCCCAAAGCGGCATCCCCAGCGACAAACCGGCGGCCCGCTCAACCCTGGGCACAGTGCGCCCCATATTGCACTTGCCATGATGTGGATCATTGACACATGGTCGTGCTCGACAGCGATATAATGCTCTGATCCAAAAGCGGCGCAAAGCCGCTCCCGCCTGTTCTAAGTCCCAGGAGATTCAATATGAAGGACGAGGTCGTCATCGTCGCCGCCGCGCGCACCCCGGTCGGGTCGTTCAACGGCGCGCTGGCTCCCCTGCCGGCGCACGAGCTCGGCGCCGTCGCCATCAAGGCGGCCCTCGAGCGGGCCGGTGTCTCCACCGACGCCGTGAGCGAGGTCATTCTCGGCCAGGTGCTCACCGCCGCCCAGGGGCAGAATCCCGCCCGCCAGGCCTCCCTCAAGGCCGGCGTGCCGATCACCAGCCCGGCTTATGAAGTCCAGATGGTGTGCGGCTCCGGCCTGCGCTCCGTCGCCCTCGGCGCCCAGGCCATCGCCAATGGCGACAGCGAAGTGGTGGTGGCCGGCGGCCAGGAATCCATGAGCCAGTCCGTGCATGGCGCCCACCTGCGCAACGGCCAGCGCATGGGCAACATGGAATTCGTCGACACCATGATCAAGGACGGCCTGTGGGATGCCTTCAACGGCTACCACATGGGCATGACCGCCGAGAACGTGGCCAAGCAGTTCCAGATCACCCGCCAGGAGCAGGACGAATTCGCCGTCGCCTCCCAGAACAAGGCCGAGGCGGCCCAGAAGTCCGGCAAGTTCAAGGATGAAATCGTCCCCGTCACCATTTCCACCCGCAAGGGCGACGTGGTGGTGGACCAGGATGAGTACATCCGCCATGGCGCCACCATCGACGCCATGACCAAGCTGAAGCCCGCCTTCGCCAAGGATGGCTCGGTGACCGCCGGCAACGCGTCCGGCATCAACGACGGCGCCGCCGCCGTGGTGCTCATGAGCGGCGCCAAGGCCAAGGCCGAGGGCAAGACCCCGCTGGCGCGCATCGTCTCCTGGGCCCAGGCCGGCGTCGATCCGTCCATCATGGGCACCGGCCCCATCCCGGCCTCCAAGCTGGCGCTGGAAAAGGCCGGCTGGACCACCGCCGACCTCGACCTCATCGAGGCCAACGAGGCGTTCGCCGCCCAGGCCATCGCCGTCAACAAGGGCGTGGGCTGGGACACCTCCAAGGTGAACGTGAACGGCGGCGCCATCGCCATCGGCCACCCCATCGGCGCCTCGGGCACCCGTATTCTCGTCACCCTCCTGCATGAAATGCAGAAGCGCGATGCGAAAAAGGGCCTTGCCACCCTGTGCATCGGCGGCGGCATGGGCATTGCCATGTGTGTCGAGCGCGACTGAGACTGTCACTCAACCATCATACTTTGGGCCGCGATCGAAGGTCGCGGCCCAAGACCCTCGCAACCTGCTGCAGGTTTGCTTAGACACAATCCCTGTGTGGCCCGATCCGCTTGGGATTGTTGTATTTCGTCTTTAGGTCGGGCCAACAGATGATGGAGGGAACTATGGCGCGTGTCGCATTGGTCACGGGCGGGACTCGCGGAATCGGCGAGGCCATCTCGATCGCGCTCAAGGAGGCGGGCTACACCGTCGCGGCGAACTACGCCGGCAATGACGAGGCTGCGAAAGCCTTTACCGAGAAGACCGGCATCCCCAATTTCAAGTGGGACGTCTCCAATTTCGACGCCTGCAAAGAGGGCATCGCCAAGGTCGAGGCGCAGCTGGGTCCGGTCGAGGTGCTGGTGAACAACGCCGGCATCACCCGTGACGCCCCCCTGCACAAGATGTCGCTGGAGCAGTGGAACGCGGTGGTCAGCACCAACCTTTCCAGCTCCTTCAATATGTGCCGCAATGTGATCGAGGGCATGCGCGCGCGCGGTTTCGGCCGCATCGTCTGCATCTCCTCCATCAACGGCCAGAAGGGGCAGTTCGGCCAGACCAACTATTCCGCCGCCAAGGCCGGCGAGATCGGCTTCGTGAAGGCGCTGGCCCAGGAATCGGCGAAGCACGGCATCACGGTGAACGCCATCGCCCCCGGCTACATCGGCACCGACATGGTGCGCGCGGTGCCGGCCGAGGTGCTCGCCAAGATCATCGCCACCATTCCGGTGGGCCGGCTCGGCGAGCCGGAGGATATCGCCCGCGGCGTGGTCTTCCTCGCCTCCGATGGCGCATCCTTCGTCACCGGCTCGACGCTGACCATCAACGGCGCGCAGTACATCTGCTGAACCGGGCTTCCCGCTCCATCATTCCGGCCGGCTCGTGCGCGAGCCGGCCTTTTCTTTGCGCCGCCCCGGCCTCAGGCCGGGGTCCTCACCAGGGCCTGCAGCACCGCCCGCACCGGATCGGGAATCGGCACCGGGCGCTGGCTGGCGCGGTCCACATAGACATGGACGAAGTGGCCCTGGGCCACCGCCTCGTCATCCCCCTGGAACAAAGCGATGTCATAGCGCACCGAGGAGGAGCCGAGCTTGGCCACCCGGAGCGCCGCCGTGACCGGCGCCGGAAAGGTGAGGCTGCGGAAATAGGTGCAGCGGGTCTCCACCACCAGCCCGATGATCGGGCTCGTCTGCGGGTCGAGCACCCCGCGGGCGATGAGATATTCGTTCACCACCGTGTCGAAATACGAATAATACACCACATTATTCACATGGCCGTAGACATCCACATCCGCCCACCGCGTGCTGATGGCGAGGCTGTGGGGAAAGTCTTTCAGAACGAAGGGGGCCTCCCGCCCCGGGGCTGACGTTCCCCGCGCTCCATGTGCCTCGGCCATCGGCATGCCTCCCTGTTGTCGTCGGCGCCGCGCCAGGCGACGCTCAATCCAGAGCCGCCTTGTAGAGCGCGGCGGCATCCTGCGCCACGAGGGGGCGCGGATTATTGGCCAGCAGCCGGCCCTGCCCCATGGCTGCCGCGGCCAGAGGGGCCACGTCCACCGCCTCCACCCCCACGGCGCGCAGGTCCGTCGGCAGCCCCAGCTCATGGAAGAAGCGCACCAGGTTGGCCGCGAAAATATCGGCACGCGCCTGGGCGTCGCCCACCATCGGCCGTTCGGGAAACAGGCGGGCGGCCAGCAGGCCGTAATCATGCGCCGCCACCGGTCCGTTGAAGCGCACCACCTGCGGCAGCATCAGCGCCGCGGCAAGACCCGCCGGCAGGCCATGCCGCACGCAGAGCGGATAGGCCAGCGCATGGGCCGCGCCGGCGGGCGCGTTGGCAAACGCCTGTCCGGCCATGAGCGAAGCGGAGAGCATGGCTTCGCGCGCCCGCCGGTCGGCGCCGTCCATCACCACCAGGGGCAGCGCCCAGCGCAGCAGCGCCAGCGCCCCTTCCGCCAGCGCCCGCGACACCGGATTGGCATTGGCATGGGCGGAGGTGAAGGCCTCCATGGCCACCGCCAGGCAGCCGGCCCCGGCCGCCGCTGTGGCCTCCGGCGGCGCGGTGAAGGTGAGGTCCACGTCGAGCAGCGCCGCATCGGCCAGCAGGCAGGAAGACACCACCGCCCGCTTCTCGCCATCGCTGGTGACCAGGGCGATGGGCGTCACCTCGGCGCCGCTGCCGGCCAGGGTCGGCACCAGCATGAGCGGCAGGCGCGGGCCCTCGGCAAGCCCGACGCCGTAGATCTCCGACAGCGCATCATGGCCGGTGGCCAGCAGCGCCGCCAGCTTCGCCACATCGAGACAGGAGCCGCCGCCGAGCCCGAGCACCCCCTCGGCGCGCATGTCCACCGCCTGCGCGGCGGCGGCCACGGCCAGTTGCGCATCGGGATTGGGGGTGACCGCCTGGAACACCTGGTGAGCGATGGACTCGGCCCGCAGGGCTTCGAGCACCGCCGCCAGGGCGCCGGCGCGGGCGACCCCGCCATCGGTCACCACCAGCACCCGGCCGACCCCGGCGGCGCGCCAGCGCCCTGCCACCTGCCCCGCCGCGCCGGCGGCGACCACGATGCGTGGCGGTGTGTTGAAGACGAATCCGGCCATGGGACACCCCCGGCTTTTGGCTTGCCCAGGGGGTCATGCTGCGCGCCTGCCGCGCGGCGTCAAGGGTTTGCTGGGCGCGTCAGTCGCGCGGCTCCGCCGGGCCGCTGGATGCATCCGGCAAGGGCACCTCCCGCGCGCCCAGGGCATCCGCCAGGCGCATGCGGGCGGAACCGGGGGCGAGCGGCTTCTGCTGGCTCTCATGGGGCACCCAGCCGGACAGCCAGACCATGTCGAAAGTCACCCGCAACCGCCCGTCGGCATCGGCGAAGCGCTCGCCATAGACTTCAGCCGCGCGCAGCAGCGTGGCGCGGCGCAGCGGCACCCGCCGCCGCTCCACCAGCGCATTGGTGGCACCCATGCGGCGCAGCTCGGAGAACAGGGTGAAGGGGGAGCCATAGCGCACCACCACCCGGTCCACATCCGCCACCGGCAGGGCGAAGCCCGCCCGCTGCAGCAGGCCGCCAAGGTCGCGCACATCGGCGAACGGCGCCACCCGGGGCGAGAGGCCGCCGGTCACTTCACTCTCGGCGATGGCGAAGGACTGGCGCAGCTCGGTGAGGCTGGCGCCACCGATGAAGCCGGCCAGGAACAGGCCATCGGGCCGGAGCACCCGCCGCACCTGGGCCAGCACCCCCGGCAGGTCATTGACGCTCTGCAGCGCCAGCGCCGACACCACCAGATCGAAGCTTGCCGGAGCGAACGGCAGGGCCTCCTCGTCGGCCACCACCGCGGCGCCATCGGACGAGGCGGGCGCCAGCGGCGCTGCCCGCAGCACCTGCCCCACCGCCGGCACGCCAGCCAGGGCGCGGGCCAGCCCATCGGTGGGGGTGCCGAGATCCAGGGCACGATCGAACCGCCGCTGCACCGCCCCCAGCCGGTCGACGAGGTCCTCCACGACCCGATCCAACAGGAAGGTTTCCGGTCCGAGGCCGGCGGCGCGGGCCAGCCGCCGGCGGACCAGGCGGCGATCAAAGACGAGGGGCAGAGAGGCGCTCATGCCGCCGCATATAGGCCCTTCCGGCCGGCGATGCATCGGTTGGATCGCGTCACACTTATTGACAGTACACTGTCGTTATGGCTGTATACTGTCATTATGAACGTTGTGCACGACCCCTTCACCCACCCCGCCAGCCGCCTGGCTCTGGAGGTCTTCCGCCTCAATGGCGCGCTGATTTCCGCCGGTGATACCCTGGTGGCGCCGCTTGGGCTCACGAGCGCCCGCTGGCAGGTTCTGGGCGCCATCACCGAGGCGGGCGGCGCCCTGCCCACCGCGGGCATTGCCCGCAACATGGGGCTCACCCGCCAATCGGTGCAGCGGGTGGTGGATGATCTGGCCGCGCGCGGGCTGGTATGCTTCGCCACCAACCCCCACCATAAGCGCGCCAAGCTGGTGCAGCTCACCGCCGCCGGGACGCAGGCCTTCGCCGCCGCCAGCGCCCGCTGGGCCCCCTTGGCCGACCTGCTGCTCGCCCGGATCGGGCCCGCCGCGGCAGAGGCCGCCGCCACCACCCTTCACCAGTTGCGCACGACGCTGAGCGAGGCCGGCGCCGGTTCGGGAGACCCCACATGATCCGCCGTCTGCATCCCCTTGCCGCGGGCCTCGCCCTGCTGATCATCCTCAGCTTCTGGAGCGCCACCGTCGTGAGCGAGGCCTTCGGCACGCCCGCCGCGGTGCGAACGGTAAAAACCGCCATTCTCTGGGGGATGCTGGCGCTGATCCCGGCGCTGGCGAGCGTCGGCGCCACCGGCTTCCGGCTCGGCGGGCGCTCCACCCAGCCGCTGGTGGTCGCCAAGCGCCGACGCATGCCGGTGATCGCCCTCAACGGCCTGTGCCTCCTGCTGCCGAGTGCGATCTTCCTTCAGTCGCGCGCCGCCACCGGGCTGTTCGATTCATCGTTCATGGTGGTGCAGGGGGTGGAACTGGTGGCCGGGGCCCTCAACATCACGCTGCTCGCCCTGTCCCTGCGGGATGGCCTGCGGCTCGCCGCCGCCCGGCGGGCCCTTCAGACCGCCTGAGCGCCAGACCGGGCCGCACTCAGCGGCGGGGCGCGGGCTCCGCGCAGGTGGTGAAGCGCACCGGGTCCGCATCCGGCGGCACCAGTTCCCCCATGGGCTGGCAGCGGCCGGCGCTGCACACCCGCCAGTCGGCGGTGGCGCCGGAGCGCCGCAGCAGCACCTCTTTCTGCGGCGCCAGCCGCGGATGGGCCACATAGAAGTCGCCCTGCAGCACCGCGTCGTCGGGCGGTTCCATGCCGGCGCCGGAGCCCTGGACCCGCACCTCGGTCAGCTGGAGGCCGGCGGGGGTCGCCCGCCAGTCTTCCTGCCATTCGCTTTTCTGCACCGAATGGGTCCAGGCCAGGGTCACGACCGCCGCCAGCCGCACCACGGTGGTACCGGCGACCAGGCAGGCGAGCACCGCCACCTCAGGCCTGCGCCACCTTCTGGGCGCGGGTGCGCCAATAATGCCAGGCAATGAAGGCCGCCGCCGCCACGAAGCCCAGCTCATCGCTCAACGGCACAGCGGCGATCAGCAGCGCCGCCGCCGCGAAGGCCACCACGCGCTCGACGATGTTGAGCGGGCCCAGCAGATAGCCGGTGGCGGTACCGGCCCACAGCAGAACGGCGATCACCGCCTTGATGAAGGCGTAGGCCACCGCCGGCCAGAAGCCGATGAGATCGGCCATGGGATCGCCGGTCTGCAGCATCAGCGCCGGCGAATAGACCGCCATGAACGGCACCACATAGCCGGCGAGGGCGATGCGTGTCGCGTTCACGGCGATGGCCTGCCCGGAGACGCCGGCGATGGGCGCCGCCGCGAAGGCGGCAAGGGCCACCGGCGGCGTCAGGTCAGCCATAATGCCGAAGTAGAACACGAACATGTGCGAGACGATGAGCGGCACGCCCAGGGCCAGCAGCGCCGGCCCGGCGATGGAGGCGGTGATGATGTAGTTGGGAATGGTGGGCAGGCCCATGCCCAGGATCAGGCACGCCACCATGGTGAGCACCAGCGACAGGAGCAGGGAGCTCTCGCCCACCGCCACCACGAAGGTGGCGAAGGTGGTGGCGACGCCGGTCAGGGTGAAGATGCCGATCATGGTGCCCACCAGGGCGCAGGCGATGCCCACCGGCAGCGCGTTGCGGGCGCCGTCGGCCATGCTGTCGAGGGCGATGCGCAAGGTCTCCCGCCCGCCCTTCACGAACAGCAGCAGCGCCACCAGGATGGCCACCACCGTGGCGACACCGTTGATGCCGTATTCCACGAAACTGGCGGCGGCGATGCCGAGCACCACCCAGAACACCACCCGCAGGCCATAGGGGCCGATGAGGCGGGCCACCGGCGTGCCGAGCACGATGAGCGCGGTCAGCGCCAGGCCCACGGTGCCGGCGAACAGCGGCGTGTAGCCGGAGAACAGCAGCCAGACCAGGACGCCCAGCGGCAGGATGAGGTACCAGCGCGCCTTCAGCGCCGCCCAGGCATTGGGGCACTCCGCCTTGGGCAGGCCCGACAATCCGTTGCGACCAGCCTCCAGATGCACCATGGCGAACACGGTGAGGAAGTAGAGGAAGGCGGGGATCACCGCTGCGGTGGCGATGCTCGCATAGGGCACGTCGATGGTCTCGGCCATGATGAAGGCCACCGCACCCATCACCGGCGGCATGATCTGCCCGCCCATGGAGGCGGTCGCCTCCACCGCGCCGGCGAAGGCCGGCTTGTAGCCGAAGTTCTTCATCAGCGGGATGGTGAACTGGCCGGTGGTGACCACGTTCGCGACGCCGGAGCCGTTGATGGTGCCCATCAGCGCCGAGGAGATCACCGAGACCTTGGCCGGGCCGCCGCGGGCATGGCCCACGGTGCCCATGGCCACATCATTGAACAGCTTGATCATGCCGGCCCGTTCCAGGAACGCGCCAAACAGAATGAAGAGGAAGATGTAGGACGACGACACATAAGTGGGCGTGCCGTAGATGCCCTCGGTGCCGAGGAACAGCTGGTCCACCACCTGCACGAAATCATAGGGCCGGTGGTCCAGCGGCGCTGGCAGATATTCGCCGAACAGGCCGTAGAGAATGAAGAAGCCGCAGATGATGGGCAGCGACAGGCCCATGAGCCGGCGCGAGCCCTCGAACACCAGCGCCACCGCCACCACGCCGACCACGATGTCCATGGTATCGGGATCGCCGGCACGGGCGATGAGGTCGGAATAGAAGATCCAGTGATAAAGGCCCACCACGAACGACAGGATGCCGAGCCCCCACAGCATGACCCGCCCGCCGCCGACCCGGTGATTGCCGGCGATGGCGAACACCACCAGCAGCAGGAAGCCCACGTGCACCGAGCGCACGATCTGGCTCGGCAGCGGGCTCCAGGCGGCGGTGATGATCTGGAAGGTGGAGAAGGCGACCGCGATCCAGAATACCGCGCGCCCCCAGCTGCCCGGGCCCCAGGTGAGGTCCAGCAGCGCGTCGTCCACCACCACGGAGGCCCCGTGATTGGGGTTGTTCAGGTCGTGGCTGACGGGTGGAGTCGTGGTGGGCGTGTGCAGCGAGGAGGTCATGGACGTGCGGCCTCAACAGGTCAAAAACTCTCCGCCCGGCGCCCCGCGCCCGGCGGCAACGTCACTGGAAACGATCACGGTCCCATCGGGGAGGAGAAGACCACAAAGGGGCTGCGCGCCCGTCGGCGCCGGCAGCCCCCGCATCTTTCATCCGCGGCGCGACACCGCGAGCGGCGGCGCCCTTAAGGGCCGCCGCCAACCCGGCTTCAGGGCGTGACGCCCTTTTCCTTGAAGTACTTGGCGGCGCCGGGATGGAACGGCACCGGCGAGCCCTTCATGGCATTCTCGAGCTTGATGCTCTTGGCCGCCGAATGGGCCGCCGCCAGCTCGGGCAGATTGTCATAGATGGCCTTGGTGATCTCGTAGACCTCCTCGTCCTTCATGTTGGAGCGGGTCACGAGGAAGTTCGGCACGGCCGCGGTCACCACGTCCACCGACTGGCCTTCATAGGTGTTGGCGGGGATCACCGCCTTGATGTAGGGCGCGCCCACCTTGTCGACCACGGTGTTGGGCACTTCCACCACCACGATCGGCACCGAATTGGCGAGATCCTTGATGGAGGCGACGCCGAGGCCGGAAGACTGCAGGGTCGCGTCCAGCTGACGGTTCTTCATCAGCTCGACGGATTCGGCGAACGGCAGGTATTCCACCTTGCCGAGATCGTCATAGGTGAGGCCAGCGGCGCCGAGGATGGCGCGGGCGTTGAGCTCGGTGCCGGAGCGCGGGGCGCCCACCGACAGGCGCTTGCCCTTCAGATCGGCCAGCGTCTTGATGCCGGAATCCTTAGCGGCCACGATCTGGATGTAATTGGGATAGATGCCGCCGAGCGCCACCACCTTGGTGAGCGGGGCCTTGAAGCCCGCCTCGGCCTTGCCGGCGGCCCCGTCCGCGAGACTGTCGGCCAGGGTGAAGGCCACTTCGCCCTTGCCCTGCTGAATGAGGTTCAGGTTCTCCACGGAGGCCTTGGTGGCCTGCACCGAGGGGCGCGCGTTCGGCACCTTCTCGCCGATCACCTTGGAGATGGCGACCCCCAGCGGATAATAGACGCCGGACGTGCCGCCGGTCAGAACGTTCACGAACTCCGCCTTGGCGGCAACAGGCGCCAGAACCAAAGCTGAGATGAGCGCGGCCGTGGTGATACGGATCATCAGCATCCTCCCTATCGGTATTGTTATAAGCGTTAACAGTGAAGCTAACGGCTCCGTCCGTAAAGGCCAGCACCTTTTACCCATTTCAAACGAAAGTCTAATGTCCTGTCCCCTGGCGGCCCGCCGGCGTGTTGAAAACCACGGCGACCGGCCGCATGCACAGGGCCTCGGAACCGGCGCGCACAACCGTATAAAGAGCATGGAAACAGCCACATCCACACCGGGCGCGGCCCCGGCGATTCTCCGGGCCCTGTTCGCGGCGGCGCTCGCGGCGGCGACGCCGGAAGGCAAGTTCGCCGGCCGGCTGCCGGCGCCACCCAAGGGGCGCACCCTGGTGGTGGGGGCCGGCAAGGCCGCCGCGCGCATGGCGCGGGCCTTCGAGGCCGAATGGGACAGGCCCTGCACCGGCCTCGTCATCACCCGCTATGGCCACGGCTGCCCCACCCGCTCCATCGAGGTGGTGGAGGCCGGCCATCCGGTGCCCGACGCGGCCGGTCTCTCCGCCACCCGGCGCCTGCTGGACATCGCCCGCTCCGCCGGCGCCGACGACCTCGTGGTGTGCCTCATCTCCGGCGGGGCCTCGGCCCTGCTCACGGCGCCGGCCCCGGGCCTCACCCTGGCGGACAAGCAGGCGCTGAACACCGCGCTGCTGCGCTCGGGCGCGCCTATCGGCGTGATGAACACGGTGCGCAAGGCGGTGTCGGCGGTGAAGGGCGGGCGGCTCGCTGCCGCCATCGCCCCGGCGCGGTGCGTCACCTATCTGATCTCCGACGTGCCGGGCGACGATCCGGCGCTGATCGGCTCGGGCCCCACGGTGCCCCGGCCGTCGGATCCCGAGGCGGTGCTGGCCCTGCTGGGCGCCTATGGCATCGCCGCCGATGACCGGCTCGCGGCGGCGATCCGCGCCAATGCACGCCTCACGGCGCCCCCTGTCGCGCCGACCGAGGCCGCGCTGCATCTCATCGCCACCCCATTCATGGCATTGCAGGCTGCGGCGGCGCAGGCGCAGGCTCTCGGCATCACGCCGGTGATCCTCGGCGACGCCATCGAGGGAGAGGCGCGCGCCGCCGGCACGGTGCTGGCCGGCATCGCCCGCGCCGCCGCCGCCCATGGCCAGCCGGCGGCGGCGCCCTGCGTGCTGCTCTCCGGTGGCGAAACCACTGTGCGGGTGACCGGGCGCGGGCGCGGCGGGCGCAACAGCGAGTTCCTGCTGGCCCTCACCCTGGCCCTGGAGGGCCTGCCGGCGGACGGGCCGGCGATCTCGGCGCTGGCTGCCGACACCGATGGCATCGACGGCAGCGCGGACAATGCCGGGGCCTGGAGCGATTCACGCACCCTGGCACGCGCCCAGGCCCTCGGCCTGGACCCGCGGCGCCATCTGGCGGACAACGACGCCTATGGCCTGTTCGCGACCCTCGACCAGTTGGTCGTCACCGGCCCCACATTGACCAATGTCAATGATTTCAGGGCCATACTGGTGCTTCCGCGCGCGACGTGAGCGCCCCGGCCCTCGAACATGGCCACAGCAGGGCCCGGCCTCGTCCAAAAGTCGCATCCGCCATGCGCCATTTGCATGGCTCATACGACATCTTACATTTCAGCATGTTGCGCTGCAGAATTGCCGTCTGCAGGGGAGTTCTGAACAGAGGGTTAAGGTCAGCCCCCTTGACCTTTGTTGCAGTGCACATAAATTCCGGCCCCAGGAGGAACCGGGGGGCTTCAAGACGCCAAGTCTGGAGACCAATATGACCGAACAGGTCGCACCGGGGATCATCCGCAAGCTTTGGGCCGGGGAAGCCGAGATCTTCAAGGATCACCTCCTCAGGCTCGATGTGGAGAGCCGTCGGTTCAGATTCGGCTCTGCGGTGTCTGCCGAATTCGTCGAGCGATATGCGGCGCGGGCATTCCGCACCGGCGCCATCGTTCACGGTTATTTCGTGGACGGCACCTTGCGTGCCGCCGCCGAACTCTACCCCATGGGCGATGTGCTGCCCGGGGAAGCGGAAGCCGCGTTCAGCGTGGAGCGCGAGTTCCAGAACCACGGCCTCGGCACCCAGCTGCTGGAGCGGGTGATCCTGGCCGCGCGCAATCGCGGCATCGGCAAGCTGTGCCTCAACTGCCTGGCGCAGAACCGGCGCATGCAGCAGATCGCCCGCAAGTTCGATGCCGAGCTGAGCTTCGACATCGATGAGGTGACGGCGGCCCTGAAGGCGCCCTTCCCCACCGCCTTGTCGCTGGCGCAGGAGGCCGCGGCCGACCTGCAGGGCATGGCGGGGGCGGTGCTGCAGGCCCAGCGCCTGGCCACCGGCCGTATGTTCGACATGCTGATTCCCGCCGGGGACGACGCGCAGATCGAAGCCGAAGCCGCCTGAGCAGGCGCCCCGCGCGCGCCGCTGGAGGCGCGGCGAAAACGATGAAAGGCGGTGTCCTGAGGATGCCGCCTTTTTTCATGGACGTGCAGATTTTATGGGCCTGCAGATTTTATGGGCCTGCAGATTTTATGAGCGCGCACAGGAACGCCCTAATGAACGGCGGTTTTCGAGAACAGGTTGACCACCAGCACCCCGGCGATGATGAGGCCGAGGCCGATCAGCCCCGCCGTATCCAGCGCCTGGCCGTAATAGATCCAGGCGAAGCCCGCCACCAGGATGATCCCCGCCGCCGACCAGATGGCATAGACAATGCCCACCGGCAGGTCGCGCACGGTCAGCGCCAGGAAATAGAACGCCACCACATAGCCCGCCCCCACCACCAGCGAGGGCAGCAGCCGGGTGAAGCCGGCGGTGGACTTGAGCGCCGAGGTGGCGATGACCTCCGCAAGGATGGCGATGGCGAGATAGAGATAGGTCATGTCCCGGCAATCTCATGCTGAACGGCGCACCGCCCGTGGGCTTCGCAGCGGCGAGGCTTGAACTTATTTTCCATACAGGAAAATCAGTGCCGCGGGAGAGAAATCACACGCTTTGGATCGGGGTTGAGACGCGCGCTCCGCCAGGCGGCATCCCGGCGCGGTGACAGTGCTCCGCCTCGTCCGGCCATCCCCCTCCAGCGGCGCGTCTTCCAGAGCTGAACGGGGCCTGGCACCCGACGGGGGGTACGCCGGCCGAGGCCTCAGCGCTCAATGGAAATTGCGCCCGCGCGGCAAAGCGGCACCGGGGTTCTCCCGGATGCGCGCGGCACGGCTGCGCCCGGCATCGGGGCCGCGCCGGCCTTCGTCGGCCGGGGCGGCGACGGGCAGGTCGGCGCCACGCTCGCCCAGACGCTCCAGGAGCGGGCTCCAATCCTCCACCTTCTCGGCCACCAGGTGAATGACGCTCTGTTCATTCTGCAGCCGGCCCGACACCATCACCAGCCGCGCCCCCAGCACCTGCGGGCGGAACGCCTCGAACACCCGGGGCCAGACGATGACATTGGCCCAGGCCGCCTCGTCCTCCAGGGTCATGAAGATGACGCCGCTGGCGGTGCCCGGGCGCTGGCGCACCAGCACCAGGCCGGCCAGGGTCAGCCGCCGGCCGCTGGCCAATGCCGGCAGCCGCGCCGCCGGGGTCACCCCGCGCCGTTCCAGCTCCGGCCGCAGGAAGGCCAGCGGATGGGCCTTCAGGGACAGTTTCATGTGCCGATAATCGGCCACCACCTGCGCCCCCGGCGGCAAGGCGGCGAGGTCCACATCGGGCTCACGCGGGGTCGCGGCGGCACGGAACAGGGGCAGGTCGTCCTTGTCGCCGGCGCGGCGCAGCCCCTTCACCGCCCACAACGCGGCCCGGCGATCGAGCCCGAGGGAGCGGAAGGCATCGGCATCCGCCAGTTTTTCCAACGTGGACGGCGGCAGGCCGGTGCGCAGCCACAGGTCGCGCACGGAATCGTAGCCGGCGCCGCGCAGCGCCACCAGCCGGCGCATTTCCTCCTCTTTCAGCCCCTCCACCTGCCGCAGCCCGAGCCGCAGCGCATGGGTGGTGCGGATATCTCCCGCCATGGCGCCATGGCGTGGCTGCAGCCGCCGCACCGCCGCCGACGGCTCCCCGGCGCCCCCAGGACTTCGAACCGGTGTGGATCGCTGCGTCCCGGCGCCCTCCGCTTCGGTTCGCCCCGGGTCCGCACCCTGTCGACACCCAAACGCCCCCGGCCTCCTCTCGCCCCGCTCCCTGTCCCCCGCCTCCCTCTCTTTTTCCGACACGGCAGCCCCCTCTCCCGCTTGCGGGGGAGGGTTGGGGAGGGGGAAGGAGGCGGTCTGGAGGGGGAAAGACGCGGTCTGGAGAGGCGAACGCGCCTCGGCGCCCCCCTCCTCCGCCTCCAGCGTGTGATCCCAATGGGAGGCGTTCACATCCACCGGGCGCACCGCGACCCCGTGCTCCTGGGCGTCGCGCACCAATTGGGCGGGGGCGTAGAAGCCCATGGGCCAGGCATTGAGAAGGCCGGCGGCGAACACATCGGGATAATGGCACTTCAGCCAGGCCGAGGCATAGACGATGAGGGCGAAGCTCTCCGCATGGGAGCGCGGAAAGCCATAGGAGCCGAACCCCTCGATCTGCCGCCACAGGCTTTCGGCGAACTCCCGCGTGTAGCCGTTCCCGAGCATGCCGGCGATGAGCTTGTCGTGGAAGCGGCCGATGGTGCCCACCCGCTTGAAGGTGGCCATGGCCCGGCGCAGGGCATCGGCCTCGCCGGCGGAAAAGCCGGCGCCCACCATGGCGATCTGCATGGCCTGCTCCTGGAACAGCGGCACCCCGAGGGTCGGCTCCAGGACCTGCCGCAGCTCCGGAGAGGGATAGGACACCGGATCGAGCCCCTGCCGGCGCCGCAGATAGGGATGCACCATGCCGCCCTGGATCGGCCCCGGCCGCACGATCGCCACCTCCACCACCAGATCCTTGAACTCCTTGGGCTTCAGGCGCGGCAGCATGGTCTGCTGGGCGCGGCTTTCCACCTGGAACACGCCGATGGAATCCGCCCGCTGCAGCATGGCATAGACCCGATGATCGTCGAACGGCGCATCGCCGATGCGGGCCATTTCCACCCCATAATGCCGCTTCAGCAGGCCGAAGCATTTCTGCACCGCCGTCAGCATGCCCAGGGCCAGGATGTCCACCTTGAGCAGGCCCACGGTTTCCAGATCGTCCTTGTTCCATTCGATGATGGGGCGCTCATCCATGGCCGAACGGGTGAGCGGCACGGTCTCGTCCAGCCGGTCGTGGGTCACCACCATGCCGCCCACATGCTGGGAGAGGTGGCGCGGAAAGCCGATGAGGGCGCGGGTCATCTCCAGCACCCGGGCGAGGCGCGGCTCGTCGGGATCCAGGCCGATGCGCCGCGCCTCCTCCGCCTTCACCCCGCCGGAGGACCAGCCCCAGATGGTGCCGGCCAGCGCTCCCACCAGATCCTCCGACAGGCCGAACGCCTTGCCCACCTCGCGCACCGCCGAGCGGGAGCGATAGGTGGTGGTGGTAGCGGCGAGCCCGGCATGGGCGGCGCCGTAGCGGCGATAGATGAAGGCCAGCACCTCGCCGCGCCGCTCATGCTCGAAATCGATGTCGATATCCGGCGGCTCGCCCCGCTCCTCGGAGATGAAGCGCTCGAACAGAAGATCGCTCTTCATGGGGTCCACATCGGTGATGCCGATGCAGAAGCACACCGCCGAATTCGCCGCTGACCCCCGCCCCTGGCACAGGATGCCGGCGCCGCGGGCAAACCCCACGATCTCATGCACGGTGAGGAAATAGGGCGCATAGGCGAGCTTGCCGATGAGGGCGAGCTCATGGTGCAGCGCCCCCTCCACCTTGGGCGGCACCCCGGCGGGATAATGGGCCCGCGCCCCGGCCCAGGCGAGGGCCTCCAGCGCCGCCTGGGGGCTTTCGAACCCCGCCCGCGCCTCGCGCGGGTAGGTCGGCTTCAGATCATCCAGCGAGAAATGCAGGCGGGAGAGAAAGGCGGCCGTCTCCGCCACCGCCTCCGGCGCGGCGCGATAGAGCCGGGCCATCTCCGCCGCCGGCTTCAGGTGCCGCTCGGCATTGGCGGCGAGGCGGCGGCCGGCGCCATCCAGGGTCACGTGGGCGCGGATGGCGGTGAGCACATCCTG
This sequence comes from Xanthobacter sp. ZOL 2024, assembly GCF_052932325.1. NCBI lineage: Bacteria > Pseudomonadati > Pseudomonadota > Alphaproteobacteria > Hyphomicrobiales > Xanthobacteraceae > Xanthobacter > Xanthobacter sp. ZOL 2024. The sequence continues at coordinate 750,950 of NZ_CM128808.1, forward strand.
CAGCGGCCGGCGGTCGGCATCGTGATAGAGCGCGTCGCAGGTGGCGAGCAGCGGCACGCCCGCCTTCGCCCCCACCGCCTGGAGCCGGGCGAGCCGGCGGGCATCGTCCCCCGCGAGGATCATGGGCGCCGCCAGCCACACCCGGCCGGAGGTGGCCGCCTGGAGATTGGTCAGGAACGGGCCGAACGCCTCCGGCAGGCGGCGCGGCGGCATCACCGCGAGGCAGAGGCCTTCGGCCCATTCCATGAGGTCGGCGCCGGTGAGCAGGCAATCGCCCTTGGCCGCCCGCATGTTGCCGGTGGTGAGCAGACGGCACAGGCGGCCATAGGCGGCGCGATCCTCAGGGTAAGCGAGAATGTCCGGCGTGCCGTCGGCAAACACCAGGCGCGCACCCACCGCCAGCCGCACCCCGCGGGATTTGGCCATGGCATGGGCCCGCACCACCCCCGCCAGAGTGTTGTGATCGGCGATGCCGATGCCCGCATGGCCGAGAGCGGCGGCGGTCGCCACATATTCCTCCGGATGGGAGCCGCCCCGCAGAAACGAGAAATTAGTGGTGACCGCCAGTTCCACGAACGACGGCGGCGCCTGCGGCGGGCGCGGCGGGGTGGGCGCGGAACGGAAAGGAAGCGGCGGGGCCATGGTGCTCACCCGAACAGGCCGTGGAGGAACCAGGTCGGCCGGCCGGCCTCCCGCCCGTAGAGGCCGGCGCGGAACAGCCAGAAGCGATGGCCGCTGGCGGTCTCGACCCGGAAATAGTCGCGGGTGGGCAGATCTCCCGCCGCGCGCCACCATTCGGCGGCGATGCGCTCCGGCCCCTCCGCCCGCACCACCGGGTGCAGCTGGCGCCGCCAGCGGAAGCGGATGGGCGGCCCATCGGGCACCTCGGCCACCGCCTCCACCGGCTCCGGCGCCTCCAGAAGCCGCAGCGGCCGCGCCGGCCCGGCCAGGTCGGGGCACTCTTCTTCCGCACGCCAGGACTCCCTGAAGATCGCCCCATCCGCATCACAGTTCCCGCCCCCACCGGCGAGAAACAGTTGGGATGGCCGCGCAGCCATCCGTCCCACGTCGACAGAAGCCACAGCAGCGCCCGGCCCAATCGCCCGCAACGGCGCCCGGCCTGTTGCATCCGCCTCATCCCCCTCCGCACCACCGCTCCCTCTCTCGCTTGCGGGGGAGGGTTGGGGCGGGGGAAAAGCCACAGCTTCCGCTGCTGCAGGAGCAGCACCAGCGCCCGGGTCAATCACCCGCAGCAACGCCCGGTCCTCTGCAGCCGCCCCCTCCGCCGTCGCACCACCGCTCCCTCTCCCGCTTGCGGGGGAGGGTTGGGGCGGGGGAAAAGCCACAGCTTCCGCCGCTGCAGGAGCAGCACCAGCGCCCGGGCCAATCATCCGCAGCAACGCCCGGCCCTCTGCAGCCGCCCCATCCTCCGTCGACACCCCATTCTCTTCCCACCCACCGATGCGCGCAGGTTGGGATACGGCCGACAGCCGCCCCCCTCGTGACACCGGCTCAGGAACGAGCTCCTGCTCCCCCGACCGCACCGGTGCGAGGGTGGATGCCGCCGGCGGCCGGAACGGGACGGCGGCGGGCGGATCATCCGCCCATGAAGCCATCGCCCATGAGGCCATCGCCCATGAGGCCATCCCTGGCGCCATGGCCGCCCCAGCCGGAGGCAGGGCCAGAGCGGCGGCGGCCTCGGCCCAGCCGCGCCGGCCCTGCGCCGGCACCGGGGGGCAGGCCTCTTCCGGCAGGTGGCGGTCGGCCGGCACGAGGCGCTGCACCTGGGGGGCGCCGAAGCGGATGGCGAGGCGGTCCATCAGGCCATCCAAGGCCGCCGCGCGATCGGGCTCGGCGCCGAAGCCGTCCTGCTGGGCCGTGAGCGGTCCGGTCTCGCGCACGGCGAGGCGCAGCAGCTCGAAGCCGAAGCCGGGCTCCAGGCTGGACAGGGTCGCCACCTTCTCCGCGAACAGGCGGCGGATGGCCTCAGGCTCCCGCAGCGGCCGGCTGGTGCCGATGGCGAGCCGCGTTACCTTGCCATCCACCCGGAACAAGGTGAGATCCAGCCGCCGCGCGCCCACCCCGTGCCGCTCCAGCGCGCCGGACAAAGTGGTGGCGAGATGGGTGGCAAGGCCCAGCACGTCCTCCACCCGCTCCACCGGTTCCGGCAGCGCCCGTTCGACGCAGAAGGCCGGCGGGGGAAAGCGATAATCCACCGCCATGGGCGCCCGCCCCAGGGCTTCGTCGAGACGGCGCAGCAGTTCCGCCCCGAAGCGGGCGGCCAGCGGTGCGCGGGGGGCGGCGCGCACGTCGTCGATCCGCCGGAAGCCGAGCCGGGCGAGGCTGTCCACCCGCGCCGGCTCAAGGCCCAAGGCAGCAAGCGGCAAGGGCGCCAGCACCGCGCCGAGGTCTTCGTCCGGCGGCACCACCACGCCGCCCCGGCCGGCGGCGAAGCGGGCGAGGGCGAAGGCGGCGCCGGCGGTGGCCGCCAGTGCCGCCCGTCCGGTGAGGCCGGCGCCCGCCACCCGCCGCAGCAGATCGCGCACCAGCCCCTGTTCGCCGCCGAACAGATGGGTGCAGCCGGTGACGTCCAGCAGCAGCCCGTCGCGCCCTTCCAGGGCGATGAGGGGGGTATAGCGCTCACAGGCATCCGCCAGCTGAGCGAGCAGTCGGGCCACCGCCCGCGGCGCCTCCTCACTCACCTCCAGCTCGGGATGGCGCGCCCGCGCGTCGGCCAGGGTGAGGCCGGGCTCAAGCCCGAGGGCAGTGGCCGCCCCATTGCCGGCGATGAGCCGCAGCGTGCCCTGCTGCAGCGCCACCACCACCCGGGGCGCCAGCCGTGCCTCAGGCGACAACGACCGTTCGATCCGGTCGGTGGCGAGATGGGGCAGGACGAGGCCCAGGTAGCGCCGCCCGGCCGCCGGGGTCGGATGGGGCGCGCTCATGCCCGGCCTCCCCGACCAGCCGGAACCCGTCCGCCTCGATGCGCAGCGGCCATTCCCCGAGGGGGCCGAAGCGGTTGCGAGTGAGGCGGGCGCAGACGCACGGCGCACCGAGGCCGCCGAAGCCGTCCTGGGCCGGACTCGGCCGGGTGCGGATACGCCAGCGGGTGAGCGCCGCGCAGGGGGCCGGGTCCGCCTTGTGGCGCACCAGAAGGCCGAGCCGGTCGGAGCCGCGCGCGGCGAGGGAGAGACGCCGGGTGGCGGTGAGCGCCTCCGGCACCGGCGACAGCACTTCCCCCAGCACCACCGACAGACCCGCGCATTTCAACCCCTCCTCCATCACGAACATCACATCCTGCGGGCGTGGCACGCGCACCAGCAGCAGCGCCTCCGGCGGCAGGCCCAGCGCCGCCAGCCCCGGGCCGTAGAGCGCCCCCGCCTCCCACTGGGCGAACGCCTGCTGCACCACCAGCACCGGGCGCCGGAGCGCCCGCGCGCCCCGCGCCGCCAGGGCGAGGGCGAAGGCGCTGAGCGCCCCCTCCTCCCCCGGCCCGGCCGCCACCTCGTGCAGCGCGCCCCACCGGAACCCGCCGCCGAGCGCCCCATCCACGGCCGGCACGCCCAAAGCGAGCGGAGGCGGGTCACCGAAGGGCCGGGGGGGCGCGATGGCGGCCGGAACCGCAGGCACCGGGGACCGAGGCGGGGCGCCACCTTCCCCGGCAGGTCCGGGGCGCCCTGATGGGCTGTGCCCATCGCCCGCGTCCGGCTGAGGGGGTGGGGGTGTTGAAGCGGCACACATGCCGCCTTCAGAGCCGGCCACCAGCTCCGCCGTCGCCTGGGCCACCGGCCCGCCACCGATCGCTCCACCGATCGTCCCTTGGATCGGGGCCCGGGTCTGTGGCAGCTCCTGCGTCCGGGACGGCGGGGTAACGCCGCGCTCGATGGCGGAAATGATGCCGCGCAAACGCGCGAGATCGGCCGCGGTGCGGGATGCGCGCGGAATGCTCATGACGGCCCAACCGCCTCGTGTTCACTATTTGTTCTAGATAGATTCCGGAACCCGAGGCGGGAGTCAAGGCTCTCGTCCCGCCCATGGTAAACGCCCCGCCACTCCCTCAATTGACAAGCGCTTCACCTATAGGTGAACCTGGAAGCAAAGGTGGATCGGAGCAACCTGCCGCCCCGATACCGGACCCGGAAACGGCAGGCTCCTGAAGCAGAACACCCGCGCGGCGGCCATCCGGCATGCCGCCATGGAGAGGAAACAGATGTCCCTGCCCGCGCTGTTCCACGGCCGCCTGGCCGTGCCCGCCATCGCCGCCCCCATGTTCCTGGTCTCGGGGCCGGACCTCGTCACCGAGACCTGCCGCGGTGGCATCGTCGGCACCTTTCCGGCCCTGAATGCCCGCAGCACCGCGCTTTATCGCGACTGGCTCGACGACATCGCCGCCCGCACCGCGCCCCCTTCCGGCAGCGCACCGTTCGGCGTCAACCTCATCGTCCACAAGACCAACACCCGCCTGGAGGCGGACCTGGCGGTGACGGTGGAGAAGAAGGTGCCGATCGTCATCACCTCCCTCGGCGCCGCGCGCGAGGTGGTGGATGCGGTGCACAGCTATGGCGGGCTGGTGTTCCATGATGTCATCAGCCGCCGCCACGCGGAGAAGGCGGCCGCGGCGGGGGTGGATGGCATCATCGCCGTGTGCGCCGGCGCCGGCGGCCATGCCGGCACCCTGAGCCCGTTCGCGCTGCTCGGCGAGATCCGCCGCGTGTTCGACAAGACCCTGATCCTGTCCGGCGCCATGTCCACCGGCGCCCATATCGCCGCCGCCGAGGTGATGGGCGCCGACCTCGCCTATCTGGGCACCCGCTTCATCGCCACCCGCGAGAGCCTCGCCGCCGAGGACTTCAAGCAGATGATGCTCGCCGCCGCCGCCGAGGACATCATCTATACGGACGCCATCTCCGGGGTGAACGCCAATTTCATGAAGCCGTCCCTAGTGCGCGCCGGGCTCGATCCCGCCAACCTCGTCCGCCACGGCAATCTGGACATGGGCAACGAGGCCAAGGCCTGGCGGGACGTGTGGTCGGCCGGGCACGGGGTGGGCGCCATCACCGATATTCCCGCCGCCGCGGATCTGTGCGCCCGCCTCGCCCGCGAATATGACGCCGCCCTCGCCGCGGTGAGCGCCCGCCAAGCCGCCCGCAAGCGCCACCCGGACATCGCCGCCGTCTCCTGATCTCCCGCGCGGCGCTTGGGCGCCAGGCCACCGGCACAAAAAAAGCCGGAGAGACCAAGCTCTCCGGCCAGACCGTGGCCGCGCGGCACAAGTTCTGCGCGGCCCGGGAGGATCCATGTCCAAGGGTCATGAGCATGACTCATGGGGACCTTGGGTCAAGCCCGCCCAGTGCTTGAGCGGACCCGCTTGGCGCCGGCCAAAGACCGGCGCCGATGGCGTCAGGCGGCGGGCTCGGCCACCTTATGGGCCGCCACCGCATGCATGGAGCCGGTCTCGCGGGCCCGCACATGCCAGGACAGGGCCTCTTCGATGAGGTGTGGGGTGTGCCCGCCCCGGGCCACCGCGCGACCGAAATAATCCTCGATTTCGTCGCGGAAGCTCGGGTGCACGCAATTGTCGATGATCACCCGCGCCCGCTCCCGCGGCGCCAGCTCGCGCAGGTCGGCCAGGCCCACCTCGGTGATGAGGATGTCCACGTCGTGCTCGGTGTGGTCCACATGGCTGGCGAACGGCACCACCGAGGAGATGGCCCCGCCCTTGGCGATGGACTTGGTGACGAACACCGACAGATAAGCGTTGCGGGCGAAATCCCCCGAGCCGCCGATGCCGTTCATCATGTGGGTGCCACCCACGTGGGTGGAGTTCACATTGCCGTAAATGTCGAACTCGAGCGCGGTGTTGATGCCGATGATGCCAAGCCGGCGGATGATCTCCGGATGGTTGGAGATCTCCTGCGGGCGCAGGATGAGGCGCGACTTGTAATCGGTGATCTTCGGCATCACCTCGTCGTGCTTGGCCTTCGACAAGGTGATGGACGAGCCGGAGGCGAAGTTCAGCTTACCGGCGTCGAACAGGTCGAAGGTCGAATCCTGGAGCACCTCGGAATACATGGTGAGGTCATAGAACGGGCTCTCGATGAAGCCGTGCATGACCGCGTTGGCGATGGTGCCGATGCCGGCCTGCAGCGGCTGGAGGCGCTCGGTGAGCCGGCCGATCTTCACCTCGTGCTTCAAGAACTCCATCAGATGCGCGGCGATGGCCGCGGTCTCCTGGTCCGGCGGCAGCACGGTGGATGCGGAATCGAGCTTCTCCGTCACCACGATGGCGGCGATCTTCTCCGGCGGGATCGGGATGAAGGGCAGGCCCACCCGGCTCTCGGGGGCCACCACCGGGATCGGCTCGCGGAACGGGCGGCGGGTGGGAATATAGATGTCGTGCAGCCCCTCCAGCTCCGCCGGCTGGGTCAGGTTGATCTCGATGATCACCTTGTCCGCCAGAATGGCGAAGGTGGCCGAATTGCCCACCGAGGTGGTGGGCACGATGCCGCCCGACGCGGTGATGCCCACCGCCTCGATCACCGCCACGTCGATGGGCCCGAGCTGATGGGTGCGCAGGTGCTCCACCGTCTCGGACAGGTGCTGGTCGACGAACATCACCTCGCCGGTATTGATGGCCTTGCGCAGGCCGGGATCGGCCTGAAAGGGAATGCGGCGCGACAACAGGTGGGCTTCCGCCATCTGCTTGTCGAGATCGTTGCCCAGCGAGGCGCCGGTGATGAGGGTGATCTTCATCGGCTCGGTCTTGGCCCGGGCGGCCAGCGCCACCGGCACGGCTTTCGCCTCGCCGGCCCGGGTGAAGCCGCTCATGCCGACGATCATGCCGTCCTTGATGAGGCTCGCGGCCTCCTCGGCGGAAACGATCTTGTCGCGCAGAGAGGCGAGGCGAATACGGTCCTGAGGCATGGCGTCGTCCCGGGGTTTCCTCGATTAGGTTGGTTCGCGCATACCCACCGTCACGCCGTCATCGGAATTCGACTTAAGACAAAGTCGCCTCAGGCGGTAATGCAGACGGGCAAGCCATGCGCGTCCTGTTCCGGTGGATCAGGAAAGCGCAAAGCCTTGCCATATGCCACTCTTTTCGCCGTCCAGGCGCAGGCGCAGGCGTCGATCAGGTCGTCCAGCCCTGCCTTGAGCGCAAGGGCGGCTTGCGCTGTGAGCGCATCAATCGGCAGACCTTCGGCCTCCAGCAAGCCCTTGCGCAAATCCAGGCCCGCCGGATTCGGGCGGTTCTTCACCTTCTTGGCCTGGCGCACGGGACTGCATCCGTTCATGGCCCAGAAGGCCACTTCCGGATGGCACTCATGCACAAAGGGCAAGAGCTCCGGACGCGACCGCAGCAGCGCGTCCACTTCCATGATCTTCGGAAAAATGTGAAAGCACTGCTTGGCCACCGCCCGGGGCGGGTTGGATGTGGCGCGGGCGGCCGCGCAGGCCGCGCGGTAGCGGGTCGCCTCGTCCACCCCGGCGCGCACTCCCGCTTCCACCGCCGCCCGGGCCGGCACCGAAAACACCGAGGATTGCCGCGGCCCGAGGTTCGGCCGCGCCAGCCGTTCCGCGGTGCGCCCCTTCGGCCCCACCGTTTCCGGCAGGCCGATGGGCATGTCGATGGCGATCATGGGGAGCGCCGCCGGCGCGCCGGCGGCGAGCAGGTCCTCCAGCCGGGCGATGCGGCTCAGCTGCAGGGCGTCGGCACCATCCCAGCGGGCGCAGATCCAGCCGCCGCGGCAACCGTCGAGGCCGATGAAGGCCCGTGACGGCATCATCACTCAATCCTCGCCCGGCTTGGCCTGGGGCAACGGCATGGGCGAAGCCTGGGGAACGGGGGCGTTATAATATTTCCGCTTGGCGATGGACCCGGTTTCCAGCCCGCTGCCATGGGCAGACGGCGCATAGGACATGGGTCCCGGCGGCCGCAGGCCCTGCGGCCCCACATCCCACCCCGGCGGCAATTGGGCCGGCGGCAGCGGCGCCTGCGAGCTGGGGGCCGGCGCGGGATAGCTCTGGGGCGGATAGGATTGGGGCGGGTAGACCGGAGGCGGCTCCGCCTTCACCGGCAGCGGCTCCGGCTGCTGCTGGGGCGCCATCACCGCCGGTTCCGCCATCGGCGGCGCCGCCGCCATGGGGGGCACGTTGGGCGCCGGCATGGGACGCGGCGCGGGCTTGCAGATCATGCGACCCTTGGCGTGGCGCATGAGATCCACATGAATATGGTCGTAGTGGAAGATGTTGGAGCCCGGCGCCAGCACCGTGGTGAAACGCTCGCACGCACCTGCCTGCACCTGCAGCAGGAAGCCGCGCTCCTCCGCTGTGCCCTTCCAGCCGTTCTTCACCGTGATCCAGCGGCCATCGGCGGTGCGGAAGGCGCCCACATCGAGGGCGTTGCCAAAGGCGTGCTCGGAGATTTTCGCGCCCGCCTGACCATTCATGGTGCGGCAGGAATAAGACGACATCTGGCGGATCGCCACCACCGGCTGGCCGAGCCAGGCCTGGGCGGCAGGCTCCACCACCTCTTTCACCCAGGCATCGGTCTCCCGGATCACCGGGCAGGCCAGCCGCGCGGACGGTTCCACCACGACATTGCCTTCGGCGAAGGCGCTGACGCGGAATGGATACTCCATGCCGCACGACCCATTGCCGTCAATCGCGGGCAATGGCTCCATGAAGGCGGAAGGCACCACGCCCTTCTCCGCCAAGCACTGCTCCTCGGCCTCGACGCGCCAGGCCTCACGGCCGCTATCGCCGAAGCGGCAGCCGGTGAGGAGCCCCATGCACACGAGCGGAGCGACAAGATACCAGGAAACGCCGCGCATCATGCGCCGCACACTGGCCGATGCGATCTTGCGAACAGGTTAAGGACCAGCCGATTTGCCGCCGCCGACGGCGGATTCCCTCCGCCGCCGTGTCCTCATCCACGCCAGCATCAGCAGGCAGGCGCCTCTTCGCTCGCCGCGGTGACATGCGAGCGGACAGGCGCCGCGCGCATGCCGAGGCGTTGCAGCAGCGCCGCGTCCCGGTCCCGGTCGGGATTGGCCGCCGTCAGCAGCGTGTCGCCGGTGAAGATGGAATTGGCGCCCGCCAGGAAGCAGAGCGCCTGCATCTCATCGCTCATGGCCTCGCGCCCCGCCGAGAGCCGCACCACGCTGCGCGGCATGAGCAGGCGCGCCAGCGCCACCAGCCGCACGAAGGCGATGGGGTCCACCGGCGCGGCCCGGTCCATCACCGGCGCCCCGTCGATGGGCGTCCACATGTTCAGCGGCACGCTCTCCGGCGGCTCGTCCAGGCCGGCGAGCAGCACCAGCATGGCGATGCGATCCTCCACCTCTTCACCCATGCCGACGATGCCGCCACAGCACAGCCTGATGCCGCCGGACCGCACCTGCGCCAGGGTCTCCAGCCGATCCTCCAGGGTCCGGGTGGAAACGATCTGCGGATAGAAGGCGGGGGAGGTGTCGACGTTGTGGTTGTAATAGTCGAGCCCCGCCTCGGCGAGGCGGGCCACCTGCGCCGCCGAGAGCATGCCCAACGTCACGCAAGCCTCAAGGCCCAGCGCCTTCACGCCGCGGATCATGGCGCACAGCGCCGCCATGTCCCGGTCCTTGGGGGCGCGCCAGGCCGCCCCCATGCAGAAGCGCGTGGCCCCGCCCGCCTTGGCGCGCCGGGCTTCCGCCAGAACCGCCTCCACCGCCATCAGCCTCGACGCCTGGACCCCGGTGTCCCAATGGGCGCTCTGGGCACAATAGCCGCAATCCTCCGGGCAGCCCCCGGTCTTGATGGAGAGCAGCGTCGCCGTCTCCACCGTCTGCGGATCGAAAGACTGGCGGTGGGTCAGTTGCGCCTGCAGCAGCAGTTCCGGAAAGGGCAGATCGTAGAGGGCCCGCGCCTGCGCCAGCGTCCAGCGGGGCGCCGCGGCCGGCGCGCGCACGGCCGGGGTCATCGGCCCAGCCCCGCGCGCAGGCGGGCGCGCAGACCGGCGGGCAACAGGCCCAGGCCCAGCGCCAGCACGGCGATGTCGATCAGATCGCTGAGAAGGAAGGGGAACAGGCCCAGCGGCAGGATCCGCCCGGCGGGGACGAACAGGCCCAGCCACGCCAGGCCGCACGCATACACCACCACGAGCCCCGCCAGCATGGCCCCGAAGCGACCAAGGATGGCGCCTGCCCGACGGGCCGAAGCCCCCGCGCTATCGAACCGGCGCGCCAGGTGCCCGGTAACGCCGCTGGCCAGCAGGAAGCCGAGCAGATAGCCCCCGGTGGGCCCGACCATATAAGCGAGCCCCAGGCCCCGCTCCGGCGTGCCGGAAAACACCGGCAACCCCGCCGCCCCACAGGCCAGATAGGCCAGGAAGGTGACGGTGGCGCGCGCCGGGCCCAGCACGAGAGCGAGCGCCATCACCGCGAAGGTCTGCAAGGTCAGCGGCACCGGCCAGAACGGCACATGCAGTTTGGCGCTGAGCGTGAGCACGCCGACCCCCAACGCCACCACCGCCGCCGCCCGCCGCAGCGCCTGCGGGCGGCGCGCAGTTTCCTGTGAAAGAGCCGTCTCCATGCCGAACCTCATTTATAGATAATTTTTACAACTATCTATAATGAATCCACGATAGGGCCGGAAAAGCAAGGCACGCTATCTATAATTTCAACCAGACCGCTCAGCCGACGATGGCGAAGGCGTCGCGCCGCCGCCCGCCCACGCCCGGCACCGGCCGTCGGCCGATCCATTGCACATGCCGCGCCAGCGTCGCGCAGGCTGTCTCCACATCGCCTTTGCGTAGGGCCGCCAGGATCGCCCGATGGTCGTGATCGGTCCGCGCCTCCCAGTCCGACCGCCAGGCGGCGAACAGGAAGCGCGCGCTGGCGGCGTGCAGGTCGTCGATGGTCGCCAGCAGCCGCGACATGCCGCACGGCTCCAGAATGAGACGATGGAAGCGGCGATTGGCCTCCTCCCACGAGCGCACGTCGCGGGATTCGTCACCCGCCCGGGTCGCGGCCTCGGCGGCGGCGAGGATCGCCGGCGTCACATGCGGCGCCGCGTGCCGCAGTGCCAGCACCTCCAGCGCCGCCCGCATCTCCGCCACCTCCTTCACCTCCGAGAGATCGAAGGCGGCCACCCGCACGCCGCGCCGCGGCTCGCTCACCGCCAGCCCCTGCGCCTCCAGGCGCCGGAACGCCTCGCGCACCGGCACATGGCTGGCGCCGAACTCCACCGCCACGTGATCCTGCCGCAGCCGGGCGCCAGGCTCGATCTCGCCGGCGATGATCCGCTCCGCCAGGGTGCGGCAGATCCGTGCCGCCAGGGTCTCTTCCGATCGCGCTGTCATGATTTTATAGATAATCTGCATCGCCCCGCCTGTCGACGCCGCGGGCGCCGGACCAGCCCACCACCGGCGGATGCGCCGGGCCCGCCGCAAGCCTCCGGATAGGCCGCTCCACCTTACCTCTCATTGGGTTGCGGGCGGATTGCATCTGGTGTGCGCGGGCAAATTGATATGTTATATGCCGCTGCGTCGGGCGGTGCCGATCGCCCGGCTCTGACCTCGTCGGGAGATGTCGTCCACCGGCCCTCTCGAGGACATTCAAGGCCGGTTGGACACGCCCGCCTCCGGGCTGGGCGCATGGGCAAGGAGACTAGGATGAAAGCGGCTCTCATCGTGGGCGCCATGGCGCTTGCTCTGGCGGGATGCAGTGAATATTCGCGTTCCGATCGCGCGGTGGGCGGCGCCCTGATCGGCGGCGGCGCGGGCGCGGCCATCGGCGCGGCGGCCACCGGCACCGGCACCGGCGCCCTGGTCGGCGGCCTGATCGGCGCTGGCACCGGTGCCATCGTCGGCGCCGAGACCACCCCCAAGGCCTGCTGGGCGCGCGATCGTTACGGCAATCGCTATCGGGTTCAGTGCCCCTGAGCGCCGCCGCTGCGGCTGCTTGCGCACGACCACACGAAAGGGGCGCCCAGCGGGCGCCCCTTTTGCTTTTGCCCCATGAGTGGCCCCATGAGTGGCCCCATGAGTGGCCCCATGAGTGGCCCCATGAGTGGCCCCATGAGTGGCCCATCATGGGGTCGATGACCGGCCGATGCCGACCCTGCGCCCTCTAAGGCACCGTGGGTCCGCGACGAAACAAGCCGATGACCGCAGACGCGACAAACAAGATCAGCGCCACGAAAAAGATCAGTTTCGCGATCTCGATGGCTGTTCCCGCAATTCCGCCGAAGCCGAGAACGGCGGCGATGAGTGCGATAATGAGAAAGCTGATCGCCCACCCAAACATGATCACCTCCAGTGCTGAACATGCGCTGCAGCGATACCTGTTTCTGTGCTGCACATCTGCATGATGAAAGTTGTCATGCCCTCTTCAACGCAAAATGTGGGAGCCTGTTCCATCGCAATGCACGTCACGGGATCGGGCAACGGAGCCGCCGCGCGCGGGGAACCGCCTGCCACCACAGGCGTTGTACACGCACCAACGAGCATGGAGGCCCCCATGAACGGCATGAGATCATCCCCCACGGCACCCACCGGCCGGCCGCCCATCGGCTACGACCGGCTGGAGTTCGCGCCGCAGGACTGTGGGCGCGACTTCCCCTCCCCACCGCGCCGACGGCGGGTGGGTGACGAGGAGCGCGCCCACCTGCGCCGCGTGACGGCGGACCTGCGAGCCCAGCCGGGCGATGACCACCAGCGCACCGGCTCCGACCTCGACATGGACAGCGAGGCGCCGCCAGGCGACGGCTCCTCCCGGCTCTATCGCGACTAGGCCGCGGCGATTCAGCCGGATCACGGCGCCCCAGGGGCGGCACCCTGGTTGCCTTACGGCCATCAGGGTGCCAGATGTAAGCCATTGCCTGCGGCAACGGGCGCGCCGGGCCACCGGCAAGCCGGACTTGAAGGCTCGACGGGGCATGCGAGCGGAGTGTGGCGGTTCATCCCAAGGGGCCATCACGCGAGGTCCGACCGCCGCGCGCCGGCCTGCCGCCAAGGTCCGTTCATCCTGGCAGCGCCCCTGCGCGGGTGCGGCCCTCGCGTTTCATTTGATGTGTCGATCTACGCCCATGACCAAACAGAACCAGCGAGACATCCGCGCCATGCGCATGCCCCATCGACGCGACATCTCCGCGCGGCAGGATCTTTTGGGACGGGAGCTGCGCCAATTGTTTGACGATTATGCGCAGGAGTCCGTACCGGACGAATTGGAGAGCCTCGCCCGTCGGCTGCAGACCGCCTTGACCGACCACCCCAAGGACGAAGCCCGGCACGACGAAGCGCCCCAGGATGAAATGACGAAACGCGGGACGCCCCAGGAGGAGACAGCGCCCACGCCCGCCGGGACGACGCCGCCCACCGAGGGCCGGGACGAGACCTGACAGGGCGCTCGCCAGCGCAACCCAGCCCACCGCCCCAGGACGTCGTGCGCCACCTCATCACGCCCGCATGTTCTCGAACAGATAGCTGCCCGGTTTCACCCCTGACGCTGGGAACCCTTGCGGACCAAACGCCGAAGACCCGCCGCAAGGCCGACACCTCCCGTTCAGCCGCAGTTCGCGCAGGGCCACGGCAGCATCGCCCGACGCAGCAGATGAGGCCTGATCGCCGGTCGGAAGAGCGGCTGTGTTCAGCGCCCCCCCGGCATGCGGGGCAGCAACTTGTCCCGGCAACCAACACCATGAGGGCGGCGCCGGGCCAGATGCGCGGAATGCAAACGGATGCTAGAGCTTCAGCCCCGCGCTCCGCTTCTTCGCCCGCTTCCCATCCTTGCCGTTGGGATCAATTTGGCTGCAGTGCAAGAACGCGCCCTTCGCAGCCTTCAGTTGGCCGAGCTCCTGAAGAGCCACTCCCCAGAAATACCACGCATCGGCGTGCGCGGGGGCGTAGACGATCGCATTCCGATAGGCGTTTTCCGCCGCCGCCGACCGGCCGAGCTTGCGATAGCAGTGCCCCAGCTGCACCCAGGTGAGGAAAAGTGACGGTCGCAACAACAGCGCCTGGCGATATTCATTGCAGGCCTCAAGCCACTTTTCTGCCTGCTTATACTTGCCGCCGCGCAAGATGAACGCTTCAACCCTTTGCGTGATGCGCTTTTCTGACAGCCCGTTGAGAAAGCGCGTGAGGCCGTCGGGCGCCCGGGTCTCATCGGCACCGTCCGCAGAAAGACAGGCCGGATCATAAGCCACCGGCACGACGCGCTGGCTGGCCTTTTCCGCCGCCGACACGCGCTTCGTCAGTTCCGCAATCTCCCAGAAGCGTTCATCCACGCTCCGCTTCAGCGTGTCGATTTCGTGCTGTGCCGCGACGCGCCCCTCCTCCAGCCGGCTGCGCGTGCCTTCGAGATCACGCATGGCCTGCGCCAGAAGCGCCTCCTTCTGGGACAAATCTTCCGTCAGCCGTGCGACCGACTGCTCTGTCGCATCGCTCGCCGACACGCGCTTCGTCAGTTCCGCGATTTCCCAGAATCTCTCATCCAGGCTTTGCTTCAGCGCATCGCGTTCGCTGGACAGGGCCGCGACCACTTTCGGATGCCCCGCCTTGAGGACCTCGCTTTCCGCGCGCAGGTGTTCCAACTGGCTGCGGGCGTCCGCCAGTTCCTCCGTGGCACTCTCCAGCGCCGCACTCTTCTGCGACAGCTCTTCCTTCAAACCTGGAAGCGACCGGCTCGCATCTTCCGCCGCGAAGATGCGTTTTGCCAACTCCGAAATCTCCCAGAAGCGGTCATCCAGGCTCTGCCGAAGCGCATCGCGTTCACCGGAAAGCGTGCGGATCGCTTCCCCATGCTCCCGCTTCAGGGTGCCGATTTCCTCGTTCGCCGCGACCCGCTCCTGTTCCTTTCGGCTCCGGAGCTCATCAAGGTCGCGGCTGAGCGCTGCCAGAACAGCATCCTTCTGGGCCAGCACCTGAGAGAAGACGCTCAGCTGCGTCGTCAGCTCCCGCTCGCGGAGCTGTTCCTCGCTGAGCCGCCGATCGCGCTCATCCAGCAGAGTGGACAGGCGGGCGTTGTCCTTGGTCAGCTCGACGCTTCGCTTCTCCGCGACGTTACGGGCCGCATCCGCCGCGATCTGCGCCTCCCGCCGCTCCTCGGCCACAACCTCCCTTTGCTTCAACGCCTCCCGCGCATCCCGCGCCGCCGCCGAAGCCGCCTCCACCTCACGGCCGCGCTGCCCGAGGTCGCTCCGCAGCTGCGCGTTCTCCTGGCGCAGAGCTTCAAGGCTCTCGCTGGCGCGGGCCAGGGCACTGCGCCCCTGCTCACAATCGCGCTCAAGCTCGGCCACGCGCGCATCCCGCGCCGCCTGTAGTTCGCTCAAGGCCTGCTCGGAGGCCACCACACTCCCGTTCAGGCGGGCGCACTCCGCCTGCAGCGCCTCCACCTGCGCGGCGAGGGACGACAGCGTCCGCCCCCCCTCCTCCAGCTGGCTCTTGGCCTGTGAAAGCTCCGCCTGAACTGCACCGACCCGCTTCCGCGTCCGCACACCAGCGCCGATCAGCGGCGACAAATTCGTGATACCCGAGGCGAATTCTTCCCGAATTGCGTCCAGCGCGGA
Organism: Xanthobacter sp. ZOL 2024; assembly: GCF_052932325.1. Lineage (NCBI taxonomy): Bacteria > Pseudomonadati > Pseudomonadota > Alphaproteobacteria > Hyphomicrobiales > Xanthobacteraceae > Xanthobacter > Xanthobacter sp. ZOL 2024. The sequence goes on from NZ_CM128808.1 coordinate 766,493, forward strand.
AAAATCCTGCGGCCGCTCGCCCTCCGCGACCCAGCTCTCCAGAATGCCATAGACATCCCGCAGCCACGCGGGGTTGGCGTGATTTGTCAAAATCTCCGCCCGCGGCGCCCGATTGTGCCGCAGGCTCGGAAGCAGGAACTCACCGATGCCGGCGGCCACACGCTCCGACAAGCGCGGCCAACGAAAGCCGAGATGCCGGCTCATGCCCTCGACGACACCCGCCCAGTCATCGAGAAGACGGTCGTAGGAGGTGAAGCTGCGCGTCATGCCACGACTGTCATGCTCCGCACTCAGAACATGACCGAGCCAGATCAAGCGGCCGAGGTCCGGCTCGATGCCGTTGCGCTGATAGAGCGACTGGCCGACGTCCTGCGGCCCACGATGAATGTGAACGACAACCGGACGAATCCCCTCCGCCTCCAGCACCCCCCGCCAGAACGGCAGCAGGCGGCAGATCCGCGGGTCCTTGAGGACGAAGAGGGGCGACTGCCCAAATTCACGCCCCAGAGCATCGATCGCCTGGCCCTTGAACATCTCGGCGTGCGGCGTCTCAAGCCAATCCCGACTAAATGGAAGCCAGTCATCCCAAGTCGAACCCGCGGACTCAAGAATGGCATTATTCAGATCGCGAACGGTATTTGATTCAAAGTAACCCTTCGGATTCGGCGAATGCGGCGCCATCAGGTCCTTCGGCAGATCGCAGCCCAGCTGTGCCAGAACCCCCGCCAACGCGGATGTCCCCGACCGATGCATCCCCAAGACAAGAACCGCGGTGCGCTGCGTGGGCTGTCGAATGGAACCCTCCACCTGGGTCATCTCCATGGCGTCCCGCTCTTTCCTGTCTCTCACATCTGCATCGGGCCGATCCGGGGATCTAGCACGGACGGGGACAGCGCCGCCACATGCAAAGTCATGCAACTATGGGCGCAGCCTCACAATGCCTTCAGCATGTTGTCGAATTCATTCAAAACATAAGGTAAAGACGAGCGGGCCTGCACCTCGCGCATGATCTGTCGCCCGTAACGCCACTCCGGGCCACCAATGGAGTCCTTGGCGCGCTCAAGCGCCTCCACAATCGTCTCCGGCCCCGCATCATCGTCCAGCAGATAGGGATAGTCTGCGCCGAGATAGAACGGTGCATCTCCAACGGATCTCTGGATCAGCATATTGCACCCGCAATGCGCTGCCACGAAACCCTTGAGGAACGGCTTCGCCCCATCGATCCCGCGTGTCCGACGCAAGGCATAATGGAAATTATAACCGGCCAGCGCCTCGATCCAATCATTTGTTTGCTTGCTGGTATCGACCGAATTGAAATCCACCAACCGTGCGATCTCTTCTTTTCGGATGGTGTTGACGAGCTCGCCAAAATACCCAGCCCGAAAATCACCAGCCGCGGCCTCCTCCTGGAACGGAATACGCACATCAACGTGGTGCGTCACGTGAAACGCAGGCATGTTCCGGAAGACCGTACGATAGTTGCGATAGCCACGGATCGACGACGCAATGAGCGCGTCAAGCTCCCCGAGAAGCTCTTTCCGGGGTGGCTCATCGACAAAATCCGCGACCACGATGTTATCGCGACGCAGGCTCCGCAGCTGTTCAGGAGTCACCCGCTTGAGGAAGCCCTTAGCCAGGATCACGACAGCATCATGGATGTCCGCCGCACTGTTCACCAAACGCACATTCCGCTGCCCCTCATAATGAGCGGCGACGATTTCCGACAGTTGCTGACTCCGCAGCACCGTCGAGCCCGTTTGAGCGTATTTCTCATCGTAAAGAAAGACGACGTCGCGCGGCCGCACCCTGAGCGCGGGCGCACTCGGCTCCTCCCGCAGACGCTCCGCAGGGTCCGCCACCTCCTGCACCGTAAGCTCTGCCGGCACCTCCACGTGTATCTTGCGGTGCGGCACCTTGAGGAAGTAAATGTTATCACGAGACGTGCCGAGCCGGCTCGAAAGCAGGCATGGCCGCATGCCGGTCTTCCAGACCAGATATGACAACGAGAGCTGATCGCGGCTCGTGAAGCGGCAGATCTCCTGCCACCACGCCTCCATCAGCTCCTGCACCGCCGGTTGCGCGTGCCTGCGCCAGATGAAGGACGCCTCGAACATGGATGTATGTCGCGGCAAGCCCTCGTCGGCGTAATGGCGCAGCTGGTCCAAAAGCCCATCCGGCCCGTGGCGCATATGACCGATGATGGCGCACGTTTCCACATAGGCATCATCCCGCGTGGGATGTGGCCACATCACGAAATCGCCACCCGCACGGCAAATCTCAATAAGCTCGGCAACCCGCCCGGTAAACACTGTATTGGCATCAACGAACATCGAATATTCATATTCTGGCATGTATTTATGGGGCAACACCTTAAACACTTTGGCATTCAAGTTATTCGTCGCCTGCTGCGGATCGGCGATGATTTGCTTCCAACCCGTCGCCTCACGCGGCCTGTCAGTGAAGCATATATAATCGACCCCCGGCACCGGGTCAGACACCGAGGACAACTGATCAATTTCACCGAACAGGGTGGTATAAATACAGACTTTACAAGGGCTTTGATAATCCTCACCAGCGCTCGCGCGCGACAGATCCTCGGGGCCGACAACCGTGAACCCCTCGACCTTGCGCGGCGGCCGATCGAATTGAATCGCACTCCGGCCATGACGGCCGGAATTTTCCCCACGCTCCACCTCCGCCCAGAATTCGCGCCAGCTCTGTTGCGCTTGCACCCAGTTTCCCGTCAAAGTCGCGTTCACTGCAAGGGCTTCACTCAGCGATCGACTTGGCCCGAATCTACCTAGAATACGCCGCGCGACGTCCGCCACCAGGGCGTAATCTCCATTCTCGCTACCCCTCTTCAACTGAGAATACAAAAGTCCCTCGTCCAAAAAATATTTCTTCAAAAATTCAACAAAATCTCCCCGCCCCACAGCTCCATTCTGCTCAAGAACGGGGATCCGTTTCGCATGGAATCTCACGCTCGTCGCGCGGGACAAGTGTCGCCCCACCCGCCAATAATGTTCGGCAGGGCCCATTTCCATGAGCGAGACGTCCCCGTAGTTTTTGAGATACCATTCAGAATCGAACAGGGCGTATTTGAGACCAAGAGCGCGCCAATCCTCCTCAAGTGGAGCAGCGATCACACCTTCGCGACGCCCGCTCTCAATGTAATGAACCAGGGAACATATGCCCTTGCGCGCGACATCAGGCCTGCGCAATTGGTAATAGGTCACATTGAACCGCTCACTGGGATCCAGCTGGAGTAGATCACCGTAGAGCACGAAATGATAAAGATCGTCCATGCCGGGCACAGCGTAGGGCGCAGAGACCTTCCGATAGTATTTTACGTCGAAAAAACCTGAATTGGCGATCAGACGCCGCCAAGCGGTCGCGTGGACGTAGCGGCGCACGAGGTCCGGACCATACAAGCCCATGGGCCGCCAATTACTGGCCGCACCATGCTGCTGCCAAGGCAGAAGCAAGAAGTCATGACCGTCGGGTTTCTTCTTTTCCGTCAGATAAACGCTCGCCCCGACCGACGCGGCAAGGGCGCCAAAGACGCGCTCGAGCGTATGGGCGAGCATGCCATCACCCCCGGTGGTGCTCGCCGCCTCCTGCTCGATCTCCCGCTGGAAGTCAGGCGCCAGATCGGCCAGATCCTTGAGCAGCCGCCCGGCGATCCAGAACATGGTCCCCGAGAAGAAAGGCCAATCAGTCGCGCGAATGCCCAACGTGGCAAGCAGCGCCTCCATGCGGCTGCGATTGCCGTACATCAACGTGTTGGCGGAGCGCAGCTGAAAGGCGGCCCCCACCATGCCCGCATCCGGGTCATGCTCAAAGACATCGAGGATCTGGCGCACGAGCGCGGGCGAACCGCACAGCCCCTCCAGCATGATCCGCCCCTGCTCGGCACGCAGGCTGGTGGCGCGGTTCTTGGTATGCAGCTTCAGAACGGCGCCATATCGGTGGAGCTCCTTCTCCCGACAGAGCTGAAGAAACGGCAGCACGTCCATGCCGAGATTGGGGAGCACAACGACCTGCGCGCCCGGGAGGTCCCGGGCGACACGTTCGGTGACCAATGTGTGAATCTGCGGGCGACATGTAATGAAAAAATCGGCATTTTCCGGAATATTCTTCAAATATCCGACAATATAATCCCACATATCTTCATAATAAATATGAACGCATACAGCAACGTTGTTTCGCATCGCCACCCTCATAGCCTCATCACTGTGTCGTGCCGCCATCCACAATGGCGCTATGCCCCCCGTGCAGAAACCGGAACCGACGCCCTTGATGCAGGCCTGGGAGCGTCGGGTCCTGCTGCGTTAGATCAGATCATCAGACAACACAGGTCACACTGAATAATAGTTGCGGTACCAAGAGACGAAGTGCCGCACCCCCTCCGCTACCGGCGTTTTCGGGCTGTGACCGGTCAGTTGTTGCAGTAATTGGGTGTCTGCCCATGTCGCAGGTACATCCCCTGGCTGCATCGGCATCAGATTACGTTCTGCTGTCAGACCGGTTGCAGCTTCGATCGCCGCGATGAAATCCGTAAGCGGCACGGGGCTCGAGTTGCCGATATTGACGACGCGGAACGGCGCGACAGGTGAAAGACTGTCGCCTTCGGGCACCGGCCGCTCCGGCACGGGACCCGGCGGAACAACCTCGGAAAGCGCCATGATGCCGTCGACCAGATCGTCGATGTAGGTAAAATCACGCCGCATGTTGCCGTAATTATAGACGTCGATCGGGTGGCCTTCGAGAATGGCGCGCGTGAATTTGAAAAGCGCCATGTCCGGCCGCCCCCAGGGGCCATAGACGGTAAAGAAACGGAACATTGTAATTGGAATATTGTAAAGATGAGCGTAGCTGTGCGCCATCGATTCGCCGGCTTTCTTCGTAGCGGCGTAGAACGACATCTGGTGATCGGCGCGCATGGTCTCCACATAGGGGAAATCCGTATTCGCCCCATAGGCCGACGATGTGGAGGCCAGCAGCATGTGGCGTGGCGGATGCGCCCGTGCCGCCTCCAGCAGTTCGTAGGTCCCGACGATGTTGCTCTCGAGGTAGGCCCGGGGATTGTCGATGGAATAGCGCACGCCCGCCTGAGCGGCGAGATGAATGACAAGTTCGAAATTCTCTTCGGCGAAGAGATCGGAAAGAAGACCCCGTGTTTCCACATGATCTTCGATCAGCCGGAATGGGCTACCTTCCGGAAGGTTACGCAAACGCGCACGCTTGAGGGAAATATCATAATAATCCGTGAATGCATCGAGGCCGACAACACGCCACCCCTGCTTCAGAAGGCGATCGCAGCATTGGGCCCCGATGAATCCGGCCGCGCCGGTGACAAGAGCTGTTCGCATCATTTCCCTAACGAGAGATCTGTCCAGATAATGCCGATAAGGAGGCGCCGCTTCGAAGGCGCCCCGGATAGAACCGAAAACCTGCACAGCCAGCCCGGCACTGCCGCGGCGTGCATCAGAGCTGGATTCCGCAGTCGGCTGAAGGCTTTGGCGGGCTCTGCCCTGCTATTCGCCCCATTGCCACCTTGATGCCACCGCAGGCCGTGTGCACCTCCTTCTGCGTTCGCGCGCAGAGTAGGGCCTCGTTCGATGGCAAGAGGTCATAAACCCGCCCATGGCGGGCGGGACCTCAGGACCAGTTTCGAGGGCGTGACCGTTGATGCACGAGTATTTCCAGGCCCGCAAGAGGTTCTCGCTCAACATATGGTCCACCCACCAGCCGCTACCATTCCTGAGCCGCGCATCCGCCTGCCTGGTACCTCCACAACCCGCAGGCGCTCCAGCCGGCGCCGGGATCCGCCGCAGGCCGGCGCCCGAAAGCCACCGCCCCGGCCTTCCCTACGGAGGTTGTACCGCAGGTAGCCGCACCGGAGCGACGCCGTCACCTGGCAGGATGACGGCGCGACGAGGTCCCCGCACCCGAACCTCGGGCAGCCCCCGGCGACGCTCACAAGGTGGGCGTGTCGCGCAGCAGGCCCAGCAGGTAGGCGCCATAATTGTTCTTCGAGAGGCGCTCGGCGATGGCGGTGAGCTCGGCGCGGCTGATCCAGCCCTGGTGGAAGGCGATCTCTTCGGGACAGCCGGATTGAACCCCCTGGCGGGTCTGCAATGTGCGCACGAAATTGCCGGCATCCAGCAGGCTGCCGTGGGTCCCCGTGTCGAGCCATGCGAAGCCGCGGCCCATGCGCTTCACATCCAGCGTGCCCTCCTCGAGATACATCTCCAAGAGGCTGGTGATCTCCACTTCGCCACGCGCCGAGGGCTTCACCTGGCGGGCCCGCTCGGAGGCGCGGCCATCGAGGAAATAAAGACCCGTCACCGCATAATTGGAGGGCGGCACCTTGGGTTTTTCGGTGATGCCGATGACCTTGCCGGCGGCATCCATGGCCACCACGCCGTAGCGCTCGGGGTCGTTCACATGATAGCCGAACACGGTCCCGCCCACGGCCTTGGAATCCGCCTGGGCCAACAGGTCCGGCAAACCATGGCCGAAGAAGATGTTGTCGCCCAGCACCATGCAGGACGGTGCGCCGGCAAGGAAATCCTCCGTCAGCGTATAGGCCTGGGCGAGGCCGCCGGGATCGGGCTGCACCACGTAGGAGAGGCGGATGCCCCATTGGCTCCCGTCGCCGAGCACCCGCTGAAACTGGTCCTGGTCCTGCGGGGTGGTGATGATCGCGATGTCGCGGATGCCCGTCAGCATCAACACGGACAGCGGATAATAGATCATCGGCTTATCGTAGATCGGCATGAGCTGCTTCGACACCCCGATGGTAATCGGGTAAAGTCGCGTTCCGGATCCGCCAGCGAGGATGATCCCCTTGCGCTCAGTCATCGCCCCTCCTTCCTTTCACTTCCCGGCCCACCGAAAGTGGTGCAGCCGCGGGCGTGGTGGCGGCCCCCGCATCCGGCCTCCGACCCTGGGACAAAGCCCGCGCACGTCATCCAAACAGCCGGCACGGACGGGCCTGCAATAGCGCCAAGCCGTCCTTCGCACCACCTCAGCGGACGAACGTGAACCATGCAGCGATAGCAAGTTGACAGGCCGTTGAAAACCGTTTGTCCGCCAGGACACTCACAGCCGTACCAAGTTACGGGCGAGCGGCCCGCCGCCCCTTCTCCACAGCCGCAGGACGCGGAGGTATGGTGGAAACACCCCAGCTGCCGCACCCCAGCGCTCGCGCGCAGCCGCGGCGAGCGTGCGCGCCCCGGGGATTGGACACCGGTATGTGGCGCAGGCGGGACTTGCTCAGCCTCCGCTGAAGATACATCCGAACAGCAGGGCCCGGCCCCATTCTGCGGACCGCGTCCCTCCGCCTCCTTCCGCCTCCTTCCCTTGCACGCTCCTTTCCGTGCCGCCCCGCGCGCGACAGGCGGCCTGAAGGCGCAAGCTGAAACCGCGTGCTCTGGAACCATGGTCCCGCCACCGGTTCCTCAAGGGTGAGACAAACGCGGCGCGACCCGTCGACACGGGTTGGGAAATTTCGTCACCACCCGCGCCAAACCTGTTGCGCAAACCCGGTTCGCTGGCTAGTCTTATGATAATGAAAGATCATTTCACTAGATGAAATGACAGCAGGAAGCGAGAGGGGGACCATGAGCGACATCGACCAGATCGTCGTCGAAACCGCCGCACGACTTTTCGCCGACGACGTCACGCCACAGCTGCGCAATGCTGCCGAGGCCGACACCTGGCCGCAGGCGCTGTGGGAGGCCGTCGCTGACCTCGGCCTGCCGGAAGCCCTGGTACCGGAACAGGCGGGCGGCTACGGGCTCGATCCGCTGGTCGCCCTCGCCGTGGTGCGCACCACCGCCCGCTTCGCCGTGCCTCTGCCCCTGGCCGAGACCCTGTGGGCCAATCGCCTTCTTGCCGCCGCCGGCCTGTCGCGCCCCAGCGGCCCCGTCACCTTCTTCGCCCCGGCGACCTCGGCCCCCTCGGTGGATCCCCTGCAGATCACCCGCAGCGCGGACGGCTGGCGCCTCGTGGGCCACGCCCCGCGCGTGCCGTGGGGGGCGCAGGCCGATGTGGTGGTGGTGGCCGACAGCGCAGACGGTCCGATGATCGCCCGGGTCCCGGCCGGCCGGGCCACGGTCACGGCCGGTGACAATCTCGCCGCCGAGCCCCGCGACGACCTCGCCTTCGACCTCGTCCTCCCGGCCGATGCGGTGGCACCGGCTCCCCGTCTCGCCCTGTCGCTTCAGGAAGCCGGGGCCGCCCTGCGTGCGATTCAGATGGCCGGCGCCCTGGAACGGGTGCTCGAATTGAGCGTGCGCTATGCCAGTGAGCGGGTGCAGTTCGGCCGTCCCATCGGCAAGTTCCAGGCGGTGCAGCAGAATCTCGCTATTCTCGCAGGCCAGACCGCGGCTGCCGGCGGCGCCGCCGATCTCGCGGCGGAAGCCTTGGCGGGGGATCTCGACCCGCTGCCCATCGCCATCGCCAAGGCCCGCACCGGCGAGGCGGCGAGCAGCGCCTGCGCCATCGCCCACCAGGTGCACGGCGCCATCGGCTTCACCCACGAGCACGAATTGCACCACTTCACCCGCCGCCTGTGGGCCTGGCGCGACGAATACGGCAACGACACCCATTGGAACGCCCGGGTGGGCGCCGCCGTCACCGCCGCCGGGGCCGATGGCCTGTGGCCCCTCATCACCGCGGCCTGAAGCAGAATCATGACCGAGACTTCGATCACCTTCCCGCCGCCGCCGGCGGATACCCTTTCCGACCTGCGCGCCGAGGTCCGCGACTTCCTCGCCACCGCCCTCGCGAACCGCAAGCCGCGTGATCGCGCCCGCACCTGGACCGGCTTCGACGCCGATTTCAGTGCCCAGATGGGCGAGCGGGGCTGGATCGGCATGACCTGGCCCAAGCGCTATGGTGGCCATGAGCGCTCCGCTTTGGAACGCTATGTGGTGCTGGAGGAGATGCTGGCCGCCGGCGCCCCGGTCGCCGCCCACTGGATCGCCGATCGTCAGAGCGGCCCGCTGCTGCTGAAGGCCGGAACCGAGGAGCAGAAGCAGGCGATCCTGCCGCGCATCGCCGCCGGGCAGTGTTTCTTCTGCATCGGCATGAGCGAGCCCGACAGCGGCTCGGACCTCGCCGCCGCCCGCACCCGCGCCACCCCGGTGGAGGGCGGCTTCCGGGTCAACGGCACCAAATTGTGGACCACCTACGGCCACAAGTCCCATTACATGATCCTGTTCTGCCGCACCGGCGCGGCCGATGACCGGCACGGCGGCACCAGCCAGCTTTTGGTGGACCTCTCCACCCCCGGCATCACCATCCGCCCCATCGCCGACCTCTCCGGCGAGCACCATTTCAACGAAGTCGTGTTCGAGGACGTGTTCCTGCCCTCTTCCGCCGTCATCGGCGCCCTGGGGGATGGCTGGAACCAGGTGATGGGCGAGCTCGCCTTCGAGCGCTCAGGGCCGGAGCGCTTCCTGTCCTCCTTCATCCTGCTGGTGGAGGCGGTGCGGGCGCTGGGGCAGAACCCGTCCGTCGCGGCGCAGGCGGCGGTGGGCCGCCTCACCGGCCAGATCGTCACCCTGCGGCGGCTGTCGCGCTCGGTGGCGGGGCTGCTGCAGCGGGGCGAGAATCCGGCCCTGCAGGCGGCGCTGGTGAAGGACCAGGGCGCCCTCTTGGAGCAGGAGATCCCAGAGGTGGTGCGCACCATCCTGGCGGTGGAACCATCCCTGCGCAGCCCGGTGGATCTGTCCAACGTGCTCGCCCACATCGTCCTGGCCGCCCCATGCTTCTCGCTGCGCGGCGGCACCCGCGAGATCCTGCGCGGCATCATCGCCCGCGGCCTCGGCCTGCGCTGACATCAAAACCAAAGATCACCCGGGAACGCCCATGACCACGCCAACCGCCCTTCTGGAAACCCGCGACGGCGGCATCGTCACCCTGACGCTGAACCTGCCGGAGCTGCGCAACCCCATCTCCGACGCCGAGATCCTCGAGCTGATGCTGGCCACCCTGGCCCGGCTCGATGCAGATAACGAGACCCGCGCCATCATCCTCACCGGTGCCGGCTCGGCCTTCTCCTCCGGCGGCAATCTGAAGACCATGGGCGCCACCGGCGGCCTCAACGATGCGCTGCCGGCGCAGACCCGCCTCAACTACCGGCGCGGCATCCAGCGCCTGCCGCTGCTGATCGAGGCCATGGAAGTGCCGCTGATCGCCGCGGTGAACGGCCCGGCCATCGGCGCCGGCCTCGATCTGGCGCTGATGTGCGACCTGCGCATCGCCGCCGCGAGCGCGCGCTTCGCCGAGAGCTTCGTCAAGGTGGGCATCGTGCCCGGCGATGGCGGCGCCTGGTTCCTGCCGCGGGTGGTGGGCTTCTCCAAGGCCTGCGAAATGGCCCTCACCGGCGATGCCATCGACGCCGCCGAGGCGCTGGCCTGCGGCCTCGTCTCCAAGGTGGTGGACGACGCCACCCTGATGGACGAAGCTCGGGCGCTGGCCGCCCGCATCGCCGCCAACCCGCCCCATGTGGTGCGCATGACCCGCCGCCTGCTGCGCCAGGGTCGCGTCAGCGATCTGCCGGCGCTGCTGGAGGTCTCGGCCGCCATGCAGGCTCTCGCCCATGCCACCTCCGACCATGTGGAAGCCGTCTCTGCGCTGCTCGAGCGGCGCAAACCGGCCTTCACCGGTCGCTGACCTTTCCGGAGGCCTCGCCCATGCGCGCCTTTGTTGTCGATGCGGACGGGCGGCTCGCCCTCCAGGAGTGCCCGCCCCCCGTCCCGGCAGCCGGCGAAGCGCTGGTGCGGGTCGCCGCCGTCTCCCTCAATCGCGGCGAGGTCACCCGCGCCCAGGGCGCCAAGCCCGGCACCCGGCTGGGCTGGGACGTGGCGGGAGAGGTGGAAGTAGCCGCCGCCGACGGCTCCGGCCCGCCGGTGGGCACCCGCGTCGTCGGTCTGGTGGCGAGCCGTGGCTGGGCCGACCAGGTGGCGGTGCCCACCAGCCAGCTTGCCAAAGTGCCCGCGGCCATCGCCCTCGCCACCGCCGCCAGCCTGCCGGTCGCCGGCCTCACCGCCCTTTATGCGGTGCGCCGGGGCGAGGTGTTTCTCGGGTCCCTGCTGGGCCGGCGGGTGCTGGTCACCGGCGCCACCGGCGGCGTCGGCCAGTTCGCCGCCCGCCTCGCCCGTCTCTCCGGCGCCCGCGTGACGGCGCTGGTGCGCTCCGCGGCCGACGCGCCGCTCGCCACCGCGGCGGGTGCCGACGCGGTGGCCATCACCGACGGGGACGCGGACGCTGCCCGCGCCCTCGGCCCCTATGATCTCATCATCGAGTCCGTGGGCGGCTCGTCGCTGGCGCGCAGCCTCGACATGCTGGCACCGCGCGGCATCTGCGTAGTGTTCGGGGTCTCCGCCGACACCGAGGCACATATCGACGCCCGCGCCTTCTACATGGCCGGCGCCAAGACCATCAGCGGTCTGGCGGTGTTCGAGGAGATCAAGACCGCGGAACCGGCCGGGCGCGCGCTCGCCCTGCTGCTGGCGCTCGTGGGCGCGGGGCGGCTCGAGCCGCCCCCGACCGAAACCCGCCCCTTCGCCCGTCTGCCCGAGGCCGCCCAAGACCTGTTGGCGCGCCGGGTCCGGGGCAAGCTCATCCTGACCCTCGAATAAGAACAAGAACACCACCGGGAGGCCCCCATGGTTCATGACAAGGAACCGCGCAACATCCTCGATCGTATCGATCGCGCGCTCGTGCTGTTTTCCGCGGCCTGCATGTTCATCATCATGCTGATCGTGATTGCGGACGTTCTTCTGCGCTACGCTCTCCACATGCCGCTGGCGTGGTCCTATGACGTGATCTCGCTTTATCTCATGGTCGGCATGTTCTTCTTTGCCATCTCCGACACCCTGCGGGTGGGGGGCCATGTGGGCATCGATGTGTTCCAGCCCTATCTGCCCTCCACCGTGCGCCACGTGGGCGAGGCCATCGGCTATCTGGCCGCCGCCTTCCTCACCGGCATGATGGCCCAGCTGGCGTTCTTCCGCGGCCTGTCCGCGTGGCAGAACGAGGAGATGCTCTCCGGCGCCTATCTGTGGCCCACCTGGATCGCCCAGGTTCCGGTGGTGGTGGGCACCGCCATGATCGCCCTGCGCTGCCTGCTGCTGGCCGCCACCCACGTGCGCGACATCTTCGACAAGAGCCGCGCCGATGCCGACATGACCACCCCCAGCCTCGAGGAGCCCATCTGATGGTCGCCATCACCGGACTGTCCGCGCTCTTCATCCTGCTGGTGCTGGGGCTGCCGGTCGCCTTCGCCATGGCGATCTCCGGCTCCATCGGCCTTCTCATGGTGGGCGGCATGCCCATGCTGTCGGGCATCCTGGAAACGGTGCCCTTCTCCACCGCCAATTCCTACGAGATGATCACCATTCCCATGTTCCTGCTGATGGCGGAACTGGTGATCGTCTCCGGCGTGGCGGACGATCTGTTCACCGCCGCCTCCAAATGGGTGGGGCGGGTGCCGGGCGGCCTCGCCATGGCCACCGCGGTGGCCGGCGCCGGCTTCGGCGCCATCTCCGGCTCCAGCACGGCGGCGGCGGCCACCCTCTCCTCCACCTCCATCCCGGCGATGCTGCGCCAAGGATATGATCCCAAGCTCGCCGGAGGCGTGGTGGCCATCTCCGGCACCCTCGCCATGATGATCCCGCCCTCCATCGCCCTGGTGGTGTTCGGCATCATCGGCGACGTGTCCATCGGCGCCCTGCTCATCGGCGGCATCATCCCCGGCCTCCTGGTCACCCTCACCATCATCCTCACGGTGCTGGCGCTGGTGACCCTGGATCCCTCCAGCGCCCCCGCCGGCCGCGCCTATTCTATGCGCGAGAAGCTGGCGTCGCTGAAGGTGTCCGGCCCCATGATCGTACTGTTCGCGGCGGTCACCGGCACCATCTATCTCGGCATCGCCACCCCCACCGAGGCGGCGGCCATCGGTGCCTTCGGCGCCCTGGTGCTGGCGTTCTTCTCCGGCAAGCTCACCTTGAAGGCGCTCACGCGCTCGCTGGTGCGCGCCGGCCACGCCACCGCGATGATCCTCATGATCATCCTGTGCGCGCACATCTTCGGCACCTTCTTCACCCTCACCCAGATCACCCAGGACCTGGTGCATTGGGTGGGCGAGCTGCAGGTGTCGCGCTGGGTCATCATCGCCCTGATCCTGTTCGGCTACATCATCCTCGGCTGCTTCATGGATCAGTTCGCCATCCTGATCCTCACGGTTCCGGTGGTGCTCCCGGTGGTGGTCTCCCTGGGTTTCGATCCCATCTGGTTCGGCATCCTCGCGGTGGTCACCGCCGAGGTGGGCATGGTGACGCCGCCCATGGGCCTCAACGTGTTCGTGGTCTCCCGCTACACCGGCCGGCCGCTGGGCGAGGTGTTCGCCGGGGTCATGCCCCACGTGGTGTCCCACCTCATCCTCATCGCCATCCTCACCGCCTTCCCGTCCATCATCCTGTGGCTGCCCTCCCACATGAACTACTGACGGGCGCACCGGGCCTCACCCCCATAAACAACGGAAAAACACGGAGGAAATCATGTCGTTCAACGTTGCCAGACCACTGACCCTGCTGTCGCTGGCCGCCGGCTGCCTGGCGGCCGCCGGCGCCGCGCGGGCCGAGGAGATCACCCTCCGGGTGGCGGACTCCTTCCCCGCCGGCCACTATGTGGTGGAGCACGGCACCAAGCCGTGGATGGAGGAAATCACCCGCGCCACCAACGGCAAGGTTCAGTTCAAATATTACCCGGCCGAGCAGCTCGGCAAATCCAAGGACATGCTCAAGCTCACCCAGAGCGGCGTGACCGACATCGGCTATGTGGCGCCGGCCTTCGTGACCGACAAACTGCCGCTCTCCACCGTCGCCGAGCTGCCGGAATCCTTCTCCACCAGCTGCGAGGGCACGCTGGCCTATTGGCAGCTGGTGAAGCCCGGCGGCTTCCTCGACCAGAAGGAGATCAGCCCCGCCGGCATGCGGGCGCTGTGGACCCTGGTGCTGCCGCCCTACCAGCTCTACATGGCGCGCGAGCCCATCACCTCCATTAATGTCACCCAGGGCAAGAAGCTGCGCACCACCGGCGCCGCCAAGGAACTCACCGTGCGCAAGCTCGGCGCCGTGCCGGTGCAGATTCCTACCCCGGACGTGATGGAGGCGCTTTCCCGCGGCACCGTGGACGGCATGCTCTTCCCCCATTCCAGCATCACCTCCTACGACCTCACCCGCTATGTGAAGTCGGCCACCGTGGGGGAGAACCTCGGCAGCTTCGTCATCACCTACATGATCTCGAAGCGCAAATGGGATGCGCTGCCGGATGATGTGAAGGCCGCCATCGACCAGGCCGCCGACAAGATCAACCGCAACGCCTGCTCCAAGACCGACCTCGACGACAGCCGCGACATGGAGCGCATCAAGGCCACCGGCGTGGAGTTCGTCACCCTCTCGGCCGCCGACAAGGCCAAGCTGCGCGAGGACGTGGCCGGGGTGAGCGCCGAATGGGCGGCCAATCTGGACAAGCGCCGCCTGCCCGGCACCCAGACCCTCGAGGCCTTCCGCAAGGCCCTCGAGCAGAAGCCCCAGTGATCCGAGCGGCCACCGCCTGACCGGCCGCCGGGCCGGGGGCGCGCGCCCGCCATGGCGCCGCCCCCGGATTGAGCCGGGCTGCAGCGCACCCACAGGGACAAGGGGGCGGCCGTCCGCCCCTCGCGCCACGGCGCGTCGCCCGGCGCTTCGATCGGGCCCGGCTTCGTGTCTTCTGCGCGTTTTCTGCGTGTCAGTGCGAGACGGCAGTGACCGCCCAATTGAGAGCGGGCGGCAGCAGTCAAACGCCGCATGTGGCATGTTTTGCCACTGTCGTTTGCCAGCTCGTCGCCCACTTCAGCTTGCCGCTCCGGGTTCCGCCCGGAGCCGAGACACCAATCCCCTGGCCGCCGGCGCGGCGCGCCTCCTGCGCCGGCCGGGCTGCCACGTCTCCCATGGAGGGCCGCGATGGGCGGACCGCTCGACGGCATACGCATCCTCGATCTCACCTCGGTGCTGGTGGGGCCTTACGCCACCCAGATCCTCGGCGACCTCGGCGCCGACGTGATCAAGGTGGAGCCGCCCGCCGGCGACAATGTGCGGGGCATCGGCCCCATGCGCCATCCCGGCATGGGCGCCATCTTCCTGCATGCCAACCGCTCCAAGCGCTCGCTGGTGCTGGATCTGAAGCAGCCGGCGGCGCGCCAGGCGCTGCTCGACCTCGTCCCCACCGCCGACGTCTTCATTCACAACATGCGCCCGCGCGCCATGGCCCGGCTGGGGCTGGCGCCAGAGGACGTCACCGCCCTCAATCCGAAGCTCGTCTATGCCGCCATCACCGGCTTCGGCCAGGATGGTCCCTATGCGGACAAGCCAGCCTATGACGACCTGATCCAGGGCGCGGTGGCGCTGCCTTCCCTGATCGCGGAGGCCACCGGCAGCGACCCGCGCTACGTGCCCGCCACCCTGGCCGACCGCACCGCCGGCCTGCACGCGGTTTATGCGGTCACCGCCGCCTTGCTCCAGCGGGCCCGCACCGGGCGTGGGGAGGTGGTGGAGATCCCCATGTTCGAGGCGCTGACCGAGTTCATCCTGGGCGATCACATGGGCGGAGAGACCTTCGTCCCGCCCCTGGGGCCCACCGGCTATCCGCGCCTTCTGGCGGACCATCGCCGCCCCTACCGGACCCTCGACGGCTACATCTGCACGGTCATCTACAACGACAAGCAATGGCGCCACTTCCTGGGCCTCATCGGCCGCGCCGAGCTGCTCACCTGCGATCCCCGCTTCGCCGACATCGGCGCCCGCACCCGGCACATCAACGAGCTCTACGGCATGGTGGCCGATGCCATGGCCACCCGCACCACCGCCGACTGGCTGGCGGCCCTGGCAGCGGCGGAGATCCCAGCCATGCCGCTCCATACCCCCGGCAGCCTGATTGAGGATCCCCACCACGCCGCCACCGGCTTCCTGCCGCTCACCGAGCATCCGAGCGAGGGGAGCATGCGCGCCATCGGCATCGCCACCCGCTGGGCCGGAGCCCGGCCGAAGGTGCGCCGACACGCGCCGCGGCTCGGCGAGCACAGTGCCGAGGTGCTGGCCGAGGTCGGGTACGACGCCGCCCGCCTCGCCGCCCTGTGCGCCTGCGGAGCCGTGGTGGTCGCCGCCGATACCCCCACCGACATCACCGAACCCATGGAGTCCGCATGAGCGACGCCGCTTCCCCCTCTTCGCCCGCCCTCGGGGACGAGGGCCCCACCCTCGGCCTCGGTTTCCATTTCGAGGACCTGCCCCTCGGCACCCGCTTCCGCACCACCGGGCGCACCATCACCGAAACCGACCTGGTCGCCTTCGTGAACCTCTCCTGGTTCACCGAGGAGCTGTTCACCAACACCGCCGACCGGGCGCACATGGCGATCCAGGGCCGGGTGGTGCCGGGGGCGCTGGTCTATGCCTGCGCCGAGGGGCTGCTCACCACCTCCATGCAGCGCACCGGCCTTGCCTTCCTCAATGCCGAGGTGGACATGAAGGGACCGACCTTCGTCGGCGACACAATCCACGTCGCCTGCGAGGTGATCGAGGCGCGCCTGACGTCCCGCCCCGACCGCGGGCTGGTGCGCACCCGCAATCGGGTGGTGAAGCAGGACGGCACCGTCACCCTGGTCTACACCCCGCTGCGGATGGTGCGGGTGCGCGCGCCGGCGGCTCAAGCGGCGGAATAGATCTCCGGAACCCCACCCTGGGCGCGGATCGCCTCCGCCAGCTGCCCCGCCGTCTCCCGCAGCGGCTCCAGCAGCTGGCTGACGGCGGTCTCCGGCGAGACCGCGGAGCGCAGCATCATGATGTTGATGGAGGCACAGGCATGGTCGCCATCTATGACCGGCACCGCCATGGCCCATACCAGGCTCTCATATTCGCGGCTGGAATAGATGTCGTCCATCACCGCAAAGCCTTGCCGGCGCACGGTTTCGAGCATGGCTTCGGCGGCCGGGCGGTCAAGGGGCGCCACGTCCGGGCGCTGGGCCAGCCGGTCGAGAATGGCGGCCTGGCGCGCGGGGGTGCAGAAGGCGAGATAGGCCCGGCCCACCGAGGTGATGAGCACCGGTGCGCGATAGCCGGGGCGACGGTTGAGATGGAGCGGGCCCTGCTCGCGGCTGGTCTGCACCACGATCATCTCGTCGCGGTCGCACACGGCCAGATCCGACGGCCAGCCCACCCGCCGGCGGAATGCCGCCATGATGGGCTCGGCCGCCGCCTGCAGGCGCTCATGGAAATTGTATCCGGAGCTCAATTGCAGGGTGCGGCCGGCAGCGGCGTAGGTGCCGCGCTTGCCGGTGCGCACCACATAGCCGCCGTGCTCCAGCGTCTCCAGCATGCGCACGATGGTGGCCTTGTCGAGCCCGGTGGCCGCGTGCACAGAGCCCACGGTGGACTCCGAACTCTCGTTCACCGCCCGCAACACGTCGAGACCGCGCAGGACCGCGACCACGGGCTTGAATGACGGCATCGACGCTCCCCCTCGCGGCCGGTGGATCCGGCAACCTGCGCCGACGGGCGGTCACACACCGCCGGCGCCTGTGACTTCTAGGCACGCGGATCGACGCCCGCAACCACACCGAGTCATCGGCGCCCTTGTGGGGTGGATGACCCTGCGCTAGATTATATGAAATAATATTTCACAGAATGAAATTCCATGCAAGAACGTGATTCGGAAACGCTCCTTCGTTCCGCCCCCTATGCCCTCGCCGGCCTGCGGGTGCTGGATTTGAGCCGCGTCCTGGCGGGCCCCTGGGCCTCCCAGATCCTCGGCGATCTCGGCGCCGACGTCATCAAGGTGGAGCAGCCGGGGGCTGGTGACGACACCCGCTCCTGGGGCCCGCCGTTCGTGGAGGATGGCACCGAGGGCGCCCGCTTCAGCGCCTATTTCCTCGGCTGCAATCGCAACAAGCGCTCCATCACCGTGGACATGGCCCAGCCCACCGGGGCCGATCTCATCCGCGCCCTGGCCCGCGACAGCGACGTGGTGCTGGAGAATTTCAAGGTGGGCGCCCTTGCCCGCTATGGGCTCGATTATGAGAGCCTGCGCGCCATCAACCCCCGGCTGGTCTATTGCTCCATCACCGGCTTCGGCCAGGATGGCCCGCTGGCGAAGCGGCCGGGCTATGATTTCGTGGTGCAGGGTATGAGCGGCCTCATGAGCATCACGGGCCAGCCGGAGGGCACGCCGGGGGCCGAGCCCATGAAGGTCGGCGTCGCCGTTTCCGATGTTTTCACTGGGCTTTACGCCACCATCTCCATTCTCGCGGCGCTGCGCCATCGCGATGCCACCGGCACCGGCCAGCATCTCGACTGCGCGCTGCTCGACACCCAGGTGGCAGTGCTCGCCAATCAGGCCATGAACTGGCTGGTGGGCGGCATGATCCCCAAGCCCATGGGCAATCTGCACCCCAATGTGGTGCCCTACCGCACCTTCCCCACCCGCGACGGCCACGCGATCATCGCCACCGGCAACGACCGCCAGTTCCGCGCCCTGTGCCGGCTTTTGAAGCTCGATGCCATGGCCGAGGATCCGCGCTATGGCGACAATGCCGCGCGCGTCGCCCGGCGCGACGAGGTGGAGGCGACCCTGGGGGCGGCCATCGCCCAATGGTCCACCGCCGATCTCATCCCCGCCATGGCGGAGGCCGGGGTGCCGGGCGGGCCCATCAACCGCATCGACCAGGTGTTCGCCGAGCCGCAGATCGCCGCCCGCGGCCTGGTGCAGCACATGACGCTGGAGGGCGGCACCACGGTTCCAGTGGTGGGCTTCCCGGTGAAGCTCTCCGCCACCCCCGCCCGCTATGACAGCGCGCCGCCGCAGCTGGGCGCGCAGACCGACGCGGTGCTGCACGAGCGGCTCGCCCTCGCGCCGGAGACCCTCGCCGATCTGCGCCGCGCCGGCGTCATCGGCTGAGGGCGACCGGCATCAGCGGGCGTCGGCAAGAACGAAGCCGGCGCCCTTCTCGGCGATCATGGCGGTGGGCGTGTTGGTGTTGCCGGAAGTGATGGTGGGCATCACCGACGCATCGATCACCCTGAGCCCGCCGATGCCGAACACCCGCAGCCGTTCATCCACCACCGCCTGCGGATCATCCGCCCGCCCCATCTTGGCGGTGCCGACCGGGTGGAAGATGGTGGTGCCGATGTCGCCCGCCGCCTTGGCGAGGGAGGCCGCATCATCCCCCACGCTCGGCCCCGGCAGATATTCCTGCGGCCGATAGGGCGCGAGGGCCTTCTGGCCCATGAGCCGCCGGGTGACGCGGATGGCATCCGCCGCCACCTGCCGGTCGGCCTCGGTGGTGAGATAATGGGGGGCGATCTGCGGCGGCGCGTCGAGATCCGCCGTGGTCACCCGCACCAGCCCACGGGAGGTGGGGCGCAGGTTGCAGGCCGCCACGGTGATGGCCGGGAAGCGGTGCAGCGGCTCGCCGAACTTGTCCAAGGACAAGGGCTGAACGTGGAACTGGATATTGGCCCGCTCCTGGCCCGGATCGGACCTCGTGAAGATGCCCAATTGGGAAGGCGCCATGGTCAGCGGTCCGCGCCGGCGCAGGGCATAGTCGATCCCCATCAGGGCCCGGCGCGGCAGCGAATAATAGGTCTCGTTGAGGGTGCGGATGCCATGCACCTTGTAGATGGCCCGCTGCTGCAGGTGATCCTGCAGGTTCCGCCCCACGCCGGGACGGTCGGCGACGACCTCCAGCCCCAGGGGCGCCAGCCATTCGCCGGGGCCGATGCCGGAACGGTGCAGCACCTGGATGGAGCCGATGGAGCCGGAGCACAGCAGCACCTCGCCGCGCGCCCGCGCCTCCATCAGCCGCCCGTTCTGGCGATAGCGCACCCCCACCGCCCGACCGGCCTCGACCAGCACACGATCGGCCACCACATCGGTTTCCAGCCGCAGGTTGGCGCGGCCGAGGGCCGGCTTCAGGAAGCCGCGGGCGGACGACCAGCGCCGGCCGCGCTTCTGGTTCACATGGAAATAGCCCACGCCCTCATTGTCGCCGGTGTTGAAATCCGGCACCCGGCGCACGCCCATCTCCTCCGCCGCGCGGCCCACCGCATCCAGCACGTCCCAGGAGAGGCGCGGCGCCTCGATGCGCCAGCCGCCGCCGGTGCCGTGCAGGGCGCTCGCCCCGAGGAAATGGTCCTCCAGCGCCTTGAAGGCGGGCAGCACATCATCCCAGCCCCAGCCGGTGAGGCCGAGCTGGCGCCAATGATCGTAATCGGCCGCCTGGCCCCGCATGGAGATCATGGCATTGATGGCGGACGAGCCGCCGATGACCTTGCCGCGCGGATAGTTCAGCGCCCGCCCGTTCAGCCCCGGCTCGGGATCGGTCTTGAACATCCAATCGGAGCGCGGATTGCCGATGGCGAACAGATAGCCCACCGGAATATGGAACCAGATCCAGTTGTCGCGCCCGCCGGCCTCCAGCAGCAGCACCCGTTTGGTGGGGTCCGCCGAGAGGCGGTTGGCGACGATGCAGCCGGCGGTGCCGGCGCCAACGACGATGTAATCATAATCGCCGTCGAGACGGCCCACGTCGTCGGTGCCCATGGCGCTCTCCCTGTTCCAGTGGCTCTTGGTGGCTTCTGGCTCTTGCGGTGATGGCACGCTGGATTTTCGCGCTCAAGGCCGATAGCGTCGCTTCACTTCCGCAAAAATGCAGAACAAAGCCATGGATTGGGATGATCTGCGCATCTTTCTGCAGCTTGCCCGCTCCGGCCGCATGACCAGCGCCGGCAAGGCCCTGGGGGTGGACGATTCCACCGTGGGCCGCCGCATCGCCCGGCTGGAAGCGGCGCTGGGCGCGCCTCTGGTGGAGCGGGCCGGCCGGCGCACCGTCATCACCGAGCAGGGCCAGAAGCTGGCGGAGGCGGTGGAGGAGATCGAATCCATCGTGCTGCGCAAGGTGGCCGGCCTTGGGGAAGACCAGATGGTGCTGGCCGGCCGGGTGCGGGTGGGGGCGCCGGAAGGGCTCGGCGTCGGCTATCTGGCGGCCCGGCTCGCCGCCCTCTCAGCCGAGCACCCGGGCCTGGAAACCGAGCTGGTGGCCCTGCCGCGCACCTATTCCCTGGCCAGCCGCGAGGTGGATCTCGCCATCACTTTGGAGCGGCCCGCCGCCGGGCGGGTGAGCGTGCGCAAGCTCACCGACTACAGCCTCGATCTTTATGGCACCCGCGCCTATTTCGACCGGCGCGGCGAACCGGCCAGCGTCGCCGCTCTGCCCGACCATGTGTTCGCCGGCTACATCCCCGAGCTGCTGTTCACCGCCGCCCTGGACTTCTCCCGGCTCGACGAGCGGGTGGAGCTTTCCCCCACCATCCGCAGCACCAGCGTCATCGCCCAGGTGGAGGCGGTGGCGAGCGGCGCGGCGCTGGGGGTGCTGCCCACCTTCCTCGCCGCCCGGAGGCCGGAACTGATCCGCCTCCTGCCCGACGCGGTGGGCCTCACCCGCAGCTATTGGCTCTCGGTCCATGACGACATGCGGCGGCTGCGCCGGGTGCAGGCGGTGCTCGCCGCCCTCACCAGCCGGGTGCGGGCCGACCGCGCCTTGTTCATGCGCAGATGAAGCGCGCCCGCGCCTCGCGGAAGCGGCGCGCCAGGACATCCCGCGCCACGGCGATGCGGCGCACCGCCTGCGTATCGGGATGGGCGAGGAGGTGATAGCTGCGGCGGAAGCGCACCTGCGGCAGGATCCGGGCCAGCCCGTCATGGGCGCCCACGGCGAAATCATGCAGCACGCCGATGCCGGTGCCGGCCTTCACCGCCTCCACCTGCCCCATCACGCTGGCGCAGCGGAAGCGCCGGCCGCCGTGGCGCTCCAGCACCTCAGCATAATCGAGGGCCGAGGCATAGGCGAGGTCCTCCACCCCGGTCACCACCGTGTGGTTGGCGAGATCCTCCACCGCCTGCGGCGTGCCCGCCGCTTCGAGATAGGCCTGCGCCGCATAGACGCCCAGGGTGTAATCGGTGAGGCGCGAGACCACCAGCCGGCCCTCCGCCGGCCGGTCCAGAACGATGGCGAGATCGGCCTCGCGACGGGACAAGGAGAAGGTCCGCGGCAGCGGCACCAGTTCCACGATCAGGTCGGGATAGGTGGCGGCGAGACGGCCCAATTCGGCCGCCAGGAAATAATTGCCAAGGCCGTCCGGCGCGCCGATGCGCACGGTGCCGGAGACCTCCGCCGCCTCCTCCCGCAGGCTCTCGGCCGCGCCCAGGATCTCCGCCTCGATGCGCTCCGCCGCCGGCAACAGCCGCTCGCCCGCCGCGGTCAGCACCGTGCCCGCCGGGCGGCGATCGAACAGGGGCGTCGCCAGCGCCGCCTCCAGCGCATCCAGCCGGCGCGCCACGGTGGCGTGGTTCAGCCCCAGCCGCCGCGCCGCCGCCAGCAACTGACCCTGCCGCGCCACCGCCAGGAAGACGCGCAAATGGTCCCAATCCATCATCACACTTCAAATTCCGCACAATGAGTTCTCGATCTTACTCATTGCTGTGCGCCTCTTGAAGCGGGAAGGAAGGAGCGTCGTCATTCCGGCGGGCCAGCCGCGCCCGCTGCCCGCGCAAGGACCTCAGCCATGGCCCAATCCATTCCCCATTACATCGCCGGCCGCCGCGTCGAGGGCACCAGCGGCCGCAGCGCCCCGGTGTTCAACCCGGCCACCGGCCTCCAGTCCGGCACCGTCGCTTTGGCAGCGCCGGAAGAGGTGCGCGCGGCGGTGGACGCCGCCAAGGCCGCCGCCCCCGGCTGGGCCGCCACCACGCCGCTGCGCCGTGCCCGCATCCTCAACGCCTTCCTGCGCATCATGGAAGAGCGGATCGACAGCCTCTCGGCCATCATCACCGCCGAACACGGCAAGGTGCTGTCCGACGCCAAGGGCGAAATCCAGCGCGGCATGGAGGTGGTGGAGTTCGCCACCGGTATTCCCCAGATGCTGAAGGGTGAGATCACCGAGGACGTGGGCACCAAGGTGGACAGCTACGGCGTGCGCCAGCCCCTGGGCATCGTCGCCGGCATCACCCCGTTCAACTTCCCCGCCATGGTGCCCATGTGGATGTTCCCGGTGGCGCTGGCCTGCGGCAATTGCTTCATCCTGAAGCCGTCCGAGCGCGATCCCTCCGCCGCTCTGGTGCTGGCCGAGTGGCTCAAGGAAGCCGGACTGCCCGACGGCGTGTTCAACGTGGTGAACGGCGACAAGGCCGCGGTGGACGCGCTGCTCAACGACCCGGACATCTCCGCCATCAGCTTCGTGGGCTCCACCCCCATCGCCAGATACATCTATGAGACCGCCGCCCGCACCGGCAAGCGCTGCCAGGCCCTGGGCGGTGCCAAGAACCACATGATCATCATGCCCGACGCCGACCTCGACCAGGCGGTGGATGCGCTGATGGGCGCCGCCTACGGCTCCGCCGGCGAGCGCTGCATGGCGGTGTCGGTGGCCGTGCCGGTGGGCGAGGAGACGGCCAACGCCCTGATGGCGAAGCTCGAACCCAAGGTGCGCGCGCTGAAGGTGGGCCCCGGCACCGATCCCGAGGCGGAGATGGGCCCCCTCGTCACCCGCCAGCACCTGGACAAGGTCTCCGGCTATGTGGATGCCGGCGTCGCCGAGGGCGCGACCCTGGTGGTGGACGGCCGCGGCCTGAAGCTGCAGGGCTATGAGGACGGCTATTTCATCGGCGGCACGCTGTTCGACAACGTGACGCCGGACATGCGCATCTACAAGGAAGAGATCTTCGGCCCGGTGCTGGCGGTGCTGCGCGCCGACAGCTTCGCCACCGCCGCCACCCTCATCAACGAGCACGAGTTCGGCAACGGCACCGCCATCTTCACCCGCGACGGCGACGCCGCCCGTGAGTTCGCACATGACATCAAGGTGGGCATGGTGGGCATCAACGTGCCGATCCCGGTGCCCATGGCGTTCCACTCCTTCGGCGGCTGGAAGGCCTCGCTGTTCGGCGACCACCACATGCACGGGCCGGAAGGCGTGCGCTTCTACACGCGGCTGAAGACCATCACCACCCGCTGGCCCACCGGCATCCGCGCCGGCGCCGAGTTCGTGATGCCCACCATGAAGTGACGCGGCGGGCCCCCGTCGCGGGGGCCCGTCCACCCCGGGTCAGAAGTTGGGATTGGCCGGCCGCTTCAGGCCCAGCAGATCACGCAGGGTGGCGCCCTCATAGGCGGTGCGGAACAGGCCGCGCTCCTGCAGGATCGGAATGACCAGATCGACGAAATCGTCGAACGCGCCGGGAAAGTAGGGCGGCATCACATTGAAGCCGTCTGCGGCGCCGGCCTCGAACCACTGCTGGAGCGTGTCGGCCACCTCTTCCGCCGCCCCGCACAGCACCCAGTGGCCACGGGCCGCCGCCACCAGATTGTAGAGATCCCGCAGGCTCATGCCGTCCCGCCGGGCCTTCGAGAGCAGCACCCCGGTGAACGACTTGTAGGTGTCGGCCTCCGGCAGATCGGGAATGGGACCGTCGAGCGCATAGGCGCTCATGTCGTGGCCGAAGCGCTCCGAGAGCATGCCGAGCGCATTGCTCGTATCGACGAACTGCATGAGATCGTTGAGCTTCTCCCGCGCCTCCTTGGCGGTGCGCCCCACCACCGGCATCACCCCCGGTAGAACGCACACCTCGTCGGGATGGCGGCCGAAGACCGGCAGGCGGGCCTTGAGGCTGTCGTAACCGGCCTTCGCCTCCGCCAGGTCCTGCACCACCGCGAATACGATGTCGGCGGTGCGGGCGGCGAGCATCTGCCCCGGCTCCGAACCGCCGGCCTGGGAGATGATGGGATGGCCCTGGGGCGAGCGCCCGATGTTGAGCGGCCCCTTCACCTTGAAGAAAGGGCCCTCGTGGTCGAGGGGGCGCACCTTGGCGGGATCGATATAGACGCCGCTCGCGCGGTCGGCGCAGATGGCGTCGTCGGCCCAGCAGTCCCACAGGCCCGTCACCACATCCACAAACTCACCCGCCCGCTCGTAGCGCCGGGCGTGGTCGGGATGCTGGGTGCCGAAATTGGCGGCGGCGGCCGGCGCCGAGGTGGTCACCGCGTTCCAGGCAGCCCGCCCGCCGCTGATGTGATCGAGCGAAGCGAACGCCCGGGCCACCGAAAAGGGATCCGCATAGGTGGTGGACACGGTGCCGCCGAGGCCGATGTGGCGGGTGGCGCCGGCGATGGCGGCGAGCAGGGTCATGGGCTCCAGCCGCGCCGTGTAGGAGGGGTGGCTGGCGGGATCGGCGTTCAGATTGTCGCCCATGAAGATGAGGTCGAACAGGCCGCGCTCGGCGGTGGCCGCGATCTGCCGCACCTTCTCGATGTCCTGGAAAGTATCCATGGCACCCGGCTGGCGCCAGCCCGCGATGTGGCTCCCCGTTCCCAGCAGGAACAGGCCGAAGTGCATCTGTCGTGACATGGTCGGGATCTCAGGTCCAGAAGATGAGGCGCCGCTCGCAGAAGCTCACGAGGCCGAAGAAGGCGAGGCTGAGGGCCGAGGCCACGAAGATGGCCGACCACACCCGCACGAAGTCCACTTGCAGAACCGCCTGGTAGATCACCCAGCCGATGCCGTCGTAGGCGCCCAGCATTTCGGTGACGATGGCGACGATGATGGCCCGCACGGTGGAGACCCGCATGCCGGCGGCGATCAGCGGCAGCGCTGTGGGCAGGCGCAGCCGCCACAGCACCGAGAGCCGGCCGGCGCCGAACGAGCGCATGAGATCGGCGGCGCGCCGGTCGACCCGGTCGAAGCCGGCCAGGGCGGAAAGGAACACGGTGAAGCTCACCGCCAGCGCCACCATCACCACCTTGGAGGCGATGCCGATGCCGAACCACAGCAGGATCAGCGGCGACCACGCCACCACCGGCACCGAATTGATGGCGGTCGCCACCGGCAGGATCGCCGCCCGGGCCCGGGGGACCAGGGTGATGAGCGCCGCCAGCGCGATGCCGATCAGCGAGCCCACCCCATAGCCGAGCAGGGACTCCGTCAAGGTGTAGCTGGCCGCCGGCGCCAGCACCGACCAGCTGTCGACAATATTGACCAGGATGGCGCTGACCGCCGGCAGGGTATAAGCGGGCAAGGCGAAGCCCCGCGCCACGCCTTCCCACACCGCCACCAGCAGCACCATGCCCAGCACGCCCCGCTGGACCGTACGCGAGCCGAGCACGCGCGGCAGGGCCGCGGCGAAATCCGCCGTCGCGCTCATTGTTCCGCTCCCCAGAAGACGAGCCACTTCTCGATCATGCTGACGGCGGCATAGAGGCCGGTGCCCAGCAGCGCGCAGACAGCGATGGCGGCCCAGATGGCGACCACGTTCTCGTTGTACATGCCCTGCAGCAGCAGCACGCCGAGCCCCACCGTATCGCCGAACCACTCACCCACCAGCGCACCCACCAGGGCCAGCGCCGAGGCGAGGCGCAGCGCGACGAAGATCTGCGGCAGCGCGCTGGGCAATTGCAGATGGGTCAGCAGCTTGAAGCGGCTGGCGCCGAACGAGCGCATCAGCGCCTCCTGGCGCGGATCGACCCCCTCGAGCCCCAGCAGGGTGTTCACGGTGACGGGAAAGAAGGTGAGATAGAAGGAGATGGCGGCCTTGGCCACCAGGGTGTTGCCGAACCACAGCACCACCAGCGCGCCGAAGGCGATGACCGGAATGGTCTGCGACACGATGAAGATGGGAAACACCAGTTCCCGCAGCGCCCGCGCCCGGAAGAACAGCACACCGATGCCGATGCCGAACACCGCCCCCGAGGCAAAGCCCAGCAGTGTTTCCGACAGGGTGCGCAGGAAGCCCTGCACATAGGGCGTTGGCGTCGCCAGGATGGCGCCGATGACCACGCTCGGCCGCGGCACGTAATAGGGCCGGACGCCAAACAGCACGATCAGCCCCTCGGCCACCGCCAGCACCACCGCCAGCCAGAACAGGCCACGGGCGAAGCGCCACAGCGGGGCGAGGAGGGCGAGGGACATCGTCTCCGGCCGTGAGGCCGGAGACGCAACGAGGGCGCCGCTCACGGGCGACGCTCCGCCAGCGGGATGGATTCCAGGAAGCTCACGTTGAAGGTGGCGGCCAGATCCACCGGCTTGGCGATCACCTTGGCGTCGAGGAACAGCTGCTCGGCGGTCTTCACGGCGCCCATGTCGATCCAGAACAGGCCGTTCTCCTTCACGGTGCCGGCCAGCATCAGCTTCTGGGCCTCGGCCAGCATGAATTCCTGGTGGGCCCGGTCGAGGGTGGGCGCGACCGCCATGATGGTGTCGACGGCGCCCTTGGGATCGGCGAAGGCATCCTGCCAGCCCTTGATGGAGGCCCGCAGGAACGCCTTCACCAGCTCCGGCTTCTCCTTGGCGGTGGTCTCCGACACGATCAGCGTGTCACGGGGGAAGGTAATGCCGAAGTCTTCGGCCACGAAGCTGCGCAGCGTCTCTTCGCCCATGCGGGTCTTGATGGTGTAATACTCGTTGTAGCGGGTGGCGGTGATGACATCCACCTGGCCATCCACGAACGGCGTCACGCTCACCTGCTGCGGCTGGATGTTGACCAGCGCCGGGTCCACGCCCGCCTTGGTCAGCATCGCCTTCAGCACGTGGTTGGCGCCGGTGAACCAGGTGGTGACCTTCTTGCCCTTGAAATCGTCGACGCTCTTGATGGGCCCATCGGCGCGGGTGACGAACACGAACGGTGTCATCTGGTGGGCGATGCCCACGCACACCACCGGCATGCCCTTGTCGCGGGCGGCGAACACGCTGTCGACGCCCCCCGACAGGCCGAACGTGTCGGCGCCGGTGGCCACCAGATTCTCGGTGAGAATGTTGGGACCGCCCGGGTTGATGGTGAGGTCGATGCCCTCGGCCTTGTAGTAGCCCTTGGCGACCGCCACGTAGAAGCCCGCGAACTGGGCTTGCGGCAGCCATTTCAGACGCAGGCTGGCCTTGGTGAGATCGGCAGCGGCGGCCGGTACGGCCGGCAGGGCCGCGGTGATGAACGCGGCGCCGGCCACCAGGGTGGCCAGCAGGCTTCGGCGGGTCGTCATGTCAGATCTCCGAGGATTGGAGGGCGCGAGAGTGGGGAGCGCCACATGGCCGGCGGCAATGCCGCGCCGGCTCACTGGCGAAAACTGGAATCGGTGCGATCGAGCTGGCGCAGCAGGCCCGGCCATTCCCGCTCGCCGGGAATGAGGATGTCGCCCTGCTGCTCCCAAAACTGGCGCGCGGCCTTCTCGCAGACCGCGTGCGGCGGCAGCATCAGCTCCACACCAGAAGCGCAGGCCGCCTGCATGGCCAGCTGGATGCGCGCGGCACGCTCGAAATAATAGAGCAGCATGAACGCCTCACCGACCGTGCGGCCAACGGTGAGGATGCCGTGGTGACGCATCAGCATCACCTTGTGGGTGCCGAGATCGGCCACCAGCCGCGCCTGCTCGTCGAGATCGATGGCCACCCCTTCATAGGCATGGAACCCCTGGCGCTGGTAGAAGCGCATGGCGAACTGGCTGAGCGGCAGCAGCCCCTCTTTCTGGCCGGAGATCGCGACGCTGGCATCGGAATGGGTATGCAGCACGCAGGCCGCATCGGACCCGGTCTTGTGCACGGCCGCGTGGATGACGAAGGCGGCGCGGTTCACCTCATAGGGCGAGTTGTCGAGCTTGCGGCCTTCGGTGTCGATCTTCACCAGGCTGGACGCGGTGATCTCTTCGAACAGCAGGCCGTAGGGGTTGATGAGGAACTCCCCCTCGCGCCCGGGCAGCCGCAGTGAGATGTGATTGTAGATGAGATCATCGAGGCCCAGCTTCGCCACCAGCCGGTAGCAGGCGGCGAGCTCCACCCGGGCCGCCCATTCCTGGGGATCGCACGGGCGGGGAACACGGGCGAGGGGAGCGC
This sequence comes from Xanthobacter sp. ZOL 2024, assembly GCF_052932325.1. Lineage (NCBI taxonomy): Bacteria > Pseudomonadati > Pseudomonadota > Alphaproteobacteria > Hyphomicrobiales > Xanthobacteraceae > Xanthobacter > Xanthobacter sp. ZOL 2024. Next base: position 795,472 of record NZ_CM128808.1, read on the forward strand.
TCATCAGCGAGCCTCCGTTGTGGTGGCGCCGTCGGCGCCGGGGGCGAGGAACGACTTCATCGCCTCTTCCTCGATGGCTTCCAGGAGGGTGCGCTTGAGGCCGATGAACTCCGGCGAAATCACCACCTCGGCGGGACGCGGACGGGGCAGATCCACCTTCTGCTCCAGCTTCACGCGGCCGGGACGCGCGCTCATCACGATCACCCGATCCCCCAGGAACAGGGCTTCGTCCACATCGTGGGTGATGAACAATATGGTGCGCTTGTGGGTCTGCCACACATCGAGCAGCCACCGCTGCATCATGGTGCGCGTCAGGGCGTCGAGGGCGCCGAACGGCTCGTCGAGCAGCATCAGCTCGCGCTTGAACAGAAAGGTGCGCATCAGCGCCACCCGCTGGCGCATGCCGCCGGACAGCTGGCTCGGATACTGGTCGCCAAAGCCGGCGAGGCCGAATTCCGGCAGCATGGCGCGCGCCTGCTCCCGCGCCGCCTTGCGCGGCGCCCCCTCCACGTCCAGCGCGAGCACCGCATTGTCGATCACCGTGCGCCAGGGCAGCAGCAGATCGCGCTGGGGCATGAAGGAGACGCGGCCGAGCAGATCGGCGGCCATCACACTGGCGCCCTGGAAGCGCACCACGCCACCGGCGTCGGGCTCCTCGAGGCCCGAGACGATGTTGAACAAGGTGCTCTTGCCGCAGCCGCTGGGACCGACCACGGTGACGAACTCGCCGGGCTGGATGGTGGCGGTGAAATTCCCCAGGGCCTGCACGGCGCCAAACGTCTTGCTCAGCCCGCGCAGATCCAGCAGGGGCGGCACCGCGGCGGCCGGGCACTCCGGCGCCGCTGCGCCCGAGGCCGGTTCCGACGACCCTTTGTGATGTGTGGCCACGGGCAAAAGCACACCTTCCTTTATTGTATAATGCAGATGCCTCAGCGCATGCGCCGACGATCCATTTGTGGAGATTATCTAGCAATGCGCATGCCAATATCCGGAGATGGGGCGCAATCCGGGGGCAGCGCAACAGCACCATTGCATTTTGCCGCCAACGCCCTCTTATCCTAGGGACGACACGCATCGGCGGCGTGGATCAGCCCATGAAGCAAGGCGCGATCCCGCTCTTTATGTATACGTAAAGTGAGCTAAGAAACACATATGCAAGATGTTTGCGCACATGAGGCAGGCAGTTGCCCACCGAATGACCAGGAAACCCGTACCGGAACCCCCGGCGCCACCCTGGCGGATCGCATCCGCAAGGAGCTGGAGACGGCCATCTCAGCCGGACGCATCGAGCCCGGCAGCCGCCTGGACGAGCAGGAGATCGCCGACCGCTTCGGGGTCTCCCGCACGCCCGTGCGCGAGGCCTTTCGCCTGCTGGCGGCGAGCAATCTGGTGGAACTGCGCGGCCGCCAGGGCGCCATGGTCCGCAGCATCGGCGGCCATACGCTGGTGGAGATGTTCCAGGTAATGGCGGAGCTGGAAGGCCTGTGCGCGCGGCTTGCCGCCCGCCGCATCACCCCCGCGCAGATCGCCAGGATCGACGCCATTCACCTGCGCCTGGAAGGCCTTGCGACGCCGGATGAGGTCGACGCCTTCTATGACGTGAACCAGGAATTTCACGAGGCGATCTATGAAGCCTCCTGCAACGCCTTCCTGGCCGAGCAAACCCGCAGGCTGCGCAATCAGGTGGCCGCCTACCGGCGCCGCGTCACCCGCATGCCCACCCGCATCGCCGCCACCCTCAAGGAGCACGCCGCCGTCATCGAGGCCATCCGCGCTCACGACGCGGAGCGCGCCCACACCGCCATGCGCGACCACGTGAACCTGCTGGGCGACGACCTGCTGGACTTCCTCGCCGCCTATGGCTGATATTGGTATGCGTATTGCATGAGTTTGTATATCGGCAGCCCCTGCGGAGATACAAACTTGCAGCTCGATTTGACCAACAAGACCGCCCTCATCACCGGCGCCTCCAAGGGCATCGGCCTGGCCGTCGCCCAGACACTGGCCGCCGAGGGCTGCCACCTGCACCTGGCCGCCCGCAATGGCGAGGCGCTGGCGCAGGCCAAGGCGGACCTCGAGGCCACCTATGGCGTCACCGTGGCCATCTATCCGGTGGACCTGTCCAGCACCGCCGCCATGGAGAAGCTGGTGGACGATGTCGGCGCGGTGGACATCCTCGTCAACAATGCCGGCGACATCCCCGCCGGCGCCCTGGACGTGGTGGACGACGCCGCATGGCGGCGCGGCTTCGACCTCAAGGTGTTCGGCTACATCACCCTGTCGCGGGCCTATTATGCGCGCATGCGCGGCCGTGACGGCGTGATCATCAACGTCATCGGCAATTCCGGTGAGAATTGGGACGCCAGCTACATCGCCGGCTCCACCGGCAATGCCGCGCTCATGTCCTTCACCAAGGCGCTCGGTGGCGCCAGCCTCAACGACGGCGTGCGCGTGGTGGGCGTCAATCCGGGCCCGGTGGCCACCGACCGCATGCTGAAGATCATGAAGCGCAAGGCCATCGACATGCTCGGCGCCGAGGCGCGCTGGGAAGAGCTCTACGACAAATACCCCGGCAAGCGCCCCGCCACCGCCGAGGAAGTGGCGGACCTGGTGGCGTTCCTGGCCTCGCCCCGCGCCGGCTACATCACCGGCACCAATGTCACCATCGACGGTGGCATCTCGGCCCGCGGCTCGGTCATCTGAGCCGCGCCCCCACAGCCGCCCAATAATCCAGATCCTGCCCCGCCATCACGGCGGGGCGCCCAGGAACGCCCCGCATGTCCAACGCCCCTACATCCAGCGCGCGTCTGCGCAACCGCTATTTCGACGACCTGTTCTCCACCCCCGGGCTCATGTGGCTCGGCCAGAATACCAACCACATTCCCACCCACCCGGCGGTGGAAGAGGCGATGATCGCCTCGGTCCGCTCCCACGAGTTCAATGCCTATGCCCCGCCCCTGGGCTTCGAGGCCCTGCGCGCCGCCATCGTCGCGGACCTCGGCACACCCGGCGCCGAGGCCCTGTTGACCGAGGGTGGCGTTTCGGCGCTGGCCATGGTGTGCCGCGCCTTCTGCACGCCGGGCAGCACCTTCGTCACCACCGACCCGACCTGGAAATGGCCCTGCCTGTTCGCCCGCCAGCAGGGCGCCGAGGTCATCGAGATCCCCATCTACGACGCCGCCTGCGGCTATCGCCTCACCCCGGAGGCCCTGAAGGCGGCGGTGGATGACCGCACCGCCATCATCTATCTGGTGGCCCCCAACAATCCGCTGGGCATCCGCTACAGCCGCGCGGAGATCGAGGCGTTCGCCGCCATCGCCCGCGACTGCGGCGCCCTCTTGGTGCACGACTGCACCTATCGCGATTTCGCCGATGGTCATTACCCCGCGCTCCACGCCGCCCCGGCAGGCGCCCTGGTTTCGCTGAGCTTCTCCAAGTGGCTGGGCCTCGCCGGCCTGCGCATCGGCGCCCTGGTGGGCGCGCCCGAGTTGCTCGATCGCTGCACGGCGTGCACCACCGCCGTGCTCGGCGCCAGCGTCATCGCCCAGCGCGCGGCCATGGCCGGCCTTGCGGTGAAGCCCGAATGGATGCGCGAGGTCCGCCGCATCGACCGGGCCAACAAGGAGATGATCCGCGATGCCGCCCTCGCCATCGAGGGGCTGGACCTGCCGGTCTATCCCTCCCACGGCAACTTCCTGGTGATCGAGACGGTGGCCGCCGGCATCCGGCCCGAGGCGCTGGTGGAAGCCGCCCGGCGCGAGGGCATGATGATCCGCCAGGGCACCTATCACACCGCCCGCTTCGGCGATCGCTTCATCAAGGTGAGCACCTCGGTGCCCGGCCCCTGGGCCGAGAGGTTCGCCAGCCTGCTGCCGCGGCTGGTCGACAGCGCCCGCGCCCTCAACGACGTTCCCGCCCAGTTCTGACGAGGTCTGTCATGTCTCGTTCTGCCCTCACGACATCCCCCCTCACCGTCACCGCCAAGGACGGCGTGCGCCTGCATGTGGAAGAGGTGGGCACCGGCACCCCCATCCTGTTCGTGCACGAATTCGGCGGCAACCACATGAGCTGGGAACCGCAGATGCGGTTCTTCGCCCGCCGCCACCGCTGCATCACCTACGCCGCGCGCGGCTATGCGCCCTCGGACATTCCCACCGACATCGACAGCTATTCCCAGGCCATCGCCGCCGATGATGCGGTGGCGGTGCTCGACGGGCTCGGCATCGACACGGCACATATCGTCGGCCTGTCCATGGGCGGCTTCGCCACCGTGCATTTCGGCCTGCGCACCCCGGAACGCGCCCTGTCCCTCACCGTGGCCGGCGCCGGCTATGGGTGCGAGAAGGAATTCGAAGAGTATTTCCGCGGCGTCTCGCGGGATGTGGCCGATAATTTCGAGCGCCTCGGCGCCGAGGCCTTTTCCAAGATCTATGCCCTGGGCGCCAGCCGGGTGCAGTACCAGAACAAGGATCCGCGCGGCTGGCAGGACTTCGCCGCCCGGCTCGCCACCCATTCCGATATCGGCGCGGCCATGACCATGCGCGGGGTGCAGGCGCGCCGGCCCTCCTTCTGGGACCTGGAAGACGACCTCAAGGCCATGAGGGTGCCCACGCTGGTGATGGTGGGCGACGAGGACGACCATTGCCTGCAGCCGGGGATCTTCCTCAAGAAGACCATTCCCGCCTGTGGCCTGTCGGTGTTCCCCAAGACCGGGCACACGCTCAATCTCGAAGAGCCGTGTGCCTTCAACGCCCAGCTGGCGGAATTCATTGCCCAGGTGGAAGCCGGCCGCTGGCTGCCGCGCGATCCCCGGGCGCTGCCCGGCCAGATCATGCGGACCGCGTGAGATGCGCGCGGAGATGCGCGCGGAGATGCGCGCGGACTTGCCCGCCATCGATGCCGCCCGGCTGTGGCGCCGCACCCTGGCGCTGGCCGAGATCGGCGCCCTGCCGGCCGGCGGCGTCAACCGCCAGGCCTTGAGCGACGCGGACATCGCGGCCTGGCGGCAGATGCTGCAATGGGGCGCCGAGGCGGGGCTGGAGCCGGCCTGCGACCTCGCCGGCAATCTTTTCCTGACCCTGCCGGGGCGCGACCGGGCGGCGGCGCCGGTGCTGGCGGGCAGCCATCTCGACAGCCAGCCCACCGGCGGCAAGTTCGATGGCGCGGCCGGCGTGATGGCGGCGTTGGAGGCCGCCGCCACCCTGGCGGCGAGCCCCCTGCCCCGCGCGCGAGACCTGACGGTGGTGGCCTGGATGAACGAGGAGGGCTCCCGCTTCGCCCCCGGCATGATGGGCTCGGAAGCCTTTGCCGGCGTGCGGTCGCTGGCGACGATCCGCGCCGTGCGCGACGCCGCGGGCTGCAGCGTCGCCGATGCACTCGACCGGCTGCTGGCGACCTTTCCCGCGCTGCCGCGCCGGCCGCTGGGGCCACCCGCCGCCGCGTTCCTGGAACTGCATATCGAGCAGGGGCCGCTGCTGGAAGCGGCCGCGACGCAGATCGGCGTCGTCACCGGCATCCAGGGCAAATACACCTATGAGGTGGAGATCACCGGTGCCGAGGGCCATGCCGGCACCCTCGACATGGCGGAGCGGCGCGATGCCCTCGCCGCCTTCACCCGCATGGCGGCGCAGCTCTACGCGCAGGTGGGCGGCGCCGACGCCATCGTCAAATTCACCATCGGCCGGCTGCTGGTGGCCCCCAACGCCCCCTCGGTGGTGCCCGCGCGGGTGACCTTCCGCATCGACCTGCGCCACCCGGATGCCGCCACCCTGGCCCACCTCGGCGCCCGCTGCGAGGCGATCTGCACGGAGCAGGCCGCCCAGCAGCCCGCCCCCTGCGCCGTGGCGGTGACGCGCCTGGTGGACGCGCCGCCCAACGACTTCGATGTCGGCCTGCGGACGCGGATCGCCGCGGCGGCCGCCGGCCGCGGCCTGTCCTCCATGCCCATCCTCTCCGCCGCCGGCCACGATGCCCGCCACCTGGCCACAATGTGCCCGACGGCGATGATCTTCATTCCCTGCCGCGACGGCGTGAGCCACGCCGAGCACGAATACACCAGCCCCGAGCAGTTGGCCGACGGCACACAGGTACTCACCGACGTGCTCGCGCCCCTGCTCGCCACCACATCCCTGGAGGACCCCGCACCATGACATCTCCCGCTGCCGCGGCCTCCGCCCTTCCCGACATGGCCGACATGCCGGAGCAGCGCCCCGCCGCGCCCACCGGGCCAGCCCAGGCGCGGGCGCGCTTCTTCAACTCGGGCAACGCCTTCAACATCAAGCTGCCGCCGGTGCCTGGCGGGGTGTTCACCACACCGGCCGCGCAGGCCATGGCGGACGATGCCCCCACCGGGCTCATCACCTGCGATCAGTCGGCGGCCATGGGCCTTGCCTTTCCCGCCACCACGCCGCTGATGCTGGCCCGCTACGCCACCATCGCCCCCGGCGAGAGCCTGGACACGGATTTCATCGCCACCGGCTCCATCTGGTACGTGATCGCCGGCACCGGGACCGCCACCTGCCTCGGTGAGGACATCGCCTTCGGCACCGGCGACGTGCTGCTGCTGCCGGGCGCCCCGGCGCGCATCACCGCCCGCGAGCGGGTGGTGGCCTGGCTGGTGACCAACGAGCCGCAGCTCGCCTTCGACGGCGATTGCCCGCCCGACGACGCCCGCCGGCCCATCGCCCCGGTGCATTATCCGGCTGCGGAGATCGAGCGGCAGGTCGCCCTCATCTATGCCCATGTGCCCAACGAGCGCACCTCGGGCATCGCGCTGATCTTCTCCAACGACACCCAGTCGGCGGCGCGCAACATCATGCCCACCCTGACGCTGTCGCTGAACACCCTGCCCCCCGGCGCGCATCAGCGCAGCCACCGGCACAACTCCGCAGCGCTGACCCTGGTGGTGAACGGCACCGATTGCCACTCCATGGTGGACGAGCGGCCATGCGACTGGTCGCCCTGGGCCACTCTGGTGACCCCGCCGGCCGCGCCCCACTCCCATCACAATGGCGGCCCCACCCGGGCGCTGTTCCTCATCGTCCAGGACGGCGGGCTTTACTACCACGCCCGCACCATGGGCTTTTCCTTCCTGGAATGAGACTCAGACCCGGGTCCGGAAGGGCGTGAAATCGGTGTCGAGATCATAGACGTCGAGGCCTTCGGCCCGCTTCATGAAGCCGACGATCTGGTAGGTGAGCGGGGTCAAGAGCGCCTCCCAGCCCACTTTCACCAGGTAGTTTGTGACCATCACCGTCAGCACGAGGCCGGTGTCCCACACCCCGAGGAAGGCGAGCGGGTAGAAGATGAGGCTGTCCGCCGCCTGCCCCACCACCGTGGAGCCGATGGTGCGGGTCCACAGATGGCGCCCCTCGGTCCACACCTTCATGCGCGCCATGACGAAGGCATTGGCGAACTCGCCGGCCCAGAAGGCGAGGATGGAAGCGGCGAAGATGCGCGGCACCTGGCCGAGCACGCTGGCCAGCGCCCCCTGCCCGCCCCAGTCGGGCGCCGGTGGCACCGCCACCACGAACGCCGCCATGCCGGCCGCGAACACCGCCGCCACGAACCCCACCCACACCACGCGGCGGGCCCGGGCATAGCCATAGACCTCGGTCAGCACATCCCCCAGCACATAGGACAAAGGAAAGAACAGGATGCCGGCGCCGAAGGTCACCGCCCCGAACAGCGGCAGATCCACCACCGCCACCTTGGAGGCGCCGATGAGGTTGGAGCAGATGAGGATCACCGCAAAGGCGGCCATGCAGTAATCATAATAGTGCAGGCGCCTGCCCATCAGCGCTCCGGCCTCCACAGCGCGGATGCCGGGAGGCTCCTGGGGCGACAGACCGTGCAACACCGCTGGAATCTTCATGGGACGGGCTCCTCTTGGCGCGGGCTCCTCTTGGCGCGGGCTCCTCTTGGGGCGGGCCCCTCTTGGCGCCCAAGTTCAAGCAAGAGCCATGCCCCTCAGGCCCCGCGATGGACCGGCACATCGCCCGCCTCAGCCAGCTCTGCCGCCAGAGCCTCCTCCGCCAGCGCCGCCGTCGCGAAGGTCTCCCACACATAGCGATCACGCTGGATGCGCGTGCGCCGCTCCCGCTCCGGCGCGAAGGACGACAGCAGCAGCACCGGCCAGCCTTCCTCCGGCGGCGCATAAAGGGCGAGGAAGGCCGGCCCCTGTGAGCGGCCGGCGCAGGCGGCATCAGGACCCGCCTTGAAATTCAGCCGCCCCGGCTCCGGCTGGAGAATGAGCCGCGCCAGGGCCGCCTCCAGCGCCGCCCGTTCGTCCGCGCTCTCGACGATCCAACCCTTGAAGGCCCGCCCCACGGCGATGGAGACGGGCTCCGGCAGACGCCCCAGCACCACATCCGGCAGGCCGGGGCGAAAGCTCGCATAGGTGCGGGTGGGCAGCCACTCGAAGATGGGTCGGTTGAAATCAACAGGCATGGGCGACAGTCTCGGGCTGGGAGGAGCGGCGGGCGGCAAGGGGCCGCCGGCAGCATCCGATGCAAGCGCCGCGCCGGAGGGACGTCAGCAAATCTGCAACCTTGGGCCGGCACACTGACCGGCGATTTCACCGGAGGAACGCCCCATGGCCATGAGCGATCAGCAGAAGGCGGCTCGCGCCGCCCACGGCCTGCTGGCGGCTGCCGCTCCGGACGTGGCCGAGGCGGTCGCGGCCTGGCTCGCCCGGCTCGGCCATGAGCGGCGGCTGTCCCAGAAGACGCTGGAAGCCTATGCCCGTGATCTCTCGGTGGTGCTGCTGCGGCTCACCGCGCATCTGGGCGGCAAGCCGGACCTCGCGGCCCTGGCGGCACTGAAGCCCGCCGATGTGCGGGCGGTGCTGGCAGCGCGCCGGGCCGATGGGGTGGCGCCGCGCACTTTGGTGCGCCTGCTGGCCGCCGCCCGCTCCTTCGGCCGGCACCTGGAGCGCGAAGGCCAGGGCAAGGTGGGCGCGCTCACTGCCGTGCGGGCGCCCAAGGTGCCGAAAAGCCTGCCCAAGCCCGTCTCCGTGGACGCCGCCCGCGCCCTCGCCGATCCCGCGACCCGCGCCGGCGAGACCCGCGAGCCCTGGGTGCTGGCCCGCGATGCCGCGGTCATCGCCCTGCTCTATGGGGCGGGGCTGCGCATCTCCGAGGCCCTTGGCCTCACCGCCGGCATGGTGCCCCCGGGCTCCGACCAGCTCACCGTGACCGGCAAGGGCAACAAGACCCGCATGGTGCCGCTGATTCGCCCGGTGGCGCTGGCCATCGCCGAATATCGCAGCCTGTGCCCCTATGATCTCGCGTCGGACAAGCCGTTGTTCCGTGGCACCAAGGGCGGGCCGCTCTCGCCGCGCATCGTCCAATTGGCCGTCGCCCGCATGCGCGGCGCCCTCGGCCTGCCGGACACCGCGACACCCCACGCGCTGCGCCACTCCTTCGCCACCCACCTCCTGGCCCGCGGCGGCGACCTGCGCGCCATTCAGGAGCTGCTCGGCCACGCCTCCCTCTCCACCACCCAGATCTACACCCAGGTGGATGCCACGGCCCTGATGGCCGCCTACCGCGCCGCCCATCCCCGCGCCTGACGCCGAGCGCGCGGGACCAGGGCCGGGCGATGGCAACGACGCGCCCCGCGTGCTTCACTCCGCACCGAGGCGCCCCGTCCCCGTGAGGTCTCCGATGATCCCCGTCCGGCCCGTGATCGACCACATGTCCCTTGGCACCAACGATCTCGCGCGGGCGGTCGCCTTTTATGATGCGGTGCTGGCACCCCTGGGGCTGGTGCGAGTGGCGGATTATGCCGAGGTCGCCGGGCCTTCCGCCTGCTGGGGGCCGGTGGGCAGCCTGCCGGCGCCGGAAGGCATTCCAGGCACCGCCCCGTTCTGGGTGGAGCAGCGGCCCGGCCCCGTCCATTGCCCGCCGGGCTTTCACGTCTGCTTCCTGGCACCGGACCGGGCGGCGGTGCACGCCTTCCATGCCATCGGCCTCGCCCACGGCGGCACCGACAATGGCGGCCCGGGCCCCCGCCCCCATTACGGTGAAGGCTATTATGCCGCCTTCCTCATCGACCCCGACGGCTGGCGCATCGAAGCTGTGACCTACGCGCTATAGCAACCGAGCGTGGCGCCGCCTCCACGACCATGACGCGAACCGGCCGCGCGGGATTGCAACCTTTTGTTAGCCAGAATCACCGACAGTCCGCCCATCGATCGGCTTTGCCGAAAGACCCCTGACCTCCTCCAAGCCCCTCCGGACAGACCGTCCCGAGGGGTCTTTTTTTTGCGCCTGGACCAGCGGAAACACGAACGGGCCGGCGGAGATGCTCCCGCCGGCCCGTGTGCATGGGTGATGTGAAGGGGTCGCCGCAGCGACGGCCTCACATGTGGATAGCGCGCTTTTCCACCGCCATGGCCGCTTCCTTCACCGCTTCCGAGCGGGTGGGGTGGGCATGGCAGGTGCGGGCGAGATCCTCGGACGAGCCGCCGAACTCCATCAGCACCGCGCATTCGTGGATCATCTCGCCGGCCTCGGGGCCGATGATGTGGGCGCCGAGCACCTTGTCGGTGGCGGCATCCGCCAGGATCTTCACGAAGCCGTCGGTGGTGTTGTTCACCTTGGTGCGGCCGTTGGCGGTGAAGGGGAACTTGCCCACCTTGTAGGCCACGCCCGCCGCCTTCAGCTCGTCCTCGGTCTTGCCCACCGAAGCGACCTCCGGGAAGGTGTAGACCACGCCGGGGATGACGTCATAATTCACATGACCGGCCTTGCCGGCCAGCAGCTCGGCCAGGGCCACGCCCTCATCCTCGGCCTTGTGGGCCAGCATGGGGCCGACGATGGCGTCACCGATGGCATAGATGCCCGGCACGCTGGTGGCGAAATGACCGTCGGTGACCACGCGGCCGCGCGGATCCTTGGCCACACCCACCTCTTCGAGGCCGAGGCCGGTGGTGTAGGGCACGCGGCCGATGGCCACCAGCACCACATCCGCCTCCAGCACCTCGGCGGCGCCGCCGGAGGCCGGTTCCACCGACACCTTCAGGCTCTTGCCCTTGGTGTCGACGCCGGTGACCTTGGTGCCGAGCTTGAAGGCGAAGCCCTGCTTTTCCAGGATGCGCTGGAAGGAGCGGGCCACCTCGCTGTCCATGCCGGGCAGGATGCGGTCCAGGAATTCCACCACGGTGACCTGGGCGCCGAGGCGACGCCACACGGAGCCGAGCTCCAAGCCGATGACGCCGGCACCCACCACCACCAGCTTGCCCGGCACCTTGGGCAGGGCCAGCGCGCCGGTGGAGGAGACGATGCGCTCCTCGTCGATGGTCACACCCGGCAGCGGCGCCACGTCCGAGCCGGTGGCGATGACGATGGACTTGGTCTCCAGCGTCTCCACCTTGCCGTCGGCGTTGAGGGTGACTTCCACCTTGCCGGGAGCGAGGATCTTGCCGACGCCCATATAGACGTCGACCTTATTCTTCTTGAGCAGGAACTCGACGCCCTTCACGTTGCCGTCGACACCCTTGTCCTTGAACGCCAGCATGGCCTTCAGGTCGAGCTTGGGCGCGGGAACGCCGATGCCCATCTCGCCGAACTTGTGGCCGGCTTCCTCGAACAGCTCGGAGGCATACAGCAGCGCCTTGGAGGGGATGCAGCCCACGTTCAGGCAGGTGCCGCCATGGGTGCCGCGCTTCTCCACCACAGCCACCTTCAGGCCAAGCTGCGCCGCGCGGATGGCGCAGACATAACCGCCCGGGCCGGTGCCGATGATGGTGAGATCGTAGGACATGGGAATTCCCTTGAGATTGGAAGGCCGTGGCGCCGCTCAGGGCACCGTCGCGGCCTTCTGCAGAGCGATGCGGATGCCGAGGCCGATGAGCAGCGCGCCGGTGATGCGGTTGAAACCGCGCCCCAGACGCGCCAAGCCGTCGCGGACGGCCCGGCCGGTGAAGAACAAGGTCACGACCGCGAACCAGGACACCAGGAGAGCGGCCATGGAGAGGGCATAGAGGCCCTGAACGGCGAGCGGCGTGGCGGCGCTCACGAGGGTGCTGAACAGGGACAGGAAGAACAGCACCGCCTTCGGATTGAGCGCGTTGGTCAAAAAGCCGAGGGCGAAGCTGCGGCGGGCGGAGACCGGCGTGCGCGGCGCATCGAGCGGTTCCGCCTGCACCGCCGGCGCGCTCCAGGTCTTCAGCCCCACATAGACGAGATAGGCGCAGCCGGCCCACTTCAGCACGGTGAAGGCCAGAAGCGAGTGGGCCACAAGGAAACCGAGACCGGCCAGGGTGTAGCTGGCATGGAACAGCAGCGCCGTGCCCACCCCGAGGCTGGTGAACAGGCCGGCGCGGCGCCCGTGCACCACGCTCTGGCGCACCACCATGGCGAAATCCGGCCCCGGGGCCACGGCCGCCAGGCCGAACACCGCCATCAGCGTCAGATATTCGGACAGGTGGTTCACCATCCCGGCCCCCTCAAGGCACCCTGTCGCCCGGAGGCGCCGCGATGGGCGCCCCCGGGCGGCTCAGGTTCGCCGCAATCACAGGTCCAGCACGAGCCGCGCCGGATCCTCCAGGGTCTCCTTCACCCGCACCAGGAAGGTCACCGCCTCGCGGCCGTCGACGATCCGGTGATCGTAGGAGAGGGCGAGATACATCATCGGCTTGATGACGATCTGGCCCTTCACCACCACCGGGCGCTCCTCGATGCGGTGCATGCCGAGAATGCCCGACTGCGGCGCGTTGAGGATGGGGGTGGACATCAGCGAGCCATAGATGCCGCCGTTGGTGATGGTGAAGGTGCCGCCCTGCATGTCCTCGATGCCGAGCTTGCCGTCACGCGCCTTGCGGCCATAGCCGGCGATCTGCTTCTCGATGTCGGAGATGGAGAGCAGGTCCGCGTCGCGCACCACCGGAACCACGAGGCCCTTCTCGGTGCCGACGGCGATGCCGATGTTGTAGTAGTTCTTGTAGATGATGTCGGTGCCGTCGATCTCGGCGTTCACCGCCGGCAGGTCCTTCAGGGCCGCGATCACGGCCTTGGTGAAGAAGCCCATGAAGCCGAGCTTGGTGCCGTGCTTCTTCTCGAAGGCGTCCTTGTACTGGGCGCGCAGGCTCATCACGCCGGACATGTCCACGTCGTTGAACGTGGTGAGCATGGCGGCGGTGTTCTGGGCGTCCTTCAGGCGGCGGGCGATGGTCTGCCGCAGCTTGGTCATCTTCACCCGCTCCTCGCGGGCGGCATCCACCGGGGCCGAGGCGGCACGCGGGGCCGCCACCGGCGCGGCAGGCACGCCGGCAGCCACCGCCGCCAGCATGTCACCCTTGGTCACGCGGCCATCCTTGCCGGAGCCGGCGACCGCGGCCGGGTTGAGGCCGGTCTCGGCGGCGATGCGCGCCACCGCCGGGCCGTTGGAGCCGGCAGCCACGGCTGCGGCGGGCGCCGCTGCGGGAGCCGGGGCCGGAGCAGCGGCGGGGGCCGGGGCAGCGGCGGCGGGAGCCGCGGCGGCGGCGCCGGCACCCTCGCCGATGGAGCCGAGCAGCGCGCCCACCCCCACGGTGTCACCATCCTTGGCGATGATCTCGGCGAGCACGCCGGAGGTCGGCGCCGGCACCTCGACGGTGACCTTGTCGGTCTCCAGCTCCACCAGGGGCTCGTCCACCTTGACGGCGTCGCCGGGCTTCTTGAACCACTTGCCGATGGTCGCTTCCGTCACGGATTCGCCCAGGGTAGGTACGCGGATCTCGGTAGCCATGGGGGTCGTCTTCTTTCTTTAAAGTCGGATCATTGAAACGCGGGCGGGGCTCAGCCCAGGCATTCGTCGAGGAAGGCCTTGAGCTGGGCGAGGTGCTTGGACATGAGGCCGGTGGCGGTGGCGGCCGACGCCGGACGGCCGGCATAACGCGGCCGCTTGGCCACGCCGCCCACCTGCTCCAGCACCCATTCCAGGTACGGCTGCACGAAGGCCCAGGAACCCTGGTTCTTCGGCTCTTCCTGGCACCACACCACCTCGGCGTTCTTGAAGCGCGACAGCTCCTGCACCAGGGTCTTGAGCGGGAACGGATAGAGCTGCTCCACGCGCAGCAGGTAGACGTCGTTGACGCCCCGCTTCTCGCGCTCCTCCAGGAGGTCGTAATAGACCTTGCCGGCGGAGAGCACGACGCGGCGGATCTTCTCGTCCGGCACCAGGGTGACGCCGGCCACGTCCGGATGGGACTGGGCATCGTCCCACAGCACCCGGTGGAAGGTGCTGCCGGCCGCCATGTCCTCCAGGCGCGACACCGCCTTCTTGTGACGCAGCAGGGACTTGGGCGTCATCAGGATGAGCGGCTTGCGGAACTCGCGGTTCAGCTGCCGGCGCAGGATGTGGAAGTAATTGGCCGGGGTGGTGACATTGGCCACCTGCATGTTGTCCTCGGCGCACAGCTGGAGGTAGCGCTCCAGGCGGGCCGAGGAATGCTCGGGGCCCTGGCCCTCATAGCCGTGCGGCAGCAGGCACACGAGGCCGCTCATGCGCAGCCACTTGCGCTCGCCCGAGGAGATGAACTGGTCGAACACCACCTGGGCGCCGTTGGCGAAGTCGCCGAACTGCGCCTCCCACAGCACCAGCGTGTTGGGCTCGGACAGCGAGTAGCCATACTCGAAGCCCAGCACCGCCTCTTCCGAGAGCATCGAGTTGATGACCTCGTACTTGGCCTGGGTGTCGGTCAGGTGGTTGAACGGCTTGTAGCGCGCCTCGGTCTCCTGGTCGAGCAGCACCGAATGGCGCTGGGAGAAGGTGCCGCGCTCCACGTCCTGGCCGGAGAGGCGGACCGGGTGGCCCTCCTCCAGCAGCGAGCAGAACGCCAGCGCCTCGCCGGTCGCCCAATCGATGCCCTGCCCTTCGGCGATGGCCTTCTTGCGGTTGTCGAGGAAGCGCTGGATGGTGCGGTGGACCTTGAAGCCCTCCGGCACGGTGGTGATCTTCTCGCCGATGACCTTGAGCTGGTCCAGGGGCACGCCAGTGTTGCCACGGCGCGGATCATCATCGTCCCGCGCGGCCTTCAGGCCGGCCCAGCGGCCGTCCAGCCAGTCCGCCTTGTTGGGCTTGTAGGCCTGGCCGGCCTCATATTCGGCCTCCAGGCGCTCGCGCCAGGCGTTGCGCATGGTGTCCACCTCACCGGCAGTCACCACGCCCTCGGCCTCCAGCTTCTTGGTGTACAGCTCCAGCACCGTGGGGTGCTGGCGGATCACCTTGTACATCTTCGGCTGGGTGAAGGACGGCTCGTCGCCCTCGTTGTGGCCGAACCGGCGGTAGCAGAACATGTCGATGACCACCGGCTTGTGGAAGCGCTGGCGGAACTCGATGGCCACCTTGGCGCAGAACACCACGGATTCGGGGTCGTCGCCGTTGCAGTGCAGGATCGGCGCCTCGATCATCTTCGCCACATCCGACGGATAGGGCGAGGAGCGCGAATAGCGCGGATTGGTGGTGAAGCCGATCTGGTTGTTGATGATGAAATGCAGCGAGCCGCCGGTGCGGTGCCCCTTCAGGCCCGACAGACCAAGGCACTCGGCCACCACGCCCTGGCCAGCGAAGGCGGCATCGCCGTGCAGGATGAGCGGCAGCACCTTCACCCGCTCGGTGTCCTCGAACTGGTCCTGCTTGGCGCGCACCTTGCCGAGCACCACCGGATCCACGATCTCGAGATGCGAGGGGTTGGCGGTCAGCGACAGGTGGACCTTGTTGTTGTCGAACTCGCGGTCGGACGACGCACCCAGGTGGTACTTCACGTCACCCGAGCCTTCCACGTCGTCGGGGGCCCAGGAGCCGCCCTTGAACTCGTGGAACAGAGCCCGGTGCGGCTTGCCCATCACCTGGGTCAGCACGTTCAGACGGCCACGGTGGGCCATGCCGAACACGATCTCCTTGAGACCGAGATTGCCGCCGCGCTTGATGATCTGCTCCAGCGCCGGGATCAGGCTCTCGCCGCCGTCGAGGCCGAAGCGCTTGGTGCCGGTGTACTTCACATCGAGGAACTTCTCGAAGCCCTCGGCCTCCACCAGCTTGTTGAGGATGGCGCGCTTGCCCTCGCGGGTGAAGGTGACCTCCTTGTCCGGCCCCTCGATGCGCTCCTGGATCCAGGCCTTCTCCTCGGGCGAGGAGATGTGCATGAACTCGACGCCCACATCCGAGCAATAGGTGCGGCGCAGAATGGCCAGCATCTCGCGCACGGTGGCGAATTCCAGGCCCAGCACGTGGTCGATGAAGATCTTGCGGTCGAGATCGGCCTCATAGAAGCCGTAGGAGACCGGATCGAGCTCCGGCGCGTCCTTGGGCGGGGTCAAGCCCAGCGGATCGAGATTGGCATGCAGATGGCCGCGCATGCGATAGGCGCGGATCATCATGAGCGCCTTCACGGAATCGCGGCTGGCCTGCTGCACGTCGGCGGCGGGCAGCTCGACGCCGGCCTTCTGGGCCTTCGCCTTCACCTTGTCGGCGACAGCCTTCTCCACCTCGATCCACTGGCCATCCATGGCGGACACCAGCTCGCCATTGGCGTGCACCGGCCAGTTGGGCTTCTTCCAGGAGGCGCCGCGGGCGTTCTCCAGCACCTGGTTCGGATCATCCTTCAGGGCCGCGAAGAAGGCCTGCCACTCGGCATCCACCGAGCTCGGATCCTTCTCATAGCGGGCATAGAGATCCTCGATCCAGGCGGCATTGGCGCCATAGAGGAAGGAGGTGTTCAGGAAAAGGTCGTTCTGTTCCGCGCGCGACATGGGTGTCTTCCCGGATAACCTCGGGCCTCGCCCTCCTTGTGCGCCTTTCGCACAGAAAACCAAGCCCAAAGCCGTGTTGTCTGCCACAAACCGACGGAACGACCAAAGCCGAGCCGCCTTTTCACCCCAGCCCGGCTCGTGGCAGCCGTGGGCCGAGGCACTCGTGTGCCCTACATAGTCCCGTCAGGCCAACGGAAAAAGCCTGCCTGACGCGCGTCAATCGCATGGCCGCTCCGCCCTCGCCTGCGATCGCGGCGAAATCAGGACCGGCACCCACCTCGCTGCCACCGACCACGCGCCGTCCATCGAGGTCCAGCCTCAAGGTCCGCCCCCGCGCGCGGACCGAGACGGCCCCGCTGCGCCATTCGCGGGTCGGGCACGGCAGCGGCACATCGACCGCTCGGGGCCGGTGCGTCCAAAAGCTCTTGCCCGCTCTCCACAGCCGCCGCTGTGGCAGAACCCGGCGGCGCGGCGCCGCCGGGTTCGCTGGTGTCACGAAGGCGCGATCAGCCCTTCAGCACGTCCACCAGGGTCTTGCCGAGGCGCGCCGGCGAGGGCGACACGCGGATGCCCGCCGCCTCCATGGCCGCGATCTTGTCCTCGGCGCCGCCCTTGCCACCGGAGATGATGGCGCCAGCATGGCCCATGCGACGGCCGGGAGGGGCCGTGCGGCCGGCGATGAAGCCGACCATCGGCTTCTTGCGGCCCTTCTTCGCCTCGTCGGCGATGAACTGGGCAGCCTCTTCCTCGGCCGAGCCGCCGATTTCGCCGATCATGATGATCGACGTGGTCTTGGGATCGGCCAGGAACATCTCCAGGACGTCGATGAACTCGGTGCCCTTCACCGGGTCGCCGCCGATGCCCACCGCCGAGGTCTGGCCGAGGCCTTCCATGGTGGTCTGGAACACCGCTTCATAGGTCAGCGTGCCGGAGCGCGAGACCACGCCCACCGAGCCGGGCTTGAAGATGTTGGCCGGCATGATGCCGATCTTCGATTCGCCGGCGGTGACGATGCCCGGGCAGTTGGGGCCGATGAGGCGGCTCTTGGAGCCGGACAGCGCCCGCTTCACCTTCACCATGTCCATCACCGGAATACCCTCGGTGATGCAGACGATGAGGGGGATCTCGGCGTCGACCGCCTCCAGGATGGCGTCAGCGGCGCCGGGCGGCGGCACATAGATCACCGAGGCGTCGGCACCGGTCTTCTCCTTGGCTTCCAGCACGGTGTCGAACACCGGCAGGCCGAGGTGGGTGGAGCCCCCCTTGCCGGGCGAGGTGCCGCCGACCATCTTGGTGCCGTACATGATGGCCTGCTCGGCGTGGAACGTACCGTTCTTGCCGGTGAAGCCCTGGGTGATGACCTTGGTATTGGCGTCAATCAGCACGGACATCACGCAGCATCCTTCTTCACAGCGGCCACGATCTTCTGCGCGGCGTCGTCCAGGTCGTCGGCAGGGATCACGTTCAGGCCGCTCTCGCGGATGATCTTCTTGCCCTCTTCCACGTTGGTGCCTTCCAGGCGCACCACCAGCGGCACCTTGAGGCCCACCGCCTTCACCGCGGCCAGCACACCATTGGCGATCACGTCGCACTTCATGATGCCGCCGAAGATGTTCACCAGGATGCCCTTCACGTTCGGGTCCGCGGTGATGATCTTGAAGGCCGCCGTCACCTTCTCCTCGTTGGCGCCGCCGCCCACGTCCAGGAAGTTGGCGGGCTCTTCGCCATAGAGCTTGATGATGTCCAGGGTCGCCATGGCGAGGCCGGCGCCGTTCACCATGCAGCCGATGGTGCCGTCGAGGGCGATGTAGGCCAGGTCGTACTTGGAGGCCTCGATCTCCTTCTCGTCCTCTTCCGTCAGGTCGCGCAGCTCGGCGAGCTCGGGATGACGGAACATGGCGTTGGAGTCGAACGACACCTTGGCGTCGAGCACCTTCAGCTGGCCGTCCTTGGTGACGATCAGCGGGTTGATCTCGAGCATGGCCATGTCGGTTTCGGTGAAGGCGGTGTAGAGCACCTGCACCAGCTTGCCCGCCTGCTTGGCGAGATCCCCGGTGAGGCCGAGCGCCTGGGCCACCTTGCGGCCATGGAAGCCCTGCACGCCGGTGGCCGGATCCACCGAGAAGGTCAGGATCTTCTCAGGGCTCTTGTGAGCCACTTCCTCGATCTCCATGCCGCCCTCGGTGGAGACCACGAAAGCGACGCGGGAGGTGGCGCGGTCCACCAGCAGCGACAGGTAGAATTCCTTCTCGATGTCGGAGCCGTCCTCGATATAGAGGCGGTTCACCTGCTTGCCGGCGGGGCCGGTCTGCACGGTGACCAGCGTCTTGCCGAGCATCTGATCGACGAACTGCTTCACCTCGTCCACCGACTTGGCGAGGCGCACGCCGCCCTTCTCGCCGGCTTCCGGCTCCTTGAACTTGCCCTTGCCACGGCCACCGGCGTGGATCTGGGACTTGACGACCCAAAGCGGACCGCCCAGCTCCTTGGCCGCCGCTTCCGCGTCCTCGACCTTGAGCACGGGCACACCGCGCGACACCGGCGCGCCGAAGGTCTTCAGCAGCGCCTTGGCCTGGTACTCGTGAATATTCATCTCTTCGTCCCCTAAGGGTTGCGAAGTGCCCCTTCCCCCCTGAACCGGCTTCGACCGCTCCGAACCGAACCCGTGGCGGGAGCGGGCGCTGGCCGACCTCCGTGGCAGTGTGGGAGATGCCCCATCCGGGTGCGGCCCGGCCTGATGACACCCCCCGAGGAGGGGAACATTCGTCTCCTTCACCTCGCCGGCGCGACGACCGGCACGATGGCAGCCTTTCCGAGGAAACGCCGCCGTTCAGCGAGATCACTTCCCGAGATCGGGTGCGATCTTCACACAGGCCTCCACCAGCCCTTCGACCGATGCGACCGATTTTTCAAACATGGCGCGCTCCGCATGGTCGAGCTCCACCTCGACGATGCGTTCCACCCCCCGCGCCCCGATGATGACCGGGACCCCCACATAAATGTCTTTCAGGCCATATTCGCCCTCGAGATAGGCCGCCGCCGGCAGCAGCCGCTTCTTGTCCTTGAGATAGCTCTCGGCCATGGCGATGGCCGAGGCGGCCGGCGCGTAGAAGGCCGAGCCGGTCTTCAGCAGATCGACGATCTCGGCCCCGCCGTTGCGGGTGCGCTCGACGATCGCGGCAACGCGCTCGGCGCTGGTCCAGCCCATGCGGATGAGATCGGGAACCGGAATGCCGCCCACCGCCGAATAGCGCACCAGCGGCACCATGGTGTCGCCGTGGCCGCCCAGCACGAAGGCCGTGACATCCTCCACCGACACCGCGAACTCGTCGGCCAGGAAATAGCGGAAGCGGGCCGAATCCAGCACCCCGGCCATGCCCACCACCTTGGCCGGCGGCAGGCCGCTGGAGCGCTGCAGCGCCCACACCATGGCATCGAGCGGATTGGTGATGCAGATGACGAAGGCTTCCGGCGCGTACTTACGTATACCAGCACCCACCTGCTCCATCACCTTGAGGTTGATGGCGAGCAGGTCGTCCCGGCTCATGCCGGGCTTGCGCGGCACGCCGGCGGTGACGATCACCACATCGGCGCCGGCGATGGCGTCATAGGTATTGGTACCGGCGAAGGCGGCGTCGAAGCCTGCGACCGGGGCCAGTTCCGCCAGGTCGAGCGCCTTGCCCTGGGGCACGCCTTCGACCACGTCGAACAGGACCACGTCGCCCAAATCCTTCAGCCCGGCCAGAAGGGCGAGGGTTCCGCCGATCTGGCCGGCCCCGATCAGGGCAATCTTGTTGCGGGCCATGCCTGTTCCCCGGAAATGAGCCTGCCGTCGAGCAGGAGCCGAGCGGCGCTTGACTACTCCCATCCGGCAAGGGGTTCAAGCCGGCGCGCTTGCACAAATAGTGGGAGACCGGCGCTTTCGCCCGTTCCTTAGCCGGATCCTGCCCCCGGCGCGGCGCCGAAGACGGTGCGGAGACACCGGAATCGGCCCAGGCGGGCTATTTCCGGCGCTCGTTCATCGCCTCCAGAAGATCGATCTGCACCTCCTGAATCTGCGCCAGCCGTTCCCATTGCTGGCCGAGCAGGTGATCGAGCTTCTCATGCAGGTGGCGGATTTCCAGCTCCGCCTTCAGATTTACCTTGAAATCGTTTTCTGCCCGCAGCCGGTCCCGCACTTCCACCCGCTTCTGGCTCATCATGATCACCGGCGCCTGCACCGCCGCCAGGCAGGAGAGGGCCAGATTGAGCAGGATGAAGGGATAGGGATCGAACTGGGCCCGGCCCGCCGCGATGAGGTTGAACAGGATCCAGATGCCGAGCACGCCGGCGAAGATGCCGATGAAGCCCCAGCTGCCGCCGAACGTGGCGATGGCATCCGCCATGCGGTCGCCCAGGGTGCGCTGACGCTCGAAGCTCTTTTCCACGTCCTCCGCCAGGGTCTCGTTGGCGGCGAGACTTTCCACCACCTCACGCTCCAGATGGCTGAGCTCGCCACGCTCGCGCTCCAGCAGCCGGGCCACGAAGCCCGCCCGCAGCCGGCCGAGATCGGTCTTGCAGATGAAACCCTCGCTCGGCAGCTGCGGATGGCTCTCCGCGGCGAAGGCCGCCAGGGTGGGACGCAGCTCTGCCAGGGCCACGGTCTGGCCACGGGGGAACATCCGCCCGCACACCGCGCAGGCCACTTTCCGCCCACCATGCCCGGAACCCGCGCCGGTTGCGCTGCCGGCGACGCTCCCGGCGCCCGGCTTGCCCGCCTCTGATTCCCCGGAACCCTGAAGTCCCTGCGACCGGCCGGTCATCGGCTGCTCCTGTTGCCTTTCGGAGAGGGGCGACCCATGGGCCACCCATGCCGAACAACTGCGCGGAAGCGCCGCCGCAATCAAGGCCCCCAAGGGAAGGGGGCTCAAAGGAAGGGGCTCAAAGGAAGGGGCCCAAAGGAAGGGCCCTCAAGCGACCGCTCCGAGGGAAGGAGCGTAAGGGAGCAGCGCATCGGACACCTCCGGCACCGACCATGGGGGCGCCGACCATGGGGACGCCGACCATGGGGGCATCGGCGATGGGACACACGCCGCCACACGGCCACGGATCGAACGCACCAGAGGCAGCCCCCAAACGACCACAGCCGACGCGGTGCGGAAAATGCCACCACGTCGGCTGCTGTGCCGCTTCGGAAAATACCGTCCGCCCCCCGCTGCGTGGAACACGCAAGCGCCTCAAGCAAATCGGGGAACCCTGCACAATGCCATCTGAAATATGGAAAAGCGGAGGGCGGACGAGGGGCGGCAGCGCCGGAGCGCGGCCGCCGGGACGGCGTTCGCCCAGACCTAGCTGCCGGTGGTCAGCGAGGTCAGCGGCACGAACGCGGGCTTGGGGCCGGGCACCGGCTCACGGTTTGGATCGTGCTCCTTCAGCACCTTGAACACCCGTTCCGCCATGGGATTGGACTTGATGAAGTCCTGATAGGCCTGCGCCAGCATGGATTGCGCGGCGGTGAAGATCTCTTCGTCGCTCTGCCCCTCGAAATCCGCGGAGACCAGATACTGCCCCATCCGCCGCAGGATATGCAGGCGCAGAACCTGGAGCACCTCCGGCTGATAATCGACCTGCAGCGTGGAGAAAAACTCTTCCGCGCTGGAGAGTGACTTCAAGGTTTCGAGAACCGACATTTCAACCTCCACTCCACGTGTGTCCCATCCCCGTGCCCGGCGGCCCGCTCAGGCCGCCTCGTCGGCGGTGGCGTTGCGGCCGCGCTGCATTTCGCCCTGCAGGTGAGACAGGCGCGCCTCCAGAAATTCGATGCGGTCGAGCAGCGATACGATGGCTTCCCCCACCGGATCGGGCATCAGGTGATGCTCCAGATCGATCCGCCCATCGCCCAGCCGGCGGCGATCGGACAGGGGCTTCACCACCCGCCCGGGAATGCCCACCACCGTCATCGCCGGCGGCACATCGTCGATGACCACCGAATTGGCCCCCACCCGGCAGCCCGCGCCGATGGTGATGGGCCCGAGGATCTTCGCGCCGGCCCCCACCAGCACGCCATCGCGCAGGGTGGGATGGCGCTTGCCGGCGGTCCATGAGGTGCCGCCCAGGGTCACCCCGTGATACAGGGTCACGTCGTCGCCGATCTCGGCGGTTTCCCCCACCACCACGCCGGCGCCGTGATCGATGAAGAAGCGCCGGCCGATGGTGGCCCCGGGGTGGATGTCCACATTGGTCAGCAGCCGGCCGAGCCAGGACAGGAACCGGGCCGGGAACTTCACCCCACGGCGCCACAGCCGGCTCGCCAGCCGATGCCAGATCACCGCGTGGACGCCGGGATAGGTGAGGATGATCTCGAAGGTGTTGCGCGCGGCCGGATCCCGCGAGCGGACGCAGGCGACGTCCTCCCGGATCAGGCTCCACAGCGAAGGCCGGGTGGCGGGGGCCTCCGCGGGGCGCGCGGCCGCGGCCTCAGCTCTGCCCTTGGTGCCGGTGCGCAGGCGTCCCATGATCATCAGCAGGCTCCCATCACGCTCATATGCCGGCGACGCAGAGCGTCCTCAGCGAAGCTCTCGTCGTAGAACCGGCGCAGCGCGTCGGGCGGCACGTTCTGCTTGGTGCGGGTGGCGTAGTCCTTCACCCGCGCCAGGATCGCGCGGCCCCGCGCCTCGTCGACGCTGAGGCCCTGGTCGGACAACGCCTTGTTCACTGCGGCAAGGCCGGAATGCTTGCCCAGCACCAGCACGTGCTTGCGGCCCAGCAGGTCGGGATTGAGCGCCTCATAGGTGGCGCGGTCCTTGAGCAGGCCCGACACGTGGATGCCGGATTCGTGGGTGAACACGTCCTCGCCGACGATCGCCTTGGTGCGCGGCATCGGCCGGCCGGCCGCGTCCATCACCCGCTGCGCCAGAGGCCGCAGGGCCCGCAGGGCGATGCCGGTCTCGGCCCGAGCCGTCTGCATGAGGGCGATCGCCACCTCTTCCAGCGCTGCATTGCCGGCCCGCTCACCCAGCCCGGTGACGGTGACGCTGGCATGGCGCGCGCCGCCCATCACCGCCGCCAGGGTGTTGGCGGTGGCGAGGCCGAGGTCGTCATGGGCGTGGAACTCCACCTCCAGGTCGGTGGCATTGGCCACCCGGCGCACCAGGGCATAAGTGGAGAAGGGATCCAGAACCCCCAGCGTGTCGGCGAGGCGGATGCGGAAGGCGCCCACATCGCGGGCCGCTTCCGCCACCTGGCACAGGAAATCGGGATCGGCGCGCGAGGCGTCCTCGCACCCCACCGCGACGGTGAAGCCGATCTTGCGGGCCAGCGCCACCACGTGGCGCAGCGCCCCGAGCGCCCATTCGCGATCCTTGCCGAGCTTGCCCTGCAACTGCCGGTCGGACGTGGGAATGGACAGGTTCACGGCGGTGACCCCCGCCGCCACCGCGGCCAGAAGGTCCTCTTCGCTCATGCGGCACCAGGCGACCACCCGCATGGGCAGCTTCAGCGAGGCGATGGAGCGCAGCGTCTCGATCTCCTCATCGCCCATGGCCGGCGTGCCGGCTTCGATCTCGGGCACCCCCGCCGCCGCCAGAGCCTCGGCGATCTCGATCTTCTCCCGCCGGGTGAAGGCCACGCCGGGCGCCTGCTCGCCATCGCGCAGGGTGGTGTCGTTCAGGAACACGGTGCGGGCCGGCTTCGACCGTGCACCGGCGGCGCCACCCTCCGGTGCCGCGCGCCCGGAACGTCCCGAGACGGTCGATGGTGACTTCGCAAGCATGGGCCCCTTCCAATCTGCCAGCCCTGTGGCGATGAAAAGCACCGGCGACGATGCGTCGGTCGCGACAGCTTCAGACGAAAACCCTTGAGACAAAAACCTTTGCGACGGCTGCGCTCCCCCCACCCATGCGGCGACGGAACGCCGCGTGACGCCGGCAACCGGACAGGAGCGGGAACGGGAACGCGCCGGCCATCAGCACACACCGGCGCCGCGCGCAGCGTGATCCGCCCCCACCACGAAACGGGGCACGCCCGGCGCGGTGACGAAATCGATCCGCAGCCCCTCGACAGAGCGATGGCTGACGCCATCAAGAAGAAGCCGCACGCCGGACCGCTCGAGCACCACATCGCCGTGGCGGGCCACATCGAGATGGATCATGACCGTGAGCACCGCATCGTCATCCGCATGCGCCACCAGCCGCAGGCCGTGCGCCGCCGGCCCCGCCGCGCTCATCGCCGCCCGGACCGCCAGAGCCGCATCTGTCGAAAGCGAGACCATCACGCGATCACCCCGACACCTTCAGAGATCGCGCCGCTGCCGGCGCGTGAGGCCCCCACCGTGCGGATGGGCAACCCTTCGGCTTCTCTAAAAGCAAGCGGCGGGCCAAACAGACAACACATTGTTTTTATTCAAAAACACACCCCCTTCCGTGTCGCAAACGCGACAGGAGCAAGGGGCGGGCGGGGCTTTCGAGAGGTTCGCGACAGGGCCATTACGGCGTCGCCTCCGGAAAACTCCGCAGGCGGCGCGGCGCTGTTGCGCGTTTCAATACTGTATCCGAATAGATATAAGAAGTGACCCGACGTTGCGTCGGGGTCATTGGGGAGACCGGTTATGCAGATCAGCGCGCGCAATCAGCTGAAGGGCAAGATCGTGGAGGTCCATGAGGGCCCGATCTCTGGCACTGTCAGCATCGACATCGGCGGCGGGCACATCCTGTTTGCCCACATCACTGAACAGTCAGTGAAGGAAATGGGCCTCAAGGTCGGCGACGAGGTCACCGCCTTCATCAAGTCGTCCAACATCCTGGTCGGCAAATAAGCGTCGACAAGTGAGCGTCGACAAGTGAGCGATGGGTGGCCGGCGTCGGCTGGCCACCTGTCCCGGCCTCATCCGCGACGGGGCGCGAACCGCGCGATCACAGCGGATCGATGGTGACCTTCACATCCGCGGGCTTCGCCCAATAGGGCGCCGAGGTCACCAGAATGTGGGCGCCCGCGGCGGCATAGGCGGCTGCGTTGTGGACATTGACTCCGCCGGCCGCCGCCACCCGCGCCCCGCTGCCCACCTCCGCCACGAGCGCCACCACGGCGGCAATCTCATCGGGCGTCATCTTCTCGCACTGGAGCACATCGGGGTCCGCCGGCAGCACCGCGCTCACGGCATCAAGGCCCTTGACCTCCACCACCACCTTCTTCTCCGGCATGGCCTGCCGCAGCGCCGCGATCCGAGCCACCGGCTCGGCGAGGAAGGCGCGGTGCTCCGGAAACACCAGAAGCGTCTCGGAGAGCCCCAGCCGATGGGGGAATGCCCCGCCGGCGCGAATGGCGGCGATCATCTGCGCCTTGGCCCCCGGCAAGGTCTTGCGCGTGGTCACCACCGCCACCTGCGGGGCCACCGCCCGAGCCGCGGCGATCAGATCGGCCGTGGCAGTGGCGATGCCGGAGAGATATTCCACCAGGGTCTGCGACACCTTCCAGGCGGTGAACACGCCACCGGCCGCGCCTTCCGCAGAAAGGATGGCGCCCCCGGCGGCTACCCGCGCCCCCGACGGCGCAAGAACCGTGGCTTCAACCCCACACCGGCTGAACAGGGCCTGCGCCACCTCGGTGCCGCACACGGTGGCATCGGCCCGCATGGACATGTGCACGCGCGCCGGCGCGGCGGCGATGCCCAGGGCATCGGTGGTGAGATCGCCGTGGGGCACATCCTCGGCCAGCAGCGCATCGAGCATGGCCTCGGTCCACCATCTGTGCATCGCAATCCTCCGCCCGCAGGTGCCGCCGCTGATCATCGTGGAATACAGCTTCGCGACTATGGGGTGCGCGGACTGCGTCGTCCACCACGCGCGCCGCGGCCGATGCGCCCGCCGGGCCCACGCGAAAGGACGGCCCGGCTCAGGAGACGGTGCTGGCGCGCGGTGCGCCGGAGCGGGCGGCCCGCCGCAGCAGATCGAGGCATTCGCGGGTGGCCGCCAGATCCAGCGCGGAAAAACCATCCAGCGTTTCCGGCAGCGGGTCGGCCCCCAGCGCCAACAGGCGTTCCACCACCGGCGCCTTGCCGGCGGACGCCGCATACATCAGCGCCGTGGCGCCATTGTCGTTGCGATTGTCGATGTCGATGCCGGCGGCCGCCAGCCGATCCAGAATGCCGAGGTGGTTGCCCACGCAGGCCAGCCACAGCGCCGTGTTGCCATCGGTGTTGCGCGCATTGAGCCGGACGCCGGCGGCGATCAGCGCTTCGACGATGCCTTCCAACCCCTCGCGCGCCGCCTTCATCAGCGGCGTCATGCCATTGTCTACCGCCATATCGACGCCATCGGCGGCGAAGCCCTGCCCCACCAGCCAGGCGGCGAGGCTGGCCCCGGGCAGGGCGCTCGACACCTGCGCCTGCTCCCAGCTCGTCCACGCCTCATAGCCCCCATCGAGGCTATAGACCTCCTTGAAGCCGAAATCCGACAAGGTCTGCGCAAATTCACGGCTGGCGTGGCCGTGATAGCAATAGATGAGCACCGGCGTGGTCTTGGCAGTGCCACCGATGATCTCGGACAGGCCGGAGAAGGTGACGTGACGCGCCCGCTCCATGTGCGCCGCGCCGAAGGCGTCGGCGGCCCGCACATCAAGCAGCAGGGTGCCGGCATCCTTCACCAGCGCATCCGCCTCCTTCACGCCAATGCAACGAAAAGCCGTGCGCTCCCTCATCTCAGCCTCCTCACGCCGTCCGGTCCGGATAGGCCGGAGACGACACGATGCGGGCGTCGGTCATGGGACGTCCCACGGTGAAGTGATACATGGACTGGAAGACGCGCCCCTCCAGGCCCAGAAGGCGATGCAGATCGTCGTCGAAATAGCAGCCGATGCCGGTGCCGCCGAGGCCGGCCGCCGTCGCCTCCAGATAGAGGACCTGGCCGAGCAGGCCCGCCTCCCAGAACAGCTGGCGATAGCGCCACGCCCCCTCCTCCAGCGCCGTCCCGAAGGTGGCGATAAAGCCGAGGGAAAAGCAGCTGTCCCCGGCAATGGCCTGATGGCAGCTCAGGGTGCGGATGACGCCGCGGCTGTCGGTGCGGGCGAGGCGATAAAGCGGCAGATGGGCCGGGCAGCCCTCCGGCTTCGTCCACTCGAAATCATCGCGCAGCGCCGCCCGCAGCGGCGCCTCCATCTCCGGCGCACGCGGCAGCGCATAGACGCCGGTGTCCACCCCCTCCACCTTGTGCACGAACAGCACCGGATGGAGGGATGGCGGGACATCCCACACATCGAACGGCACGGCCTGCGGGCGCAGCAACAGGGCATCCAGCAGCGACCAGAAGGTCGCCTGGGGCATGTGATATTTGGCGTCGAAACGCTGAGCGCTGCGCCGGCCGCGAATGATCTCCACGACCCGCCCCCTTGCATCGGACCGGCGTGGCGGATAGGTCGGCAGCACCATCGGCGCGCGCGCGACCGACGCGCCCCGACGCACGGTGGCGCGCGCCACCTCGTCGATCACCGGCCAGCGATACATGGGGTGGCGATCGAGCACATTGGCCGCCCCCACCCAGCCTTCCGCCAGGAGCGTCGGCAGCGGGACCGTGACGCCTTCACCCGGCGCCACATCCACCGCCAGCAGCAGCTCGGGCTCCTCGCGCTCGGCGCCGGCGAAATCCGCCGCCCGGTCAAGACCCAACAGGGCTGCGAGCCCGGCGCTGTCGAGGTCCTCCACCAGCCGCACCCGCCAGCCGAGGGCGGCTGCCGCATAACGGAACGCGGCCAGCGCATGCCCGGTATCGAGCTGGCAATAGCGGAAGGCCCGCTCGCCATATTTCCACGCCTCGCGCCACTGGATGGAGCTGAGTCCGATCCACAGGCCGGCCGGCGCGTCCGCCCCTGCATCCGCGCTTAGACAGCGTAGCTCCAGCGCGTGGTCGCGGCTCACATAATGATGCAGGCCATTCGCCAGCGCGGGCACATTGGCCGCCAGCACATAGGCCTCGGTGGGGTGGAGATTGCCACTGGAGGGATTGCAGCGCACCGCCCAGCGGTCCGGCCCCAGCTCCTTCCAAGCGGACAGGCCCATGGAGAGTTCCAGCAGTGTCGCCACCGCGCCCAGAGTCAGCGGCGCCGGCGGCACGGCGCCCGGCGTCGCCAGGGCAGAGAAGGGCGTTTCGAGCCCGTCCGCCAGCAGCGGCAGCTCGGTCCGCATACAGCCGGCGAAGGTGCGGAACGGATCGGGCTGCATGTCCCAATCCAGGGTTTCCGGGCCCGCCGCATAGCGCTTCAGGCCGTGCTTGGTGCGCTCGTGATAGGCGATCGCCACATCCACCGGTGTCACGGCCGGGGCCGCCGCGACGTTCATCGCTGCGGGGTTCATGGCTGCGGGATCGCCGTCGGGTCGGGACAGGCCCCCTCTGCGGGACGCGAGCAGCCTTGCGGCAGCGCGCCGGCATTGTCCGCGGCCAGCAGCGACAGCACCGGCTCCCGATCGAAGCCCGCGCAGCGCGCGCCGTCCACTTCCACCAGCGGGCGGCGGATCAGGATGGGCTGCTCCACCATCAGCGCCAGCGCCGCGTCCGCTGTCATGGCGGCGGGATCCACCCCCCCGGATTTCACCGCCGGCGCCGCCGGATTGAACCAGCTCGCCACCGGCGTCGGACCGAAGAAGGAGGCCAGGCGCTCCACCGTCCACGGCTCCGCCAGGAGGCTCTTCACCTCCAGCGCGTGCCCGGCATTGGCGAGCATCAGCTTCTGCCGGGCGTTGGTGCCGCAGCCGGGCTTTTCATAAAAGATGACGCGCGCCACGCCGCACCTCTACTTCATCACCGAGAGCTGAACCAGCGGCGCGGCGCCGCCGCGGCCGAGCACCGTATCCACCTTCTTGCGCACCGCCTCCAGGGTCAGCGGCTTCACCACCGCGCCGGCGGCGCCGGCCTTCATGCCGCCCACGGCCACCGCCTCGTCCGCCTTCTCGCAGACGATGAGGATGCGCACATTGGGGAACTTCTCCTTCATCTCGGCGATGATCCCGTTGCCGCGGCTCTTGAGATAGCCCACCCCTAGCAGCACCACGTGCGGCATCAGCCAGCCGGTGCCCTTCTCATAGGCTTCCTCGGGGGTCGCCAGCTCATGGGTCTCGATCTCGTCATGCAGCATGAACTGCAGGGCAGCGCGGGTGATCTCGTCCTCGTCCACCACGAACACACGCCGCTGGTCGACCGCTTTGGAAGTCTCAACGCCGATCTGCATCTGGTCCCTCGCTTCAATCCCCCGGAAACCCTGCCGCGACCCGCAAGGCGCAGACGCCCGCCGCACGCGGCGTTCTCAGCAAAGCAAATTCCATTCCGCAGGCCACCGCGGGCGATCGACACGGTCGTGAGGCGCGCGTGATCAAGGTCGGGCGCCGCTGCGTTTGACGCGTGCGCCGGATGCCCCGCTCCGCCGCACGCAGCCGACCCCGTACAACATGTTTCGATTGCGACAGACAAAGTGCTGCATGTCGGGTTCGACACACCTTGCCAAAACGGCCCTTCACCTTCGGAATTTGACGTAAATCAAGACTTTCCGGCGCCCGCTGGCGACTGGCATGGGCCTTGCTGGTTGCTTTGCGCAACAGCGAGTGAGGGCTGAGTGCACGCCTAGGCCAAGTCCAGTGATGGATCCCTGCCAGCGATGCGCTCCTTCCCGTAACCCGCGGGGCGTTTCCGACGAAAATTTGCTTTGACTTGAGAAACGGCCTCGCGCCACGCGCGCGCTGGTCTCAAATAGGTTCGAAGGAGAGCAAGATGTCTTCTCTGCGACAGATCGCGTTTTACGGCAAGGGTGGTATCGGCAAGTCCACCACCTCCCAGAACACCCTGGCTGCGCTCGCGCAGATGGGTCACAAGATCCTCATCGTGGGTTGCGACCCGAAGGCGGACTCCACCCGCCTGATCCTGCACGCCAAGGCCCAGGACACCATCCTGTCGCTGGCGGCCAACGCCGGCTCGGTGGAAGACCTCGAGCTCGAAGACGTGATGAAGATCGGCTTCGAGGACATCAAGTGCGTTGAGTCCGGCGGTCCGGAGCCGGGCGTGGGCTGCGCCGGCCGCGGCGTGATCACCTCCATCAACTTCCTGGAGGAGAACGGCGCCTACGAGGACATCGACTACGTGTCCTACGACGTGCTGGGCGACGTGGTGTGCGGCGGTTTCGCCATGCCCATCCGTGAGAACAAGGCCCAGGAGATCTACATCGTCATGTCCGGCGAGATGATGGCCATGTATGCGGCCAACAACATCTCCAAGGGCATTCTGAAGTATGCGAACTCCGGCGGCGTGCGCCTGGGCGGGCTGGTGTGCAACGAGCGCCAGACCGACAAGGAGCTGGAGCTGGCGGAGAGCCTGGCGAAGAAGCTCGGCACCGAGCTGATCTACTTCGTGCCGCGCGACAACATCGTGCAGCACGCTGAGCTGCGCCGCATGACCGTGGTGGAGTATGCGCCCGACAGCGCCCAGGCCCAGCACTACCGGAACCTGGCGACCAAGGTGCATGCGAACAAGGGCAACGGCATCATCCCGACCCCGATCACCATGGACGAGCTGGAAGACCTGCTCATGGAGCACGGCATCATGAAGGCCGTGGACGAGAGCCAGGTCGGCAAGACCGCCGCCGAGCTCACCGCCTGATCGGCTGACCACTCGCGCTTCAGGCGGAAATATCAAAATTTCTGCCTGAAGCGATTTTTCCTCCGGCCCTTTCTTTCAAGTCCTGTCCTTTTTCAGACGGCCGGACACTCCTCATAGTCTTTGTCGAATTTTATCGACTTTTCCTAACCTTCCCCCATTCATCATCTGGCCTCTCGCCACCCGGCGAGAGGCCATTTTTCAAGCTGCCCGAGCGCCGCGCGTCACGGCGCTCGCAGCGATCCTGTCGGCATTCATCCATGGGCGACAGCCCCGTCGCACGACTGCGACGAACCTCTCGGGCGCCCATGCTGCCGGCGCTGCGATCGGGCGCGTGTCGTGGGTTGCTTCTGCGAATCTGTCGCGTTCCCGACATGGTTTGGCGCACCCGCGGCGCCACCGCCGGCGACGCCCGGCCACGGCGCCTCAGCGATCTTTATAAGTTATTGTAATCAAAATCTAATATGACACGCGACTGCATTGGTACGGTGCTTGCTAGTCCTGGCCCAGGAGCCAAAACAAGGGCTCGGAGCACTCTCATGCACATCGTCGTCTGCATCAAACAGGTCCCGGATTCGGCACAGATCCGCGTCCACCCCGTCACCAACACGATCATGCGGCAGGGCGTGCCGACGATCATCAATCCGTATGATCTGTTCGCCCTCGAAGAAGCCATGCGCCTGCGCGACAAGTTCGGCGGCGAAGTCACCGTGCTCACCATGGGCCCGCCCTCGGCCGAGGACAGCCTCCGCAAGGCCCTCACCTTCGGCGTCGACCGCGCGGTGCTGCTCACCGACCGTTTCTTCGCCGGTTCCGATACCCTGGCCACCTCCTTCGCGCTGGCCACCGCCATCAGCAAGATCGGCGAGACCTGGGGCAAGCCGGACATCGTCTTCACCGGCAAGCAGACCATCGACGGCGACACCGCCCAGGTCGGCCCCGGCATCGCCAAGCGGCTCGGCCTGATGCAGGTCACCTATGTGGCCAAGGTCGCCGAATATGACGGCGAGGAGCGGACCGTCACCCTGGAGCGCCGCGCCGAAGGCGGCACCCAGGTGCTGAAGAGCTCGCTGCCGTGCCTCATCGCCATGCTGGAAGGCACCAACGAGATCCGTCGCGGCACCATGGCCGACGCCCTGCGCGGCGCCCGCGCGGAGATCGTCAAGTGGAGCGCCAAGGACGCTGGCGTCGAGGACCTCACCAAGTGCGGGCTGAAGGGCTCACCCACCATCGTGAAGCGCGTGTTCGCGCCGAGCCCCCGGGCCGAGAAGGCGCAGATGATCGAGGTTCCGGAAGGCGCGTCCCTGGCCGACGCGCTGATCGACGACATCTTCAAGCGCCAGCCCAATCTCGAACCCGATCTCACCGCGCTGGCCCGCGGCTTCTGACCGGCGGACCCCAACGAGGACAAAGAAGAAGGCACTAGCCATGAGCGAGCCGAAAAAGACCCCCGCCGCCGGCGGCCGCGCCTCCACCAAGAAAGAGCTGCCGGAACACTTCAAGGCGTACAAGCACGTCTGGGTGTTCGTCGAACAGGAGCGCGGGCAGGTTCATCCCGTGTCGTGGGAGCTGCTCGGCGCCGGCCGCAAGCTCGCCGACAAGCTGGGCGTCGAGCTCGCCGCCGTGGTGCTGGGCGCCGAGGGCGAGACCGTGCGGCACGCCGTGGCCGAATCCTTCTGCTACGGCGCCGACCTCGCCTATGTGGTGGCCGACCCGGTGCTGACCGATTATCGCAACGAAGCCTACACGGCGGCGATGACCACCCTGGTCAACACCTACAAGCCGGAGATCCTGCTGCTGGGCGCCACCACCCTCGGCCGCGATCTCGCCGGCGCTGTCGCCACCACCCTGCTCACCGGCCTCACCGCCGATTCCACCGAGCTCGACGTGGACGCGGACGGTTCCCTGGCCGCCACCCGCCCCACCTTCGGCGGCTCGCTGTTGTGCACCATCTACACGCTGAACTACCGGCCGCAGATGGCCACCGTGCGGCCCCGCGTGATGTCCATGCCGGAGCGGGTGGAAAAGCCCGTGGGCAAGGTGATCGAGCATCCCCTCGGCGTGGTCGAGGCGGACATCGTCACCAAGGTTCTGAATTTCATTCCCGACCGGGACTCCTCCAAGTCCAACCTCGCCTATGCCGACGTGGTGGTGGCAGGCGGCATGGGTCTCGGCTCGCCGGAGAACTTCCAGCTGGTGCGCCAGCTGGCGCTCACCATCGGCGCCGAATACGGCTGCTCGCGGCCGCTGGTGCAGAAGGGCTGGGTCACCTCCGACCGCCAGATCGGCCAGACCGGCAAGACCATCCGCCCGCGGCTCTATATCGCCGCCGGCATCTCGGGCGCCATTCAGCACCGGGTGGGCGTTGAGGGCGCGGACCTCATCGTCGCCATCAACACCGACAAGAACGCGCCCATCTTCGATTTCGCCCATGTGGGCCTCATCACCGATGCGGTGCGCTTCCTGCCTGCGCTGACCGAGGCCTTCAAGAAGCGCCTCTCCGCCCATTCCACCGACAAGCTGGCCAGCTGAGGAGACGTGCCATGATCGACGAAAGGTTCGATGCCATCGTGGTGGGTGCCGGCATGGCCGGCAATGCCGCCGCCTACAGCCTGGCCACCAAGGGCCTGAAGGTGCTGCAGCTGGAGCGCGGCGAATATTCCGGCTCCAAGAATGTGCAGGGCGCCATTCTGTATGCCGACATGCTCGAGAAGATCATTCCGGACTTCCGTGAGGACGCCCCGCTCGAGCGCCACCTCATCGAGCAGCGCTTCTGGATGATGGGGGAGAGCTCCCACACCGGCCTGCACTACCGCTCCGACGACTTCAACGAGGAGAAGCCGAACCGCTACACCATCATCCGCGCCCAGTTCGACAAGTGGTTCAACAAGAAGGTCCAGGAGGCCGGCGCCCTGGTGGTGTGCGAGACCACGGTGACCGAGCTGGTTCAGGATGCCTATGGCAAGGTGATCGGCGTGAAGACCGATCGCGGCGGCGGCCAGATCCATGCCGACGTGGTGGTGCTCGCCGAAGGCGTCAGCGGCCTGCTCGGCACCCGGGCCGGCCTGCGCAAGATCCCCAAGCCCACCGACGTGGCGCTGGCGGTGAAGGAAATGCACTTCCTGCCGCAGGAGGTGATCGAAGAGCGCTTCAACCTCAAGGGCAACGAGGGCGCGGTGATCGAGGCCGCCGGCACCATCTCCGCGGGGATGACCGGCATGGGCTTCATCTACACCAACCGGGAGTGCATCTCGCTGGGCATCGGCTGCCTGGTGTCGGATTTCCAGAAGAGCGGGGAATCCCCCTACACCCTCCTGGAGAAGTTCAAGAAGCACCCCTCCGTCGCCCCCCTCATCGAGGGCTCGGAAGTGAAGGAATACGCCGCCCACCTCATCCCCGAGGGCGGCTACAAGGCCATTCCGCAGCTGTTCGGCGATGGCTGGGTGGTGGTGGGCGATGCCGCCCAGCTCAACAACGCCATCCACCGCGAGGGCTCCAACCTCGCCATGACCTCCGGCCGCATTGCCGCTGAGGCCATCTTCCAGGTCAAGTCCCGCAAGGAGCCGATGACCGCCAGCAACCTCGCGCTCTACAAAAAGATGCTCGAGGACAGCTTCGTCATGAAGGACCTCAAGAAGTACAAGGACATGCCGCAGCTGCTGCACGTCCAGTCTCAGAACTTCTTCCTCACCTATCCGCAGCTCGTCAACAAGGCGATGCAGAACTTCGTGCGCGTCGACGGCACGCCGAAGAAGGAGAAGGAGAAGCTCACCATGAAGTCGTTCACCTCGGCGCGGTCATGGGCGGGCCTGTTCGGCGACGCCTTCCGCCTCGCCCGGGCGTGGCGCTGAGCACCGAACTGTCACGACAACGCCGCGGCCGGATGAGAGCACGGACGCGGCTCACCGAGGGAGATGGACATGGCTACCGAGACCGCAGTCCGCGTCGAAGACAAACTCTTTCAGAACCGCTACCTGGTGGATGCCGGCCGCGCCCACATCAAGGTGCGTCCCCACAATGAGCCGACCCCGGCCCTCAAGGCCCTGCTCACCGCCTGCCCGGCGCGCTGCTACGAGCTGAACGACAAGGGCCAGGTGGAAATCACCGCCGACGGCTGCGTCGAGTGCGGCACCTGCCGGATCATCGGCGAGCCCTCCGGCGACATCGAGTGGAACTATCCGCGCGGCGGCTACGGCGTGCTATTCAAGTTCGGCTGACCCCGCGCCGGCGGGCGCAGGCCCGCCCCCGCGCCGGCCTTCTCCGGCGGTCCGCCGCCTCGGATCTCACGTTGGAATTGCCGATCTATCGACCCGGTGAGGCGCCGTTCTTTCAGCCTTAAGTCCGCGGTAGATCATATGCATTTGCGCTTGACCATTCGTCGCCGTCTTCAGCCGCATGGGGCCGCCGCCCCATGCGGCTGACTTGCCTCTGCGGCCCCGTGAGGCTGATGAGCGCCACCCGCCGGCCCGGCTTCGCTGCCAAGAGCCGGACCGCGCGCCCGGGCGCGGTTCAGCGGATCTCGCCGTTTCCGACGGCAAGGCGCGCACCGCCTTCGGGTGCACGGCCGCCCGCCCCTGTCCAGGCTGCTCAGCAAAAGCAAAAGGCGCGGCAGACTGGATCTGCCGCGCCGCATGCGCATCCTCGATCAGCCGCGCCCGCGCACCGCACCCGGCGCGCGGCTCACTCGATGCCTTCGCTGCGGGCGCGCCACATCATGGCGATGCGAAAGCGCTCGTTGATGGCGGCCGGGCTCGCGAGAATCTCCGCTTCTGCCTCCTTGAAGGCCTTCTCCACCAGATCGGCTTCCTCCTGGTTCAGCGTTACCCGCCCCGCCATGTGAGTGGCGTCCGGTGCCACGTCCCAGATCTTGCGGCGATTGGGGTGCAGCTTCACCTCCATGAGATCGAAGGCTTCGAGCTTGCCATCGAGCATAATGGCCAGGCCCACCACCTCGAGCTTGCGTCCGTCCGCCGTGGTCTTGATCAATGTGGTTGCCATGATGATCACCCGTCCTGAATGGCCAGCCAGCTGTATCCCCCCTGATCCCAGAGCTGAGCCAGCATCTGGTCACAGGCCCAGTCCGGATATTGCGCCTTCACGGCGTCGAAATCCGACCGGAAGCGTTCCGCGTCCTCGCCCTCGAGCAGCGCGCTCAGCTGCTCGGTCTTGAAGCGCAGCAGATAGCGCGCGCCATCGGTGGAGGCGTGGAGGGAATAGTCTTCGCCGTCGCAGAGCAGGTCCGCCGGCTCATCTTGCTGCGCGCCCATCGCTGGCTCCAAGCTGGCTTGCGCGATGCCACCGTCACGCGGCGGCTGCGGGAGTGTCCTCGGCCTGGCCCCATTCGGCCCACGAGCCGTCATAGACGGCCGCCGCGGGGCAGCCGATCAGATGAAGCCCGAGCGCCAGAACGCAGGAGATGGTGCCGCTGGCGCAGGTGACCACGATCGGCCGCTGAAGGTCGATGCCGGCCGCGGCGAACCGCGCGGCAATGGCCTCCTGAGGAATGAACGCACCGCTGTCCGGCACGATCAGGTCGCCCCAGGGCACGTTAATGGCGTTGGGAATGTGGCCATTCTTGCGCACCGGAAAGACATCCGGCTGGCTACCGTCGAACTTCGCCGGGCCGCGCGCGTCCAGCACCTGTTCGGCGCCGCTGGTGATATTGCCCCGCATCTGGTCCAGGGTGCGCACCAGGGCGGACGAGAAGGTGGCGGTGAAGGTCTTCGGTTCCGGCCGCACCGGCGACATTTCGGTGGCGCGCTTTTCCGCCACCCATTTGCCATAGCCGCCATCGAGCACGGCAACCGTATCGTAGCCGAAGACGCGGAACATCCACCACACGCGGGCCGCCGCCGAGCCGCCGCAATTGCGGTCATAGACCACCACCCGGTCGCCGTCGCCAATGCCGAGCAGGCCGACCTTCTTGGCGAAATCGGCGGCGGAGGGCAGCATGTGGGGCAGGCTGGTGGCCTTGTCGGCCACGTGGTCGATGTCGAAATGCACCGCGCCGGGCAGGTGGCGTCCGCGATACTGCGTGCGGCCGTCGAGATTGGTGCTCTCGTGATGCCAGGTGCAGTCGAGGATCTTGAGATCCGGGTCCGAAAGATGCTCGGCGAGCCACTCGGTGCTGACCAGGGGCCCGGGAAGTGGAGTGCTCATGAGGTCCCGTTCTCCTTCTCGACAAGCCGGCGCGACCATCTGAGCCGCCACCGGGCGTGATGACCTGACAGGCGCAAGGGGCCGGCGCGCCAGAGGCCGGCGCACACGGCCCCGGCCGGCGCCTCAGCGCACCTTCGGCAGTTCGAAACCGGGCCGCGGATGGCTGTCGTAATAGTCCTCGCGCTCCGGCCAGCCGCCTTCCGCGTTGAACTTGAACGACGCCACCTTCACCGGCGCGCCATTGGAGCACGACACTTCGGTGAACTTGATCTCGCGATCCCCCGGGCCAGCGGAGAAGTCCGCCACCACCGTGCCATCCGCCTTGCAGGCGCGGGCGAAGCCGGGCGTGCCCACATCCACCGCCGGCACCGCGGCGACCACGAAATTGGGCACCTCCGAACCGTCCTCAGAGGGAGTATTGAAGGCGGGCGTGGCGAAGGTGAAGGCCGCCAGCTTGCCGCTGCGATCCACCGCGGCATCCGCCGACAGGGGCCGCGCCACCGAATAGACGGTCAACGTGCCGCCAGCCAGGGCTTCCTTGATCTCATCGAGGGAGCATTTCGCGAAATCCGACGCGACGATCATTGGCAATCTCCAAAGGCAATCAAACGGTGCTGCCAGCGAATTCATCAAATTTCATGCCAATTCATCCCGTGGCGCAGACGAGGCAACGACCCGGAACCGCGCAGCCTTTGCGCGGGCAGGACTTTCCGTGTTCCCCGCCCCGCCCTGATAGACGACGCCGATTGGCTCGCCCGCCCCGCGCCGTGTCAGGAAGCCGCCGCGCGGCGCGACAATGCCGACGTCCGTGTCGCAGTTGGCCCCAGCCGGCGCGGCGCGGGCACCTCGCTGTTCTCTGGTCGCCGACCGTGAACCGCTGCCATGCCTCGCGTTTCGCCGCTGGCGGGGGCGGCGCGCGCGGGACGGCGGCGGTGAGCGCGAATCTTGCAAGAGCTCCAAAGACGCGCGTCTCGCGAACACGTCATGCGAAGGACAGTCCATGCTCGACACAGCGATCATCGGCGGCGGACTTTGCGGCCTCGCCCTGGCCCGGCAGCTCCACCGGCAGGATCGGGATTTCGCCCTCTACGAGGCGCGCCCCCGCCTCGGCGGCCGCATCCTCACCGCCGTCTCGGCGACCAGCGGCGAAGCCCTCGACCTCGGCCCCACCTGGTTCTGGCCCGACAGCCAGCCCCTCATCAGCGCCTTCCTGACCGACCTCGACATCCCCACCTTCCTGCAGCACGACGAAGACGCGGTGCTGCACCTTACGGAAGCCGACAAGAGCGCCCAGCCGGTGGCCACGCAGGGCGTGCACGGCGGCGCCCGGCGGGTGGAGGGCGGCCTGTCGCGGGTGATCGCCACCCTCGCCGCCGAGCTGCCGGAAGACAGCATTCATCGCGGCCACGTGCTGGTGGCGCTGGCGGACAAGGGCGATCACGTCACCCTCACCCTGCGTTCCGGCGACTGCCTGATGGAGGTGGATGCCCGCCAGGTGGTGCTGGCGCTGCCGCCGCGCCTGGTGGTGGAAACCGTCGCCTTCACCCCCGAGCTGGACGCCGCCACCCGCGAGGCCATGGCTGCCGCGCCCACCTGGATGGCGGCCCAGGCCAAGGTCGTGATCGCTTACACCGCGCCCCACTGGCGCCACGCCGGCCAATCGGGCAACGCCTTCGTCACCCACGAGCAGGCGGTGGTGGGCGAGATCTTCGATGCCTGCAACGCCAATGGCACCACGGCGGCGCTCGGCGGCTTCCTGGCCTTTCCGCCGGAGCTGCGGGAGAGCTTCGCGGTCGGCCTGCCCATGCTCATGAAGAGTCAGATGGTGCAGGTCTTCGGCACCGCCCTCGATGGCGAGGGCGAGCTGCATTACCAGGATTGGGCGTGC
Organism: Xanthobacter sp. ZOL 2024; assembly: GCF_052932325.1. Lineage (NCBI taxonomy): Bacteria > Pseudomonadati > Pseudomonadota > Alphaproteobacteria > Hyphomicrobiales > Xanthobacteraceae > Xanthobacter > Xanthobacter sp. ZOL 2024. The sequence continues at coordinate 834,861 of NZ_CM128808.1, forward strand.
GAGCCCTTCACCTGCAGCGCCCGAGACCGCGCCGAACCGGCCGGCGAGCATGTGGCCTTCTCCAATCCCCTGCTGCGCCGGCCGCTGTGGGACGGGCGGCTCTATCTCGGTGGCTCGGAGACCGCCACCCAGGGCGCCGGCTATCTGGAAGGGGCGCTGGAGGCGGCGCGGCGGATCGACCGAGCCCTGACCCGCCAGCGGGTGGCCGATGCGCTGGACGACGGCCTGCCCACCATCGCCGGCACCGTCAACGCCATCAGCCTCGCCCGCTTTGCCGCCTGGGTCTCCGGCCAGAACGATGCCGCGTTCGACATGTATCGCAGCCGCCTCAACCGGGCGCTGGCGAGCCAGGAGCGCGAGCAGCTGACCCAGCGCGCCATGCTGGGCGCCATCGAGGATATCTATGAGCGGGCGGTGGATCTGCTCGACACCCTGCCCTTCGACATGCGCGAGGTGCCGGTGGAAAAGGGTCGCTCGGCCTTGATGACCCAGGTGCAGGCGCCGTTCCGCGACTTCATCCAGACCCTGCTCGACGACGTGGTCGCCTTCAACCGCACCTCGTGCGCCCTGTCCAACTTCCCCGGAGAGCACCATCTGTCGAAGGATTATGTGCAGACCATCCTGAGGGACGTCGCGGCGGCCTGGCGCGACTTCTCCCTGGCCGCCAATCGCCGGCTGCTGGCCAAGGCCGAGCAATCGGCCGCCCAACCCCATCTGGCTTGAAGGCCCAGCCCCATCGACCCGCAGAAGAGGACCACATGGAACCCAACGTCGCGCAAGACGAAGCCCCCGGCGAGATCATCGCCTACGCCATCTGCTCCATGAGCGACATTCCCAGCCAGCGGGCCCGTGGCTTCCAGCTGGTGCGGCTCGACGAGAACGGCGTGGAGCAGCCGTTCAACATCGTCGTGGTGCGCTGGGGCAAGCAGGTGTTCGGCTATGAGAACGTCTGCCCCCACAACCAGGTCAATCTGGATTGGGAGCGCCACCAGTTCATGGACCCCAACGGCATCCGCCTGATGTGCGGCAAGCACGGCGCCATCTTCGAGATCGGCACCGGCGCGTGCCTCGATGGGCCGTGCAAGGGCGAGGGCCTCACCCCCGTGCCGCTGGCGGTGCTCGACAATGAAATCTGCGTGGTGGGCATTCCCCTGGCGGAGGACGAGGAGGAGGAGATCACCTCCTGCTCCGACGAGGGCGGCGGCGTGTGAGCGCGCGCCCGCATCGCCAGTCCCGCTGTCACGCGTCCCCTGCAGCACCGGCCGCCCGGCCGGCTCCGAGGCCGGCCTGCAGCCGGCCTCGGGCGGGAGACACTGAAGGGACAGGATGGGAAAGGACGCGGCTCAGACCGGCCGGTTCGCGTTGCGGTTCTTCACCGGCTCCATCACCTCAAGGCCCTTTTCATAGGTGATGGGCTCATACTCCTCATGCCAGGCCGCAGCGGCATCCAGCACCACATCGGTCTTGGCGCCGGTATCGAGCTTCTTGATGTCGTTCTTGTCGATACTCAGAAGGTCGGTCATCTCCTTCCACACCGTGGACTCATCGCAGGGCAGCACATAGAAGGTCTTGCCGCCGTAGCTGACGCGATACTTCGCCAGAAGGTCGATGTTATTGCAGAACAGGAAATATTTCCCGTCGGGCGCAAGCGCGTCGCCCATCACCTCGACCACGTCCTTGAGGAAGGCGAAATTCTGCAGGTAGCCGGCCAGCACCGGGACAGCGGACTTGCCCGCCTCTCCGAAGGTGATCACCTGTTCCATGGTGTATTCCGGCGGCCGCTTCTCATCGGCGAGCTGGGTCTGGAACTTCAAGGCGATGTCCCCGCGGAAGTCGAACCGGCCAGCCTTCGTGGGCTGCTTCAACACCGCGTTGAGCAGCCGCCCTTCCTTGTCGAGGCGGCCCAGGGGAGTATCGTCGATCGCAGTCATGTGGTGTCTCCGAGTTTTCGCGCACAACGGCACCGGCGCATGTGGCTTCCGCCCCTCGGCGCGACGTGCGGCCCGCGCGAACGCAGGCGCGATCGTTATGCAAAGGCTTTGCCGAACCGCCCGACGCCACCGACGAACTCTGAGCAAACGCAATAAGGCATTGACCGAACGCGCCTTTCTTCTGATGGGCGCGGCCCACACGCGGCCCTCGCCATGACACCTCCCAGGCTGTCCGAAACCGGACAAGCGTCGCAAACACAACAGCCGCCCGGCGAAAAATTGATATAAATCAGTTCTTTGGATATTGGCACGCGACTTGCTGATTGAGGGCGGAGCGCTCCTCTTCAGCGAAGGTCGAAGCGATGATTAATCTGACCGACAGCGCCTTGAACGCCGTGCGCGAGGCGATCGTCAGCGCCCCGGAACCCATGGGCGGGCTGCGCATCATGGTCGAGGCCGGTGGCTGCGCCGGGTACAAATATCTCATGGGCCTCGTCAACGATGGCGAACCGGATGACACGGTCATCGAGCGCGAGGGCGTGAAGGTGTTCGTGGACATGAACAGCCATGAACTGCTGGCCGGCACCACCATCGATTTCGTTGTGGCGCTGGAGGGCTCCGGCTTCACCTTCGAGAATCCCAACGCCACCAGCAGCTGCTCCTGCGGCAAGTCGTTCGGCTGACGCCGCCGCACACGCCCTGCGCCCGGTCCACCCCGGGCGCCGAACCGACCCCCTTCACGAAAAGGACAGTGCGATGTTGGTCGAGACCGACGAACTGAAGACCGAGAACCGCGCCCCCGCGTCTGCCCGGCAGGCGGAACGCGAGGCGATCATCCGCGCCGTGATCGAGGAAGTCCGTCCCAATCTCAAGCGCGACGGCGGCGACTGCGAGTTGGTCGAGATCGACGGCAACAAGGTCATGGTGAAGATGACCGGCGCCTGTGTCTTCTGCAAGCTGGCCAGCGAGACCATCGAGGGCATCCAGTCCAAGATCGTCGAGCGGCTCGGCGAGCTGGTGCGGCTGATCCCGGTGGCGGGCAGCCTCAACAAGCCGCTGGTGAACCTGAAGGCCCCCGCCCCGGCGCAATGAGCGCCGGGCCCGCCGTCCCGGCCCGAACCCGAAGGGATTAGCCGTGTCGCCCGTCTATCTGGACAACAATGCGACGACCCGGACCGACCCGTCCGTGGTGGACGCCATGTTGCCGTTCTTCTCGGAGCATTTCGGCAACGCCTCGTCCACCCACGCTTTCGGCGAGACGGTCGGCGAGGCCGTGAAGGCCGCCCGCAAGCAATTGCAGGCCCTGTTGGGCACGGCCCATGATCACGAGATCATCTTCACCTCCGGCGGCACGGAATCCGACAATGCCGCCCTTCTCTCGGCCCTGGAGGTTCAGGACGGCCGGGACGAGGTGGTGACCACCCAGGTGGAGCACCAGGCTATCCTGGCGCCCCTGGCGCACCTAGAAAAGACGCGCGGCATCAAGGTCCATTACATCGGCGTCGACCGCAACGGGCGGCTGGATATGGACGCCTACGCGGCGGCGCTTGGCCCGCGCACGGCCCTCGCCACCGTCATGTGGGCGAACAATGAGACCGGCACCCTGTTCCCCGTGAACACCCTGGCGCAGATGGCCCACGCCGCCGGCGCGCTGTTCCACACGGACGCGGTGCAGGCGGTGGGCAAGCTGCCCATGGACCTCAAGTCCATGGACATCGACATGCTCTCCCTGTCGAGCCACAAGCTGCACGGCCCCAAGGGTGTCGGTGCGCTCTATGTGAAGAAGGGCGTGAAGTTCAAGCCGCTCATCCGGGGTGGCCACCAGGAGCGCGGGCGGCGCGGCGGCACCGAGAACGTGCCGGGCGTCATCGGCCTCGGCGCCGCGGCGGCCCTGGCCCTGGGCCATCTCGAGGACGAGGCGACGCGGGTGAAGGCCCTGCGCGATCGCCTGGAACAGGGCGTGCTGCAGCAGGTGCCCCATTGCCTGGCTAATGGCGACAGCGCCAACCGGCTGCCCAACACCGCCAACATCGCCTTCGAGTATCTCGATGGCGAAGCGGTGCTACTGCATCTCAACCGGGCCGGCATCGCCGCCTCCACGGGCTCCGCCTGCACCTCGGGCTCCACCGAGCCCTCCCATGTGCTCAAGGCCATGAACCTGCCCACCACCGCCCTGCACGGCGCGATCCGCTTCTCGCTCTCGCGCGAGAACACCGGCGCGGACGTGGACCGGGTGCTGGATGCGCTGCCCGACATCATCACCCGGCTGCGGGACCTCTCCCCGGCCTGGAAGAACCGGCCTCAGACAGCCCCGGCGGCCTCCGATGCCTGATCCTCATGCCGTCACCCGGCCGCGTCGTGGTGACCTCCGAATGACCGGACCGCGGGCGCAGCGCCCCGATCATGGTCGCAGCGGCGAGTTGAACGCGATCCAGGAGCTCAACGTATGAAAGTCATGATTCGCCGTTCCCCGGAGATGGGTCTGTCGATCTATGTCCCGAAGAAGGACCTCGAGGAGCCGATCGTCGAGACCGAACACGAAACCCTGTGGGGTGGCTGGATCAAGATCGCCAACGGCTGGGTGCTCGAGCTGCCGGAGATGGCTGCCGACACCAACCTGCCCATCACTGTGAACGCCCGCAAACGGGGCGAGGACGAGTAAGCGCCATGAACCTTCCCGTTCCCCCCGGGGATGTCCTGAAGCTGGCCGACGCCGAGGCGATCCTCGCCGACGTGGCGCGCGAGCTGCCCTCGGGCAACATCATCCCCTATCTCGGCTCCGCCATCAGCGACGGGGTCAACCCCGCCGTGCCCATGACCCCGGAGGCGCTGGCCGCCTTCTTCGCCACCAAGGTGGCGCTGCCCAAGCGGGCCAAGGGCAATCCCTGGTCGGCCGCCCAGCACATCGAGGGCAGCAAGCTGCGGGCCACGGTCACCCACCTGATGACCGAGGCCTTCAGCCCCGTGGTGGAGCCCACCGCGCTGCACACCCTTCTGGCCAGCCTGCCGCTGCCCGTCATCATCGACACCTGGTATGACGGCACCATGCGGCGGGCCCTCGAAGGGCGGGCCGACTGGGGCGAGGTGCAGGGCATCAGCCGCGCCGGCATTGGCGAGGACCGCTGGTATCGCTTCTATGACACCACCGGCGCCGAGACCAACCGCGACGCCGCCGAAGGCTGGACCACCATCCTCTACACACCCCACGGCAGCGTCAGCCCGGCGAAGAACTACCTCATCTCCGACGCGGATTATGTGGAGGTTCTGACGGAGATCGACATTCAGACGCCGATCCCCGACATCATCAAGCAGCGGCGCACGGAACGCTCGTTCCTGTTCCTCGGCTGTCGCTTTCACGACCAGATGCTGCGCAACTACGCGCGGCAGATCTCCAAGCGCTCCCGCACGCCCCATTATGCTTTGGTGGATCCCGACCAGCTCACCAAGAACGAATTGCGCTTCCTGCTGAGCCACGCCATCACCCCCATCGCCGTGCCGCTGGCGCGCGCCACTGAGATCATCACGGCCAACGCCAAGGCGTGACAGGCCCGATCGACGGACACGAGGAGCGGGGCCCACGCAACGGGCCCCGCTCCTCGCGTTTGTGGGTCACCGCGTTGGCAGACCAATGCATTCGATGAGATGTGTTCAAATTCCCCGGGTTGAGCGCGTCCCGCGATCCGTATTTTTCCGGAATAGATTTCCGGTTCGACTTTGAATAAATGGTGCGTTTGTCGCATGTGCTGTTGTCGTCCATCTGCGTGTAACGTTTCCAACATGTCGTGAGCGCCCCACCTCTGTTTGGGCCCATGTGCGGAACGTGACAGCCGCGATAAACTCCAACGTTTTGAAATTTCTAAAGAAAATTCTCGCGCGCAAGCTGGCACGCCTGTTGCTCCAAGCCTCTCAGGATTGAGTTTTTGGGATCCTGCTGAGAGCAAGGAGCAGAACCATGGACGCGACGACACAGCACGAGGGCGAGGCCATCGGCACGCCCGAGAAGCTCGCGGAAATCATGCAGGCGAAGGCCGAGCACCAGGGTTGCGGCACATCGGGCGGCTCGGGCAAGGCGAGCTGCGGCTCGTCTGCCGGCCAGGGCGACCTGCCCACTGAGATCTGGGAAAAGGTGAAGAACCATCCTTGCTACAGCGAGGAAGCCCACCACCATTATGCGCGCATGCATGTTGCCGTCGCCCCGGCGTGCAACATCCAGTGCAACTACTGCAATCGCAAGTATGACTGCGCCAACGAGAGCCGTCCCGGCGTGGTCTCCGAAAAGCTGACCCCCGAGCAGGCCGCCAAGAAGGTGCTGGCGGTGGCCTCCACCATCCCGCAGATGACCGTGCTCGGCATCGCCGGCCCGGGCGACCCGCTGGCCAACCCGGAAAAGACCTTCAAGACCTTCGAGCTGATCAACCGGACCGCGCCCGACATCAAGCTTTGCCTGTCCACCAACGGCCTGGCCCTGCCCGACCACGTGGACACCATCGCCGGCTTCAACGTCGACCACGTGACCATCACCATCAACATGGTGGATCCCGAAGTCGGCGCGAAGATCTATCCGTGGGTGTTCTGGAAGCACAAGCGCTACACCGGCTACGAGGCGGCCAAGATCCTCACCGATCGCCAGCTGCAGGGCCTGGAGATGCTCACCGAGCGTGGCATCCTCTGCAAGATCAACTCGGTGATGATCCCCGGCATCAACGACAACCACCTGGTTGAAGTGAACCGGGCGGTGAAGTCGCGCGGCGCATTCCTGCACAACATCATGCCCCTCATCTCCTCGCCCGAGCACGGCACCGTGTTCGGCCTCAACGGCCAGCGCGGCCCGACCGCCCAGGAGCTCAAGGCGCTCCAGGACCGGTGCGAGGGCGAGATGAACATGATGCGCCACTGCCGCCAGTGCCGCGCCGACGCCGTGGGCCTCCTGGGTGAGGACCGCTCGGCCGAGTTCACCACCGACAAGATCATGGCCATGGAGGTCAATTACGACCTCGAGAGCCGCCAGGCCTACCAGGCGCTGGTGGAGGAAGAGCGCGTCGCCAAGGTGGCCGCCAAGCAGGCGGAGCTGGAAAGCCTTGCCGGTGAGCAGAGCGACATCAAGCTGCTGGTCGCCGTCGCCACCAAGGGCTCGGGCCTGGTGAACGAGCACTTCGGCCACGCCAAGGAGTTCCAGGTGTGGGAACTCTCCACCGGCGGCGCCAAGTTCGTCGGCCATCGCCGGGTCGATCTCTACTGCCAGGGCGGCTATGGCGAGGAGGACTCGCTGGAGACCATCATCCGCGCCATCAACGATTGCCATGCGGTGTTCGTGGCGAAGATCGGCGGCTGCCCGAAGGCGGACCTCATCAAGGCCGGTATCGAGCCCGTGGACCAGTTCGCCCACGAATTCATCGAGAAGTCCGCCATCACCTGGTTCAAGGACTACCTGGCCAAGGTGAAGAGCGGCGAGATCGAGCACACCGTGCGCGGTGACGCCGAGATCCGCCAGGGCGCCCTCATCAGCGCCGCCTGACCGGTTCCGCACACCTTCCCGGGGACGGCGGCATGGCCCGCCGCCCCCCTTTCACACAGCGCAAGCCAAAGAGGACCCAGCCATGGCGCTGAAGATCGTCGCCTCGCAATGCACCAGTTGCTCCGCCTGCGAGCCCGAATGCCCGAACGTGGCCATTTTCGAGAAGAACGGCACCTTTGTCATCGACCCCAAGAAATGCACCGAGTGCATCGGCCATTTCGATGCGCCGCAGTGCGCTGCCGTCTGCCCGGTGGACGACACCTGCATCATCGACACCTCCTATCCCCGCTATCAGCCGCCCGCGTAGGACCTGCGACCATGAATTTCACCCTCACTCCGGCCGCCAAGAAGTTCATTCGCCTGATGATCATGGCCGATGGCGGCCCGGGGGCCGGCTTCCGCCTGGCGGTGTCGCCGGGCGGCTGCTCCGGCCTCAATGCGGACATCTCCGTGCTGCCGCAGCCCACGCCGGGTGATGCCGTGGTGGAGCGTGAAGGCATCAAATTCTTCCTGCCCGCGGAGAGCCGGCTTCTGCTGGAGGGCGTGACGGTGGACTTCACCGACACCGCCGCCAAGACCGGCCTGGTGTTCCACGATCCCAAGGCCACCGGTACCTGCTCGTCCCACGCCCATTGAGCGCGGGAGCGATGGCCAGCGGGGATGAGCACGGATGACGACGGCCCATCTGGACGACGATTCCGACACGCTCACCCCCGAGGCGCTGATGGCCAGCGCCGTGATGGGCGGCGGCCTGCCGGCCGACGCCCAGGATCACCTCTGGGAGGCCGGCCTCGCCTACCAGCAGGACGAGGTGGCGGAGCGCCATCTGCGGGCGGCGGAGGCCATCGCCCCCGGCCACGCGGCGGTGCTCATCGGCCTCTACCGGTTCTACTTCTACAAGGGCCGGCTGCGGGAATGCCTGGAGATCGCCCGGCAGTGTCTCGCCAAGGCCCAGCGGGAGACCAACCTGCCCGCCGACTGGCGGGAGGTGCGGCCGGGCGATGCGGAGTTCGACCGCTTCGACCGGCTGATGCCGCGCTTCTTCATGTTCACCCTCAAGGGCTACGCCTATCTCAACATGCGCCTGGGGGAACTGGAGGAAGGACGACAGGCGGCGGAAAAGCTGCTGCAGCTCGACCCCAGCGACAAGATCGGGGCGCGATTGCTGATCGATGTGTTGGACCGGGCGGAAGCCGCCCGAGCGGAGCAGGACGATGACTGACGACATCGACGAGGCGAAGGACTGGCGCGGCGAGGACATCGACTGCGCAAACTGCGCCCATGGCGACCTGCTCGCGCAGGGCCGATGCCGCCTGAAGCACGCCTGCGTGCATGACCGCTACGCCCGGCGCATCGACCGTTTCTTCAACTGGAACCCGGCGCTGGCCAACGGCTATGTCCGGCATCCCCATTTCGAGGTGCGCGCCATCGCCGCCAAGCACGCGGATGTGTTTGTGCTGCCGCCGCTACTGGACGACCCGGAAGAGACGGTGCGCTGGAACGCCGCCCGCCGGCTGCCGAAACGCCTGATCCTGCGGCTGCGCCAGGATCCGCACCGCGAGGTGCGCATCCGCATCGTCTCCCTGCTGGAGGATGCCGACCTCATCCCCATGCTCGCCGACGCCGATTACTACGTGCGTCTGGTGGTGGCCCGCCGGGTGGCTCCGCCGCTGCTGTCCCGCCTCGTCACCGACGAGGAAGCGGAGGTGCGCAAGGTTGTGGCCCAGCGCCTGCCGGCGGAATGGCTGCCGGCGATGATCAATGACCCAGTCGCCACCGTGCGGCTGGAGGTGGTGCAGCGGCTGCCCGTCGACCTGCTCTCCAGCCTGATCCGCGATCCCGACTGGCGGGTGCGCTACGAGGTGGCAGGGCGCATCGCCGTCGACCAGCTCGGCGCGCTCTTGGAAGATGCTGACGATTTCGTTCGAGAGATGGCGCGTTCCCGCCACGAGGGTGGGCCGCAGCTTTTGAAGGAGATGCCGCGATGAGCAATATTGTCCGCGACAGCGATGTGGTGGAAATCTCCGAGCCACCATACTTCTCCTTTGGCGAGAAGGTGAAGGCCAAGCGCGTCATCCGCAACGACGGCACATATGCCGGCAAGGAGATTGGTGAGGTCCTCGCCCGCAAGGGGGAGATCGGATACGTGGTCTCCATCGGCACCTTCCTGCAGCAATTCTATATCTACGGCGTCGAATTCACCGAGAGCGGCAATCGCGTCGGAATGAAGCGCAAGGAACTCGAGCCCGCCTCGCCGCGGGAAGAAGAAGACATCCCCCTGCCCGGAGTGCCCAGCGCATGATGTTCGAGCCACGGATGCCCAAATACGACTGGGGCATGAAGGTGAAGACTCTCATCGAACTCCACAACGACGGCTCCTATCCCGACGCGCCGGCCGAGGCGCTGCTGGTGGGCCTCGGCGCAGTGGGGGAGATCGTCCAGGTTGGTACCCATACCGAGAGCAATACGCCGATCTACCTGGTGGAGTTCAACGAACGCCTGGTGATCGGCTGCCTCGAAGAGGAGATCGAGCCGGCCTGAGCGGTGCGGCACGGCGACCGGTCACAGACGAAGAGACAGCCCCATGGCGCCGCCGGCCCACCCCAATGAATTCGACCGCAAACGGATCGAGCGGGCCATCCGCCAGCGCCGCCGCTACCGCTATGTGGAGCCGAAGGTGGTGGGCGCCGACCACGGATACCGCATCGAGAGCGCGTGCTGCTCGCGCAACGTGGATCCCGATGGCGGCGTCGTCGACATCGCTCTGGTTCTGCACGATGCCGACAGTGGGAATTGGCATCTTTTTCGCAAGAACCACGGCGCGGACACGTGGGAGCTGGACAGCATCCATCCCCGTCTCCCGCCCCTCCTGGATCTCCTCAACGAGGACCAGGACCGCAAATTCTGGCAGTAGCCGCCGGCGCTGCCACACCGGGCCACCAGCGGCCGACACCCGCGGCGGCCCGGCGATCCGTGTGCACTGGAGTTGAAGCCATGGCTGTGAGCGAAACCGAACTGTCGGAAATCGAGGAGGTGCTCGCGGCGCCGGATCTTGCCCCCGCAGCGGTCAGCGCGCTGCGCCAGCGCTTTCCCAAGCTGTCGTGGACCCAGTGCGATGCCTCCGACGTGGGCGAGACGCCGTTCCGGACCTTCCCGCTGTTCGACCTGCACCTGCTCGACACCGCTGACCACTGCGCGCAGATCACCGCCGATCCGACGCGTGCCACCGGCATCATTCTCGCCAAGCGGAGCTGAGTGTCATGATCGAGCCGGACCTTGTCGCAGACCCGACGGACGACCTGGACGACGGCGCGGAAGCGACGCTCATTCCCTTGTCCGACCCCGACATCACCGTAGGTGAGCTGGAGGCTGTCGCGGCCGCGCTGCAGGCGCCCCGGCTGTCCAGCGGCCCCACGGTCGAGACCTTCGAGGCCGCGTTCGCCGATTATCTCAGCCGCAAATATGCCATCGCCGTTCCCAGCGGCACCATGGGTCTGCTCATGACCCTGCAGGCCTATGGCATTGGGCCCGGGGACGAGGTGATCGCCTCCCCCTATTCCTTCCGCGAGACGGTGCATGCGATCAGCCTCGCCGGAGCCCGGCCGGTGTTCGCCGACATCGACTATTGGGCGGGCACGCTGGTGCCGGAGAAGGCCGAGGCGCGGATTACCGAGAAGACCCGTGCCATTGTCGCCGGCAACACCAACGGCCATCCGGCGGCCTGGACCGGCCTGCAGGAGGTGGCCACCCGCCACCGGCTGCACCTCATCGAGGATTCCACCGAGGCCATCGGCTCGCGCTACAAGGACGCGCTGGTCGGCACGTTCGGCGACACCGCGGTGTTCGACTTCTCCCAGCCCTCGCCCCTCACCTGCGGCGAGGGCGGCATGGTGGTGACCGACGACATCGACATCGCGGTGGCGTTGCGGCGCTATCGCAGCCATCGGCTCGACGAGCGCTCGTCGGTGGTGGTGAGCATGACCGCACCCTACCAGGCGGCCATGAGCGACGTGACCGCGGCCCTCGGCCTCGCCCAGCTCAACCGGCTGGAGGAGATCCTGGAGCGGCGCCGCTATGTGGAGCATCTCTATTACAAATACGTCCAGTCCTTCGAGGGCATCAAGGATCCGTTCATCGGCCCCGACGTCACCGAGGTGAACTGGTTCTTGTACGCCGTGCACCTCGGCACCCGCTTTTCCAAATCGAGCCGCGACGCCATCGTCGACGACCTCAAGGTGGAAAAGGTGGAATCCGCCGCCTACAGCACGCCGCTCCATCTTCAGCGTCATTATTTCGACCTCGGCTATCGCCGGGGCGATTATCTCGTCACGGAAAAGGTCGCGGATCGGGCCATCGCCCTGCCGTTCCACACCCACCTCACCGAAGACGAAATCGAGTTCATCGTCGCAACGATGAAGGATGCCTCCATCAACGTGGGGGCGGGCTCCGCCATCTACTAGGCATCCTCAACATCCAAGCAAAAATCTGGAAATGACAGGAGCATTTGATGTCCTCGGTGACGATTAAGATTCTCCCCGCCGGCAAGACCGTGGAGGCGACCGAAGGTTCGAACTTGTTCGAGGTACTCACGGCCCTCGAGCCCCGCCTCGCCGATCGGCAGAAGAGCGACAAGGACGGCAGCTTCGGCCACGTCTTCATTCAGGAAGGCCGCAAGGGCCTGTCCAAGACCTCCCGCGAGGAGAATGAAAAGCTCGACGCCATCGTCGGTGTCGGCTCCAAGTCCCGTCTGGCCGACATGGTCACGGTGCTCGGCACCGAAAATGTGACGGTGGAGCTGCTCGGGTTCGACTACGCCGGCCTGTGAGTCTCTTCCGGCCGGCGCGGCTCGCCTGCGCCGGCCTTCTTTTCAAGCCGGACACACCGCGCCGCACTTTTCGGCGCGTAGGGTGTTTTTATTTTTCATCAATGCATATAACTTGATTTTAATCAAATTTATTCTTGATCTTTGCGCCTCACATCCGGATAATTACGGATAGTCAAAGGGCGAATGGCATGAAGCGCACGCTCCCCTGTGCGCAATCCAGCCACCACCTCGCGACGCTGAAGCCGCTCCGCGCGCTGTGTTGTGGCGCAGGCGGCAGCGATGCCAGATACGTCTTGCGCAGGCATTGAGGATGTCTTGTGAAGGGATGGTCATCGGGAAGTCGATGCAGGCGCGGCGCGCGCTCCACGGACGGACAAAGAGCGTCAACCGCTATCCGAGCGTCAGGCTTGTCCAAATTGAAACATGCGCGCGGTTAGCGCGCTGATCCAGCAGCGGCGCCGACCAGCAGATCGCTCCGCAGATTGACGAGAACTTACGCGCAGCGGACACACGACCACGCGCGGAACCACTCACCGGAAGAGCCGCACCACATTTGGCCGGTGATACACATCAGGCAACTCACGCGCACCAGGAGATTTCAGATGGACGATCAGAAAATCCTCATCCACGCCCGCTTCTCTCCGAACGGCTCCGTCGTCGAGATCAGTGAACGCCCGACCAGCCTGACTGCTCAGGAATGGTTCGACTACCTCGCCAACCATGCCGGCACCACCTATCAGGCTCTCGCCGGTGGTCGTGGCATCTACCGCCTGGCGGCTGCGCAGCTCGCGGATTTCAAGGCCCCCTTCGACTCGAAGGCCGCGTGATCGCGCTTTTTCTGTCTAAGGCGTGATGGCGGTCGCGACAATTGGGGGGAATACGTAGGCCCTCCGTGCGCGGCCGCCACCGCATCGGGCGAGGCCCCAGCATCCACCGCGGCTCTGCGTCGGATGCAGCCCGGCCGACCTCACAGCGGCCCTGGGCCGCCCCTGTTCAAGCCCCCACATCCTCGCTAGCCTTTCGGCACGGAGGACGCACATGGAGGAGCAGAGCGAAGCGCGAAACGAAGCCCTGGATTGGCAAGGCCGGCCGCTGCGCTGCCAGGACTGCCCCCATGAAGACATTCACGCGGAAGGCCGGTGTGACCTGGGCGCGGTCTGCGTGGCCGATCGGCGCAGCCGGCGCATCGAGAACTTCTTTCGCCGCAACGAGGCTCTGGCGGAGCGTTACTTGCGGCATCCCTATTTCGAGGTCCGTGTTCTCGCCGCGCGCCATGCCAGCCTGTTCGCACTGCCGGCGTTGCTGAACGACCCCGAGCCCGACGTTCGCGCGGTCCTGGCGGAACGCCTCCCCCTCAGCCGGGTGCGGCCCCTGCGCCGCGACCCCGATCCGCAGGTCCGGGCCGTGCTGGCCCGTCGGCTGGAGGGCCCGGAGCTTACCACCCTGCTCCAGGATCCCGATTATGGGGTGCGCATGGTGGCTGCCCGTCGTGTCGCGCCCGATGCGCTCGTCCTTTTGGTGCATGATCGCGAGGTCGAGGTCCGGCGCATTGCGGCGCGCCACGCGCCAGACCACCTGCTGCTGCGCTTCGTCGGGGACGAAGATGCGCTGGTGCGGCTGGAGGTGGCCCGGCGTCTTGCCCCCAACCACCTGCACCTGCTGCACGACGACCGCGACATGCGGGTTCGCCACGCCGTCGCCGAACGCCTGCCCCTGTCCGAACTGGCGGCGCTTCGCGACGATCCCGTCGACGAGATCGCCGAACTGGTGCGGGCACGGCTCTCGGCATCGGCACGCGACGGACTGTAATTACGGCCCAAGGCCAGACCTCAAAGCGCCGCAAAAGATATTGCATCAATATAATAAAATCTTCGATCATAGAATACGATCATTATTGGCCCTCTTTCTGCATCCCCACAAGTGTCGAGTGGCGGAACGAGCGAACCTGCCCCTCTCAGAAGACGCTCGAGAAGTGAGGATGCCATGATCGAATTGAGCACAGGCGACAATCAGGTCTTTTCCGCTTATCGGGCCGATCCCGAAGGCGCCCCGCGCGGCGCGGTCGTCGTTCTCCAGGATGTCTTCGGCGTGACCGCGGATATCCGCAAGCTGGCCGATGGCTTCGCCGCCGCCGGCTATGTGGCGGTCGCCCCGGCCCTGTTCGACAAGGTGAAGGCGAGCACGGAGCTCGATTGTTCCGACGATGGCGAGAGCGCCGGTCGTGGCCTGGTGGCGGAAGTGGGCACGGAATGGCCGCTTTCCGCCATTCAGGCCACGGTGGATTCCGTGCAGGACGCGGGCAAGGTGGCGGTGGTCGGCTTTTCCTGGGGCGGCTACCTCGCCTATCACGCCGCCAACCGGGTGCGCGGCCTGGCCTGCGCCATCGGCTATTACGCGGGCGGCATTCTCGACGGCTCGCGGGAAAAGCGGCGGGTGCCCACCCTGCTCCATTTCGCGGAGCATGACGCCTATCTGCCCGAGGAGGACATCGTCCAGTTTCGCGCCGCCCGGCCGGATGTCTCGGCGTTCCTTTACCCTGGCGCGAGTCACGGCTTTTCCTGCGCGGCCAGCGCCACTTACGATGCCAGCGCGGCGCAGGCCGCGCAGGAGCGCACGCTGTTCTGGATCTCCCAGTACGTGGTCGGCCAAGGGCCCGTTCTGCTGAAGAATGCCGGCGCCTATGCCCAGGCGAAGACCGACAAGAAGGGCCGCAAGCAGGCCGACAGCGACATGGGTCCACCCGACGCTTGAGGCGTCATGGGTCCACCCGACGCCTGAGGCGCCATGCCGGCTGGGGCGCAGGCGCTGCCCCAGCTGGCGGTTGTAAGCGCACGTCGCCCTGCTATCCTGTCGGACACGCGACACCGAACACGGGTTTTGGGCGATTTTCTGCGGGCACAGGCCGGCATGACTGCCGGACAACTGCGGCTGCGGAGATCTTTTCCGGCCGCGTCGCGCCCCTCCCGGCAATGAGGTCCGCCATGAGTGTGATCACCCATGATTTCGGCGGCGACAAGCGACGCGCCACCCGCCGCTTTCGCACCCTGCTCAAGCTGGACGCGCTGCATGAGGCCAATATCGAGGCCAACCCCCTGCCCTATCTGGAACGGGCCAGCGAGCGGATCTTTCAACTGGAGCGCACCATCTTCGAGGCGCTCCTCGCCGCGCGACCACCGGACCCCGCACCGCCGCAGGACCCCCATGCGGCGTTCGTAACCATTGATGCGGCGGAATATGAAAGGCTGCGCGCCTGCGTGGCGCTGCTCGAGGCGGCCCATGCGGAGCTGGAAAACCCCGACGACGACGGCGAGTGACAGGCCCGGGGTCGCCCCGGGCCCGTCAGGGGCGGCCTTATGGGCGCGCCGTTATTGCACCGCCGGCGGCGTCCATTGATAGAGATCGCCCCATCCGCTGGCCGCATGCACCTCATGGGTGAAGCCCAGGCTGCCCAGGGCGTGCACCAGGCCCTGCTGCTCGCCAGCCTTGACGCTGGCCAAAACCGCCACCTTCTGCTGCTGCAACCCCGCCATGAGCTGGGCAAACAGATCGCCGCCGCGCACGTCCGGGGCCAGCGCCACATAGGACACATGGATCGCCGGATTGTTGCGCAGGCCCCACTCCAGATCATCGCGCCGGGCGAGCAGGGCCGCCACGATGCCCTTCTCGTCGTCCACCGCCACCGGCGTCAACCCGGAGGTGCAGCAGGCCATCAATTCCGACAGTATGCTCTCCTGCGCACGCTCATCCTCAAGGGCAAAAGGCACATCCGCCGAGATCTGCCGCAACAATCCCCACAGGCCCTGCACGTCGTCCATGCCGGCCATGCGCTGTGTCAATTCAGCCATCTGAATCTCCAGTAGATTATAATATTGTTCTATTATACTTGAATTTCTCTCCCTCAAAAATAGATGAAGAAAATATTCGCAAAATACGATCTCGCCGCACCCGCGGGGCGACCGGCCGCGCCGGAGGCCGGGGGCGCGCGTTTTGGCAAGAACCTTTTGGCAAGAACCTTGCTGGGACAACCAGACCCCGGGACCACGCCCCGGGCGCATGTTCGGAGATCACGCATGTCCATGACTGAGGGCTTTTTCGTCGATTGGGATGGCAACATCCGCAGCACCAACGACCCCGGTGGCGGCTACCTGTGCGAAACCGACAGGGTGGCCCGCTATGTGGCGGTGACCACCAAGACCGGGACGCTGGTGCACGAAGGCACCTTCTACAAGAGCTTGGGCGACGTGGAAAAAGCCGGCATCAAGGCGTCCCTGGTGCCGGGCTCCCATCCCTGGGGCACCAAGGAAGACGGCTTCTGAGGCGCGGTGCCCCGTGCGCTGCCGATGGCCCCGCTGCGCTGGCGTTCCCCCTGCCGCCGGCGCATGCTCAATGGCGGATGCGCCGGCCTCACAGCGGCCGCGCGTCCACCCCTGCTGAGAGGTGATCGATGCTCCCGACGACCATTCTCATCGACGAAGCGCCCCGTTGCGTGGTGCGGCCGAACGACATGAAGGCGCTCAACCGCTTTATCAAGAACGCAAAACCCTATCTCCTGGCGGACAATCCCGATGGCAAGATCACCCATCGGGGGGCGCTGGAGGACGAGGCTGCGCGATGGCAGGCGGGCTTTGCCCTGCACAAAGCCTGGGGTGGAGAGGACGAGGATTATTTCGGCGTCCCGCTTTAGCGCCCCGCCGGCGGGCTCAGCCCCCGGCGAACGCCGGTGTCACGGATGGGCGTGATGGCCCCGGGTATCATGCGGATTGTCGGCCGTGTTGCGCATCCAGTCGGCGAGCTTCGCCATGGCGCCGAACAGCTCGTCGCGGGCGGTGGCATCGGCGATGGTCTCATCAAGGGCCCCGCGCATGCATAGGAGCCAAGCGTCCCGCTCCGCGGCGCCGATGGGAATGCGCATGTGGCGTTGGCGCAGGCGCGGATGGCCTTTCTCCGGCGAATAGAGCTTCGGCCCGCCGGTCCATTCGGAGAGATAGCGCTTCAGCACCCGCTTGGTCTCGCCCAGATCCGGCGCATGCATGCCGCGTATGTCCTGCGCTTCCGGCAGACGGTCCATGCGCGCGTAGAAGGCTTCGACCAGGCGGTCGATGGCCACGTCACCGCCCATGCGCGCGTACATGGTCTGGGTCTCAACGACGTCGGACATGTCATCCCTCGACTTCACACGGTCCACACCCGCCCGCATGGCAGCCGCACCACCGGCGGGCGCCGGATCATTCGTCCATGTTCGGCAGCAAAATTACTTCCGCCGGGGCGCCGGCCCCCTGCTCCTCGACGAACTCCAGCCCGCTCACCAGCGACAGGCCGCCATCGGCCTCCATCAGCACCACGGCCTCGGGCGGCATCTTGCCCAGAGCGTCCAGCAGCTGCGCAACCGTCATCCGCCCCTCCTCGTTCCGCCGTCAGGCCTGCGCCACCGGCGCGCCCTGCGGATCGAAGCACAGCACCACCGGATCCTCGTCCACCATGGTCACCTCCGCACGGCGGAGCTGGCCATTGTCGTGGTAGCTGTAGCGGTGGGCCAGTTCGATCTCGCCATACACCATCTTGTCGAAGCCCGTGAGGCCGCCGGCCGCGTCAAAATAGGCGCGGATGAAGGTGTTGCGATGGTTCAGCTGCGCTTCGGGAATGTGTTCCACCAGCTTGAAGGGCATCTTCACGCCGGTATAGGTCACATAATAGGCGCACCGCTCCGCCTGCTCGGCCGCCGGCTGCGGCGCGCCGGTCTCCAGAGAATCCATGTGTGCTGCACTGCCTCCCAGCCAGACGGGGGCGGGAAACCACCCGTGGCGCCTCCCCCTCAATCGGGGGAGATCATGATTTCCATGGTGTCGTCGAGATCGTCGTAGGGGAAAGGGCGTGCCTCCTCCTCCACCAGCTCCACGCCGCACAGGCAGACATCGCCGCCCACCACCGCCAAAGCGATGGGCTCAAGGTGCTGGTCCTTGCACGGCCCCTCGGTGCACAGCCCGCTTTCGATGTCGAACAGGGCGCCGTGCCGGCCACACCGCAGCTGCGTGCCGTCCTTGTTGAAGAACTCGCCGCCGCCGATGTTCAGCCAGGTGCCCTGGTGGGGGCAGGCGTTCACGAAGCCCACGGCCTCTTTCGCTCCTGTGCGGATGACGACAATGCGGAACGGCCGCGCCTCGCCTTCGGCGCCGACCCGGGAAAGATTGAAGGCCTTCGCCTCACCCGGATCGATGTCGTCGATCTCGCAGATGGCGTAAACCTCGATCTCTTCGCCGGCCGCTCCTTCAGCCGCAGTCCCTTCAGCCGTCATGGCTCATCACCTTCCAAGCGGACGCGCAACGGCGGCACCGAGACGCCCCGGCGTTTGCGCCACAAGACCTGTCGCGATTGGCACATTCCTGTCGGATTTACTCCCGGCGGATGGCGCCAATACAGAATTGACCCGATATTTGCATGAACCATGCCGGGCTTCGGCCTTATCGATCGCGAGCAGGCAAGGACCGCGGCAGCAGCATGGCCAACATGAAATTCTACATGACCCCCGGATCGTGCTCGACAGCGATCCATATCGTGCTCGAAGAGCTTGAAGAGGTGTTCGAGGCGCACATCGTCAACCTCCCGGCGGGCGATCATTTCAAGGCCGATTATGTGGCCATCAACCCCAAGTCCACCATTCCCGCCCTGGTACGGCCCGATGGCAGCGTGCTCACCGACATGCTGGCCATCGCCTTCTGGCTGGCGCGCAGCCGCCCCCGCGCGGGGCTGTGGCCGGCGGAGCTGGAGGCGGAGACCCGCGCGCTGGAAACCATGGCCTATGTGGTGAATACCGTGCACGGCCAGGGCTTCGCCCGCATCTTCGCCACCCCCTCCTTCGCCGGCACTGCCAGCGACCAGGACAAGGTAAAGAGCCTCGGCCGGGACATCGTCACCCAGGGCTTCGGCATTCTCGACAAGGTGCTGGAGGGGCGCCCCTATATTGCCGACACCTTCTCCGTGGCCGACCCCATCCTGTTCTACGTGGAGTTCTGGGCCGACAAGACCCATGTGCCCCTGCCCCCCAATCTCGCCGCCCATTACCGGCGCATGCTGGAGCGCCACACGGTGCAGCAGGTGCTGCGGGAGGAAGGCTACAACGTGGCACTGCTGGGCGGCGCGGCGCGTGTCCTCAACTGAGCCCCGCGACCCCACGCGGGGTCACGCGGCCGCAATCGGGAAGCTGAACCATGCCTGAAATGCTGCTGGTGGACGAAGCCAATCGCGATGACCTGTCGCGCAAGGCCGGGCTGTTCCTCTACACGCAGACCCGCCTGTGGCTCGACAATGGCGAGGTGCACCGCGCCGACGGCCCCGCCCTTCTCTCCCCTGACGGGGTCGAGCGCTGGTATCTGCATGGCCAGGAAGTCACGCGCGCGGTGAAGGATTTCTTCGCGGCGCAAAGCTGGCCCCTCGGCACCGGCCTCGACACCTGCGAAAAGCGGGCGACCTTCGCCCAACACTTCGGCGCCTGAAACCGCGCACGGGCTGCGGGCGGCTCCTGCCGCTCCCACCCGGTCGGCCATCCGCGGAGCACGGCCCCCGCCCTCTCACCGACACGCACAGTCAATGCACCGACGACGCCACCCGACGGCACAGCAACCGCGCACGGAACCTGGGACACGGGACCCAGCCCCCCGATCGGGGGGCGGCCCCTCAGGTCACAGCAGGCCCAGCTCCAGCTGGACTTCTTCCGACATGCGGGACTTGTCCCATGGCGGATCGAACACGAGATTCATCTTCACCTCGCTAACCCCCGCCACCACGTCGACCGCCTGCTGCACCCAGCCCATCATGGTGCCGGCCACGGGGCAGCCGGGCGCGGTGAGCGTCATGTCGATCTCCACCACGCCGTCCGGCTTCAAGTCGATACGATAGACCAGCCCCAGGTCATAGATGTTCACCGGGATTTCGGGATCGTTCACCGTGCGCAAGGCCGCGACGATCCCTTCGAGCAGCGCCGCATCCTGCGGCGCGAATTCGGCATAGGAGGTCTCGGCCCCGTCCCGATAGAGCGAGGGCGCCGAAGGGGCGTCGAAGCCGTAATCCATGTTCTCCGTCATCTGCCAGTCGCCTCCAGCAACCTCACCGGCACGGGCCATCGGCACCGGGCCGAGCCGCCTCGCCTTCGGGGCGCGGCAACGCAGGCGCCAGTACCCCTCGGCTAAGGCCGTGCCGCGCCCGCCCTCGGCGACGCGCGGCAGATTGAAAATCCCGCCCCCGGATCTGATATGGGTCGCTCCCCCGCATTCGGCGAGGGTGCGATCGGGCCCGTCCTCCATGCTCCGGAAATGCCGGATCCGCCCCACCAGGCACCTCCGTCGGGGCCCTCCGCGCCGCGGCGCGAAGCCGCCGTTCGTCGCAACATAGGCGACATCGGGCCGGCCCATCCGCGACAACGCCGCAGCCTTGTCGCCACCATGAGAGGCCTGCAAAGCTGATGCCAAGACAACGTGCCAAGACAACGTGCCAAGACAACGTGCCAAGACAACGTGCCAAGACAACGTGCCGAGACAACGTGCCGAGACAACGTGCCGAGACAACGTGCCGAGACAAGATGCGAGAACAAGATGGCATCACGTCCGCGCCGACCAGGGGCGGACGCCAGCCCGGCGCTGCGCCGGCGCCTAAGCCTCCAGCCCTTCCGCAAGCGCCGCCACCACCGGCCAGCCGACTGCGCCGGTCGGGTCCAACACCTTGAGCGCGGCGAGCTTCTCGGCCGCCGCCTCGGGACGGCTCTGGCGCAGATGAATGAAGGCCAGGGCCTTGAGGGTGTAAAGGGCGAACCGGCCGGCGCCCTCGGGCAGGAGCGGTTCCGGCAGCCATTTGCGCCAGTCGGTGTCCCAGCCGGCCTGGGTTGCCGCCTCCTTCAGCCCCCCGTCGGCCGCCCGCTCCGCTTCCTCCAGATTCCCCTGGTAGGTGTGGATCTTGTAGAGGCAGAAATAGGTGGGCAGTTCATGGGGCGCGGCGGCCAGCGCCTGGCGGAACAATTGATCCGCCTGGGCCCGATCGCGCCGATAGGCGATGACGCCCTGCTGCAGCAGGGCGTTGATACCGGGCGGCAGGTCCCCGAAATTGATGACATCCGTATTGGGGAACAATTCGATCATGAACAACGGCCTGTTCTGAAAAGTGGCCGCGGCGTGGGATGTGGGAACCCGCCTCAGAAGATCGAGCGCAGCTCCTTCTCCGTCGCCTTGGCCTTGCGAAAGGAGAGCGCCCGGCTCACCGCCTTGGAGATGATAAGGGCGCGGGCATCGAGCCCCGTCCAATTGGCGTTACGCCCGCGCGGATCCAGCTCCAGCAGTTTCACGCCGGCGGGCACCTCGGTGCCGTCTCGCACCACGCCGCGCACCATGCCATCGAACGGGGCGCGCACCGGAATGCCCCCCAGATGACCCACCAGGAAGTCCTTGTAGACCCGGGTTCCGATCTCGATGGCGCTGTGCCAGCGCCCGGCCACCTCGGCATGAACGAAGCGCTCGGAGCGGCTACCGCCGAGCGGGCGGGCCACCCCGTCGGGGGCGTCGGTGGAGCCGTGCTGGATGATCTGGCCTTCCTTGCCCGGCCGCGTCTCAATGGCGACATCGCAATTGGCGCCACCGGTGAAGCCCGGCCCGAGCCCGATGGTGAGCCGCGCCAGCCGGCGCAGGTCGGGGGTGACCTGGTATTTGTTCATCCGCGCATCCACTAGAAGGTCGATGGAGCCGATGACCAGGAGATCCAGCAGGCCGAGATGGGTCACCATCACCCGGCCATCGCGCTGCGACAGGCCGCGGCGGATCTCCATGCCCGTATCCACCCGGGTGGCGGCGATGCCGTCCACATCCACGCCGTCGTCGAACAGCGCGTCGTGAAACGCCATCTTGCGGCGGATCACCGGCGGCATGGGGTCGTGAGAGAGGACAACGCCGTATCCAGACCGATACAGCTTAACCGCCACCGCCGAGGCGATCTCATTGGTCCCGAGGATTGTCGCGAACGCCGGAGACCGGCGGCGGTCCTCATGTCGTGTTTCGCTCATCATCCGTCTCTCATCGCAAAGCTCGAGACCGGCAAGCAAGACCTGGGCCGTTCTTCCCACCCGACATGACCGCTCGCCTGCCGCCCGGCTGGAACGGCCCCGGACGCGCCGCGACGTCGCCATGTCGCGAAGGCGACAGCAGGGATCGCGCGAAGGCGACAGTGGGGATCTCGCGAAGGCGACAGCGGATGCGGCAGAGCACCACTGGCCGTGCATTTTTCCTGTGCTGGCCAATGCTTGCCCGCTTCGCCCGCGGCTGGTGCCGAGTTTGCATGCAACAGCCGAGCAAAGGAGCACAGCCCATGGCCATGGACGGAGCCGAAATCGAGCGGTTGGTGAAGACCGCCCTGCCCGACGCCCACGTCGTCATCGTCGACCTCGCCGGCGACGGCGATCATTATGCCGCGCGCATCACCTCAGAGGCCTTCAAGGGCAAGAGCCGCGTGCAGCAGCACCAGCTGGTCTATGCCGCGCTCCAGGGCCAGATGGGCGGGGCGCTGCATGCCCTCGCCCTGGAGACCATCGTTCCCAAATGAGTCCCCCAGCTGCGCGCAAGGCGGGGCGACCCGACGGATCCCCCGGCGCGCGCAGCCCGCATTCCTCACTGCATTGCCTCACTCTGATTGCAGGATTTATCCCATGTCTGCCACATCCGATCGCATCCAGGAGATCATCGACAGCGCCGATGTCGTGCTGTTCATGAAGGGCGTGCCCCAGGCCCCCCAGTGCGGCTTCTCCGCCGCCGTGGTGCAGGTGCTGGGCCAGCTGGCGGTGCCGTTCCGCTCCGTCGACGTGCTGCAGGATTTCGAGGTGCGGGAAGGCATCAAGGCCTTCTCCAATTGGCCCACCATTCCACAGCTCTACATCAAGGGCGAGTTCGTCGGCGGCTGCGACATCGTCCGCGAGATGTTCCAGGCGGGCGAGCTGGCGGCGCTGCTGAGCGAAAAGGGCATCACCGCGCCCGCCGCCTGACCCCTGCCGTCCTTCCCTGCCGCACAGGAACGCACCCGAAGCACGGGGCGCGCGGCAAGCCGGCGCCCAGACCGGGCGCCGAGTGCACGCCGACAGGTCTGAACGTGGCCCGAAACGACAACGGCACCGTGGGCCAGATGGCTCACGGTGCCGTCACCTCTTCCCACTCCCGCCGTGCCGGAGATGCTCATCCACGGCAGCGGAAGCAAACCCTATCAGGGGCGCGCCCACATGAAAGCGCGCTCACGCGGCCCGGCGGAGATCAGGGCGCGGTGACTGCGGCACTGACCGCGCCGGCGGCCCATTCCTGGGGCGTGACGCCGGCGGCCTGGGCCTTCTTGTTGACGCCATCCACCACCGTGGGTGCCAGCGGAATGTCGAGGATCACCGCATCCTCGGTCTCCAGGCTGTACACCGTGCGCACCACGCGTCCGGCGAAGGTGCGCATGCGCTGCAGCTTCTGGGCGTCGGAGAGGGTGGCGTTCGCGGCCACCTCGGGGCAATAGGTGCTCACCAGATTGTCGATGATGAGGGCGCGGCTCATGCCGCCCGCCTGCAGCTTCTGCACGGCGGCATTGAGCACTTCCGGCTTGTCGAGCGGGTCGCCGGCGGCCAATAGAGCCTTCATCTCGCCGGCGGGCATGTGCCCCTCGGGCAGCCAGCCGCATGTGAACTTGGCCGGCGCGGCAAGGCCCAGCTGCGGCAGAGCGCACAGCGCAGCGGTGGTGACGGCAACAAAGAGAGACGCTTTTTTCATGTCGGATCCCGCACTTGAAAGCCCTGCGGCAAAGATCTCATGTGCTCTTGGCACGGGGCGCCGCAGAATGCAATGTCGCGAATGGCCTCGCCAAAGCCCTCGCGGCGCCGATGATCTGGGCGCCGTCAGCCTCGGCGCGCCGCGATATAGTCGATGAGGTCTTCCACTTCCGCCACCGCCCGTCGCTCGGGGTGGAAATAACGCGAATGCGCGATATAGGCCGCGTGGAAGACCGCCTCCAGATCCCGCGCCCGGCCGCGCCGTTCCAGCGTGATGCAGTCTTCGGTCAGGCCCCAGCCGGCGTAGAAGGGCAGCCCGAAGCAATGCACCCGCTTGCCGGCGAGCAACGCCTCGAATCCCAGTTGCGCGGTGACCACGAACACCTCGTCCACCTGATCGAGCAGGGCGTAGGCGTGAATGTCGTCCTCGATCACGAGAACCTTGTCGGCCAACCCCAGGGCCGCCAGTTGACCGGCATCGAGATGACTGACAGGCGCCCCCGCGGCCGGGCTCGACGGACGCTTCAGCAGAATGTCGCAATCGCCACAGGTGGCCACCACCTCCTGCAGCATGCGCGGGAAGGCGGTCGCATCGACGCCGCCGGCAGCCACCAATGGGTCGGACAGGGGCTGATCCACCACCAGCACCTTGCGCCGGCCCGCAGTGCCCACGGAGAGCGGGCGATCGGGTGCCACATTGTCCTGCGCCACCCGCAGACGCACCATCTGGTCGATGACCGCCCGCGCCCGCGCCCGCGCCTCGGCGGTGAGGTCCGGCCCGGCCGCCAGCCAGCGCTCTAGGCGCGTGGGCTGCCGGGCATCATAATAAGCGGTGCGCTCATCGAGCACGATGGACAGGCTAGGTGCCTCCTCCCCCTCCGGCGCGCCGATCAGGCCGGCGGCGAGGCTCGCCGTCGACCGGCCGAGGGCGCGGGCAGCCTCCGCCTGCGCCGCCACCTCCGGGCTCTCGGCAACGCCCCAGCGCAGGAACAGGTCCACGGAGGCGATGGGCTTGAGATGGGCGACGCCGCCCACGCTTTCGACACGGGTACGGGCATTAAGAAGGGGCAGAAGATGGGGCTGGCGCGCCTCCGCCAGCTCCGGCAGCGGCGGCACGCCGATCACGTCGAGCCGCTCACCGGCGAACAGGCGCTCCACGGCGGAAGCACGCGGCACCAGCATGTGCTCGTCGGCGGCCAGCTGCGCCAGATAGCGGCCGATGCGGGCCGAAGCCAGACCGTCGAAGGCGCCGGCGCCGAACATCTCCGCCGCCCATGCCATGCCGCTTTCGGGATATGTCCAGCCGCCCGCTAGCATGCGGTCCAGCAGCGGTTCCATCTCCGCCACGTTGCGCGCCGCGGGAATGCCCACCTTCTCCCAGAGCTGGTCGAACTCCACATATTTCATGGACAGCGCCGGCCGCCCGAGCAGCGCCGCCTCGAACAGCATGGTGCTGTTGACCGAGCTGACCACATCGGCGTGAAACAAGGCTTCCTCGGGGGTCACCAGATAGCAATGGGCGTCATCCACCGCCCCAAGGCCGGATTTGGTGAGAAGGTTGCGCGTCTCCGGCCCGAGAACATCGTCCTTCGAGGGAGGCAGTCGCACCAGAAGCTGCGCCCCGCGCGCTTCCAGATAAGTGAACAGATCCTCCACCGCCTGGCGCTGCGACTTGCGGGCCATGCGGGTGTCGAGCTGCGAATCCAGCGGCTGGGTGGCGAACAGCACCAGCTTGCGGTCGGGGTCCAGTCCATAGAGCCGGCAGAACTGCGCCCGCGTCAGCGCAGGCTGATAATCGGCATAGACATCGAACTTGGGCGCACCGACGACCTTGAAGCGATCCGCCGGATAGCCGCGTTCCAGAAAGATCTCGCGCTGCAGGGCGCCCCAGCCGAGGATCACATCGGCCATGGGAATGGAGGCTTTTGCCGTGGGGTCCCAGTAATATTTGCTGCGATCCACGAACACCGATTCATGGGGAATGAGGATTTTCGGAATTTCCAGCTCTTCGCAGACACTGGCGATGACATGGGTCACCGGTGTCCAGTCGAAAGTGAAGATGATGCCGCGAATATGGCGACGCATCTGCACCAGGCGTCGCACCACCAGGCGCCGGTAGCTGTCCGTATTTTCCTGCGCGAAGCGAAAGATGGCGCGGCGCGTGGTGTTATCCTCAATGCCGCTGAACATGTCGAACGGCACGAGCTCGTAGTCGTTGCTGGTGCCCAGCCGGGCGATCAGGGCATCGGTATGCTCGGTGATCCACGGCATGTAGAGGAAGACCGCCTTGCCCGTGGCGAAGTGGCGCTTGGTTTCCACCGACAGATGCGGCCGATACCAGCGGGGCACTTGAACCGCCACCTGCGTGCCCTCCCGAGCGGCCAGTTCGGCCTTGGTGGGTCCGCCCCCCAGGGCGCGCGGCAGCACCTTGCGCAGGGCCGAGGAGGTTTCGGAAACGAACTTCTTCAGAGCGCCCATCGCCCAATCCTCTCAACAGCCGGCATCCCGATGCGATCGCGTGGTCGCGGCTCGGTCCACTTGAGCACGAAAGGTTCACCTTTCCCTTCGCACAGGCACAACAGCCCACCCAGGGCGCAAGGCCGCCAACGCCGGTCGCCCCGCGACAGCCTTGGCATGCGCCCGAGGCGCGGTGCGGTTCTGAAAACGATGCGCCCCCTGCCCCATGCGTCGTCCGCCGGAGTTCGCGCGGGATCGCCTCGCGACGGACGCGGCTCTAGTGCCGCCTGTCGCCAGCACTGTCAATGCCGCCCCCACAACCCTGCCGCGCAGGCTGCAGGCATCGCCCGCACGGGCGGCTGGATGGCGGCACCCGGCTCCGGAACGGGGCACAGCATGGTGAGGACAGTCCGGCCTCAAAACGAAACCGCCCCGGGCCGGCTGGCGCGGGGCGGCATCAAACAGGAACAGGGCGCGGGCAACGCGACGGGGCGCCTCACCGCTCGGGCGCGAACACCGGCACCGGCGCGGCTCCCACCAGCTCGGCGGCGACGCGATCGCGCACCGGCTGGGCCGCCTCCACCACCGCATAAGCGGAGCGATCGGCGAGCAGGGCTTCCACCATGGAGAAATTCAGCTTGTGGCCACCGCGAAACGAGCGGTAGCGCGCCAGCAGCGGCAGGCCGGCCAGCGCCAGATCACCCACCGCATCAAGGGCCTTGTGGCGCACGAACTCGTCGGCGAAGCGCAGGCCATCGGCATTGAGGATGCCGCTGTCATCGAGGCAGACGGTGTTTTCCAGCGCCGCACCGCGGGCGTAGCCGGCGGCGCGCAGGCGCTCCACGTCCTTCAGGAAGCCGAAGGTGCGCGCGCTCGACAGCTCCCGGCGGAACACCGAGGGCGCCATGGTGGCCGCGAAGCGCTGACGACCGATGGCCTCGTGGGCGAACTCGATCTCGACTTCCAGGCGGAAGCCGGCGTCATAGGGCAGGAGCTCGCCGAAGGCCGCCCCGTTCTCCACCCGCACTGGCTTGAGAACCTTCAGATATTTCCGACGCCCACGCACCGTGGCGACGCCGGCGGCGTCGATGGCCTCCACGAAGGCGGCGGCGCTGCCGTCCAGGATCGGCACTTCCGGGCCGTCGATCTCCACCACGGCATTGTCGACACCGAGCCCGCTGAACGCCGCCAGCAGATGCTCCACGGTGGAGACGAGAGCGCCGGAGCGATCCCCCAGGACGGTGGCGAAATCAGTGGCCTGAACCGACTTGTGAGACACGACTGCCTTGCGCGGCGCGCTATCGGCGAAGGAGCGAATGAAGACAATACCCGTATCGGCAGTGGCCGGCTTCAGAGTAAGGGTCGCCTCGACCCCGGCGTGAACGCCGGCCCCCTTCAGGGCAATCTCGCGAGCCAGAGTGGTCTGCATAATCGGTGTCGTCCCATGCTCGGGGAGCACCGGCCATCAGATGGCCCCAGGCTCTCCCACAAAGCTCCACCTTGCCTTCCCACTTTCGCCCCGGTTGTCCAAAGAAACTGTCAACGCGGGGCATGTGGCCGGTGAAGATGGGCGCACCCTAGTCCTCTCGCGGCACTGCGCCAAATCACGCTTGCTTACCGCCTGTTACCAACTTCGCATCCCATTTTTTCGTTGTTTAACAAATGCTTAAGGCCAACCTTTCGGGTTGGCCTTAAGCCTGTTGTTACAGCCGTTTCGGCGGGATCAGGACCGAATCAGTTGGCCTGACGACGCAGGAAGGCGGGGATTTCGAGCTGGTCGTCCTCCTCGCCACGCTGCGGTGCGGGACGAGAGGGCACTTCCATCACCGGACGGGTCTGCGGCCGCTTGGCGAACTCCGACACGGCCTCGCCGGGATGGCCCTGCATGGCGCGGGGATCCTGAGCCCGAGGGTCCTGAGCGCGGGGCTCGAGCGGACGGCGCTCGGGGGCCCGCATGCTCGGCTGCTCACGGCGCGGCGCCTCGGCCGGCTCCTCCTCGCGGCGTCCCACGTGAGCGAGACGCTGCAGCAGGGTCATGCGCTTCTTGTCGGGCTGGGCCTGCTCCACCGGCGGCTCACCGCGCTGAGCGCGGATCTGGTTCTGCGCCGGCAGCGGCAGCTCATCCACCCGCGGCATGCGCGGCGCGCGGGGGCGCTGACTCTGCGGCGGGATATAGGGGGCGAACTCATCTTCCTCGTGCACCGGGGCGGGGGCCGGGGCCGGCTCCGGCTCGGAGAAGAAGGACGGCTTCGGCGCGGCGGCGCGGATGGTCACGTTGTCGATGGCCACCGGCTCCTCCTCGTGCATCATGGGCTGGCCCATGCTGGCGGGGGTGCCGAAATCTTCCATGCCGATGAGATCTTCGGTGGAGATGGCGGCCACCGCGTCGCGGATCTGCGCCTCGCGGCCAGCTTCCACGGCGGCGCGGCCGGCGTTGGACATCTTGCGGCCCTGCACCTCGGCCGGCGGCTGGATCTGATCCGGGATGGAGAGCGGATCGATGCCGGTGGCCACGACGGACACGCGGATGATGCCGTCCAGCATCTCGTCGAAGGTGGCGCCCAGGATGATGTTGGCGTCGGGGTCCACTTCCTCGCGGATGCGGGTCGCCGCCTCGTCCACCTCGAACAAGGTCATGTCCTTGCCGCCGGTGATGGAGATCAGCAGGCCGCGGGCCCCCTGCATGGAGGTCTCGTCGAGCAGCGGATTGGCGATGGCGGCTTCGGCGGCCTGCAGGGCGCGCTTGTCGCCGGAGGCTTCGCCGGTGCCCATCATCGCCTTGCCCATGTCGCGCATCACGGCGCGCACGTCGGCGAAGTCGAGGTTGATGAGGCCTTCCTTCACCATCAGGTCGGTGATGCAGGCCACGCCCGAATAGAGCACCTGGTCCGCCATGGCGAAGGCATCGGCGAAGGTGGTCTTCTCATTGGCCACCCGGAACAGGTTCTGGTTCGGGATGACGATGAGGGTGTCGACGCTCTTCTGCAGCTCGGTGATGCCGTGCTCGGCCACCCGCATGCGGCGCAGGCCTTCAAAGTGGAAGGGCTTGGTGACCACACCCACGGTGAGGATGCCGAGCTCACGGGCGGCGCGGGCCACCACGGCGGCGGCGCCGGTGCCGGTGCCACCACCCATGCCGGCGGTGATGAACACCATGTGCGAGCCGGACAGGTGGTCGCGGATCTCGTCGATGACCTCTTCGGCGGCGGCGCGGCCGACTTCCGGCTGCGAGCCGGCGCCGAGGCCTTCCGTCACGGCCACACCCATCTGCACCACGCGCTCGGCCTTGGTGAGGGTGAGGGCCTGGGCATCGGTGTTCGCGACCACGAACTCGACGCCGCTGAGGCCAGAGGAAATCATGTTGTTGACGGCGTTGCCCCCGGCCCCGCCCACACCGAACACCGTGATCCGCGGACGGAGCTCACGAATGTCGGGCATCTGAAGGTTGATCGTCATATTTTCGCTCCGTCGAACCCGCTCGGCTCAGTCCGCCTCTGAATGAATCCGGTCGACCACTTTGTTACGGCTGATTTGGTTAACCATGTCTAAAAGCTGTCCTTCAGCCAGCGTCCCACGCGGCCGAAATATCCCTGGGGCTCAGCCCCGACCGCCTGCCGCCGGCGCGGCTCAAAGTGTTCCAGGCCAGCAACTTGCGGGTAGACGAGCAGGCCCGCGGTGACCGCGAACGCCGCGCCGCGCGCCGCTTCCGGCAAACGAGAAACTCCTAACGGACGACCGATGCGCACCTGCGGCCCGATCGCCCGCGCCACCAGGTCCGCCAGCCCCTGCAACTGAGCGGCGCCGCCGGTGAGAACCACCCGCCGGCCGGCGTCCCCGGCATGGCCGGAGGCCTTCAGGCGCTCTCGAATCAGCTCCACGATCTCCTCCGCCCGCGGACGGACGATGGTGACGAGGCGGGACTTGGGGACCATCTGCGGCTGGTCGCGCGAATCACCCGAGAGGGGCGGCACGGTGAGCATGTCGTGCTCGTCGGCCGAGACCGCCACCACCGCGCCGTGGAGCGCCTTCATGCGCTCGGCATCGGCGAGGCGGGCGGGCAGGCCACGGGCCACGTCGTTGGTGATGTGCTGGCCACCGAGCGCCACCCCGTCCACATAGACGCAGTGGCCGCCGGTGACGATGGAGAAGGTGGTGGTGCCGGCGCCCATGTCGATGAGGGTGACGCCCAGCTCCATCTCGTCATCGGTGAGGGAGGAGAGGGCCGCCGCATAGGGCGCCGCCACCATGGCCTCGATGGAGAGGTGGCAGCGCTCCACGCACAGCACCAGGTTCTTGAGGGCGGTGAGATCGGCGGTGATGACGTGCATGTCGGCGCCAAGTTCCTGGCCCAGCATGCCGCACGGCTCGCCGATGCCCGCGCGCCCGTCGAGGGAATAGCCCACCGGCAGCGCGTGCATCACGGCCCGGCCATCGCCCACCGCATAGGTGGAGGCGGCCTCGAGCACCCGGCGGATGTCGAACTCCTCCACCGACGGCGCGGTGAGCCGCACCGCCGCTTCATAATGCTGGGAGGCGAGCCGCCCGCCGGAGACGCCGACCACCACGGAGGCGATCTGCACGCCGGAGGCACGCTCCGCCATGTCCACGGCCTGGCGAATGGCGAGCTCCGCCTTCGCCATGTCCACCACCGTGCCCCCCTTGATGCCATAGGCACGGGTATGGCCGATGCCCAGGACGTCGATGGAATGGGTGCGTCGGCGCAGCACGTCGGAGCCACCGCGCGGCTTCAGCTTGGCGATGGCGCACACCACCTTGCTGGTCCCGATGTCCAGCACGCCGACGATGCCGCTCTTCTTGCCGGGCAAGGGGCGCATCTTGGGAGCAAAACCCTGGGCGAGCCGGGACCTCATGCGGGGCCTCCTTTCTTGGCTTTGGACTTGGCCTTCAACGCCTCGTCGCGGGCCGCGGCGGCGGCGTCGGAGAGGCGCACCACCACCCGGTCGGGCAGCCGCAGGTCGACGATGGTGATGTCACGGGAAAGCAGCTTCTTATCGCGGTCGAGGCTGGCCAGTTCCTCCAGCGCGCCGTCCATGCCCTTCTCGGGCAGGCGCACGTCGATGCCGTTGCGCATCTTCAGGGTCCAGCGGCGGTCCGCCACCAGAATGGCGGCCCGCACCTGCTCCTTCACCGCCGGCAGCCGCGCCAGCGAATCGACGATCTCGCCCACCCGCTTCTCGGCCCCCTCGCCCACCACGATGGGCAGGTCCACATAGCGCGGGTCGTCCGAATAAGGGGCAATGGGAATGCCGTCGCGAGCGATCACCTTGATCTCGCCATTGGCCTGCCACAGCGCGAAGGCCTGGCGCTCGTTGATGGAAATGTCGATGCGGTCGGGGAACTGCTTGCGCACGCTCGCCGCCTGGATCCAGGGCATGGCCTCCAGCCTGGCGCGCATGTCGTCGGCATTGACGAACAGGATGGAGGTGGACGCCTTGATGCCGGCCCCCTGCAGGATCTCCGCCGGCGTCATGTGGTTGTAGCCGGAGAGATTGACCTCGCGGATCTTGAATCCCGCGAGGTTGGCCGCCGCATCGGCAATGTCCATGCCGATGCCCTTGGCCTCCTCCACGTGCTCGCCGCGCACGATGCCATAGGCCGAGAAGCCGCCGATCACCGCCACCGTCAGCAGGCTGGCGCCGCGCCGACCGAGCCGGGACCCCGCCAGCCGCACGTGCAGGCGCCGCAGCAGAAGGGCGAACCGGCTGGCCGGACGCGGATCGGCCGGCAGCCTTTTGTGCCGGCCGGGCGGAACGGGCGCCCCGCGCGGCGTCTGCCGCGAGGCCCTTACCGTTCCAGCGACGCGTCCTCCACCATCCATGTCACTAGCTCACCGAATGAGATGCCCGCGTGGGCTGCCATGTCGGGCACCAGAGACGTTTCGGTCATGCCGGGTTGGGTGTTCACTTCCAGGCAGACGAGACCAGAGGCATTCCCCTTGGACACGTCGTATCGGAAGTCCGCTCGGGACACCCCCCGGCAGCCGAGAGCTCGGTGCGCCGTTAGGCTTAACATCTGCACCTGCTCGTAAACTTCAGGTAAAATCCGCGCCGGAAGGATGTGTCTGGAGCCGCCAGGTGCGTATTTGCTCTCGTAGTCGTAAAACGGCTGGGTGGCCTCCACCTCGATTACAGCCAGGGGTTGGTCGCCCATCACCCCGCAGGTGAGCTCCATGCCGGGGATGAATTCCTCGGCCAGAAGGGTCTCGCCGAAGGCCCAATCTTCCCTGTGGAGTTCCTGGGGCGGGTGGGCCTGGCCCTCGCGCACGATGAACACACCGATGCTGGAGCCACCCACCACGTGCTTCAGAACATAGGGTGGCTTCATCACATGGCCCTGCGCCGCCTCGGCGCGACTCACGGTGCGCCCCGCCGCCACCGGCACACCGGCGGCCGCCAGCATGATGCGGGCCTGCCCCTTGTCCATGGCCAGCGCCGAGGCGAGCACGCCCGAATGGCTGTAGGGAATGCGCAGGATCTCCAGGATGCCCTGGATAGTGCCATCCTCGCCCGGATGGCCATGCAGCACGTTCAGCGCCACGTCAGGCGCCAGGCGCGCCAGCACCTCCGCCACATCCCGCTGGACATCGACACGGGTGACCCGATAGCCGCCCCCCTCCAGCGCCGCGGCGCAGGCGGCGCCGGAGCGCAGCGAGACCTCCCGCTCGGACGACCAGCCGCCCATGAGCACCGCCACGTGTTTGGTCATTGTCTTGGTCCTGGATCTGTCAAAGTTGTGGACACCCACCATGGGGCGCGCGCCTTGCGCTTTTGCTAATCGGCGGCCGGCAAGGCCAGAGGAAGGCCGATTCGCTTGATCTCCCATTGGAGATCCACCCCCGAATGCTCCCGCACCCGGCGCCGCACCTCTTCGCCCAGGGCCTCGATCTCGGCCGCTGTGGCTCCGCCCAGATTGACCAGGAAATTGGTGTGCAGCTCCGACACCTGGGCGCGGCCAAGGGTGAGGCCGCGACAGCCGGCAGCGTCCACCAGCTTCCAGGCGCTGGTGCCGGGCGGGTTCTTGAAAGTGGAACCGCCGGTGCGGCTCTTGATGGGCTGGGTGGCTTCCCGGCTTTCGGTGATCTTGGCCATCTGCGCGGCGATCTCGCCCGCATCCCCCGGCCGGCCCTCGAAGGTGGCGCGGGTGAAGATGAGATCATCCGGCGCCCCGCAATGCCGATAGGTAAAGTCCATGTCGGTGGCGGAGAGCGTCACCCGGGCGCCGGTCCGCGTCACCGCCTCGGCGCCCACGAACACGTCCTTCACCTCGCCCCCGTAGGCGCCGCCGTTCATGCGCAGGGCGCCGCCGATGGCGCCGGGAATGCCGCGCAGGAAGGCAAAGCCCTCGAGCCCCGCCTCTGCCGCCGCCCGCGCCACCTTCACGTCGGGCACGCCGGCCCCCGCGCTGATGCGCGTGCCGTCCACCGCGATGTCGGTGAAGCCCTTGGCGAGCCGCACCACCACGCCGGGCACGCCGCCATCGCGCACGATGAGGTTGGAGCCGAGGCCGATGACCGTCACCGGCACCTCCGCCGGCAGCACCGCCAGAAGGGCGGCCAGATCGTCCGCATCGGCCGGCAGGAACAGCAGCTGGGCCGGCCCGCCCACCCGGAACCAGGTGAGCTCCGCCAGCGGGGCGTTGGCGATGAGCCGGCCGCGCAGGTTCGGGACCCGGGCGCGCAGCTCGGGCACCAGATCGGCGAACGGCGCCGATGCGGCGTCCGGGTTCACCGGATGTTCCCCCACGCTCATGCGGCCAGCTCCCATGGTTTTCCGTCCGGGTTCGGCCTGCCTGTCCCACATGGGACGGCCCAGGGCAAGGCCGGCAGCCGCATGGGAGATGCGCCGGGGAACACGGTGCCGTCACCACAGGTGAGGCAAAGGGCGGGTCGTGGCATAATGCACCGGCCCCCTCGCCAGGAACTGCCCCCATGCGCGACCTCCCCCCCGACGGCGCCGGCCCGTCCGCCCCCACCAAGCTCACCACCAGCAAGACCCGCTGGGCGCAGGAGCGGCGCTTCCTGACCGGCCAGCCGGGCCGGCCCGCGGCGCAGCGCCTGCCCCCCGGCCAGCATCTGGTGACCGATTGGCCGGTGCTTGATCTCGGCATCCAGCCCGAAATTCCGCTGGAGGCGTTCCGGCTGGACATCACCGGCGCGGTGGAGCGCCCGCAGTCCTGGGACTGGTCCGGCTTCACCGGCCTGCCGCAGACCCGCCTCGTCAGCGACATCCATTGCGTGACCACCTGGTCGCGCTACGACAATGCCTGGGAGGGGGTCACCACCCGCGACCTTCTGGATCTGGTGGGCCCCACCGCCGAGGCCCGGGCGGTGATGCTGCGCAGCCATGACGGCTACACCACCAACCTGCCCCTGGAGGATTTCGCCGATCCGCAGGCACTGGTGGCCCATTCCTGGCAAGGCGCGCCGCTCTCCCGCGCCCATGGCGGGCCGGTGCGGCTGATCGTGCCCCACCTCTATTTCTGGAAGAGCGCCAAGTGGCTGCGCAAGATCGAGGTGATCCCCGCCGACAAGCCCGGCTTCTGGGAGCGGCGCGGCTATCACATGCGCGGCGATCCGTGGGCCGAGGAGCGCTATGCCGAAGACTGACCGCCCCTAGCCGGCCTTGCCGCCGGTGAGCAAAGTGATGGCCTGGCCGGCGGCACGCTCGCCCGACTGCCACGCCCCGGCCACCGTGCCCCACAGGCGCTCGTGGGCATGCTCACCAGCAAACAGCAGGCGGCTGGCGACCACATCGAGAAACACCCGCCGCAGGTTGCCGGCCCCCGGCATGGCGCAGGACATGGCGCCGAGGGCCAGCGGCTCCTTGGTCCAGCGGGTGTGATGCACCCGGCCGATGCGCTTGGCCGCCTCGGCCCCGAACTCGCGGGTGATCGCCTCCTCCAGGAAGGCGCGCACCCCACCAGGGGTCGCATCCGCCAGAGTGGCCGCCAGGTCACCGCCCACGTCGAGGCTGTGGAGCCGGGTGCCGGCGAGCCGCGCCTGCAGCATGTAGCCACGCCCCGCCTCGGTGCGGAAATACACCAGCTCGTCAGGCCGCAGGCCGCCGGGATTGCCCGGCCACTCGAAGCCGATATGGTCATAGGCGCCCAGCGGAATCCGCTCCACGGCGGTGCGATAGCGGGCCGGCAGATTGGGCAGAATGCGCAGCCGGCCATTCGCCAGCAGGGTGGGCGGCACGGCCACGATCACCATCCGCGCCTGCAGGGTGCCGCGATTGGTCTGCACGCTCACCCCGCGTCGGGCGTTGAGATCGACGCTGCGGGCGGCGGTGTCGAGCTGCACCGTCAGCGGCGTTGCCAGGCTCGCGATCAGCGCCCCCAGCCCCTGCCGGCAGACATCCGCCAGTTCCCGCTCCTCGGCGTGGGATACGTCGACGGTGGAGACATCGGCGAGATCGCGGCCGCGCAGGTAGGGCCCGGTGACGAAATCGGCGGATGCGGACCACGGGCCCAGATCCGGTAGCACCCGGGCCGCGGGCAGATCACGACCGGCATCGCCGGCGGCGACGATGGCCCGCTCGGCCCGGCGTACGGCGCCCACGAACCCCTCATATTCGGAATCCGTCGCTTCCTTGCCGCCCAGGTAGAGCCGGCCGGCCTCCGGCGCGCGCGCCACGTCGAAGCCGGCGACCCGCCCCAGGGTGGAGATCTCGGTGGCGGCGGGGAAATGAATGCGATTGGCCCCCAGGTCGAACGGCAGGCCGAAGATGGCGTTATCGGTGAAGGCGCGCCCGCCGACCCGGCGCCCCGCCTCGATCAGCGCATAGGTGATGCCGGCCGCCGCCAGCTTGCGCGCCGCGGCGATGCCCGCCGCGCCGGCGCCGATGATAATCACGTCGGGCTGGCTGCTCTGCCCGAGCGCGGCGGCCCCCGCCAGCGGCGCCGTCGCCAGCGCCAGGCCGCCGGCCAGAAAACGGCGACGATCCAGAATATGGCGGCGATCCGGAGATCGGGAGACGGCGCGGAGCGGGTTCACAGTCACGATGGGGCCCCTGGAGCCGGATCCGCCTCGCGGCAAGAGCGGTGCAAGCGTTTCAAGACCGGCCCGGCAACGCAGGGCGCCGCCGGCTGGCCGGCACTCTAGCATGGCCGCCCGCAGCGGAGGAACGGCCGCAGGATGATCCCCTCAGCTCTGCCGTTCCGCAACGAAATGCGCCGCCGCCGCCAGGGTCGCCCCGCGGGCGCCGAACGGCGCCAGCGCCGCCTCGGCGGTGGCCACCAGCCCGTTGAGGCGGTCCCGCGCCGCCGGCAGGCCGAGGCGCGACACCAAGGTGCCCTTGCCGGCGGCAATGTCCTTGTGCACCTTCTTGCCCATGGCTGCGGCATCGCCCTCCACGTCGAGAATGTCATCGGCGATCTGGAAGGCAGCCCCGAGCGCGCGCCCATAGGCCGTCAGCGCCGCCCGCTCCTCTGGGGAAGCCCCCGCCAGCAGACCGCCCGCCTCAGCCGAGAACAGCAGCAGCGCCCCGGTCTTCATGCTCTGCAGCCGCAGGATCTCCGCCTCCGAAAGAGCCAGGGGGGTACCGTCATCGAACCGTCCCTCGGCGGTGAGATCGAGGACCTGCCCGCCCACCATGCCGCCCAGCCCGCCCGCCCGGGCCAGAGCGCGCACCAAGGCGACCCGCACCGTTGGATCGGGATGGGCATCAGCCCCGGCCAGCAGGTCGAACGCCAGCGTCAGCAGGCCATCCCCCGCGAGAATGGCGGTGGCGACATCGAAGGCCTTGTGCACGGTCGGCCGGCCACGCCGCAGGTCGTCGTCGTCCATGGCTGGCAGATCATCATGGACCAAAGAATAGCAATGCAGGCACTCCACCGCCGCCGCAGTGGTCACCGCCGCTTCGGTGGGCAGGCCGAACAGCGCCGCGCTCTCGATCACGAGGAAGGGGCGCAGCCGCTTGCCGCCCGCGAGCGCTCCATGGCGCATGGCAGCCAGCAAACGGTCGGGACGCGCGATCTCCCCTTCCGCCGGCGTTGCGGCAAGGGCAAGGGCGAGGCGCGCCTCGGTGGCGGCGGCGGCGGCATCGAGGCGGATCGCGAGCGGCTGGGTCACGGGCGGCCTTCACACGGAATGGGACGGTGGATGGAACGCCGAGCGCCGGCGCCCCGTTGACGCAAGGCTTCCGGTGCCCCAACCAGGAGGCCAGGTCAAGGCGCGGCGCGTCAGGGCCGCTGTCGTCCTCGCGCTCCCGGACCCAAGGGTGACCGATGATCCGCTTTCTCATCCAGCTCGCCTGTGTGGCCATCGCGGTGCCCCTGGTGCTGGCGGTGCTCTACAATGTGGGCCATCCCGCCTCGACCCTGATGCTGGCCCGCATGCTGACCGGCGAGCGGGTGGAGCGGATCTGGACCCCGCTGGCCGACTTCTCCCCGGCCCTGGTGCGCACGGTGGTCGCCTCGGAGGATGCCCGCTTCTGCGTCCACCACGGCGTCGACGTGGAGGAAATGCGCAAGGTGGTGGAGAAGGCCGACGATCTCGAGGACCTGCGCGGCACCTCCACCATCACCATGCAGGTGGTGAAGAACCTGTTCCTGTGGCAGCGGCCGGAAGTGCCACGCAAGATCATCGAGCTGCCCCTGGCGGTGTGGCTCGACGCGGTGATGAGCAAGCGGCGGATCCTCGAAATCTACCTCAACATCGCTGAATGGGGCCCGGACGGCACCTTCGGAGCCGAGGCGGCGGCGCAGCAGCAGTTCGGCATTGCCGCCGCGCGCATCAGCGCCGACCAGGCCGCCCGGCTGGCGGTGATGCTGCCCAACCCACAGCGCCGCAGTGCCGGCAACCCGGGCCCCGGCCTGCGCCGGCTGGCCGACCGGCTGGAGGCTCGGGTCCCCCGCGAGGGCCCCGAGCTCATCGCCTGCCTGTGACCGCCCGAACGGCCGAACCCCGCGCCTTTGCCTTGATTGTGCCGGCCATCCGCGCCACATGGGCAGCAGGAGACCTTTGCCCCATGACCGAAGCCGTCAGGCCGCCCGCCCCTTCGTCCCCCTCGGCGTCCACCCGCGCCCCTATGAGCCCGCTGCTGAAAATCGGCCTGGAGATCGGGCCCCTGGTTCTCTTCTTCGCCGCCAATGCCTATGGCGGCATCTACGCCGCCACCGGGGTGTTCATGGTGGCGACCCTGGCCTCCCTCGGGCTGATGTGGGTGCTGGCGCGCCGCATCGCGGTGATGCCGCTGGTCTCGGCGTTGGTGGTGATGGTGTTCGGCGGCCTGACTCTGTGGCTGCAGGACGACCATTTCATCAAGATGAAGCCGACCCTGGTGAATGGGGTGTTCGCGGTGCTGCTGTTCGGAGGGCTGGTGTTCAAGAAGCCCCTGCTGCCCTACGTCTTCGACGGCATGGTTCAGCTCACGGATGCGGGCTGGCGGGCGCTGACCCTTCGCTGGGGGTTGTTCTTCCTGGTGATGGCGGTGCTGAACGAGGTGGTGTGGCGCTCCTTCTCAACCGACACCTGGGTCGCCTTCAAGACCTTCGGCTATCTGCCCATGACCTTTGCCTTCGCCTTGGCCCAGGCGCCCCTGATGGCCCGGCACGACCTCAAGGCCAACACGGACGGCGCCGATGGGGCCGCGTGATCCACGCGGCCCGTTGACGCCGCCCACGCGCAGCCCCATAAGCCAAGCGGAGGGCGCCGCATGCTGACGAAAAAAGGAAAATAC
Source organism: Xanthobacter sp. ZOL 2024 (assembly GCF_052932325.1). NCBI lineage: Bacteria > Pseudomonadati > Pseudomonadota > Alphaproteobacteria > Hyphomicrobiales > Xanthobacteraceae > Xanthobacter > Xanthobacter sp. ZOL 2024. Next base: position 874,057 of record NZ_CM128808.1, read on the forward strand.
GGGCTGAAGGCCGCTGTGCATCTGGCGCGGCTGCCGACGGGCGGCTCCACGCAGGTGGCCGACATCGCCGAGGCCAACAACATCCCGAAGAAGTTTCTCGACGTGATCCTCGGCGAGCTGCGCAATGCCGGCTTTCTCGCCAGCAAGAAGGGCAAGCTCGGCGGCTACCGTCTGGCCAAGCCGGCGGAGGATATCCTCGTCGGCGACATGATCCGCGCCCTGGACGGGCCGCTCGCCCCCTTTCCCTGCGCCAGCCGCAATGCCTACGAGCCCTGCGAGGACTGCGACATTTCCACCTGCGAGGTGCGATTGCTGATGGTGCGGGTGCGCGATGCCATCGGCACGGTGCTCGACACCACCACCCTCGCCCAGATGCGCGACATGTCGCAGGAACAGCTGGCCTCCTTCGTCGACTACATCTGACCGGCAGCGCCGCCCCCTCGCACTTCCAGCATGCCCACACGACCACGCCAAAGGTGCGCCCGCCGCCTTCACTGCTGCGCGGCGAGGAACTTGCGGAAGCGGGCCAGCGCCACCGAGAAGAACAGCATGCCCACCACGAACGTGGCGAGGAACCGCGGCCAGACCGTCTCCATGCCGGCACCGCGATAGAGGATCGCCTGGGCGAACGCCACGAACTGGGTGGAGGGCGACACCTGCATGGTGGCCTGCAGCCATTGCGGCATGCTCTCCAGCGGGGTGAAGCCGCCGGACAGCATGTTCATGGGCAGCACGGTGAGAAAGAACAGCAGGCCGAACTGCGGCATGGACCCCGACAGCGTGCCGAGGAAGATCCCCAGCGCGGCCGTGAAGAACAGATAGAGCGCGGTTCCCACCAGGAACAGCGGCACCGAGCCGGCGATCTCCATGCCCATCACCATCTTCAGCACGACGATGATGCTGAAGGCGGTGCCCACCAGGATCACGAGGCCGTTGGCGAGGATCTTGGCCAGCATGATCTCGGAAGGGCGCACCGGCAGCACCAGCAGATGCTCCAGCGTGCCATGCTCGCGCTCACGGATGAGCGCCGCCCCGGCCAGCAGCACCGACAGCATGGTGATGTTGGTGATCAGCCCCATGGTGCCGGTGAACCAGGAGGATTCCAGCCCCTGGTTGAAGGCGATGCGGATCTTGAGCTCCACCGGCGTGGCCGTCTCCCGCGCGGTGCGCGAGACGTATTCGTTCACCTGCTGCTGGAAGATGGCCGAGATGTCGGTGGCCCCGAGGCCGGCCTGCATGAGGGCGGTGGCGTCGATCAGCAATTGCACCGAAGGCGCGCGGCCGGCCAGCACGTCCTGCTGAAAATTGGGCGGCACGTTCAGCACGAAGGTGTAGCGCGCCGCGTCCATCTCCTTGTCCACCTCATCGGGCTTCAACGCCACCGGCGGCTGGAAGCGCGGCGGCAGGAAGCCGTCGAGAATGGCGTGGGACAAAGGCGAGTTGTCCTCGTCCACCACCCCCACCGTGGCCCGGTTGAGATCGTGCTTCATGCCGTTGGCCTGGATGTAGATGGCCGCAGTGAAGGCATAGAGCACCAGCACCAGCAGCGCCCGGTCCCGCCACAGGCTGATGAGCTCCTTCTTGAACAGGTTCACCACATTGGTGATGCGTGCGGCGAGGCGCTGCCCCAGGGAGCGCCGCGGCCGCGATGGCGCCGCCATCCCACGCGCGCCGGGGCCTTCTTGCTTCACGTCCGTCGGGGCCATGTCAGCGCTCCTGCTTGCGCAAGATGAGATGGGCCAACAGCAGCAACGCCGGCCAGAAGGCGGCGGTGGCCAGGATGAACGGCAGCAGCTCGCTGAAATCGAGGCCTTTGGTGAAGGCCCCGACGCTGATGCGCATGAAATAAGTGGTGGGAAAGAAGGTGCCCACCACCCAGGCCCCGCCTTCCAGGGTCGCCACCGGCTGCAGCAGGCCGGAGAATTGGGTGGCCGGCATCATCGTACCGATCGCCGTACCGAACAGGGCCGCCACCTGGGTGTTGGTGAGGGTGGAGGAGACGAGCCCGATGGCGGTGGTGGCCAGCACATAGACCACCGCGCCGAGCAGCAGGCCGAGGAACGAGCCCTTGAGGGGCACCCCGAACAGCAGCAGCGCCAGCGCCACCATGACGAAGAAATTGAACACCGCCACCGCCACATAAGGCGCCTGCTTGCCGAGCAGAAATTCAAGCTTGGTCACCGGTGTCACATAAAGGTTGGTGATGGAGCCCAGCTCCTTCTCCGTCACCACCCCGAGCGCTGTCAGGATGGCGGGAATGAAGATCAGCATGAGCGCGATGACCGCCGGCACCATGGCATCAATGGAGCGGAACGACTGATTGTAGCGGTAGCGCATCTCCAGGCTGGCGGCGCTCGACAGGCTGCCGCCAGCCGCCTCGGCCATCTGCTGCAAAAACAGGAGATGCACCTGCTGCACATAGCCCTTGATGGTCTCGGCACGGAACGGCATGGCGCCGTCGATGGTCACCAGCACCTCGGTGGGCCGGCCGGAGCGCAGATCGGCGCCGAACTTGGGCGGCAGCTCGATGGCGAAGGCGATGTCGTTGGCTTTCAGTCGCCGGTCCAGATCCTCAGGACTGGTGATGGGGGCCTCGACCACGAAATAGGTGGAGTGGGCGAAGCCGTCGATATAGGCGCGGCTTTCCGCGGTCTGGTCGCGATCGAGCACGGCAAAGCGCAGCTTGTCCACGTCGAGCGTGATGCCGTAGCCGAAGATGATCATCAAGATGGCGGTGCCCACCAGCGCGAAGGCGAGCCGCACCGGATCACGCCGCAGCTCCAGGGCCTCGCGCCATGCATAGGCGCCGAGCCGCGCCCAGGAGAAGCCACTCGGGCGGGCATGCCCTGCCTGCGGCGGCGGCAGGCGGGCGTCGTTCGCCGCCTCGCGGCCTCCCATCTCCATGTAAGCGATGAAGGCTTCCTCAAGGGACGCCGACTGCTTGGCCGCCTTCAGCGCGTCGGGGGCCCCGGTGGCGATCACCCGGCCCGCATGCATGAAGGAGATGCGGTCACACCGCTCCGCCTCGCCCATGAAATGGGTGGAGACGAAGATCGTCACCCCTTCCTGCCGCGACAGACGCTGCAGGTGGTCCCAAAAATTGTCGCGCGCCACCGGGTCGACGCCCGATGTGGGCTCGTCGAGGATCAGCAGCTCGGGATCATGCAGGATCGCCACCGCCAGGGACAGGCGCTGGCGCACCCCCAGCGGCAAGCCCTCCGACAGATCATCGAGATGATCGGCCAGATCGAAATCGGCCACCAGCTTGGCGATGCGGGCGCCGGCCGCCGGCTCGAGCAGTGAAAACAGGCGAGCGTGCAGCTCCAGATTCTGCCGGACGGTCAGCTCGCCATAGAGAGAAAAGGCCTGGGACATGTAGCCCACGCGCCGGCGGCTCTCGATGTCGGACGGGTCGACCGGCACCCCGAACAGCAGCGCTTCGCCCTCGCTGGCCGGCAAGAGGCCGGTGAGCATCTTCATGGTGGTGGACTTGCCGCAGCCGTTGGAGCCGAGAAAGCCGAAGATCTCGCCCCGGCGGATCTTGAAGCTCACATGGTCCACCGCCACGAAATCCCCGAACCGCCGGGTGAGGCCCCGGGATTCGATGGCGATGGGCGCATCGTCCGCCAGCGGCGCCACCGGGCCGGAGCCCTCGCCATCGCCCCGCCGGTCCTCTGGCAGCAGCGAGATGAAGGCCCGTTCCAGGCTGGGCTGGCCGGTGGCGGTCAGCAGCGCCGCCGGCGTATTGTCGGCCAGTAGGCGGCCGGCATCCACCATCACCACGCGCTCGAAGCGGGCCGCCTCCTCCATGTCGGAGGTGGCCACCAGAAGTGTCAGCTGGGGCCGGTCGGCCCGAATGCTGTCGACGAAATCCCAGAACTGGCGCCGCGACAGCGGATCGACGCCGGTGGTGGGCTCGTCGAGGATCAGCAGATCCGGATCGTGCACCAGCGCGCAGCACAGGCCGAGCTTCTGCTTCATGCCGCCCGACAGCTTGCGCATGAGCCGGCTGGCGAATGGGGTGAGGCCCGTCGCCTCCAGCAGCGGCGCCACCCGCGCGCCCTTGGCGTCGGCATTCTCACCAAACAGGCGGGCGAAGAAGGCGATGTTCTCCGCCACCGTCAGGTTAGGATAGAGGTTGCGGCCCAGGCCCTGAGGCATGAAGGCCACCCGCGGCTGCACCAGATCACGGGCCCGGCGCTGGGCGAGATCCGCCCCCAGCACCTCAACCTGCCCCTGCTGGATGCGCTTGGCGCCCGAGATCAGGCCAAGCAAGGTGGATTTGCCCACCCCGTCGGGCCCCACGAGAGCCACGGCGGCGCCTTCGGCGATCTCCAGATCAATGCCGTCCACGGCCAGGGTCTTGCCGTAGCGATGGTGCACCCCGGCCAGCCGAACGGCGGCGGGGCGCAGCCCGGATGCCGGGCTCACTTGTCGGCCTTCCCGTCGGCCTTCCCGTCCGCAGCGCCGTTCGCCGGCGGCACGACGATGGCCTTGCCGCCCTCATCCGGCACCGCTCCCGCGCCTTCGGCCTGCTGCACCAGATCGGAGTCCAGCCACGCCGGCCACGGAGCGTTGGCGTCGATCCGCACATAGCCGACACCAGTCACGCCGGTCTTCACCTGGTCGAGATACTTCTCCACCAGCACCTGCGGCACCCGCAGCTTGGCGCGGAACATCATGCGGTCGCGCTCGCTCTGGGTCTCCACCTGCTTCGGCGTGAACTGGGCGCGGGCGGACACGAATGAGACGTTGGCCGGCACCGCCCGATCGGGCAGCGGCTCCAGCAGCAGCCGCGCCTGCGACCCGAGCGCCAGGTGGCCGGCCGCGGACGCGGGCAGGAAGATGGTCATGTAGACGTTCGAGAGGTCGAGCAACGTCAGCACCTTGCCGCCCGCGGCCAGCACCTCGCCCGGCTCGGCCAGACGATAGATGACGCGGCCCGTCTTGGGCGCCACCAGCGTGCCGTCCTCCACCAGCCGCGTCAGCCGCTCCACCTCCGCCTGAGCCGCGCGGATGGCCGAATCACTGGCCGCGAGGCTGCTTTCCGCCGCCGCCAACGCCGCCTCGGCGGTGAGCTTCGTCGTGCGGTATTGATCCACCTTCTGAACGGTGGTGAAGCCGCTGGCCACCAGGGTGGTCTGCCGCTCCAGCTCCTTGGTGGCGAGATCGAGCTCGCTCTTGCGCTGCTCGACGATATGGGCCGCCTCGTCGCGCGACTTGATGGCCTGCGTCTCGCGCGCCTGGGCGGTGCGCAACGCGGCGGCGGTGTCGGCCACATCCATGTGGGCCACCACCTGGCCTTCGCGGACGAAGTCGCCCTCCTCCACCAGAACATCGATGATCCGACCGGCGGCCTTGGTCGCCACGTCCACTTCGGTGGCCTCGATCCGGCCATTGCCCGAGGCAAAGCCCGCTGGCAGGGTGCGGGCGCGGGATGCGAGGTAATAGGCGCCAGCGCCACCGATGGCGACCACGATCAGAAGGGCGGAAACGATGAAAACAGTCCGCTTCATCGGCGGGGGACCTCCAAAAGACCAGCGACAACCCTGTGCACGGCAGGGTGCGATCGAAGTTCGCCCCCCGAGCTCCGATCGCATTTTGATGCGCCCCCTTCATCCCACACTCTAGGGAGGTGCCGCAATGCGGCATGCGCGAACTTCAGCCGGAACCCCGTCGCTCCACGAAGACAGCCCCACCGCAAGGGCGCGGCGCCACAACGGGGCCCGTGCGCGGACACAGCTGTTCTTGGGGCCGTGCATCCGAACCCGGCCTTGCCACCTGCGGCCGCCCCACCGACCGGCGCGCAACGGGTTAGACGCGGCCCTTTCGACGGATCGTCCCGCCACGCGGACAGCACCGGCCGTGGCTTCGGCAGGCCCGGCCGCGCGGCCGCCGGACCCGCACCGCGGCCACGGGCTGCAACGCCAAAGAGGAAGATGCGCAGTTCGGGGATAGCCCATCAAGAGCGCTTGCCCGAACGGCTCCGGTCCGCTAGAAGCCCCGAACCACGATCGCGCGTCGCCCCGGCGACGTCCCTCTGCGGAGAGGTGGCAGAGTGGTCGAATGCACCGCACTCGAAATGCGGCATGGGCGCAAGTCCATCGGGGGTTCGAATCCCCCCCTCTCCGCCACTTCAGACCGTCTCTGGGTATGCCGACTTCCCGCGAGAGGCCGAAGTAAGGGCGCGCAGCAGTTCGGCCTGCGATGTTATGACGCGAACATGGCGTTCTCCGACTTCGACGCGCGGGGCAAAAGCGCGCAGATGATCCCGCCGGTGGCCGCCGCCCTCCTGTCTGAGCCGACGCCGAGCGGTGGTGGCGAACTTTGGTAAAACAGCCGGCGTCAGCGCCATGCTGCCGGAGCTTTCGAGCGAGGCTTGTGCTCGCTCGAAATCGACTTGCGCTTGGTCGCGTAGCGCCCGGAGGGCGACGACGCGCTCCTTCAACGCCGGATGTTCAGGTCGATCGCCCGCTTCTATGGCCTCGTAGAGGCGTTTCAGGCCACGCTCGGCCTCCGCCGCCCGCTGGTCGCTCGACTTCGTGTCGGGCCAGTTCACCGATGACTTCCGCATCCTCACCGACGTCGACGACGGCGCCCGGGAATGCCTCACCCGGGTGTGCCCATTGGGGCTGGTGGTGGTGAGGGTCTCTTTGACGAAGCTTCCGTCGGTGTCGTAGGCCTTCACGCGGATCGAGGTGGTGCCGTCGGCATTGGCCGTGGTGGTGCTCTGGACGAGATAGCCGTCGGCGTCGGCGGTCAGCACCACGTCGGCGGCGGTGCCGGTGGTGCCGTTGGCGCGGGTGAAGGTGGTGGAGCCGAGCACCTGCGTGCCGTCGGGCAGCACCGCCATGGTGTTGTCGGGCTCAAGGTCGATGGCGGTGATGCCGAGCGCGGCCAGAGTCTTCAGCGTGGTGGTGCCGTCGGCGTTGGTGACGAGCACCTTGAAGCTCGACCATTGGGCGTCGCCGGCATCGAGCGCGCCGTTCCCATTGGTGTCGAACACATTGGCGAGGGCTTCCATGTCGCTGTCGGCGGTGGGATCCCACAGCGTGAACTGGTAGGCCTCGGGCGCATCGACATCGCCGGTGCCGGTGCGGTCATAGACCAGCACGCCATCTCCGGCGGCCGCCCAGGAGGTGCGGTGCGCGGTGCCATCGCCATTCACGTCGCGCCAGACGGTGGATGTGTCGCGCTGGGTGATGCTGATGCCATCGCCATTCAAATCGAGCACGATAGGGAACTGGAAGGTGAAGCCGACCGAGACGCCCTGGCTGTAGAAATTGACCCCCAACCCGCCGAAGTCAGCGCCGGATTCGAAGCTGTCGTTATTCAGATACGCCGCATAGGACGGCTCCACCCCATAGCTCGACGCATAGGAGTAGCCATAGTTCCAGTCGACGTTGCTCAGGTCATCGGCATAGATGTAACTTAATGTATCCGCCAGAGAAAACGAGCTCGAATAAAAATATAGGGACTCTGGGATGGAATTATCTCTATAATTCCAGGAGCTCGAAGCGCTCAAAGAATAGTAATCTTGAGCAGTGCCGGTTGGGTACCATTCAATCAAGCGCTCGCTTGAGCCGCTAGCAGCCCCCCAGACGGTCTCGTTCGACCAGAAGGCTCCATCGCTCCAGACAGAGCCAGACGACGGCATATTTTTAATATCAAGATCTGGTTTATACACTGCACTTGTATTATAAATATCTTTAGATCCAGTTTCATTAAATAAATTCATGAAAAGCTTTACATTATAGGCCCCGTGCAACTCAACCGCATAAGGAACCATGCTAATTCCGTCAATCCATGCGCCAGTTTCAACAATTGCGCCATATCCAGAGGCCAACACATTATCAATCGCAAAGGATATCTGCTCCAACGTCATATTTTTGTAAAATTTATTCTTAGTTAAATCATCATCTATTTCATATGCATGCATTGCTCCAAAAGACCAATCCATAGTTAATGCAGCGTAAGCGGCGCCACCAAAGGCAGTGACCGGTATATTAAGTCGCATATATTCATCGTAATGATATGAGTTTATCTGATTTTCACTTGGAATTCCGCCGTCATTGTAAATTATTGTATAAAAATCGTTCTCAGCGAGACCAATCATTAAATCTAATCTAATATAATTGTATTTCGATCTTCCAATTGAATTAATGACATTATTATTTGCAGTTACTACAAATATTCAGACGTTATTTATTACTCTCAATGCGTTTGCCGCATAACCCCTATCGTCCACCTGAGATCCATAATAGCTATTTATATAACCTAACGCATTTTCATAATCCCCATTTTTATAGGCGTCTCTAGCCCCCTCAACGAGGGCGCCGAGTTGCATTATTTTAGTTTGACTATATTTTGGCATTTCTGGACCTATTGTATATTATGGCATGAAATCGTTTAGCCGCGAAGCGGGGTGCAGAATGAGCGCAAGAGAGTCAGCAATTTATCATGCAGTTCAAGCGACTCTTCGAAATACGCATATCCGTAGCTATATGATACACGCATTCCCTCCGTGACATTAATCTTCGCGTGGCAGTACGGATTTTTTGACCATTTTTCTTCTGGACCTACCTTGCATGAAATCAATACAGGGCCTTCATCTTCATGGCAAATTTGAATGACGTCAAATGCGATCGCATCTCCATCATATCTTTTGCATCCGTTCCTAAGCGTTGTGAATTTATTTCTATCAAGAATATTTGATTGGTTTACACTACCCCCTCCCGCATTCGACTGACCTTGTCTTCTCATCGAAGAATTGGCTCTGTCAAATAAGTAGTTTATCATTTTCTTAGAATTAATATAATTATCCCCAAACTCAACCAAAATAGACAATTCTTTTCCCCATCCAACTCCGGTGCCCCACCTTTTCGCTTCAGAGGGGTCGGTTGTTGCCGGGTCCAAATTTGGTAGAATCAAGCTAAATCCGAGCGCTCCGTATTTTTTATCCTGATTATAACGTTGTATCCAGATACGATACTCCTTATCAGGAAGATGACAAAATATATTTCCGAAATATACGTCTGTATAATGGTCCGCGCTCGATGATTTAAGCGCATTTTGCGTTTCCAGTAGTTGACCTATCCATTGGATTTTATCCCTTTCTAGTACGCTCGTTTTGGCGTCATTCATGAATAAATATACGATGGCCGCCATCGCTGAGGCCACGAAAAGCGAAACTAAAAGGGGCGCCGCAAGAAATCTCCAACGGATCGGTCGTTTAATGCTCATTCCGGACCTCACCTCTCGCTGCCTGCATCGTGCCGATATTTCAGGATGGGCGACAGCAGGTACTCGATCAGCCGCCGCTGGCCCGTCTTGATCTCCGCAGTCACGGCCATGCCCGGCTCGATGGGGCGAAAGCCCTGTTCGGTCTCGATGCCCGTCTCGGTGACGGAAATGTGCGCCACATAGGCTGGCTGCTGCGCCTGCCGCTCCGCCTCGTCATCGGTCCCTCCCGCCCGCGGCGCGCCCTCGCTGCCAGTTCCCTCATATAACAGCTCATGTGCCGCCAACCACCGCACGTCGGTCAGTGGTTGTCGCCGGTCTTGCGAGGCACCGCGACAGGTGGTGAGCACGCAAACCGGAAGCGGGTATACGCTCGCATTACGGGGGCGTCGGCTCTGCAGGCAGATCCGCCCTCTCGAGATCGAGAGATGCCGCACGCCATCTCAAATAACGCCCCCCGGCTGGGCGCAGGACGGCAGATGACGCGGCGGCTTGGTGGAACGCAGGCTTTGGACTTCGGCGGCCCCCAGGCCCTCGTCAAGCTATTGGCCGCGTCAAGATATTGCCCACAACGATCTCGCTTCTTTGACACGCCAGTTCGCGAACGCCCGTATCGGGCCCTCGCTCAAACGGATCGGCGCCGGCAGGATGAGGCAGAAGGTCTTTGAGATCGGCATGCCGTCGGGCCAGGGCGCGACCAGGCGGCCTGCCGCCAACTCGGTTTCGATCTCGCGGCGCGGCACCGGCGCGAGGCCCGATATGACCAAGCGCTTCGCGTGCGTTGACGGCAGCGAGAGGCGACACCATGAGGCGGTTCAGGTCTTCTGCAAGGCTATGGCGTCGCTGTCGTTCTCTGTCTTGTCGCCTTCGGCCTGCAGACGTTCCCGCGACCCCACCCCTCAGGCCGAGACGTGAGAAGCCGCAGCATGAGCGCGCCACCGTGTTGCTTTCGGCCGCGGGCATGAGAGGTCAGCTGGCGTCCGAGCGCCGATGACGGGCTTCCCCTGTTGGAGCAGGTGGCGGCACGGGCATCGGGAATTGCAACGCCCCCCACCTTCGCGTCATTGTTCCGGCCTGAACATCGCATGCATGGACACCCATGGCCGACGCCTATGCCCATTCCCTTGCCGACGCGCCCCTGGATCAATGGGAAACACTGGCCGATCACGGCGCCTCTGTCGGGGCGCTCGCGGCGGCGTTCGCCGCGGACCTCGGATGGGCCGAGGTGCTGCGTCTTGCCGGGCAGTTGCACGACATCGGCAAGCTCTCGCCGGAATTCCAGGCCTACATCACCCACCAACGGCCATCCGGCGGCGACCACTCCTCCGCCGGTGGACGGATCGCGCTGGACCGGTATGGCCCGCAGCTCGGCAAGATCCTGGCCATTATCATCGCCGCGCACCATGCGGGCCTCGCCGATGACGCGGACCTGGCGCGGCGCATGGAGGCGGCCAGGCAACGCATTCCGGGTGGCTGGCAGGAGCACACGGGCCCGCTGGCGGAGCGCGCGCAGCTGGCTCCGGATCAACCACCGCCGACCGGCGGCCCGAAGGGCTTCGCCGTAAGCTTTCTGGTGCGCATGCTGTTCTCCTGCCTTGTGGATGCGGACTTCATCGCCACCGAGCGCTTCTATGCCCGCGCCACCGGCACGCCGGTGGCGCGCGGCGGTCACCGGGCGCTGTCCGACCTGCGCGATCGCCTCCGCACCTTCATGGCCGAGACACGCGCTGGGGCGGCCCCCACGCCGCTCAATGCATTGCGCGCAGACATTCTCGCCCACGCCCTGGACAAAGCGGCGCTCTCGCCGGGACTTTTCAGCCTCACCGTGCCCACCGGCGGCGGCAAAACCCTCGCCTCCCTGTCCTTCGCCCTCGAACATGCGGTGCGACACGGCCTCAAACGCATCATCTATGTCATTCCCTACACCTCCATCGTCGAACAGACCGCAGACGTCTTTCAGAAGGCCCTCGGCTCCACAGATGACATTCTGGAGCACCATGCCAGCTTCGATTGGGAGAAGGCGCGCGGCGCGCGCAAGGCCGATGACGAGGCGCCGGACGCGCTCGCCAAGCTGCGGCGGGCGGCGGAGAACTGGGATGTTCCCATTGTCGTCACCACCGCGGTGCAGTTCTTCGAGAGCCTGTTCGCCAACCGGACCTCGCGGTGCCGCAAGCTGCACAATATCGCCCGCAGCGTCGTGGTTCTCGATGAGGTGCAGACCCTGCCCTTGCCCCTGTTGCTGCCGAGCCTTGGCGCCATCGAGCAGCTGGCGCGGAACTACCGCACCAGCCTGGTGCTCTGCACCGCCACCCAGCCGGCATTTCGCAGGATCGACGCCGCCTTGCGCGATGCCAGAGGGAACCCGATGGGCCTCGACCTGCCGGCGGAGCGTGAGCTCGCCCCCGATCCGGCCGGGCTCTATGTGAAGCTGAAGCGTGTCGACGTGGAGCGGATGAGCGGGCCGGTGCCCGATGACACCATCGCCGCCCGCTTCACCGAGCAGCCGCAGATGCTGTGCATCGTGAACACCCGTCGACATGCCCGCCAGCTGTTCGACGCGATCGCCCATCTGCCCGGCGCCACGCACCTGTCCACCCAGATGTGCGCCCGCCACCGGCGGATGGTGCTGGCGGATCTGCGGGAGAAGCTCCGGGCGGGAGCGCCGGTCCGGCTGGTGGCGACATCGCTGATCGAAGCCGGTGTGGACATCAGCTTTCCCGAGGTCTGGCGCGCGGCGGCCGGCCTCGACGCCATCGCCCAGGCTGCCGGGCGGGCCAACCGTGAGGGCGAACTGAAGGACGCGGCGGGCCGGCCGAGGCTTGGCCGCGTGGTGGTTTTCGCGCCGGCGCAGGGGCATCTCCAGCACGACATCAAGGGGCGCTGGGACGCCGCGCAGCCGGTGCTGGACAAGCATGCGGATGTGCTGGGCCTGGAGGCGGTGCGCCACTATTTCTCCGAGCTCTACTGGCGCAAGGGCGATGCCTCCAAGGCATTCGATACGGCGCGGGTGGGGAGCTATCCGGGCATTCTTCCGGCCATCGAAGAATCCGCAGCCGACCTGTCGTTCCCGTTCAAATCCATCGCCGAGGCCTTCCGCATGATCGAGGACCTCATGGAACCGGTCATCGTGCCGTGGCGCGCCGGCCCCGAGGACGATGAGGCCGAGACCCTCCTGGCCCGCATCGCCGTGCAGGAACGACCCTGTACGGCAGACCTGCGGCGGCTGCAGCAATATGTGGTGCCGATCCCCAAGCCGGCGCGCGACGCGTGGCTGGCGCGCGGCGTCCTGGCTCCCGTCCATCCCGCCCTTGGCGAGGCCATGCTGCGGTTTCCCGATCTGTCGCATTACCGGGCGCAGACCGGGATCGATCTGGAGGACGTCACCTATCGGGACCCGGCGGATAATGTGCTTTAGGGCGCCGCGCTGACACGCCCGCCTCTCCTGCTCGTTCGACCGCGCGCAATGCAGCACCGTGGCCACTCAGGACCCGGTTGATTGTTGCCCCCGAATGTTCTCGCATAGGCTGAATGGGAGGGGCGATTCGTATGTCTTACGGGGTGAGGCTGCATGTCTGGGGCGAGCGCGCCTGCTTCACTCGCCCGGAGATGAAGGTCGAGCGCGTCTCCTATGAAGTGATGACGCCATCCGCCGCACGCGGAATTCTTGAGGCGATCCACTGGAAACCGGCGATCCGTTGGGTGGTCGATGCCATCCATGTGCTGAAACCCATCCGCTTCCACTCATTCCGGCGCAATGAGGTCGGCGCCAAGGCCAGCGCGGCGACCGCCAGCCGCGCCATGCGGGCCGGCAGCACTGCCGGGCTCGGGCTCGTGGTGGAAGACAACCGGCAGCAGCGCGCCACCTTGTTTCTGAATGACGTCGCCTATGTCATCGAGGCGCATTTCGAGATGACCGCCAAGGCGGGGGAACAGGACAACGAGGCCAAGCACCTGAGCATGTTCAACCGCCGTGCGGCGGCCGGACAATGCTTCCACCGGCCCTGCCTCGGCACCCGCGAATGCGTCGCCGACTTCGCCCTCATCCCCCCGGGCGCGCCGCTGCCCGCGAGCACCCTGCCGGACGACCAGCGCCAGCGCGATCTCGGCTGGATGCTCCATGACATCGACTTCGCCGACAACGCGACATCCCACTTCTTCCACGCCCGGCTGAACGGCGGCGTCCTCGACGTGAACAGCTGCCTCGCCGAGGGCACCGTGTCATGACCCTTCTGCAGTCGCTCGATCACTATTACGACCGGATGGCTGAGCGGGGAGAGGCGGAAGCGCCTGGCTTCTCACGCGAGAAGATCAGCTTCGCCATCGAGATCACGCCGGACGGCGCGCCGATCAGCATCATCGACCTGCGGGTGGCAAGCGGAAAGCGTCTGGTGCCGCAATTGCTCGCGGTGCCCGTCGCCGTTAAACGCGCGTCCGGTATCCTGCCCAATCTGTTGTGGGACAAAAGTTCTTACGTGCTCGGCCGCACCGCGGGCGACGACAGACGCACGGTACAGCAGCACGAGGCCTTCAAGACGACCCATCTCGATCTGCTCGCGTCGAGCGAAGACCCGGGCCTTCTTGCGTTGCGCCGCTTTCTCAAAGGCTGGGTGCCGGACCGCTTCGACACACCGCCCTTCACGCCCGAGATGCTGGATACCAACATCGTCTTCCGTCTTGAGGGAGAGAACAACTTCATCCATCAACGCCCGGCGGCGCGCGCGCTGATCTCGACACGGGCGAGCAGCGAAGGCCGGCGCGTCCCGTGCCTCGTGACCGGGAAGCCGTCCATCGCGGAGCGGCTGCACCCGACCATCAAAGGCGTCAACGGCGCCCAGTCCTCCGGGGCCTCGCTGGTGTCGTTCAACCTCGACGCCTTTGCCTCCTACGGCAAGGAACAGGGCGATAACGCGCCCACCTCGTCAGACGCAGCCTTCCGCTATGGCGCCGCCCTGAACGGCATGCTGGAGCGCACCAGCCACAACCGCCTGGCACGGGGCATCGGTGATGCCACGGTGGTGTTCTGGGCCGACACGTCTCAGACGGTCGACGAGGCACAGGCGCGGGCGGCTGAGGATTTCTTCGCCGCCCTTGCCGAACCGCCTGAAGACGCCGATGAAGCGAAAAAGGTGCGCGAAACCCTTGAGCATGTCCTGGACGGCCGTCCGGTCGAGGCGCTTGATGCGCAGCTTCGCCCGGGCACGCGCTTCCACGTGCTGGGCCTCGCGCCCAATGCGGCGCGCCTGTCGGTGCGCTATTGGCTGTCCGACGATTTCGGCGCCTTCGTCAAACGCCTGGCCGATCACTACCGCGACCTGGCCATCCTCCCCCATCCCTGGGGCGAGCGCCCGCCGTCCGTTTCCTGGCTGCTGCTGAAGACGACGGCGGCGCAGGAGAAGTACGAGAACATCCCCCCCTTGCTGGCGGGGGAGGTGACGCGGGCGGTGCTGGAAGGCACCCGCTATCCGCGATCCCTGCTCGCCACCGCCATCATGCGGCTGCGCGCCGGAGACGATCCCTTGACCGGCTGGCATGCGGCCGTGATCAAGGCCGTGCTCGCCCGCGACGCCCGCCTGAAGACCCTCGATCGGCCAGCGTCCGATACGTCCCAACACGCCAAGGAGGAGCTGCCGGTGAGTCTCCAGAAGGATAGTCCAGACCCGGCCTATCAGCTCGGGCGCCTGTTCGCGGCCTATGAGACGGCCCAGCGCATGGCTCTCGGCAAGGTCAACGCCACCATTCGCGATCGCTATTTCGGCGCCGCTTCGGCGACGCCGGCCAGCGTCTTCCCGCTCTTGATGCGCGGCGCGCAGAACCATCTGGGCAAGCTGCGCAAGGGCGGCAAGGGCGGCTGGCTGGAACGGGAGATCGAGGAGATCGCCGACCACCTCGGCGACCACATGCCCCGCACGCTGCCGCTCGAGGCGCAGGGGCGCTTCGTGCTCGGCTACTACCATCAGCGCAAGGGCCAATTCGCCGACCATGCCGCTGCGGCGGAAATCGCAGACACGGATGCAGAGGATGCCGGACATGACGAGTGAAACCAGCGGCCTCACGCGCCGGCATGAGTTCGTGCTCTTCTTCGACGTGATCAACGGCAACCCGAACGGCGACCCGGATGCCGGCAACATGCCGCGGCTCGATCCCGAGACCAACCTGGGGCTGGTCTCCGACGTGGCGTTGAAGCGCAAGATCCGCAATTACGTCGCTCTGGCACGGCCCGACGCGCCCGGCCACGAGATCTATATGCGCGATGGCGCGACCCTCAACACCGAGCACAAGCGCGCCTGGGCGGCCGTGATGCCGGAGGTGACCAAGGCCGAGGAGCTCAAGAAGGGCCCCAAGGACGACGACAAGGCCCGCGCGCTCACCCAGTGGATGTGCGCGAACTTCTGGGATATCCGCACCTTCGGCGCGGTGATGACCACCGGCGTGAACGCCGGACAGGTGCGCGGCCCGGTGCAGATCGGCTTCGCGCGCTCCATCGAGCCCATCCTGCCCCTTGAGATCTCCATCACCCGTCTTGCCGCGACCACCGAGGCCGATGCGGATGCGAAGGGCGGGCGCACCATGGGACGCAAGCATATCGTGCCCTATGGTCTCTACCGGGCCCATGGCTATGTCTCGGCGCCGCTCGCCTCCCATCCGGTCAAGGGCACGGGCTTTTCCGACGCGGATCTCGATCTTCTGTTCGAGGCCCTCTCCAACATGTTCGAGCACGACCGCTCCGCCGCGCGGGGCGAAATGACGACGCGCAAGCTCGTCATTTTCCGCCACGCCTCACAGCTCGGCAACGCACAGGCGAGCCAGCTGTTCGAGCGCGTGAAGGTCTGCCGCATGTTCAAGGGCGAGTGCTACCCGCCGGGCGACGAGCGGCTGGACAATGCCCCGCCCCCGCGCAGCTTCACCGACTATGCCATCACCGTCGAACGCGACGGCCTGCCGGACGGCATCGAGATCATCGAGCGGTAGGCACACCCGATGCCCTCCGTCATCGACCGCGAGACCGAGGACGGGCTGATCCCACTGTCGGCGCTGCAGCACTATCTGTTCTGCCCGCGCCAATGCGCGCTCATTCATGTGGAGCAGCTCTGGGCGGAGGATGTGGCGACGGCGGAAGGGCGGATCCTGCACGAGAAAGCCGATTCCGGGCGGGACGAAAGTCGTCCGGGGGTGCGGATCGCCCGCGCGGTCGCGTTGCGATCCCTCGCCCTCGGCGTGGCCGGCAAGGCCGATGTGGTGGAGTTCCACGGCGGCGCGGGGGCTCCAGACGCCCGCCCGTTTCCGGTGGAATACAAGCGCGGCAAGCCCAAGGCCCATCAGGCCGACGAGGTGCAGCTGTGCGCCCAGGCGATCTGCCTGGAAGAGGCCTTCGGCGTCGCCGTCCCCGAGGGGGCCTTGTTCTATGGCGAGACCCGGCGCCGCCAGATCGTGGCCTTCGACCCCGCCTTGCGCGCGCTGACCGCCCGGACGGCGGCGGCAGCCCGCGCCATGATCCTGGCGCAGATCACGCCGCCGCCGGTTCTCATGGCGAGTTGCCGGCGCTGCTCGCTGGAGGCGCTGTGTCAGCCGGCGCGGCTGGAGCATCCCCCCTCCATCGCGCTCTGGCTTGCCGCGCAGCTGAAGACGTGAGGCCCCCATGCGGCGGATGCTCAACACCCTCTATGTGACCAGCGAAGATGCCTGGCTGCGCAAGGACGGCGCCAATCTCGTCGTCGAGGTGAACGGCGTGGAACGTGGTCGGGCGCCGCTGCACATGCTGGACGGGCTGGTGGGCTTCGGACGCCCGGGGGCCTCGCCGGCCTTGCTGGCGGCCTGTGCCGAAGCCGGCATCGCGGTGTCGCTTCTTGATCCCAACGGCCGCTTTCTCGCCCGCGTGGAGGGCCCGCGCAGTGGAAACGTGCTGCTGCGGCGCGCCCAGTTCCGCGTGGCCGATGCACCGGCGCAAGCGGTGCCCATCGTGCGCGGGATGGTGGCGGCAAAGGTCGCCAACCAGCGGACGGTGATCCGCCGCGCATTGCGCGACCATGGCGACACCATGCCGCCCGCCGATCGGGCGGCGCTGGAGGCGGCGGAGCGCCGGCTCACCGATGTGGCGCGCCGCGCCCTCGTCGCGCCGGAGGTGGCCCTGCTGCGCGGCCTGGAGGGCGAGGCGGCGCAGGTCTATTTTGGCGGTTTCAACCACCTTCTGCGCGGCGATGATCCGGCCTTCGTCTTCGGCGGCCGGTCGCGCCGGCCACCGCTCGACAGGATCAACGCCCTGCTGTCGTTTCTCTATGCCTTGCTCGGCCACGATTGCCGTTCGGCCCTCGAAGCCCATGGCCTCGATCCCCAGGTCGGTTTTCTGCACGCCGATCGCCCGGGCCGGGCGGGCCTCGCCCTTGATCTGATGGAGGAGCTGCGCCCCGTGCTGGCGGACCGGCTGGTGCTCAGCCTCGTCAACCGCCGCCAGCTCGCGCCCGGCGATTTCAAGATCGAGGATGCCGGCGGCGTGCGGCTGAGCGACGACGCGCGCAAGCGGGTCCTTGTGGCCTGGCAGGACCGCAAGCGTGAGGAGCTGACCCATCCCTTTCTCGGCGAGAAGATGCCCCTCGGCCTTCTCGCCCATGCCCAGGCGCAGTTGCTGGCGCGCCATCTGCGCGGCGACCTTGACGGCTATCCGGGCTTCATCTGGAAATGACCCATGCTGATGCTTGTGGCCTATGATGTGAGCACCGAGACCGCCGCGGGCCGCCGCCGGCTCCGCCGCGTGGCGCGGGCGTGCCTCGATTACGGACAGCGGGTGCAGAACTCAGTGTTTGAATGCGAGGTCGACCCGTCCCAATGGGTCACGCTCAAGGCGCGGCTGATTGCCGAGATCGACGCCACGACGGACAGCCTGCGCTTCTACCGGCTGGGCGCGGAAGGCCGGCGCAGGGTGGAGCATGTGGGCGCCAAGCCGGTTCAGGATCTCGACGGCCCGCTGGTATTCTGAACCCGCGCGAACCCCAAGCGCACATGCAAGGCCCGGCCGGTTCGCGCAGCCGCTAAGGCACAGGAAACACATGTCTTCCCCCCACCAGGCGCCCCCACCGCGCCACCTCCGCCCCACCCCACCATCCGGTTCGCGCATGGAACCCGATTTTCCCCGTGGCCACCGGATGTTAGAGTCCGCCCGGTCGCTCCCCATGCGGGAGCGTGGATCGAAACTATGAGCCAGTCATGGAACCCCGTGCGCGCCTGGGTCGCTCCCCATGCGGGAGCGTGGATCGAAACATGGGGAACGGCAGTGCGAGCATCGCCTGATTCTGTCGCTCCCCATGCGGGAGCGTGGATCGAAACCGTGTGGCGACGGGGACAAAGCCTTTCGCCGGGGTCGCTCCCCATGCGGGAGCGTGGATCGAAACTTTTCCAGCATCGCCAACAAGGTGCGGATGCTGGGTCGCTCCCCATGCGGGAGCGTGGATCGAAACACCGACAAGCGCGCCCCGCCGGAGCTGGAGGCGGGGTCGCTCCCCATGCGGGAGCGTGGATCGAAACATCGTCCGTGGCGGTGAGCACCAGACCATCCACATGTCGCTCCCCATGCGGGAGCGTGGATCGAAACCTGCATCGGTGGTGAGCTGATGGTCACGACTTGGTCGCTCCCCATGCGGGAGCGTGGATCGAAACATGCCGCTCTTGCAGGCGATCAACGACAACGCTGGTCGCTCCCCATGCGGGAGCGTGGATCGAAACTCCATGTCGAAGTACAATACCTTGCCTGGCTTAAGGTCGCTCCCCATGCGGGAGCGTGGATCGAAACCTCGCGCCAAGGTCGAATACCAGATTGAAGAGGGCGTCGCTCCCCATGCGGGAGCGTGGATCGAAACTCATGATGCGATCATCCTACCTCACCTCCCTGAGTCGCTCCCCATGCGGGAGCGTGGATCGAAACCTGGTGCTTGATGGTCTGCATCACCGCCTCGGCGAGTCGCTCCCCATGCGGGAGCGTGGATCGAAACAGGTCTCGGCGCTGGCGGGCTGGCCGGTGGCGCGTCGCTCCCCATGCGGGAGCGTGGATCGAAACCATCATCACATTGCAGGCAACCGTTGCGAACTTGTCGCTCCCCATGCGGGAGCGTGGATCGAAACGCTACGACAGTTGAGGGGTGGGTTGCCGGCGGGTCGGTCGCTCCCCATGCGGGAGCGTGGATCGAAACAATCCGGGCGGCGACACGGCGGGGCATGTCTACAGTCGCTCCCCATGCGGGAGCGTGGATCGAAACGCGGGAACAGCGTCGCATGGGTCGTCTCACTCGAGTCGCTCCCCATGCGGGAGCGTGGATCGAAACATGTATTCGCGCGTCAGCAACGTGCGGGTGTACGTCGCTCCCCATGCGGGAGCGTGGATCGAAACGCGAAAGCGGCTATACCGCCGGCGCCATCGTCACGTCGCTCCCCATGCGGGAGCGTGGATCGAAACTGGTCACCGCCCCGGACATGGGCGATGCGGCCGAGTCGCTCCCCATGCGGGAGCGTGGATCGAAACTCGCCGGCCTTGCGCCCCAGGTCGATGGGCGGAAGTCGCTCCCCATGCGGGAGCGTGGATCGAAACCCGCATCTGATGACCGCGGTCATGGCGATCATCGCGTCGCTCCCCATGCGGGAGCGTGGATCGAAACATCTGGCGGACAGCGGGCGACAGCGACGTCCGGCCGTCGTCGCTCCCCATGCGGGAGCGTGGATCGAAACCACTACGCCCCGGGCGAGTACGGTTCGGGCGGCAGTCGCTCCCCATGCGGGAGCGTGGATCGAAACACTTCCACTGCTGCCAGCCTTACGTTGACGTTCAGGTCGCTCCCCATGCGGGAGCGTGGATCGAAACAGCGACCAAATTTGCGAAGTCGCGCAAGGACCGGGGTCGCTCCCCATGCGGGAGCGTGGATCGAAACAATATGTCGTTTGTAGACAGTGACGACCTCTCAGGGTCGCTCCCCATGCGGGAGCGTGGATCGAAACAGGAGCAGCGCGGCGATGCTCATGGTGCCGCCCACGTCGCTCCCCATGCGGGAGCGTGGATCGAAACCCGTGGCGGCACTCAACTCTCGTTGTCCGCGCGGCGTCGCTCCCCATGCGGGAGCGTGGATCGAAACGCTGACCCTCTTGCTCCCCTGGCCGGGGGGGGGCGCAGGTCGCTCCCCATGCGGGAGCGTGGATCGAAACACCGTGTCCATGGCCCGGGCGGTTTCCACCTCGCGTCGCTCCCCATGCGGGAGCGTGGATCGAAACCGCAACACGGGCGTGGCCAAACCCGCCGGTTTTGCGTCGCTCCCCATGCGGGAGCGTGGATCGAAACGCTTCCTCCCGTCGCGCCCGCTGCGAGCAATGACCGTCGCTCCCCATGCGGGAGCGTGGATCGAAACAGGCCATCGGGGTAGCGCTCTAACCCATCCATCACGTCGCTCCCCATGCGGGAGCGTGGATCGAAACCCGATCGCAGCAAGCCCCCGCAGAGGATGGGTGAGTCGCTCCCCATGCGGGAGCGTGGATCGAAACCACGACACATAGGGCGCCCCGCCGGCGGAGACAGAGGTCGCTCCCCATGCGGGAGCGTGGATCGAAACTTGAATGTCGGCACGGCGGCGAGCATTACAGGCGGTCGCTCCCCATGCGGGAGCGTGGATCGAAACACGATATGGCCACCAACGCCGACTACGGGGCCAAGGTCGCTCCCCATGCGGGAGCGTGGATCGAAACAACACGGTCGCCGTTGCCCCACAAATGCAGCCGGAGTCGCTCCCCATGCGGGAGCGTGGATCGAAACTGCAATGCGTGGATTGTGATTTGTGGTCCGATTTGTCGCTCCCCATGCGGGAGCGTGGATCGAAACATCATCCGTGGCGGTGAGCACCAAACCATCCACATGTCGCTCCCCATGCGGGAGCGTGGATCGAAACGCCCTTGAGGCCGCGCAGGCGCACCCGCTGCTGTGTGGTCGCTCCCCATGCGGGAGCGTGGATCGAAACGTGCCGCGCACCTTCGAGGCGCTGGTGCGCTGATGTCGCTCCCCATGCGGGAGCGTGGATCGAAACTCTTCAGGCGTAGACGACTGGTCTGCCGTTGGATGTCGCTCCCCATGCGGGAGCGTGGATCGAAACAAGTTGGGCCTCGCGAGAAAGCACCGCATTGAAGATGTCGCTCCCCATGCGGGAGCGTGGATCGAAACATGCGGGCCGATCTCGACAAGGCCGCAAAGGCCCTGTCGCTCCCCATGCGGGAGCGTGGATCGAAACAATCTGCGTGTGCGCATGGCCACCGCAGCCGTCGTCGCTCCCCATGCGGGAGCGTGGATCGAAACCGGCATATCCGGCATCGAGCAGCGCCGCGGCCACATGGTCGCTCCCCATGCGGGAGCGTGGATCGAAACGGGAGGCCGTTCATGGTCGTGTTTTCTGACGTCCGTCGCTCCCTACACGGGAGCGTGGATTGAAACGTCTCCGTCTGCGCCGTGATCCGCGACCCGGCGGTTCGACGGTGGGATGCCATCGGCCGGGCCCATGATGCGGGGCTTTGCTGTATAGCAGGCGCGAAACGGCGGAGCAGAGGGCTGGAGATGGGTCTGAGGTTGACGGGGACGCTGCGGCGTGCCCTTGCCGGCGCGGCGCATGTTCTGGTGGTGGCGTGCGGCCTCTATCTCGGCCTCGCCATCCATTATTGGATTCCCTGGCCCTCCGCCGCGCGGCAGATCGGCAGCATCGCCTTCCCCGTGCTCATCTGGGCGCTGTGGTTCGTGCCCGGCCGCTGGCGGCGCCGGCGCCGCGTCGTCGCCGGCGCGGGCGTCGTCCTGCTGTTCGCGGCCTTCGTGACAAAGGAACCCGCGCCGCAGGACTGGATCGCGCTCCAGGCCCACAATCCTACCGCGCAGATCGATGGGGACATGGTCACCATCCATCATTTCCGCGATGCGCTCCACCGGCCGGGCGCCGCCGCCGTGCCGCGCTGGACCACCGCCACCTTCGACCTGAGGCACCTCACCAGCGCCGACCTCATCATTCAGCCGTTCGGCCAGATGAAGGCGCTGGCCCATGTGATGCTGTCGTTCAATTTCACCGACGGCCGGCACGTGGTGGTGTCCATCGAGGCCCGGCAGGCCAAGGGCGGCAGCTTCGATGCCCTCGCCGGCTTCTTCCGGCGCGACCCCATCTATCCCGAGATCGGCACCGAGCGCGACCTCATCTGGGCCCGTCTCGCCCGCACGCCGCCGGACGAAGTGCAGATCTATCCCGTGCATGCGGACCCCGCCGCCGTGCGGCTCTATTTCGAGCGGCTGCTCGCCTTCATCAACCGTATCGACGCGCGGCCGATCTTCTATTCCACCCTGCGCGAGAGCTGCATGACCACGCTCATGAATCTCGCCCCCGAAAGCTTCGCCGCGGTGCCCTGGCACGATGTGCGCCGCTGGATCCCCGGCTACGCGCTCAGCCTGTTCCAGCAGATCGGCCTCGTAGACAACGGCCTCGATCCGGAGGAAATGGCCCGCCGCCATGGCGTGCGTGAGGGCATCCGTTCGCCGGAAGCCTTCCCATCGGATGCCGCCTGGAGCGCCTATCTGCGCGCCGAAATCCGCATGGGCAGCCTAGTGCCGCGTCCGTGAGCGTGCGTGCCCCCGGCGGCGGGCTACGGCGCGGCGCCGGGCACCGGGCGGCGGGGTGAAACCTGGGTCGCCAGCCACTCGCGGAAGGCCTGGGCCGCCGCCCGCTGCTGGCGGCCTTCCGGCTGCACCACATAATAGCTGTTGTCTGTGGTCATCGGCCGGTCGAAGACAATGCGCAGCGCGCCCTCGGCCAGTTCCTGCTCGATCAGGTAATCGGGCAGCAGGGCGAAGCCCAATCCCGCCAGAGCGGCGGCGATGATCATGCCGAACTGGTCGAAGCGGTTGCCGGCGTAGGCGCCCAGGCCTTCGCCCGCATGGGCCTGGAACCACTCGGTCCACAGCTTCGGGCGGGTGTCGAGATGCAGCAGCGGCCCGCGCCGCAGGTCGCCCGGCTGGGCGATGTCCGTCGCGGCCAGCAGGGCCGGGCTCGCCACCGGAACGATCACCTCGCTGCACAGATAGCTGCAGCTGGCACGCGCCCACACCGGCTGGCCATAATGAATGGCCAGGTCGAAATCCTCCGCAGCGAGATCGAACGGCGCCCCGCGCGAGGCGATGTTGAGCACCGTGCCCGGATGCCGGCGCAGAAAATCGGGCAGGCGTCGCGCCAGCCAGCGGCTGCCGAAAGTGGGCAGGGTGGCGATGGAGAGCACCGTCTTGCCATCCGAGGCCGCCAGGGCCCGCAGCACCACCTCTTCGGTCTGTCCCAGCAGGCGCGAGACCTCCGGCAACAGGCTGCGGCCGGCGTCGGACAGCACCACACGCTGGCGCACCCGCTCGAACAGGGCCACGCCCAATTGCGCCTCCAGGGCGCGGATCTGCCGGCTGACGGCGCTCTGGGTGAGCTGCAGCTCGGCCGCCGCGCGGGTGAAGTTGCCGTGGCGCGCGGCAC
This sequence comes from Xanthobacter sp. ZOL 2024, assembly GCF_052932325.1. NCBI lineage: Bacteria > Pseudomonadati > Pseudomonadota > Alphaproteobacteria > Hyphomicrobiales > Xanthobacteraceae > Xanthobacter > Xanthobacter sp. ZOL 2024. The sequence continues at coordinate 897,801 of NZ_CM128808.1, forward strand.
ACTCGAAGGCCTGCAGCACGGCCAGATCGGGAACCAGTCGGCGGCTCAGCTTCATTCCCCACTCACATCAACTCAGTCGAAATATGCGCAATCCCTCGGCGGCGCCTTCCCTTATCATGAAGGCTGAGAATGATCGATCGCGCCAGCGCCGCCGGTCCGGCGCCGGGCGCCTGACCATGGAGACGCGAAGTGTCGAATGCCGTCGATGTGACGTTGGAAACGGCCACCCTGCTCGACAGCCTCGGTGTCGCGCGCGCGGCCTGGACCGGCGGCGACAGGCCCTCCTTCAGCCCGGTGAGCGGCGCGGAGATCGCCCGCTTGCCGACGGTCTCACCGGCGCAGGTGGATGCCGCCATCCGGGGCGCCCATGAGGCGTTCAAGGCGTGGCGTCTGGTGCCCGCGCCCAAGCGTGGGGAGCTGGTGCGGCTGCTGGGGGAGGAACTGCGCGCCGCCAAGGCGGAGCTCGGCCGGCTCGTGTCCATCGAGGCCGGCAAGATCGCCTCCGAGGGCCTCGGCGAAGTGCAGGAGATGATCGACATCTGCGATTTCGCGGTGGGTCTCTCGCGCCAGCTCTACGGTCTCACCATCGCCACCGAGCGCCCCGGCCACCGGATGATGGAGACCTGGCACCCGCTGGGGGTGGTGGGCATCATCTCCGCCTTCAACTTCCCCGTCGCCGTGTGGTCGTGGAATGCGGCCCTTGCCCTGGTGTGCGGCAATGCGGTGGTGTGGAAGCCCTCGGAGAAGACCCCGCTGACGGCGCTGGCCACCCAGGCCATTCTGGAGCGGGCGCTGGCCCGCTTCGGTGCGGCGCCGAAACATCTCAGCCAGGTGCTGGTGGGCGACCGCACCGTCGGCGAGGCGCTGGTGGACCATCCGCAGGTGGCGCTGGTCTCCGCCACCGGCTCCACCCGCATGGGCCGGGAGGTGGGGCCGCGGCTCGCCCGGCGCTTCGCCCGTTCCATCCTGGAGCTGGGCGGCAACAATGCGGGCATCGTCTGCCCCTCCGCCAATCTCGATCTCGCGTTGCGCGCCATCGCCTTCGGCGCCATGGGCACCGCCGGCCAGCGCTGCACCACCCTGCGGCGCCTGTTCGTGCACCGAAGTGTCTATGACCAGCTGGTGCCGCGCCTGAAGGCGGCCTACGCCAGCGTGTCGGTGGGCAACCCGCTGGAGACCTCCGCCCTGGTGGGCCCACTGGTGGACCAGGCGGCATTCGATGCCATGCAGCGCGCCCTCGAGGCCGCCCGGGCCGAGGGCGGCCAGGTGACCGGCGGCACGCGGGTGCCGGAGGCCGGCGCGGAGCGCGCCTATTATGTCCGGCCCGCGCTGGTGGAGATGCCGCGCCAATGCGGCCCGGTGCTGGAAGAAACCTTCGCGCCCATCCTCTACGTGATGGCCTATGAGGATTTCGACGCCGCGCTGGAGGTCCATAACGCGGTGGCAGCGGGCCTGTCGTCCTCCATCTTCACCCTCGACCTGCAGGAGGCCGAGCGCTTCCTCGCCTCGGATGGCTCCGATTGCGGCATCGCCAATGTCAATATCGGCACCTCCGGAGCCGAGATCGGTGGCGCGTTCGGTGGCGAAAAGGAAACCGGTGGCGGCCGCGAATCCGGCTCCGATGCCTGGAAGGCTTATATGCGCCGTGCCACCAACACGGTAAACTTCTCCCAGGCCCTGCCCCTGGCCCAGGGGGTGTCGTTCGACATCGCCTGACACCTCATCGTCTGACATCCTGGACGGGGGTGCAGGCACCCGCGCCCCTGCTGCGGCCCATCGGCGAGGTGGGCACCGGCGGGGGAGCCTACTGGCCGACGGGGGCGCGCTCCAGGGCCGCGCTGAGGATGCGCTGGGCGGCCTCGTCCCCATCATCGGCGAACTGCAACAGGCCGGCCTCGCGGGCGGTCTTAACCGTCAGTTTGCCGCTGAGGATCGCCGCAAGCACGGCTTCGTCGGACAGCACCACCGCTTCGCCGGCACCCGCCGGCGGCGTATGAACCTCGACGCGGGCCCCCTCGGGGCCGACCGTATATTGCGCCCACAGGCGCGAGCGCACGAACACGAAGGCAAAGCGCCAGCCGTGCGCCGCGGCAAAGCGGGGGGCCACCCGCGTCAGCCGCTCCTGCAGTTCCTGCAGCTCGCGCACCGCGCGGCGATACTCCTGCCCGGGAAAGCCCGGCAGGCCTGCCGGCGCCGGCGGCAACATCCCGTCATTCTGGGCCCGGTTCAGCGCAACGGCGACGCCCAGCGAGCGCGGATGCACCGCATCGAAGGTGTCGCTCGAGAGGCCGGGGTGATAGCCGCAGGCGCGCGCGGCACCGGCACCGGCGGCAAGCAGCGCCACGCACAGCATCACCAGGACGGATGGTGTCTTCATCTCGGCCTCACGAAACGGCGGGATGGGGCCCCCGCGCCCCATCCCTTCGAGTTCAGTTCTGCGTGGCGACGGGCGTCACGATGTTGAACCAGAACTCGAACTTGTCGAGCATGGCGAGCAGCTCGCCGAGCTTGTTGGCATCGCCCTGCACCACCACGCTGCCCGCCGACACCTCCTTCTCGAAGGTGGTCTGGCCGAGCAGGATGTCGTCCAGCTTCGCCCGCGACAGCGCGATGGTGGCATCGGCGTCGGGCACCTGGTAGCCGGCGATGTGGTTGAGGGCGGAGTTCTCCAGCTCCAGCACGTATTGCTGGTTGGTGTCGGTGAAGTTCCAGTTGATCTTCATCACCTTGCCGGCCGCCTTGTCGCCGTTGAGACGCATGGCGGCATAGTCGAACAGGAGATCGAGGGTCATGGAACGGATGGTGTCCGGGCTGGCGGTGGAGGGCGCGCCCAGCTTGGCGACCCCTTCGCGCAGCTCCTTGGCGCCGCTCAGGTAGAAATTGCGCCAGGGGCCGCTCTCGGCCTGGTAGCCCATCTGCTCCAGAGCCGCGGCCTGCAGCGCGCGGGCGGCCTTGTTGCCGGGATCTGCATAGACCACATGGTTCACCACCTGGGCGACCCAGCGATAATCGCCCGCGTCATAGGACGCCTTGGCCTTCTTCAGGATGGCATCGGCACCACCCATGAATTCCACGTATTTCCCGGCGGCGATCCGCTCGGGATACTGGTGCAGGGTGGCGGGATTGCCGTTGAACCAGCCCAGATACCGCACATATGTCGATTTGACGTCGTGATTGACGGTACCGTAATAGCCGCGGGCCGACCAATCCTTCTGCAGCCCCTCCGGCAGGTTCAGCATCTCCGCGATCTCGATCATGTGGTAGCCATGATTGGCGAGCCGCAGGGGCTGATCATTGATGTAGCGGTAGAGATCGCGCTGGTTCTTCAGGTGCTGCACGATCTTCTTGTTCCCGGTCAACGACCAATGGTGCGGCGCGAACAGCACCTCCACATCCCCACCCCAATTGTAGAGCGCCTCGTTGAGGTATTTCGACCAGGCCAGCGGGTTGCGGATCTTGGCGCCACGCAGGGAATAGGTGTTGTGCAGCGTATGGGTCGCATCCTCCGCCGTGCACAGGGCCTTCAGCGATGGGATGTAGAAGAACATTTCCGCCGGCGCCTCGGAATCCGGCGCCATCCAGAACTCAATGGTCAGGCCGGCGATCTGCCGCTTCTCGCCATTCTGCTTGATGGTGTCGGTGGGCGGAATGAGGGTGACGGTGCCGAACGAGGTGGTGGGGCCGAGGCCAGCGCCCACCTGCCCGGTCGGGCTCGGCGGCAGAAGGTTGCCATACATATAGGAGGCACGCCGGCTCATGGCGTTGCCGGCCATCACATTCTCGGAGACCGCCGCGTCCAGGAAGCCCTCCGGCGCATAGATCTTCACCTTGCCGGACTTCACGTCGTCTTCCGAGACGACACCCCGCACGCCGCCGTAATGGTCCACATGGCTGTGGGAATAGATCACCGCCACCACCGGCTTCTTCGGCCGGTGGGCATAATAGAGCTCAAGGGCATATTTCGCCGTCTCTTCCGAGATCAGCGGGTCGACGACGATGATGCCGTTGCTGCCCTCGATGAAGGTGATGTTGGACAGGTCTGCCGCCCGCACCTGATAGATCTTGTCGGTGACCTTGAAGAGGCCGCCCAGCATGATCAGCTGGGACTGCCGCCACAGGCTGGGATTCACCGTCTCCGGAGCGGGCTTGCCCTCGCCGATGAAGGCGGTGAACTGGGACAGGTCATAGACTGGCTGACCCTTGCCGTTCTTGATCACGCCATTGTCGGGCAGCGGCGCGATGAAGCCGGCCTTGGCCTCCTCGAATTCCTGCGTGTTGGCGAAGGGAAGCTCGGTCAGCAGCTTGGCGTTGGCCGCCTTGGTGGTGGCGCTGGCCGGCTGGCTCCCCGCCTGCTGCGCCGCCGCGGGCACGGTGGCGGTGGCCAGGACCAAAGCGACGCCTGCGGCGCAGCTCACGCCTGCCCGGCGCTTCAAGGGGCTCGTCGAGAGTGTCCGTGTCATGGCACCCGCCTTCCCTTCCGAACTGAATCGCCTGCCGGATCCTGCCACCCTCTGCAGCGGTCCGAGGCGCCCGGGCCCCCTCCGAGGCCGCGAACGGCATCTGTGACGCTGTGTCAATCATACGCCGGCACGAGACCTCGCCCATAGCGATCAATCCCGCGCACGACATCAACCCCAGGACGCAGCGCACCATCGGCGGGCCGACAGGCCCGCTCTCGTGCATCCACGAGGCCATAATTGAGCCGAGATCCGCAGGGGCAGCTTGGCATTTCACGTCAGTCGGGCGACCGGACGCACCGACGCGGCGCGCGATGACGGCGCGCAATGGCCGGGACGCCGCGAAGCGGGGCGGCGAGCGAGCCAGCCGTGCACGCGCCTCGGGCGGGCGTCAGCGTGACAGCCTGCCCTCAGGCCTGCACCCGCGCGCACCCGGGTTCGGCGGCGTCCGGACGGCTCAGAGGGAAGGCGGCGTCCACTGCGCCAGCAGGTCCTCCGGCACGATGGTCGCGCCCATGGGGCGGCCGGGCACCTGTGATGGCGTGGCGGAGAAGCGCGGGGCCGGCGCGGCCTGCCAGAGGCCATCGCGATCGATGAAGCTGCCACGCGCGCGCAGGTGCGGATGAGAGGGGGCCTCGTCGAGGGCCAGCACCGGGGCGACGCAGGCATCGCTGCCCTCGAACAGCGCCGCCCATGCCTCCCGCGGGCGGCTCGCAAAGACCTCGGCCATGCGCGCGCGCATGGCCGGCCAACGGCCCCGGTCCCACTGCTGGTCGAACAGCGGCTCCTCAAGCCCAGCCCGGCGCCGCAGCTCCGCGTAGAATTGCGGCTCGAGAGCGCCGACGGCGATGAACTTGCCGTCGGCGCAGCGATAGGTGCCGTAGAAGGGCGCTCCACCGTCCAGCGAGTTGGTGCCCGGCTCGCCCCATTTGCCCAGCGCCGCCTGAGCGTGGAACAGGGACAGCAACGACACCACGCCGTCGCACATGGCGGCATCCACCACCTGGCCCCGGCCGGTGTCGCGGGCGTGCACCAGCCCGGCCAGAACCCCCATCAGCAGGAACATGGTGCCGCCGCCATAGTCGCCCACCAGGTTCAGGGGCTGGGTCGGCCGCCCCTCGGCGCCGCGAATGGCATCGAGGGCGCCGGTGATGGCGATGTAGTCGATGTCGTGGCCGGCGCTGGCGGCGAGCGGCCCCTCCTGGCCCCAGCCGGTCATGCGGCCGTAGATCAGCCGCGGATTGTCGGCGAGGGCAATCTGTGGGCCGAGCCCCAGCCGCTCCATCACCCCTGGGCGAAAGCCCTCCAGCACCACGTCGGCGGCCGCCATCAGCGTTCGCGCGTTCGCGCAATGCGCGGCCGCCTTCAGATCGAGCGCGATCCAGCGGCGGCCGCGGCTGACGATCTGGCGCGGATCGGTGGGGATGGCGCCGGGACGGGCGATGCACACCACGTCCGCGCCCATGTCGGCCAGCAGCATGCCGGCCAGGGGCACCGGGCCGATGCCGGCGAATTCGATCACCTTCAGGCCGGCCAGAGGGCCGGCAGCGGGTTCGGACACCATGGGAACTCCCGGTTCGGCCGGCGGTACGCCGCGCGCTCACGCCTTGGCGGGCAGGGTCTGGAACGTGCCGAGGGCGGTCGCCAGAAGGGAGCCCTCGGCATCGCGGCATTCGGATTCGATGGTGAGGGTGCGCCGCCCGCCGCGCACCCGGCTTTCCGCCACCACCCGGCCGGACCGCACCGCCCGGATGTAGTTGATGGTCATGGACAGGGTCACCACCGTGCCGCGCGCGCTGCCTTCGGCGCCGAGGCCGGCGGCGATGCCGCTGGCGGTATCCATCAGGCTGAACAGGATGCCGCCATGGGCAATGCCCAGCCGGTTCAGGTGCATCTCGTCCAGGGTCAGGGTCAGCTTGGCATAGTTCGGCTGCCGCTCCACCTGGGTGATGCCGAGCAGGCGCGGAAACGCCCCCTCCATGGGGATTCCATCCGGGATTCCATCGGGCATCCCATCGGGCATCCCATCAGTGGCGCCATCCGGCGCGTCCGCGGCCATCAGTGGGTGGCCGCGTAGTGCTTGATCATGCTCTTGGCGATGATCAGCTGCTGAATCTGGCTGGTGCCTTCATAGATGCGCAGCAGGCGGATATCGCGATAGAGGCGCTCCACCGGATATTCGGCCATGTAGCCCGAGCCGCCGTGGATCTGCACCGCCCGGTCGGCCACCCGGCCGGCCATCTCGGTGGCATAGTATTTGGAGCAGGAGGCGAGCATGGGGGCGGCGCCCTCGCGCTCATAGGTGTCGGCGGCGGTCAGCATCAGGGCCTTGGCCGCGGCGTGTTCGGTCTGGCTGTCGGCCAGCATGGCCTGGATCAGCTGGAATTCGGCGATGGGCTGGCCGAACTGCCTGCGCTGCATCGCATAGCCCAGCGCCTCGTCGATCATCCGCTGGGCCGAGCCGATGGCCATGGCCGACACGTGCACCCGGCCGCGATCCAGCACCTTCATGGCGGTCTTGAAGCCCTTCCCCTCGAAGGCGGGCCCGCCGATGATGCAGCTTTCGGGAACCCGGCAGTCCTCCAGGATCACGTCGCAGGTGCGGGTGCCCTTCTGTCCCATCTTCTTGTCCACCTTGCCGAGGCGGATGCCGGGAGTGTCGGCAGGAATGAAGAAGGCGGTGATGCCGGCGGCGCCCTTCTCGGCCGGATTGGTGCGCGCCATCAGCGTGAACACCGAGGCCCGGGTGGCATTGGTAATGAACCGCTTGGTGCCGTTGATGACGAAATGGTCGCCATCGCGCCGGGCGCTGGTGCGGATGCTCTGCGCGTCCGAGCCCACATCCGGCTCGGTCAGGGCGAAGGAGGCGATCATCTCGCCGCTGGCGAGGCGCGGCAGATACTGCGCCTTCTGTTCCGCGGTACCGTCCATGACCAGGCCCTGGGCGCCGATGCCCACATTGGTGCCGATCAGCGAGCGGAACGACAGGGAGGCCTGGCACAGCTCCATGATCACCCGCGCCTCCTGGGTGATGGACAGGCCCAAGCCGCCGAACTCCTCGGGAATGGAGAGGCCGAACAGGCCAAGGTCCCGCATCTCCCGCACGATCTCCGCCGGGATCTCGTCTTCCTGCTCCACGCGCCCCTCATTGGGCATGAGGCGTTCGCGGGTGAAGCGGCGGACAGTCTCCAGCAGCTGTTCGAAAGTCTCGGTATCCACGGCCATGGGGGCCTCCCTGAAGTCTTTGTCGTTCTTGTGTGATGACTGGCGATCAGAGGGTGCGGGCGATGATTTCCCGCATGATCTCGTTGCTGCCGCCATAGATCCGCAGCACCCGGGCATCGGTCCAGGCGCGGCCGATCTCGTATTCGGTGGTGTAGCCATAGCCGCCATGCAGCTGCAGGAACTCGTCCAGCAATTGGCCGAGCAGCTCGGAGCCGGTGAGCTTCACCATGGCCGCCATCTCCGGGCTCAGCTTGCGCTCCATGTGCAGGGCCAGGCAGTGATCCACGAACACCCGCAGCATGGTGCCCCGCGCCTTGGCGTCGGCGAGCTTGAAGCGGGTGTTCTGGAAATCGAACACCGACTGGCCGAAGGCCTTGCGCTCGCGCGTGTAGTCGATGGTCGCCTGCAGCATGGCCTCGATCATGGCGGCCGAGCGCACGCCGATCACCAGCCGCTCCTGGGCCAGCTCGTGCATCAGATAGGAGAAGCCCCGCCCCTCCTCGCCGAGCCGGTTGGACACCGGAACCCGCACCTCCTCGAAGAACAGTTCCACCGTGTCCTGCGCATGCTGGCCCACCTTCTCGATGGAGCGGCCCTTGGCGAAGCCGGGGGTGTCCTCGTCCACCAGGATCAGCGAGACGCCCTTGGCGCCGGCGGCGGGATCGGTCTTCGCCACCACGATCACCACCCCGGCATTGGCGCCGTTGGTGATGAAGGTCTTCTGCCCGTTGATCACATAATGGTCGCCGTCGCGCCGCGCCGTGGTGCGCACGGATTTCAGGTCGCTGCCGGTGCCCGGCTCGGTCATGGCGATGGCGCCGATGATCTCGCCGGCCGCCATCTTGGGCAGGTAATGCTGCTTCTGCGCCTCGCTGCCGTAGCGCAGGATGTAGGGCGCGACGATGTCGGAATGCAGCGAGAAGCCGAGGCCGGAGGCGTTGGCCCGCGCCAGCTCCTCGATGACCACGGCGGAATGGCCAAAATCGCCGCCGCCGCCGCCATACTCCTCCGGCACGTTGCACAAAAGGAAGCCGAGCCGGCCGGCGTCGCGCCACACCTCCTTGGGCGTGATGTGGGCCTTTTCCCATACGTCATAATGGGGCCGGACCTTCTCCTCGATCCAGCGGCGCACCTGGGTGCGCAGGTGTTCGTGATCCTCGCGGAAGACGGTACGCATGGTGTTCGTTCCCCGTTCCATCAGGCCGCGTCGTCGTAGAAGCCGCGACCGCGGTCGGCGAGGTCGCGCAGATAGGCCGGCGGCCGGAACCGCTCGCCATAGGTGTCGGCCAGCGCATCGCACTCGGCCACGAAGCGGGCGACGCCGATGGTGTCCATATAGGAGCACACACCGCCAGTGTGCTTGGCGAAGCTCCAGCCCAGCACCGAGCCGATGTCCGCATGGCGCGGATCGGCGATCACCCCCTCGCCGAAGCAGCGCGCTGCCTCCACCGCCTGCACGTGGAGCAGCCGGGTGCGCACCGCCTCCGGCGTCGGCTGCTCGGCCGCCACCGGGTAGAGGGTCGCCAGCTCCGGCCACAGGGCCTTGGAGCCATCGGCGGCATAATCATAGAAGCCCTTGCCGTTCTTCATGCCATAGCGGCCGAGACCGGCCAGGTGCTCGACCACCTCGAACTCCACCCCCGGCACCCAGGCATCGCCCTTGTCCCGTCCCTCCTGGACGCGGACCTTGTGCATGGTGTCGATGCCGATGCCGTCACCGAGAGTGAGCGGGCCCATGGGCATGCCGGCCTGGCGGCCGACATTCTCGATCAGCGCCGGGGACACCCCTTCGCGCAGCAGAGCGATGCCCTCGTTGAGATAGGTGGAGACACAGCGGCTGGTGAAGAAGCCCGGCCCGTCATTGACCACGATGGGCGTGCGCCCCAGCACCTTGGAGAGGTCCAGCGCCTCCGCCACGGTGGCGTCGGAGGTCTGCGCGCCGCGGATGATCTCCAAGAGCGCCATGCGCGGCACCGGCGAGAAGAAGTGCAGGCCAATGAAACGGTCGGGCCGGTCGGTGGAATGGGCGAGCTGGGTGATGGGCAGCTTGGAGGTGTTGGAGCCGAACAGCACGTCGCTGCCCGTCACCGCCAGCGTCTTGCGGATCACGTCATCCTTGATGGCGCGATCCTCGAACACCGCCTCGATGATGGCCTGGCAGCCGGCAAGGTCCCCATAATCGGCGGTGGGGTGGATGCGCTCGAGCACCGCCGCGCGGGTCTGCGGCGAGGTGATGCCCTTGGCCACCAGACGTTCGAGGCTGGCGGCGAGCTTGGCTAGCGCGGCCTGCGCCGCCTCCAGGGACTGGTCGAGCAGCACCACCTCGAGGCCGCCTTCCGCGGCCACCTGCGCCACGCCCACGCCCATGGTGCCGGCGCCCAGAATGCCGATCTTGGAGAAGCGGCTGGCCGGCGCCGACGGACGCCCCTTCAGCTTGCGGGCGTCGTTCATGGAGAAGAAGAAAGTGCGGATGGTGTTCTGCGCCACGTCGCCCCGCACCAGCTCCACGAGATAGCGAAACTCGATGGCGAGCCCCACGTCGATGGGCACCCGCAGGCCTTCGTAGACGCAGGAGAGGATGGCCCGCGGCGCCGGGAAATTCCCCTTGGTCTCCGCATGCACCTTGGAATCGAGGGCCATGAACCAGCGGTTCATCTCCACGCCGGAGATGTCGCCGCCCGGGGGCACGAAGCCGGGCTGGTCCCACGGCTGCGCCGCCTTGGGGTGGGCGAGGATCCAGGCCCGCGCCGCCGGCAGCAGATCCTCGGCGGCCACCAGGTCGTCGATGAAGCCGAGCGCCTTGCCGCGTGCAGCGGACACGCGGCTGCCGTCCAGCATCAGCGGCAGGGCCGCCTTGATGCCGATGAGGCGCGGCAGGCGCTGGCTGCCACCGGCCCCGGGCAGCAGCCCCAGCCCCGCCTCGGGCAGGCCGAACACCGCGTCGGGCCGATCGACCGCGATGCGATGGTGACAGGCAAGGCAGATCTCCAGGCCGCCGCCCAGGGCGGTGCCGTTCATCGCCGCCACCACCGGCTTGCCGGCGGTCTCCATGCGCCGCAGGAAATCGCGCAGCGCGCTCATCTTGCCCATGATCTCGGCCGCCGGCTTGCCGCGGAAGCTCTGCAGCAGGGTGAGGTCGGCCCCGGCGATGAACTCCTTCTTGGCGGAGGTGATGATCACCCCCTTGACCGCCGGATCGTTCAGCGCCGCCTCGGTGACGGCGATGAACTTCAGGCGGGCATCCATGGACAGGACATTCACCGGACGACCCGGAAGATCCCAGGTGACGGTGGCGATGCCGTCGGCGTCCAGGGCGTACTCGATCATGTGCTTCCTCCGTCAGCGGCCCCTCGCCCCGCGCGGACGGGACCGGCCCTCATCTTTGCGGCGATAATTTCATAATCAATACCGCTTAGCAAAACATAATTTTGCGTGGCGATGCGCACGCAGCCGCCCGCGCTGACGTCGCGTCGATATTAAATTTTTCATTTATTTCAAATGACTATTCCGCGTTCCTGGCGATTTCCGGCGCACCGGGCGCGCTCAAGCGGCGGCATAGACGTCACGCAATCGACGATTTTCGCGAAAATTGCGCTCCAAATGTTTCGCTCAGCGGAATATAAGCATCGGGAGCTGGCTGCGGGCCGGCCAGGGAGGTTGAAGAATGAGCGATGTCTATGTCTACGACGCGGTCCGCACGCCGCGCGGCAAGCTGCGCGGCGGCGCGCTCCAGCAGGTCACGCCGATTCGCCTGGCGGCCTCGGTGCTCACCGCCCTGCGCGCGCGCAACGGCTATGCGGCCGATGCCATCGACGACGTGGTGTTCGGCTGCGTGGTGCCGGTGGGCGAACAGGGCGGCGACATCACCCGCGCCGCGGTGCTCGCCGCCGGCTATGACCAGTCGGTCCCCGGGGTCCAGATCAACCGGTTCTGCGGCTCGGGGCTCGATGCGGTGAACATGGCCGCCGGCCAGGTGGCCTCGGGCCAGTGCGGCCTCGCCATCGGCGGCGGCGTGGAAAGCATGACCCGCGTGCCCATGGGCTCCGATGCCGGCGCCTGGACCTCCGATCCGCGCGAGACCTTCGCCAGCCATTATGTGCCCCAGGGCATCGGCGCCGACGTCATCGCCACCCTGCGCGGCTACGACCGCGTCGCCGTGGACGGCTTCGCCGTGGAGAGTCAGCGCCGCACCGCCGTCGCCCAGGACGAGGGGCGCTTCGCCCGCTCCCTGGTGCCGGTGCGGGACATGCACGGCGCCATCCTCCTGGAGCGCGACGAGCATCCCCGCCGGGGCGCCACCCTGCAATCCCTCGCCAAGCTGGAACCCGCCTTCGCCGGCCCCGGCAAGGCGGCGGGCTTCGACGAGCGCATCATCATGCGCTACCCCGGCATCGAGAAGATCAATCACGTGCACACCGCCGCCAATTCCAGCGGCATCGTCGACGGCGCGGCCGCGGTGCTGGTGGGCAGCGCCGCGGCGGGCGACGCCCTGGGCCTGAAGCCGCGCGCCCGGGTTCGCGGCTGGGCCACCGTGGGCTCGGAGCCCGCCATCATGCTCACCGGTCCGGTGGAAGCCTCCAACCGCGCCCTGAAGCGGGCCGGCATGGCGGCCCGCGACATCGACCTGTTCGAGGTCAACGAGGCGTTCGCCTCGGTGGTGATGTTCGTCGCCGAGGAACTGGGCGTGGGCCTCGACCGGGTGAACGTGAATGGCGGCGCCATCGCCCTCGGCCATCCGCTCGGCGCCACCGGCGCCATGATGCTCGGCACCGTGCTGGATGAGCTGGAGCGCACCGGCGGCAGCACCGGGCTCATCACCCTGTGCGTGGCCGGCGGCATGGGCACGGCCGCCATCATCGAGCGCGTCTGAGAGCGCGGCGCCCGCCCGCGGGTGGGCGCCGCTCCTATATGAAGCCCGCCGCCGGCATCCCGGCGGCGGGCTTTTTCGTCGGGCCCCGCGCGGCCACTCAGCCGCGCGCCGCTTCCGGCGTGACCAAGGGCAGGCCGGTCAGCGCGCGGCGCTTCAGCCAGGCGCTGGGCCGGTAACGCGGGTCGCCATAGAAATCCTGCATGCCCTCGAGGATGCGCAGCACCTGCGCCGGGCCGATCGCCTCGCCCAGGCTCAGCGGCCCCTTGGGATAGCCCAGCCCGATGCGCACGAACGTGTCGATGTCGCCCGGCTCGGCGATCCGCTGCTGGGCGATCTCGCAGGAGATGTTGACGATGGTGGCGACGATGCGCTGCGCCACAAAGCCGACGCTGTCATTGATCACCGAAACCGGCCGGCCGCCGCGGGCCAGCGCCGCATGCAGCGCGTCCCGGTGGGCGGCGGCGGTGTTCACCGTCAGCATCAAGGTGATGCGGCCCTCGAAATAGAGCGGATCCACCGCCGCCGTCCGGGTGGGATCGAGCCCCTGGGCGCGCGCCGCCGAGGTGGCGTCCTGGCCCACCGGCGTCACCAGCGCCAGCGCCTCCGGGCCGGGCCGCTCCCCCTCGTCCAGGGGCACGCCGGCGGCCTTCAGATAGGCCACCACGGGCGCCGCCAGGGCGGCCTCGGCCCGCGACACCCACACCGGGCGCAGGGCGACATCGGGCGCCGCCGGCTCGGCCGGCACCACCTGCCTGCCATCGGGATAGGCATAGAAGCCCTCGCCCACCTTGCGGCCATACAGGCCGGCGGCGATGCGCCGGGGCGGCAGCGGGCTGGGGCGCAGCCGCGGGTCCTGATAGAATTGATTGTAGATGAGCTCGGTCACGGCGAACGACACGTCGAGCCCGGTCAGGTCGAACAGCTCGAACGTGCCCATGCGGAATGACACCGCATCGCGCATGATACGATCCACGGTCAGCGGATCGCTCACGCCCTCCTGCACCACCCGCAGGCCTTCGGTGTAGAGGCCACGGCCGGCGTGGTTGATGAGGAAGCCGGGGCTGTCGATGCAGCGCACCGCCTGGTGGCCGCAGCGGACGGACACCGCGAACAGCGCCGCCATCACCGCCTCCTCGGTGCGCTCGCCGGCGATGATCTCCACCACCTTCTGCAGCGGCACCGGATTGAAGAAATGGAAGCCGGCCACCCGCCCGGGGCGCGCGCAGCCGGCGGCCACCGCCGTCACCGACAGGGAGGAGGTGTTGGTGGCGAGAATGGCATCGGCCGCGACGATACCCTCAAGCTCGCGGAACAGGGCGATCTTCACATCGAGCCGCTCGGCCACCGCCTCGATCACCAGATCCGCGTCCCCCATGTCGGCGAGGCTCTCGGCGATAACAATGCGGTCGGTGGCGGCCTGGGCGCTCTCGGCGCTCAAGGTGCCTTTGGCGGCGGCGCGCTTCAGCATGTCTGCGATGAAGGCGAGGGCGTTGTCGGCCGCCGCCCGGTTGCCGTCGAACATGCGCACCCGATAGCCGGCCTGCGCCATCACCTGGACGATGCCCCGCCCCATGGTGCCGGTGCCCACCACGCCGATGGTGGTCAATTCCCTGGTCATTGCGTTTCTCCCTGTCACGCTGCCGCGACGTCCGCGGCCGCGCGCGCGGCCGCTTCCGTGGCGCCCGGCAGGCGCGTCGCATCGAGCACGGCGAGCGCCCGGCCCGCCTCTCCCAGCAATTGGTCATAGATGTCCGCCAGCGGCGCGACCCTGTCGGCGAACACCGCCGCCTGGCCCATGGCCAGCATGCCCTTCTCCACGTCGCCGCTGGCATAGGCCTCGAACTGCACCTTGCCTTCCACATGGGCGCGGTAGGCCTCGAAATCGGCGATGCCCGCCGCCTCCATCTCCGCCACCTGCCGCGCAGTGCCGTTGTCCATCACCCGATAGGTGTTGCGCAGGATCGACAGCACCAGCCGCGAGGCGCGCTCATCGGCCGCGATGATCCGCTGCTTGTAGGGATCCTTGGCCCAGATCTCCTGCGCCACCAGGGTGCGGGTGCCCAGCACCACCCCCGCCGCGCCCATGGCGAGGCAGGCGGTGATCTGGCTGCCGGTGCCAATGCCACCGCCGATCACCACCGGCACATCGAGCCGGGCGGCCGCCAGCGGCGCCTGCACCATGGTGCCGATGAAATCCATGCCCGGATGGCCACCGCACTCCATGCCGACAATGGCGATGGCATCGGCTCCGTCCTTCACCGCCCGCGCGGCATGGCGCAGGATCGAGACCTTGTGCATCACCTTCGCCCCCGCCTCCTTCAAAGGGGGCAGGAAGGCGGACGGGGTGTTGCCGGCCGTCTCCACGGCGCGGATGCCCTCCTCCAGCAGCACTGCCACATGGCCATGCAGCATGGCGTTGGCCTCGGGCCGGTTGGAAATGTAGAGATTGACGCCGATGGGGTGGCCCTCCGCCAGGGCCTTGCATTTCTGCAGCTCCGCCCGGAACGCGCCGAGGTCGGGAAAGCTGCGGGCCGTCAGGAAGCCGAGGCCGCCGGCGCGGCCCGCGGCAGCGACATAATCCGCCGTCGACAGCCACATCAGCCCGCCGCACAGGATGGGATGGCGGATGCCGAACAGTCGGGTGATGCCGGTGGCGAACACGGGGGTCTGGTGGAGAGGGGTCATGGCTGCACCGCCTTGAAGGTCGCGCCGCGGCGCGGATGTCGGGAAAGGATCGCCGGGGGCGGGCCCGGGCTCAGCGCGCCTGAAAGCGCGGCGCCCGCTTGGCCATGAAGGCCGCGCGGCCCTCGGCGAAATCCTCGGAGGCGAACAGCACCGCCTGGGCGTCCACCTCGGCGGCCAGCATCGCGTCGAGGCTCGCCGGCATGCGCGCCACCATCGCCTTGGTCAGACCGAGCGACAGGGGCGCGAGGGTGCTCATGCCGGCGGCCAGGGCCTGCGCGGTTTCCAGCGCCGCGCCGGGCGCGGTGAGCACATCCACCAGGCCGAGCTTCTCGGCAGCGGCGCCGTCGAACTCCTGGCCGGCCATCATCAGATATTTGGCGCGTCCGGCCCCCAACCGCTGCACCAGGGTGTAGGCGGCGCCGAGATCGGGCATCAGGCCGATCTTGGCGAAATTGCAGGCGAAGCGGGCATCGCGGGCGGCCACGATGATGTCACAGGCGGCGGCCAGCGCGGTGCCGGCGCCGGCGGACCAGCCTTCCACCGCCGCGATCACCGGCTTCTCGCAGCTCCACAGCAGGCGGATGACGCGGTGGATGCGCTGCAGGCGCTTTCGGCCGGAAATCGGCGTGACCTGCTCCATGGTGGAGATGTCGCCCCCCGAGCAGAAGCACCCGGCGGCCCCGGTCAGCACGATGACCCGGCAATCCGGGTCCTCCAGCAGGTCCACCAGGCGATCGTGCAGCGCCTCGCGCAGCGTCAGCGACAGGGCGTTGCGGCGGCGGGGGTAGTCGAGAACCAGCGTGCCCACGCCGTCGACCACTTTCTTGTGAACCGTGCCCTGGCCTTCGGGCGCTGCAGTGGCGTTCATCCCGCTCATTCCTCCACACTGTTCCGCTAAGCGGAACTATATTTTATGGGGAGGGATGATAGGGTAATGATAGGGCGGCTGTACAGACAGCAACCGTAAAAGTGATGCATTAATTTCGCTTAGCGGTACACACCCAGCGCGAAAGCGGCTGAGACAAGCCGGTTCATCGCCCCATCATGGGCGAGATGGTGCGCGCCAGATGCACCAGCCGCGGGCCGAAATCCTCCACCATCCGCTTGGGATCGAGGGCGAAGGAGGGGCCGCCGCAATTCATGGCCATCACCGTGGTGCCGTCGGCGGAGATGAGCGGGGCGCCCACCGCGCGCACCTCGCGCTTCCATTCATTATCCACGTAGCAGAAGCCCCGCTCGTGGATCTCGGCGATGGAATCGAGCACCCGCGCCTTCAGGTCCGGCCAGTCCGCGCCATGGCGGCGGGCCAGCTGCTCGAACATCTCCTCGCGCACCGCATCGGACACCCCGGCCAGATAGGCCCGGCCGATGGCGCTGATGCCGATGCCGACCCGCGAGCCGATGTCCAGCCACAAGGTGGTCAGCGCGCTGGAGGAGCATGCATCCACATAGATGAGGCTGAGCCGGTCGCGGCAGGCCAGCGCCACCGAGGCATTGGCGTGGCTGGCCAGCTGCTGCATGTATTCGTGGGCGATCTGGCGCACGCGCATGTTGGCCAGCACCGGATAGCCCAGCGACAGGATGGACGCGGCCGGCTCGTACTTCCCCAAGCGCTTGATGAAATTGAGATAACCAAGCTCGGTCAGGGTGTAGGTGAGGCGCGAGACGGTGGCCTTCGGCAGGTTGGTGAGCTCCGACAGCTCGGTATTGCCCAGCGGCCCCTGCCCCGGTTTGAACGCGCGCAGAATCTCCAGTCCACGGGCGAGCGCCCAGATGAACTTGCGGTCATTGGCGTGCTTGGCGCTGATGTCGGCATCGTCGAAGATCAGCGGCACCGCAGAGCGCGAGCCCCGGGCCGCGCCCCCCGTCGTGCGCTCCGTCGTGCGCCCTTCCTGGGCGGGGCGGGCGACGGTGGTGCCCTTGGTTTTCTGCCTCGGCATTCTGTCCACTCGTTAGGGATGCCCACCCGGCGCCAACCGGCGCTGAGCCGGGACAGACATCGCGACCACGGCATCTTTTAACATATAGCTTCGCCCAGCGGAATTTAGCAGCGCTTTTCCGCACAGCGAATGCCGGCCGTGGCGTAAGATGCGGAAATGCGGGGCCACGCGCCCTATTTTGATCCGCTAGTCGACTTTCTTATTCCGTAAAGCGGAATTCATTTGCCGCAACCATGCGTTCTGCTACAAAAGACGAAACACGCCGCGGTGCCGGACCACCCCTTCGACCGCCCGCCGGACCAAAGAAGGAGAGGAAGCAGCCCATGACCACCACCACCGCGCCACTGGACCTGCCCCGGCGCGTCAGTGACCTGCCGCTGCGCTGGAGCGCCGAGACCCCCGACGCCATCGCCTATGACACCCGCAGCGGCCGCTTCACCTGGGGCGAGGTCGGTGCCGCCATCACCCGCACCGCCGCGCGCCTCACCGCGCTCGGGGTGCGGCCGGGCGACCGGGTGATGGTGATCTCGGAGAACGGCATCGGCACGGTGGTCCTGTTCTTCGCCATCACCCATCTCGACGCCTGGGCCTCCATCGTGAATGCCCGCATGTCCGAGCGCGAGATCGCCACCATGCGCGACTTCGCCGGCGTGCGCACGGTGATCTATGCGGTGGACGATTCACCGGCGGCGGCCAGGCACGCGGCAGCCCTCGCCGAGCTGCAGAGCATCGAGGATCCACTGTTCGGCCGCGCCCTCGCCACCCCGGCGGATGCCGCGAGCGTCGCCGAGCCGGTGCAGGCGAGCAACGACCAGATCGCCGTGCTCACCTTCACGTCCGGCACCACCGGCGCCCCCAAGGCGGTGATGCTGTCGCACCGGGCCGTGTCCTACACCGCCTACAGCCAATGCCTGTCGCGGCACCTGACACCCGCCGACGGCATCTATATCGTCTCGCCCCTCAGCCACTCCATAGGCCTGTCCAGCAACCTGCTGGCGGCCGCCATGGCGGGAGCGAAGGCCATTCTCGCCACGGGGTTCGATCCCGCCCACATGACGCGATCCATCCTCGATGGCGACACCACCTTCCTGGTGGCCGTGCCGCAGCTGTTCTCCCGCCTGCTGGATTATGCGGAAGCGCAGCAGATCGACCTGCGCCAAGGCCACGTCCGCGCCCTGGCCTGCGGCGGCGCCGCCCTCGACCCGACCCTGAAGCAGCGCATCCAGGCGGCCTTCGGCGTCGCCATCGGCAATGGCTATGGCGCCACCGAGATGGTGCCCGTGTGCCGCGTGCCCGATGGGGTGGATGTGGAAGCCAATGTGGTGGGAGTCGCCCAGCCGGGGGTCGAGATCCGCCTGGTGGGGAATGACGGCACCGATGCCGCCGATGGCGA
The DNA here is from genome assembly GCF_052932325.1 of Xanthobacter sp. ZOL 2024. NCBI lineage: Bacteria > Pseudomonadati > Pseudomonadota > Alphaproteobacteria > Hyphomicrobiales > Xanthobacteraceae > Xanthobacter > Xanthobacter sp. ZOL 2024. The sequence continues at coordinate 916,371 of NZ_CM128808.1, forward strand.
GACCGGCGAAATCTGGGTGCGCGGCCCCTCGCTGATGTCCGGCTATTACCGCAACCCCCAGGCGACCGCGGAGGTGATGCGGCCAGGCGGCTGGCTCGCCACCGGCGACCTCGGCCAGCGCGATGCCGACGGCCATTATCGCATCGTCGGCCGCCTCAAGGAGCTGATCATCCGCTCCGGCTTCAACGTCTATCCCATCGAGGTGGAATCGGTGCTGGGCAGCCACCCGGCGGTGGGCCAGTCGGCGGTGGTGGGCCGCGATGTGCCCGGCAATGAGGAAGTGGTGGCCTTCGTCCAGCTGCTGCCGGGCCGGCAGGCCACCGCCGAGGAGCTGACCACCTACCTGCGCGACCAGCTGGCGCCCTACAAGATCCCGGTGGAGATCCGCATCGGCGAGCTGCCCATCGGCCCTACCGGCAAGATCATGAAGAGCGCGCTGAAGCGGGACGCGCAGAACACCCCCCTCGCCTCCTGATCCGCAAGCGGGGCACCCGGCCCGTGCCGGATGCCCCGCCCGGCCCTAAAGGTCCAGCAGCACCCGCCCCACCGCCTGGCGATCGGTGACGAGCCGCATGGCGTCGCGGAACTCGGCCAGCGGACGGCGGGCGTGCAGCACCGGCGCGATCCGTCCTTCGTGCCACCACGCCAGCAACTGCGCCATGCCCTGTCCATAGCGGGCGGCGAAGCGCGCGCGCTCATCCACCACGCCCCAGCCCACATACTGGCCAAGGTTAAAACCCGCCACGGCGATGTTCTTCAACAGGATCAAGTTGGTGGCAACGGTGGCGATGTCGCCGCCGACGAACCCCACCACCAGCAGCCGGCCATCCTCGTCCAGGCATCGCAGCGAACGCTCGAAGACCGAGCCGCCCACCGTGTCGAGGATCACATCCACCCCGCGCCCACCGGTCGCCTCCCGCGCCACCGTCTGGAAGTCGGCGGTGGTGCTGTCGATGACGTGGTCGACCCCGCGCCGGGCGAGAAAACGGCGCTTCTCCTCCCCACGCACCACCGCGAACACCTCGCAGCCATGGGCCTGGGCGATATCGACGGCGCCCAGCCCCACGGCACCGGCGGCGCCGTGGATCAACACCCGGTCGCCGGCCTTGATCTTCGCCCGCCACAACAGCGCGCCATAGGCCGTCATATAGGAGATGGGCAGGGCGATGGCGGCATCCAGCGGCAGCCCGTCCGGCACCTTGAAGACATGGCGGCGATGGATGACCGCCTGTTCCGCATAGGCACCGAAATCCGCCACCGCGCAGACCCGGTCGCCGGGGACGAGGCCGCTCACCTGCGGCCCCACCTCCAGCACCACGCCGGTGACCTCGGTGCCCGGGGAAAAGGGCAGTGGCGGCTTGCGCTGGTATTTGCCGGCCACCACCAGGGTGGTGGCCCAGCTGACCCCGGCGTGGCGCACCTCGATCCGCACGTCCTCGGGGTGCCGCAGCGGCGGCACCGGTACCCGCGTCAGCTCCAGCTCATCGAAGGGGCGCCAGCTTTCGCAGACGACCGCGCGCATGGTTGCGTTCATGATCATCCCCTCAGATCGCGCGGGCCTGGTCCTGCCAGAAGCGGTCGCGGATCTTCCGCTTCAGCACCTTGCCCACCGGGCTCTTGGGCAATTCCTCCCAGAACTCGTAATGCTTGGGCGTCATCACCCCGCTGAGACGCTCGCGGCTCCAGGCCCGCAGCGCTTCGGCATCCAGCGCCTGGCCGGGCGCCAGTTGCACCACGGCGGTGAGCGCCTCGCCCCACTTCTCGTCGGGAATGCCGATCACCGCGCAATCCTGGATCGCCGGGTGGGCGAGCAGCACCTTCTCCACCTCGCCGGGGAAGACGTTGAAGCCGCCGGTGATCACCAGGTCGCGCTTGCGGTCCACCAGGTAATAATAGCCGTCGCCATCGCGATAACCGAGATCGCCGGTATGGTGCCAGCCATAGGCGAACACCTCGCGGGTGGCCTCCTCCTGGTCCACATAGCCCGCCATCACCTGGTTCGAGCGGACCACGATCTCCCCCACCTCGCCATCGCCCAGCAGCTGGCCATCGGCGTTCATGATGCCGAGCACGGAGAAGGGCCCGGGCCGGCCGGCGCTGCGCAGGCGATGGGCCAGCTCGGGCTCCGCCACCGCCTGCGCATATTCGCCCGGCGACATCCAGGTGATGGTGGTGGCCACCTCCGTCTGCGCATAGAATTGCGCGAAGCAGGGGCCGAAGATGTCGATGGCGCGGCGGATCTTCTCCGGCGCCATGGGCGCCGCGGCGAACATGAAATAGCGCAGCGAAGAATAATCGAAGTCGCGCACCTGCGGGTGGTCCAGCAGCATGTAGATGGCGGTGGGCGGCAGCATGGCGGCCGAGATCCGCTCCGCCGCGATGACCTGCATGATCCGCAGGGGATCGTTCTTCGCCATCATGCGCACGGTGCCGCCCAAAGCGAAGACCGGCGGCGCCAGCGCCCCGCCCGCATGGGTCATGGGGGCGACCAGCAGAAACCGGGGCGGCGCCTCGAAACTCCACAGCGCGAGATAGGCCGCCACGTTCATCTCATAGGACAGGTGATTGTGGCGCACCCCCTTCGGCGTGCCCGTGGTGCCGCCGGTGCAGGAGATGCGGAACAGATCGGCGCTGTCCACCCGCCCCGCCGGATAGGCCACCGGCGTGGCGTCGAACGCCTCCAGCCGCGCGCGCAGCCCCGGCCCCTCGGCGCCCGCCGCATCGATGCAAATGGCGTGGGTGATGGAGGGCACCGCTGCCCGATAGGCCGCCACATCGGCCTCGAAGCTGGAATGGTAAAGCAGCGCCTTGGGACGCCCCACCTCGAGATGGTGGATATTGTCGGCCACGGTGTTGCGGACATTGAGCGGCACCCAGCCCGCCTCCGCCCGCAGAATACCGAGCGCCGCCACATAGCCGAACGCATCGTTGGGTGAGATGAAGGCCACGGCGTCGCCGGGCTCCACCCCCAGGCTCCGCAGCAGCCGGGCCACCTGATGGGTGAGCGCCGCCGCCTCCCGATAGGAGATCTCCGTCGCATCGTCGCTCAGGCACGCCCGCTCGGGCGAGAGCATGAGCCCCCGGTCAAAAAAGTCGATAACCCGCATGACGCTTCCTCGCTGTACCGCTTAGCGGAATCTTTTGCTCAGCCAAGCTCGCAACCGGGACGCCGGGAACACCGGAAACATTCACAAAGCGTTGCGCACTCGGCACGGCTTATTGTGTCGTTCTTCTGAAAAACACGCGAAAAATTCAGGGCCAACACCTCCCGCGACGGGGCGCTCTGGTTTGACAGCCTCGAGATTTTGCGATTATGTGATACCACTCTGCGAAACAAAAATCTCACAATAAATGGCGACCGTATCCGCAGGCGGCGCACCCCCCGGGAGGACATTCATGACGACGGCTCCAGGAGTATCGACCCGCCAAGCCCTGCCCGGGGCGCTGGTCGCGGCCGGCCTGCTGATCAGTTCGGCGGTCGCCGCCGGCGAGCTGAGCTACGGCAGCATCAGCCCGCCCACCCACGCCCTCATCACCGAGGGCTTCCAGCCCTATGCCGACAAGGTAAAGCAGGAGACCGGCGGCAAGGTGAGCTTCCAGCTGTTCAGCGGCGGCTCGGTGGTCAGCGCCAAGACGGTCCTGTCCAGCATCGGCGACGGGCTGGTCTCGTCGGGCTATGTGGTGGACGCCTACATTCCCCAGGTGCTGCCCAACTCGAACCTGTCGTCAGACCTCGGCGTCTATAACAACGACGCCCTGAGCGCGACCGCCGCCGCCACCGAATATCAACTCCTCAACTGCCCCGGCTGCCTGAAGGACATGGACAAGGCCGGCGCCGTCACCTTGGGGGTCCATTCGCTCGCGCCCTATGTGCTCATGTGCAAGACCGAGGTGAAGAACCTCGCCGACCTCAAGGGCAAGAAGGTGAAAACCGCGGGCCTGTGGGGCCGGCTCACCGCCGAGTTCGGCATGACCCCGGTGAACCTGCCCGTCACCGACATCTATGAGGCGCTGGAGCGCGGCACCCTCGACTGCGTGCTCGGCCCCGAGGGCTGGCTCAAGTCCTACAACATCTGGGATTCCGTGCGCTTCGTCATCGAGGAGCCCCTCGGCACCTGGGCCGGCGGTCACGGCATGGCCGTGAACAAGGCCGCCTGGACCGCCCTCACCCCCGACCAGCGCGCCGTGATGCTGGCCAACGCGCCGGCCCTGCTCACCGGCATGACCCTCGCCTATGACCATGAGGCGGCCATCGCCCGCGCCGAAGCCAAGAAGCGCGACATCACCTATGTCCCGACCCTTCCCGGCCTCGATGCCGCGTTCCAGCAGGCCCGCGAAGGCGTTCGCGCCGAAGCGGTGAAGAAGGCCGCCTCCCGCGGCGTCCAGGATCCCGAGGCGGCGGCCAGGACCTACCGCGCGCTGCTCGGCAAATGGGAGAAGATCGTGGCCGACGCCAAGGGCGATCGCACCAAGATCGAAGCCGCCATGAAGGCGGAGATCTACGACAAGCTGCCCAACTGAGCCCGGTCGCCCCATCCTTTGCGGCCCGGGTCGCGCGCCCGGGGCGTGGAGGATGGCGCTTGCCTGCGGAGCCCCCCATGTCTGTGTTCCGAATGTCGAGGCGCCTGGTGGAACAGGCGGCCAAGGCCAGCTATTTCGTCGCCGCGCTGTTCATTCTTGCCATGATGCTCCAGGTGGGCGCCGACGCGGCGGCCCGGACCCTGTTCGGCGCGCCCCTCACCGGCACGCTGGAGATCGTCTCCAACTGGTACATGGTCGGCATCACCTTCCTGCCCCTCGCCCTCATCCAGTTCCGCCACGAGCATCTCATCGTCGAGCTGTTCACCCAGAATATGAGCGCCCGCCGCATCGCCGCCCTCGATGCGCTGATGCAGCTTATTTCGGCCGCCCTGCTGCTGGTGTGGACCGCCTCGGCGGTGGAGATGGCCATGGCCAAGACGGCCATTTCCGAATCCCTCGACGCGGTCTTCTTCGAGGTGCCCATCTGGCCCACCCGCTGGATCTTCGCCTTTGGCATCGGCCTGTGCGGCCTCGCCTTCGCCCTGTCGGCCATCGAAACCATCTGGTTCGGCCTCACCCGCCGCAGCCTGGCGCCCAGCCCTGCGGGCACGCCGCAACAAAATCCGCACCACCGCGAACAGGATCAGGAACGCCCGTGATGACTTCCGGCATGGTCACCATCATCGTCTTCCTGCTGCTGTTCGCGCTGCTGGGCCTGCGCGCGCCCATCGCCATCGCGCTGTCCCTGGTCTCCATCCTCGGCATCGCCATGCTGCGCGGCACCGGCACCGCCTGGTCGGCCATGGCCGCCATCCCGTACGACTTCGCCGCCCACTGGTCGTTGTCGGCGATCCCGCTGTTTCTGCTGATGGGCGCCATCGCCTATCATGGCGGGCTCACCACCACCCTGTTCGCGGCCGCCCGCGTCTGGCTCAGCTGGATGCCCGGCGGCCTGGCGGTGGCGGCCAACGCGGCCAGCACCATGTTTTCCGCCGCCTCGGGCTCCAGCATGGCCACCGCCGCCGCCATGACCCGCCTGGCGGTGCCGGAAATGCTCAAGCGCGGTTATGACCCGGGCCTGTCCACCGGCGTCATCGCCGCGTCCGGCACCATCGGCGCCATGATCCCGCCCTCCATCGCCTTCGTGATCTACGGCTGGTACACGGAAACCCCGGTGGGCAAGCTGCTGATCGCCGGCATTCTCCCGGGCCTGCTGACCGCGGCCTGCTACATGGGCCTCATCATCGTCCGCGTGAAGCTCAACCCGGCGCTCGCACCAGCGGTGACCGAGCGCTATGGCTGGGGCGAGCGGTTCCGCATGCTGGCGGGCATCTGGCCGGTGCCGCTGCTGATTTTCTCGGTGATCGGCTCGATCTACACGGGGTTTGCCACCGCCACCGAATCCGCCGCCCTCGGCGCCATCGCCACCTTCGTGCTGTGCCTGATCCGCCGCTCGCTGGACTGGACCGCCTTCAAGGCGGCGCTGGCGGATAGCCTGCGGGCCTCCGCCACCATCTTCTTCATCGCCCTCGGCGCCGCCCTGTTCACCCGCTTCCTCGCCCTCGGCGGGGTGCCGATGCACATGGCCGAGGTGGTCAACGCCTTTGATCCCAATCCGCTCACCATCATCCTGGTGATGATCGTGCTCTACCTCGTCATCGGCATGTTCCTCGATCCCATCGGCATCATGCTCATCACGCTGCCGGTGCTGCTGCCGGCGTTCAAGGCGGTGGGCCTCGATCTGGTGTGGATGGGCGTGCTGGTGGTGAAGATGATCGAGATCGGCCTGCTCACCCCGCCGGTGGGGCTGAACATCTATGTGGTGAAATCGGTGATCGGCGATCAGGTACCCCTCGGCACCATCTTCAGGGGGGCGGCGTGGTTCCTGCTGGCCGAGGTGTTCATCGTCGCGCTGCTGATCGCCTTTCCCTCCATCAGCCTGTTCCTGCCGAGCCTGATGTGAGAGGTGGGCTAGAGCGTCCTGCTATAGGCCATAGGCAAAAGAATTATTCGATCTGTGGCAGGGACTGCCATAATCTATACTTTCTAATGCTCGAAATGCGCCCGCAAACATGAAGAATAAGAGAGCCCCCGCTGCGCTGCCGGGGCTCCCGCTCCTGGGTTGAGGAAGAGACGATGCAGACCATCGGCAGTGACCAGTATCAGGACATCCGCGACGCGGTGCGCGCCCTGTGCGCGGACTTTCCGGCGGAATACCACCGCAAGGTGGACGAGGCCCGCGGCTATCCCGAAGCCTTCGTCGATGCCCTGACCAAGGCCGGCTGGATGGCGGCACTGATCCCGGAGGCCTACGGCGGCTCGGGCCTCGGCCTCACGGAAGCCTCGGTGATCATGGAGGAGATCAACCGGGCGGGCGGCAATTCCGGCGCCTGCCACGGCCAGATGTACAACATGAACACCCTGGTGCGGCACGGCTCGGAGGCGCAGCGGCAGAAGTATCTGCCGAAGATCGCCGCCGGCGAGCTGCGTCTGCAGTCCATGGGCGTCACCGAGCCCACCACCGGCACCGACACCACTAAGATCAAGACCACCGCCGTGCGCAAGGGCGACCGCTACGTCATCAATGGGCAGAAGGTGTGGATCTCCCGCGTCCAGCACTCCGACCTGATGATCCTGCTCGCCCGCACCACGCCGCTGGCCGAGGTGAGGAAGAAGTCGGAAGGCCTCTCCATCTTCATCGTGGACATCAAGGAGGCCATGGGCGCCGGCATGGCGGTGCGGCCCATCCTCAACATGGTGAACCACGAGACCAACGAACTGTTCTTCGACAATCTTGAAATTCCTGCCGAAAACCTCATCGGCGAGGAAGGCCAGGGCTTCAAATACATCCTCACCGGGCTCAATGCCGAGCGCACGCTGATCGCGGCGGAATGCATCGGCGATGGCTATTGGTTCATCGACAAGGTGTCGGCCTATGCCAAGGAGCGCACCGTGTTCGGCCGTCCCATCGGCCAGAACCAGGGGGTGCAGTTCCCCATCGCCGAGGCCTTCATCGAGGTGGAGGCGGCCAACCTCATGCGCTTCGAGGCCTGCCGGCGCTATGATGCCCACCAGCCCTGCGGCACCCAGGCCAACATGGCGAAATACCTTGCCGCCAAGGCGTCCTGGGAGGCAGCCAACGCCTGCATCCAGTTCCACGGCGGCTTCGGCTTCGCCTGCGAGTATGACGTGGAGCGCAAGTTCCGCGAAACCCGCCTGTATCAGGTGGCCCCCATCTCCACCAACCTCATCCTGAGCTATGTGGCCGAGCACGTGCTCGGCCTGCCGAGGTCGTTCTGATGACGGCGCCCGCCCGCCTGCCGCTGGACGGCATCACGGTGGTGGCCATCGAGCAGGCGGTGGCCGCGCCCTTCGCCTCCGCCCGCCTCGCCGATGCCGGCGCCCGCGTCATCAAGATCGAGCGGGCGGAAGGGGATTTCGCCCGGGGCTATGACGATGTGGCCAAGGGCCAGGCGAGCTATTTCGTGTGGCTCAACCGCGGCAAGGAATCGGTGGTGGTGGATCTCACCACGCCCGATGGCAAGGCCGAGGTGGAACGCCTCCTCGCGCAGGCCGACGTGATGATCCAGAACCTGAAGCCGGGCGCCCTGGAGCGGCTGGGCCTCGGCCGGGAGCATCTGCGCACGGCCTTTCCCCGCCTCGTCATGTGCTCCATCTCCGGCTATGGCGACAAAGGTCCGCTCGCGGAGCGCAAGGCCTATGACCTTCTGGTGCAGGCCGAATCCGGCCTTGCCTCCATCACCGGCGGGCCGGAGAGCGCCTCGCGCGTGGGCATCTCCATCGTCGACATCGCCACCGGCGCCACCGCCTATGCCGCCATTCTCGAAGCGCTGATCGCCCGCGCGACCAGCGGCGAAGGGGCGGACATCCGCATTTCCATGTTCGACGTGATGGCCGATTGGCTCACCGTGCCCCTGCTGCACGCCGAGGCCGGCAAGAGCCCGGCGCGGGCCGGCCTCGCCCACCCCTCCATCGCCCCCTATGGGGTGTTCCAAACGGCGGACGGCGTGGAGATTCTCATCTCCATCCAGTCCGAGCGGGAATGGAAGACATTCGCCGAGAGGGTGCTCGCCGATGCCGCCCTCGCCGAGGATCCGCGCTTCTGCTCCAACGTGGCGCGGGTGGCCAACCGCACCGCCACCGACGCGGTGGTGGGCGCGGCCTTCGCCAGCCGCACGGCCGAAGACATGATCGCCCTGCTGCAGCGGGCGGATGTGGCCTTCGCGGCGGTGAACGACATGGCCGCCTTGTCGCGGCACCCGCACCTGCGGCGGATCACCGTGGAGACCCCGGCCGGCCCGGTCTCCTTCCCGGCGCCCGCCCCCATCGTCCAGGGGGCGCCGCGCGTCTATGGTCCGGTGCCGGCCATCGGCGCCCACGGGCCGCTGCCCGCCGCCGCGACAGGGAGCCCCACGCCATGACGCCCGCCAACGCCCCACTCGACATCGCCCCACTCGACATCGCCCACTTGCAATCCTGGATCGGTCGCACCGACACCGCCACCGAGGTGGCCACCGCCGATCTGGTGCGCCGTTTCCACGCCACCTTCGATGTGGAGCCTGGCGCGCCACAGCCCGGCGAGGCGGCGCCGCCCCTGCTGCATTGGTGCCTCACCCAGCCGGCCGCCCCCACCGGGCAGCTCGGCCCCGACGGGCACCCCATGCGCGGCGGCTTTCTGCCGCCGGTGCCCCTGCCCCGGCGCATGTGGGCCGGCGGCGACCTGCGCTTCGACGGCGCGATCGCGGTGGGCGACACCGTGCAGCGGCTGTCGCGGGTGGACGACGTGACGGTGAAGACAGGGCGCACCGGCACCTTGTGCTTCGTCACCGTGGCCCATGAGATCACCAGCGGCAGCCGCCTCGTCGTGCGGGAGCGGCAGGACATCGTCTATCGCGGCCTCGATCCGGCCCCCGGGACGGCGACGACACCCGAGACGGCTTCCGCCCCCAAACCGGCGCCGGTGGCCGCGCCCGCCGGCGCCCACCAGCGCGTGGTGGACCCGAGCCCGCCGCTGCTGTTCCGCTATTCGGCGCTCACCTTCAACGGCCACCGCATTCACTATGACCGCTCCTATGTCACGCAGGTGGAAGGCTATCCTGGCCTGATCGTGCACGGCCCGCTGCAGGCCACGCTGCTGCTGCGCTTCGCCAGCGAGATCCATGGCGCCGCGCCGGCCCGCTTCAGTTTCCGCGCCCTCTCGCCGCTGTTCGATACGGCGCCGGTGCAGTTGCACGCCGATGCCGACGGCACCAGCCTCAAGCTGTGGACCGCCCGGCCCGGCGGTCCGCTGGCCATGACGGCGGAGGCGCAGTGGTGATGTCCGTCGCCGATGCCGTGAGCTTCCTGTTCGTGCCGGCCCACCGGCCCGACCGCTTCGCCAAGGCGGCGGCGGCCGGTCCGGATGCCATCATCCTCGATCTTGAAGACGCCGTGCCCGAGGTGGCCAAGGCCGCGGCCCGCGCAGCACTCGAAACCGGCTTCAGCACCGGGCCGGTGCTGGTGCGCATCAATGCCGCCGGAACCCCCTGGCATGGGGACGACCTCGACGCCGTGCGGGCACTGCGCCCCACAGCGCTGATGCTGCCCAAGGCCGAGCAGGTGGACACCCTGGACACGGTCGCCGCGCAGGCGCCGGGCCTCCCCATCGTGGCGCTCATCGAGAGCGCCGCCGGCCTGGCCTCCGCCCGTGCCCTCGCCGCCCATCCGGCGGTGGCGCGCCTCGCCTTCGGTTCGGTGGATTTCTGCGCCGATCTCGGCTGCGCCCATATCCGCGAGGCCCTTGCCAGCGCCCGCGCCGAGCTGGTGCTGGCCGCCCGCCTGGCGGGCCGGCCCGGCCCCATCGACGGCGTCACCACCGCCATCGCCAATGCCGCGCAGGTGACCGACGATGCGCGCCACGCGCGCGCCCTGGGCTTCACCGGCAAGCTCGCCATCCATCCCCAGCAGATCGCACCACTCAATGCCGGCTTCCGGCCCACGGATGACGAGATCGCCTGGGCCCGCAAAGTGCTGGCTTCCGGCGACGGCGCCGCGGCGGTCGACGGCGCCATGGTGGACGCGCCGGTGCGCGCCCGCGCCCGCACCGTCCTCGCCCGGGCCGGGAGCCCGGTCGGCGCCCCATCACGTTCCGCCTAGCGGTTTTTATGACCCAGAAAGACGCAGCATCCCTTCCCTCCCCGGCGCGATTGTGCACCATAAGGCTGCATCGCTCCCACGCGCAGGATTCGAGGGTGGACCTTCGTCAGCTCCGCTATTTCATCGCCATCATCGAACGCGGCTCCTTTTCCAAGGCGGCGGCGGCGCTGAACGTGGCGCAGCCCGCCCTCAGCCTGCACGTGCGGAACATGGAGGCGGAGCTCAATGCACAGCTGCTGTTCCGCAGCGCGAAAGGCGTGGTGGCCACCGAGGCGGGCGAAACCCTGCTGCGGCATGCCCGGCTCATCATCGACCAGCTGGCCACCGCCGAAACGGAGATCCGCCGGCACGACGAGGCGCCCGCGGGCGAGGTGCGCCTCGGCCTGCCGGGCACCATCAGCGAAATCCTCTCCGTGCCGCTCATCATGGCGGCCCGGGCGCGCTATCCGGCCATCAAGCTGCGCATCGCCGAGGCCATGAGCGGCTTCGTGCTGCAGTGGCTGCGCGAAGGCCATGTGGACCTCGCCCTTCTCTATGGCGCGGCGCCGGATGCGACGCTGGTCTCCCAGCACATGCTGAGCGAAACCCTCTACCTGCTCAGCCCGTCGCACCCGCCGGAGGGGCTCCGCCTGCCCGGCGGCGCCACGCTGGCCTACCGGCAGGTGGCCGCGCTGCCCCTCATTCTGCCCAGCCTGAGCCACGGGCTGCGGGCGCAGCTGGAGCACGAGGCGGCCGCCATCGGCGTCACCCTGAACACCATTCTCGAGGTGGATTCCTACAACAATATCAAGCGCCTGGTGGAAAATGGCGTGGGCTGCTCCATTCTGCCCTACACCGCCATAGCCCGCGAGGTGGATGAGGGGCGCCTGCGCTTCCGGGCCATCGGCAAGCCCGTCCTGAAGCGCACCGTGCACCTCGCCCGCGCCGCCACCCGCCCCATGACCAACGCCGTCGCCGCCATCGAGGCGCTGAGCCGCGAGACCCTGCTGGCCCTGGCTCTGGACGGCCGCTGGAGCGGCGCGGAGCCGGCTGCATGAGCGGCGCATGAGCCCCGCCCTGCCGGCCCGCCCGCCGGGGTGATCCCGCAATCCCCTCCCCGCCCGAGGGTGGGAGGGTTCGCCGCCACGGCCTTTTCCGCGCCCCGCGCGGGCGAGGCCCCAACGCCACAGGCGCGACGGCTGCCGCCAGTCGCGCAGGATGAGAGCCATGACACACACACCAACCGACGCGGCCGGGCCGCAGGCGACCTACGAGGCCTTTCTGCGATCCGGCCGCTTCATGATCCAGCGGTCCCGGTCCACCGGCGAATACGTCTTCTATCCCAAGGTGGTGGCGCCCTCGGGCGCGACCGATCTGGAGTGGCAGGCCCCCTCCGGCCTCGGCAGCGTCTATGCGCTGACCGTCAACCGCGACAAGGCCGGCAGCTACAACATTGCCCTGGTGGAGCTCGATGAGGGGGTGCGGATGATCAGCACCATCATCGGCGTGGAGAGCGTGCCGGTGGGCACCCGCGTCAAGGCCGAGATCGAGGGCACGGGCGATGCCGCCCGTGTGGTGTTCCGCCCGCTCGCGGGCGCTGAGGAGGCACGCTGATGAGCCGCGATTACCGAGGCAAGGCCGCCATCGTCGGCATGGCCACCGCCGGCGTGGGCGAAGCGCCCGGCTTCAGCGCCATCGAGCTTCTGGGCCTCGCCGCGGTGGCGGCGCTGCGCGATGCGGGCCTGTCCACCCGCGATGTGGATGCGGTGTTCGCCGCCACCTCCAGCCACGCCTTCCCCACCATGAGCGTGGTGGAGCACCTGGGCCTCAAGCCCCGCTTCTTCGGCGGCACCAACGTGGGCGGCGCCAGCTTCGAGTTCCACCTGCTGCAGGCCACCATGGCGCTGGAAGCCGGGCTGTGTGACGTGGCGCTGATCTGCTACGGCTCCAACCAGCGCACCGCCGGCGGCAAGCTCGCCTCCATGAGCGAGGCGCAGTGGCACGAGGTGCCCTACCGCACCCGCCATCCCATCACCGCTTATGCCCTCGCCACCAGCCGGCACATGGCGCAATACGGCACCACCCGGGAAAACCTCGCCGACGTGGCGGTGGCCGCCCGCGCCTGGGCCAATCTGAACCCCGATGCCTTCGCCCGCGGCCCGCTGACCCGCGAGGACGTGCTGGCCAAGCGGATGATCTCCGATCCCCTGACCACCGGCGACTGCTGCCTGGTCACCGACGGCGCCGCCGCCTGCGTGCTGGTGCGCGCCGAACGCGCCAAGGATCTGCATGATCGCCCGGTGTATTTCCTCGGTGCCGGCGGGGCCAACTGGCATCGCTCCATTCAGGCCATGCCCGATCTCACCGTCACCCCGGCGGCGGAATCCGGCCCGCGGGCGCTGGAGATGGCCAAGGTGGCGCGGGCCGATCTCGATCTGGTGATGGTCTATGACGCCTTCACCATCAACACCATCCTGTTCCTGGAGGACCTCGGCTTCTGCCCGAAGGGCGAAGGCGGGCGGTTCGTGTCCGACGGCAACATCCTGCCGGGCGGCCGGCTGGCGGTGAACACCAATGGCGGCGGCCTGTCCTGCGTGCATCCGGGCATGTACGGCATGTTCCTGATCGCCGAGGCGGTGGCGCAGATCCGCGGCGAGGCCGGCGAGCGGCAGATCCAGGACTGCAACCTCGCCCTGTGCCACGGCAACGGCGTCACCCTGTCCGCCCAGTGCACCGCCATCCTCGGCTCGGAAGCCGCCCTGTAGCGCGCATCCCGCACCCGCGCCCCCATGGCACCCCGACGGTGACGGCGCGGGTGCCGTGGACCCTCCCCCACAAGAGGCGTGAAAGCCCATGACGGAAACGACCCTCACCCTTGCCCGCTTCGTCGCCGACCTCGCCGCCGCCGACCTGCCGCCGGCAGTTCCGGCCCGCGCCCGCGACCTCACCATCGATCTCGTCGGCAGCATCATCCGCGCCGGGCGCGAGGCGGATTCCAGCCCATCCCTGTTCGCCATGCTGCGGCGCCTGGGCCTTGATACCCCCGGTGATGCCACGGTGTTCGGCGCCGATCGCGGCTATACGCCGGCGGTGGCGGCGCTGCTGAACGGCGCGCTCGGCCACTCCCTCGACTTCGACGACACCCATGCGGACAGCTCCCTGCACCCGAGCGCGCCCGTGGTGCCGGCGGCGCTGGCGGCGGCGCAGATGACCGGAGCCTCCGGCCGCGACCTGCTCACCGCCATCGTCGCCGGCTATGAAGTGTGCTGCCGGCTGGGCAATGCCCTCGATCCCACGCGCCATTACGCCCGCGGATTCCACCCCACCGCCACGGCGGGCACGTTCGGTGCGGCGGCCGCCGCCGGCAAGCTGCTCGGCCTCGATGCGGCGGGCATTGCCTGCGCCTTTGGCGTGGCGGGCTCGCAGGCCGCCGGCTCCCTGCAATTCCTGGTCAACGGCGCCTGGAACAAGCGCTGGCAGGTGGGCGCTGCCGCCATGAACGGTCTGATAGCGGCCACCCTGGCTGCCGAGGGCTTCCGTGGCGCCAGCGCCGCCATCGAGGGCCCCCACGGCTTCCTCCACGCCTATACCGACGACCCCCGGCCGGAACTGGCGGTGGCCGATCTCGGCCGCGTGTGGGAAACCATGAAGATCGGCGTCAAGCCCTATCCCGCCTGCCGCTACACCCATGCCGCCGTCGACGGCCTGCTCGCCCTGCGGCGGGAGGCGGGCCTTTCGCCCGACGACATCCTGGCGGTGCGCATCGGCCTGCACCGCAATGGCGTGACGCTCACCGGCGCGCCGCTGGAGGAGAAGCAGCACCCGCGCAACATCGTCGACGGCCAGTTCTCCATGCCGTTCGCCGCCGCCGTCGCGCTCCATCGCGGGCGGTTCGGCTGGGACGACTATGCCCTTATCGGCGATGCCGCCATCGAGGCCACCGCGGCGCGGGTGGAGGTGCACCGCGACGCCCGCCTGGAGGGGCTGCGTCACCCCTTCGGCGCCCATATCAGCCTGCGCACCACCAAGGGCGACATGGAGCGCCACATGGCCGATCCCTCCGGCGAGCCGGAGACCTTCCCCAGCGACGAGGTCATCGCCGACAAGTTCATGACCCTGGCGTCGCCGGTTCTGGAGAATGCGGCCGCGTCCCTGCTGGACCGGCTCGGCCGCCTGGAAGAGGTGGCCGACATGCGCCGGCTCGCCGGCTGAGCCGCCACCGATGCGGCATCGAAGGACCTGAGAGACAACGGCTCCCCCTGCCCCTGGGGCCGCCACGCATCGCCGGCGCTGGACCCCGCACAATAGTGGTGGTGCCCGCCGGCGATTTCAATTATGGGCGGCAATCCGGCGGCATTTCGCGGCGTCGGATCCGGGGACTCCATCATGGTCTGGGCGCTGGCGATTGCCGAACGCAGTGTATTGGCTTTCGGTCTTATCCTCTTCATCGTGCAAAATGTGGCCCATGCGGCGGGCTTCTGGCTGGGCCAGCGCCATCGCGCCGAGCAGGTCAGCCACGAGGCCGTCGGCGTAGTGGTCGGCGGCATGCTCGGGCTATTGGCCTTCGTGCTGGCGCTCACCCTCTCCTTCGCCAACGGGCGCTTCAACGATCATCGGCAAGGCAGCCTCGCCGAGGCAAATGCCATGTCCACCACCTGGCTGCGGGCCAAGGCCATCGGCACGCCGGAAGCCGAGGCCATCGCCACGCTGGTGGAGGACTATGCGCGGGTCCGCGCCGATTTCGTCGCCGCCGGCCGCGACCAGGCCACCATCGACACCATCAACCAGCGCACCACCGCATTGCAGAACCAGATCTGGGCACAGGTGTCCCTCATCGTGCGCGCCCAGGCCAATCCGGTCACCACCTCACTGATGACCGCGGCCGGCGACATGTTCGATGCCACCACCAAAGAGCGCTTCGCATTCAGCGTCACCCTGCCGCCGCAGCTGTTCTGGCTGCTCATCGGCATGACGTTGCTGAGCATGGCCTGCCTCGGCTACCAGTTCGGCCTCAAGAACCGGGCGTCCCACATTCTCATCCTGCTGCTGACCCTGATGTGGACCTGGGTCATCGTCGAGATCCTCGATCTCGCCTCGGCGCGCGTGGGCGCCATCCGCACCGGCACCGCCGTGTACGAATGGACCATCGAGGGCTTCGAGCCGACGCCCGTTCCCCCGGCGCCCGCGCGCTGAACGCCGACACGTGCGGCCGCGGTATTGCGGCGATGGCACCGGCGGCGCGGGTTGAGACGCCGGCAGCAGGCTGTTATCCCTCGCCCGGAACCGGGCCCGCCGCGGCACATGCCATGGCGGGCGACCGGTGCATTGGCGCGCGGGCGGCGTGATCGCGGGTGTTCTCGACAATGACGGCAATGCGGGATCACGGCGGCGATCTTGACCGCGCCCTGGCGCTCCATGGGGCCGGCGACTGGCTGGACCTGTCCACCGGCATCAACCCGGTGGCCTATCCGCTGCCGCCCCTGCCCGCCTCGGCCTGGACCGCCCTGCCGGCGCAGGAGGCCCGCAAGGCGCTCGAGGCCACCGCCCAGGCGGCCTTTGGCGCCGCCGCACCGGTGCTCGCCGTGGCCGGTGCCCAGGCCGCCATCCAACTGATGCCGCAGCTTGTCCCACCCGGGCGCGCCCGGGTGCTGGGCCCCACCTACAACGAGCACGCCGCCGCCCTCGCGGCCATGGGCTGGACGGTGGACACGGTGGCGACCGCGGAGGCGCTCGCCGGCGCCGATCTGGCGGTCATCGTCAATCCCAACAATCCCGACGGCCGCCGCATGATGCCCGAGGCGCTGATGGGGCTGGCGCCCCAGGTGGGGCTGCTGGTGGTGGACGAGAGCTTTGCCGATCCCGAACCGGATCTGTCGATCCTGCCCCATCTGGGGCCGGCGCCGGCCAACATCCTCGTGCTGCGCTCGTTCGGCAAGTTCTTTGGCCTTGCCGGAGTGCGCCTGGGCTTCGCGGTGGGCGCGCCCCATCTGGTGGAGCGCCTGCGGCGCCTTGCCGGCCCCTGGCCGGTGAGCGGCCCGGCCCTGGTCATCGGCCAGGCGGCGCTGGCCGATCGGCGCTGGCAGCAGGACACCCGGAGCCGACTGGCGGCGGATGCCCGCCGGCTCGATGGGCTGGCCGCCGCCGCCGGCTGGCGCCTCATCGGCGGCACGGCTCTGTTTCGCACCTACGACACCGGCGATGCCGCCGCCGCGCAGGCACGCCTGGCGCAGGGCCGGGTGTGGTCGCGCATCTTCCCGTGGTCGCGGGGCTGGCTCCGGCTCGGCCTAGCCGGCAGCGCCGGGCAGTGGCGACAATTGGAACGCGCCTTCGCCCCCATCGGCCGGCGCGCGGGCGAGTGACAGCAGGCCCGGCACGTCCAGATGCCGCTCCAGATGCTCCGCCAGGGCATCGAGCGTCGCTTCGAGGGTGGCCTCATAGCCGAGATCGGACACCCCTCCGAGGCCGCTGAGGAATGCGGCGCGAAAAGCGTCGTCGCGAAACATGCCGTGCAGATAGCTGCCGGCCACCCGCTGATCGGCGCTGATCGCGCCTTCCGAAATGCCCGCCACATGGGCGAAGGGCCGGGCCCGGTCAGGCCCATCGGTGCGGCCCATGTGGATCTCATACCCCGCGAACGGCAGGCCGGTGGGCCCATGCACCGCCTCCACCTCGGCCAGGCGCTTGTCGGTGCTCATCACCGTATCCACGTCCAGCAGGCCGAGGCCGGGGTCGATTCCCGGCGGCCCTTCCACCCCCTCGGGGTCGGCAACGGTGCGGCCGAGCATCTGGTAGCCGCCGCAGATGCCGAGCACCCGGCCGCCCCGGCGCCAATGGGCCATCAGGTCCACATCCCAGCCCTGGGCGCGCAGGAAAGCGAGATCGCCGCGCGTGGATTTGGTGCCCGGCACGATCACCAGATCGGCGTCGCCGGGGAGCGCCGCGCCGGCGCCCAAGAGGGTCAGCCGCACGCCGGGTTCCTGCGCCAACGGGTCGAGATCATCGAAATTGGCGATGCGCGACAGGGCGAGGCACACCACGTGCAGCCCCGCGGCGCGGCGGGGCGCGGCGAGATCCTGGGCATCCTCGGCGGGCAGCTTCCAGGCGTCCGGAAACCAGGGGCACACGCCGAAGCCGCGCCAGCCGGTGCGCGCGGCGATCATGGCATAGCCGGCGTCGAACAGGCGGGGATCGCCGCGGAACTTGTTGATGAGGAACCCCGCCACCAGGGCCCCATCCTGCGGCGCCATCACCACCTGGGTGCCGACGATCTGGGCGATCACCCCGCCACGGTCGATGTCGCCGGCCAGCACCACCGGCACCTGCGCCGCCTGGGCGAAGCCCATGTTGGCGATGTCGCCCGGGCGCAGATTGACCTCCGCCGGGCTGCCCGCGCCCTCGACGATCACCAGGTCATGGGCCGCGCCGAGGCGATGGAAGCTCTCCAGAACCGGCGCCAGCAGGCTGGCCTTCAGCTTGAAATAGTCGCGCGCCCCGGCGGTGGCCAGGCGCCGGCCCTGCACGATGACCTGCGCGCCCACCTCGCTCTGCGGCTTGAGCAGCACCGGGTTCATGTCGCTGTGGGGGGCGAGGCCGCAGGCGCGCGCCTGCAGCGCCTGGGCGCGGCCGATCTCGCCCCCGTCGGCGGTCACCGCGGCATTATTGGACATGTTCTGCGGCTTGAACGGCGCCACCGAGAGGCCCCGCCG
Source organism: Xanthobacter sp. ZOL 2024 (assembly GCF_052932325.1). NCBI lineage: Bacteria > Pseudomonadati > Pseudomonadota > Alphaproteobacteria > Hyphomicrobiales > Xanthobacteraceae > Xanthobacter > Xanthobacter sp. ZOL 2024. The sequence goes on from NZ_CM128808.1 coordinate 934,733, forward strand.
CCGCGCCGCCCGGCACAGCCCGGCCACCAGCAGGGACTTGCCCACATTGGAGCCGGTGCCCTGGATCATCAGCGCGCGTGCCATGGCGCCGCCTCAGGCCGGATGAAACAAAGCGGCGAGCAGATAGCCCTTCGGCAGCGGCAGGCCGGTCGCCCCCGCCTCGCCCTGCGCCAGCAGATCGGGCAGCAGATGGGTGTGCGGCCCCTCCGGTGAACGACCATCCGGCGGCGGGATCACCGCATCGATCTCGGCCCGCAGGCAGGGTGTCTCCACCACGCGCACCGGGCTGTGTTCCACCACCGCCGCGCCGATGCGCGCCAGGTCCTGCGGCCAGGGCGTGCCGCAGTGCGCCGCAATGCGCGGCGCCAGCGCCGGCGCGCAGCGGATGGAAAAGCGCACGCCCCGGCGCCCCAGCCCCACATCGAACAGCAGGCCATCGGCATCGCGCGCCAGCAGCGCCTGCGGATCGGTGCCGAGGGCCGTCAGGGTGGTGGGGCCGGCGGCATCGGCGCGGCCGGTGGGCACCGCCAGCGCGATCAGTGGCGCGCGCCCTTCGCGCGCGATCTCGAAGGCGGTGAGGAAGGCCGGCGCCTCCACCCGCAGGGCCGCCCGGCGGGTGCGCACGGTGAGGGTGTCCGCCTCGCGCACCCGCTCGAAGGGTTCATCGGGCTCCCGCAGCACCTCGGCGACGGCGCCGGGCACGCCCACCACGAAGGTGCCCGCGGCGGTCGCGAAGCGCGTCTCGATGGCATCCAGCAGGCTGGCGCCGCGCCACGGCAGCCGGCGCATCTGCAGGCCGAGCGTGCGGGCGCGGGCCGGCAGCGCCGCCCAGATCCGCTGGCGCTCGGCCTCGTCGGCGCCGCCCCATGCGGCGATCTCCGCACCAGTCCGCGCGCAGCCGGTGCAATAGCCGGTGGCCGGATCAATGCCGCAGGCGCCGATGCACGGGCTCGCCGGGCGGGGCTTTTCCACATTGATGGTCATCAGAACTCCACCCCCGGCTGCGCCATCACCCCGTCGCGGAACGGATGCTTCACCAGCGTCATCTCCGTCACCAGATCGGCCGCCGCGATCACCTCCGGCGGCGCATTGCGGCCGGTCAGGCAGACATGGGTCATGGCCGGCTTCTGCGTCGTCAGGAAGTCCACCACGCTCGCCACGTCGAGATAGCCATAGCGCAGGGCGATGTTGATCTCGTCCAGAAGCACGAAGCGGATCTGCGGATCAAGGATCTGCGCCTGCGCCAACTGCCAGCCGCGCTGCGCCGCCGCCACGTCGCGGTCGCGGTCCTGGGTCTCCCAGGTGAAGCCCTCGCCGCTGACGAAGAACCGGCATTCCCGGGCGAACCGCTCGCGCAGCAGGGTCTTTTCGCCGGTCTCCCGATCCCCCTTGATGAACTGCACCACCGCGCACGGCATGCCATGGGCGATCGCCCGCAGGATCATGCCGAAGCCCGAGGACGACTTGCCCTTGCCGGCGCCGGTGTGGACGATGATGAGGCCCTTCTTCCGGGTCTTCGACTTCATCATCTCGTCCCGCGCCGCCTTGACGACCTTCATCTTGGCATTGTGGCGGGCGGTCAGCTCATCCATGGGGCAGATCCTTCTTGCTTGACAGAGTCGGCCGTTCGGGCACATTTCCCGCGAAGCTGGTGTCTGTGTAAACAGATGAAAAGGGAATGCGCCAGGCTCTTCGGCGCGTGAGCATGCTGCCCACGCGCCTGCCCAAGCGCAGCCGCCCCCGCGACCGTGACCGGAGAGGTCGCCCAACGCCACTGGTTCGCGCCGGGAAGGCAGGGTGACCGCCAGAGCCGCCCGCGCCGACCGCCCCCGGGCGGATCGTGTGGTGCGTCCTCTGACTTCCGCAAGCCGGGAGACCTGCCAGCCCGACAGACGGAACCGGACGGGGTGCGCCGGTGTCGGGAGGGCTTAAGGTCAAGCCACCCGCCATGCGCCCCCCGAACCATCAGGATGGGACGCAGGCGCACCATGGCCACTCTCGAAAAGCTGCCCGTGACGGTGATCACGGGCTTTCTGGGCGCGGGCAAGACCACCGTCATCAGCCACCTCATGCGCAACGCCGCCGGCAAGCGGCTGGCGGTGGTGGTGAACGAGTTCGGCGACGTGGGCGTCGATGGCGAGATCCTCAAGGGCTGCGCCCTGCCGGACTGCCCGGAGCAGAACATCATCGAGCTGGCCAACGGCTGCATCTGCTGCACCGTCGCCGATGAGTTCATCCCCACCATCGAGGCGCTGATGGCGCTCGATCCGCGGCCGGACCACATCCTCATCGAAACCTCCGGCCTCGCCCTGCCCAAGCCGCTGGTGAAGGCCTTCGACTGGCCGGACATCCGCTCGCGCATCACCGTCGACGGGGTGATCGCCCTCGCCGATGCGGAGGCGGTGGCCGCCGGCCGCTTCGCCCCGGACGTCGCCGCCGTGGACCGCCAGCGCGAGGCCGATGCCAGCATCGACCATGAGACGCCCTTGAGCGAGGTGTTCGAGGACCAGATCGCCTGCGCCGACATCGTGCTGCTGACCAAGGCGGACCTCGCCGGCGCCGCCGGCGTCGCTCAGGCAAAGGCGGTGATCCAGGCCGAGGCGCCGCGCCCGCTGCCCATCGTCGAGGTGGTCGACGGGGTGGTGGATCCGCGCATCATCCTCGGCCTCGGCGCCGCCGCCGAGGATGACCTCGCCGCCCGCCCCAGCCACCATGACGGTGCCGGCGACCACCACCACGACGATTTCGACAGCGTGGTTATCGAGGTGCCGGAGCTGGCCGATCCGGCCGAGCTCGCCGCCCGCATCGTCACCCTGGCCGATACCCAGAACATCCTGCGGGTAAAAGGCTATGCGGCGGTGGCCGGCAAGCCCATGCGGCTGCTGGTGCAGGCGGTGGGCGCCCGGGTGCGCCATCAATACGACCGGCCGTGGGGGCCGCAGGAGGCCCGCCACGGCCGCCTGGTGGTGATCGCCGAGCACGACGACATCGATCCCAAGGCCATTGCCGCCGTGCTCGCGCCACAGGTGGAAGCGGCCGAATAGGCATGCACATCGTCTTCCGCGAGAGCCACGGACTGGAGGAGACCGACACGCCGACCGACCTGGGGCAGAGCCCGGCGGATCTGGTGGTGCTGTCGTTCTCCGATTCCGATCTCGGCGCCTTCGCCGCCGGCTGGCGGCGCGGTGGCGGCGCGGGCGGGGCCATGCCCAGCCTGCGGCTGGCCAATATCGGCGCGCTGCGCCATCCCCTGTCGGTGGATACCTATATCGAGCGCACCCTCGGCGCCGCCAGAGGCATCCTGATCCGCCTCATCGGCGGCGCCTCCTACTGGCCCTACGGCCTCGGCCAGATCGAGGCGCTGGCCCGCGCCAAGGGCATCGCCCTGGCGGTGCTGCCGGCGGACGGGCGCCCGGATCCGCGGCTCGATGCCGCCTCCACCCTGCCCCACTCCACCCTGCGACGGCTGGCCGAGCTGTGCGATGCCGGCGGCGCGGTCGCCGCCCAGGCCGCCCTGGCGCAATTGGCTTTGGCGGCGGGCCTTTACGCCGCCCCGGTGCCGGGCGCGAAGGCCGTGCCCACCGTCGGCCTGTGGACCCCGGAGACGGGGGTGACCGATCCCGTCCGGCCGCCCGCTGCCGCCCCGGGCGACGCCCTGCCGCTGGTGCTGGTGGTGTTCTACCGGGCCTATCTGGTGGCCGCCGATCTCGCCCCCATCGAGGCCCTGTTCGCGGCGCTGCGGGCGCGCGGCTTCCGGGTGCTGGGGTTGTTCGCGCCGTCGCTGAAGGCGCCCGACGCCGCCGATGTCCTGACCGCCCGGGTGGCCGCCCTCAAGCCCGTCGCCATCGTCAACGCCACCGCCTTCTCGGGGCGCGGCCAAAGCCAGCGACAGGACGAGGGGCAGGACGAGGGACAGGGGTCCGCCTCGCCGCTGGACGCCGCCGGGGTCCCGGTCTTCCAGGTGGCCCTCGCCACATCGAGCCGGGCCGCCTGGGCGCCGGCCGCGCGCGGGCTGTCGCCGGCCGATCTCGCCATGCACGTGGTGCTGCCGGAGGTGGATGGCCGCCTGTTCGCCGGCGTCGTCTCCTTCAAGGCCGAGGCGGAACGCGACCCCGCTCTGGAATTCTCGCGCACCATCCACGCCCCCGCCCTGGACCGCATCGCCGCCGTCGCCGACCGGGTGCGGCGCTGGCATGAACTGGCCGCCACGCCGGCGCCGCATCGGCGGCTGGCGCTGGTGCTGTCCACCTATCCCGGGCGCGACTGGGACCTCGCCCACGCGGTGGGGCTCGATGCCCTCGCCTCCGCCGAGGCAATCCTCGCGGATCTCGCCGCCGCGGGCTACGACACCGCCAGCGGCGCACCGCTCGCCACCGTTCTGGGCCGCGCGCGCATCATGTGGCCCATGGCCGCCTATCGCGCCGCCCTCGCCCGGCTTCCCGAGGCCCTGCGGGCCGATCTCGACTCAAGTTGGGGCCCGCCCGAGCACGACCCGGACGCCAGCGCGGACGGCTTCGCCTTCGCCGCCGTGGCGCGCGGGCGGATGCTGGTGGCCCTGCAGCCGGAACGGGGCCTCCCGGCGCAGCGCGATGGCGAGTATCACGACCTGTCGCGCACCCCGCGCCACGCCTATGTGGCCTTCTATCTGTGGCTGCGGGCCACGGTGGACGGGCTGGTGCACGTGGGCGCCCATGGCACGCTGGAATGGCTGCCGGGCAAGGCGGTGGGCCTGTCGGACACGTGCTGGCCGGAGGCCCTGGTGGGCGACCTGCCGGTGGTCTATCCGTTCATCGTCAACGATCCGGGCGAGGCGGCCCAGGCCAAGCGCCGCATCGGCGCCATCACCCTCGGCCACGTGCCGCCGCCGCTGTGCCCCTCCGGCACCCCCACCCGCCTCGCCCGGCTGGAGGCGCTGCTGGATGAATTCTCCAATGCCGACGGGCTCGATCCCAAGCGGCGCGGACGGCTGATCGAGGCCATCCGCGACGAGGCCCAGGCGCAGGGCATCGAGGGCGATCTGGGCCTCGATGCCGGCATCAGCCCCCATGAGGCGGTGACGCGGATCGACCGGTTCGTCTGCGACGTCAAGGACAGCCAGTTCGGCGATGGCCTGCATGTGTGGGGCCGCGCGCCGACCGGCGACGACCCGCTCGGCCTTGGGGCCTCGGCCGCCGCCGAGAAACAGGCGCTGCTCGACGCCCTCGACGGCCGGCGGATCGAGCCGGGGCCGGCCGGCTCGCCCTATCGCGGCCGGCGCGACGTGCTGCCCACCGGGCGCAACCTCTACACCACCGATCCGCGCGCGGTGCCGACGCGGGCGGCCTATGCCCAGGGGGTGCGGCTGGCCGAAGAGCTGGTGCGCCGCCATCTGCAGGACGAAGGCGACTGGCCGCGCACCCTCATGGTGGATCTGTGGGGCTCCGCCACCATGCGCACCGCCGGCGAGGATTTCGCCATGGCCCTGGCGCTGATGGGCGTGCGCCCCCTGTGGGACAACGGATCGGAGCGGGTGAGCGGCATCGAGGTGCTGGCTCCGGCCGAGCTGGCGCGCCCGCGCATCGACGTCACCCTGCGCATCTCCGGCCTGTTCCGCGATGTCTTCCCGAGCCTTTCGGCCCTGTTCCAGCAGGCGGTGCGGGCGCTGGCGGCGCGCGACGACGAGGCCGGCTGGAACCCCTATGCGGGCGATGCCGCGGCCCGGGTCTACGGCCCGGCGCCGGGGGCCTTCGGGCTGGGGTTGGGCGAGAGCCTCACCGACTATTCCGAAGCCGGCCGCCGCGCCGCCGCCGAGGCGTGGCTCGCCGCCAGCGCCTATGCCCACGATGGCGACGGCGCCCGGAAGGACGATGCCGGCCTGCGCGCCCGGGTGGCCGGCGCCGATGCCTTCGTGCACCCGCAGGACCTGCCGGAGAGCGACCTGCTGCTGGCGCAGGATTACGCCAGCCACGAGGCCGGCTTTGCCGCCGCCCGCGACATCGCCGGTGGCCACGCCGCAGTCTATCATCTCGACAACACCCGCCCCGAACAGCCCCGCGCCCGCCCCCTGCAGGAGGAGATCGCGCGGGTGGTGCGCGCCCGCGCCGCCCATCCCCAATGGATCGCGGGCATGCGGCGCCACGGCTTCCGCGGCGCCGCCGAGATCGCCGCCACCCTGGAGAACATGGCGGCGTTCGCCCATCTCGCCCATTGCGTGCCCTCCCACCTGTTCGACCTCTATTGGGATGCGACCCTCGGCGACAGCGAAGTGCAGCGCTTCCTGGAGGAGGAGAACCCGCAGGCGCTGGCGGCCATGCGCGCCCGCTTCGCCGCGCTCGATGCCGCCGGCCTGTGGTCGTCGCGCCGCAATTCCATCCGCGCCGCGCTGGAGGCGCAGCCATGAGCGCGCCCATAAACGCCCCCGCCGTGAAAGGCTGGTGCCCCGGCGCGCACCGGCCCATGATGTCAGCCGAAGGGCTGGTGGTGCGCATTCGCCCGCCCCGGGGCGAGCTGACGGCGCACCAGGCATCCGGCCTCGCCGCGCTGGCCACCGCCTATGGCCATGGCACGGTGGAGCTGACCAATCGCGCCAACCTGCAGATCAGGGGCGTCGCCGAGGCGCATCACGCACCGCTGATCGAGGGGCTGGATGGGCTGGAGCTGCTGGATGCCGATGCGGACGCCGAGCGCCATCGCAACATCGTCATCGACCCGTTCCGGCCGCTGGGCGACGACCGGCAGACGGTGTGCGCGGAACACCTCGCCGCGCAGCTGCGGGCACAGGCCGCCGGCGATGCCGACCTCGCCCGCCTGCCCTCCAAGTTCGGCTTCGTCATCGACGCCGGCCCCCGGCGGCAACTGGCCGAGGTGAGCGGCGATATCCGCATCGAGGCGGCCGCCGGCGCGCTCCTGGTGCGCGCCGACGCCATGGCCACCGGCCGCATCGCCCGCGATGGAGAAGACGCGGTGCGGCTGGCGCTGGAGCTGGCCCGCTGGTTCGTCGCCTCGGGCGGCGTCGGCGCCGATGGCCGCGGCCGCATGCGCGCCCATCTGGCCGCTGGCGCCCAGCCTCCAGACGCCTGCTGTGGCGCGGCCCAACCCAATCCGGCGGCACCACGGCCCCAGCCGGGCCCGAGGGACGGCGGGCTGAACGTGGCCGTCGCCTTCGGCCAGCTCGACGCCGCCGATCTCGCCCGCCTCGCCGCCACCGGCGCGCCGGTGCTGCGCATCACGCCCTACCGCATGATCCATCTGCCCGGTGTCAGCACCTGCGCGCTCGCTGGCGGCTCCCTGATCCTCGCCGGCGACGACCCGCTGCTGCGGGTGGTGGCCTGCACCGGCGCGCCCGGCTGCCCCCAGGCCAGCGTCACCACCCGCGACCTCGCCCGGGCGATCGCACCGCTCCTGATGCCGGGCCTGCCGGCGGGCGCCACCGCCCATGTCTCCGGCTGCGCCAAGGGCTGCGCCCTGCCCGCCCCGGCGGCGCTGACGCTGGTTGGCCGCGACGGCCGTTTCGACCTCATCTCCCACGGCCCCCCCTGGAGCGAGCCCGCCCGTCGCGGCCTCACCCCCGGCGCGGTGCTCTCGATCCTCGGCGGTTGACCGATGCCCTATCAGTATGAAACCGATGGCGCAGCCATCTACGCCCAATCCTTCGCCACCATCCGCGCCGAAGCGGACCTCGCCCGGTTCGCCGCCGATGAGGAGCAGGTGGCGGTGCGCATGATCCACGCCGCCGGCATGGTCGGCCTGGAGGCCCATATCCGCGTCTCTCCGGGCATGGTGGCGGCGGCGCGGCGCGCCCTGGAGGCCGGAGCCCCCATCCTGTGCGACGCCCGCATGGTCGGCGAGGGCATCACCCGCAAGCGCCTGCCCGCCGACAATCCCGTGCTCTGCACGTTGCATGACCCGCAGGTGGCCGCCTTGGCGGCGCAGCTCGGCACCACCCGGTCGGCGGCGGCGCTGGAATTGTGGCGGCCGCACCTGGCTGGCGCGGTGGTGGCCATCGGCAATGCCCCCACCGCCCTGTTCCACCTGCTGGAGATGCTGGAGGCCGCCGATTGCCCACGGCCCGCCGCCATCATCGGCTGCCCGGTGGGCTTTGTCGGCGCGCAGGAATCCAAGGCGGCGCTATGGCAGGCCCAGCCCGCCCCCTGCCTGATCGTCGAAGGCCGGCTGGGGGGCAGCGCCATCACCGTCGCCGCCGTCAACGCCATCGCGAGCCGCGCCGAATGACCCCGGGCACCATCTATGGCGTGGGCCTCGGCCCCGGCGATCCCGATCTGATGAGCGTGCGCGCCGACCGGCTGGTGCGCGGCGCCGCCCACATCGCCTATTTCCGCAAGGCCGGCCGGGCCGGCCGCGCCCGCACCATTGTCGACGGGCTGCTGCGCGCCGATGTCCGCGAGCATCCCCTGGACTATCCGGTCACCACCGAGATTCCGTTCGCCGACCCGCGCTACAACGCGCTGCTGGCCGATTTCTACGCCGGCGCCAGCGCCCATCTGCGCGACCTCGCGCAAGCGGGCGACGACGTGGTGGTGCTGTGTGAGGGCGACCCCTTCTTCTACGGCTCCTTCATGCATCTGCACGTGCGGCTGAAAGGCGAGGTGCCGGTGTGCGTGGTGCCCGCCATCACCGGCATGTCGGCCGCCTGGACCGCCACAGGAACACCGGTGACCTGGGGCGACGACGTGCTGACCGTGCTGGCGGCCACCCTGCCCGAGGCGGAGCTGGCCCAGCGCATGGCCGAGGCCGATGCCCTGGTGGTGATGAAGATCGGCCGCAATCTCGCCCGGGTCCGGCGCGCCCTCGCCGCCGCCGGCAAGGCCGACCGCGCCTTCCTCGTGGAATACGCCAGCATGGCCGAAGAGAGGGTCACTCCGCTGGCCGAGGTGGAAGCGGATGCCGCGCCCTATTTCTCCATCGCCATCGTCCACGGACAGGGACGCCGCCCATGACCGCGACACCCCAGCATGCCCCGCCGCAGGCCGCCGGCGGATGGGTGGTCATCGCCGGCCTCGGACCCGGCGACGAAGCCCTCGTCACCCCCGAGGTGGCCGCTGCCATCGCCGACGCGACGGATGTAGTAGGATACCTTCCCTATGTGCGCCGGGTCGCCGACCGCCCCGGTCTGCGACGTCATGAGAGCGACAACCGGGTCGAAATCGAGCGCGCCCGACACGCCCTGTCCCTCGCCGCCGAGGGCGGCCGCGTCGTGGTGGTCTCGTCCGGGGATCCCGGCGTCTTCGCCATGGCCTCGGCGGTGTTCGAGGCGGTGGAGCACGGCTTGCCCGCATGGCGCACCCTCGACATCCGGGTGCTCCCCGGCGTCACCGCCATGCTGGCCGCCGCCGCCCGGGTGGGCGCCCCGCTGGGGCACGATTTCTGCGCCATCAACCTGTCGGACAACCTGAAACCGTGGAGCCTGGTGGAGCGGAGGCTGCGGCTGGCGGTCGAGGCCGACTTCGCCATGGCCCTCTACAATCCGCGCTCCAAGGCCCGCCCGGACGGCTTCGGCCAGGCCCTGGCACTGCTCCGGACCCTGTGCGAACCCGCACGCCTGCTGGTTTTCGCCCGGGCGGTCAGCACGCCCGAGGAAGCCATCCAGATCGTGCCGCTGGAGCAGGCGGAGCCGGAGATGGCCGACATGCGGACAGTGGTTCTGGTGGGCGCCGCCACCACCCGCCTCATCCCCCGCGACCCGCGCCCGTTCGTCTACACGCCAAGATCGGTGTCGGCATGAGCCAGCCACTCCAGCACCGCCGCGACGCTCTCCAGCTCCAGTCGATCGAGCCGCGGCGCCCGGTCGATCATGATCACCGGCAGGCCGAGAGTGCGGGCGGCGACGATCTTCGCGTAAGCTCCTGTGCCTCCGGAGTTTTTCGAAACCACCAGCGCAATGGCATGCTCCTGCAGCAGGCGGCGGTCGGCCTCGACGCTGAAGGGACCGCGATCGATCACCGCATGGTGCTGCGGAAGGGGCAGCGGCGCCTTGGCCGGCTCGACCAGCCGCAACAGGTAGAAGTGCTGGGGATGGGGCAGGAAATCCGCCAGATGCATGCGGCCCACCGCCAGCATGACCCGCGTCGCCGGCCGGTCCAGCGCCGCCACCGCGCCGGCCATGTCGGGCACATGGATCCAATGATCCCCTGGAACCTCCTGCCAGGGCGACCGGGTGAGGGCCGCCAGGGGCAGCCCCAGGTGGGTACAGGCCGCCAGCGCATGGGCGCTCATCTGCACCGCGAAGGGGTGAGTGGCATCCACCACGTGGGTGATCCGGTTCTCCCGCAGATAGGCCTCCAGCCCCGCCACCCCGCCGAAGCCCCCGACCCGTTGCGGCAGCGGCTGCGCGGGCAGGCGCTCCACCCGCCCGGCGAACGACACGGTGCCGGCGATTCCCGCCGCCGAGACGGCGCGGGCGAGCGCCGCCGCTTCGGTGGTGCCGGCCAGGATCAACAGGTTGGGGCGAGATTTCGAGGCGCCCATGGGTGAAGCTCCGTGGCTGACCATCATCGGGGTCGGCGAAGATGGACTGGAAGGCCTCGCGCCGGCAAGCCGTGCGGTGTTGGAACGCGCGCAGGTGATCATGGGCCCGCCACGGCACCTGGCGCTGGTGCCAGACCTCGGGCAGGAACGGCTTCCCTGGCCGGTGCCCTTCGCCGCCGGGCTGCCGCTGCTGCAGGCGCAGCGCGGGCGGCGGGTCGTGGTGCTGGCCTCCGGCGATCCGTTCTGGTTCGGCGCCGGCAGCGTCATCGCCCGCGTGCTGCATGCGGATGAATGGCGGGCGCTGCCAGGCCCGTCCACCTTTGCCCTGGCGGCGGCGCGGCGCGGCTGGCCGCTGGAGCAGACCGCCTGCCTCGGACTGCACGCGGCGCCCCTGACCCGGCTGCGCCCGCATCTTGCTCCGGGCCGGCGCGCCATTGTGCTGCTGCGCGACGGCGCGGCAGTGGCGGCGCTCGGCAGCTATCTCACCGACCTCGGCTTCGGCGCCAGCCGGCTGTGGATCATGGAAGCCCTGGGTGGGCCCCGCGAGCAAATCACCGAGGCCCTGGCCGAGGCCCTGCCGGCCGCCCCCTTCGCCCATCCCCTCTGCGTCGCGCTGGAGATCGCCGGCACCGGGGCGGTGGTACCCCTGGCTTCCGGCATCGACGACGATTTCTTTGATCATGACGGGCAGATCAGCAAGCGGCCGGTACGGGCCCTGGCGCTGTCGGCCCTGGCCCCCCGCCCCGGCGAGCGGCTGTGGGACATTGGCGGGGGCTCCGGCTCCATCGCCATCGAATGGCTGCTGCGCGACCCGGCGATGCAGGCCGTCAGCATCGAACCGGTGGCCGCCCGCGCCGCCCGCATCCGCGCCAACGCCGCGCAACTGGGCGTCGATCGGCTGCAGGTGGTGGAGGGAGCGGCCCCGGTGGCGCTGCAGGGCCTGCCGCCGCCCCATGCGGTGTTCATCGGCGGCGGCCTCTCGGCCGACCTGCTGACGACCCTGGCCGATCTCCTGCCGCCCGCCACGCGCCTGGTGGCCCATGCCGTCACCTTGGAATCCGAGGCGGTGCTGACGGCCGCGCAGGCGCGCTGGGGGGGCGAGCTGCTGCGCATCGAGCTGGCGCAGGCGACACCGCTGGGCAGCCGCCGGGGCTGGAAGTCCGCTTTCCCCATCGTGCAATGGCGCGCCACCCGATGAGGGCGCCGCAGCGAACCCCGGCGGACGCCGCCGGGAAGGACCAGCCATGACCGTGCATTTCATTGGCGCCGGCCCCGGCGCACCGGATCTTCTGACCCTGCGCGGCCGCGACCTCATCGCCGCCTGCCCGGTGTGCCTCTATGCGGGCTCCCTGGTGCCCGAGGCGGTGCTCGCCCATTGCCCGCCGGGCGCGCGGATCGTCAACACCGCGCCGCTCAGCCTCGACGACATCATGGCCGAGATCGGCCGGGCCCATGGCGCCGGCCAGGACGTGGCGCGCCTGCATTCGGGCGATCTGTCGGTGTGGTCGGCCATGGGCGAACAGCTGCGCCGGCTGGAGGCGCTGGGCATCGCCTATACGGTGACGCCCGGGGTGCCGTCGTTCGCCGCGGCGGCCGCAGCGCTTGGCGCCGAGCTGACCCTGCCGGGCCTCGCCCAATCGGTGGTGCTGACCCGCACCCCCGGCCGGGCCTCGGCCATGCCGGAGGCGGAGGCGCTCTCCGCCTTCGCCGCCACCGGCGCCACCCTCGCCATTCATTTGTCGATCCAGAACCTGCCCCGTGTGGTGACCGATCTCACCCCCCATTACGGGGCCGATTGCCCGGCGGCGGTGGTCTACCGGGCAAGCTGGCCCGACCAGAAGATCGTCCGGGCGCGCCTCGACACCATTGCAGAGGCGGTGGGATCGAGCATGGCGCGCACCGCGCTGATCCTGGTGGGCCGCACCCTCGGCGCCGCCGGCTTCGCCGAAAGCCGGCTCTACGCCCCGGACTATGATCGACGCTACCGGCCGCAATCCAGCGACAGCGCCTGGGCAAGTTGGAGGCCGGATGATGAATGAACGCCCCCCGCTGCCGCCGGGCCTTCTCATTTCCGCGCCGGCCTCGGGCACCGGCAAGACCACCGTCATGCTCGGCCTGCTGCGGGCCCTGCGCGACGCGGGGCATGTGGTGCAGCCCTTCAAGTCCGGCCCCGACTACATCGATCCGGCGTTTCACCGCGCCGCCGCCGGCCGGCCGTCGTTCAACCTCGACACCTGGGCCATGGACGCCGGCCTGTTCGACGCCATCGCCGCGCGCGCCATCGGCGCCGATCTGTGCCTCGCGGAAGGCTCCATGGGCCTTTACGATGCGGTGGCCACGCGCGGGGCCCTGGGGTTCGGCGCCAGCGCCGAAACCGCGCAAGCCCTGGGTTGGCCAGTGGTGCTGGTGCTCGACGTGGCCGGCCAGGCGCAGTCGGCGGCGGCCACCGCGCTGGGGTTTGCCGCTTACGCGCCGACTTTGCCGTTTGCCGGCGTCATCGTGAACCGGGTCGCCAGCCCCCGGCATGAACGCCTGGTGCTGCGCGGCATGGAACGGGCCGGGCTGCCGGTGCTCGGGGTGCTGCCCCGGCGCGGCGACCTGGTGCTCCCCGAACGCCATCTCGGCCTGATCCAGGCGGCCGAACATCCCGACCTGGACGCCGCCATCACCGACTATGCCGCCTTCCTGCGCGCCCATGTGGACCTTCCCGCCCTGGTCGCGGCGGCCAGGGGAGGTGAACACCGGGGAGAACAAGAGCGCAGCGTCCTGTCGGGTGGGGCGCAAACGGCAGGCGGCCCCCTCCCGCTTCCCCCGGCCCAACGCATCGCCCTCGCACAAGACCCGGCCTTCTCCTTCACCTATCCCCATCTGCTTGAGGGCTGGCGGGCCGCCGGCGCGGACATCCTGCCGTTCTCGCCGCTCGCCGACGAGCCGCCCGACCCGACGGCGGATCTGGTCTGGCTGCCGGGGGGCTATCCCGAGCTTCATGCCGGCGCCATCGCCGGGGCGCAGCGGTTCATGGCCGGGCTCCGGCGCCATGCCGAGAGCCGCCCGGTGCACGGCGAATGCGGCGGCTACATGGTGCTCGGCACCACGCTGGTGGACGCGCAGGGCAACGCCCACCCCATGGCCGGACTGCTGGGCCTGGTGACCAGCTACCAGACCCGCCGCCTGCATCTCGGCTACCGCCGGGCGGAGCTGAGCGCGCCCATGCCCGGGTACGCCGCCGGCGCCACCCTGCGGGGCCACGAATTCCATTATTCCACCATCCTGGACCAGCCCGATGCCCCCCTCGCCCGCGTGGCAGACGCCGATGGCGCGCCGGTGGCCGAGACCGGCTCGCGCCGGGGACAGGTGACGGGAACCTTCTTCCATCTGATCGCACAGGAGCGCCCGTGAGCGGCTTCGTCAGCTTCGTCGGCTCCGGTCCCGGGGACCCGGAGCTTCTCACCCTCAAGGCGGCCGATCGCCTGCGGCAGGCCGATGCCGTACTGTTCGATGACCTCGCCGCCGGCCCCATCCTGGGCCTCGCCCGCCCCGGCGCCGATCTGGTGGGGGTGGGCAAGCGCGCCGGGCGTGCCTCGCCGCGGCAGGACCACGTGAGCCGGCTGCTGGTCGACTATGCCCGCGCCGGCGGCCGCGTGGTGCGCCTCAAATCCGGCGACGGCGGACTGTTCGGTCGGCTGGAGGAAGAGTTGCTGGCGGTGCGCGCTGCGGCCATTGCCTATGAGATCATCCCCGGCGTGCCCTCTCCCTGCGCGGCGGCGGCCGCCTGCGGCATCCCCCTCACCCGTCGGCTCACCGCGCGACGGGTGCAGTTCGTGACCGCTCACGACACCGAGGGACGGCTGCCAAGCGACCTCGATCTCCCGGCGCTGGCCGATCCCAAGGCCTGCACCGTGGTGTTCATGGGCCAGCGCACCTTTCCCGCCCTGGCCGCGGCGCTGCTGGCGCACGGCCTGCCGCCGGATACGCCGGCGCTGCTGGCCGAGGCGGTGGGCACGCCCGAGCAGGCTTTGGCGCGGCTCACCGTGGCGACCCTCGCCGAACGGCTGGCGACGGCGGTGAGCGCCAAGCCGGCGTTGATCATCTATGGCCCGTTGGCGGAAACGGGGGTGGGCTTTGATTGACCTGTGGCTGATCGGCATCGGCACCGGCAACCCGGCCCATGTCACCCTGGAGGCGCAGCAGGCGCTGCGCGCCGCCGCCCTGGTGCTGGTGCCGCGCAAGGGGCCGGACAAGGCCGATCTCGAGACCCTGCGGCACGCCATTCTGAAGGCCAGCGGAAGCACAGCGCCGGTGGCGACCTTCGACATGCCGGTGCGTGACGAGAGCCTGCCCTATCTGGAGCGGGTGCGCCGCTGGCATGACGAGATCGCGACCCTGTGGGCCGACACCATCGCCACCGCGCAGCCGCGCGGGCCCGTGGCCCTGTTGGTGTGGGGCGATCCCGGCCTCTACGACAGCACCCTGCGCATCGCCGCGCGGCTCAGCCCGCCCCCGCGCCTGCGGGTGGTGCCGGGCATTTCCGCCCTCCAGGCCCTCACCGCCGCCCACGCCATTCCCTTCAACACCGTGAACGGCGCGGTGAACGTGACCACCGGCCGCCGTCTGCGCGACTTCGGCTGGCCCGGCGAGGCCGATACGGCGGTGGTGATGCTGGATGGGGCCTGCAGCTTCAGCGCCCTCGATCCCGACGGAGTGGAGATCTGGTGGGGAGCGTTCCTGGGCATGCCGGAACAGGTGCTCGACAAGGGACCGCTGGCTGAGGCCGGCCCCCGCATCATTGCCACCCGCGCCGCCGCCCGAGAACAACACGGCTGGATCATGGACACCTATCTGCTGCGACGGGTGCGGCGGAGCGGGTGAGAAACACGGTGCCGGCTGTGCCTTGACACCACCCAGCCGGGCCAATACCACAGACATCGTGGTGTCCTCGAAAGTGTTTTCTCCCGCTCGGGAAGGACGTGCTGGCGAGGATGAAAAGGGAATTCGGTGCGCCGTTCGCGGCAACTCCGGAGCTGCCCCCGCAACTGTAATTGGCGAGCCCTCACCCCGCGTGTGCCACTGGCGCCTCCAGGCGTCGGGAAGGTCGGGTGGAGGCGGTGACCCAAGAGCCAGGAGACCTGCCACAAACCGCGCGCTCCGGCGCGCGGTCGTTCGTCGGACGCCGGGGTGAGCGTCGTGCGCGAGCGCGCCGGGCTTTTCCTCACGGGCCGGCGTGCGCGCCTCAGATTCCCCGCGTCTCCTGCTCAATCCGGGCCGTTTCGGCTCGTCGGGGAGACATCGCCTTGAACACTTTCACCCGCGCCTGCACCCGCGCCTGGAGTTGCGCCGCAGCCTTGCTGGCCGGCGCCGCCGGCCTCACCGCGCTGGCGCAGCCCGCCCAAGCCCATTTCCAGCTCATCTACACCCCCGAGACGAACCTGGAGAAGCCGCAGGAGGTGCCCTTCCTGCTGGTGTTCTGGCATCCCTTTTCCAACGGTCCGGCCATGGACATGGGCACGCCGGAGCAGTTCTTCGTCAGCCGCAAGGGCAAGACCACGGACCTGCGCGGCACGCTCAAGCCCATCACCTTCAAGGCCGCGCAGAACAGTTCCGCAGGGTTTGAAACCAAGGTGCGAGTGAACGGGCTCGGCGATCACATCTTCGCCCTGGTGCCGGCCCCCTATTACGAAGCCAGCGAAGACAAATACATTCAGCAGATCACCAAGACCTATGTGAACCAGGGCGGCGTGCCGAGCGGATGGGACGAGCCGCTCGGCCTCGCCACCGAGATCGTGCCCCTCAACAAGCCCAATGCCGTCATCGCCGGCTCCACCTTCTCCGGACAGGTGCTGAGCGAAGGCAAGCCGGTGCCGGGCGCGGAGATCGAGGTGGAATACATCGCCGCCACGCCGGATCTCGCCACGCGCGCCTCCGGCCCCGCCAGCGTCGCGCCACCGCCGGGGGGCGCCGTGGTGGTGAAGGCCGATGACAACGGCGTGTTCACCTTCGGCATTCCCCGCGCCGGCACCTGGGGTTTTGCCGCGCTGGGTTCAGGGCCTGCCAGGACGGTGCAGGGCAAGCCCCTCTCCCAGGACGCGGTGCTGTGGATCCAGGCCAACCCGCTCCAGTGACGGCTGCGAGGCTCCCATGCACATTGTCGATGGTGCCCTCTCTCCCCCGGTGCTGATCGGCGGCGCGGCGCTTGCCGTCGCCGGCATCGGCATCGGTCTGCGGCGGATGCCGATGGAGAAGATCCCGGCGGCCGGCGTCCTCAGCGCCACCTTTTTCGTCGCCTCGCTGGTGCACGTGCCGGTGGGCCCGTCCAGCGTCCACCTCATTCTCAACGGTCTGGCCGGGCTGGTGCTCGGCTGGGCCGCCTTTCCGGCGCTGTTCGTCGCGCTGCTGCTGCAGGCGGTGTTCTTCGGCTTCGGCGGGCTGACGGTGCTGGGCGTGAACACGGTGGACATCGCCCTGCCGGCAGTGGCCGTGGGCATGCTGTGCCGCGCCGGCATCGTGCGCTCCTCACCGCGCGGCGCGGCCATCTGGGGCGCGCTGGGCGGCGGGCTCGCCATCGCCCTCACCAGCGTCTGCGTCGCGCTGGCGCTGGCGCTGTCGGGCGAGGCGTTCATTCCCGCGGCCAAGCTGGTGCTGGTGGCGCACATCCCGGTGATGCTCATCGAAGCCGCCATCACGGGCGCTGCGGTCTATCTGGCACAGCGCGTCAAGCCAGAGCTGTTCACCGCCTTCGGCGCCTCCACGGAGCACGGGTGACCCCATGCGCAGAATTGTCACGACACTGCTGCTCACCGCCGCGCTCGCCGCCGGCCCAGCGCTGCCCGCCGCCGCCCACAAGGTGGTGGCCGGGGCCTACGCCGCCGGCGACCAGATTGAAGGCGAAGTCGGTTTTTCCGATGGCTCCATGGCCAACAATGCCCTGGTGGAGGTGCTGGCGGAGGACGGCAGCAAGATCGGCGAGACCCACACCAATCCCGAAGGGGTGTTCACCTTCACGCCCACCCGCAGCGTGGCCCACATCTTCCGCGTGGATCTCGGCGGCGGCCATGTGGCCGAAGTCCGCCTGGATGTGGCCGATCTGCCGGCCGCGCTGCGGGCGCCTGCTGCCGCGAGCGCGCCAACGGGTCCGGCCACAACTCCGGCGGCACCGTCGGCCGCCGTGGCGGATCGCCCTCCGACGCCCGCGCAACAGGCCGCTTTCGCCAGCGCCCTGCGCGACGAGCTGAGGCCGCTCCGGCGGGAAATCATCGCGCTCAAGGAGAAGAACGACTTGCAATCGGTGCTCGGCGGCATCGGCTACATCGTGGGCCTGTTCGGCCTGTGGTTCTTCCTGGCGGCGCGGCGTCAGATGCGCAAGGCCGGCGGCCACTGATGGGCGATCTGGCCCCGGCCGCCGGCCTCCTCGACACGCCGGCCCGCCGCTCCGGCTGGATCCCCCGCCTCGATCCGCGGGTCCGCCTCGTCACCGCCGGAGCGTTCGCGGTGCTGGTGGTCGCCTGTTCGGCGTTCGGCCCCCTGCTCGCGGCGCTGGCCGGCGCCGGGGCCATGATGGTGGCGGCGCATCTGCCCATCGGCCGGACCCTGCGGCGGGTCGCCACCATGGATTCCTTCATCGTCTTCATGCTGGCGACGCTGCCCTTCACCACCCCCGGCGCGCCGCTCTTCACCCTGTTCGGCCTGCCGGCGAGCCAGGAGGGGGTTGTTCACGCCGCCACCATCGCGCTCAAGGCCAATGCGGTCATGCTGATGGCCATGGCCTTGCTGTCCACCCTCGCTCCCGACACCCTGGCGCGCGCGCTCGCCCGGCTGGGCGCGCCGGAACGCCTCGTGCACCTCATCCTGTTCAAGATCCGCTATGTCGACATGCTGCATCAGGAATATCATCGCCTGCGCACCGCCATGCGGGCACGCGGCTTCAAACCCGCCAACACGCGCCACACCTATGTCAGCTTTGGCTACCTCATCGGCATGATGCTGATCCGCGCCCTGGAGCGGTCGGAACGCATTCTCAAGGCCATGAAGTGCCGCGGCTTCACCGGCCGGCTGTTCATCGAGGACGACAGCCGCCTGGGTGCCCACGACATCGCCTTCTGCATCCTGGCCGGAGCCCTCGCCACCGGCCTTGTCACCTGGGAGGTGATGATCCGTGTCGCCGCTTCTTGAGGCCCAGGATATCGTCTTCGCCTATCCCGGACGCCCGCGCGTGCTCGACGGCGCCAGCCTCACCCTGTCGGCGGGGGAACGGGTCTGCCTGGTCGGGCCCAATGGCGCGGGCAAAAGCACGCTGCTGCATATCCTGGTGGGCCTGCTCTCCCCTTCAGCCGGCACCGTCCGCGCCTTTGGCACCTTCTGCCGCGCGGAAGCAGATTTCATCGGCGTGCGGCAGCGGGCCGGGTTGGTGTTTCAGGACCCCGACGACCAGCTGTTCTGCCCGACCGTGGCCGACGACGTGGCCTTCGGCCCCCTCAACCAGGGCAAGAGCCGCGCCGAGGTCCGGGCCATTGTCGACGCGACCCTCGCCCAGCTCGATCTCCAGCACCTGCGGGACCGCATCACCCATAAATTGTCAGGCGGGGAAAAGCGGCTGGTGACCTTGGCGGCGGTGCTCGCCATGCAGCCGGAGGTGCTGCTCCTGGACGAGCCCACCAACGCACTGGATGAGCAGGTGTATGCGCGGCTGGTGGAGATCCTGCGCGGCCTGCCGCAGGCGATGGTGATCGTCTCCCATGATCCAGCCTTCCGCACGGCCCTCGCCACCCGCACCGTGCGCCTCCAGGCCGGCCGGACCGCCGACCTCGCCGCCACCGATGACGTCACGCCCGCGGCCCGCCAACGTCCGGCGCCGCGGTAGCTCCTGCCCGCGCACCGGAGGTCGCTTCCTTTTTCCCTCGCGAATCAGCAGATTGTGTCAAGGGAGCTCAGGGGGCGAGAATCATGGCGGCGATGGCGGCGGCGCGGCGCGCACTGCTGGTTTCAGTTTCGACACTTGCGACAGGGGTGGCGCTGCCGGCAATAGCTGCCGACCTGCCGCCGGCAATGGCGGTGAAAGCCCCCGGCCCCGCAGGCAGCTGGACCGGGTTCTATCTCGGCACCTATGTGGGCGCCGGCCTGGTGGACAGCCAGTGGGGACCGGGCACCGGGCCGCTCGCGGCCACCGCGCCCCAGTCCTTCCCCAGCTCCGGCTCGGCCGCAGGGGCGCTGATCGGCTCGACCATCGGCTACAATTACCAGATGGGCTCCTACGTGCTCGGCCTCGAGGGCGACCTCGGCACGGGCTTCCTCTACGGGCAGGCCCGTTGCGCCGGCAGCTGGCAATCCATCTGCACCACCGACACCGATCTGCTCGCCACCCTGGCGGGCCGGATCGGCTACGCCTTCGACAATGTGCTGGTCTATGGCAAGGCCGGCGCCGCCTTCATCAACAACAGCTACACCGTGAGCGGCACGGCTTATGCGGGCCAGTTCACCGGGTCGCAGTTTCAGGCCGGCTGGACGGTGGGCGGCGGTGTCGAGGTGGCGCTGACGCCGCAGATGTCGGCCAAGGCGGAATATGCCTATCTCGATTTCGGCAGCTCCGATGTCGACCTGTCCAACGGACGTGTCGCCAGCACCATTCCGATGTCCGGCTCGGCGCAGATGGTCAAGCTCGGCCTCAACTGGCGGCCCTGGGGGGCGCCGTTGCCCGGGTCCGGCGCGGCGCTGCCGGTGCCGGGGCGCAACTGGGCCGGCTTCTATCTCGGCGGCCACGCCGGCGGCGCCTGGGGACGCGACGACTGGACCACGGCCAACGGTTTCCTGGCGCAGGATTCCGTGGGCGGGGCCTTTCCGGGCGGCGCCAATCCCATGGGGCTGCTCGGCGGCGTGCAGGCGGGGTTCAATGTGCAGTCGGGCCCCTGGGTGGCGGGCCTGGAAGCTTCCATCAGCGCGGCGGACCTCAGCGGCTATGCCAAGTGCGCCGCCGGCAACACCGGCACGCCCACCAGCTATGCCTGCCACAACGCGATTTCCTCGCTCGGCTCCCTCTCCGGCCGGCTGGGCCAGAGCTGGGGCGACCTGCTGCTCTACGGCAAGGTCGGCGCCGCATGGGTCAACAGCTCCGGCGAGGTGTTCCCCACCGACAGCGTCCGCCATTACACCCAGAGCGGCACCCGCTGGGGCTGGATGCTGGGATCGGGCATCGAATATGCCCTGAGCCAGAATGTCTCGACCTTCATCGAGTACAATTTCTATGACTTCGGCACGCAGGACGTGACCTATTCCGGCTGGGGCCGCAGTGCCACGGCGAGCTTCCGGCAGCGGCTGGAGGCGGTGCGCGCCGGCCTCAACTACCGCTTCGCCTGGGGCGAAGCCGATGCGCCGATGGCCCACAAGGCGCCGGAGCTGCCCATGGGCTGGACCGCCGAGATCGGCGGCCGCTACTTCCTCAGCACCGGCCGCATGCAGAAGGACCTGATGGCGCCGGTGCCGCCGGCACGCCTCAACTCCCGACTGATCTATGCCAACACCACCGGCCAGTCGGCCGAGACATTCTTCCGCTTCGAGAACAAGGACGGCCTGTTCCTGAAGGGCTTCGCCGGTCTCGGCGGGCTCTCCGGCGGCGGGCTCAACGACGAGGACTTCCCGGCGGCGGTGGTCTATTCCAACACCATCACCGATCTGCACGACGGCCAGCTGGCCTATGGCGCCATCGATGTGGGCTATGACTTCCTGCGCCAGGGCGGCAACACCCTGGGCGCCTTCATCGGCTATCGCGGCTTCTATCAGAGCGTGAACGGCTTCGGCTGTCGGCAGCTCGCCGGCGACACCACCTGCGATCGCGCCCAAGCGGCGGCCTATCCGGCCCTGCTCAATTCCCTCGGCCTCAGCGAAACCGAGTCCTGGCAGGCGCTGGCCATCGGCCTCAACACCCGGGTGCATCTGTCCGATCGGGTGCGGCTGGAGGTGGATGCCGCCTACCTGCCCTATGCCACGCGGGCCAGCACCGACAATCACTGGTTCCGGTCCGACATCAACCCGCAGGTGGAGCAGGGCCGCGGCTGGGGCACTCAGCTGGAGGCCATTCTCTCCTACGCGGTCACCGACCGGCTGAACGTGGGACTGGGCGGGCGCTACTGGTACTTTGCCACCGACACCGCCTCCACCCAGTTCCCGGCTCCCATCCCACGCTCGCCGCAGGCCTTCTTCTCCGAGCGCTATGGCGCCTTCGTGCAGGCCTCCTACCTGTTCGGCGACCTGCCGCCGAAGGCCGACGGCAGCCTTATCACCAAGGCGCCGGAGCAGCCGGTGAACTGGACCGGCTTTTATGTCGGCGGCACCTTGGGCGGCGGCAAGGGGCACTCCACTTATGCCTCGCCCTTCGCGGCACCGGTGTCCGGCGATGCGGCAGATCTCGGCGGCGCCATGGCCGGCGGGCAGATCGGCGGGGACTGGCAGTTCGGCGCGCTGGTGGTCGGCGCAGAAGCCTCCGCTGCCTGGGCCAACATCATCGGCGCCAACACCTGCTTCTCCACCGCGCCCGCCGGCGCCGATTCCGGCTTCAACTGCGGCAGTGGCGTGGGCGCCCTCGGCACGGTGACGGCGCGCCTCGGCTATGCCTTCGACAAGACCCTGCTTTATGCCCGTGGCGGCTTCGCCTGGGATCGGCAGACCGACGGCTTCAACAATTTCAACTTCACCGGCCAGCTCATGGGCCACGACAGCACCAACACCGGCTGGACCGCCGGCGCCGGCGTCGAATATGCGCTGCTGCCCAATCTCTCGGTGGGGCTGGAATACAAGCACTTCGACTTCGGCGGCTCGTCGGCCTTCTTCACCACGGCCCCGGCGTCGCTGGTGGGGGTGAACCTCGCGCCTGACGGCCTCCGGCTCGACATGGTCGCCATGACCCTCAACTATCGCTTCGGAAGCTTCGGCGCCGGCCAATAACGCATATGGCGGCCCTAGAGGCCGCCATGGCAGAAGTCAGGGCCGGCCCCGGACTGCTCCGGGGCCGGCGCTACTCACCGCGCGCTGGCGGCGGTGTGGATGATCGAACCCACATGCTCGCCACGCAGGGCGGCGGTGAGGCGGCCGGGAACCCGGCCGTTCACCACCTGCACCCGTTCGATGTGGCGGGCGGAGGCCATCACGTCCAGCAGCACCCGATCGAACGGCAGGCTGCCGGTGGACTTGGCGAGCTCCGCCGCGGTGGTCTCGGCAATGAGCTTCGCCTTGTCGCCCTCCGGGCCATTGGGATCGGTGGTGTAGACGCCGTCCACATCCTCGACGATGGTGAGCCCGGCCGCGCCCAGCGCATCCGCCAGCAGGAAGGCGCCGGCGTCGGCCCGGTGCAGCGGCAGGCGCGAGTTCGGGAATTCGTGGTGATGGTAGGGCGGGAACGCGCTGCCCACCACGGCACGGGCCGCTGCCAGATGGATGGCGAGCTGGCTGGCGATGGTGGGATGCTCCACATAGGACACCCCTTCCGGGGCCAGCAGCGAGGCCAGGATATGGCCGTTCTGCCCGGCCTCGCTCGCCGCCAACGGCGACAGCGAGCCCACCGGAAGCCCCAGATCGAGGCCCACGGTGTAGAGGTGCCGGGCGCGGATGCCGGCGCCGGTGAGGATCAGCAGCCGGTGCTCCGGCAGCAGCTTGCGCAGCTCATCGACGATGGGAAGAATGCCCTCCGGCCCGCGATCCATGATGGAGCGCCCGCCGATCTTCACCACCTGCAGCCAGGGCAGCAGGCGGATCGGCCGCACCCCGGCCACCGGGCGGGTGAGCTGGCCATCGAGAAGGGTCTGGCTCGCGAGCGGCGAGGCCACGTGCTTGATGCTGTTGTTGACGTCAGCCATGGCGATCTTCCCTCAGCTCGCAGTGATGATGGTGCCGACATGCTCGCCGGCAAGCGCCCGGGTCAGGTTGCCCGGCACAAGGCCGTTCACCACCTGCACCTCACGCACGTACCGCGCGGCCTTCAGCAGATCGAGCATCGGGAACTCGAGAATGGAGTCGTGCAGGCCGCGGGCCTTCATCTCGTCCACGGAGATCTTTGGAATGAAGGTGGCATCCTTGGACGTCTTCGGATTGGCCGTGTAGAGGCCGTTCTCGTCCTTCACGTAGATCATCGCCTTGCAGCCGAACTGCTCGGCCAGCAGGAAGCAGCCGGCGTCGGTCCGGTAGGGCGGGATGACACCTTCCGGAGAAGTCCGGGTCCACAGGGCGTAGGGCGGCATGCCGCTGAACACCACCGCGTTCACCTCCTGCAGGGCCAAGGCGATGGTGGACATGGCGGCGCTGCTGCCCGAGGAGATGCCGTACTTGGCCAGGAGCTGGCCCAGCATCTCGGCATTCTGATTGGCCACCGAGGCGCCGAGCTGCGCCAGGACGCCAGCCGGCAGATTGAGCTCGGCAGCGATGGAATACAGATGGCGCGCGCGGGTGCCCGCACCCGTGCCGATCAGCATCTTGTGGGTCTTGCGGGCGGAGACGATCTCCTCCACCAGCGGGTACACCGCGGCCCGCCCCCGATCGATGACACTCTGGCCGCCGATCTTGATCACCGTCGCCTCGGGCAGGATCCGGTATTCGGCAGCGCTCTCCGCCGCGGCCTGCAGTTCCGGGTCGCTCAGCGAGCGCTGCATGAGGAGTGTATCCAGCTCCTTCATCGTATTCGCCATGAATTTTCCCTTCGGGTTCTGCGCATTGATTATTTATTGGATGCGCTCAATACATCCAGAGCAAATACTATTCAATATGCTGAAATTACGTGCCATTCCCGCCGCAGGGAAGGAACGACACAAAACGCATAGCCGGACGGGAAGCGTGCGTAGCGCGCCGCGGAACCCGCCCTGATCCCGGACGTGACCAGGGCCGCAGGTTGCCGATCGACCGGTCCGGAGACGTCGGAAGCTGCTCAAAAACTGATCATGATCAGCGGTCAATCGCTCAAATTGTATAGTTGATTACTCTAGTCGCTTGTCAACGGGCTGCCGGCTGTCGTTTACTCTTCGCATCAAGCCGCCAGTCAGCGCGGGCACACGGTTCCGGGGGACCACACCATGAGCAAGTCGATGTTCACGCGGCGCACCGCCGCCGGCCTCCTCGCCGCCGCCTGCGGCGGGTTGCTGGGCGTTGGCCCGGCACTGGCGCAGGGCTACCCCGACAAGGAAGTGCGGCTGGTGGTGCCGTTCTCCGCCGGCGGCTCAACCGACCAGTTGGCCCGCATCCTGGCCGAGAAGCTCTCCGACAAGCTCGGCAAGCGCGTGCTGGTGGACAACGTGCCCGGCGCCGGCGGCAATATCGGCATGGGCATGGTCGCGCGCGCCGCACCGGACGGCTACACCCTGATCCTGGTGAGCTCCAGCTTCGTGGTGAATCCCAGCCTCTATGCCAAGACGCCCTATGATCCGAAGGCGGACTTCGCGCCCATCTCCTATATCGCCAGCGCGCCCTCCTTCCTAATCGCCAATCCCAAGCTGGGGGTGAAGACCTTCCCCGAGTTCCTGGCCAAGGCGAAGGCCGAGCCGGGAATGTTCTATGCCTCCCCTGGCATCGGCACGGCCCAGCACCTGGCGGGTGAGCTCCTGAAGAAGCAGGCGCAGATCGACATCGAACATGCCCCCTTCAATGGCGCCGGGCCCGGGGTGACCGCGGTTCTGAGCAACGAGGCGCCCATCGGCTTCGCCTCGGTGCCGTCCGCCATCCAGCATGTGCAGTCCGGTGCCCTGGTCGCCCTCGGGGTCACCACACTGGAACCCTCCGCCTCCGCCCCCGACGTGCCGCCGCTCGATAAGGTGGGCCTGCCGGGCTATGAGGTAGACCACCTTCAGGGCCTGCTGGCCCCCGCCGGCACGCCGCCGGAGGTGATCGCCAAGCTCTCGACCGCCGTGCAGGAGATCATGGCCGACCCGCAGATGAAGGAGCGCCTGGTGAAGCTCGGCTTCGTGCCGGTGGGCTCCACGCCTGCCGCCTTCGCCACCACCATCGACACTCAGGTGGCCAAGTGGAAAGGCGTGATCAGCAGCGCCGGCATCACCGCCAAGTGAAGCTCATCAGTGGCCTGTGCGCGGCCCGGCCCGAAGGACAGCCATGATCCGACTGCGCTCCGATACCCTTTGCGGCCTGCTGTTCCTCGCCATCGCCCTCGGCTTCGGCTGGGCGGCGGCGGGCTATGATCTCGGCACCGCGCGCCGCATGGGACCGGGCTATTTCCCGCTGCTGGCAGCGGCCATCCTCGGGCTGTTCGGCCTCGTCATCCTCGGGCGGGACCTCCTGGCCGCCGCCCGCGGCGCCGCCAGCACAAGCCCGGATGAGCCGGTGCCCTGGCGGCGCGGCCTGCTGATCATCGGCGCCATCGTGTTCTTCGCCGCCACCGCCGCCGGCCTCGGCCTGGTGCCGGCGCTGGCCGTCTCAGTGCTGCTGGCCTCCCGCGCGGGCGCCAACAGCTGGCGCCAGAGCCTGGTGCAGGCGGTGGTGCTCACCCTCATGTGCACCGTGATCTTCCAGATGGGCCTGGGCCTCAAGCTGCCCCTCATCGGGCCGTGGCTCGCCCTGTAGGCGACCGGGACGACTTGAACTTTTCCCCCGCGGCTCATGCTCGCGCCGGGGATGCTCTGCGGGACACTGAGGAATGGATCTGTTCCAAGCGCTGTTGACGGGCGCGGCTACGGCCTTCGCCCCCATCAACATCCTCTATTGCTTCATCGGCGTGCTGCTGGGCACCATCGTCGGCGTGCTGCCCGGGGTCGGCCCCACCGCCACCGTCGCCCTGCTGCTGCCCGCCACCTTCTCGCTCGATCCCGCCTCAGGCATCATCATGCTGGCAGGCATTTATTATGGCGCTCAGTATGGCGGCTCCACCACCGCCATCCTGCTCAACCTGCCGGGCGAAAGCTCCTCGGCGGTCACCGCCATCGACGGCTATCGCATGGCGCAGCAGGGCCGCGCCGGCACCGCCCTGGCCACTGCCGCCCTCGGCTCCTTCTTCGCCGGCACCGTCGCCACCATGATCCTGGCGGTGGCCGCCCCGGCGCTCTCGCAGGTGGCGCTGCAGTTCCGTTCCGTGGAATATTTCTCCCTCATCCTGCTGGGGCTGGTGACCTCCGTGCTCCTTGCCCACGGCTCCATCCTGAAGGCGCTGGCGATGATCGCGCTGGGCGTGCTGCTCAGCCTGGTGGGGCAGGATGTGGCCACCGGCACCCCGCGCTTCACCTTCGATCTGTTTCAGCTCTACAATGGCATTGATTTCGTTGCCGTTTCGGTCGGCGTCTACGGCATCTCGGAAATCCTGCGCAACCTGGAGAATACGGGAACCCGCAGCACAATGGTGCATGCCCTGAGCCGACTGTGGCTGACACGCAAGGAGTTCCGGGAGATCGCGGCGCCAGTGGTGCGCGGCACCGCCTTGGGCTCGTTCTTCGGCATCCTGCCGGGGGGCGGCCACGTGCTCTCCTCCTTCGCCTCCTATTCGCTGGAAAAGGCCATCGCCCGCGAGCCCTCCCGCTTCGGGCGCGGCGCCATCGAGGGGGTGGCGGGACCGGAGTCCGCCAACAACGCCGCCGCCCAGACCAGCTTCATTCCGCTATTGACCCTCGGCCTGCCGGCGCATCCCGTCATGGCGCTGATGATCGGCGCCTTCATCATGCAGGGCATCGTTCCGGGCCCGCAGGTGATCAGCTCTGAACCACAATTGTTCTGGGGCCTCATCGTCTCCATGTGGATCGGCAATCTGCTGCTGGTGATCCTCAACCTGCCGCTGATCGGCATCTGGGTGAAGCTGCTCAGCATCCGCTATGACGCGCTGTTCCCGGCCATCGTCGCCTTCTCATGCATCGGTGCGTATTCGGTGATGTCGAGCGGGTTCGGCGTGCTGCTGCTCGCCCTGTTCGGAGTGCTCGGCTATGTGCTGGTGCGGTTCGGCTGCGAGCTGGCGCCGTTCATCCTGGGCTTCGTGCTGGGCCCGCTGCTGGAAGAACATTTCCGCCGCGCCATGATGTTCTCGCGCGGCGACCCCACCGTGTTCCTGCAATCGCCGATCAGCGTGGGCTTCATCCTGCTGTCGCTGCTCGCCCTCGGGGCCATGATGATGCCCGGCTTCCGGCGCCGGCGGGCGGAGATCTTCACCAGCTCCGACGATTGAGCGCCGATCTCAGCCGGCGGGACTGTCCACCGCATAGGCGATCTGCACCTCGCGGGTGAAGATCGCCGTCCCGCTGGCGAGCGGCACGCGATCGGCGTCGCTGAGCACATAGTCGCGCACCAGCACCGGCGTATCGGCGGTGATGGCCAGGCGCGACGCGGTCTCCGCCGAGGCCGCATCAGCCCGGATCACCCCCTCGATATGGGCCACCGGCCGGCCGAGCTCCGCCAGAATGGTGAACATGGGCAGGCGCGACAGGGCATCGATGCTAAGGCGCTGGCCCAGCGCCAGCGGCAGGAAACGGATTTCCTGAACCGTCGGCACCGCATCAAGGATCCGCACCCGCTCCAGGCGAAAGACCTCTTCGCCCAATGCCAGCCGGAGCTGGTGCGCCGTTTCCGGCGACGGCGCCACCCGCGCGAAGGACAAGAGGCGGAACTCGATCTGCGAGCCGCGCGCCACCACCTCCTCATCGAACGAGCGCACCAGGCTGGTGTGCTGGGTCACGCGCACCTCGCGGCGGGCCACGAACGTGCCCTTGCCGGCGATGCGGGTGATCCGCCCCGCCGCCACCAGCGACGACAGCCCGTGCACCACCGTGTTGCGGGTCACATTGAAGCGCCGCGCCAGCTCGGTTTCCGAAGGCAGGCGGTCGCCCGGCCCGTAGGCCCCCGCCTCGATCTCGGCCAGAAGATAGCGCCGCACCTGCAGATAGGCAGGCTCCTTCCTCTCGAGCATCATCGGGGCCACTCAGTTGATTACGCAATCCACTGGCGAACCATAACCAGGTGCCACCGGAGCCGTCAAAGCGCCGCGATCCGCGCGGGTCCCCGCCGCCCTAGAACCGCCAGGCGAACGCGACGGTGGGCCCATGCATGGTCGTGTCATAGCGGAACGTCCCGGCACGCAACCCCGGCCCCTCGTAATTCTCGTAGAGATACCGATAGCCCAGGGCTGTGGAGAAGCTGTCGGTCCACAGATAGCCGACACCGAGATAGCCGGTGCTCGACAAGGTGGAGCCCACGCCAAAGCCGCCAATGTCGGCGATGGCATTGACGAACCATTTGTCGGACACCGTCCAATGGGCGAAGACCCCACGGTGGGATCGATCCACGATTGCCGTGCCGACGCGGACAGGTTGGCCGCGGTACCATAGACATTGAGCCCCACCGTGGCCTTCAGGTTCACGTATCGCGCCCCCGCCGTGAACGCCACGTCGAGATCCGAACGCCCGGTGGGCAGCTTGTAGCCGACCGCGCCGGTGGCGATGGTCTCCGTCAAGGCGACGTCCAGGCCGGCGCCATAGGTCGGCAGCCCCTGCGAGTCCGACAGCTTGGCGTAGACCAGATCGGCCAGCACGATCCATCTGTCGTTCTCGATGAAGACCGACCCCATGAGCGCCCCGTCGAGGTGGCGCAGCACCTCGGAGAAGGGCACGTCGACCGATGCCGAAGGCATGTTGCCGACGCCCACGTCGCCATTGAGCGCCGTGGCCCAGCCATAGACGGTCAGCTGAACCCTCCAATCGGAGGCTACCGGCGCGGGGGGCGCCACCGCCGGCGCGGCCGCCATATCCGCAGCACAGGCTGCCCCCGACGCGACGCCCGCCAGGGCGACAAGGCCCCATCTCAGCCACCGCGCAGCCGCGGGGCAGCGCACCACCCCCATCGTCTTGTTCATGCCTTGCCCCCGATGCAGCACGGATCCGTGCCCTGGTCAGACCTGCCGTCGCCCCGCATGGCGCCCGCCGGCACCACGCCTCATTGCATCTGGCAGACAGCACTACCATACGCCATTGGCGGCAGCCACACGCCACGCATACATCCGCGACGCCGGTCCCAAAAATGACCGTCCCGACACGGCGGGCAGGCTATTCCGGGTGTCAGATCGGAAACTCGTCATTTCACGTCGCCGCCCGGGTGCTCCGCAGCACGGCCGCGCGGCGCTCCGGGTCGGCTTTGCGACATCCCGCCCCCCGATGGCGGCATTTGAAGTGGTCCACAACTTGCGTCGTGCCCGCAACCGGATGTTTCGGGAAAGGCAAGCACCATGGCATTCACCTTCATCTGCCCCACTGATGCCGTGAGCGAAGGCGGCATGGGCTTCTTCCAGGCGGGTCGCAAGAGCGTGATGCTGGTATGGCCCCAAGGCGGGGAACTGAAAGCCTATCGTGGCCGCTGTCCGCATGCGGACGTACCGCTCAACGAGGCCACCTTCAACGGCACCGTCGTCACCTGCCCCCATCACCAGTGGGGCTTCGATGCCGTCGGTGGGAAATGCGTCACCCACCTGGTGCGCAATGCCCTGCACCCCTATCCGCTACGGATCGAGGGGAATGAGATCCAGGTGGATGTGGGGCCGGTGAAGCCCCCGCGCACCCCAGCCGCCACCGAGGCCTGAGCGGCCGGGGCCGCCGGCCATGGCGCTCGAGCCCGGTCTTCACACGAAGCGCGATCCCCTTTGGCGGGCGTCTCGCTAGCGCCCGGGCGCGGCGTCGCCGGGTTCGGTCCAGCGCCGGGTTCCCGGCAGGTGGATGTCGAACAGGTCGAGCGCCCGCGCCACCGTCTGGTCGATCACCTCGTCAAGGGATTGGGGGCGGTGGTAGAAGGCCGGCACTGGCGGCATGATCACGGCGCCGTTGCGGGTGGCCTGGGCCATGAGCTCGATATGGCCGGCATGCAGCGGCGTCTCGCGCAGCAACAGCACCACGCGCCGGCGCTCCTTCAGGCACACGTCGGCGGCGCGCACCGCCAGCTCGTCATTGTAGCTGTGCGCGATGCCGCTGAGGGTCTTGATGGAACAAGGCGCCACCAACATGCCCGCGGTGACGAACGAGCCCGACGACAGCGAAGCGCCGATGTCGCGCGGATTGTGAACGCAATGGGCCAGAGCGCGCACCTGCTCGGCGCTGTAATCGGTCTCCGCCGTCAACGTGCGCAGCCCCGCCGCTGTGAGAATGAGGTGGGTTTCCACCGTTCCCAGGGCCGCCAGAAGCTCCAGGGCCCGGATCCCGTAGATGGTGCCGGAGGCCCCGGTGATGGCGATGATGAGACGCTGCATCCTGGATCGTGGCTCCCGTTCCGCTCACCGCCCCACGGCCCGCCGGGCAACGAGGGCAAGGGCATCCATTTCCGCTTCCGCGAGGGTGCGCCCGGCAGCAGCCGCCACCACCTCCGCCATGCCAGCCCGGGCCAGCGCCTCCGCGGTGCCGGTGGCGCACGGGGCGCCGGCCAACAGCCGATCGGCGCAGGCCCCCAGGCGATCGAGCTCGATGAGCTCCGCCTCGATCTCCAGCGCCTTCACCTGCTCACGCAGCCGCTCGGTCCAGGCATCGGGCGCGGGTGCCGGCCCGGACTTCAGCCGCCGCCGCACGGTGCGCAGTCCCCCCACGATCTCCCGGTGCCACGGCGCCACCTCCCCCTGCAGATGCTTCACCCCCGCCGGATCGAGCAGGTGGCCGCGCCGCACCCCCAGAAAGGCCGCGCACAGCAGCAGGTTCACATCCACCCCGGCCCGATCCTGCAACAGCAGGCAGGCCTCGGCCACGCCAGCCTCGCCATAGAGAGCGAGCGCGAACGGGCGCAGGGTGGTGGCCGCCGCATCACCGGTCATGAGGGCAACGCGAGATCGGACCAGATGGCCTCGGTGAGGTGCGTGAAGGTGGGGTCGGAGCGCAGCGCCTTCATGTGGCGTGGCCGCGGCAAGTCCACCGCATAGTCGGCCACGATCCGTGCCGGCCGGGCGCTGAACACCACCACCCGGTCGGCCAGGGCCACCGCCTCCTCGATGTCATGGGTAACGAAGATGATGGAGCGTCGCTCCGTCTCCCAAACCCGCAGCAGTTCCAGGCCCATGGCGATCTTGGTCTGGTAATCGAGCGCACCGAACGGCTCGTCCATCAGCATCAGGTCCGGCTCATAGGCCAACAGCCGACCAAGCGACACCCGCTGGCGCATGCCGCCCGAGAGCTGCCGCGGCCAGGCATTCTCGAACCCATCGAGCCGCAGCAGGCGGATCAGCTCGGCAACACGGGCCGGCTGCTTCTGCCGCGGCGTGCCACCCAGCTCGCAACCGACCTTGATGTTGTCCGCCACCGTCCGCCAGGGCAGCAGCGCATCCTTCTGAAACATGAAGCCCACATGGGGCGGCGGGGTCGTGACGCGCGTCCCGTTCACCCGCACCTCACCCCCCGCCGGTTTCAGCAGGCCGCAGATGGCACGCAGGATGGTGGACTTACCCGAGCCGCTGGGGCCCACCACCGCCACGAACTCCCCCTCTCCCACCTGCAGCGAGACGCCGGAGATCACCTCCAGCGGCGGCGCATCGGGGCGCGGAAAGGCGATGCGCAGGTTCGCGAGTTCGGCCCGCGGCGGAGCCGAGATGGTATCCGTCAGCGCCATGTCACCACCTTCCTTTCCACATAGCCGATCAGCTGATTGGCCAGCATGGCCAACACCATCAGCACGATCAATCCGGAGAACACGCCGGTGGTGTCGAGCTGGCCACCGGAGCTTTCCACGTACCAGCCCAGCCCGCGGTTGGAACCGATGAGTTCGCCCACCACCGCGCCGATCAGCGCCAGGCCGACGCCGATGCGGAAGGAGGCCAAGATCCATGGCACCACCGCCGGCAGCAGCACCCGCCACACCACATAGAAGCGGCCCGCGCGCATGGTGCGCATCAGGTCCAGATGGTCGGGATCGATGGTCCGGATGCCTTCCATCACGTTCAGGATAAAGATGAAGACCACCATGGTGAAAGCCATCATCACCTTGGAGAACAGGCCGATGCCGAACCACAGGATGAACAGCGGCGCCAGGGCGACGCGCGGCAGGCCATAAAGTCCCATCATCACCGGATCGACCGTGCGCGCCACCTTGGGCGCCCGCGCCAGGGCGATGCCGATGGGAATGCCCACGAGGGCGGCGAGCAGCAGGCCGGCGCCGGCCTCCTGCAGGGTGGTGAGAGTGTGCACCCACAGGTCGCCGCTGGCGGCGAGTTCCCACAGCCGGACGGCGATGAGGGTGGGCCGGCTGCTCCAGAAGGGATTGAACAGAGTGCGCGCCCCAAGCTCCCACAACAGCAGCAAGGCGGCGATGAAGCCAAGCTGGGCGAGGGCGGTCGGGCTGATCGAGACCAGACGCCGGCGGGCGCTCGCCACATAACCCGGTGAGGTCGATGCGGTATCGGTCATGGCCGGCTCACTTCGCCGCGCCGATCATGATGTCGGCATAGCCCACGGGCTTCAGCTTCGGGTCTGCGGCCGCCATCATCTCCATCAGCGTCTTGAAGCTCTCCGGCGTCATCACGCCGGTGCCGGAGAGATAGCCGGCAGCCACATCGTTGGTGATGCTGTCGATGAGCACGGGATCGGTGATCTTGGGGAACATGGAGACCACCGCCGCCCGCAGCACCGCCTTGTCGGCCTTGATCATCTCCAGAGCCTTCACCACCGCACGCTGGAGCTTCGCCGCCTCGGCCGGGTGCGCCTTCAGCCAGGTGTCGGTGACAACCAGATCCTGGGCCGGATACGGCAGCTTGCGGAAATCCTCGACAATCTTGTAGGCGCCCGGCTCGGCGAGGGTGATCTGGATATCGGGCGTGGTGAACATGCCGGCGTCGATGACCCCTGCCTGCAGCGCCGCCCGCTGCGGCCCGGCGCGGCCCACGGCGATCAGTTGCACGTCCTTGTCCGGATCGAGCCCGGCCGCCTTGAGCGCATACCGCAGCGTGGTGTCGGTGAGGCTGCCGGCGGAGGTGATGCCGATCTTCTTGCCCTTGAGGTCAGCCAGAGAAGTGGCCGGCGCGTCCGCTCGGGAGAGCAGCGCATAGCTGTGGGTGTCGGCCAGGGCCACCAGAACCTTGCCGCCCAGCCCCTTCTCCTCCAGATGCACCGCATGATCACCGGCGCAGATGCAGGCATCGATACTGCCCGAGGCCAGCGCCTGGGCCGCCGGGGCGCCCCCCTTGAAATCGAGCCGCTCGTATTTCAGGCCCTCGGCCGCGAACAACCCCTTCTGATCGGCGACAACGATGGGCAGGGAACCGGCCGAGGTCTGCGCCGCGCCGAGGGTGATGGTGGTCTGCGCCTGCGCAAGCCCCACGGGAGAAAGGCCGCCGACCAGCACCAGCACGGGCAACGCTCGGCGCAGCGCGTGCCAGGACGGCGATAGAGGAAAGCCAGGCAAGGAACGATGGAAGTTCATGGGTTCGCCCTCTTTCGATCTGATGGGGGATGTCTTCGAGGCGGGGTTTGACGGGGGCCGAAGAGACGGCACCGGCCGGCGCGGGAGTCAGCTCCCCGGGGCCTTCGCGGCGAAGGCCGATCCCCGCAGGCACATGCGGCCACGCGGGTCCTGCCACAGCCGTTCAGTGGCATGCAGATGCCCCAGGGCCCGCGCCACCACCGGAAAGTCATAGGAGGAGAAAGCCTCGGCGATGTCCGTGTAATAGCGCGGCGCGCTGCCAATCATCTCGGCGATGGATTCAGCAAGCCGCTCCACCTCCGCCGCATCAGCAACGCTGCCGGCGGCATCCGCCTTGCCGGCCACATAATCGGCCACCTTGGCGGTGTCGGCATAGGCATAGGCGATACGCTCATAGCGTTCCTTGGGAATACCCTCGGAGATGGTGGCATCGATGCCCACCTTGGCGGTGGTGGGCACCACACCGGGCGGGGTCGGCGGCAGGCTGGGATCCAGCGGCTTGCCGCGGGCGCCGGGGATGATGACGATGTCCTTGTCACCCTGGACACGGGTGGCGATGGCCCATTCCACGTCGGTGGGATTGAACACATCGATATCGTCGTCGACCACCACCACGTGCTTGAGATCCATCACCGAGAGGGCCGCGAGCAGGGCATTCTTGCCTTCGCCCGCCTGCTTCTTGATGGAGACCACCGCATGCCAGAAGGCACAGCCGCCGAGGGTGACGTTGATGTCCTTCACCTGGACGCCGGCGGTCTTCAGCGCCTGGCGAATGGCGGCATAGCGGGTGGGCGCCGCCAGCCAGGTGTTCTCCCACGGCATGTGCAGCGCGTAATACACAGCGTCCTTGCGCATGGAGATGGACGTGATGCGGACGATGGGGTTCCAATGGAGCCCGCCCATCAGCCGAGTGAACTCGCCGAACCGCCCTTCAGGATAGACCCAGCCGGTCGGCAGGATCTCGCCTTCGAGCACGATCTCGGCATCGGCGATATAGGGCACGTCGATGGTGCGGCAGGGAGCCAGTTCCACCGGCCCGCCCCGCAGCCCGCCCGAGATGGCCATCTCGTCAACACCGAGCGGTGCGCGGAAGCCCGAGCCCATGATTTCATAGGGATGGGTGCCGATGGAGATGGAAATGGGGCACGGCCGACCCGCCTCATAGGCCCGCTGCGCGAACAGGCGCATGTTGTTGGGCGTGACGATGTCGATGCCCGTGAGGTTCCGTTCCTTGACGATGAAACGGTAGATCCCGGCATTGAGCCCGTATTCGGGATCGCGGGCAATCACCACGCCGGCGGTGATCATCGGCCCGCCGTCGTAGATGGAGCTCATGGGGATGGGGAGCTTGTAGAGGTCCACCTCCGCTCCCTCCATCACCAGCTCCTGGGTGGGCGAGGTGGCGACGCGGGCGGGCGCGATCGGCTGGTCGATGGCCGCTTTCAGCTTGGCCTCGATCTGCGGATAGGCTGTGCAGCCCAGCGACATGATGGCCCGGTGCTGGGTGCGGATGATGCCCGAGACCACCGGCACGTCGTAGCCGATGACGTTGTGGAAGAAGAGCGCCTTGTCGGACTGGTCCACCAGGGTGGCGATGTGGCGGATGTCGATGGGCTGCCTCAGGTCGATCAGCTCACCCGCATCCCGCAGGCGGTCGAGGAAGCCGCGAAACGTTTCCTTGTCGTGCATCTACGCGCTCCGCTTGTGCCACGTGAGGTGGCCGCTTCGTTCAGCAGACCGGGCGGCACGCCACCACCCGGCATTTCATCAGTGTGCGGATGATCTAGTTCTACAGGCCCGCACCACGGCGCGGCGTGCCGCGCACTCGGGTCACCAATCAGGGGTGCTGATCTGTCTTTCTGGAATAGAGGGCCGAGCGGAACCAAAGTTCGCGCCTCGAATACAGGACAGTTTACATAGCTTGCTATGCAAGTCTAGAGACGCGCCACGCTGAAATTTTGAGCAGTCACGGCCGTGCTGATGGGCTGCCGCGCCAGGGATCCTGCTCCAGCCGCCGGGCCATGGTCGACAGGATGCCGCGCAGCACCTCACTCGTGTCATGATCCAGATCGGCCAGGGCGAGGCGGTTGATGTCCATCACGTTCTGCACGGCGGCCTGCGTCAGGGCCGCACCGCGCGCGGTGAGATGGATGGTGGCCTGCCGTCCATCGGCCACGCTGGGCCGGCGGGTGATCAGCCCGTCGCGCTCCATGCGTTTCAACGTGTTGGCCATAGTGGCCTGCTCGATGCGCACGGCCTCGCACAGGTCGCGCTGGCTGAGCCCATCCCGCGCCAGCAGCTCCAGCGCCACCGGATACTGGCCCGGCGCCATGCCGTCGGAACCATTGCGCGCCTTGAGGGACTGCGCCATGAGCCGGGCCACCAGACTGATGAGATAGCCCAGCGTCATGCCCTGCAGGGGATCAGCCTCGATCTCTTCGGCTTCCGCCCTGTCGCAGGGCGCGCTCACATGATTCACAATGCCCGCCCCTATGCCGTCCGGCAACCACCGTGACGCGCGCATCGCCCTGAGGCAAGAGGACCGCAGCCCCCTAACGGATCGGCGGAGGGGGCCGGCGCCGGCGGCTGGCCGCCGCGACGCGGAGGCCGCGCGCCGTACGTGGGGGAATTTCCATCATCTTGCGCAGCAGATGCACCAGGCGGGCGCGTTCACTGCGCGTCAGCGCGGTCAGGGTCTCCTCGGTGATCTCTTCCGCCACCGCCTGCGCCGCCTGGATCGCCCGCACCCCCTCCTCGGTCAGCGCCAACCACTGGCGGCGCCGGTCGTTGGGATCGTCGGTATGGGTGATGAAGCCTCGGGCGCGCATGCGCTCCACCACCCCGTTCACGGTCGCGGAATCGAGAGTCAGCAGCCGCACCAGGTCGCTCTGTGAGCAACGGCCCACCTCATGGAGCTTGGCGAGGGTGGCGAACTGGGTCTGCGTCAACCCCTCCACCATGTGGGCGGTGAAAATGGCGGTGTGATACTGGACCGCAAGACGCAGAACGAAGCCGATCTGATCGTCGAGATGATAAGGCCCCTCCTCATCAGCAACCACGGGAGAGGGAGGCAAGGCCGGCACTGTCATCGAGCACAACTCTTTGGAAGGGACCGCGGCGAAGGCCACAACAGGCCAAAAAGCCAAGGCCCGAGGTTGTCAGGTCGGGGGCGTCAGATCCTGAGAGGGCCACGTCCCGTGGCAGCCCGGCGCTGAGGCAGCCAGATGCGGACGGTGCCAAATTCCGATGCTACCGGGTTCTGAGGCTGCCAGATTCTGAAGTGTCATGTGGCGGATTCGGATTAGACGTGAGTGGGAATGTTATCAGGTTCACCTGCGCGGTACTGGTGCAAAGTGCGCAAATGCGCGGTGGCCGCGAACAGCCGGGCATCTGCGCCATGGGCCGCGATTGCCTGAATGCTGGCGCCGGGCATGCCCGATGCGGGCCAGACCAGTGCCGGGGCGCCGATGATGTTGGCGAAGCAGGTTCCTGCAAGCAGCACCGACAATACGGAGAGGCGCCGCACCTCCAGCTCCAGGTGCGTCGCTCCCCGGGCCGGCACCGGCACCAGCAGCGTGGGGGTCAGCAGCAGATCCACGCGGGCAAGGAGCCCGCCGTAGGTCGCACGCGCCGCATCGGCTGTGGCCCGCGCTGCCTCCACGTCCGCGACTTTCGGATCAAAACGCAGGGCCTCACGGGCGGCTTCTCCGAGCTGCGCCAGGGCGGGGCGCGGCAGGCGATCGTAGAGCGGGTGCGCCTCGGCCAGCACCAGAATGCCGAAGGCCCGCACCAGCGGCCCCGCAGCTGGCGGCGTCCAGGGCTCCACCACGTGCCCGGCCGCGACGAGAGCGCCCGCCAGCTGCTGCAGCGGCGCCAGGCATCGCGGGTCCGCATAAGACGGGAGGCCGGTGGCGACGGCGATCCGCAGGCGGCCCATCGGCGCGGATGCGGCAACCGCCGCGTCATCCAGCAGCACGGCGGCGGCGCTGCGCAACTGGTCGAAGTCGCGCCCCATCAGCCCGACATGGTCGAGACGCGACGCCAGCGGCTCCACACCGTCCATCGGCACCCGGTCGAAACTGGGCTTGAAGCCCAGCAGGCCGGTACAGGCGGCCGGAACGCGCACGCTGCCGCCGGTGTCGGTGCCAAGGGCGAGATCGGCGAACCCGGCCGCCACCGCCGCCGCGGCACCGCCCGACGAGCCGCCAACCATCCGCCCCGGCCAGACCGGGTTGGTCACCTCCGGCGTGGTCATGCCGAAGCCGCCGGCGTCGGTGCGCGTCATGCCGACGAAGCCGGCGCCGGCGGTCAGCAGCCGGCGGACGGCGGAGGCGGTGACGCCGCCCCGCCGGTCCGCATAAAGCGGATGGCCGGCGGTGAACGGCTCCCCGCACACCGCAATATTGTCCTTCACGCACAGCCGCACCCCGGCCAGCGGGCCCGAGCCCCCAGCTGGAGCCGGCTTCAGGGACAGCATGGCCCCGTAGGGATCAAGCGCAGATGTCATCTCAGACGCCATGGCGAACATCCCGGCCGCGCACCATCCGCGCGGTGCGCCAAAGCAAAGGGGCGCGTGGCGGCCGCACGGCCACCACGCGCCAGGACAGGGACGGCGTAACGGGGATCAACGATCGCGGGAGCGATCCATCAGGGCCTTATCCTGACCGCCGTCCACCTCGATCATGGTGCCGTTGGCGAAGAAGGCACGCGGCGACGCGAGCATCACCACCAGATCCGCCACCTCCTCGGTCTCGGCGATGCGGCCGAGGGGGATGGAGGACGGCGCCAGCTTGTCGGCATCCTCCAGCGAGATGTTCATGTCACGGGACATGGCCTTCACGAGCCCCGCCCAACGCTCGGTGCGCACCGGGCCCGGGTTCACCGCGGCGAGGCTGATGCCGTACTTGCCATACTGGCCGGCCAGCGACTTGGTGAGGTTCTGGCCCGCGGCATTGGCGGCGCCGGGGGCGATCTCCCAATAGGAGGGCTTCACACCGTCGTTGCCGATGAGGTTCACCACCCGGCCGCCGCCCTGCTTCACCATGATCGGCAGCGCATAGCGCAGGCAGCGCACATAGCCCATGAACTTGAGCTGCAGGGCCTGCGCCCACTGCTCCTCGGTCAGGGTCTCGATGACGCCGCCCGGTGCGGAGCCGGCGTTGTTGACCATGATGTCGACGCGGCCGAGCGCCTCATGACCCTTGGTGACGAACGCCTTGGCGTCCTCGTCCTTGGTCAGGTCGGCGGGAATGGCCACCACCTTGCGGCCGGTGGCATCGGCGATTTCCTTGGCGGTGGCTTCAAGCACATCCACGCGACGGCCACAGATGGCCACGTCGACCCCCTCGCGGGCGAGGCCGAAGGCGATCGCTTTGCCGATGCCTTCGCTGCCGCCGGTCACCAGGGCCGTCTTTCCTTCAAGCTGCAGGTCCATCTCGTCTCGTCTCCGGTTCGGTTAGGCGCGGTTGGTGAACAGGTCGGCATGGGCCGCGCGCAGGTCCGCTTTGAGGACCTTGCCCATGCGATTCCGGGGGATGTGGGAAACGGGAAGAATGCGCTTCGGCACCTTGTAGGCGGCGAGGGTGTGGCGCAGCGCGGCGATCAGGGCCGGTTCGTCCACCGGCGCGCCCTCCACCACCGCGACGACGCCTTCGCCGAAGTCGGGATGGGCGACGCCGAACACGGCGGATTCCCCGCCCGCCAGCAGCGCATCAAGCGCATCCTCGACTTCCTTGGGATAGACATTGAGACCGCCGGTGATGACGAGATCCTTGGAGCGGCCCAGAAGCCGCACGCAGCCGGTGGCGTCGATCTCGGCGATATCGCCGGTGATGAACCAGCCATCGGCCGTGAAGGCCTCGGCATTGGCATCCGGCCGGTTCCAATAGGCGGAGAAGACATTGTGGCCGCGGGTTTCGAGCCCACCCACGGCATCGTGGCCGGCGACGCGGCCATCCGCCTGGCGCACGCGGATCTCCACCCCAGGCAGGGCCCAGCCCACGAAGCCGGTGCGGCCTTCCGTGCCGGCGGGAATGGCGGTGACGATGGCGGTCTCAGTGGCGCCATAGCGCTCGACGATGTGCACCCCGGTCTCGGCGGCGAAACGCTCGGCGATCTCCAGCGACAGGGGCGCCGAACCGCTCACCGCGAGGCGCAGGCTGCGCGCCGCCGCCTTCAGCCCCGGCTCCTTCAGCAGGCGCCCATAATGGGTGGGCACCCCCATGAACACCGTGGCCTCAGGCAGAGCGGCGAGCGCGGACGCCGCCTCGAACCGATCGAGGAACAGGATGGAGCCGCCGGCCACCAGCAGGCTGTTCACCGCCGTGAGCAGGCCGTGGGCGTGATACATGGGCAGCACGTGCAGCAGCCGGTCGGCCGGCATCAGCGCCCACACCCTGGCCAGCGCTCGAGCGCTTTCGGCCAGGTTGCCATGGGTGATGCAGGCGCCCTTGGGCTTGCCCGTGGTGCCCGAGGTATAGAGCAGTGCAGCAGCGTCATCAGCCGAGACAGGCGCCACCGCCGCGAGCGGCGCAGCTGCGGCGATGGCGGCCCCGAGGGTGCCGGACAGGTCCGGCCCCAGGGTCTCGATCCGCACGCCGGGCAGCACCGACGCG
Source organism: Xanthobacter sp. ZOL 2024 (assembly GCF_052932325.1). Taxonomy (NCBI): domain Bacteria; kingdom Pseudomonadati; phylum Pseudomonadota; class Alphaproteobacteria; order Hyphomicrobiales; family Xanthobacteraceae; genus Xanthobacter; species Xanthobacter sp. ZOL 2024. The sequence goes on from NZ_CM128808.1 coordinate 975,139, forward strand.
ACATGGGCTGCGGCCTTGGGGGCGCACACCATGAGCCGCGGCGCGGCGTCGCCCACCAGACCGGCCACCTCGGCGTCCGTGTAAGCCGTGTTCAGCGGGTGCAGCACGGCACCGATCTGCAGGCAGCCGTGGGCCAGCAGCAGCACCTCCTCGCCCTTCTCCAGCTGGAACGACACCCGGTCGCCCCGGCCGACACCCAGGCGCAGCAGCGCTTCTGCGGTCTGGCCGACGCGGGCACGCATCTCGGCGGAGCTGCGCTCGGGGCCGGCCTCGAAGCGATAGGCGCGACTTGCCGGATCGCGCCCCTCATAGAGCGCGTGGAGCAGGTTTGCGGTCATGTCATGACCCCCTGAAGACCGGCGCGCGCTTCTCGGCGAACGCGGCGCGCCCTTCGCGATAATCGACGCTGGCATCGGCACGGGCGCCCGCCGCCACGGCGGCCTCCCGGCTCGTGGCAGGATCCCCGGCCAGGGCCCGCAGGGCCTCCTTGGCGGCGCGGATGGTCAAGGGCGCGTTGGAGGCGATCCGCGTGCACAGGGCGCGGGCGTCCGCCTCCGCCGTCTCCGTCGGCACCAGCTGATGCACGGCGCCGCTGCCAAGGGCGGCGGCCGCCGGCACCGGATTGGCGGTGAACAGGAGCGCAGCGGTGGCGGCAGGACCGAACACCCGGCGAAATCGCTCGATACCTCGCATGTCGTAACCGAGCCCGAGCCGGGCCGCCGGGACGCAGAACACCGTTTCTGCCGTGGCGAGGCGCAGATCGCAGCTCGCCGCCAGCGAGGCGCCGGCGCCGTAGCACGGACCCTCCAGCAGGCACAGCACCGGCTGGGGAATGGCCTCTACCTTGCGGCAGGTCTCCTCCACCAGGTCATCGTAGCTCGCCGCATTGCCGGCGCCGGAACGGGCGCTGGCGAAATCGGAGATGTCAGCGCCGGCGGAGAAGAAACCCGGCGCGCTCGTCAGCAGCACCACCCGCACGGCCGGATCCGCCCCCACCTGATCGGCAAAGGCCGCGATCTCCGCCCACATGGTGGCGGAGATGGCGTTGCGCCGCTTCGGATTGCTCAGCCGCAGCACCGCCAGGTGCTGCTCTGGCTCCCGGGCAATGGCGACGTGGGGGGTGACGTGCGGGCTCATGCGCAGGCCTGCGCCAAGCGGCGATGGGACATCCAGGTGCCCCCTTCGCTGGCCGCGAACAGCTCCGCCAGCGCCGCATTCACCGCCGCCGGCTCCTCGCTGGTGATGGTGTGTCCGGCGCGCGGCACCACCAGCAGGCCGGCGGTGGGCACGGTGCGCTTCAGGAACAGGCTGCCGTCAAGGCAGGGAAAGTCTTCGTCGCCCACCACCACCAGCAATGGCGGCTGAAAGGCTTCGAGCTCCGCCTTGAGATCCCAAAGCGTGGGCCGCTTCAGCTGCAGGTTGAGCATGGTGAGAGCCGAGCCAACCCCGGAATGCTCGGCCAGCATGGCTTCGAACTCGGCGAAGCCGCGCGGATCCTTGGCCTCGAAGGTGAGCCGCATGGGAGCGCGGGCGTATTTGGCCGCCGCGACCGCAATCGGCTCGTTCTGGAACATGGCGGCGATGTCTTCGCACGCCTTCACCGAGGCATCCCGCTCCGCCGGGGACGAGCCCCAGCCGCAACCCAGCGCCGCCACCGACAGGCAGCGATCCGGGTGATGCAACCCCACATGCAGGGCGCTGTAGGCCCCCATGGAGTGGCCCACCACATGGGCCTTCTCGATGCCGAGACCATCCATCACCGCCAGGATGTCGCGGCGGGCGATGTCCTGCCCGTAGGCATCGGGATCGGTCGGCACATCGGACGGCAGATAGCCCCGCGCCGCAAAGCTCACGCAGCGGTGGGAACGGGAAAAGAAGCGCATCTGCGGTTCCCAGGACCGATGATCCCCGGCGAATTCATGCACGAACACGATAGGCGTGCCCGCCCCCGCCTCTTCCACATGGAGCGCAATGCCATCCGAGGTGCGAACACTCATTCCCGCCTCCTTCATTCCGGCATCGACGCTAGATATTTTATCACTTGCGTACAAGTGATTTTTGAGCGCGCCGAAAACCTTCGCGAGGCCCCGCCCAAACAGCAGGCAGCGCGAACTCCGCGATTTCCGCGGCGCACCGGAAAGTCGCTATTATCTTATTATATATACGTGAAATATTGGCGCATCGCACAATCGGCGGAAGCACTTGCGAAATGGGCAGACGCACGAAGTTCGGGCATATCTATGCATTCATTTTCGGCATCTTTTGCGATTGAAGGCGAAGCATCATTTTGCTAGCGTGCAAGTCATTACGCCGAAGATTGGCGTGCCATGATGGGCCGCCGCCCCGCCCCGGCGGACACCCCCGGTGACCGCATGCGGTCACGTTGGGCGCCCTCGCAGGTTCGTGCCGGGAGAAGTTGCGTGAAGCTTCCGCCGCTCCAATACGTCCGCGCCTCGAGCGTCAGCGAAGCCGTCGACCTGCTGGTTCAAGGCGCGGGCGACGCGCGCATCCTCGCCGGCGGACAGAGCCTCATTCCGGTGCTGGCGTTCCGCCTCGCCGCCCCCGCTGTGCTGGTGGATATCGGCGGCATCGCGGACCTGAAGCGCATCGACATCACCGACGAGACGGTGACGCTCGGGGCGCTGGTGCGCTGGGCGGATATCGAGCGCAGCACCGCCCTCAAGGCCCATATGCCGCTGCTGCCGGCGGTGATGGCCCATGTGGCCCACTACCAGATCCGCAATCGCGGCACCGTAGGGGGCAGCCTCGCCCATTGCGATCCGGCCGCCGAGATGCCGGGCCTCGCGGTCACGTGCGACGGCACCATCATCCTCGAAGGCGCCTCGGGCCGTCGGGAGGCGCCCGCAGTTGATGTGCTCACCGGGGCCCTCGCCGCCGAGATCGCAGAGGATGAGATGATCGTCGCCCTGCGCTTTCCCCGCTGGCGGCCCGGCCACTGCTGGGGCTTCGCCGAATTCGCCCGCCGCCAGGGCGATTTCGCCATGGCCGGCATCATCGCCCATTTCGACCGGGATGCGGATGGCGCCGCCCGGGACGTGCACATCGGCGTCATCGGCGCCACCGATCGGCCGACCCGCCTTCCCCGTGCGGAAGCCGCGCTCGAAGGGCGGGTCCCGGACGCCGCGGCCATCGGCAAGGCCTGCCGCGCAGTCGAGGACGAGGTGGAACCGCCCGAGGACATTCACGCCAGCGCTGCCTATCGCCGCGCCCTCGCCGGGGTGATGGCAAACCAGGCACTGCGCCAGGCCGCCGGCCTGCCCGCCACGGCCAACGGACAGTGACCATGGACGAGATCGACATCACCCTCACCGTCAATGGCACGGCGCACATCCTTTCGGTGTCGCCCCGCACCACGCTCGCGGACGCGCTGCGCCAAGGCCTGGGGCTCACCGGCACGCATGTGGGCTGCGAGCACGGCGTATGCGGCGCCTGCACCGTGATTGTCGACGGTGCCGCCATGCGTTCCTGCCTGATGCTGGCGGCCCAGGCGGAGGGCCACGCCATCACCACCGTGGAAGGGCTCGGCAGGCCCGAGGCCCTCGGCCCGCTCCAGGCGGCGTTCCGCAAGCATCATGCCCTGCAGTGCGGCTTCTGCACCCCGGGCTTTCTCACCACCCTCCACGCCCTTCTGACCGAGGAACCGGACGCCGACGCCGAGCGCATCCGCGAGGTGGTCTCCGGCAATCTGTGCCGCTGCACCGGCTATGTGGCCATTATCGAGGCCGCCCTCGAAGCCCGCGCGGCCTATGGCCACCAGGAGGCTGAGGCATGCTGACCGGCATCACCTTCCCCACCGATGCCGCGACGCCGGTCACCGGCACCCCGGTGGAGCGCCTGGAAGATGCGCGGCTGCTGACCGGCACCGGCTGCTTCGTGGACGATCTCACCCGGCCCGACCTTTTGCACGCCGTGGTGCTGCGCTCGTCCATGGCCCACGGCCGCATCATCGCCATCGATGCCTCTGCCGCCCTGGAGCTGGACGGCGTGGTGGCCGTCTTCTCCGCCGCCGATGTCGCCTCGGACGGCGCCGTGCCGCTCATTCCCATCCGCCTGGCCCCGTTCCCGGAATCCCAGGCGTTCCGTCAGCCGGTGATCGCCGTCGACACGGTGCGTTATGTGGGCGAGCCGGTGGCGCTGGTGGTGGCCACCTCCCGCGCCATCGCTGAGGACGCCCTGGAGCTGATCGAGCTCGACATCGACACCCTCGAGGCCGTGGCCAGCACGGGTGCGGCCCTGGCGGCGGAGAGCGACGGGGTGCTGTTCCCCGAGACGGGCAGCAATCTGGTGCTGCGCTATACGGCGCAGATGGGCGATGCCGACACCGTCTTCGCCAACGCCCCCTATGTGCGCACCGAGCGCTTCTCCACTCAGCGCCACAGCGCAGTGCCCATGGAGACCCGCGGCCTTCTGGCCGAATGGGACGCGGAGCATGGCCACCTGTTCTTGAGCGGCGCGGCCAAGGTGCCCTATTTCAACCGGCGCGCTCTGGCCGAGGCCCTCGGCCTCGGTCTGGATGAGATCGACCTTCTGGAACAGGACGTGGGCGGCGGCTTCGGCGTGCGCGGCGAATACTATCCGGAAGACTTCCTCATCTGCTTCGCGGCCCGCCGGCTCGGCCGTCCGGTGAAGTGGATCGAGGATCGCCGCGAGCACTTCATGGCCACCAACCATTCGCGGGAGATCACCTGCGAATTGTCCATCGCCTGCGCGCGCGACGGCACCATCCTGGCGCTCGCCGGCCGGCTCGACGCCGACATGGGGGCCTATATCCGCACCAACGGCGGGGTGGTGCCGGCCAAGGCCGGCCAGTTCCTGCCGGGCCCCTACCGCATCCGCGACATCCATGTGGACGTGAGCCTCGTCGTCACCAACAAGACCCCGGTGGGCACGTATCGCGGCCCTGGGCGGTTCGAAGCCAACTTCTTCCGCGAGCGGCTCATCGACATGGCGGCCGCCGATCTCGGCCTCGACCCGAATGTGATGCGCGCGCACAACCTCATCACCGCTGCCGACATGCCGTGGGATGCCGGCAAGCTGGTGCCCTATGAGGCGGAAACCTCTTTTGATACCGGCGATTACCCGGTCACCCTCGCCCGTTGCCTGGAAGAGATCGGCTGGGAGAAGAACAAGCATCTGCAGGGCGCCTTTATCGATGGCCACTACCATGGCATCGGTGTCGCCTGCTTCGTGGAGAGTGGCGGCGCCGGCCCGCGGGAGAATGCGCGCATCACCCTCGAAACCGACGGCACCCTCACGGTGGCGGTGGGCTCGTCCTCGGTGGGCCAGGGCATCGAGACCGCCCATGCCCAGATCGCCGCCGACGCCCTCGGCCTGCCCCTCGGCAAGGTGCGGGTACTGCATGGCTCCACCACCCTCTTGCACGAAGGCTTCGGCACCTATCATTCGCGAGCCGTGATCATGGGCGGCTCGGCCATCCTCGATGCCGCCACCAACCTCAAGGAGCATCTGGTGGCGGCCGCCGCCAAGCGCCTCGGCCTGCCCAATACCCGGCTGGTGGTGGAGAACGGCGGGGTGGGCAGCGGCGACCTCTTCATCTCCCTGGCCGACCTCGCCACGGACGGACCGTTCAGCGCCGATGGCACCTTCGCCAACACCACCCGCACCTACAGCTATGGTGCCCATGCCTGCCATGTGGCCGTGAACCCGCAGACGGGGGCGGTGAAGATCCTCGATTTCGTGGCGGTGGAGGATGTGGGCCGCGCCATCAATCCGCTCATCGTCCATGGCCAGGCCATCGGCGCCATCGTGCAGGGCCTCGGCGGGGTGTTCCTCGACCATCTCGTCTATGACTCCGAGGGCCAGCTGCTGAACGCCTCCCTCGCCGATTATCTGCTGCCCACCGCCACCGATTTTCCCAACGTGCGCGCGGTGACGCTGGAGCTCCACCCTTCGCCCACCAATCCCCTCGGCGCGAAGGGCGCGGGCGAAGGCGGCATCGTCGCCGTCGCGGGCGCGACCGCCAATGCCGTGGCGGCCGCGCTCGCGCCCCTCGGTGTCACCATCACCGATCTGCCCCTCACGCCGCCACGCCTGTGGCAGCTCATCTCAGACGCCCGCGCCGCGGCCGAACCGGAACACTGACGCGCCATGCCCATCGACGTCCATGCCCATTACGTGCCGCCGCAGCTGCTGAGCGCCATCGCCGATCGTGGCGCACAGATCGGCGTGACACTGCTGCCCTCCCCCGATGGCAAGCCCCCGGCGCTGGCCTTCGACTATGGCTTCAAGGTGCGCCCCATGTTCCCCAAGCTGGTGGAGGACGTGACGGTGCGCCGCGCCAGCCTCGACCGCCAGGGGCTCGATCGCCAATTGGTGGCCACCTGGCCGGACATCTACGGCTATGGCCTTGGCGCCGGCCCCTGCACCGCCTGGCACCAGATGCTCAACGACACGCTGGCGGACTGGTGCGACACCCATGCCGACCGCTTCTCCTTCGTCGCCTCGGTGCCGCTGGTGTCGGCCGCCGATGCCGCCGCCGAGCTGGAGCGGGTGGAACGGCTGGGCGCGGTGGCGGTGATGGTGCCGGCCAATGTAGAAGGCACCAATCTCGGCGATCTCAACCTCGATGCCTTCTGGGCTGCGGCCGAGCGCCTGAAGCTGCCGGTGGTGCTGCATCCGGTGCTCACCGGCCCGGCCCCGCGCGCCGCCAGATATGCGCTGACCCAGGTGGTACAATACACGTTCGACACCACGCTGGGCCTCGGCTCGCTGCTCGCCACCGGCGTGCTCGACCGGTTCCCCGGCCTGAAGCTGGTGATCTCCCATGGCGGCGGCGCCTTCCCCTATCTCATCGGCCGGTTCGACGTCATGTACGGCCGCGTCGACCATGCGGCGCAGGGGGTGACCGCCCGCGAGGCGCCCTCCGCCTATGCGCCGCGCCTCGCCTACGACACCATCGTGCATGCGCCGAAAACGCTGCGCTTCCTGGCCGAGACCATGGGCCTCGACGCGCTGGTACTGGGCACCGACGAATCCTTCCCGCCGGCGGATCTCGACCCGCTCGGCCACCTGAAAGAGGCCGGCTTCTCCGCCGCCGAGATCGAAGCGATCAGCGAGGCCACGCCCCGCAAGATTTTCACGCGCATCAAATAATAAAACGACCTTCCAGATAAACCATAAGGGGATCAGCTGATGAAACGACTTCTGCTCACCACGGCCCTCCTCCTCGGTACACTCGCAGGCGCCCATGCCCAGGATGAAAAGGTCGTCCGCGTCGGCACCACCAACCTCACCTCCGACATCGGCCTCTACCTTGCGGACAAGAAGGGGTATTTCAAGGATGAAGGTCTGAAAGTCGAACTGATCCGGTTCGACTCCGGCGCCAAGATGATCGCGCCGCTCGGTTCCGGCGAACTCGATGCCGGGGCGGGTGCCGCCTCCGCCGGCCTTTACAATGCGGTCAATCGCGGCCTCAAGCTGAAGATCATCGCCGACAAGGGCACCAATCTGAAGGACTACAGCTACAAGTCCCTCACCGTGCGCAAGGATCTCATCGACAGCGGCGCGTTCAAGTCGCTGGCTGATCTCAAGGGCAAGAAGGTAGCGGTGGTGGCCAAGGGGGCCGCCGACGAATCCGTGATCCACCAGGCGTTGTTGAAGGCGGGCCTGCAGGATTCCGATATCGAACTCGTCTATCTGCCGTTCCCCCAGCACATCACCGCTTTCACCAACAAGGCCATCGACGCCGCCATCTCCTCCGAGCCCGGCACCACCACCATGGTGCGCAACGGCGTCGCGGTGCGCTTCACCGGCCTCGACAGCTTCTATCCCGTGCAGCAGACCGCCATGCTGCTGGGCAACGGCCGGTTCCTCGCCGACAAGGAAACCACCGAGAAGTTCATTCGCGCCTATCTGCGCGGCGTGCGTGACTATGTGGCGACCCTCAAGGACGGCAAGATCGCCGGTCCCGGCGCCAAGGAGATGATCGCCGACATCAGCGCCATGACCGGCATCAAGAACCAGGAGCTGATCGCCGCCGCCGTGCCTGTGTTCATCAACCCCAACGGCACGGTGGACATGGCCAGCCTCAAGGCCGACCTCGAATACTTCAAGTCAAAGGGCCTGGTGACTTCCGACGTGACGGTCGAAGACGTGGTGGACCCGACGTTCGTCGAGGCTGCCGTGGCCAAGCTCGGCACCGCGCCACTCCCGAAATGAGCCCACGGATCACGTGAGCCCACCGGCCGGAACGCCGCGCGTGGTTCCGGCCGACATGCGAGGGGCGGAGCCGCCGGCTCCGCCACCCTTTCCTCGGATCAGGGTAGGTCATGATGGAACCCGTGTCGCCATCGGGGTCGGCGCCAACGTCGAAGGTGAGCCTCCAGAGTGTCAGCAAGCGCCATGGTCGCCACCTGGCGCTCGATGCGGTCTCTCTGGAGATCCCCGTGGGCAGCTTCTGCGTCATCGTCGGCCCGTCCGGCTGTGGCAAGACCACGCTGCTGCGCATCCTCGCCGGCCTCGATACCCCTTCGGAGGGGCGGATCGAGATTGCCGATCCGTCCCCCGGGCAGCCCTCCAACTCCATGGTGTTTCAGGGCGACTCCCTGTTTCCCTGGATGACGGTGTGGGAAAATGCCGCCTATGGCCTGCGCATGCGCGGCGTTGCCGAAGACGAGGTCACCGCCGTGGTGACGCGCTTCCTGGAAAAGACCGGGCTGATGGCGGCGCGCGATCGCTATCCCCACCAGCTCTCCGGCGGCATGCGCCAGCGCGCCTCCATCGCCCGGGCCTTCGCCAACGATCCCGACATCCTGTTGATGGACGAGCCGTTCTCGGCCCTCGACGAGCAGAACAAGACCCTGCTCCAGCAGGAGCTGCTGCGGATCTGGGAAGAAACCCGCAAGACCGTGGTGTTCATCACCCACTCGGTGGACGAGGCGGTGACCCTCGGCGACCAGATCGTGGTGATGACCGCCGGTCCCGGCCGCATCAAGGCAGTGGTGGACGTGGGCTTCCCGCGCCCCCGCAGCGTCTTGGAACTGCGGCATGATCCCGCCTATGGCGAGCTCGTCTACGCGATCTGGGGCCAGTTGCGCGAGGAAGTGGACCGGGCGCGTGCCGGCAAGGGGAACTGAGCGATGACCACCATCATCACACCCGCCAAGAACATCACCCAGCCCATCTGGTGGACCGCCTTCACCTCGGACCGGGCCATTTCCATCGTCTCCCCCATCGCCCTGCTGACGGTGTGGGAGGTCTGCGCGCGCCTGGGCTTCCTGGACGAGCGCTTCTTTCCCGCCCCGCTGCACATCGTCGCCCACATGCTCGACATGGCCGGCAGCGGCGGGCTCTGGGACAATGTGGGCGCCAGCCTCTATCGCCTGGGGGTGGGCCTCCTGGTGGGTGGCATTCCCGCCATCGCCATCGGCCTCGCCATGGGCCTTTATCATCCGGTGCGGGCGGCCCTCGATCCCCTGATCTCCGCCACCTACCCGATCCCGAAAAGCTCGCTGCTGCCGCTGATCCTGCTCATCTTCGGCATCGGCGAGGGCTCCAAGATCGCCATGGTGGCCATCGGCGTGTTCTATCCGGTGGTCATCAACACCGCGGTGGGCGTGCGCCAGTTGCCGCCCATCTATCTGGACGTCGGCCGGAACTTCAAGGCGAGCAGCTGGAACACCTTCCGCACCATCGCCCTGCCCGGCGCCATGCCGCTCATCATGACCGGCATCAAGCTCGGCGCCGGCATGGGCCTGGTGCTGATCGCCATCGCCGAGATGGTGGGGGCGAAAAGCGGCCTCGGCTACATGATCTGGAACGCCTGGGAGCTGTTCGACGTCACCACCATGTATGTGGGCCTGTTCGTCATCGCCCTCATCGGCTTCATCATGAACAGCGCCCTCGACGCCATCGAGCGCCGGCTCATTCCCTGGAAAAACGCCTGATCCGGCGATCTCAAAGAGGAGCAATCCCATGGCTCTGGAAATGACCGGCGAATGCGATCTCGCCGCCTCCCGCGAGACGGTCTATGCCGCCCTTAACGACGAGAACGTGCTCAAGCAGTGCATCCCCGGCTGCGAGGAGATCGAGCGCCTGGGCCCGGACGAACTGCGTGCGGTCGTGGTGGCCAAGGTCGGGCCGGTGAAGGCCAAGTTCAAGGGCAAGGTCACCTTGTCCGATCGCGAGCCGCCGAGCCGCTACCGCATCACCGGCGAGGGGGATGGCGGCATCTCCGGCTTCGCCAAGGGTGGCGCCCTCGTCACGCTCACCGAGCTGCCCGAGGGCGGCACCCGCCTCGTCTATGAGGTGGAAGCGCAGATCGGCGGCAAGTTGGCCCAACTCGGCCAGCGGCTCATCGCCGGCACCGCCAAGAAGAATGCCGACGCCTTCTTCGAGAACCTCGTGAAGCTGCTTGCCCCCTCCGAGGACGCCGCCTGACCCAAGCGTCCTCGACCGCAGGGGCGGCACCGCCCTGCCGCCCCTGCACCCCTCTTCGTACTTAGCGCGGCTGAAAGCCGGTGATGGTGCCGAGGAGCACATCCGCCCCCACGGCCACATCCTCGATGGTCACATGCTCGGCCGGATGATGGCTCACCCCGCCGCGGCAGCGCACGAAGATCATGGCCATGTCGGCAAGGTCGATCATGGCCATGCCGTCGTGCCCCGCCCCGCTCGGCAGTTCCAGCACCCGATGGCCCGCCGCGGTGAGCGCCGCGCCGATCTGCGCCCTGAGCCAGGGTGCGCACAGCGCGGTGCCATTCTCATGGGTCTTGATGATGCGGGCCTTGAGGCCGCGCCGCGCGGCGATCTCGTCGATGGCGTCCACCACGTCGGAAACCGTCTCCCGCCGCTGGCCGTCGTCTGCCGCCCGCAGATCGATGGAGATGACGGCGCGGCCCGGAATGACATTGGCGGCGCCGGGCGTGGCGGCGATCTGGCCCACCGTGCCCACCACACCGATGCCCGCCTGGGCCAGGGCCTCCACCGCCAGCACGCATTCGGACGCCCCCGCGAGGGCATCCTGGCGCAGACCCATGGGGACCGTGCCCGCATGCCCGGCCATGCCGTCCAGTTCCACCCGGAAGCGATTGGCACCGCTGATGGCGGTGACCACCCCCACCGGCAGGTCCTCCTTCTCCAGCACCGGCCCCTGCTCGATGTGCAGTTCCAGATAGGCCAGCACATCCTCCCGCCGCCGCGCCGCCCGGCGGATGCGATCGGGATCGAGCCCGAAGGCGATCATAGCCTCGCGCAGGGTGATTCCGTCGGCATCCTTCGCCTCCAGCGCGCCCTCGTCGAAGGTGCCGGCCAAAGCCCGGCTACCCAGCAAGGTCGAGGAGAAGCGCACGCCCTCCTCGTCGCTGAAGCCCACCACCTCCACCGCATGGGGCAGGCGCACCCCGGCGGCGGAGAGCGCTGCCACCGCCTCGATAGCTGTGATGACGCCGAGGGGTCCATCCCATTTGCCGGCATTGCGCACGGTGTCGTAATGGGAGCCCACCAGCAGTGCCGGGGCGCTCGGGGCCTCGCCTTCGTAGCGGCCCACCACATTGCCGATCTCATCCAGACGCGCCGCCATGCCGGCCTCGCGCATCCAGGTGAGGATGAGGTCCGCCGCCCGGCGATGCTCGGGCGAGAAGACGACCCGCGTCACCTCCCCGTCCCGTTCGGTGATGGCCGCCAGTTCCTCGATCCGGCGGACGATGCGCGCCGCCATTTCGGCGGGCCGCGCCAACAGTGCGCGGGACATGGTGATGGCTCCTCCCCTGTCCATGGCGTCCTCTCCTTTGGTTGGGGCCGGCTAATGCTGGCTGCCCACGAACTGCGCCAGTTCCGGCGTGCCGGGATTGGCGAACAGCGCCTTGGGCGGGCCTTCCTCATGCACCCGGCCCTGGTGCATGAAGACGAGCTTGGTGCCCACATCGCGGGCGAACCGCATCTCATGGGTCACGAGGATCAGCGTCATGCCCTCGCTGGCGAGCTGCTCCACCACCTTCAGCACCTCGTTGACCAGTTCCGGATCGAGGGCGGAGGTGATCTCGTCGCACAACAGCACCGTGGGCCGCATGGCCAGCGAGCGGGCGATGGCGACGCGCTGCTGCTGGCCGCCGGAGAGCTGGCTCGGGTAGGCATCGAACTTGCCGGCGAGCCCCACCTTTTCCAGGAGTGCCTCAGCCATAGCGCGGGCCTCACCCTTCTGCTCCTTGGCCACCACGGTGGGGGCAAGCATCACGTTCTCGCCGGCGGTAAGGTGGGGAAACAGGTTGAACTGCTGGAACACCATGCCCACATGGCGGCGCAGGGTGCGCAGATCGGTCTCGCCGTCGCCCACATTCATGCCGTCCACAGTGATGGCGCCGGCCTGGTAGGTCTCCAGGCCGTTGATGCAGCGTAGCAATGTGCTCTTGCCGGAGCCGGAGCGTCCGATGATGGCGGTGACATCGCCCCGGCCGATCTCCAGCGACACCCCCTTGAGGACCTCTTGCGCGCCGTAGCTCTTGCGCACGTCCTTGATGCTAACGAGCGACATTGAGGCGACCCTCCAGACGTTTGGAATACCAGGACAACGGGAAGCACAAAGCGAAGTAGATGAGCGCCACCAGCGCATAGACCAGGAACGGCCGGAAGGTGACGTTGTTGAGCATGGTGCCGGCCTTGGTCAGCTCCACGAAACCGATGATGGAGGCGAGCGCGGTGCCCTTCACCACCTGCACCGAGAAGCCGACGGTGGGCGCCACCGCGATCCTCAGGGCCTGGGGCAGGATGACGTAGCGCATCTGCTCCCAATAGGAGAACGCCAGGCTCTCGGACGCTTCCCACTGGCCCTTGGGGATGGATTCCACGCAGCCGCGCCAGATCTCGGCGAGGAAGGCGGAGGTCCAGAAGGTCAGCGCCAACCAGGCGGCGATCCAGGGGCTGACCTCGATGCCGAACAAAGCGACACCGAAGAAGAACAGGAACAGCTGCATGAGAAGCGGCGTGCCCTGGAACAGCTCGATATAGCCGATGGAGGCGATCCTGAGCGCCCGGTTGTGCGACACCCGGGCGAGCAGCAGCGCCAGCCCGACGATGCCGCCGGAGACGAATGCGATCAAGGAGAGCAGGATGGTCCAGCGGGTCGCCAGCAGCAGGTTCTGCAGGATGATCCAGAAGCTGAAATCGCTCATGGCCGTCATCCTTTCGGAAAGATCGCCCGGCCGATGCCGCGCAGAAGCGCGCGCAGGCCGATGGCGAGCATGAGATAAAGGACCGCCGCGACAATATAGACTTCAAAGGCGCGGAAGTTGCGGGACTGGATGTAATTGGCCGCGTAAGTGAGATCCTCGGCCGAGATCTGGGACACCACCGCCGAACCCAGCATCACGATGATGATCTGCGAGGAGAGCGCCGGATAGACCTTCATGAAGGCCTGTTTGAGCACGATGTAGCGGAAGACTTCCCACCGGCTCATGGCGAGCGAGACACCCGCCTCCAGATGGCCTTTGGGCACCGCCTGGATGCCAGCCCGGATGATCTCGGTGGAATAGGCCCCGAGATTGATCACCATGGCGATGAACGCTGCCACGTCTTCCGACAGCTTCACCCCGAGCGCCGGAAGCCCGAAGAAGATGAAGAACAGCTGCACGATGAAGGGTGTGTTGCGGATCACTTCCACATAGGCCCGCGTCAGCGCGCCGGCCCATTTCGGCCCGAAGGTGCGGGCCCAGGCCCCCGCCGTGCCCAGGCCGATGCCCGCCACGGTGGAGGTGAGGGTGAGGACGATGGTGAACACCAGTCCCCGGGCGAACACGTCCCAATACGGGAGCAGGTCGCCAAAGTTCAGTTGCTGGATCATGGTGCTGCCCCGAATGTCGGCAGCGCTCAGAAGTTGGCCGGCAGGGGCGCCTTCAGCCAGGTTTCGGAAAATTTGGCCAGAGTGCCGTCTTCCTTGGCCTTGGTGATGATCGCGTTCACCTTGGCGAGCAGCGCCGGCTCATCCTTGTTCAGGCCCACGTAGCAGGGGCTGTCCTTGATGACGAACTTGAGCTCCGGCTTGCGGTTCGGGCTCTTCTCCGCCACCGTCGCCGCCACCGTGTTGCCGGTGGCGATGAGGTCCACCTGGCCGGAGACGAAGGCGGACACGGTCGCGTTATTGTCCTCGAAGCGCTTCACGGTGGCGTCGGCCGGGGCGAGCTTGGACAGCTCCTGCTCCTCGATGGCGCCGCGGGTGGCGCCCACAGTCTTGCCGGAAAGGCTCGCCGCATCGCTCACCTTGTCACCGGCGATGCCGTAGACGCCGGAGAAGAACGGGGCATAGGGAATGGAGAAATCGATGACCTTCTCCCGCTCCGCATTCTTGCCGAGGCTGGAGATCACCAGATCCACCTTGTGGGTCTGCAGATAGGCGATGCGGTTGGCGCTGGTGACGGGCACCAGTTGCACCTTCACGCCCAGCTGCTTGCCGATGTAATTGGCCATGTCGATGTCATAGCCGCGCGGCTGGAGGTCCGGCCCCACCGAGCCGAACGGGGCGAAATCCTGCGGCACGGCGATGCGGATCAGCTTGGCCTTCTCGATGTCGGCCAAAGCATCGGCAGCGGCGGCCGAGACGAACAGGGCGCCAGCGACGGCGACAGCCGCGCAGGTGGCCGCGGCACGGGTGACGAAATTCATGGAAGGCAACCCCTCATAGATCCGAAGACAGGTGGAAGGTCGGCCTTTTCGGGTGCGGCGCCTTGGGATCGCCGCCCTGGATTTTTCCCGGCCGTTGAAGCCACTGTCGCGCCGGGCTATGAATATGTCCAATATATGATTGAACTAGATTGATATGCCATGGATATGGATCTGAAGCAGCTGCGCTACTTCCTCGCCGTAGCGGAGGAGCTCTCCTTCACCCGCGCCGCGCAGCGGCTCAACATGTCCCAGCCGCCCCTGTCCCAGGCCATTGCCCAATTGGAGAGCGGGCTTAAGACGCGGCTGTTCACCCGTACCAGCCGGCGGGTGGAGCTGACCGCCGCCGGCCAGGAGCTGGAGGCGCAGGCGCGCGCCCTGATCGCCCAGGCGGAGCGGGCGCAGCAGCAGGTGATGTCGGTGGGCGCGGGGCGCTCGGGCAAGATCGAGATCGGCGCCACCGGCACCATCCTGCGCGGCGGGCTCGCCACCTGGCTCGCCGATTACCGCCGCCATGCCCCCCAGGTGCGCACGGTGATCTATGAGCAGGCGCCGGCGCTGCAGGTGAAGGACGTACTGGACCACCGCACCGACATCAGCTTCAACCGCACCGACATCTCCCTCGACCGCTCGGTGGCGCGCCACCCAGAACTGGGCTGCACCCTGGCCTGGCGGGAAACCCTTTCGGTGATCCTGCCGCTGAGCCATCCGCTCACGGCGCGGCCGGTGGTGGCGCTCATCGATCTGGCCGACGACGAGCATGTGATGCTGCACCCGGAATCCTCCGAGTTCGCCCGCTACATTCAGCGCTGCTGCGTGGAAGCCGGTTTCCTGCCGCGGGTGTCACAGCAGGTGGTGGATTCCCAATCCATCCCCAGCCTCATCGCCGCCGGCTTCGGGGTGGCGCTGGTGCCCACCTCCACCGCCCGCTTCACCAGCGACGAGGTGGTGTTTCGCCCGGTGACACCCACCATGGTGGCCGATGTCTACATGATCTACCGCCTGCGCGAGCAAGCCCCCGCCGTGCACGAATTCCTGCGCTGGCTGAGCACCCGGCCGGACGGAAGCGCCACCGATCAGGCCCCCTCGAAGGCGATGGCGTCACGCAGATCGAAGCTGCACAACTCGTAGCCGCGACGGAAATCCACCATGTGCCGGCGCATCCACAGTTCCGCCTGGTCGCGGTCGTGGTGCTTGAGCGCGTCGATGATGTGCCGGTGGGCATCGGCCAGCCGGCGCGGGCCGGTGACGCAGTTCAGCGGATGGGCGAACAGCTTCTCCAGCGCCGGATAGAACAGCTGCGAGATGGGCTCGCGGGCCAGCAGCAGCGCCTTGTTGCCGGCGATCTCCGCCACCAGGGTGTGGAACGCCACATCGAGGGCGATGATGGAGCGGCCCGCCGCCAGCTCCTCTTCCATCTGCCGCAGGTTGTCTTCCAGCGCCGCGATCTGGTCGTCATCGATGCGGCTCGCCGCCCGCGCCGCCGCGCTCGGCTCCAGCGACATGGAGACCTCCCACAGCTCCTCGAAGGTGACCCGCTGCATGATGAGGGCGCGGGAGGCGCGCGGGGCGAGCTCGGTGTAATGGGGCTCCTTCACCACCAGCCGGCGGCCGGCCTCGCGGCCCACCAGCCCGCTCTCCTCCAGCAGGCGCAGGCCCTCGCGCACCGTGTGGCGGGCGAGGCCGAACTGCTCGGCCAGCTCGGTCTCGGTGGGCAGCTGATCCCCGGCGCCGATGCGCCCGCTCATGATCTGCTTCTCGATGGCGTCGCAGACGATGCGATAGGCGGGAACCGCCTCAATGCGTTGGAACATGTCGCCGCCTCGTTGGGTGTTGCCGGTCCGTAGCATTCCGATGCACATTGCGCAAATGTTCGCTTGTCCAACAAACGAACATCGAATAGGAATGCGAGGCAAGCGGAACACACCGCACCGATCCGCCCGCCAGAGGCCGGCGGCAAACGGGCCCCAGCCGCGCCCGAGGGAGGACACGCCATGACCGGCCCGATTGACCTGCGACGCTCCCGCTGCGCCCCGCGCGCGGACACGCCGGCCAACGGCGCAGTTGCACCCGATCCCCGCCGGATCTGAACCGCGATCATGCGCCCCGGCGCCGGACCAGTGCGGGCCGGCGCGCCATCGACCATCACCAGGAAATTCTCATGACCCGTGACGTCGTCATCGTCGGCGCCGCCCGCACCGCCATCGGCGGGTTCGGCGGCAGCCTCAAGGATGTGCCCCTGTCCACCCTCGCCACCACGGTGGTGAAGGCGGCGCTCGATCGCAGCGCGGTGGAGCCGGACGCCGTGGGCCATGTGGCCATGGGCAACGTCATTCCCACCGAGCCGAAGGATGCCTATCTCAGCCGCGTCGCCGCCCTGAAGGCGGGCCTGCCCAAGGAGGTGCCCGCTTTCAACGTGAACCGGCTGTGCGGCTCGGGCCTGCAGGCCATCGTCTCGGCGGCGCAGACCATCCTGCTCGGCGATTGCGACATCGCCATCGGCGCCGGCGCGGAATCCATGAGCCGCGGCCCCTATCTCGCTCCCGGCATGCGCTGGGGCCAGCGCATGGGCGATGGCCGCATGGTGGATTACATGGTGGCCGCCCTGCACGATCCGTTCGACGACATCCACATGGGCGTCACCGCGGAAAACGTCGCCGCCCGCCATCAGGTGAGCCGCGACGATCAGGATGCGCTGGCTGCCGAAAGCCATCGCCGCGCGGCGGCCGCCGTGGCGGAAGGCCGCTTCCGCAGCCAGATCGTTCCGGTGGAGATCAAGACCCGCAAGGGCAAGGTGATCTTCGACACCGACGAGCACGTGCGCCCCGACACCACCGTCGAGGTGCTGGCGAAGATGAAGCCGGTGTTCAAGCCCGATGGCAGCGTCACCGCCGGCAACGCCTCCGGCATCAACGATGCGGCCGCCGCCGTGGTGCTGGCCGATGCCGCCACCGCCGAACGCAAGGGGCTGAAGCCGCTGGCCCGCCTCGTCGGCTATGCCCATGCGGGCGTCGAGCCGGATCACATGGGCATCGGCCCGGTGCCGGCCACGCGCAAGGTGCTGGCGCGCACCGGCCTCACCGTGGCCGATCTCGACGTGATCGAATCCAACGAGGCGTTCGCCGCCCAGGCCTGCGCGGTCTCCCGCGAGCTCGGGTTCGATCCCGCCAGGGTGAACCCCAACGGCTCGGGCATCTCGCTGGGCCATCCGGTGGGGGCCACCGGCGCCATCATCACCATCAAGGCCATCGCCGAATTGCACCGCACCGGCGGGCGCTATGCCCTCGTCACCATGTGCATCGGCGGCGGCCAGGGCATCGCCGCCATCTTCGAGCGCCTCGGCGCCTGAGCACGGCCGGGTGCGGACGCGCCAACGTTCCGCACCCGGACCACACGAACACAAAAGACAAACAACGGGGGGATGCATGCGCGCCTTGATGCAGCAGCGCGAGCTGAACGTCTCGGACATCATCCGGTTCGCGTCGCGCTATCACACCGCCGCCCGGGTCACCACGCGGCGGGCCGAGGGCAGCACGGTCGCGTTCAGCTATCCGCAGATCGAGGCCCGCGCCGCCCGCCTCACCAAGGCGCTGCGCCGGCGCGGCATCGCGCCCGGCACACGGCTCGGCACCCTCGCCTGGAACGATCACCGGCACCTTGAGATCTATTACGGCCTCGCCGGCCTCGGCGCCATCTGCCACACCATCAACCCGCGCCTGTTCCCGGCCCAGATCGCCTACATCATCACTGACGCGGCCGATGCCATGCTGTTCGTGGATCCGCTGGAGATGGCGGTGGCGGAGGCCATCGGCCCTGCGCTGAAGGCGGCCGGGGTGAAGACCCTGGTGGTGCTCGGCGAGGATGCCGATGTGCCCAACACCCCGCTCAAGGCCGAGCTGGAGGTGATCTCCTATGAGAGCCTGATTGGCGCCGAAACGCCCGATCTCGATTGGCCCCGTTTCGATGAAAACGAGGCGGTGAGCCTGTGCTACACCTCCGGCACCACCGGCCAGCCCAAGGGGGTGCTCTACTCCCACCGGGCCATCGTGCTGCACAGCTATTCCACCAATCTGCCGGACTTCTTCGGCCTGCGCTCGGTGGATGTGGCGATGCCGGTGGTGCCCATGTTCCACGTCAACGGCTGGGGCGTGCCCTATAGCGCGCCGCTGGTGGGGGCGAGCCTGGTGCTGCCCGGCCCGCGACCCCAGGCAGCGGCCCTGTGCGATCTCATCACCAACCATGCCGTCACCTGGTCGGCGGCGGTGCCCACCGTGTGGCTCGGGGTGCTGGAGCATCTGCGCGCCACCCGCCCGACCCTCGCGGCACCATTGCGCATCGTGGTGGGCGGCGCCGCCTGCCCGGCGCATCTGGCCGCCGCCTTTCACGACGAATTCGGCATCACCGTCAACCACGCCTGGGGCATGACGGAAACCACCCCCTGCGGCCTCTACAACCAGCGCAAGGTGGAGAATAAAAACCTGCCGCAGGCGGAATGGCTGGCCCTGCAGCGCCGCCAGGGCCGCCCCACCTTCGGCGTCGAAACCCGGGTGATGGGCGCGGAAGGCACGGATGTGCCGGCCGATGGCGCGAGCCCCGGGGAACTGCTCATCCGCGGCCCCTGGATCGCCTCGGGCTATTTCAAGGGCAACGCCACCGATGCCGCCTTCACCGCCGACGGCTGGTTCCGCACCGGCGACATGGTGACGGAGGATGCCTCGGGCTATGTGGAGATCGTCGACCGCGCCAAGGATCTCATCAAATCCGGCGGCGAATGGATCAGCTCCATCACCCTGGAAAACATTGCCTGCGGCCATCCCGACGTGCAGGAGGCGGTGGTCATCGCCGCCCAGCACCGCAAATGGGACGAGCGCCCGCTGCTGCTGGTGGTGCCGAGGCCGGGCCATGCCATCGACAAGGCGGCGCTGCTCGACTGGTACCTCGGCAAGGTCGCCAAATGGTGGATCCCCGATGACGTGGTGGTGGTAGACGCCTTGCCCCACACCGCTACCGGAAAGCTGCAGAAGACGGAAGTCCGCAAGCAATTCGCCGATTACATCCTGAAGCGGGACGACGCCGCGCAGTAATCGCGCGCATTCATTTCATCATGTTTGCGCCAAGAGGCGCCAGAAGGTCCAGGGGGAGCTCGTGCCACTCGAAACACGCATCGAGAACGGGATCGGGGTTGTCGTCTTCTCAAACCCGCCGCTCAATCCCATTTCCGCCACCGCCGGCATTCCCCAGGCGCTGCGGGAGGCGGTCACCGCCCTCGACGCCCATCCCGATGTCACCGCTTTGGTCCTAGCCTCAGAGGGGCGGATGTTCAGCGCCGGCGCCGACATTGCCGAGTTCAATGGCGACGCCGCCACCATCGCCGGTCCCATCCGCGGCCTCTGCGCCACCCTCGACGGCCTCGCCAAGCCGGTGGTGACGGCCATCCAAGGTGGCGCCCTCGGCGGCGGGCTGGAGCTGGCCCTTTCCACCGATTATCGCCTCGCGACGCCCGACGCCCGGCTCGGCCTGCCGGAGGTCACGCTGGGCCTCATTCCCGGCGCCGGCGGCACCCAGCGCCTGCCCTGCCGCATCGGCGTTGCCCCGGCGGTAAAGCTCATCACCACCGGAACGACGGTGAGCGCCACCACCGCCCAGGCCATGGGGCTGGTGGATGAGGTGGTGACGGGCGACGTGCGCACCGCCGCCATCGCCTTCGCCCGCACCCTTTCCGGCCGGCGCCGCAGCCGCGACACCGCCCCCGCCACCGACGGCGCCGCGGAGGCTCTGGCCACCGCCCGCGCCCAGGCCGCGCCAGGGGCGCCGGGGGATGCGGCGCGGGCCACCGTGGAGGCCATCGAGACCGGCATGCGGGACGGCTTCGATGCCGGGCTTGCCGCCGAATATGGGCTGTTCGACCAGTTGCTGGTGAGCGAGCCCGCGCGCGGCCTGCGGCACCAGTTCCTGGCCGAGCGGGCGGTGGCCCGGGTGCCGGGGCTCGAAGCCCTGGAGAAGCCCCAGCCGGTGCGCGCCGTCGCCCTCATCGGCTCCGGCACCATGGGCACCGGCATTGCCCTGGCGGTGGCGCAGGCGGGCCTGCTGGTGACCGTCATCGACACCACCGAGGCCGCGCTCGCCCGCTCCCGGGCCACCGTCGCCTCCACCATCGCCCGGGCGGTGGAGCGCGGCCGCCTCACCGCCGAGGCCGGCGCCGCCCAGGAAGGCCGCATCCGCTTCTCCACAGACATGGCGGACGTGCGCGGCGCCGATCTGGTGATCGAGGCGGTGTTCGAGGACATGGGGGTGAAGAAAACCGTGTTCGAGGCCCTCGACCGGCTGGCCGATCCCGGCGCTATTCTCGCCTCCAACACCTCGACCCTGGACGTCGACCAGATCGCCGCCTTCACGCGCCGCCCTGAGGACGTGATCGGCACCCATTTCTTCAGCCCAGCCAATATCATGCGCCTTTTGGAAGTGGTGCGGGGCGCGCAAACGTCGCCCGCCACCCTGGCCCGCGCGATGGGCTTCGCCAGGCAGATCCGCAAGGTGGGCGTGGTCTCCGGCGTGTGCGATGGCTTCATCGGCAATCGCATGTTCGAGGAATATCTGCGCCAGGCCTATGTCCTCCTGGAGGAAGGAGCCCTGCCGCAGCAGGTGGATGCCGCCATGGAGGCGTTCGGCATGGCCATGGGGCCGCTGCGCACCATGGACCTCGCCGGCCAGGACATCGGCTGGAGCATCCGCAAGCGCCGCGCCGTGGAGCAGCCCGACCGCCCCTATTCCCGCATCCCCGATCTCATCTGCGAAATGGGCCGCTTCGGCCAGAAGACCGGCGCCGGATATTATCTCTACGGCAAGGGCGGCAAGGCCGAGGTGGATCCGGCCATCGACACCCTGGTGGTGGAGGAATCCAAGCGCCTCGGCCTCACCCGCCGCGCCATCAGCGATGAAGAAATCGTCGAGCGCTGCGTGTTCGCTTTGGTGAACGAGGGCGCGCGCATTCTGGATGACAAGATCGCCTATCGCCCCCTCGACATCGATACGGTGTGGGTGTGCGGCTATGGCTTCCCGCGCTTCCGCGGCGGTCCGATGTTCTACGCGGACCGGGTGGGCCTGCCCCGGGTTCTGGAGCGCATCTCTGCCTTCGCCGGCGGCTATCAGGGCTGGGCCTGGGAGACGGCGCCGCTGCTGCGCCGCGTTGCGGCCACCGGCCTGTCCTCTCTCAATGGAGACGCTGCGTGACCACGCCCGGCACTTTGCATCGCCTGTTCGATCTCACCGGCCGCGTCGCCCTCATCACCGGCGGCTCGCGCGGCATCGGCCTTCAGATGGCGGAAGCCCTGGGCGAGTACGGTGCCCATGTGGTGCTTTCCGCCCGCAAGGTGGACGAACTCGCCGCCGCCAAGGCCCATCTGGAGCATCAGGGCATCGCCTGCACCACGGTGACGAGCGATCTCGCCGATCCCGGAGCCATCGTCCCCCTGGTGGAGGCCACGGGGGCGGTCGCCGGGCGCATCGACATCCTCGTCAACAATGCGGGCGCCACCTGGGGCGCCCCAGCCGAGGCCTATCCGCCCCAGGGCTGGGCCAAAGTGATGGACCTCAACCTCAACCGGCTGTTCGATCTCACCCGCGAGGTGGCGGCGCGGGCCATGCTGCCCAAGAGCTACGGGCGCATCGTCAACATCGCCTCCATCGCCGGCCTCACCGGCAATCTGCCCGGCATGGAAGGCACCGCCGCCTACAATGCCTCCAAGGGCGGCGTCATCGCCTTGACCCGCGCCCTGGCCGCGGAATGGGGGCGGCGCGGGCTCACGGTGAATGCCCTGGCGCCCGGCTATTTCCCCTCCAAGATGACCGCCGGCACCCTCGATGCCCACGGCGAAGCCCTCACCGCCATGACCCCGCGCGGCCGCCTCGGCGGCGCCGACGACCTGAAAGGCGCGGTGCTGCTGCTGGCTTCCGACGCCGGCGCCCACATCACCGGCCAGACCCTGGCGGTGGACGGCGGCATGACGGCGCTGTGAGCGCCCGGCCGCATCCCGCCCCGAACCCCGAGGAGCCCTCATGACCGATGCGCTGATCCGCCGATCGGACCTCGACTTCCTGCTGCTGGACTGGCTCGGCGTGGAGCGTCTCGCCGCGCTTGCGCCCTTCGCCGAGCTGAACCGCGAGACCCTCACCGCCCTTCTGGACCTGAGCGACAGCCTCGCCGCCCGCCACTTCCTCAGCCACTACAAGGCGGGCGACCAGAACGAGCCGCGGCTCGATGGCGAAAGCGTGCGCATCCTGCCGGCCATCCACACCGCCCTCAAGGCCTATGCGGAGGCGGGCCTGTTCGGCCAGAGCTTTGCCGCTGAGCACGGCGGCCTGCAACTGCCGCTGACGGTGGCCGCGGCCTCCTTCGCCCATTTCCTCAGCGCCAATATCGCCACCGCCGCCTATCCCATGCTCACGGTGGCCAATGCCCGGCTGCTCACCCGCTTCGGCAGCCCCGAGCTGATCGCGGCGCTGGCCCTGCCGCAGATCGAGGGGCGCTTCTTCGGCACCATGTGCCTGTCAGAGCCGCAGGCGGGATCGTCGCTGGCCGACATCACCACCCGCGCGGTGGCCGATGGCGCCGACGGCCTCGGCGCCCGCTATCGGCTCGCCGGCAACAAGATGTGGATCTCCGGCGGCGATCAGGATGCCTCGGACAACATCTGCCACCTGGTGCTGGCCAAGATCCCCGGGCCCGACGGCAAGCTCGTGCCCGGCACCGCCGGCATCTCCCTGTTCGCGGTGCCCAAAGTGCTGGTGGCGCCGGGGGAGTTCGCCGGCAGCCGCAATGATGTGACGGTGGCGGGCCTCAACCACAAGATGGGCTATCGCGGCACCGCCAACTGCCTCCTCAACTTCGGCGAGGGCCGCCACCGGCCGGGCGATGCCGCCGGGGCGGTGGGCTATCTGGTGGGTGCGCCCGGCCAGGGCCTCGCCATCATGTTCATGATGATGAACGAGGCGCGGCTGCAGGTGGGGCTCGGCGCCGCCGCCCTCGCCTATCGCAGCCATCGCCTGTCGGTGACCTATGCCACCGAGCGCGCCCAGGGCCGCCCGCGCGGCGCCGCGGCGGACACCCGTCCGGTGCCCATCGCCCGCCACGCCGACGTGAAGCGGCTGCTGCTGGCGCAGAAAAGCTATGCCGAGGGCGCCCTGGCGCTGGTGCTGTTCTGCTTCCATCTGGCCGACCGCGCCGAAGTGGGACAGGACCAGGCGGCGCAAGCGCTGCTTGATCTCCTGACCCCCATCGCCAAGACCTGGAGCTCGGAATGGGGGCTGGTGGCCAGCGACATCGCCATCCAGATCCATGGCGGCTATGGCTACACGCGCGATTTCGACGTGGAGCAGCTCTACCGCGACAATCGCCTGAACCCCATCCACGAAGGCACCACCGGCATCCAGGCGCTGGATTTCGTCGGCCGCAAGCTGGTGCGCGACAAGGGCGTCGCGTTCGCCGCTTTGCTGCAGCAGATCGACGCGACCCAGGCCCGCGCTGCCGCCTCCCCCACACTGGTGGAGGCCGGCCGCATGCTGGGCATGGCCCGTGCCGCCGTGGCGGAGCTGGTGGAGAGCGTAGTGGCGGACCCGGCGGCCACCGCCGCCCTCGACAACGCCACCGCCCTCCTCTCCGCCTGCGGCCATCTGGTGGTGGGCTGGATGACCCTCGACCAAGCCCTCACGGCGCAAGAGCGGGCGGACCAGCTGCCGCCGGAACTGGTGGCCGGAAAGGTCGCCGCCGCCCGCTATTTCAGCGCCCACGAGCTGCCCAAGATCCCCGGCTGGCTGGCCCCATTGCGGTCCGCGCCGCAGCTGTTTTCCGAACTGTCGGCGGAGATGTTCTGACCGCCGACACACCCCGGGCACCCATCAAAAAGTGAATGACAACAGTCATCAAGGGAGGAAGCCATGTTGCCGGGTCATCGTGTGAGGAAAGCTCTCAGGCGCGCGCTGGTGTCGCTCGCCCTCGCCAGCAGCGCCCTGAGCGGGCCGGCCTTTGCGCAGGTCGCGAAGGATGCGGTGCGCATCGGCGTGTTGAACGACCAGTCCGGTCCCTATGCGGACCCGCAGGGCCCCGGTTCGGTGGCCTCGGCGCGGCTCGCCATCCGGGATTTCGGCGGCAAAGTGCTGGGCAAGCCGGTGGAGCTGCTGGTGGGCGACCACCAGAACAAGGCGGACATCGGCGCCAGCATCGCCCGCCGCTGGATCGACGTGGACGGAGTCGGAGCCATCGTCGATTTCGGCAATTCCGCCGTCTCCCTGGCGGTGCAGGACCTCGCCAAGAACAAGGCGGTCATCATCAACGTCAGCTCGGTGACCGACCGGCTGTTCGGCGATGCCTGCTCCCCCACCGCCTTCGTGTGGAATTATGATTCCTCCACCATCGCCAACGCCATCGGCCGGGCGGCGGTGAAGGCGGGCGGCGACACCTGGTTCCTGATCGTCGCCGATTATTCCTTCGGCCAGTCGCTACAGCAGCAGATCGAGCGGGTGGTGGTGCCGGCCGGCGGCAAGATCGTCGGCGTGGCGCGCCATCCGGTGGCGACCACCGATTTCTCCGCCTACCTGCTCCAGGCCCAGGCCTCCGGCGCCAAGGTGGTGGCCGCCCTCAATGCCGGCGACAACACCATCAACACCATCAAGCAGGCCGGCGAGTTCGGCCTGGTGGAGGGCGGGCAGAAGATCGCCGGCACCGCCTTTTACATCACCAATGTCCACGCCCTCGGCCTGAAGACCGCGCAGGGGCTGCAGTTCGTGGTGCCCTTCTATTGGGACCAGGACGACGCCTCCCGCGCATTCACCCGCCGGTGGCGCGCCGAGCGCGGCACGGATGCCGCCCCCTCCCATCTCCAGGCCGGGGTCTACAGCGCGGTTCTCGCCTATCTGCGGGCGGTGGAAGCAGCCGGCACCGACGATCCGGTGAAGGTCTCGGAAAAGCTGCGCGAACTGCCGGTGAACGACTTCTATGCCCAGGGTGCCAAGGTGCGTGCCGATGGGCGGCTCATGAAGGGCATGACCCTTTATGAGGTGAAGACGCCGGCCGAATCCAAGGGGCCGTGGGATTATCTGAAGCCGGTGCGCGCCATGCCCGCGGAAGAGATCATCCGCCCCCTGGCTGAAAGCAACTGCCCCTACGCGAAGGCGAACTGATGTGCCGTGGGGCGGACTGCACCAGATCTTCCGCTGCGGAATACAGATCCCGCCCCACGCACGCCAGCCTTGAGCACAGCGGGCAGCAGGCCCGGCCAGGGTCCCTGCCAAGGACGCAGCCCGGCCCGCCGCAATGACAGTGTCCACCGGCACTCCCCCCGCGACATCGCGTCCACTCGGAAAAATCCTGACGGGCCATCTGTTTGCGCGGGCCATGCCGGCGCGAGGGCGCGCCGGCGCAGGGGAGCCTAGACGCAGCCGGCAAAAGCGCTAAGTTCTCGCGCCCAAGGATCGCCCCACCCGGGGACGAGGCCGGTGCCCATGCTCCGCGCAGGACCCCACCGGCCAGTGCTCGAACTGCAATGCTGAAGGACGCCGAGATCGTGCCCGATAGCCCAATCAACCCGCCGCAACTGTCGCTGGCCAAAGACAAGATCAAGGTGCTGCTGCTCGAAGGCGTGAACGACAGCGCCGTGCAGCTCATGCAGGATGCCGGCTACACCAATATCACGCGCCTCGCCAAGGCGCTGGACGGTGATGCGCTGAAGGAGGCCATCAAGGGGGTGCACATCCTCGGCATCCGCTCGCGCACCCACATCACCGCCGAGGTGCTGGAAGCCGCCGACCGGCTCATCGCCATCGGCTGCTTCAGCGTCGGCACCAACCAGGTGGACCTCGACGCCTGCCGTGCCCAGGGCATCCCGGTGTTCAACGCCCCCTTCTCCAACACCCGCAGCGTGGCGGAGCTGGTGATCGGCGAGATCGTGATGCTGCTGCGCCGCATTCCCGCCCGCTCGCATGCCGCCCACGAGGGCCGCTGGGACAAGTCGGCCACCCACAGCCACGAGGTGCGCGGCAAGACCCTCGGCATCGTCGGCTATGGCAACATCGGCTCGCAGCTGTCCAACCTCGCCGAGGCGATGGGCATGCGGGTGATCTTCTATGATCTGATCGACAAGCTGCGCCAGGGCAATGCCGAGCCCACCGCCAGCCTTGAAGAGCTGCTGGGCCAGGCGGATGTGGTCACGCTGCACGTGCCGGAAACCGCCGCCACCCACGGCATGATCGGCCGGCGCGAGCTGGCCCTGATGAAGCCGGGCTCCTACTTCATCAACAACAGCCGCGGCACCGTGGTGGATCTGGAAGCGCTCGCCGATGCCCTGCGCTCGGGTCACATCCTCGGCGCCGCCGTGGACGTGTTCCCGGTGGAGCCCGGCTCCAATGGCGAGCGCTTCACCTCGCCCCTGCAGGGGATCGACAATGTCATCCTCAGCCCCCATGTGGGTGGCTCCACGCTGGAGGCGCAGGAGCGCATCGGCGCCGAGGTGGCGCGCAAGCTGGTGGATTACAGCGATACCGGCTCCACGGTCGGCACGGTGAATTTCCCGCAGGTGCAGCTGCCGGCCCGCCCGCTGGGCACCCGCTTCATCCAGGTGCAGCGCAACCTGCCGGGCATGCTCGGCCGGCTGAACGAGGTGCTGGCGCGCCACTCCGTCAACATCGCTGCGCAGTATTACGAGACCGACGCAGACATCGGCTATGTGGTGCTGGACGCCGATGCCTCCGCCGCCGACAGCCAGGCGGTGCTGGAAGACATCCGGGCGCTGGAAGGCACCATCCGCGCCCGCCTGCTCTACGAATACAAGGCCTGATCCCATCAGCCCCGGTCTTCGACCGGCGCCACGCGGGTCCGCTCAAGCGCCGCGCGGGCTTGACCAACGGTCCATGAGAAAAGCTCATGAACCTTTGGTATGAGCCGCGTTCCGGCTCACCCGTTCAAAGAGAAAGGCGCCGGTGGCCCAGCCATCGGCGCCTTTCTCTTTGCGGGCGCCACCCGTCAGCGCCAGCCGAGGGCTGGCGCGACATGGGTCAAGATCGCCTCGATGACGTGGGCGTTGTAGTCGACGCCCAGCTGGTTGGGCACCGTGAGCAGCAGGGTATCGGCCTCGGCGATGGCCTCGTCCTTGGCCAGTTGCTCCACCAGCTTGTCGGGCTCCCCCGCATAGCTGCGGCCGAAGATGGCGCGGGTCTTCTCGTCGATGAAGCCGATCTGGTCCTGGTCCTGGCCCGAGCCGCCGAAATAGGCCCGGTCGCGGTCATCCACCAGGGCGAAGATAGAGCGGCTCACCGAGGCCCGCGGGGCGCGGGCATGGCCCGCCTCTTTCCACGCCTCGCGATAGGCGCGGATCTGTGCCGCCTGCTGCACATCGAACGGGCGGCCATCCTCGTCGTCCTTCAGGGTGGAGCTCTGCAGATACATGCCGCGCTTGGCGGCCCAGATGGCCGTCGCGTTGGAACTCGCCCCCCACCAGATGCGCTCGCGCAGCCCCTCGGAATGGGGCTCGAGGCGCAGCAGGCCGGGCGGGTTGGGGAACATGGGCCGGGGGTTCGGCTGGGCGAATCCTTCCCCGCGCAGCACGTCCAGGAACACTTCGGCATGGCGGCGGGCCATGGCGGAAGCGTCCTCGCCCTCCGGCGGGCGGTAGCCGAAATAGCGCCAGCCGTCGATCACCTGTTCCGGCGAGCCGCGGCTGATGCCGAGCTGCAGCCGGCCGCCGGCGATGAGGTCGGCGGCGCCCGCATCCTCCGCCATATAGAGCGGGTTCTCATAGCGCATGTCGATGACGGCGGTGCCGATCTCGATGCGCTGCGTGCGCGCCCCCACCGCTGCCAGCAGCGGAAACGGCGACGACAATTGCCTAGCGAAGTGATGGACGCGGAAGTAAGCGCCGTCGGCGCCCAGCTCTTCCGCCGCCACCGCCAGCTCGATGGACTGCAAAAGCGCGTCCGACGCGCTGCGGGTCTCGGATTGGGGCGAGGGGGTCCAATGCCCGAAGGAGAGAAAGCCGATCTTCTTCACGATGCTGCCGTATCAGGGAAAACAGGTGCGCACAGTACGCCGCCGGCGCCTTATGCGCACCTCCTGCCCGATCACAACGACGCGGGCTCGCCGCGTCAATGCACCAGCAGTTCCGGCCCCATCACCGCATAGGGCAGCCAGGTGGAGAGGACCGGCACATAGGTGACGAGGATCAGGAACAGGAACAGCACCACCACGAACGGTGCCGCCGCCTTGACCACCTGCACCAGGCTCATGCCGGTGATGCCCGAGGTGACGAACAGGTTCAGGCCGATGGGCGGCGTGATCATGCCGATCTCCATGTTCACCACCATGATGATGCCGAGGTGGATGGGATCCACCCCGAGCTGCATGGCGATGGGGAACACCACCGGCGCCACGATCAGCAGCAGGCCCGAGGGCTCCATGAACTGCCCGCCGATGAGCAGCAGCACGTTCACCGCGATCAGGAAGGTGAACCAGTTGAAGCCCATGTTCAGCATCAGATCGGTGATGGCCTGGGGGATCCGCTCCGAGGTGAGCACATGGGCAAACAAGAGCGCGTTGACGATGATGAACATGAGCATGATCGTCGTGCGGGCGGCATCCACCGTGACCTGGCGCGTCTCCTCGTTAAAGAAGGCCCGCAAGGCGTTGCGGCCGCTCAGCGCTAGGTTGCGTCCCCACACCGGGAGGCTCGCCGCCAGATAGAGCGGGATCTGGCCGACGCTGGCGCGCTCGCCGCGCCACAGGATGTAGCTGCCACCCAGAAGCGCGCCGATGGCGAGCCCGGACAGGGCGCGCGTCTGGATGTTCAGAAGCGCGCTCTCCACCTTGTCTGTGGCGAAGAAGGTCAGGATCATCCAAACGCAGAAGAAGGCGGCGCCATAGACCGTGGCGGAAAAGCCCACCCGCGCCCG
Organism: Xanthobacter sp. ZOL 2024; assembly: GCF_052932325.1. NCBI lineage: Bacteria > Pseudomonadati > Pseudomonadota > Alphaproteobacteria > Hyphomicrobiales > Xanthobacteraceae > Xanthobacter > Xanthobacter sp. ZOL 2024. Next base: position 1,004,704 of record NZ_CM128808.1, read on the forward strand.
CCGGCTGTCCCGCTCCAGCACCCAGGGCACTCCCTTCATGGGCCCCATGTCGCGGTAGATGAACAAGGCCACGAAGAAGGCATAGACCGCAGCCACCGCCGCCGCCTCAGTGGGCGTGAAGACGCCGCCATAGATGCCACCGAGGATGATGACGATGAGGAACAGGCCCCAACCGGCCTCCTTGCCACCCTTGAGGATCTCGCCGAAGCCGCGCCATGGTTCAGCCGGCAGCCCCTTCCAGCGGGCGAACACATAGATGGCCGCCATCAGCATGAAGCCCGCCACCAGGCCCGGGATCACCCCCGCCAGGAACATGCGCCCCACCGAGACATCGGTGGCCGCCGAATAGACCACCATGACGATGGAGGGCGGAATGAGGATGCCGAGGGTGCCAGCATTACAGATGATACCGGCGGCGAAATCCCGCGAATAGCCCACCTGCCGCATGCCGGCGATGGCGATGGTGCCGATGGCCACCACTGTTGCCGGCGAGGAGCCGGACAGCGCGGCGAACAGCATGCAGGAGAGCACCGAGGCCATGGCCAGCCCGCCGCGGAAGTGGCCCACCGTGGCAATGGCGAAATGGATGAGCCGCCGTGCCACGCCGCCGGTCGACATGAAAGCCGAGGCGAGCACGAAGAAGGGGATGGCCAGCAGCGTATAGTTCTGCGAGGCCGTGAACAGCTGCAGGGCGATGGACGACATGGAATCGGTGGAGAAGAAGGCGATCGTCAGAATGGACGACAGGCCCAGCGACACCGCCACCGGCGCACCCAGGAACAGCAGGCCGAACAGGAGGCCGAAGAGAACGACGAGTTCCATCCCGGTCAATCCTTCAACACGTCTTTGTTCTTGGCGACGAGGTCTTCGGCTTCATGGCTGGCGATCACCAGCTCCCGCTCGCCGCGCCAGATCTGAACGAAGGCCTGCAGGCCGCGATAGGCGAGCAGCGCCAGCCCCACCGGCAGGATGAGATAGGCGATCCAGCGCTGCACCCGCTCCTGAACCCCGAATGCCTCCTGGATGAACAGCGGATAGCGCAGGTCATCGAGGCCGATGCCGACCTTGTAGAAGCGGGTCCAATACGCCACCGCGCCGCCCTTGGTGTGGGCGCCCAGATAGGTGAGCCAGTCGGCCGACAGCAGGATCACCGCATAGAGCACGACACTGAGCGCACCGAACAGGGCCGCGAGGCGGAACAGCCGGCGCGGCAGCGCGCGGATCGCCGCATCCACCCCCAGGTGCAACCCCTGCTTGATGCCGTATCCCATGCCGAACAGGATCATCCAGGCGAACAGGATGCGGGTGAGCTCCAGGGCCCCGCCCCATCCGGACGAGAAGCCGTAGCGGGCGATGACCTGGATGAAGGAAATGAGGGTGATGGCCGCCAGCAGCAGCGCCAGGATATTCTCTTCAAGCCGTGTCACGGCCTTGGGAAAACGGCGCTCCGCGAGGAACAGCAGCACAATGAGACCAAGGATTGCGAAATAGGGCCAGGAGGCTGCCATGGTGTTCCCCGAGGCCGCCACGTTGCGGCGGCGATGCGGTCAGGACTGTGGGCTCCAGTGACGACACCGGCGAAGCGGCGGGGGCCAAATGCCCCCCGCCCGGTCCTCAGCCGCCGTTGGCTGCCACCGCGGCCTTGATGTTGTCCTGGCCGATGTCCTTCTCGAACCGGCTCCACACGGGTTTCATGATGTCCACCCAGGCCTTGCGCTGCTCAGGCGTGAGCACCCGCACCACCGAACCGGCCTTGATGATGTTCTCGCGGTTCTTGTTCTCCACGGCGGCCACTTCGGCATTGGCGCCGGTGGTCACCTCGTCGACGATCTTCAGGAACTGGTCGCGCACGTCCGGCTTCAGGCCGTCCAGCCATTCGGTGGACGTGACCAGCAGATAAGCGAGAACCTGATGGTTGGTCTCGGTGATGCCGTCCTGCACCTCGAAGAACTTCTGGGTGTAGATGTTCGACCAGGTGTTTTCCTGGCCATCCACCACACCGGTCTGCAGGGCGCCATAGACTTCCTTGAAGGCGAGCTTCTGCGCCGAGGCGCCCAGGGCCTTGATCATGGCTTCCGCGACATCCGAGGTCTGGATGCGGAACTTGAGGCCCTTGGCGTCGGTGGGCAGAATCAGCGGCTTGTTGGCGGAGAACTGCTTGAGGCCGGAAATCCAGTAGCCGAGCCCCATGTAGCCCTTGTCCTTCATCACCGTCAGCAGGTTCTTGCCGGTGGGGCTGGCCGTGAATCGGCCCACCGCATCCAGGTCCTGGAACAGGAAGGGCAGATCGAACAGGCGATACTTGAGGGTGTAGGCCTCGAACTTGGACAGCGAGGGCGCAGCCAGCTGCACGTCACCCAGAAGCAGGGCTTCCAGCACCTTGTCATCGTCGAACAAAGTGGAGTTGGGGAAGACCTCCATGCAGGCCTTGCCGTTCATCTCCTTGTTCACCCGGTCGGCCAAAAGCCGCGCCGCATCCCCCTTGGGATGGCCCGCATTGGCAACCACATGGCTGAATTTGATGACCACCTCTCCCGGGTCGCAGCCTGCGGCCTGAACCGCCGGAGCGGCAGCGGAGAGGGCAAGCGCGGACACCACTGCCAGAAGCAGCTTCTTCATCTCGGCGTTCCTCCACTCGGGGCATCTTCGGCCCCGCTTATTGGCTTTCGCGCCAGGCCCGTTGGCGCGGGCATGGCAATCGGCAAGACGGAACCCCGGACCCCGCGGGTGACCGGCATTGAAGCCGGCCCTCCCCACGGCCGATGGCGTGCGCCAAACCCGGCGTCCCGTACCGCTGCGTCACACGGTACAGCAAAACGCCGCGCTTCAACATGCGTTATCGTGTAGGGCGGGATCAAGCACGACGAACGGACCACGGGTCGTTTCGTCTCCGACCCCCTTTCGTCTCCGCTCCCTAGCGGGCAGCGGCGCGCGGTCGCTCAGCCGGCGAAATCGATCAGCACGGTCTTGTGCCGCATATTGGCCTCCACCGCCTGGCGGCCGAGATCCTTGCCGATGCCGGAGCTCTTGTAGCCGCCCGTAGGCAGGATGAAGTCCCCGGTGCGGTTGTAGCGGTTGATCCACACGGTGCCGGCCTGGAGGGTGCGCATGGCCCTGAGCCCACGGGCGAAATCGCCAGTGTAAACGCCGGCCGCCAGCCCGTAGTCCGGATGGTCGGCGAGGGCAAACCCCTCCTCTTCCTCGTCAAACAGCTGGAAGGTGATGACGGGGCCGAACACTTCCTCCCGCACCACCGGCATCTGCTCGTTCACCTGGGTCATGATGGTGGGCTGGTAGAAGGCGCCGGTGAATTCGGCGAAACGCGCCCCGCCCACCAGGGCTTCCGCCCCGGCGGCGCGGCTGCGCGCCAGGATGCCGTCGATGCGGTCCGCCTGGGCCGGCGAGATGATGGGCGAGAAAGTCGATGCCGCGAGCCAGGTGAGACCCGGCTCTACGGCGGCAAAGTGCGCCTTCAGCTTCTCCAGCAACGCCTCCCCCACCGCCCGCTGGACGATGACGCGGGAGCCGGCGACGCAGGCCTGGCCCGCATTGCCCAGGATGGACTGGCAGATATGGCCGGCCACCTGGTCGAGATCCGGCGCATCGGCAAACACCAGCTGCGGGCTCTTGCCGCCCAGTTCCAGGGTCACCGGCTTCATGCCCGACTGGGCCGCCGCCGTCATCACCGCGGCACCGGTGCGGGTGGAGCCGGTGAAGGAGAGCTTGCCGATGCCCGGATGCCGCGACAGCGCCTCTCCCGTCACCGCGCCGGTGCCCTGCACCACGTTGAAGATACCCGCCGGCATCCCCGCCTCGATGGCGAGTTCGGCGAGGCGCACGGTGGAAAAGGGCGTGAGCTCGGAAGGCTTCAGCACGATGGCATTGCCCGCTGCCAGCGCCGGCCCGAGCTTCCATGAGGCCATGATGAGCGGGAAGTTCCACGGGGTGATGGCCCCCACCACCCCATAGGGCTCGGAAATGATGAGGCCGAGATTGTCGGCCTTGGTGGCGGCCACGTCGCCGCCGAGCTTGTCGGCATATTCGGCGCAGAAGCGGATGCATTCAGCGCTGAACACCACATCGCCGCCGGCCTGGGCGATGGGGCGGGTGGAGCCGAACGCCTCCAGCGGCGCCAGGGTCTCGCTGCGCGCCTCCATGAGATCCGCCCAGCGCCGCAGGATGCGCGCCCGCTCCCGTGGCGGACAGGTCGCCCAACCACTGGTGCGGGACGCCGCCTGCGCATTCACCACCGCCCGATCCACCAGATCGGCTCCGCCGATGGGCAGCTCCGCATAGGCCACCGCATCCGACGGTCGCCGCACGGTCACCGTGTCTCCACCCTGCCCCTCCACCACCTTGCCACCGATGAAGTGGCCGTTGGCAAAGGCAATCTGGCTCGGATCGAAATCACGCATGGCAGACCTCACGGCAGGACGTCAGAGCGGAACGGGAGACGGGTGCGGCGCCTCAGGGCCGTGCCATGAGGGCGAGCAGCTTGGCGCGCTCCTCGTCATCAAAAGGCGTGGCCTTGCGCAGGGTGCGATCCACATTCACGGTGATCGCCCGGCCCGTGACGATGGCGCGCTCGCCATCGAACAGCCCCTGCCCGAACACCACCGCCGAGCGGCGCACCTCGACGATCCGGCAGCCCGCGTCCGGTGTTCCGGGATAGTTCAGCTCGCCGATGAAATCGCTCTCGAGATGCACCAGCATGTAGGTGCGCTGTTCATTGCGAACCAGCGGTGTGCGCTCTTCGATAAAGCGGTTGCGCGCATTCTCCAGCAGCGCCAGCAACGCCAGATTGTTGACGTGCCGGTTCTGGTCGAGATCGGCGATGCGCAGGCTTTCGCGCGTGAAGAAATCGAACGCGGCGCGCTGGCGCAGGTCCGGTGTGGTGGGGGTGTCCATCAGATCCTCAATAGGTGGTCGGCCAGGTGGCGAGGCGGCGCAGCCCGATGCCGCCGGAAGGCCGGCGGGTGTGCAGCGCGCGCATGCGGATCAGCCAATCCCGCGTCTCGTAGGGGGCGATCACCGTCTGTGCCATGAAGGCGTTGGCGAGTGCGTAAGCGGACGTGTCGCGGGTCAGCTCGGCCTCAAGCTCCGCATAGCGTTCCGGGGTCTGGCCGGGCTTCAGGCGGTGCAGCACGTTCATGGCCGGCTGGCGACCCATGAGGCTCACCTCGGCGGTGAACCACGCCGCCATCTCGTCGCAGTATCCGGCCCCCATGTTGAGATGGGCCTGGCCATAGGACTTGCGCATGATGACGCTCAGCTTCGGCACGGTGGCCGCGCCCAGCGCCTGCAGGTAATTCATGATCTTGCCCGGCATCTTCTGCCGCTCGCCGGCGGCGCCCACCAGGAATCCGGGCGTATCTGCGAAGGTGATGAGCGGGATGTTGAAGCTGTCGCACAGGACGATGAAGCTCACCACCTTGTCGCAGGCATCCGCATCGAGCGCTCCGCCCTTGTGCTGGGGATTGATGGCGATGACGCCCACCGTCTCCCCGGCCAACCGGGCAAGGCCGGTGAAAGCCACCGGCGCGAACCGTTCCTTCAGGGGAAACAGGGTGCCGGCGTCGAAGATCACCTCCAGCAGGCGCTTCACGTCATAGGTGCGCTTGGGGCTTTCCGGCAGCAGGTCCAGAAGCCGCATCTGGTCGCCCCCCGGCGCGCCGGGAGCGATGCGCGGCGGCAGTTCCTGGCCGTGGGAGGGCATGTAGGACAAAAACCGCTTGATGAGGTCGATGGCCTCCTCATCCGTGTCCACGGCGCGGTCCACCACGCCGGTCACCTGGGTCTGCACCTCCCAGCCGCCGAATTCACGCGGATCAGCCGCCTCGGCCAGTGCCACCGAGGTGACATGCTCGCTCGACACCGCCAGCACCGCGCCTTTCCGCATCACCACGAAATCGGACATGGAGGCGTAAAAGGAGCCATCGCCATAGGTCAGGCCCAGCACCGCCGCCGCCCAGGGCGAGGACCGATCCCGCCACAGCTCCGAATGCTCCCCCGCCCGGTGCAGCCCCTGGCCACCCATGATGTCCGGGATGCGCGAGCCGGCGCATTCGTTGAGCAGCACCAGCGGCACGCCATTCTTCGCCGCATTGGCCTTGGCATGGTGGAACTTCTTGTCACCGATGGCGGAAGTGGAGGCGCCGAGGGTGGTGAAATCCGCCGCATGCACCACCACCGGCCGCCCGTCCACGCTGGCGGTGCCGCTCACATAGCCGTCGCCAGCGGAGCGCGCCTCATCCTCGGGACGGATGGAGACGGCGAGCTGCCCCCATTCGCTGAAGCTGCCGTCATCGCTCAGATGGGCGACACGCTCGCGGGCGTTCAGGATGCCCTGCGCCTTGCGCTCCTCCAGCCGCTTGGCCGAACCCATGGCCAGCGCCCGCGCGCGCCGGCGCTCCAGCTCTTCGATCTCGTTTTGAAACGCCATCTCACTCAATCCATGCCACGATCTGATCGGCGGCCACCGGGTCCGCCGGCTGCACCAGCACTTCGCTCACCCGTCCGGCCTTCGGCGCCAGCACGGGGATTTCCATTTTCATGGATTCGATGACCATCAGCTCCTGATGCTCCTCGACGCTGTCGCCCACCGCCACCAGCACCTGCCAGACGGAGCCCGACACTTCTGAAATCGCTGAGGTTTTGCTCATCGGTTCAACTTTCTTCACGAGCCGGCCCCTGTGGGATCGGCGGCAGAGGGGAACGGCTACTTGCCGAAGATCAGGTTCGGCAGCCACAGCGACAGGAAGGGCACATAGGTCACCACCATCAGCAGCGCGAACAGCAGCAGCTGCAGCGGCAGCACGCCCTTGGTGACCACGCTGAGCGGCGTTTTCGCCACGTTCGAGAGCACGAACAGGTTGAGGCCCACCGGCGGGGTCAGCAAGGCCAGCTCCATGTTGATGGTGATCACCACCGCGAAATGCACCGGATCAATGCCCATGGGCTTCAACAGCGGCACCAGGATCGGCAGCGTGATCAGCATGATGGAGATGGCCTCCAGGAACATGCCCATGACGAGCAGGATCACGTTGATGATCAGCAGGAACTGCCAGGGCTGCAGGCCGCTCTCGCCAATGGTCCGCACCACGCTGCCGGGCACGCCGGAGGCGGTCAGCCATTGGGCGAAGGCGAGCGCGGTGGCGATGATGATGGTGATCACCGCCGCCCCCTGCACGGAATCGCCGATCTCCGAGAGGCAATCGCGCCACGTGAAGCCCTTGTAGTAGAAGAGCGCGATGACCAGGGCCATGGATGCGGCCACCACCGATGCCTCGGTCACCGTGGTGAAGCCGCCATAGATGCCCACCGCGATCACCACCGGCAAAGACAGGGCCGGCAGCGCGTGAAGAGTGACCTTCACCGCTTCCGCACGGTCGCGTCGCGGCTCGCGCGGCAGCTTGTAGCGATGGGCGTAATACATGGAATAGGCAACGAAGATCGTGGCCTGGATCAACCCCGGCACCACACCGGCCAGGAACAGGCGCGGCACCGATTCTTCGGCGATCAGCGCGAACAGGATCATGGCGAGGCTGGGCGGAATGAGGATGCCCAGGGTGCCGGACGAGGCCAGAACGCCCAGCGTGAACGGCATGGGATAGTTCCGCTCCTTCATGGCCGGAACCAGGATGCCACCCATGGCCACCGCGGTCGCCACCGACGAGCCGCAGATGGCCCCGAACAGGGCGCAGGCCACCACCGCGACAATGGCGAGCCCACCGCGCACCTGCCCCACCCACAGGCTCACCATGTCGATGAGCGCCTTGGCCACCCCGCCCTTCTGCATGAAGGAGGCGGCCATGACGAAGAACGGCACAGCCAGCAGGGTCTCGGAATTCAGCCCGTCGAGCATGCGCTGGAACGCGCCGATGACCGGATCGCCGTTGATCGCGTACATGAAGACGGCAACCGAGCCGAGCACCAGATAGAGCGGCATGCCGATGGCGAGCATCGCGAAGAAAACGACGCCGAAAAGCTGGATCGACATGGCTCAGATCTCCACCGCGGTGTGGAGCGCCATGGTCTTCTCGTCGAAGCGCATGAGATAGGCCCAGAAACGCTGGACATAACGCAGCAGCAGCAGCGCGCCGCCCACCGGCGCCGCCGAGTAATAGATCCACAGCGGGAAGGCGAGGCCGGTGGGGCTGCGCTCGTCCAGATCGAAGGCGTCGAACGTGATCTTCCAGCCGTACCAGATCAGACAGGCGGAAAAGACAATGCCCACCAGGCAGTTGATGAGTTCGAACCAACGCTGGGTGCGCACCGAGAGGTGGGAGATGACGAAATCGGCGCGGATGTGGGAATCGATCCGCACCAGTTCGCTCACCCCCACGAACATGGCCCACACCAGCATGTAGACCGCGATCTCCGCAAACCAGGAAATGCTGTAGCGGTGAAACACCCACAGGGAGACGATCTGATAGGTGTACATCGCCAACGCGATGGCACCCACGATGCCGACGAACAAGCGCTGCGCCTTGGCGATCATGAGCGCTCGACCTTTCGCAAACGAAGTGGAAAAGCCCCGCCGGACAGCCGGCCGGAACCGGATGCCAGGCGGGTCAGGTGAAGCGGCTCAGGTGTTCTGCTTCAGCGCGGCGAGCGCCATCTTGACGAGCTCAGGATTGATCTTGAGCTTGGGCACGAGCTCATCCTGAGTGGACATCAGACCCTTGCGGATATTGTCCAGCAAGGCCTGCTCCGGCCGCACCACGGTCACCCCATTGGCGGCCAGCGTGTCGAACGCCTTCTGCTGCGCCGCCGTGGTCATGGCGCGGAATTCGGTGATGTGGTCGGCCCAGCTGCCGATCAGCAGATCCTGCAGCGGCTTCGGTAGCTTGTCGTAGGAACCTTGCGCGATGACTGGGATATATTGGTGGAAGAACTGGCGCTCCACCACCGTGCACTTGATGCCCGAATCCCACAGCTTCGAGGAGGCGACGCCGGCCGAATTGGAATACATGGCGACGAAATTGCCCTGGCTCAGGGCCATGGGCACCTCGGCCCACGGCACCAGCACCGGATCGCCGCCGAAATAGCGGATGCGCGCCTCGGTGCCGGCGCCGCCGAAGCTGCGCACGCGCAGCCCCTTCAGATCAAGGCTGGAGCCGATCATGCGCGTGGCATGGGTGTCGCTGTAGCCGTGATCCAGCCACTTGCCGATCACCTTCACCTTCAGCTTGTCTTCCAGCTGCTTGTTGATGGCCTGGCCCACCGCCCCGTCGCTGACGGGATGCATGGCCGGCTGCGGCACGCCGAAGAACATGGGCAGAAGGAAGATGTCGTTGTTGGGGTCGATGCCGCCCAGCACCCAATTGCCCGGCATGGCCATGTCGATGGCGCCCTGGCGCAGGGCCCGCGGCACGTTCACATCGTTGAACAGCTGGGCCGAATGGAACAGCTCGATATCGAGCTCGCCATTGGACTCCTTCTTCAGCATCTCCAGCCACTTGGTGACGACCGCGTGGCGGTGGTGGCCGGGCGCGTCATCGGTGGACATCTTGAACTTGAAGACGGTCTGGGCGCGGGCGCCGATGGCCGGCATGGCCAGGCTGGCACCCACGGCGGCGGATGCAGCGAGGAGGCCTCGCCGCGACAGTTTGAAGGTGTCCATGTTCCCCTCTTCTTTCGGTCGATCTGGAAATCGTCGTTGGAACTGGAAGTGCCGGCTGATGCCGTTTCTTTTTTCAGGATCGGCCGCGATGCCGCGACCGAGAGCACGTGGAACCGGCCATACGCGGCGCGGTCGGCGCAACCGCCTGCGGATGACACCGCAGGCCTACGCATTCACACATTGGCGAAATCACATGCCGATCAGATCGGCCTTCTTCAGCATGGCGCTGAACATGCGGATGGAGGCGACATCCACCATGGTGCCGTCCACCTGGATGGCGCCGAGCCCCTGGGCTTCGGCGTCCTTATAGGCGGCGGCGAGCTTGCGGGCCCGCGCCACCTGCTCCTTGTCGGGGGTGAAGACCGACAGGGCCCACTCGATCTGCGCGGGATGGATCGCCCACTTGCCCACGCAGCCCAGGGTGAGGGAGCGGGAAGCCTCCTCGGTGTAACCGGCCGGATCACGGAAATCCGCATAGGGCCCGTCCACCGCATCGATGCCCGCGGCGCGGCAGGCCATCACCATGCGGAAGCGCGAATAGTGCCACACGTCGCCGGGATAGGGCCCCACCTTGCCGTCGGGGGTGATGAGCACCCCCATGGAGGCGGAAAAATCCCCCATGCCGAAGATTAAAGCCTCCAGACGCGGCGACGATTTCGCAATCGCCTCCACGTTCTGGAGGCCCTCCACCTCCTCAATCAGGGCTTCGAGGCCGATGGATTTGGTGAGGCCGAGGTCCTGCTCGATCTGGCTCAGCAGGGTGTCGGCAAACAGGATGTCGGACGGGGTCTTCACCTTCGTCATCATGAAGGTGTCGATATTTTCCCGCGCGCCTTCCACCACCTCGAGAATGTCGCGGTAGGTGTATTTGGTGGACAGGTCGTTGATGCGCACGCAGCGGGTCTTGCGACCCCAGTCGAGGGTGTTGAGGGCCTCGACGATATTCTTGCGGGCCGCCGCCTTCTGGCTCGGCGCCACCGCGTCTTCCAGGTCCAGGAACACGTGGTCGGCATCGGAGGCCGCGGCCTTGCGGATCATCTTTTCCGACGAGCCGGGAACGGCGAGCTGGACGCGCCGCAGGCGCTGGGGACGGGTGCTCATGCTGCAGTCTCTGGGGTGGGAGTGCGGGGCCGGCCGAAGGCGCCGGCGGTCTTCAGGCGGGCGACGGCATCGGCGGAAAGGCCCGCTTCCGCCAGCACCGCCTCGGTGTGCTCGCCGAGCAGCGGCGCCCGACGCCGGATGCCACCGGGCGTCGCCGTCATCTTCACCGGCGTGCCGGCGAGGGTGACGGGCGTCTCCATGCCCGGCTGCTCCACGGCAACGATCATCTCGCGGGCGGCGAAATGGGGATCGGACATGATGTCGGCGACGTTGTAGACGGGACCGAACGGGATCTTGCCGCCCAGCAGGTCCAGCAGCTCTTTCTTGCTGCGAACCCCGGTGAAGGCGGAGAGGATCCCGATCAGCGCCACCCGGTTCTCATAGCGCCCTTCCCAGGTGGAAAAACGCGGGTCGGCGGGCAGCTCGGGCATGGCGAACAGCCGGCACAATTCACCGAACATGCGATCGTCATAGGCGGTGATGGTGCACCAACCGTCCTTGGTGGGGAAGGTGCCGAACGGGCAGAGGAAGGGATGCTGGTTGCCCTGCGGCACCGGCACCATGCCGCCATAGGCATATTGGTGCAGCACCCGCTCGCACAGGGCGAGAATGGAATCCACCATGCTCACATCCACGAACTGGCCCTTGCCCGTGCGTTGCGCGTGGTGCACGGCGCAGATGATGCCGAAGGCGGCCAGCATGGCCGGCACGATGTCGCCCACCCCCGGCCCGATCTTGGTGGGCTCGCCATTCTCCGTGCCGGTGATGGCCATGATGCCGCCGAAGGCCTGGGCCACCACGTCATAGGCCGGCCAGTCCCCATAGGGGCTGGACAGGGTGCGCGGATCACCGAAGCCACGGATGGTGGCATAGACGAGCTTGGGGTTGCGCGCCTTCAAGGTCTCGTAGGACAGGCCGAGCCGCTCCATCACGCCGGCCCGGTAGTTCTCGACGATCACATCGGCGCCGTCGATCAGCTGCAGCAGCACGTCGCGCGCCTCGGCCGATTTCAGATCGAGGGTGATGGAGCGCTTGTTGCGGTTCACCGAGGCGAAATAGCCGGCGAAGGCCTTGAGCTGATCGTCCGGATGGAACGGCCCGAAGGTGCGGGTGACGTCGCCATCGGGCGGCTCAACCTTGATCACGTCGGCGCCCTGGTCGGCCAGCATCTGGGTGCAATAGGGACCGGCCAGGAAGTGCGTCATGTCGATGACGCGCAGATCGCCGAGCGCACCGAGCGCCACAGCCGGGGGGCTCATGCCGGCCTCCAGTGGCTGGCCCGCTTCACCAGCACCCGGCGCACGCATTCGCACACCACCACATCGTCTTGGTTCACGCCGAAGTGGCGGAAGGTGACGATGCCGGCATCCTCCCGCTCGGCCTCCTCCTTGGCCACCACCTCGGTGTAGGCATAGAGCGTATCGCCATGGAACACCGGCAATTTCAGCCGCAGGCCGGTCATGCCGATCTCGGCGAGGGCATTCTCCGCCGTATCCTGGCTGGCCATGCCGACGACGAGGGCGGTGGTCACGCCGCCGAACACCACGCGCCTGCCGAACGGCGCGGTCTTCATCAGGTGCTCGTCGAAATGGCCGGCGGCGGTGTTCATGACGAGGTTGGTGATGAGCACGTTCTCCAACGGCTCCACGGTCTTGCCGCGGGCATGCTTCATCACGGCGCCCACCTCGAACGCCTCGAAATAGCTGCCCGGCGCGGTGAGGGTCGCAACAGTGGCGCGATCCATCTCACATCCTCCCCAGAAGGCTGTCGGAGATGACCCGCAGCTGGATCTCGGAGGTGCCCTCGAACACCTTGGTCAGGCGCGCGTCACGCCAATAGCGCTCCACCGCGTGATGGGTGGTGTAGCCGGCGCCGCCATGGATCTGCAGCGCGTCCGAGGTCACCCGCTCGGCCATCTCGCTGGCGATATATTTGGCCATGGAGGCCTCGCGGTCACAGCGCACGCCGGTGTCGATCTGGTTGCACACGAAATGCGTGAACTGCCGGCAGGCCTCCACCTCAGTGGCCATGCGGGCGATCTTGAAGCGGGTTTCCTGGAAGGCGGCGATGGGCTGGCCGAACTGCACCCGTTCCTTGGAATAGGTGATGGCGTCTTCCAGCCCCGCCCGGGCGACACCCACGGCCCGCGCCGCCGTCTGGGCGCGGGCGCTTTCCAGCCCCTGGGTGGCGTAATAGAAACCCTTGCCTTCCTCACCGATCATGTTTTCGGCGGGAATGCGGAAATTGTCGAAGGCCAGCTCATAGGTCTTCATGCCGAAATAGCCGATTTTCGGAATGGGAGATCCGGCCATGCCTTCGGGGAACTCACCCCGCTTCTTCTCGAAGATGAACATGGACAGGCCGAGATGCCGCTTTTCCGGCGGCGCCTTGGAGGTGCGCGCCACCAGGATGATGAAATCGGCTTCTTTCGCGAAGGTGCACCAGTATTTGTTGCCGGTGACGAGATAGCTGTCGCCGTCCTTCACCGCGCGGGTAGTCATGGAGGCCACGTCCGAGCCGGCGCCCGGCTCGGACATGGCGAAGGCGCCCACCATCTCGCCGGCCGCCATCTTGGGCAGGAAGTGCTTGCGCTGGGCCTCGCTCATCTGGTGGCTGCCGATCAGCAGGTTGCCGCGCACGATGATGGAGCCCACCGACATCCAGCCGCGCGCCAGCTCCTCGGAGACGAGGCAATATTCAAAGCAGCCGAGGCCGAGGCCGCCGTATTCCTCCGGAATGAGGATGCCGAAATAGCCGAGCTCGCCCAGCTTGTCGCGCAGCGCCATGGGGATGTCCGCCCGCTCGGGATCGAGCTTGTTGGCGAGCGGGATCACCTCGCGGCGGGTGAACGCGCGGGCATGCTCCTGAATGGCGCGCCGCTCTTCGGTCATATAGGTCATTGAGCCGTTTCCTGCTGGGCGTTTTCCGCTCCCGCATCCTGGCGGGGCCTGGCGCGCGGAACCATGTTGGTGCGCACGAACGAGATCACCCGCTCACCGCGCTGGTTGAAGCCCTCGGTGTGCCAGGTGGCGATGCCCATCATGGCGTTGGACGAGGACTCCCGCAGGCCGGTGACCGTGGAGCGAGCGGTGAGCGTGTCGTCGGGATAGACCGGCGCCTCATAGGCAAGGTCGTCGACCCCGAGAAACGCTCCGCCCACCTCCGAGAGGTCCTCCACCGAGAGGCCGAGAACCAGGGTGAACACCATGAGCGGGTTCACCGGCGTCTCGGGGTGGCCGAGCGCGATTGCATACTCGCGATTGAAGTAGAGCGGGTTGAAGTGCAGCGTGAGGGTGGAGAACAGCGCTGCCTCGGAATTGCGCAGCGTGCGCCCCCAATGGTGCTCAAAGCGGCGACCGATCTCGAACGCCTCGAAGTGGTTGCCTTTGGGAACAGGCACCGCGGTTTTCAGGAAATCACTCGTCATATCAAACGCGAAGCCTCCAGCCACACGCGTGACCCCGGCCCGCAGGCCGCGCCGAATCTGCGTGCCCAACATTTAGACACATTAAATTCAGTGCACTCAGTTTGATGTGATGAAACAAAATGTCAATGGCTGATATTTTGATGACATCGAAACTTGACAGGAAATTTTCGATCACACTAATTGTCGTGAGGAGACCCCGGGAGGCCGGCGCGCAGGGGCGTTGAGTGACTCATCCGGGGGTGGAAAGACGACCGTGAAAGACACATCGAAGGCCACGACGGCCAAGCAGAAGGCGGCGACGGCCGCGACCCGCCCGGTGGATGCCACCGGGGCCGAGGGCGCGGCGCCCGATCACGCCAAGGCAAACGACAGCAAGACGCACGAAAACCTGGCGCACGAGACCAAATCGAAAGGCGGGAAGACGAAGGATAGTCAGGCCAAGGCTGCGAGCGAGCCGGTGGCCGCCACCCCACCTGCCGACACCTCGGAGCCCAGCGCCGACGACATCCATGCCGAGGCCGATGCCCGGGTGGGCGCGGTGGTGCGCGCCGAGCGACTGCGCCGCGGCTGGTCGCTCGGCAAGCTCGCCGAACAGGCCATGATCTCCACCGGCATGCTGAGCCAGATCGAGCGCGGCCTCGCCACCCCCTCGCTGCGCACCCTGCGGCTGCTCGCCGGCGCCCTCGATGTGCCGATCACCCAGTTCTTCGAGGGCGACAATGTTCCGCCCACCGCCAACCCGTTCATCGTGCGTGCGAACGAGCGGCATTGCCTGAACCTCACCACCACCGGCATCAACAAGATGTTCCTGATGCCGCCCGGCTCCAGCCTGATGGAGATGTGGGAGTTCCGCTTCGCCCCCGGCGGCACTTCCGGCGGCGCCCTCTACAACCACAATGGCGAGAAGGCCGGCGTAGTCGTCAAGGGCCGCATCAAGCTGCTGATCGGCGATGACACCTATGTGCTGGAGGAAGGCGACAGCTTCCGCTTCTCCAGCATGCTGCGCCATCGCGTGGACAATGATTCCGACGAGGAGGCGCGGGTGATCTGGGTGGTCACCCCGCCGGCATCGGGAGGCCGCGCGCCCTCCCGCCAGTAGCGGCCCGGCGGGCTCCTCCGCCGCCCCACATCGCTGAACGCAAGGCTGACCCGATGAAGAAAATTCTCGTGGCCAATCGGGGGGAGATTGCCCGCCGGATCTTCCGCTCGTGCCGCCAGCGCGGCCTGGCGACGGTGGCCGTCTATTCCGAGGCGGACGCCGGCACCGCCCATGTGGCGGAAGCGGACGAAGCCGTTCTGCTCGGCCCCGCCGCGGCGCGCGAGAGTTATCTGAAGAGCGATGCCGTCATCGCCGCCGCGCTCCGGTGCGGGGCCGATGCCCTCCATCCCGGCTACGGCTTCCTGGCGGAGAATGCGGATTTCGCCGCCGCCGTCATCGCCGCCGGCCTCACCTGGATCGGCCCCGCGCCGCAGACCATCCGCGCCATGGGCGACAAGCAGCGCGCCCGTGAAATCGCGCAAGGCGCCGGCGTGCCCGTGGTGCCCGGCAGCGCCCGTTTCGAGGGCACCGCGGAGGGCTGGCAACAGGCCGCCGATGCGGTCGGCTATCCGCTGCTGGTGAAGGCGGCGGCGGGCGGCGGTGGCATAGGCATGCGCCGGGTGGATGCCGCCGAAGGCCTCGCCGCCGTGGTGGCCGCCACCCGCTCCATGGCGGCCCGCGCCTTCGGCGACGGCACCATTTATTTCGAGCGTTTCGTGCCCACCGCCCGCCATGTGGAGGTGCAGGTGTTCGGCTTCGGCGATGGCCGGGCGGTACACCTGTTCGAACGTGACTGCTCGCTGCAGCGCCGGTTCCAGAAGGTGATCGAGGAGAGCCCCGCCCCCGGCCTCCCAGCCGCGGTGCGGCACGCCATGGCGGACGCCGCCGTGCGGCTGTGCGCGGCCACCCGATATGCCGGCGCCGGCACCGTGGAATTCATCTTCGATGTGGAGAAGGAAACCTACTTCTTCCTGGAGATGAACACCCGCATCCAGGTGGAACATCCGGTGACGGAGATGGTCACCGGCCGTGATCTGGTGGGCCTGCAGCTCGACCTTGCCGCCGGCACCCTCGCGCCCTTCGACCAGGAGAGCGTGGCGACCTCCGGACACGCCATCGAATGCCGGCTCTATGCGGAAGATCCCGCCCGCAATTTCCTGCCCTCCCCCGGCATGCTCAGCACCTATGCGGAGCCACCCGCCGCACCCGGCCTGCGGGTGGATTCCGCCTATCGCGAAGGCGATGCCATCACCCCCTTCTATGATCCCATGATCGCCAAGCTCGTCGTTCACGGCGAGACGCGCGACGCGGCGCGCCTGCGCGCCATCGAGGCCCTCAAGGCCTTCATGGTGGACGGCCCCACCACCAACAAGGCCTTCCTGATCGCCTGCCTCGAAGACCCGGAATTCGCCGCTGGCCGCGTCGATACCGGCTTTATCGAGCGTCGCCGCGCCATGCTGATCCCGCCGCGTCCCGCGGCCGCCTGAGCGCCGACGTCCTTTCCCCTCCCACACAGCGGAAGCCCAATATGAGCAGCACGCCCATCGAACGCCTCGGCATCGGCCCTCGCATGTCCCAGGTCAGCATCCATGGCGGTGAGACCGTCTATCTGGCGGGACAGGTGGCCAGGGAAAAGGCCGGCGCCTCGATCCGCGAGCAGACCGAGGAGATCCTCGGCAATGTGGAGCGCCACCTCGCCTCCGTCGGCTCCAGCAAGGAGCGCATCCTGCAGGCCACCATCCTGCTCGGCGACATGGCCTCCTTCGATGAGATGAACTCGGTTTGGGATGCCTGGATCCCGCAGGGCCACACCCCCGGCCGGGCCTGCTACGAGGCCAAGCTGAACCGTCCGGCGCTGGGCGTCGAAGTCATCATCATCGCGGCACGCTGAGCGCAGGCGGTCATGGCTCATCCCAGCTCCCACCTTCTCGACTTCTATATCGACGGCGCCTGGCGCGCCCCGGCCTCGGCGGAGCGCGCCGCGCTCATCGACCCGGCGACCGAGGCGCCCATCGGCACCGTCGCCTTGGGCGACGAACAGGATGTGGATGCGGCCGTGGCCGCCGCCCGCGCGGCCTTCGCCCGCTTCAGCACCACCCCCGCCGCCGAGCGGGTGGCACTGCTGGAGCGCATCGCCACACTCTATGAGGCCCGCCTCGACGACATGGCCGCGGCCATTTCGCAGGAGATGGGCGCGCCCAAGCGCATCGCCAGGCGCGCCCAGGCGGCCGCCGGCCTCGCCCACCTGCGGCAAGCCGCGGAGGCGCTGCGCGGCTTTGATGGGGAAGAGCAGATGGGCCCCACCCGCGTGGTGCGCGAACCCATCGGCGTATGCGCCCTCATCACCCCCTGGAACTGGCCGATGAACCAGATCGGCTGCAAGGTGGCGCCGGCGCTCGCCGCCGGCTGCACCATGGTGCTGAAGCCCAGCGAGGAAGCCCCGCTTTCCGCCCTCCTGTTTGCCGAAATCCTGCATGAGGCCGGGGTGCCATCGGGCGTGTTCAACCTGGTGAACGGCACCGGCGCCGGCGTCGGCGCCGCCCTGTCGCGCCACCGGGATGTGGACATGGTGTCTTTCACCGGTTCCAACCGGGGCGGCGTGGCGGTCGCCCAGGCGGCGGCGGAGAGCGTCAAGCGGGTGCACCAGGAACTGGGCGGCAAGTCCCCCGCTTTGATCCTCGACGATGCGCCGCTGGACAAAGCGGTGAGCGCCACCCTGAAGGGCGCCTTCCTCAACAGCGGCCAGAATTGCGACGCGCCGACCCGCCTGTTGGTGCCCCGCGCCCGCCTCGCGGAGGCCGAAGCCGTGGCCCGCCAGACCGCCGAAGGCCTCGTCGTCGGCCCACCCGGTGATGACGCCACCGTCATGGGCCCGGTGGTGAATGCCCGCCAGTTCGCCCACATCCAGGCGCTGATCGCCGATGGCCTCGCGGCCGGCGCCCGGCTCGTCACCGGCGGGCCCGGCCGCCCGGAGGGGCTCGACCTGGGCTTTTACGTCCGCCCCACCGTGTTCTCCGGCGTGGACAACGCCATGCGCATCGCCCGCGAGGAGATCTTCGGCCCGGTCGCCTGCCTCATCCCCTATGACCATGAGGAAGAGGCCATCGCCATCGCCAACGACACGGCCTATGGCCTCTCCAGCTACGTCTGGTCGGCGGATCTCGATCGCGCCCGCCGCGTCGCCCGGCGCATCCGCGCCGGCATGGTGCACATCAACGGCGCCTTCTCCGATTTCGCCGCCCCGTTCGGCGGCTACAAGGCGTCCGGCAACGGCTCGGAATGGGGCCGCTACGGCCTTGAGAGCTATCTGGAAGTCAAATCCATCTTCGGCCACGGCTGATCCTTGCCCCCCGCCCGCCTGCGGCCGGGGGCCGCGCGGGCATCCCACCTGGCTTCAGGAGCCCGCGTCATGAGCTTTACCGACAAAGTTGTGGTGATCACCGGCGGCGGCCAGGGCATCGGCCGGGCCTATGCCCTGGCCTTCGGCAGCCGCGGTGCCGCCGTCGTCATCGCCGACACCAATCTTGCAGCCGCCACGGCGGTTGCGGACGAGGTGAAGGCGGACGGCGGCAAGGCCATCGCGGTGGCCACCGACGTGTCCGACGAGGCCAGCACCCGCGCCATGGCGGACGCCGCCAAGGCCGCCTTCGGCTCCATCGACATCCTCATCAACAATGCGGCGGTCTTCTCCACCCTCACCCTGAAGGGGTTCGAGGAGATCTCGGTGGAGGAGTGGGACCGCATGTTCGCGGTCAACACCCGCGGCGTGTTCCTGTGCGCCAAGGCGGTGGCGCCGATCATGAAGCAGAACCGCTACGGCAAGATCATCAACATGTCGTCGGTGGTGGTGGATACGGGCCGGCCCGGCTACGCCCATTATGTGTGCTCCAAGGGCGCCGTGGTGGCGCTGACCCGGGTGCTCGCCACCGAGCTCGGGCCGTTCGACATCAATGTCAACGCCATCAGCCCCCACGGCATCGCCACCGAGGTGCCGCGCAAGACCATCACCGAGGATCAGTGGGCGGGGGTGATCGCCTCCCAGGCTATCCGCAAGAAGGGCGGGGTCGAGGACATGATCGGCATCGCTTTGTTCCTCGCCTCCGATGACAGCCACTACATCAGTGGCCAGATCATCGGCCTCAACGCCGGCGCCCACTACAACTGAGCGCCAACGGCGGGGAGCACGCGATGGAGACGCCGCAGGATGCCCCTGGCGCCGGCTCGACCGGCGCCCTCGCCACCTTCATCACTTCGGCGGAGATCCCGGCTGAGGTGACCGCGCGGGCCGTCCCGCTGCTGCTCGATACCCTGGCCGTGACCCTGGCGGGCGGGCGCGAGCCGGCGGCGCTGCAGCTGGCCGCCACCCTGCCCAGGGATGGATCGGTGGCCGGCACGCCCTCCTTCTGGGCCCCCCTCACCTACCGGGCGGACGACGCGGCGCTGCTGTTCGGCGTGGCGAGCCACGTGCTCGATTATGACGACGTGAGCATGCTGGCTCTGTGCCATCCCAGCGCGCCGGTGCTCGCGAGCCTCCTGCCCCTGTCGTGCGGCCATTCCGGCCGGGCGATCCTTGCCGCCTTCGCGGTGGGCACCGAGGTGATGATCCGGGTGGGCGAAGCCATGGGCTTTCGCCCCTATGGCCTCGGCTTCCACGCCACCGCCATTCTCGGCCCGCTCGGCGCGGCGGCCGCCGGCGCACGCCTCATGGGGCTCGATGCCCGCCGCACCGGCCACGCTCTGGCCATGGCCGCCAGCCTCGCCGGCGGCATCCGAGCCAATTTCGGCACGCCGGTGAAATCCCTGCATGTGGGGCTGGCCGCCGCCCATGGCCTCAAGGCGGCGCAATGGGCCGCCGGCGGCCTCACCGGCGCGCAGGAGGCCTTCGACGGGCCGGTGGGCTTTCTCCATGCCTTCTCCGGCGGGGAAACGTCCGGGCTGGGCGCCATCCGCCTCGGCGCGCCGTTCGCGCTGGTGGAGCCGGGGTTTGAGCAGAAGCGCTATCCGTGCTGCTACATGCTGCACAAGATCGCCGAGGCCACCCTCGCCTTGCGCCGCGCCCACGGGCTGGATCTTACCACGGTGCGCGCCGCTCACGTGGAGATGCCGCCGGGCGGCAGCGGCCCGCTGATCCATCCCTTTCCGCGCACCGGGCTCGAGGCGCTGTTCAGCGGACCCTATTGCGTCGCCGCGGCCCTGGCCGATGGGGAGATCACCCTCGCGAGCTTCACCGATGAGCAGGTCATGCGGCCACAGATCCAGGCCCGCCTGCACGACATCATTCTCGCCGAGCGCACGGGCGCCGCACTCTCCGGCGCCGCCATCGCCCACGCGCCGGTGACGGTGCAGATCACCACCACCTCCGGGCAAAGCCTGTCCTACACGGTGACCCTTCCGCCCGGCTCGTCGGCCGATCCGGTCACCCCCGCGCAATTGCGCGCCAAATGGCGGGACTGCCTGCTGCGGGCCGCGCCCCATGCCGATGCGGAGACGGTGGAGCAATTGTTCGAACAGGGGCTGCGGCTGGGGGAGATGGCGACCCTCTCCCCCTGGCTGTCGGAGCTGCGCGCGACCCTCGCCCGCCCGGGCTGAAGGGCCGCGCCGCCCGCATCACGCCGCGCGGGCGATGGCTCCGGCGAGGATCTGCGCCATCTCGCCGATCTGCGCCGGCGTGACGATCAGCGGCGGCGACAGAGCGATGATGTCGCCGGTGACGCGGATCAACAGGCCCTTGGCGAGGCAGTCCACGAACACGTCATAGGCGCGCGCGCCCGGCGCGCCGGGCCGGGAGTCCAGCTCGATGCCGGCGACGAGGCCGATGGTGCGGATGTCCGACACATGGGGCGCGGCTTTGGGCGCGGCTTTCAGGTCGTGCATGGTGTCCGCCCACAGATCGGCCAGGCCGGCGCCACGGGTGAGCAGGCCCTCTTCCGCATAGATGTCGAGGGTGGCGAGACCGGCGGCGCAGGCCACCGGATGGCCGGAATAGGTGTAGCCGTGGAACAGCTCGATGGCCTCCACCGGCCCCTGCATCATCGCATCATGCACCGCCCGGCTCACGAACACCGCACCCATGGGCACGGCGCCGTTGGTGATGCCCTTGGCGGTGGTGATGATATCCGGCACGACGCCGAAATAATCGGTGGCAAACGGCGCCCCCAGGCGACCGAAACCGGTGATGACCTCATCGAAAATCAGCAGGATGCCGTATTTTTTGGTGATCTCCCGCAGCCGCTCCAGATAGCCCTTGGGCGGCAGCAGCACGCCGGTGGAACCGGCCATGGGCTCGACGATGACGGCGGCGATGGTATCCGCCCCATGCAGGCCCACCAGGCGCTCCAGATCGTCCGCCAGTTCCACCCCATGCTCGGGCAGGCCGCGCACGAAGCGGTTGCGGGCGGGATCATGGGTGTGGCGCAGGTGATCCACCCCCGGCAGCAGCGGGCCGAAGGTGCGCCGGTTGTTGACGAGGCCGCCCACCGAGATGCCGCCGAAGCCCACCCCGTGATAGCCGCGCTCGCGGCCGATGAGCCGGGTGCGGGTGCCCTGGCCGATGGCGCGCTGATAGGCGAGCGCGATCTTCAGCGCCGTATCCACCGATTCCGAGCCGGAGCCGGTGAAGAAGACGCGGTCGAGCCCCGCCTCCGGCCCGCCGGGGGCGATGGCCGCGAGCCGCTCGGCGAATTCAAAGGCCAGCGAATGGCCCATCTGGAAGGAGGGTGCATAATCGAGGGTGGCGAGCTGCCGGCCCACCGCCTCGGCAATCCTGGCGCGGCCGTGGCCGGCGTTCACGCACCACAGGCCCGCCGTGCCATCCAGCACCTTCGCCCCGTCCACGGTGGTGTAATACATGCCCTCCGCCGCAGCCAGCAGCCGCGGCGCCGCCTTGAACTGGCGGTTGGCGGTAAAGGGCATCCAATAAGCCTCGAGCGGGGCGGCGTTGGACAAGGCGGACTTGGGGGCAGCGGTCATCGGAAGGTCTCCTTCGCGGCCAGCAGATCCGGTTCGCGATTTGCCAACAAGTCCTTTTCTTGATTCCCGCAAGCCACTGATTTCTAATGGTCATGACCGCATCTGTTGCGGATCTTGAACGCCTGAAACAGGGGGATGCCATGGAGATGGATGTGGGCGCGCGGCTGCGCTTCGTGCGCACCCGGCATGGCCTGTCCCAACGGGCCCTCGCCAAGCGGGCCGGGGTGACCAATTCCTCCATCTCGCTGATCGAATCCAATGCGGTGAACCCCTCGGTGGGGGCGCTGAAGCGCATCCTCGACGGCATCCCCATCGGCCTTGCGGAATTTTTCGCCCTGGAGCCGGAAAAGCCCACCCAGGTGTTCTATGCGGCCGAAGAATTGGTGGAGATCGGCAAGGGCGCGATCTCCTATCGCCAGATCGGCGACAGCCTGTTCGGCCGGGCCCTGCAGATCTTGAAGGAGCACTACGCCCCCGGTGCCGATACCGGCCGCGTGCCCCTCGCCCACGAGGGGGAGGAAGGCGGCATCATCCTGTCCGGCCGGCTGGAGGTGACGGTGGATGGCGAGCGGCGCATCCTCGGGCCGGGCGACGCTTATTATTTCGAGAGCCGCCGACCCCATCGCTTCCGCTGCGTGGGACCCGAGCCCTGCGAGCTGGTCAGTGCCCTGACCCCGCCGAGCTTCTGACCCCCCAAACGCAAGATCGCGCCGGGCGGGGTGCCCGGCGCGATCTCATGTTTCTCAGGCACAACCGTCAGCTGGCGGCGGTCACCTTGCCCTGGCGGATGTCCTCGGCGATGGCGGCGGGGTCGCGCTCCTCGGCCGGGCCGTAGCCACCGGCACCGGCCATCTCGAAGCGCAGCACGTCGCCGGCGTTGAAGCGGCGGGTGAATTTGGAGGGCAGGGCCTCCTCCGCCGCCGTGCCCGGATTGAGGATGGAGCGGGCATGGGCGCCGCCCCCACCGCCGAACAGGCCGAACGGCTGCGACTTGAAGCGGTCGGAGCGCACCTGCACCTGCACATCGTCCGCCAGCAGCCGATACTGCCGCACCAGGCCGAGCCCGCCGCGATAGCGCCCGGCGCCGCCGGTATCCGGCAGGAAGCCGTATTCGTCGATGCGCAGCGGGTTTTCCGCCTCGATCAGCTCCACCGGCACGTTGGCGAGGTTGCCGATGCAATAGGGGCCGGCATCCTGCCCATCGGCATCGGGCCCGCCGCCGAGACTGGTGTTGTTGTGGAACTCCAGATGCAGGAAGCGCCGGCCGGCCCCGTCCGCCCCGGAGGCGGCGATGGCGAATTCCGAGCCACCGGCGCAGGCCGGCATGCGGCCCGGCAGCAGCAGCGCCAGGGCCCCGAGCACGATGGAGCGCAGCCGGAAGCCCACCTGCCCGCGCGAGCCCACCGCCGCCGGGAAGCTCACGTCCACGAAGGTGCCCGGCCGGGTGTTCACGGTGATGGCGCGATAGAGCCCCGCATTGTTGGGAATCTGCGGGCCGAGCACGGTGCGGATGGCGGCATAGGTGCAGGAGACGGCGAAGGCCCGGTTGCAATGCACCGCCCCGCCCTTGTCATCGTCGGTCTGCGAGAAATCGGCGATGATCTCGCTGCCCTTCTTGGTCAGCTTCAGGTGAATGCGGATGGGCCCGTTGCCGACGCCGTCGTCATCGTTCCACTCCACAAACTCCACCTCGCCGTCGGGCAGCGCGGCGATGTCGGCGCGGGTCAGGGTCTCGGCGTAATTGATGAGGTCGTCGAGATAGGCTTCGAGCACGTCGGGCTGCCAGCTGCGGGCGAGCTTCTCCACCTCGGCGGCGGCGGCGTCCAAAGCGGCGAGCTGGGCCCGCACATCGCCCATCACCCGGTCCGGCACGCGGGTATTGAACGCGATGATGCGCATGAGGGTCTCGTTGGGCACCCCCTTCTGCACCATCTTCACCGGCGGAATGCGCAGCCCCTCCTCGAACACTTCCATGCTGTCGGCGGCATTGCCGCCGGGCACCCGGCCGCCGAGGTCCGAATGGTGCAGGATGAGGCTGACGATGGCCACCCGCCGGCCGTCCACATAGACCGGCTTGAAGGTGAAGATGTCGTTCAGGTGGCTGCAGCCCGAATAGGGATCGTTGCTGGCCAGCACGTCGCCTTCATGGATGTCGTCGCCGAAATGGGCGAGGCAGGCTTCCAGCGCCGGCATCACCACGCCGAGATGCACCGGCACGGCGAGGCCCTGGGCCACCAGCCGCCCCTGCGCGTCGCAGACGGCGGCCGAGAAATCCATGGAGTTCTTCACGTTGGAGGTGCGCGCGGTGCGCGTCACCATCACCAGCGCGTTGTCGGCGGTGGTCACCAGGGCGTTCTTGAGGAGCTCCCGGCGCACCGGATCAATGGTGATCATGTTTCTCTCCTCAAGCGGGGCGGCGCGTGAGCACCACATTGTTCCAATCGTCGATGGCCGCATCCCAGCCGGGCAGCACCACCACCGTGGTGTCGTATTCCTCGATGATGAGCGGGCCGGCGATGGGGCGCGCGGTGAGGGCGCGGCGCGGCATCACCGGTGTCTCGATCCAGCCGGCATCGCCGAAGAAGGCGCGCCGCGCGGTCTGGGCGGCCGTCTTCTCGGCGCCACGCTGCACATGGTCAGGCATGCGCGGGGTTTCCGGCACGCCGTGGCACACCAGCTTCAGGGACACGAACTGGATCGCCTCCCCCGGCGAGTCATAGCCGAACACGGCGCGGTGCTCGGCATGGAAGGCGGCTTCCAGCTCGGCCAGGGCGTTCTCACCGTCCGGCACCGGCAGGGTGAGCGGCGCGGTCTGGCCGAGGTAGCGCAAATTGGCGAACAGCGCGAGATGACGCCGGCTCGCGTCCCGGAAGCCCTCCGAGAGCAGCATCTCCACCCCGCGCGCCACCAAAGGCGCGGCAGCGGCATCGAGGGCGGCGCGGTCCACCTCGGCGAGGCGCTTGTAGAAAGCCGCCACCAGCTGGTGCTCCACATCGGCGAACAGCATGCCCAGGGCGCTGAACAGGCCGGCCACCGGCGGCACCACGATGCGCGTCATGCCGGCCGCATGGGCCAGGGTGCAGGCATGCACCGGCCCGTTTCCACCGATGGCGAGCATGGTGTACTGGGAGGGATCGCGCCCCTTCTCAGAGGACACACCGCGCAGGGCGCGCAGCATGGTGGCATCGGCGATGGCATGGATGCCGTAAGCAGTGTCGGTGATGGAGAGCCCCACCTTTTCGCCCAGGGCCGCCATGGCGGTCCGCGCGCCCTCGATGTCGAGGGAGAGCTCGCCGCTCACCAGGGCCTTGGGGTTGAGATAGCCCAGCAGCAGATTGGCGTCGGTGACGGTGGGATCAGTGCCACCCCGGCCATAGGCCACCGGGCCGGGCTCGGCGCCGGCGCTGCGCGGGCCCACCAGAAGGCCGCCGGCGGCATCGCTGGCGGCGATGGAGCCGCCGCCCGCCCCCACCTCGGCGATGTCGATGGTGGGCACCTGCACCGGATAGCCGGCGCCCTTGATCATGCGCGTGCCGAGCGCGGCGCCGCCGCCCACCTCGGTCTCGGGGCAGAGCGAGAAGGCGTGCTGCTCGATGACGGTGGCCTTGGCGGTGGTGCCGCCCATGTCGAACACCAGCATGTCGCCCACGTCGATTTTCACGCCCAGCCGCTGGCCGCCCAGCACGCCGGCGGCGGGGCCGCTCTCGATGATGTCGATGGGCTGGCGCGCCACCACGTCGCCGGGGGAGATGCCGCCGCTCGACTGCATGATCATCAGCGGCGCGGTGATGCCGAGCCGGTCGAGCCGCGCCTTCAGGGCATCCACATAGCGGCCAACCACCGGGCGGATATAGGAATTCACCACCGTGGTGCTGGTGCGCTCGTATTCGCCGAGCTGCGGCAAGAGGTCCACCGAGGCGGTCACCGGCACGCCGGGCAGGCGCTCGGCCAGGATCGCCGCCGCTTCGCGCTCGTGGCTGGCATTGACGTAGGAATTGATGAAGGTGACGGAGACCGCCTCCACCCCTTCCGCCTTCAGGGTGGCGGCCGCTGCCTCCAGGCTGTCGCGGTCGAGGGGGATCAGCTCGGCGCCGTCGGCGTCGATGCGGCCTTCCACCTCCAGGCGCAGGCGCCGCTCCACCAGGGGATCGGGCTTGCGGTAATGGATGTCGTAGAGGCGTGGGGTGCGGTAGCGGCCGATTTCCAGCACGTCGCGGAAGCCGCGGGTGGTGACGAGGCCGACCTTGGCGCCCTTGCGCTCGATGATGGTGTTGGTGGCCACGGTGGTGGCGTGCACGAACTCGCCGATGTCGGCCGCGTCCACCGACAGCTCGGCGAGCAGCGCCGAGACGCCGGTTTCGATGCCCTGGCTGTAGTCCTTCGGCGTCGAAAGCACCTTCTTGCTGAAGATGGTGCCGTCATCCCGCATCAGCACGACATCGGTGAAGGTGCCCCCGATGTCCACACCGAGGCGATAGGAAGTCCGCTTCATGTTGGTTCCGTCGATGTTTGAACGGGCTCAGCGCAGCCGCGCGCCCGCGGGGATGGGCCACACATGGGCGATGCGCCCGTCGCGTATGGCGTAGATTTCGCTGTGGAGATGCACGGTGGTGTCGGCATAGCCCACCACGTAGCGCAGCCGATCGCCCACCCGCGGGGTGGCGCTGGGCGCGGCCAGCTCGATCTTGCCGTGCTCGGCGGAAAAGCCCACCTGCGCCACCTGCGGCACATCGAGCGGCACCGGCGTGCCGGCATCGGTGCTCATGGCCTTCTTGCCGGCATCGGTGATGATGCGGGTAGGCGTCGGCCGGCTGGTGACGGTGGCCAGCACCGTCAGCGCATATTCGAGCGGCACGTGGTAGAGGTCGTGATAATGCACGTCGCCGAACAGGATGCCGCCGGCCTGGATCTCGGTGACACCGGGCACGAAGGCCGAGGTGGCATAGGTGCCGGTGCCACCGCAGCTCACGATGTCGACGGGGATGCCCTGGGCCCGGCACAGATCGGCGCTCGCCACCAGGGAGCCCACCGCCGCGGTGATGGCGTGGCGCTTCTCCTCAGGATCAGCGATGCGGGTGGTGTGGCCCTCCCAAGTCATCACCCCGGTGAGACGCAGCGACGGATAGGTGGTGATGACCCGCGCCAGATCGAGCACCGGCGTCCCCGGCAGCACGCCGGCGCGGGCGGTGCCCGTATCCACCTCGATGAACACCCGGAGGACAACCCCGGCCTTGACCGCGGCGGCGGCCAGCGCCGCCACATTGTCCGGCCCGTCCACCGCCACCGCCACGTCGGCGCGGGCCTGCAGGCGCATCAGGCGGGCGATCTTGATGGGGCCCACCACCTGGTTGGCGATGAGGATGTCGGAAATGCCAGCATCCACCAGCATCTCGGCCTCCGAGACCTTGGCGCAGGTGATGCCGATGGCACCCGCCGCCATCTCCAGGCGCGCCATGTCGGGGGACTTGTGCACCTTGCAGTGCGGCCGCCAGTTGACGCCGGCGGCCCGGCAGGCGCCGACGATGCTCTGGAGATTGCGCTCCATGATGTCGAGATCCACCAGCAGCGCCGGGGTATCGATGGCGTCGAGGGGGACGCCGATCAGCTCGGCGAAGCTGCTCACTTCAGCACCTCCGGCCGGCAGGCGAGGAACAGGCTCACCACGTCGCGGGCCTCGTCCAGCGCGTCGAGATTCATCACCGTCGCCTGCAGCGCCGCCACCGGCGCGTCGGCGGCGTTGAAGCCCCAGCGCAGGCAGGAGGCGAATTTGGCGAACACCTCCGCCTCGCTCATGGGCTCCTCGGGGGCGCCCTTCATGGTCTGGCGCTCGGCCACCAGGGTGCGGCCGTCGGCAAGCTCCAGCACCACCCGGGCGGGGGCGATGGCGGTGGGTTCGATATCGGCACCGGCGATGGTGGAGAAGCGGGCGGCGAACGCCACGTCATCGGCGCGGATGCGATCGGGCGTGAAGCTGCCGATCTCCACGCCGCCATCCACCAGCGCGGCGGCGAAGGCATAAGCGGCGTTGAACTGGGCATGCACCACGGGATTGGGATGGGTGCGATCGAACGGCGCACCGACGATCTTGCGGTTCACCTCGCTCAATTCGATGGTGCCGCGCACGATGTCTTCCGGCTTCAGCCCCTGAGCCCGCAGCTCCAGCGCCAGCTGGATGGTGGTGTGCACGCAGCGGCAGCACGGATAGGGCTTCATGGAGAGGTCGCGCACGTGCCAGGACCTGCCGAGCCCCTCGGTGAGGATCTCCGGCGTCACCTCGCCCCGCTCATAGAGCTTGAACAGGCCCGCCTCGCCCTCCAGGAAGCGCGCCGGGCCAGTGATGCCGTTGGCGGCGAGATGGGCGGCGAGCACGCCGGAACGGGCGGCAAAGCCGGGGCCGACCCGCTTCGCCAGCGCCCCGTCGGCAATGAACTGGGTGGTGCCAGACAATTGCACGAAGGCGAGGGCCAAGGCATTCAGCGTGCGCTCGGCATCGAGCCCGAACACCTTGGCGGCGGCCGCGGCGGCGGAGATGGTGCCGAGCGCCGTGGTGGGGTGCCACCCCTTCCCCAGCGAATTGTAGCAGGTGAGGCCGAGCCGGCAGAATACTTCCACGCCCACCGCCAGCGCGGTGATCATCTCGCGGCCGGAAACCGGGGTCTCCTTCGCCTCCACCGCCGCCAGAACCGCCGGCAGCACCACGCAGAACACATGCACCCGGGCCGGATCATGCTGGTCGTCGAAATCGAGGCTGTGGGCGGCGGCGCCATTGGCGAGCGCGGCGGTGGCGGGGTTGGCGGTGCGGCCGGTGAGCAGCATCGTCGCCTTGCCGCAGGCTTCCCAGGCCGACAGGGCCGCGGTCAATTCCGCCATGCCCGGCGCCCGCGCCGCGCCGCCGATCACCCCCAGTGTATCGAGGGTGAACAGCTTGACGATGCGCACCACATCCGCCGGGAGATCCTCGAAGCTGAGGCCGGCGAGGGTGGTGGCGACGGCCCGTCCGATCGCAGGATCGGCGGGCGGCAGGGGCGTGCGGGCAGCGGGCGTGCGGGCAGGGGTCATCTGGTTCATGGCGTCACGCAGGGATACGGGTTCAGGCGTGGATGTCGTGGCGCAGGAGATCGGAAATCTCGCGTCGCAGGTCCAGGAAGGCGGGATCGAGCTTCATGCTCTCCTGCCGGGGCCGGGCGAACGGCACCACGATTTCCCGCAGCACATGGGCCGGGCGCTTGCTGAACACCAGGATGCGATCGGCGAGGTACAGCGCTTCCTCGATGCCGTGGGTGACGAACAGCACCATCTTGCGCTCCGCCTCCCAGATGCGGACCAGCTCGTCCTGCAGGATGTCGCGGGTCTGCACGTCGAGGGCGCCGAACGGCTCGTCCATCAAGAGCAGGCTGGGGCGGATGCAGAAGGCGCGGGCAATGCCCACCCGCTGCTGCATGCCGCCGGAGAGCTGGTGCGGCCAGGCGTGTTCGAAGCCGCCAAGGCCGACGAGGTGCAGGTAATGCCGGGCCTGCTCCAGCCGCTCGGCCTTGCCGACCCCCATCACCTCCAGCCCGAAGGCGACGTTCTCCAAGGCGGTGCGCCAGGGGAACAGGTCCGCCCCCTGGAACACCATGCCGCGACCGGTGCCGGTCTTGCCGGTGATGTCCTTGCCATCCAGCAGGATGGTTCCGGAATCCGCCGGCACCAGGCCGTTGATGATCTGCAGCAAGGTGGACTTGCCGCAGCCGGAGGGGCCGAGGAGCGCGACGAACTCGCCCTCCTCCACCTCCAGCGACTGATCCACCAGCACCGGCGCGCCGCCGAAGGCCTTGGAAACGTTCTTGACGGAAAGATGAGCCATTTCAGGCGAGCTCTTTCACCGCGCGATCCACATAGGTGCGATCGATGATGTTTTCGAGCTTCAGCGTGCCCTTGAGCGCGCCGGCCTCCTTGTAGACCGGGATCATCTTGGCGAATTCATCCGGCGTCATGGTCTGCATATCGTTCGGGAACGCCTTGATGTCCTTGGTCAGGGTCTCCCACACCGGCTTCAGGACAGCGTCATCGGCCGCCTTGAGGTCCTTGGAGGAGGCGTAGGTGGCCACCTGCTGCTTGTACCAGGCATAGTCGGAATTGGTCTTGCGGAAGGAGGTGAGCACCGCCTTCAGCAGGGCCACGGCGGCCGCCTTGTTCTCGTCCGGCTCCAGCCACTTGGCGGTGGTCATGACAATGGCGCTGAACCAGTTGCCGAACTCCTGCCAGGGCTTCACCAGGATCTGGTAATTGCCCCGGGTGGCAAGCTCGGCGGCCTGCTCCACATGCATGGGCACCGCATCCACCCGGCCGGCGATGAGGGCGCGGGCGCGATCGCCGGAAGATCCCATCTCGATGAAGTTGATCTTCTTCGGGTCGATCTTGCGCTTGATGAGGGCGCCCACCAGCATCACATACATGAAGTCGCCGATGGAATTGACAGCGATGGTGCCGCCCTGCTCGGCAATCTGCTCCAGGCTCTTCACCTTGTCGGCGTTCGACACCACCACCTGCGAGGTGTTGTTGTAGGACAGGCCGATGATCTTGACGTCGGCGCCGGCTTCCGCCGCCGCCAGGGTGGAGGCCACGTCCGCATCACCGAAATCGGCGGCGCCGGCGATCACCTCCTGGGCAATCTGCGGAATCTTCTTGGTGGGTCGCACCTCGGGCTCGCCATAGCCGGGAATCTGCGGCAGCAGCGAACGCAGCGCGGCCTGCATGGGCACATTGATGGCAGCGGCGGAGGCGAGCGTGTTCACCTTCAGCACCCGGCCGGTCTGGGCCATCGCCCCCGGCACCGGGCCCAAGGTGATCACCCCAAGGCCACCCAGCCCCGCGGCAAGGCCGGCGCCCGCTCCGGCGCGCAGGAAGCCGCGCCGGCTCACATGGTCGAAGTGCGACATCTGTTGATCCTCTGGCTTGTTATGGGGGAGACGCCTCATCACTCGCGGGTCCGGCTCGCGTACCAGGGGGCGGCCCGGTGGGCGACCCAGCGCATGAGGGCGGTGGCGGAGACCGAGACCACCATCAAAATGACGATCAGCGCGAACAGCGGCGCCGTGGACAAATCGAGCCCGGCATCGTTCAGCAGGCCGCCATAGCCGGCGGAGATGAACATCTCGGCGGTGACCATGGCGCGCAGCGCATGCACGAAGCCGACCCGGGCAGCGATCATCACATAAGGATGCAGCGCCGGCAGGATCACATAGCGGAAGCGCTGGACATCGGAGGCACCGAACGAGCGCGCCACATTGACAAGGCGCGGGGAGACGGCGCGGGCCGCCTCGGTGATGGAGATCACCACGTACCAGACCGTCACCACGAACACGATGGCGGTGCTGAACACCAGCCCGCGCCCCATGAGGATGATGAACAGGGGCACGATGGCCGCTGCCGAGATGACGATGCACATGGCGGCCCAGGGCTTCACGATGGCATTGATCACCGCGTTGCGCCCCATGGCGATGCCGAGCGGCACCCCCACCACCAGCGCCAGCGCATAGCCGATCATCATCATCCACATCATGCGCCACAGGGCGGCCCAGAAGGCGGGATCGACAAGGATGGTGCCAAGGGCGCCAGCGGCCTGCACAGGGGTCGCCAGGAGGGCATCGCCCAGATGCTGACCGGCGAGCTGCCACAGCCCCAGCAGCAGCACGATGCCGAGGATGTTCACGGGGAGCGAGCGGCCGATCATGCGTGAGCCCTCGGACGCCAGATGCACACGCGCCGTTCCACCAGCAGCAACGCTTCCTGAAGGGCGAGGCCCAGGAGGCTCAGCACCACCAGAAGCCCCAGCACCGCGGCACTGTCGAGCCGCACCGCCGCCTGCTTCATGATGGCGCCGAGATTGACCGCGGCAAGGAACAGCTCGGCGGTGATCATGGCATTCACCGCCCGCACCACGCCGATACGCAATGCGGTGAAGAGGAAGGGCAGGCTCTCGGGCAGCAGCACCAGCCGGGTGCGCTGCCAGGGACTGGCACCGAACGACCGGCCGACATTCAGCAGCTTCTTGTCGGCATTGCGGGCACCGGTGCTGACGACGATGATCATGTCGAACACGCACATCATCACCACCAGGGCGACCCGGGCCTCGAAGTAGAGGCCGAACCAGATCATGATGAATGGCACCCAGGCGACGCTCGGCACCGCATAGACGAGGTTCACGATGGGATCGAGCAGGTCGTTGATGAAGCGCACCCGGCCCATGGCCATGCCCACCGGAATGGCGATGGCGCAGGCGATGGCATAGCCCACCACCATCTGCTGCATGGAGCCTGCCAGGGCCAGCGGCAGCTCGCCACTCGCGATCATGCTCCACAGCCGGGCGGCCACCGCCACCGGAGAAGCCAGGACGAAGCTGGAATAGCCCTGCGCCACCACCTGCCAGATCACGAGCCCGGCGGCGATGGAGGCGGCATAAAGGAAGCCGAAGGACCGCTGGCCCGTTCTCGGGCCGGGCGGCCGGGCCGCGCGTCCGGGCGCGGCGGCAGGGGCATCGGTTTCGATCGTCATTCCCATCGGCCCTGGAGGGTTCGGGGCTTACGCCCTCGCATCTGTTACGATAAAGTTAGACACATAGTTGACTAGCTGTCTAGTCAGGTTGAAGGGGTGCCTTTTGTCGTCAACCGACTTCACGCCGATCTACGCGCGCATCCAGCAGTTCATCCGCGACGAGATCACGTCGGGGCGGCTGGCGGAAGGCGATCGCGCGCCCTCGGAACCGGAACTGGCCAAGCGCTTCTCCACCACCCGCGCCACCGTCGCGCGGGCCCTGCAGCAGCTGGTGTTCGAGGGGGTGATCGTGCGCCGCTCCGGCAGCGGCACCTTCGTGGCGCCGGCCCGCCTCAGCGCCCCCATCGACCTCACGCGGGTGCGCTCGTTCGAGGAGCAGGTGAGCGCCAAGGGCGCGAGGGTGGGCTATGAGACCCTGCATTTCACACCGCGTGCCGCCAGCCCCGGCGAGATCGAGGCGCTGCATCTGGAGCCCGGCGGCGCCGTGTTCGAGCTCGATCGCCTGCGCCTCGTCGGCGGCAAGCCCATGAGCATTGAGCACCGCATCATCCCCGACGAGCTGGGCAGCCGCATCACCCCCGCGCTGCTGGCGGAAAAGTCGCTCCACCAGATCCTCGACGAGGCGTTCGGCCTCAGGGTGCAGCGGGTGGAAGGGCGCATCCGCGCCGGCACCGCCCGCGGCCAGACCGCCGATCGGCTCGGGGTGAAGCGCGGGGCGCCGGTGCTGATCCGCGATTATGTGCTGTTCAGCGCCGACCGGCGGCCGCTGGTGTGCGGCGAATCCATGTATCGCGACGAATTCCACATCGACTATGTGGTGCAGCAGACCCGCGGGGATTGAACCGGCCGGCGTGCCTTTCATCCCGCATCCTCCAACCCGTAGATGTCCCGCGCCGCCGCCGGGCTGACATAGCCTGAGGCCACATCCCGGGCCACCGCCGCCCGCTCCCGCTGACGCGGATCACCATAGCCGCCGCCCCCGGCCGACAGGCACACCACGCGGGCGCCCGGCTCCACCTTCAGCCCGCTCGCATGCACGCCGATGGCATGGGAGGTGCCGGCGCTCTCCAGGGCATAGGCGTGGCCCGGCCCGTCGGCACCGCCGGCCGTGCCCGCCGGCCGCACCAGCACCCCTTCGCCCGAGGCGTTCAGCACCGCCGGTTCCGGGCCCTCGTAGCGCAGCACCAGCCGCCCGCCGAGGCCGCCGCGCCAGCGCCCGGCGCCGCCGCTGTCGGTGGTGAGCGCGTATTCCTCCACCACCAGCGGATAGGCGGCCTCGGTGCGCTCCACGCTGGGCGAGGCGGTGCCGCCGGGATTGTGCAGCCCGCCGATATTGACCCAGCCGTCATGTCCCGCGCTGGCGCCGGTGCCGCCCTTGTTGAAGAAATAGTGCCAGATGAAGGGTGCCCCGGCCCGGTCCGCCCCCGCGAGGGCGAAGCGGAAGCGGCGGGCGAAGCCGCCGATGGCGCGGGCCGGGTCCGCCCCTTCCAGCGCCTGCAGCACCGCTTCGATGAGGGCACAGGCGGTCGAGGAGGTGCAGGCCCCCACCGGCGCCGGCACCACCGGATCCAGCAGGCTGCCCGGCCGGGTGCGGATCTCGATGGCGCGGGCGCTGCCGTCATTGAGCCCGTCCTCGTCGCCACTGAAATAGAGGAACGCCACCATCACCGCCGCGCGGGTGTTGGCAAAGGGACTATTGATGAAGGCCTTCACCTGGTCCGGACAGGCGGACAGGTCCACCACCGCCCGGCCATCGGCGATGTCGATGGTGACGGGAATGGGCAAAAGGCCCCCGGTCGCGCCGGCAAATTCCATATGGCCGATGGCACTGTGACGGCCTTCCTGGCAGCCCATGAGCAGCGCCCGCATCACCGCCTCGCCGCCATCCAGCACCGCCTTGACGCAGGCGGCGATCTCGGCACTGCCGTAGCGGACATAGAGATCGCCGAGCCGGCCGGCGCCAAGGCGCACGGCGGTGAGCTGGGCCAGGATATCGCCGCGCAGATCGCCCGGCTTGCGGGAATTCTCCGCCACCAAACGCAGCACGTCATCCTTGAGCTGGCCGGCGTGCACCAGCCGCACCGGCGGAATGCGCAGGCCCTCCTGCCAGATCTCGGTGGCGGCGGCCGCATAGCCGCCCGCCGACATGCCGCCGATGTCGCCCTGATGGGCGCGCAGCGCTACCCACAGGCGCACTTTGCCGTCGGCAAAAAATGGCATGGCCAAGGTCACGTCCGGCAGGTGGCTGCCGCCCCAATAGGGGTCGTTGGCCATCAGCACGTCACCTTCCGCCAGATCGTCGGCGAAGGCTTCCGCCATCAATTGCACCGCGCGGGGCATGGCGCCCATGTGGATGGGCACCCGCTCGGCCTGGGAGACGGTGAGGAAATCCGCATCCAGCACCACCGCCGAGAAATCCTGATTCTGGTTCAGGATCGGCGAGAAGCAGGTGTGGGTCATGGTCTCCACCATCTCTTCCGTCACCGCCTTCAGCTTGTGACGGACGACGGCGAGGGTGAGCGGGCTCAACGGCTCGCGCGAGGGGACCGGTTCACTGGACATCTGAAACGCTCTCGATGACGAGGCTGCCGAACCGGTCCACCATACCGGTGCTGCCGCGCTCGACCAGAATGGTGGTGGAGGCGGATTCGACGATGGCCGGACCCGATACGCGCATGCCGGCGCGCAGATCATCGAACCAATAGATGGGCGCGCGCAGCGGGGTCTTGAGATAGATCTCGCGGATGCCGCGCAGCGCCGGGGTGGGATCGGCCGGCCCCTCCTCCTCCATGGGCAGGGTCAGCTTGGGCAAGGCGCCGAACACCGAGACCCGGCAGGTATCGATGATGCCGGGCTCGCCCTCATGGGCGTGGTGGTAGAGGCCGCGATAGGCCTGCGTGAAGGCCTGTTCCAGCGCCGCCGGATCGCAGTTGGCGCCGACCGTGACGGGAATGCCGTGGATCTGCCGGGCATAGCGGCATTCCATGGAGCGCTGCACGCGAATGTCGGCGCTGCCCACGCCACTCTCCGCCAAGAGCTTGCGGGCGCGGGCCTCGAGATCGGCGAACACCGCCTCGATCTCCGGGGCGCTCAGGGCGCCGATGGGCCGATCGAGGGTGCATTGCAGGTCCTGGCGGATGTCCGCCGCCAGGAAGCCCACCGCCGAGAGCACCGAGGCCATGCGCGGCACGATCACCTTCGGGATGGACAATTCGCGGGCCACCCCATTGGCGTGGAGGCCCCCGGCGCCACCGAACGACATCAGCGCGAAATCGCGCGGGTCGCGGCCACGCCGCACGGTGGCAAGGCGGATGCCTTCGGTGATGCCGGAGGTGGC
Organism: Xanthobacter sp. ZOL 2024; assembly: GCF_052932325.1. Lineage (NCBI taxonomy): Bacteria > Pseudomonadati > Pseudomonadota > Alphaproteobacteria > Hyphomicrobiales > Xanthobacteraceae > Xanthobacter > Xanthobacter sp. ZOL 2024. The sequence continues at coordinate 1,040,738 of NZ_CM128808.1, forward strand.
GAGCACGTGCACGGCCCAGGCCCCCTCCTCCACCGAAAGCCCCAGGGGCTCCGCCACATCGGCGGCGATGGCGGCGCGAGCGGCGTCCACCGACAGCCGCATGCGCCCACCGAGGAAGGTCTCCGGCGAGATGAAGCCCAGCACCAGATTGGCATCGGTGAGGGTGGCGCGGGTGCCGCCCTTGCCGAAACAGGCGGGCCCCGGCGCGGCACCGGCGCTGCGCGGCCCCACCGCCAGGATGCCGCTCGCATCCATGCGCGCCAGGCTGCCACCGCCGATGCCGATGGGATTGACCTCGATGGCCGGTGCGGTGATGCGCAGGCCGGCGAGATCGGTCTTGTCCCGCTCCACCGGGCGGCCATTCTCGATCACGCAGATGTCGGTGGTGGTGCCGCCGGTGTCGTAGGTGACGAGGTTGCCGGCGCCGAGCGCCTGGGCGAACAGCGCCCCCGACATGGCCCCGCCCGCCGGCCCGCTGGTGACCGCCCCCACCGCCCGGCGTGCCGCCGCCGCGATGGGCAGTACCCCGCCCGCCGACTGCATGACGAAGATGGGCACGGTGATGCCCCGCGCCTGCAATTGATCGGACAGGTGCTGCAGATAATCCCGCAGCCCCGGCCCCACATAGGCATTCACCAGAGCGGTGGAGAGCCGGTCATATTCCCCCTCGCGGGAGAGCACCTCGTGGCTCAGGGACACGAACGGGCTCCAGCCGGCGCGGGCGATGGCCTCGCGCACTGCCAATTCATGTTCCGGCCGGCGATGGGCGTGGAGGAAGGCGACCACCACCCCTTCCACTCCCGCCGCCTTCAAGGCGGCGATGGCCGCATCGAGCTCGGTGGCATCGAGGGGGGTGGTGACAGTGCCGTCGGCCCCCACCCGCTCGCTTACCTCCAGTCGCAGCGGCCGCGCGACGATGGGCTCCGGCGGCGCGGTGCGCAGGGCGTAGCGGTTCTCGCGGGCGCCGTCGCGCAGCTCGATCAGGTCGCGGAAGCCGCGGGTGGTGACGAGGCCCAGCTTAGCGCCGGCCCGCTGCACCAGGATGTTGGTGGCGACCGTCGTGCCATGGATGAAGACGGTGACCTTGGCGAGCAGCGCATCGAGGCTCTCGCCACGGGCGGCCGCCATGCCCTCCAGGGCATCCACCACCCCGCGCGAGGGATCATCCGGCGTCGAGGGCGCCTTGTGGAACGAAACGCCCGCGCCATCGGCGAGCACCAGATCCGTGAAGGTTCCCCCCACGTCCACGCCGATCAGCACCGCCGCATCCTCACCCGTTGCATGGAAGCCTCCACTCTCGAAGGCTCCATCAGGGCAGGCCGCGAGGCGGCAAACAATGACATTGATCTGGCCTTTGCGATGCCAAAATGGCATCAGTCAGAGAGCCGAGATCGCGAGGTGGACATGAACCTGAACGCGCTGCGCAATTTCATCGCCGTGGTGGAGGCGGGCGCGATCCGCGAGGCGGCGGATACGCTGCATCTGGCCCAATCGGCGCTGAGCCGGCAGATCCTGGCCCTGGAGCGGGAGTTTGGCGCGCAATTGCTGGAGCGCCTGCCGCGCGGGGTAGTGCCCACCCCCGCCGGACGGGTGGTGCTGCGCCATGCCCGCCTCACCCTCGACCAGATGAACGGCGCCCGCGAAGAGATCGCGGCCTTCGCCGGCCTCAGGACCGGGCAGATCCGCATCGGCGCCATCGAACCCTTCGCCAGCGGGCCGCTGGCCGCCTGCATCGCCCGCTTCCAGGCCCGCTATCCCGGCATTGGCGTGGAGGCGCGGGTGGGCAATTCGCGCCAGGTGGCGCGCCTGGTGCAGGAAGGCATCGTGGAGCTCGGCATCGCCTACAATGCGCCGCGCACCGAGGGCCTCACCGTGCGCGCCGCCGCCCGCCAGCCGTTGATGGCGCTGGTGCGGCCAGGCCATGATCTCGCCCGGCAAGAGGCGGTGAGGCTCGCCGATCTCGCCGGCGCGCGCCTTATCCTGCCGCCGGCCGGCTCCCCCACCCGCCTGCTGATCGAGGAGGCGGCGCGGCGGGCGCGGCTCATTCTGGAACAGGTGGCGCTGGAGAGCGATTCCGTGGCGCTGCGCCTCGCCGTCGCCGCCCGCACCGAAGGGGTCGCCATTCTCGCCCATCTCTCCGGTGTCGCCGCCTGCGCCGCCGGAACGCTCACCATGCGCCCCATCGCCGATCCGCTGCTGGGCGCCGGCCAATTGGAGCTGCTGTGCGGCACGGGACGGACCCTGTCAAAGGCGACCGCCGCCTTCGAGCGCCGGCTGCGGACGGCGCTGAAGGCGGTGGATCAGCCCCCGCCCTGACCGGCGTGAAAGGGCAGGCTCAGTGGCTGATCATCCACGGCCGCGCGGTGGGAAAACTCTTGGCGCCGGTGGGCGAGACGCGGGTGCGGCTCTTCATCTTCGGCGCGCAGCAGGCGCAACCCGCCTTGTGCTGGGCGCGGGCGCTCTTCTCGGCATATTCACCCACGCTCAACGGCGCGTTGGCGCTGCGCTCGTTGGTGGCGAAGGCGGCGCGGCGGCCCGCATCCATGCCCGCCACATGGGGCGCGGTGAGGAAGGCGCGGGGGGAAAACGCCCGGCACTCCGGGCAGGGCTGCGCCGCGTCGCATTGGCTCATGGGGTGCATCTGGGTGAACGGCCCGCAGTCCTCGCACATGTAATCATAGACCGGCATGGGCATCCTCCGCGTCAATCGCAGGAACTCACAAGAAAAGGCCGCCGGAGCGCGGGGCGCCCCGGCAGAGAGGGGGTTCAGTCTTCCAGCGCGACCGGCATGTCGATGGAGCCATCGAGGAACTTCTGCGGCCCGGCCGCCGAAGGCTTGATGTCGAAATCGAAGATTTCCGTGGGCAACCACAAGGTGGCGCAGGAATTGGGAATATCCACCACCCCCGACAGATGCCCCTGCACCGGCGCGACGCCGAGCAGCGAATAGGCCTGGGCGCCCGAATAGCCGAACTTCTTCAGGTATTCGATGGCGTTCAGACAGGCCTGACGATAGGCCACATTGGCATCGAGATAATGCTGGGTGCCGCTCTCATCCACCGAGATCCCCTCGAAGATGAGGTAATCCTTGTAATTGGGGGTGATGGGTGAGGGCTTGAAGATGGGATTCTTGATGCCGTACTTGGTCATGCCCTCCTTGATGAGGTCCACCTTGATGTGGAGCCACGCGCCGAACATCTCGATGGCGCCGCAGAAGGTGATTTCGCCATCGCCCTGGGAGAAGTGCATGTCGCCCATGGACAGGCCGGCGCCCGGCACATAGACCGGGAAGTAAATGCGCGAGCCGCGCGACAGATCCTTGATGTCGCAATTGCCGCCATGCTCGCGGGGCGGCACCGTGCGCGCACCTTCCGCCGCCACCCGCGCCTTGTCGTCACCGGTGAGGCGGCCGAGATGGGCCGTCTTGGCGAAGGGCGGGTTGGCCAGCGGCGGATTGCGGGTGGGATTGGTGTCGATGAGCGCCTGCTCGCGGGTATTCCAGGTGTCGAGCAGCGCCTTCGACGGCAGGGTGCCGATGAGGCCGGGATGGATGAGGCCGGCAAAGCCCACGCCGGGCACATGCCGCGAGCGGGTGAACAGGCCCTCGTAATGCCACACGGACTTCTGCGCGAGCGGGAACTGATCGGTGAGGAAGCCGCCGCCGTTCTTCTTGGAGAAGAAGCCGTTGAAGCCCCATTCGTGGCCTTCCAGCGTGCCGGCATCCAGAATATCCACCACCAGGAGGTCGCCGGGCTCGGCGCCCTTCACGCCGATGGGGCCGGAGAGATAGTGCACGGTGGTGAGATCCACGTCGCGGATGTCGTCGGCGCTGTCGTCGTTCTTGATGGCGCCGCCGGTCCAGTCCACCGTCTCCACCCGGAAATCGGCGCCGGGCTCGACCCACACGGCGATCGGGATATCCGGATGCCAGCGGTTGTGGAGGTTCTCATTCTCCGTGGCCGGCCGCGACAGGTCGACCGAGATCAGGGTCTCAGGCATGGCTCTTCCTCAGGTTGAACGGGCAGAAGCGTTAGACGGACAGGAAACGGGCGACCTTGGCCTCGTCGATATCGGCGCGCAGGTCCTGATGGACGATCTCGCCATTCTCGATCACCAGCACCCGGTCGGCGATGTCGAGGGCGAAGGAGAGCACCTGTTCCGACACCACAATGGACAGACCGCGCTCGGCGCGGATGCGCTTCAAGGTGCGGGCCATCTCGCGGATGATGGACGGCTGGATGCCCTCGGTGGGCTCGTCCAAGAGCAGCACCTTGGGGCGGGTGGCGAGCGCCCGGGCGATGGCCAATTGCTGCTGCTGGCCACCGGAGAGGTTGCCGCCGCGCCGATGCTTCATGTCGAGCAGCACCGGGAACAATTCATAGATGTCCGGCGGCACCTTGCTGTCATGATGGGCGACGAGGCCGGTCTCGATATTCTCCTGCACCGTCATGGAGGAGAAGATCATGCGCCCCTGCGGCACATAGGCGATGCCCCGCGCCACCCGCTGATAGCTCTTCAGATCGGTGATCGGATCGGCCCCTAAAGTGACGACGCCGGATTTGGTGGGCACCACCCCCATCAGCGACTTCATGAGCGTGGTCTTGCCCATGCCGTTGCGGCCCATGATGGCGACGATCTCCCCCGGCGCCACATCGAAGGTGAGGCCGTGCAGCACTTCGCTCTGGCCATAGGAGACGACGAGGTTGTCGACGTTGAGCATATCCGCCTCCCTCAATGGCCGAGATAGACTTCGATGACCTTGGGGTCGGCCTGCACCTTGGCCATGGGCCCCTCGGCGAGGATCCTGCCCTGGTGCAGCACCGTGACCTTGTGGGCGATGTCCTCCACGAACTTCATGTCGTGCTCGATCACGATCACCGAGCGATCCTTGATGATGGTGTTGAGCAGTTCCGCCGTCTTCTTGCGCTCGGCGACGCTCATGCCGGCCACCGGCTCATCCAGCATCAAGAGCTCCGGGTCCTGGATCAGCAGCATGCCGATTTCCAGCCACTGCTTCTGGCCGTGGCTCAAATATTCGGCGCGCTGGTGGAGCTGGTCGGCGAGGAAGATGGTCTTGGCCACCTCCTCCACGCGTTCGATCACGTCCGCATCGCGCTTGAAGGCGAGGGCGCCGAACACGCCGCGGCCGCGCGGAAACGAGATCTCCAGGTTTTCGAAGACGGTGAGGTCCTCATAGATGGAGGGGTTCTGGAACTTGCGCCCCACCCCGGCGCGGACGATCTCATATTCCTTCAGGCGGGTGAGCTCGGTGTTCTTGAACTTCACCGAGCCCGCGGTGGCCTTGGTGCGGCCGCAGATGAGATCGAGCACCGTGGTCTTGCCGGCGCCGTTGGGGCCGATGATCACCCGGATCTCGTTCTCATCCACATAGAAGGAGAGGTCGTCCACCGCCTTGAAACCGTCGAAGGAGACCGTGAGACCTTCCACCGCCAGCAGGAAATCCGGGCCCATCTGGTCGGTGATGACGGTGGGGACAGCTTGCGCGTTCATCGGGTCATCTCCTCATTCGGCCGGAGCGGGCGCGGGGCGGGAACCGGAGCGGCCCTTGCCGCCGAACAGCGCGTCGATGCGCGGCTCCACATGGCTGCGATAGAGGCCGGCCAAGCCGTTGGGGAACAGCAGCACCACCGCGATGAACAGGGCGCCGAGGCCGAACAGCCACAGTTCCGGGAAGCTTTCCGAAAACGAGGTCTTGGCCCAGTTCACCAAAAGGGTGCCGTAGACCGCCCCGAGCAGAGAGAGGCGCCCGCCCACCGCCGTATAGATGACCATCTCGATGGAGGGCACGATGCCGACGAAGGAGGGGGACATGAAGCCCACCTGCAAAGTGAACATGGCCCCGCCGACGCCGGCCAGCGCCGCCGCCAGGCAGAACACGAACACCTTGAAGCTCGCCACGTCGTAGCCGGAGAACCGCACCCGGTCCTCCTTGTCCCGCATGGCCACCAGGATGCGCCCGAGCTTGGAGCCGCGCACCCATTGGCACAGCACGATGGCCCCGAGCAGCAGCGCCACGTTGACGAAGTAGAGAATGGTCTTGGCGCCGTCCGTGCGGATGTCCCAGCCCGCCAGGGTCCGCAGGTCGGTGATGCCGTTGATGCCGCCGGTGTAGCCCTGCTGGCCGACGATGAGGATGGTCATGATGGCGGCGAGCGCCTGGGTGATGATGGCGAAATAGACGCCGCCCACCCGCCGCTTGAACATGGCGTAGGACACCAGGAAGGCGAACACGCTCGGCACCAGCACCACCGCCAGGATCGACAAGGGCAGGGACTTGAACGGCACCCAGAAGAAGGGCAGTTGGGTGATCTGGTTCCAATCCATGAAATCCGGAATGCCGGGGGTGGACTGGATCTTGGTGGCCTCGGGGGTGGAGGACTGAAGCTTCAGATACATGGCCATGGCATAGCCGCCGAGGCCGAAGAACACCCCCTGGCCCAGGGAGAGAATACCGGCATTGCCCCAGCACAGCACCAAGCCCACCGCCACGAAGGCATAGGTGAGATATTTGCCCACCATGTTGAGCCGGAACGGCTCCAGCACCAGGGGCAGCACCACCGCCAGCAGCAGGGCGAGGATGAGAAGGCCGAGGAGGTTCTTGAAACGGAGGGAGAGCGCTTGCGTCATGTCGGCCTCCTCAGCGCCGGACATTGAGGACGAACAGGCCTTCCGGCCGCACCATGAGGATGCAGACCACCACCAGCAGGGTGAGCACCTTGGCCATGGAGCCGGACATGAAGAATTCCATGGTCGACTGCGCCTGGGAGATGGTGAAGGCCGAGGCGATGGTGCCGGCGAGGGAGGCCGCGCCGCCGAACACCACCACCAGGAAGGTGTCGACGATATAGAGCTGGCCCGCCGTGGGACCCGTGGAGCCGATCATGGTGAAGGCGCTGCCGGCGATGCCGGCGATGCCGCAGCCGAGGCCGAAGGTGAAGCGGTCCACCCGCTCGGTGTCGATGCCCACCGCCCCGGCCATGGGCCGGTTCAGCACCACGGCGCGCACCTGCAGCCCCCAGCGGGAGCGGAACATGAGCAAATAGACGGCGATGGCGATGAGGGTGGTGAGGCCCATGACGAACAGGCCGTTGATCTGCACCTCGATGGTATCGGTGATGGGCAGCGAACCCATCATCCAGTCGGGCAGCTCCACGCCCACCTCGCGGGCCCCGAAGATGGAGCGGAATGCCTGCTGCATGATGAGGGAGAGGCCCCAGGTGGCGAGCAGGGTGTCCAGCGGCCGCTTGTAGAGGAAGCGGATCATGCTCCACTCCACCAGCATGCCCAGCGCGCCGGAGGCGCAGAAGGCCACCGCCATGGCCACGAAGAAATAGATGCCGTAGAGCCCCGGGGCGAAAGCCTGGAACGCCTGCGAGGTCAAATAGGTCATGTAGGCGCCGAGGATCATGAACTCCCCGTGCGCCATGTTGATCACGCCCATCTGTCCGAAGATGATGGCGAGGCCCAGCGACATGAGCACGAACACGGAGAACAGGATCAGGCCGGCGAAGGCCTGCATGGCGAAGATGGAGCCCAGCTCCCCCAGCGTGTATCCCATGAACATCAAAGCACCCCCAGCGGCGCGGGCCGCATGATCCCCAAGGCGAAGCCGGTTCCGGATGGAACCCGCCCGCGGGCCGCGCGGACGGGTGGCGCGCCGCCCCTCAGCGGGGGACGGCGCAACGGGTGAGCCCTGGGCTCACTGGTAGCCCTTGGGGAAGGGATCGGGCTCCACCAGTTCCGCGGTCTCGTAGAGCACGTCGAACTGGCCGTCGGGACGGGCCTTGCCGACGCGGGTCTTGCTCCACAGATGGTGGTTCTCGTGGATGCGCACATAGCCTTCCGGCGCCTTGTCGAAGGCGACGCCCGGAGAAGCGGCGGCGACCTTGTCGATGTCGAAGGAGCCCGCCTTCTCCACCGTGAGCTTCCACAGCCAGGGCCCGAGATACGCCGCCTGGGTCACGTCGCCGATCACCATGTTGGGGCCGTAGGCGGTCTTGAACGCCTCCACGAACGCCTTGTTGTTGGGATTGTCGAGGGATTGGAAATACTTCATGCAGGCGAGCGCCCCGGCGATATTCTCGCCGCCGATGCCCAGAATTTCGTCCTCGGTCACCGAGATGGTGAGCAGGGTCTGCTTGGACAGGTCGATGCCCGCCGCCTTCAGCTGCTTGTAGAAAGCGACGTTGGAGCCGCCGACGATGATGGCATAGATGACATCCGGCTTCTTGAGCTTGATCTTGTTGATGGCCGAATTGAACTGCGTATGCCCCAGCGGGAAATATTCCTCGCCCACCACCTGGAGTTTGAGGAAATTCTCGATGTGCTTGCGGGCGATCTTGTTGGAGGTGCGCGGCCAGATATAGTCGGAGCCGAGCAGATAGAAGCTCTGGGCGCCACGGTTCTGCACCACCCAGTTGAGGCCGGCGATGATCTGCTGGGTCGCCTCCTGGCCGGTGTAGATGACGTTCTTGGACTGCTCCAGCCCTTCATAGAAGGTCGGGTAATAGAGCATGCCGTTATACTGCTCGAACACCGGCAGAACCGCCTTGCGCGAGGCGGAGGTCCAGCAGCCGAACACCGAGGCGCACTTGTCCTGCACCAGCAGCTTCTTGGCCTTCTCGGCGAAGGTCGGCCAGTCGGAGGCGCCATCCTCCTGCACATATTTGATCTTGCGTCCGAGCACGCCGCCCGCAGCGTTGATCTGGTCGATGGCGAGCTTTTCCGCCTGCACCGAGCCGGTCTCGGAAATGGCCATGGTGCCGGTGACCGAGTGCAGAATACCCACCGTCACCTCGGTATCGGTCACGGCGAGGCCCGTGGTATTGATGGCCGAGGTCGTCGGCGCCTGAGCAAAGGCCGAGGACGGGAAGAAGGCGGACGCCCCGAAAGCCGAAGCAACCGGCATGGCCGCCAGCCCCTTCAGGATCTGGCGCCGCCCCAGATTCATCTGCGAAAGACCTTGCCCAATCCGTTTATCATCAGAAGACATACTTCCCCCTCCACCGCTATGACGGGATGGCTGCGAATTGTCTGGAAGATTTATGGTGGAGATGATGGTTCGCGGGTTCGGACCAAACCGGCAATACGTCAATTGACGTATATGGCCCGCCGGCCGAGCGTCTATCTTCCTGTGCAAGGCGCCGTGGCGCGCGCACCGACGGGAGGTGACAAACCCCGGGCGAAGCACGACACTGCTGCGCTGCGGCACACCGCCCCGGCCTCAGCTTGAGGCAGGGGAACGGAGGCGCAGCGCGGGGCGAGGGTCGGGCACCCGGCCGGGACGACACGGCGAGGTGCGCCGACACAGGGTAATGCGCCGACACAAGGCGGCAGCCCCCAAAAGCAGACGGGAGCGATGCAGAAGGAGGTCCTTTCGGACGCGACGGCGATGGGACCTGAAGCCATGGGGGCGGAGCAGCGGATCATCCGCGTCAGACGCCAATACAATCAGTGGGTGCGCAACGAAACCCTGGAAGACTTCGCGCTGCGCTTCACCGCGAAGAGCGCGCGACGTTGGTCGGCGTTCCGGGTGGCCAACACGGCGCTGGGCGCCATCTCCTTCCTGGCGCTGGAGGCCATCGGCGGGGCGGTGACGCTCAGCTATGGCTTCACCAATGCGGTGGCGGCGATCCTGGTGGTCAGCGCCATCATCTTCGCCACCGGCCTGCCCATCAGCTATTACGCCGCCCGGTTCGGGGTGGACATCGACCTGCTCACCCGCGGCGCCGGCTTCGGCTATATCGGCTCCACCGTCACCTCGCTGATCTATGCCTCCTTCACCTTCATCTTCTTCGCCATCGAGGCGGTGATCCTGGCGCTGGCGCTGGAGATGGGCTTCGGCATTCCGCTCGCCATCGGCTATGTACTGGGGGCGGTGGCGGTCATCCCGCTTGTGACCCACGGCATCACCTTCATCAGCCGCTTCCAGACCTGGACCCAGCCGCTCTGGCTGGTGCTGCACCTGGTGCCGCTCGCCCTGCTGCTGGTGAATCGGGACGACCAGCTCGCCGCATGGACCACGTTCACCGGCCAGTGGGGCCCGGCCGATGGCAGCTTCAATCTCATGGCGTTCGGCGCCGCCTCCACGGTGGTGTTCGCCCTGGTGGCGCAGATCGGCGAGCAGGTGGACTTCCTGCGCTTCCTGCCCCAGCGCAGCGGCGGCGGGGATGTGCGCTGGTGGCTCAGCCTGCTGGCGGCGGGGCCGGGCTGGATCATCCCCGGGGCGTTGAAGATGCTGGTGGGCTCGCTGCTGGCCTATCTGGTGTTCCAGACCGGCGTGCCGGTGGCGGAGGCGGCGGAACCCACCCGCATGTATCTGCTGGCGTTCGAGCAGGTGGTCCCCTCACACCAAGCGGCGCTGGTGCTCACCGGGCTGTTCGTGATCATCTCGCAGCTGAAGATCAACGTCACCAATTCGTATGCCGGCTCCATCGCCTGGTCGAATTTCTTCTCCCGCCTCACCCATTCCCACCCGGGGCGGGTGGTGTGGCTGGTGTTCAACGTCACCATCGCCTTGCTGCTCATGGAGCTCGGCATCTACAAGGCGCTGGATCAGATCCTCGGCATCTTCGCCATCATCGCGGTGGCCTGGGTGGCGGCGCTGGTGGGAGACCTCGTGGTCAACAAGCCGCTCGGCCTCTCCCCGCCCACCATCGAGTTCAAGCGCGCCCACCTTTACGACATCAACCCGGTGGGGCTGGGCGCGGTGCTGATCGGCACCAGCCTCGCCCTCACCGCCTATGCCGGCCTCCTGGGGGCGACCGCGCAGGCCCTGAGCGTGTTCATCGCCCTGGTCGCAGCCTTCCTCTCGGCGCCGGTCATCGCCTTCGCCACCGGCGGACGATACTACATGGCGCGCCAGCCCAAGACCGACTGGGTGACGCCCAAACGCCACCACGGCCTGGTGCGCTGCTGCATCTGCGAGCATCGCTTCGAGCCGGAGGACATGGCCCAATGCCCGGTCTATGCGGGCCCCATCTGCTCCCTGTGCTGCTCGCTGGATGCCCGCTGCAACGACCGCTGCAAGACCGAGGCGCGGGCGTCCGACCAGCTCATGGGCGTGCTCGCGGCCACCCTGCCGCAGAGCGTGGTGGGGCGACTCAATACCCGGGTGGGGTATTATCTGGCGATCCTCGCGGTGCTCGCCACGGTCATCGGCGGCATCCTGGCGCTCATCTATTCCCATGCCCGGCTCGAATCCCCCATCCATGGGGATGCCATCCGCACCACCTTGTGGACCCTCTATTTCGTCCTGATGATCATCGTCGGCGTGGTGGCCTGGCTGTTCGTGCTGGCCCAGGAGAGCCGGCGCGTCGCCCAGGAGGAGAGCCAGCGCCAGACCGCCTTGCTGATGCGCGAGATCGAGGCCCACAAGCGCACCGACGCCAAGCTGCAGAAGGCGAAGGAGGCGGCGGAGGCGGCCAATCTCGCCAAGAGCCGTTATGTGGTGGGCATCAGCCATGAGCTGCGCACGCCGCTCAACGCCATTCTGGGCTATGCCCAGCTCCTGGAGCGCGACAGCGCCATTCCCGCCCACCGGCGCGACGCCATCCGGGTGGTGCGGCGCTCGTCCGAACATCTGTCCGGCCTCATCGATGGCCTTTTGGACATCTCCAAGATCGAGGCCGGGCGCCTGCACCTCTATCGCGATCAGGTGCGCATCCACGAGCTCTTGGACCAGATCGTCGACATGTTCCGCCTGCAGGCGGAAGCCCGCGGCATCGCCTTCCGCCACACCCGGGCGCCGCGCCTGCCGCAGGTGGTGCACACCGACGAGAAGCGGCTGCGGCAGATCCTCATCAACCTGTTGTCCAACGCCATCAAATTCACCGCCCGCGGGCAGGTGACCTTCGCGGTCAGCTATCGCAACCAGGTGGCGGAATTCGAGATCACCGACACGGGCATCGGCATTCCGGTGGAAGAGCGCGAGCGCATCTTCGAGCCGTTCGAGCGGGGCAGCCGCGCCGGCACCTTCAACACCATCGGCATCGGCCTCGGCCTCACCATCACCAAGCTGCTCACCGAAATCATGGGCGGCGACATCGCCTTGAAGAGCGAGGTGGACAAGGGCACCACCTTCAAGGTGCGCCTGCTGCTCTCGGAAGCCCGGCCGCAGCCCGACGCGACCCCGCCGGAGCGCCGCATCATCGGCTATGAGGGCGCCCCCCGCACGGTGCTGGTGGCCGATGACGACGAGGCCCACCGCGACCTCATGTGCGAGCTCCTGCGGCCGCTGGGCTTCATCGTCTTCACCGCCGATGACGGGCCGAGCTCGGTGGCGCTGGCGGGCGAGGTGAAGCCGGACCTGGTGCTGCTCGACATCTCCATGCCCCACCTCACCGGCTGGGATGTGTCCGAGGCGCTGCGCACGAAGGTGGCGCCCAACGCCCATATCATCATGATCTCGGCCAATGCCGGCGACATCACCCGCGCCGACGGCGCCCGCTTCCATGACGACCAGTGCGTGAAGCCGGTGGATGTGCGCGCGCTGCTGGAGAAGATCCGCACCCTTCTGGGCCTCGAATGGACCTTCGAGGCGGAGGGTGCAGCCCCCATGCCGGCCGTGCCCGAGGTGGTGACGCCGCCGGCGGCGGCCCATCTCGAGGAGCTCTTGAACCTCGGCCGCATCGGCTATGTGCGCGGCATCCGCGCCAAGCTCGATGCGCTGGCCCAGGAGACCCCCGCCAACGGGCCGTTCGTGACGCAGATGAGCGACCTCGTCCGCAATTTCGACCTCAACCGCTACATGGCCGTTCTGGAGGCCTTCCGCCGCGATGATCCATAGCGCGACCCGCCGCGACATCGTCCTGGTGGTGGACGATTCGCCCGAGACCCTGAGCCTGCTCACCGACGCTTTGGAGGACGCCGGCGTCACCGTGCTGGTGGCCACAGAAGGCGCCAACGCCCTCACCTTGGTGGAGCAGATCACCCCCGACGTGATCCTCATGGACGCCATCATGCCCGGCCTCGACGGTTTCGAGACCTGCCGGCGGCTGAAGGCCAACACGGCGCTCGCCCATGTGCCGGTCATCTTCATGACCGGCCTGTCGGAGACCGAGAACATCGTCCGCGGGCTCGATGCCGGCGGCGTGGATTATGTGGCGAAACCCGTGGTGCCGGACGAGATCATCGCCCGCATGCGGGTGCACCTCGCCAATGCCCGCCAGACCCAGAGCGCCCAGGTAGCGCTCGATGCCGCCGGCCGCTTCCTCATGTCCGCCACCCTCGACGGGCGGGTGCTGTGGAGCACGCCCCAGGCCAACCGGCTCATGGCCGCGGCGCTCCCCCAGCCGGCCGGCGAGGGCGCCCTGCTGCCCGAGCCGGTGCGCGCCTGGCTGGCCCAGGCCCGCGCCAGCGCCGCCGGCGGGGCGGGCGAGACCTTCACCCTCGTCGACGCGAACGGCACCGCACGGCTCAAATTCTCCTATGTGGGCCAGGTGGGCCCGCTGGAGCTCCTGCTGCGGGTGGCGGAGGCAACCCGTGTCCTTGATGAGGTGGCGCTGCGCGGCGCCTTCGGCCTCACCCAGCGCGAAGCCGAGGTGCTGGCCTGGATCGCCCGCGGCAAGCCCAACCGCGACATCGCCGAGATCCTCGGCCTGTCGCCGCGCACGGTGAACAAGCATCTGGAGCAGATCTACGCCAAGATCGGCGTGGAGAACCGCGCGGCGGCGGCCGCCGCCGCGGTGCGGGCGCTGACGCCACCCTGAGCGGCCGCTCAGCGCCGGTAGCGCGTAGGGGTCGGGCGGCCGGACAGGGCCCGCACCAGGCTCGTCTTCACGCTCGCCACATGCTCGCGCATGAGCATTTCCGCACGGTGGCCCTCCGACATCAGGATGGCGTCATAGATGCGATGATGGTCGTCGTGCCGGCGCCGCACATCCATCAGCTCGAACGACACCACATTGCGGTGGGAGGACTGGGGCACCCGCTGGCACAGCCGCACCATGTCGCCCAGCATGCGGCAGCGCGAGGCGGTATGAATGGTATCGTGGAAGGCGAAATTGACGGCGCCGTAGGCGATCCGGTCATCCTCGCTCAGTTCGTCCTTGGCCAGGAGCGCGTCGCCATCGGCCAGCGCCTGCTCGATGATGGCGCGCTCATCCGCATTGAGCCCGCGCTCGGCGGCGAGCCGCGCCGCCAGGGATTCCAGCATGGCGCGGATCTCATAGGCGTCGACGATCTCTGAGGTGAGGAACCGCCGCACCGAGAACCCCCGGTTCGGCGTGTATTCCAGCAGCCCCTCGGCGGCGAGCGCCTGCAGCGCCGAACGCACCGGCGTGCGCGACACCCCCAGCCATTCCGTCAGCCGCACCTCGTGCAGCCGCGCGCCGGGCTCAAACTCCCCCGCCAGGATGGCCGCGCGGATGCGATCCGTCACCGACAGGGAACGGGTGGGCGCGGTGGGCTGCTCATCGGGATCGAGAAGGATATCGGGCATGGAACTCGGCTGGCGCTGACAACGGGCTGACAGCGCAAAATACCAGCCCGCACACCACCGATGCAAGAATACATTTCTCGGCGGACTGCGGCGCGATGGCCTCGCGTGACACCGCATATTTTCGCGAAAAATGCAGCATTATGCCCAAATCTGCGGCACGCCCTGCCTTCTAAATGTCCTAAAAATGTATACATCTTATGTTGACGTCTGAGCTTTTGCATTCATATCCTGATGCCACTCCTACCGTTGGCGCCCGCGCCACCGGTGGGAGCCATGCGCCCCATTCCGGCTCCGGCCGGTCCGGGCAGCGGACACCAGGAGGCGCGTCATGACGGCGACGGTGAAACCTGCGAGCTTCGGCGTCGCGCGCATCCGCCCCGCCGTGGTGGCCATAGACCTCCATCGCGGCCATCTCGATCCCATGGTGGCGACCATGCCCGCCCCCGCCGACGTGGCCCGCCGCGTGGTCGCCGCCAACGCCGTGCTGCTCGACTGGGCCCGCCGGCACGGCGTGCCGGTGATCCACCTTCTGACCTGCTATCGCGATGTGGCGGAAATCGCCGCCAACCCGTTCTGGAACACCCGCGCCGCCGAGCCCTCCGCCACCCGCCGCAACGTGCTGCGCCACAATCTGGCGGGCAGCCCCGGCTGCACTGTGATGCCGGAGCTCTGGCGCGCCGGCGACATGCTGGTGGACACCAAGAAGCGCTATGACTGCTTCCTCGGCACCGATCTCGACTTCACCCTGAAGGCGCACGGCGTAACCACGCTGCTGATCACCGGGGTGAACACCAATTCCTGCGTGCTCGCCACCACCGTCGCCGCCAATGTGCGCGACTACGCCGCCATCGTCGTCGAGGACTGCGTGGACACCATGGACGGCCCGTCGATGCACGATGCGGGCCTGGCCTGCATTCGCACCGCCTTCGGCTGGGTGATGCCGGCCGCCGAGGTGATGCGCACCCTGACGACCTCGCTCGATCCGGTCACCGTGGCATGAGGGACCTGCGTGCCCGCCTTCGCGGCCCCGTGCCGCTTCTGGCCGTCAACCCCGGTGGCGTCGCGCTGCCGGTGGTGGATGTGCTGGCCGAGGGCGGCGCCGACCTGCTGTTCATCGATTGCGAGCGCACCGCCGTCGACATCGGCGCGGTCCCGGCGCTGGCCCGCGCCGCGCAGGCGGTCGGCATGGGCGCGCTGGTGCGCAGCCCCAGCAAGGATCCCGCGGTGCTCACCCGCTATCTCGACTGCGGCCTCGAAGGGCTGGTGCTGCCCCAGGTGGAGCATCCCGATGCCTGCGCCCTGTTGGCCGAGGTGGTCCGTCGCGCGCCCCACCGCACCGCGCCGCCGCTGCGCATCGTCCAGGTGGAGAGCGTCGCCGGCCACGCCCGGCTCGACGATATCGCCGCAGCGGACATCGACCTCATCCTGATCGGCCCCAACGACCTCGCCTGGTCCATGGGCCATGACGGCGACACCGCGCACCCCGACGTGCGGGCGGCGGTGGACGACATCGCCCGGCGGCTGGCGGACCGGGGCGTGCCCTTCGGCCTGCCTGTGACCGCCGCCACCGCGGCCAGCTGGGCCCGGCGCGGCGCCCGGCTGTTCTACGCGAGCCTGCGCCAGTGCCTCCTGCCCGCCATCGAGAACTTGAGGGCGACCGCCCCATGACTTTCCGTCGTTCCTCACGAGGATGCCCATGACCACTTTGCCCGCCCAGCGCGCGCCCTATTCGGCCATCGTCGATCGCCCGCCCCTGAAGCTGCCCGGCTCGGCACGGGTGATCTTGTGGACCATCGTCAATCTCGAGGTCTGGGACATCGCCCGGCCCATGGCCCGCCAGGTGATTCCGGCGCCCACCGGCCAGGTGCTGCTGCCCGACGTGCCCAACTGGAGCTGGCACGAATACGGCATGCGGGTGGGCGTGTGGCGCTTCTTCAAGCTGTTCGAGCAGCTGGGCATCCGCCCCACCCTCTCGATCAATGCCCGGGTCTGCGAGGATTACACCCGGGTGGCCCAGCAGGCGCGCGACGCGGGGTGGGAATTCATGGGCCATGCCTATGAGCAGATGCCCATCCACAAGGTGGAGGACCAGCGGGCGATGATCCACAAGTCGGTGGACATCATCGAGCGCTTCACCGGCCGCAAGCCCTCCGGCTGGCTCGGCCCGGGCCTGACCCAGACCTATGAGACCCCCGATCTGCTGGCCGAGGCGGGCATCAAATATATCGGCGACTGGGTGTGGGACGACGAGCCCGCCGAGATCAGCACCAGCGCCGGCCCGCTGGTGACCCTGCCCTACACCGTGGAGCACAACGACATCCCGATGATGGCGGTGGCGCACCACGAGTCCGGCTATTGGGCCACCCGCGTCAAGGACAGCCTGGACCGCCTGCACATGGAAGGCGGCGAGCGCGCCAAGGTGCTGGCGGTGGCCATCCACCCCTACATCTCCGGCCAGCCGCACCGCATCAAATATCTCGAGGAGATCTATGCCTACGCCCAGAGCCTCGGCGACGTGCTGTTCTGGAACGGCGAGCAGATCCTCGATTGGTACCAGGGCGCGAAGGGCTGACGCGGCATGACCACCTTTGTCTTTCCCGCACCCGACGTCGTCACCCTGCCGGTGGTGGGCGCTGCGGCCCGCTTCCCGGTGCGCCGCATCTATTGCGTCGGCCGCAACTATCTCGCCCACATCCGCGAAATGAAGGAGGCCGAGGACGAGCGGGATCCGCCGTTCTTCTTCCAGAAGCCGCGGGATTCCATCGTCGAGGACGGGGCGCGCGTGCCCTATCCCGCCGATACCGAGGATCTGCAATACGAGATCGAGCTGGTGGTGGCCATCGGCCGCACCGCGCGGGATATTCCGGTGGAGGCCGCCGCCTCCGTCATCTACGGCCACGGGGTGGGCATCGACCTGACCCGCCGCGACCGCCAGCGCGACTGCCGCGACAAGCGCCTGCCCTGGGAAGCAGGCAAGTCGTTCGACCACTCGGCGCCGTGCGGACCCATCTATCCGGCGGGCACCGGCGGCGATCCGCTGCGCGGCGAGATCTCCCTGACGGTCAACGGCACCCTGCAGCAGCGCGGTGATCTTTCAGAGATGATCTGGAACGTGCCGGAAATCGTCTCCAAACTGTCCCAGTCCTACCAGCTGGAGCCTGGCGACCTCATCATGACCGGAACCCCGGCCGGGGTCGGCCCGGTGGTGCCGGGCGACGTGGTCGTCGGCCACGTCCAGGGCTTCGGCTCTCTCACCCTCACCATCGCCCCGCGCGAGGCCTAGCCATGCTTCCCACCGAACGCATCGCCTTTTCCGCCATCTCCGAGCGCCCCCGCCTCACCCTGCCCGACGGCAAGCGCATGGCGGTGTGGATCATCGTCAACATCGAGGAGTGGAACCCGCGCGAAACCATGCCGCGCACGGTGCTCACGCCACCCGCCGGCGGCGCGCCCATGCCGGATATCCCGAACTGGGCGTGGCACGAATACGGCAACCGCGTCGGCTTCTGGCGCATGCTGGAGGTGTTCGACGACTTCAAGGTGCCGGGCGTGCTCGCCATCAACGGCTCGGCCATCTCCAGCTATGAGCCCATCGCCCGCGCCGCGCGCGAGCGGAACTGGGAATTCATCGGCCACGGCTTCTCGCAGAAGAACATGCAGAAGGTGGAAAACGAGCGCGAGGACATCGCCCGCACCACCGCCGCCATCACCGACTATCTCGGCCGGCCGCCGCGCGGCTGGCTCGGGCCGGGCCTGACCGAGACCTGGGAAACCCCCGACATTCTGGTGGAGCAGGGCTACGGCTACGTCTGCGACTGGGTGATGGACGACCAGCCGGTGGTGCTGAAGACCCGCACCACCCCCATCCTCAACATTCCCTACACCCAGGAATGCAACGACGTGGCCATGATGCTGATCCAGCATCACAAGGCATCGGAATATTTCGACCGCGCCAGCGACCAGTTCGACCAGATCTATCACGACAGCGCCCAGTCGGCCCGGGTGATGGCGCTGGTGGTGCATCCCTACATCATGGGCGCGCCGCACCGGCTCAAGTACTTCCGCCAGATCGTGGAAAAGATCGCCAGCCGCGGCGACGTGGCGATCATGACCGGCGCGCAGATCGCCGACTGGTACCTGTCCCAGCGGCCCGACGCCCTCAAGGGAACGGAGCCGGCATGAGCGGCCTGTCCCTGTTCCAGCTCCTCAACGGGGTGACGTTCGCGGCGCTACTGTTCATCGTGGCCTCGGGCTTCACGCTGATCTTCGGCCTGCTGCGCATCGTCAACCTGGCCCATGGCGCGCTCTATCTCATGGGCGGCTACTGCGGTTATGCGGTGGCCAGCGCCTCCGGCAACTTCTTCGTCGGCGCCCTGGCCGCCATGGTGTGCGTGGGCCTCGCCGGACTGGCGCTGGACCGGGGACTGCTGCGCTTCGTGGGCGGCAATGAACTGAGGCAGGTGCTGCTGACCCTGGGCGTCGCCTTCGTCGTCAACGATCTGCTGCTGGTGGTGTTCGGCGGCGACACCTTCACCGTGCCCACCCCCGATTTCCTGCGCGGCGCGCTGCACGTGGGCACCATGTTCTATCCCAAGTACCGCCTGTTCGTGCTGGGCCTCGGCATCGTGCTGTTCTGCGTCCTGTGGCTGATGCTCTACCGCACCCGGCTCGGCGCCCTCATCCGCGCCGGCGTGGATGATCCCGAAACCATCCAGGCCATGGGCATCAACATCCGCCGCATCTTCCTGCTCACCTTCATGCTGGGGGCGGCGCTGGCCGGGCTCGGCGGCGCGGTGGGCGGCGCCTTCCTCACCCTCTACCCGAGCGCCGACGCGGAGATCCTCGTGTTCTCCCTGGCGGTGGTGATCATCGGCGGGCGCGGCAGCCTGCTGGGGGCGGCCGTCGGCGCGCTGATGGTGGGCCTGCTCAATTCGATCGGACAGGTGATGTTCCCCGAATTCGCCTATTTCGTCATCTTCGGCCCGATGGCGCTCATCCTCGCCTTCCGCCCCTACGGGCTGTTCGGGAGGGCCGCGTGATGTCGCAGACCGCGCCCGCCGCCCCCGCCCGCCGCGTTGCCCGTATCGGCCTCGCGGCCATGGGCCTCGGCATCGCCGCCTTCGCGCTGCTGCCGCTGGTGCTGCCCACCTATCAGGTGAGCGTGCTCACCGAGATCCTCATCTTCGCCGTGCTGGCCATGGCCATCGACGTGCTGGCCGGCTACACCGGGCGCACGCCCCTGTGCCACGGCGCCATTTTCGGCGTCGCCACCTATGTGGCCATCTATGTCAGCACCCAGGCGGACGGCGCGCTGCTGCTGCCGCTGGTGGCCGGCGTGGTGGCCGCGACCCTGGTGGCGGCGGTGTTCGCTTTGCTCGCCATCCGCACCTCCGGAGTCTATTTCCTGCTGCTCACCATCGCCCTCGGCATGATCGTCTGGGGCATGTGCCTGCGCTGGACCAGCGTCACCGGTGGCGAGAACGGCCTGCGTGGCGCCCTGCGGCCGGCCGCCCTCACCGATCAACTCGCGTTCTATTACGTGGTGTTCGCAGTGGTGGCCGTAGTGGCGCTGGTGATGTGGCGGTTCGTGCGCTCGCCGTTCGGCCTCACCCTGCGCGGCATCCGCGACAGTGAGAGCCGCATGCGGGCGCTGGGCTACAACGTGTCGCTGCACCTGTTCCTCGCTTTCACCATCTCCGGCTTCTTCGCCGGCGTGGCGGGCGTGCTCTATGCCATGTTCAACGATTTCGTCTCGCCCTCCACGGTGGCGCTGTCGCAATCGGTGGAAGGGCTGTTGATGGCCATCATCGGCGGCGTGGGCACCTTGTTCGGCGCCTTCCTCGGCTCGGCCATCATCATCGGGCTGGAGAATTTCGCCAGCCTCTACACCGAGCGCTGGCAGACCGTGCTCGGCCTCATCTTCATCCTCATCATGATCTTCGCGCCGGAAGGCATCCTCGGGCGCATCCGCCTGTGGCTGAGCCGGCGCGGCTAGCGGCTTCCCGGGGGACGACCCCGCACGACACCAACAAGCAAGACCTTCGAGAACAAACCAGAAGGAGTGGGACATGGATCGCAGAACTTTCCTGAAGGCGACCGCCGCCCTCACCACCACCAGCCTGGTCGCCAGCCCCTATGTGGCGCGCGCCCAGGCGACCCCCATCAAGATCGGCCTCATGGCGCCGCTCACCGGCGTGGTGGCGGCCGGCGGGCGCGAGATGGTGGACGGCTTCAACATGTATTTCGCCGCCCACGGCAACGAGATCGCCGGGCGCAAGGTGGAGGTTCTGGTGGAGGACGACGCCTCCAACCCGGACACCGCCCTGCAGAAGGCGCGGCGGCTGGTGGAACAGGCCAATGTGGATTTCCTGTTCGGCAACCTGCTCGCCAACACCGGCCTTGCGGTGGCCAATTATGTGAAGGGCAACGGCACGCCCTACTTCATTCCCATCATCGCCGCCGACGACCTCACCCAGCGCAACCGCATTCCCAACGTGATCCGCGTGGCCGGCTACACCGCCAGCCAGTTCCCGCGGCCGCTGGCCGACTGGGCGCTGAAGCAGGGCTACAAGAAGGTGGCCACCATCAGCCAGGACTACACCTTCGGCCATGAGCAGTGCGGCGGCTTCTGCCAGACCTTCACCGAGGGCGGCGGCCAGGTGGCGGGCCAGTTCTGGCATCCGCTCAACACCTCCGACTTCAGCCCCTATCTGGGCCAGATCGCCGGCCTCGGCGTCGATTGCGTGTTCGCCATGGAGACCGGCGCCGACGCCGCCCGCCTCATGCAGCAATATGCGAACTTCGGCCTCAAGGGCAGCGTGCCCATGCTGGGCGCCATGAACCTCACCGACCAGTCGGTGATCCGCACCATGGGCCCGGAGGTGGACGGCATCGTCTCCGCCGCCCACTTCGCCGAGGGCTCCACCAACCCGGTGACCGAGAAATTCGTGGCCGACTACACCGCCAAGTTCGGCAAGCTGCCTTCGCTCTACGGCTTCTCCATGTATTCGGGCGCCATGTGGGTGTCGGAAGCGCTGGTGCCGCTGAAGGGGCAGACCGCCGACCGCGCCGCCTTCCTCGCCTCGGTGATGAAGACCACGCTGGAAGGCTCGCCCCTCGGGAAGCCGGTGCGGCTCGATGACTTCGGCAACCCCATCTACGACGTCTATATCCGCAAGGTAGAGAAGAACAAGGACGGCAAATACTGGAACGTCCCGATCGAGAGCTACCCCAACGTCTCGCAGTTCTGGAAATATGACCCGGCGACCTACATGCAGCAGCCGCCGTATTCGCGCGCCTTCCAGGGCATCAAGAAGGGCTGAGCGCCCGGGCGCCCGCCGCGGCCAGCGGCACCGGCGGGCGCCCCTCGCGACAAGGGATGAGGCAGTGCGGCGATGAAGCAGGAGCGGCAGTGAGCGAGCTACTCGAACTCGATCGCGTCACCGTCCAGTTCGGCGGCCTGAAGGCGGTGGACGATGTGTCCATCCGCGTGAAGACCGGCGAGCGGCGGGCGATCATCGGCCCCAATGGCGCCGGCAAGACCACCCTGTTCAACGTCATCACCGGCATTGTCCGGCCGGCCTCCGGCGCGGTGCGCTTCGCCGGGGCCGACGTTACCCGCACGCCGGTGCATGCCCGCACGGCGCTGGGCATGAGCCGCACCTTCCAAATCACCAACCTGTTTCCCCAGCTCACCGTGGAAGAGAACATGCTGCTGGCCCTGCGCGGCCTGTCGCCACGCAAGTTCTCGCTGTTGGGCGACAACACGCTGAGCGCCGACGAGCGGGCCCGGGCCGAACGCGCCTTCTCCCTCTCGCGGCTGCATGAGCGGCGCGGCGTGGCGGTGCGCGAAATGTCCTATGGCGAGCAGCGCCAGCTGGAGATGGCCATGGCGCTGGTGACGGCGCCCAAGCTGCTGCTGCTGGACGAGCCGGCGGCCGGGCTCTCGCCCGCCGAGCGTGTGATCGTTTCCGACATCATCCGCGCCCTGCCCCGCGACCTGACCCTGGTGCTCATCGAGCACGACATGGACCTGGTGCTGCAACTGGTGGACTTCGTGACCGTGCTGAACAACGGGCATCTGCTCGTCGAGGCGCCGCCGAGCGAGATCCGCACCAACCAGGACGTCCAGGACGTCTATCTCGGCAAGGCAAGACCCCATGCTTGACGTTCGCGAGATCCACAGTTTCTACGGCGATGCCCATGTGCTGCACGGGGTCAGCCTGTCGGTGGCCAAGGGCGAGGTGCGGGCCCTGCTCGGCCGCAACGGCATGGGCAAGACCACGCTGATCCGCTCCATCATGAACCTCACGCCGCCGCAGGTGCGCGCCGGCGACATCACCTTCAAGGGGGAGAGCCTGCGCGGGCGCCCCTCCAACGAGATCGCCCGCCGCGGCATCGCCATCGTGCCCCAGGGCCGGCGGCTGTTTCCTTCGCTCACGGTCACCGAGCATCTCACGGTGCTGAAGCCGGCCAGCGTCACCACCGGCTGGACCGTGGCCAAGGCCTTCGAGCTGTTTCCGCGCCTGGCCGAGCGGCGCGACCATTATGGCAACCAGCTCTCCGGCGGCGAGCGGCAGATGCTGGCGGCCGCCCGGGCGCTGATGATCGACCCGGAGCTGATCCTGATGGACGAGCCCTCCGAGGGGCTCGCCCCGGTGATGGTGCAGCATCTGGAATCCATCATCCTGGAGCTGAAGGCCGCCGGGCTCTCCATCCTGCTGGTGGAGCAGAACCTGTTCAGCGCCTTGGCGGTGGCCGATCAGGTCACCGTTCTGGAAGGTGGCCGCGTCGTCTACGAGGCGGACGCGCAGAGCGTCGCCCACGATCCCGGCCGTCTCAACCGTCATCTCGGCGTGTGCTGAGGAAAGGCGCCCCATGACCAATAACCCATCCGACAACCCATCCGGCACCCCCGAAGCCGCGCCCGGCGCGGTGCTCGCGGCGGTCGCCCGCGATCTGAACGCCACCCCCCTCGATCCGGCCCGCCTGGCGGCGGCGGCGCAGGTGGCCCAGGCCATCAACGCCGCGGTGCGCACCGCCGCCGATGAGCGGCTGAACATGGCGTGCACGCCCTGGAGCCTGCAGACCCTCTATTTCGCTGCGCGCAGCGATGCCGAAAAGCCATTGGACGAGCGGAGCCGTCAGCCATGAGCGCGCTGTTCGAGCTGGGCGTGGTGGAGACCGCCGACGCCATCGCCGATGGCTCCCTGTCGGCCGAAACCGCCACCAGCGCCGCCCTGGAGCGGCTGGCCGCCTATGGGCCGGCCCTCAATGCCGTGGTGAGCCTCGATCCCGAGGGCGCCCTGGCCCGTGCCCGCGCCACCGATCTCGCCCGCGCCCGCGGCGAGCCCCTCGGCCCCCTGGCCGGCGTGCCCATGGCCCACAAGGACCTGCTGTATCGGGCCGGGCGCCCCTGCGCCGGCGGCTCCCTCATCCGCCGCGATTTCGTGCCCGACGAAACCGCCGTGGTGCTGGAGCGGCTCGACAGCGCCGGCGCCATTGATCTCGGCCGGCTGCAGCTGGCTGAATTCGCCCTTTCGCCCACCGGGCTGAACGCGCATTACGGGCACGGTCGCAACCCCTGGAATCCCGATTACTGCTCCGGCGGCTCCTCCTCCGGCTCGGGCGCAGCGGTGGCGGCGCGGCTGGTGCCGGCGGCGCTGGGGTCGGATACCGGCGGCTCCATCCGCCATCCGGCCGCCATGTGCGGCATCACCGGCGTGAAGCCCACCCACGGGCTGGTGCCGTTGGCCGGCGCCATGCCGCTCGCGCCCTCTCTCGACAGCATCGGCCCCTTGTGCCGCAGCGCCCGCGACGCGGCACGGCTGCTGAGCGTGATCGCCGGCCCCAGCCCGCGTGACGGCTCCACCGTGCTGGCCCCCCGGCGTGACTATGAGGCCGGCCTGAGCGGCGACCTCAAGGGCCTCTCCATCGCCGTGCCCGAGCCCTATTATCGCGAGGCGGCCGATGCCGACATCCTCGCCCTGCTGGACGACAGCCTGAAGGTGCTGGCCGAGCGCGGTGCCCGCATCGTGCGCACCGCGGTGCGCGACATGGCCGCCATCAACAGCGCCATGCAGCTGATGATGGCGGTGGAAGCCGCCACCCTGCATCGCCGCTGGATTGAGGAACGACCCGACGATTACGGCGCCCAGGTGCTGTCCCGCATCGCCCCCGGCCTCGCCTATCCGGCCACCCGCTATGTGGAAGCGGTGAGCCTGCGCGGCCCGCTCACCGCCGACTGGCTGGCCACCGCCATGGGCGAAGCCGATATGGTGCACATTCCCACCCTGCCGGTGGCGGTGCCCTCCATCGCCGCCACCACCGAAGGCAGCGCGGAAGCGGTGGCGGCAGCGCTCGGCCGCGTCACCCACTGCACCCGCGCCATCAATTATCTCGGCCTGCCGTCGGTGGCCGTGCCGTGCGGCTTCGCGCACAACGGGCTGCCCGCCTCGTTCCAGCTGGTGGGCCGCCCGTTCGGCGAAGCCGCGCTGCTGCGGGCGGCCGATGCCTACCAGCGCGTCACCCCCTTCCACCGCGCCCCGCCGCCCGGCTACGGCGCGCCCTGAGGCGCATCGACCCCTCTGTTTGCAGAAAGCAGACTCGACGATAATAAATATAAATAGAATCGTTGACTCATACTGAATAGATGTGTGAGTAAAAGATAAGACATGAATATTACTCCGAAGAGGAGGCGATCGTGTCTCGTGTCGAGATCCGCCATCTAAATAAGATATACGGCCCTGCAGGCAATGGCCACGTCGTTGCCCTTCAGGATTTCTCCCTTGATATCCGCTCCGGCGAATTCATCTGTCTGCTCGGCCCCTCCGGCTGCGGCAAAACCACGGCGCTCAACATCGTCGCCGGCCTGCTGAAGCAGACCAGTGGCGAGGTGCTGGTGGATGGCCGCCGCGTCACCGGGCCGGGACCCGAGCGGGCCTATGTGTTCCAGGATTATGCGCTGTTCCCCTGGATGAGCGTAGCCGAGAACGTGGCGTTCGGGCTTGAATCCCAGGGCTGGGCGGTGGCCGAGCGGCTGGAGCGCGCCCACGCCATCCTCAAGGTGATGGGGCTCGACAAGTTCGCCCGCTCCTACCCCAAGCAATTGTCCGGCGGCATGCGCCAACGGGTCTCCATCGCCCGCGCTTTGGCGGTCAACCCGCGGGTGCTGCTGATGGATGAACCCTTCGCCGCCCTCGATGCCTTCACCCGCGCCCAGCTGCAGGACGAGCTCCTGTCCATCTGGGAAGCGCTGGGCAAGACCGTGCTGTTCGTCACCCACAATATCGACGAGGCGGTGCAACTGGCCGACCGCATCGTCGTCATGACCTCCCGCCCCGGCCGCATGAAGCTGGTGGTGGAGACCGGCCTGCCCCGCCCCCGTGATGTGACCTCGCCGCGCTACCTGGAACTGGTGAGCACGGTCCGCGCCGCGCTCAGCGAGGAGATGGGCATCGGCCACCACGAGGCCTATCGCGGCCTGGCGGATATCCTCGGGCGGGACGACGAGACCGCGCCCGCGCGCACAGCGGCACAGAAGGCCAGAGACCATGCCGGGCACTGAGGCCACCGCCCCCACCACGTCCAGCGGCGCCGCGCCGCGCAGCATCATGGATCGCCTGCGCGGCCCCCGCAGCCTGCGCTTCGCCCATGCCGCCGCCGGCTATGCCTTCCTGGTGGTGCTGGTGCTGATCTGGCACCTGGCCGCCTCCAGCGGCCTCTATCCCAGCCACCTGCTGCCCACCCCCGGGGCGGTGATGGCGGCGCTTCAGGATGCGTTCCTCGACGGCAACCTCGTCTGGAACGTGAGCCAGAGCCTGGAGCGGCAGCTGGTGGGCTACATCGCCTCGGTGGTCATCGGCTTGCCGCTGGGCCTGTGGCTCGGCTGGTCGCGCTGGGCGCAGAGCGCGCTGCAGACCACCATCCGGCTGATCTATCCCATCCCCGGCGTGGCCTGGGTGCCGCTGGCCATCCTGTGGTTCGGCCTCGGCTTCAAGTCCATCATCTTCGCCATCTTCATCACCGCCGTGTTCCCCATCATCGTCAATACGGCGGCCGGGGTGAGCGCCATCGACGAGCAGTATCTGCGCGTCATCAAGGTGTTCGGCACCAAGCCCGCGCGCGCCTTCCGGCGGGTGGTGGTGCCGGCGGCCATGCCGTTCATCCTCACCGGCCTGCGGCTCGGCTACGGCACCGGCTGGCGGGTCATCATCTCCGCCGAGATCCTGGCCGCCACCGACGGCCTCGGCTTCATGATCGACAACGCCCGCTGGCAGCTGCGGCCGGATCTGGTGATCGGCGGCATGGTCATCATCGGCGTGGTGGGCCTGCTGGTGGAAACCGTGTTCTTCGACTGGCTGGAACGCCGCACCATCGGCCGCTGGGGCATGCGCCGGGCTGATTAGCGCGCCGCCTCCTGGTCTGGGATCCCTCTCCAAAAGCAAAAGCAACGTCCTTCCAACCCTCCAGTGGAGAACCGACATGCACGTGAGCGAACAGCACGTGAAGAAAACAGGCGTGGGACGCCGCAGCGTCCTCGCCGCGGCGGTCGCCGCTGTGGTCGCCCTCACCGGTGGCGTGGCCACCGCGCAGGCGGCGGACGCCTATCGCCCGCGGATCTTCGCCGGCTACCCCGGCTGGGACCATCTGATGCCGTTCCTCGACCAGGAGCTCGGCATCTGGGCCGCCTATGGGCTCGATCCCATCTTCGACAGCGGCTCCTCACAGCGGGTGAGCCAGGTGCTGCAGACCGGTGACTGGGACGCCGCCTATACCCAGATCGCCACGGCGCTGACCTACCGGGCGCGCGGCCTGCCCATCGTCATCGCCGCCGCCTCGTCCTACGGCTCCGCCACCGTGGTGGCGCGCAAGGACCTCGGCTCCGCCAAGGACATCACCAAGTTCGGCATCGTCCGCCAGATGGACACCATGCACCTGCTGGCCGCCGAACACATCCTGCCCGCCCACGGTATCGACCCCAAGGCGGTGCGCTTCATCCAGGTGCCCCCGCCCGAGGCGGGCATCGCCCTCGATCGCGCCGATATCGACGCCTATTACGTCTACGAGCCCTATGCCTCGCAGATGGTGGCCAAGGGCCAGGCCAAGCTGCTGTGGGACTGGCGGGAGGTGTTCGCGAATGGCGAGATCTACCGCAACGCCCTGGTGCTGAACGAGAACTTCATCAAGGCCCACCCCGAGGAAGCCAAGAAGGTGGTGTGGGCGCATCTGGCCGCGCTCAACATCATCCGCACCGATCCCGACAAGGCGGCGGCGGTGCTGGCGCAGCGGGCCAAGACCTCGGTGGAGGCGGCCATGCTCGGCTATGCCAAGGCCGGCTGGGACCACAGCACCGTGCCCGAGAGCTTTCTCAAGCTGACCGAGGACGATCTTCTCAAGTGGAAGATCATCTCCAAGCCCATCGACCTCAAGGCCGCGGTCGATTTCTCCCTGCAGCAGGGCTACCAGCCGCCGAACCTCAAATAGGCGCCCCGCCCTGAAACCCCGGGAGACGCGGCGGGCCCGCGCCTCCCTCCTCCGGCTCCGCGCAAGCGGACACGACGGACAAGAGGACCGATCATGGCGACAGTGGCCGAGTGGTTTCTGCGCGGCTTGGCGCTCCACGATGTGGACGCCATCTTCATCAATCCCGGCACGGACACACCGGCGCTGCAGGAGGCCTATGCCCGCCTCACCCATGAACAGGTCAAGCTGCCCCGGCTCGTCACCTGCCCCCATGAGGTGATCGCCTGCACCGCCGCCCAGGGCGCCTACCTCACCACCGGGCGGGCGCAGGTGGCGCTGGTCCACGTGGACGTGGGCACCGCCAATGCCGCCGGCGCCCTCAACGACGCCCGCGCCTCGCAGATCCCGCTCATCCTGTGCGCCGGCATGTCGCCCTCGGCGCTCGATTCCGCCGTGCCCGGGGGGCGCTCCAAATTCATCAACTGGCACCAGGACGTGCCGGACCAGCACGCGCTGGTGCGCAACTACACCAAGTGGACGCAGACCGTGTCCCTGCCGGCGGCCGTCGGCCCGGCGGTGGACCGCGCCTTCCAGATCGCCAACAGCGAGCCGCCCGGCCCGGTCTATCTCGCCTTCCCGCGCGAAACCCTCATGAGCGAGGTGGAGGCCTCCGGCCTCATGGGGCCGCAGCGCATCCGCGCGGTGCCGCAGGGCACCTTGTCCGCCGCCGAGGCCGAGGCCATCGTCGAGGCGCTGCTCGCGGCCGAATTTCCCCTGCTGCTCACCGCTTACGCCGGCCGCACCCCGGCCACCCGCGCCGCCTTCGTGGAGCTGGCGGAACGCACCGGCAGCGGCATCAGCGAGTATCGCGGCCGCTTCAACGCGCCCCTCGATCACCCCCAGCACCTCGGCTTCAATCCGGAGCAGCAGGTGGTGGACGCCGACGTGGTGCTGATCATCGATCATGATGTGCCGTTCGTGCCCGCCGACCTCAAGCTGCGGGACGACGTGCGCCTCATCCACATGGGCAACGACCCCATCCAGCAGCGCTGGACCACCTGGGGCTTTCCCACCGATGCGGTGCATGCGGTCCATGTGCCGGCCGCCCTTGAGGCGCTGCTCACCGCCGCCCGCGCCCGCAGCGACGATCCGCGCATCGCCCCCCGCCGCGCCGCCCTGGCGGCCCGCCACGCGACCATGATGGCGGAGCGCGCCCGCCGCCGCGCCGCGGCCCTGGCCGGCGGCGCCATCTCGCCCATGGAAGTGGGCGCCATCCTGTCGCGCCTTGCCCCCGAGGCCATGGTGATCGAGGAGGCGGTGACCTCCGGCAATCCCTTCGCCTATGGCTTCGAGCCCAATGCCGAAGGCGGCTACTACCGCAATGGCGGCTCGTATCTCGGCTGGGCGCTGGGGGCCTCGCTCGGTGCCCGACTCGGCGATCCGGAGCGGCTGGTGGTGAGCGTGGTGGGCGACGGCGCCTTCATGTTCGGCGCCCCCACGCCGGCCCTCTGGGCGGCGCGGGAGAATGGCCTGCCGCTGCTGATCATCATCCTCAACAACGAGAGCTACAACTCGGTGGTGCTGGCGACACGGCATGACTTCGCCGGCGGCGCCCAGGACACCTTCGGCCACGTGGGCAGCCTGCTGCCCCAGTCACCGGCCTTCGAGACCCTCGCCGAGGCCTGTGGCGCCTTCGGACGCCGGGTGACCCGCATGGACGACGTGGAGCCAGCCCTGCAGGAGGCGCTGGCGGCGGTGCGGTCGGGCCGCAGCGCGGTGGTCAACATCATGACGGAAGCCGCGCAGAAGCCGCTGTGAGCGGCGCCGCGACGGTGAAACGACAGGAGCGCATCATGATCTCAACCGCTGGCGCCGAGCCCCTCGGCCTCTATATCGGCGGACAGTTCACCCCCGCACTTTCCGGCCGCGTGCTGGAGGTCCGCAATCCCAAGAACGGCGCCCTGGTGGGGCGCGTGGCCGAGGGCGACAAGGCCGACATCGACCGCGCGGTGGCGGCGGCGGAAGCCGCGTTTCCCATCTGGTCGGGCCTGTCCGGCGCGGCCCGTGGCGACATCATGCACAAGGCGGCGGAGATCCTGGCCCGCCGGATGCCCGAGATCGTCGGCATCGAGGTGGACCAGATCGGCCGACCGCGCCGCGAGATGACCGCCCAGCTCGCCCGCCTGCCGGAATGGTATTCCTATTTCGGCGCCCTCGCCCGCACCCATGAGGACACGGTGCCCCCGTTCGGCGCCGGCTATCTCAACTACACCCGCCGGGTGCCGCTGGGGGTGGTGGGGCATGTGACGCCCTGGAACCACCCGCTGCTGATCCTCACCAAGAAGGTGGCGCCCTCCATGGCGGCGGGCAACACAATGGTGGTGAAGCCCTCGGAGCTGGCCCCCATCACCCCGCTGCTGCTGGCGGAGGTGTTCAAGGAAGCCGGCGTTCCCGATGGGGTGTACAACGTGGTGCCGGGCTTCGGCGCCACCGCGGGCCTGGCCCTCACCACCCATCCGGCGGTGCGCAAGATCGACCTCACCGGCGGCACCAAGACCGGGCAGGAGGTGGCCGCCCTGGCCGGCCGCAACCTCACCCGGGTGGCGGCGGAGCTGGGTGGCAAGGCCTCGGTGATCGTGTTCCCCGATACCGATGTGGACCGGGCGGTGTCCGCCGCTCTGTTCGCCTCCTTCATCGCCACTGGCCAGACCTGCGTGCAGGGCGCCCGTCTGCTGGTGCACCGCTCCATCCATGATGCGGTGGTGACACGCCTGGTGGCCCGCGCCGAGGCTATCCGCATCGGCGATCCGCAGGACCCCGCCACCCAGATGGGGCCGCTGGTCTCGGCCCGCCAGCGCGACCTGACCGAGCACTATGTGCGGATCGGCCTGGAGGAAGGGGCCACCCTCGCCACCGGCGGGGCGCGGCCGGAAGGCCCCGCGTTCGACTGCGGCTTCTTCTATCGGCCCACCATCTTCACCGACGTCACCAACACCATGCGCATCGCCCAGGAGGAGATCTTCGGGCCGGTGGTGTGCGTGCTGCCGTTCGAGACCGAGGAGGAGGCGGTGGCCCTCGCCAACGGCACCGAATTCGGCCTCGCCATGTCGGTGTGGACCCGCGATCTCGCCCGCGCCCATCGCGTCACCCACCGGCTGGAGGCGGGCATCGTCTGGATCAACGACCACCACCGCATCGATCCGGCCTCGCCCTGGGGCGGCTTCAAGATGAGCGGCATCGGCCGGGAGAACGGCCGCGTGGCCTACGAGGAATACACCCAGATCCAGAACGTCATCGTCAACCTCACCGACGCGCCGTTCGACTGGTACGCCGATGACAATGTCGAGAAGAGGTATTCGTGAGCATGCGTATCGACCTGCACAGCCACGCCATTCCCCGCAGCATCGTGGCGGCGATCGAGGCCGACACGGAGGGGTTCGCCGCCCAGGTGGAGGGCGCCGACGGCAACCGCCGGATGCGCCATCAGCAGGGCTATGTCTACCCGCTGTTCGACGAGTTCGTGGACCCGGCGGCCAAGCTCGCCGCCATGGACCGCAAGGGCCTCGACATGTCGGTGGTCTGCACCGCGCCGCCCATGTTCTATTACTGGGCGAGCGTGGAGCTGGCGGCCCGCGCGGCGCGGCTGGTGAACGACGGCATCGCCGAATTCGTGGCGGCGGCGCCGGACCGGCTGCGCGGCATGGCGAGCGTGCCCATGCAGCACCCCGAGCTGGCCATCGCCGAGCTGGAACGGGCGGTGCGCGAGCATGGCTTCAAGGCGGTGGAGATCGGCACCACCATCGAGGGCGTGCAGCTGGCCGATCCCCGCTTCCGCCCGTTCCTGCGCCGGGCGCGGGACCTCGACGTCCTGGTGTTCATCCACCCCTATTATGTGGGCTCGAAGGCGGGGCTGGAGGACTATTACCTCACCAATCTCGCCGGCAATCCGTTCGACACCACGGTGGCCATCGCCAATCTCATCTTTTCCGGCGCGCTCGATGAGCTCAAGGGCCTGAAGATGCTGGCGGCCCACGGCGGCGGCTATCTGCCCTACCAGATTGGCCGCCTGGTGCACGGCCAGAAGGTGCGCGAGGAGCCGCGCGTGGCCACCACCACCTCGCCCAAGGAACTGCTGCGCTCGCTCTATTTCGACACCGTCGTGTTCGATGCGCAGGCGCTGCGCTACCTGGTGGATGTGGTGGGCGCCGGCCACGTGTGCCTCGGCACCGATGCGCCGTTCGACATGGGCGACGAGACCCCCCTCGACAGCCTGGCGGCGGTGGAGGGGCTGAGCCCGGCGGAGCGCGACGAGATCGGCGCCCGCAACGCCCTGATGCTGCTCGGCGAAGCCTGAGCGGCCCGTTGCTGGACGCCGGGTGCGGCCCGGCGTCCAGCGGCGCGCGGGGGCCCGCCCGGATGCGACCCGGGCGACGATCAGCCGGCGCGGTCGAGACCCTCGGTTTCCGCCTGCAGCACCGCCAGCAGCGACATGAAGCGCTCGCCCTGAATCAGCACGTGATCGCGCAGCCGCTGCTCGGCGGCCGCGCCATCGCCCGTCAGCAGCGCCTCCAGGATGCCGCCGTGCTCGGAGAATGAGGAATCCATGCGCCGCGGCACCTTCAGCTGGAGGCGCCGATAGGGTTGGAGCGCCCGTTGCAGGCGCGCCGTTTCCGCCGCCAGCACCCGGTTGCCGGTTGCGGCATAGATGGCCCCGTGGAAGCGGGTGTTGGCCTCGTAATAGGCACTGTCGTCACCGGCCGCGGCCGCCGCTTCACAGTCGGCGTGGGCGGCCGTGATGGCCTTGCGGTCGGCCGTGCCCATGCGCTGGGCGGCGAGGCGCGCGCAGGCGGCTTCCAGCTCCGCCATCAGCTCGAAGGATTCCATCAGCTCGCGCGGCCCCAGCAGCAGCACGAAGGCGCCCCGGCGCGGCTTGATCTCGACCAGGCCCGATGCGGACAGCTGGTTCAGCGCCTCGCGGATGGGCGTGCGCGACACGCCGAAGCGCTCGGCGAGACTGGCCTCGTCCAGCCGCTGCCCCGGGCGGAATCGGCCGGAGATGATGTCATCTTCCAGCGCTTCCCTCAGCTTGGGGGTCTGCTCTCCCCGCACGCCACACCTCCTGCCCGAACGCAAGCGCCCGCGCCTCGATGCCAGCGCACCGACCGCCAGCGCGCCGACGCATGTGGGCCGCTTCCCCATAGCAATGCGAGCGCTCACGAAAATGCAAGCTGAAAAATCTTGCATACTTGATTGTTGACAGCGCATGCACCTCGCGCTTCAGTATCGTGCCAATCCGAAAGTCGAAGGTCGGCGGACGGCACCAGAGGCGACGAGATGAGTGCGAACACCTCCTTTTTCGGCGACCTGCTCACCTCCATCGCGGAGCGTGGCCGCGCGCTGCTGGAGCGCTCCGGGCGCAATGGCGGGGCGCCGCGCGCCGCATCCCTGGTGGAGCGCTGCGAGGAATTGCTCTCCGGCAAGGGCGAGGCCTCGGGCGTCGCGCTCGCCACCGAGATCCTCGAGCGCTACGGCCGCATGAAGACCGGCGAGCGCATCGCGTTCTTCGAGGCCTTGGCCGAGACCTTCGGCGTCGACCGGCCGCGGCTGGAAGCCGCCATCGATGCCTTCCAGCGCACCGGGTCGGAGGCCGCCTGCGCCAGCCTCCATGCCGCCTCCGAGCCGCGCCGCCAGGAACTGGTGCGCCGCCTCAACATGGCCCCCGGCGCCACGCTGAAACTGGTGCGCATGCGCGAGGCGCTCATGGATGCCCTGGTGCATCGCCGTGACCTTGCCGCCGTCGACCGCGACTTCGGCCACCTGTTCTCTTCCTGGTTCAACCGGGGCTTTCTCGTGCTGCGCCGCATCGACTGGTCCACCCCCGCCAACGTGCTGGAAAAGATCATCCGCTACGAGGCGGTGCACGAAATCCGCGACTGGGATGACCTGCGCGCCCGGGTCGACAGCCCGGACCGCCATTGCTACGCCTTCTTCCACCCGGCCCTGGTGGACGAGCCGCTGATCTTCGTGGAAGTGGCCCTGGTGAAGGACAGCCCCGACGCCATCGCCCCCATTCTCGACCAGAAACGCGCGGTGCTCGATCCGGCAAAAGCCACCACCGCGGTGTTCTATTCCATCTCCAACTGCCAGCGAGGGCTGGCCGGCGTCTCCTTCGGCAACTTCCTGATCAAGCAGGTGGTGGAGGAGATCTCCCGCGAGATGCCCTGGCTCACCACCTTCGTCACCCTCTCCCCGGCCCCGGGCTTCCGCGCCTGGCTGGAGACGGAACGGCGGGCGCCCAATGTGCTCTCCCCCGCTGATGTGGACGCTCTGAAGGGGCTCGACGCGCCCGACTGGGCCAAGAACGAGGAGACCCGCGCCACCCTGGCGCCGGTGCTGAGCGCGGCGGCGGCGGCCTATTACCTCACCGCCAAGACCCCCAAGGGCAAGCCGCTGGATCCGGTGGCGCGCTTTCACCTGGGCAACGGGGCGCGGCTGGAGCGCATCAATCCCATGGGCGATCTCTCCCCCAAGGGCCTCAGCCAGGCCGCCGGGCTGATGGTGAACTATCGCTACGTGCTGGCCGATATCGAGAAGAACCACGAGGCCTTCGCCGCCAAGGGCGACGTGGTCGCCAGCGCCCCCGTCAAGAAGCTCCTGCGCCAAGACATCCTGCGCCAAGAGGGGGCCCCGCGCGCCCTCGTCACCACCAACTGAGCCAGATCCATGACCCCAAGCCGCAACCACCTGTTCCGCGCCTTCCGTGATGCCATTCCCGCCATGGACAAGGCGCTGGTGATCCATCCCGATGGCGGCATCGAGACCTATGCCGATGCCCTGGCCCTGTCCGGGCGCCTCGCCAACCTGCTGGTGGCGCGCGGCGTGAAGCCGGGGGACCGGGTGGCGGTGCAGGTGGACAAGTCCTGGCCGGCGCTGGCGCTCTATCTTGCCGCGGTGCGCGCGGGCGCTGTCTATCTGCCGCTCAACACCGCTTACACCTTGAACGAGGTGGACTATTTCCTCTCCGACGCGCAGCCGACCGTGTTCGTCTGCCGGCCGCAGATCCTCGCCGAGGCCAGGGCGCTGGCGGACAAGGTGAAGGTGCCCTGCGTCGAGACCCTCGGCGCCGACGGGGTCGGCTCGCTCACCGAGGCCGCCGCCGGCCAGCCGGAAGCCTTCGAGGATGTGGAACGGGGCCCGGAGGATCTCGCCGGCATCCTCTACACCTCCGGCACCACCGGCCGCGCCAAGGGGGCCATGCTCTCCCACGAGAACCTGCTCTCCAACGCCGCGGTGCTGCGCGATGACTGGCGCTTCACCGGCGATGACGTCTTGATCCACGCGCTGCCCATCTTCCACACCCACGGGCTGTTCGTGGCGTCCAACATCATCCTTTTGTCCGGCGCCTCCATGATCTTCTGCCCGAAGTTCGATGCGGGCGAGGCCCTCGCCATGATGGGCTGGAGCGACCATCGCCCCACGGTGATGATGGGCGTGCCCACCTTCTACACCCGCCTGCTGGACAATCCCGGCCTCACCCGCGAGGCCACCGCCCACATGCGGCTGTTCGTTTCCGGCTCGGCGCCGCTGCTGGCCGAGACCCACCGCGCCTTCGAGACCCGCACCGGCCATGCCATCCTGGAACGCTACGGCATGACCGAGACCGGCATGAACACCTCCAACCCCTATGATGGCGCCCGCATCGCCGGCACCGTGGGCTTTCCCTTGCCCGGCATCAGCGTGCGGGTCAGCGACCCCGAAAGCGGCCGCATCCTCGGCGCCGATGAGATCGGCATGATCGAGGTGAAGGGCCCCAACGTGTTCAAGGGCTATTGGCGGATGCCGGAGAAGACCGCCTCCGAATTCCACGACGGCTATTTCATCACCGGCGATCTCGGCAAGATCGACGGCGCCGGCTATGTGCACATCGTCGGCCGCGGCAAGGATCTCGTGATCACCGGCGGCTTCAACGTCTATCCGAAGGAAGTGGAGAGCGAGATCGACGCCATCCCCGGCGTGCTCGAAAGCGCGGTGATCGGCGTCACCCACCCGGACTTCGGCGAGGGCGTCACCGCCGTGGTGGTGGCAAAGCCCGGCGCCAGCCTCACCGAGGAGGCCATCCACGGCGCCCTCGACGGCAAGCTCGCCAAGTTCAAGCTGCCCAAGAAGGTGTTCTTCGTGCCCGAGCTGCCGCGCAACACCATGGGCAAGGTGCAGAAGAACATCTTGCGCGACACCTACAAGGACATCTATCGCAACGTCGCGTGAATTCGCTCGCCTGACGCGAACGGCCTGAGCCCCGGATCAACCGGGGCCGGCCCGAGGACCCCGATAGAGGCCCCCAGACAGGGGACCCCCACGGGACAGGGAACGCCAATCCGGCCCGATGGGCCACATGGGAGGACAGTCATGTTGAATCACACCCTCGGCCGTCTCGGCCGCGCCTTCGCGCTCGCCACCGCGCTGTCGTCCGCCGCCGGCGCGGCGTGCGCCGCCGACATCACCC
The DNA here is from genome assembly GCF_052932325.1 of Xanthobacter sp. ZOL 2024. Lineage (NCBI taxonomy): Bacteria > Pseudomonadati > Pseudomonadota > Alphaproteobacteria > Hyphomicrobiales > Xanthobacteraceae > Xanthobacter > Xanthobacter sp. ZOL 2024. The sequence continues at coordinate 1,077,166 of NZ_CM128808.1, forward strand.
TGCGCGCCTCGCACCAGTTTCCCGGCGGCAAGGGCGACCCCCGCGACGAGATGGTGCAGATGATCGCCCGCGACGTGGACGCCGCCAATGTGGGCCTGAAGATCCAGGTGTTCCCCGGCGCCTCCCTCTACAAGCCCAACGAGCAGTGGGGCGCCCTCACCAAGGGGCAGCTGGACATCGCCGCCTTCCCCCTCGATTACGCCTCCGGCCGCGTGCCCCAGTTCTCCGCCACCCTGATGCCCGGCCTGGTGCGCAATTTCGATCGCGCCGAGCGGCTCAACTCCTCCCCCTTCATGCAGGAGATCAAGGCGATCGCCGACAAGAACGGCGCCATCGTCATCGCCGATGCCTGGCTGTCCGGCGGCTTCGCCTCCAAGAAGGGGTGCATCACCAGCCCCGACAGCATCAAGGGCCAGGTGACCCGCGCCGCCGGCCCGGCGTTTGAGCAGATGCTGGCCCATGCTGGCGCCTCCATCGCCTCGATGCCCTCCTCGGAGGTCTATTCGGGCATGCAGACGGGGGTGCTGGACGCCGCCAACACCTCGTCGGAGAGCTTTGTCTCCTATCGCCTCTATGAGCAGGCGAAATGCCTCACCGCCCCCGGCGCCAACGCTCTGTGGTTCATGTATGAGCCGGTGGTGATGTCCAAGCAGGTGTTCAACCGCCTCAATCCGGAGCAGCAGAAGGCCATCCTGGCCGCCGGCAAGAAGGCCGAAGCCTGGTTCGCCACCGAAGTCCGCAAGGGCGACCAGAAGCTCATCGACGCCTACAAGAAGGCCGGCGTCGAGGTGGTGGAAATGTCGCCGGCCGATTACGAGGCCTGGCTGAAGGTGGCTCAGGACAGCGCCTACAAGAACTTCGCCGAAAAGGTGAAGGGCGGCGACGAGCTGATCAAGAAAGCGCTGGCGGTCCAGTGACCTGATCGAGGCGCCGCCGGATGGCCACAGCCCCATCCGGCGGCGCCTCGTGCCCGGTGGCCGTGGCGCCCCGGTGGCCTTGGCACGCCCGCACCTTTGGCACGCACCTTTGGCACGCCTGCATCCTCTCGCCCGACGAGATCTTCCATGACCCGTCTGTTCCTCAACGCAGTGGACCGCCTGTCCCAGCTCGCCGCCATCATCGCCGGCCTCATGCTGGTGTCGTCCATGCTGGTGATCTGCCAGATGATCTTCCTGCGCTATGTGTTCCGCGCGCCGACCATCTGGCAGACCGATTTCGTCATCTTCACCGCCACCGCCGCCGTCTTCCTCGGCGCGCCTTATGTGCTGCAGACCCGCGGCCATGTGGGCGTCGACGTGGTCGAGCTCATGTTCCCGCCCCGGGTGCGGTACTGGATCGGCCTGCTCGGCGCGGTGTTCGGCTTCCTGTTCGCCGTGGCGATGAGCATCGCCAGCCTGATCTTCTTCCATGAGGCACTGGTGAACGACTGGCGCACCTCCTCTGCCGCCGCCATCCTGCTGTGGCCGGCGCTGCTGCCGGTGCCGGTGGGTTTCTCGCTCCTTGCCCTGCAATACATCGCCGAGCTCGTGCGCCGCGTCGAAGGCCGCGACGGCTTCGGAGTCCACCCATGATGGCTCTTTCTCCCTCCACCGCCGGGGCCCTGGTCATCGGCCTGCTCCTGGCCTTGCTCGCCACCGGCATGCCCATCGCCTTCGCCCTCGGCCTTGCCGCCATCGGCGGACTGCTGGTGGCCAATGGCATCGGCGTGTTCGACGTGCTGGCGGAGACCATGTTCGCGGGCATCGCCAACCTCGCCTATGTCTCCATCCCCATGTTCGTGCTGATGGGCGCGGCCATCGCCGCCACCCCGGCCGGCCGCGACCTCTATGAGGCCCTCGACCGCTGGCTGAACCGGGTGCCCGGCGGGCTGGTGCTGTCCAACATCGGCGCCTGCGCCATCTTCGCCGGCATGACCGGTTCCAGCCCCGCCACCTGCGCCGCCATCGGCAAGATGGGCATTCCCGAGATGCTGAAGCGCGGCTATCCGGCCTCGGTGGCCACCGGCTCCATCTGCGCCGGCGGCACGCTCGGCATCCTCATCCCGCCCTCGGTGACGCTGATCGTCTACGGCATCGCCACCGAGACCTCCATCGGCCGTCTGTTCCTGGCCGGGGTGATGCCGGGGCTGATGCTCACCGCCCTGTTCATGACCTGGGCGCTGATCGACTGCAAACGCAAGAACATGCAGTTCAGCGCGGTGACGAACCGCTTCACCTTCGCGGAAAAGCTCTCGGCGCTGCCGCGGGTGATCCCCTTCCTGCTGATCATCCTGGGCACGCTCTATGTGCTCTACGGCGGGGTGGCCACCCCCTCGGAAGCGGCGGGCGCCGGGGCCTTCCTTACCCTGGGCGTGGTGATCATCATGTATCGCCTGTTCCGCCCCAAGCCGATCATCGGCATCTTCTCCGCCACCATGCGCGAGAGCGTGATGATCATGATGATCATGGCCTCGGCGGAGCTGTTCGCCTTCGCCTTGTCGTCGCTGTTCATCACCCAGTCCCTGGCCGCCTCCATCGCGGCGCTGGAGGTGAACCGCTGGGTGATGATGGGCCTCATCAACGTGTTCCTGCTGGTGGCCGGCATGTTCCTGCCACCGGTGGCGATCATCGTCATGTCGGCGCCGCTGCTCTATCCCATCGTGGTGGGCTCGGGCTTCGACCCCTATTGGTTCGCGGTGATCCTCACCATCAACATGGAAATCGGCCTCATCACCCCGCCGGTGGGCCTCAACCTGTTCGTGGTCAACGCCATCGCCCCGCAGATCCCCACCAGCCAGATCCTGTGGGGCGCACTGCCCTATGTGCTGGTGATGGCGCTCGGCATCATCATCATGTGCGTGTTCCCGCAGATCGCCACCTGGCTGCCGGACCTGGTGATGGGCCCGGCCACCTGATCGCCCCGCTCACCGCGGCGGTACAGGCCGCGGTGAGCGGGGAATGTGGCGCGGAGCAACACTCCGACACAATCTCGCAAATAAACGCAGCGCAGCAGCCGCATCCGTGCCCTCGGCACGCCTCACAATGCCCATCGCCTTCCGCCATACGGTGGGTCCGACAGGCTGCAGATGAGGCTGCTCTTGACCATGCTTCCCCCTTCCGCCGGCGCCATGCCCCCCGGGGGCCGCACCGATCGACACCACACCGTCAGGCCCCCGGCGCTGGTCCAGGCGGGGATCATCGGCGGCGTCCTCTTTGCCGTGATCCTGGCGGTGATCCTGGTGGAGCGGATCCCCCGCGCCACCGCCATCCGGGCGGAAGTGGCCATCGAATCCCACTTCAGTGACGCCCCCGTGGTTCTGCTGGGGGACAGCATCGCCTATGGAGCCGGACCGGCCAGCCTGTGCGGCCAGCCGGTCTTCAATGCCGCCGTGCCGCGCAGCACCGTCCGCGACGTGCTCTCCGATGGCCCGCCGGTGGTGGCCCGTATCCAGCCGAAGGCGGTGGTGGTGGCCATCGGCGTCAATGACGCGGTGTTGCCCAAGGAGAGCGTGGACACCTGGAAGCAACGCTATCTCGCGCTGCTGGCGAAGCTCGCCCCGGCCCGCCCCATCCTGGTGGAGATCAACCCCATCGACGAGACCTATCCGAACCGCAACCGCCTCTATGACCGGGCCTACATGGCCCGGCAGAATGTAGCGCTGCGCGAGATCGCGACGCAGACCGGTGCGCAGCTGGTGCCCGCTCCCACCCATGCGCTGACGTTCGATGGCCTGCATCCTTCCCCCGCCGGCGCCGCCCTGTGGCGCGACCGGCTGAGCCGCGTCGCCTGCCACTGAGCCGCGGCACTCAGCTCGGCGTATCGGAAGCGGCGGGGATCGCAGGAGGCGCGTCCGGCGGTGACGGAGGGGGCGTATCGGCCCCCCGCGCCGGAAGGCGGATGGTGAACACCGCGCCATCGGGGCCATTGCGCACGCTCAGGCTGCCGCCGTGATCGCGGATGATGCCGAAGCTCACCGACAGGCCGAGCCCGGTGCCCTTGCCCGGGGGCTTGGTGGTGAAGAACGGCTGGAACACCCGTTCGATGATGCCTTCGGGAATGCCACCGGCATTGTCCGCCACCTCGATCCGCACCATGGCGGGGCTGGTGGCCGCGCTCTCTCGCGCCACGTCGATGCGGATGCGCCGGCGGGCGGCGCCGCTCACATCCGGGCGATGCTCCACCAGCGCATCGCGCGCATTCTGCAGCAGGTTGATGATCACCTGCTCCAGCTGGTCCTGCCGGCACAGCACCTCCGGCAGCGCCGGCTCGAAGCGCGTGCTCAGGTCGATGTTGTCCAGGCGGAAATGGGCGCCCACGACCTGCAGCGCGCCCTCCACCGCGGCCGTCGCCTCGCTTGGCTGCAGCCGCTCGTCGCTCTTGCGCCCGAAGATCCGCATGTGATCGATGATGCGACTCATCCGCTCGGTCTGCTGGATGATGCGCTGCAGCTTGCCGCTGAGGTGCTCCGGCGGCAGCCCTTTCTTCATGCCCGTGAGGGCGTTGGTGGCCGCCAGCCGGATCACCCCCAGCGGTTGGTTGATCTCATGGGCGAGACCCGTCGCCACCTCGCCCAGGGAGGCGAGCTTCGACATCTGATAGAGCTGGTTCTCCTCCATGCGCCGGGGGGTCTGGTCGAGGGCGAACACCACCACTTCCTTGCGCGCCCCCTCGGCCCGCTCGCCGGCCTCGATGGTCCGCAGCGGCGCCACCACCATCTCCACTTCCAGATCCTGGCCGGCGCCCGAGAGATGCTCGCTGCACACCAGCGGCGCCTTGAGGCCGGCGGAGAGGGCCTGGAACCGGCCGCCCTTGAGATAGCGGCCCAGCGCCGCCGAGAGCGGCCCGCTGCCGGCCCCCCCGATCAAGGTCGGCCCGTCTTCGTTGACCTGCATCACGCAGATGCCGGGCACACGGCTGATGGCACCCAGAACGTCGGCCTCGCGCTGACGCGCCAACCCTTCCAGTTCGCGGGTGTAGAGCCGGTTCTGCATGTTGAGATAGCGGCGCGCCAGAAGCACCAGGATCAGCAACGCCACGGCGAGGCCCAGCGCGGTGCCCCAGATGGCGGCCCGGAAATCGCGCGTCTGCTCGCGCACATATTCCAGGGAATAGGCCACCACGACGAAGATGGGATAGCGCTCGGACTTGATCATGTAGCCCACCCGCTCGATCCCATCGAGTGAACTGGTGAACTCGTAGACCGCCTCATGCACCCCCTGGATGCGCGTGAAGGCGGAGCTTTTGGAGATGTCGTCGCCAAAGCTGGTGCGGCCCGCTGCGCGGGCCCGAACGATGCCATCGAAGCCCACCAGCGCGATCAGCATGTCGTCTTCCACGCGCAGCTTCTTGTAGAAGTCGATGAAGTCCGAGATTGCGTAGGACGCGACGATGACGCCGCCGAAATGGCCATGGCCGTCATCGAGGGCCCGGGTCAGCTGCACGGTCCAGGTATTGGAGACCCGCCCGAGCACCGGCTTGGAGATGAAGAGCTCGCCATGCGCCACGTTGCGATCCCGGTGCACGCGAAAGTGCTCCCGATCGGACAGGTCCAGCCGCTTGCCATCGGGCATCGCCAGATTGCTCGCGACCATGATCCCTTCCCGGTCGATCACCGCGACCTGGACGATGGAGGCCGGCAGGCTATAGGCCCTGAGCACGTCATAGGTCTGCTGTGGCGTCCAACTGGGATCGAAGGTGCTGGCGAAATTCTGCAGCAGGGAATCGATGGGCTCGATGGTCTGCTCGAAGCTGCGCAGCAGCAATGTCGCCGTCTTCGCCGCGTTCACCTCCGCTTCGCTCAGCTCGGCCCGGCTGTGCAGCGTGTAGAGCATCACCGCCGCGGCGAACGGCAGGCAGCCCACCAGGATCAGCAGCGCCGCCAGCAACAGGGTGACGGGATTGAACAGGCCCTGGACCACTCCGGGCTCACGATTGCTGCTCATGCGCCGCCTCCATGGTGGCGATGGCCGCGCACAGGGCCTCGAAATCGAGCGGCTTGGAGAAGCAGGCGGCAGCGCCCGCCGCCTCAGCCCGGCGCACATCCACTTCAGCGGCGTGCCCGGTCATGACGATGAAGGTGAGATGGCGTTCGGGAAAGGTCGCGCGCAGTGCCTCGATGAGCGTCACGCCGTCCATGTCCGGCATGCGGATGTCGGTGAGCACCATGTGGATCTGCGGATCACCGCGCACCGCCTCCAGCGCCGCCGCCGCCCGGGACACGTTGACCGACGCGACGCCAACGAATTCCAGCGCCTCGGCCAGTTCGTCCAGATAATCCGGTTCGTCGTCGACGATCAGCAAGCGTCCCATGATATCCACCGGCTCCCCCCGCGCCCAGGTTGTATGGATCGTCGAAGCGCCTTCCCGGTCAAGGAGGATCACTTCCATTCTGGATCGAAACGCCCCTGTGGCGGCAGCCTCGGGCAAGGTTCACGTGGCTCTCTGCCAAGGGCTGCGCCGTCCGACAGGGCGGGAATGCACCTGAGATTGCATTCTCCTGCATCCACACGGTAGCATGTGCAGCCGCAGGATCTGGTGCCCGTTGCCTCGCCAGCGGAGAACCGCCCCGACCCGCCGGCACTGCTGGACCTACCGACTGCGGCCCCAGCATCCGCTGGGGTGACGCCAATGAATATGCGAGCGGGGTTGAAGATGGTGGGTAAGGGCCTGACTGACGTCGATCCCCGCACGAAGCCACTGACATGAGACAGCGGCTGTTCATCCTCGACGATGACGAGGCCTTGCGGGACGATCTCGGCGAGTTGCTGACCTTCGCCGGTCACACCGTGAACGGCGCCGGGGATCCGCGCGCGCTCACCCCCGAGGTGCTGGCACAGACCGACGTGCTGCTGCTCGACCTGTCGCTGCCGGAGATGGATGGTGCCGCCGTCATCCGTCAGTTCCCCCTGGCCATGCCGGCGCCGGAAGTCATTCTGCTCAGCGGCCAGTCCGAGGACGTCATCCAGGCGGTGGCCGATGCCGCCCGGCTGCGCGGCACGCGCATCCTCGGCACCCTCAAGAAGCCATTCGATCCCGAGGCGCTGCTTCAGTTGATCGATCGGGCCGGCGCCAGCCCGCCCCTGCGCCACGCGGCCGAGACCCATGTTTGCAGCCTTGGGCTGGTGCGGGCGATGGAACAGGCGCTCAACCAGGGCATTCTGCCCATCACCTTCCAACCCAAGGTCGCCGCGCAGACCCTCGCCTTTGCCGGTGCCGAGCTGCTGCTGGGCAACACCATTCCGCAGATCGGCGTGGTGCCGGTGCCGGAGATGATCACGGTGGCCACCCGCACCCGTGGCCTGCTGGCGCGGCTTACCCGCTATACCTTCGTCGCCGGGTTGGAGGGTCTCAAGGCCTGGCGGGCGCGGGGCTATGGGGGGCCGGTCAACATCAACCTGCCGCGCGACATCCTGCTGGAGCCCGACGCCGGCGCCACCTTCGCGGCGCTGGCGCGCACCGCCGGGGTCGAACCCGCCGCCGTGGTGTGCGAGCTCACCGAGGATGCGATCTATGATTCCTCCAGCGAAGCGCTGATCGCCCTCGCCCAGATGCGGCTCGCCGGCTTCGGCCTGTCGCTGGACGACGTGGGCCAGCGCCAGAGCGGGCTGCTCCAATTGGCGCGCCTGCCGGTCACTGAGCTGAAGATCGACATCGACCTGCTGCACCAGTCGCGCACCTCCGCCAAGGCGCGGAACATCTTCGCCTCTCTGGTGGAGCTGGGACACCGCCTCGCCATGAAAGTGGTGGCCGAGGGGGTGGAGACCGAAGAGGATCTCGCCTTCGCCCGGGCCCAGGGCGTGGACCTGCTGCAGGGCTTCCTCATCGCCCGCAAGATGCCGCTGGAGGCGCTGCTGACCTGGCTCCCCGGACCGACGGGCGCCGCACCAACCCACGAGGCCATGGGCGGCGCCCCGATCGCGCCGCTCCCCTCCACCGGGGCGCAGAGCCTGCTCTGATCTCCCGACACCCCCCGGGCCGCTGCCGAAGACATCGCCGCCCCCATGGGCGGCGCAACCGTTCGCCGGGCAGGGCGAGCGAACGCAAGAAGGGCCGGAGCGGTGGCACCGCTCCGGCCCTTCTTGTCTGGCTCGAGTGAGAGGCCGCTCAGGCGGCGCGCAGGGACACCACGAAGCTCGTCACCTCCCGCTGCAGGTCCTGCGACTGCTCGGACAGGGCCGCCGACAGGCTCATGAGCTGGGTGGCCGCCGAGCCGGTCATGCCCGCCGCCTGGCCCACGCCGCTCATGTTGCCGGTCACCTGGGTGGCCCCCTGGGCGGCGCGATGGGTGTTGGCGGCTATCTCGCCGGTGGCCGCGCGCTGCTCTTCCACCGCGCCGGCGATGATGGCGGTCAGGTCCCGCACATTGTTGATGGTGGTGACGATGCTTTCGATCGACCCCACGGTGGCGGAGGTCGCCTGCTGAATCTCGCCGATCTTGAGCGAGATCTCGTCGGTGGCCTTGGCGGTCTGCGCCGCCAGCGCCTTGACCTCGGCGGCCACCACGGCGAAGCCGCGGCCAGCATCCCCCGCCCGCGCCGCCTCGATGGTGGCGTTGAGGGCCAGGAGGTTGGTCTGTTCGGCGATCTCCTTGATCAGGTTGAGCACCTGGCCGATGGACTGGGCCGCCGCCGACAGCTGGCGGATGTTCTCGCTGGTGCGCTCGGCTTCTTCCGCCGCCGAGCGGGCGATCTCCGCCGAATTGGACACCTGGTCGCTCATCTCGCGGATGGAGGCGGACAATTCCTCCGCGGAGGCCGCCACCGTCTGCACATTGTCCGAGGCGCCCTCAGCCGCCACAGACACCGCCTGCGCCTGCCGCGAGGTCTCCTCGGCGGTGGCCGACAGGTTGCGGGCGGCATCGGCCACCTCGCTGGAGGACCCGGCGAAGCGGTCCGCCAGGGCGCCCATGCGGTCCTGGAAGCTGTTGGCGATGGTCCGGCGCTCCTCCACCATCTGCTCCGCCATCTGCTGCTCCTTCACCGTCTGCTCGTCGCGCAGCTTCTGCGCATCGGCCAGGCTGTCGCGGAACACCTGCAGGGTGCGGGCGATGTCGCCGATCTCGTTGGCGGTCGCGAGGTTCGGAATGTCCGTGTCGAGCTTGCCGGCGGACACCGCTTCCATGGCCTCGGTAATGCGGCCCAGCGGCCGCGCCACGCCCATGAGCACGAACACCGCGGCGCCCACGCCCACCAGAACGGCAAGAATGCTGGCCAGGATGATCATCGAGCGGCCGGTCTCATAGCTCACCGCCGCATCGGCGGCGGCCTGGTTGGCGCCCCGATTGTTCATGTCGATATTGACTTGCAAAGCAGACACCACCTCATCGAAGCTGCGGGATGCCTTTTCCACGAGGTCCATGGTCTTCTCGTGGTCTTTCGCCATGTTGGCCGCCACGAAGGCCTCCTGCGCCTTCAGATAGCTCGCCCAGCTCGCCAGCACGGTGCGCCAGGCCTCCTGCTCTTCCGGCGAGCTGATGAGGCGCTCATAGGTGGTCTGATGGGTCTTGAGCTCCGTGCTCAGCCGGGCGCTGACGGCTTCCAGCTGGGCCTGTTCCCTTTCATCCTGGACCATCAGCATCCGCACCGCCGCCACGCGGATGCGCGTCATGGCGTATTTCACTTCGCCGAGGGCGCGCACGCTGGGCAGCCAGTTGGTGCTGATCTCCTCCGCATTCTCCGCCACCCTTGCCAGCTGCGCGGTGGACAAGACGCCTTGCCCCACCAGACACGCCAGCAACAACAGGATCGTCCCGATCAGTGAATTCTTCACCGTGAGGCGCATGACCTTCTCCGCACTTCGCTAAGTTTGGTTCTATCCCCGCCGCACGCGATTTTTTCTGCGTGGAACGAACGGAGCCGAATAACGCTCTATCATCGCAAGCTGACTTCGGGCTTGCGCGCGATCCCGGGTTGAGGGAGCAGCCCGTGCCGCTCGGGGCCATGACGCAAAGCGCCTCGCCGCGGAACGGCGAGGCGCGCGCTGACCGGCATGGAAAAGCTTCAGCCGATATACTGGTAGCCGAGATACCTTTTGGCATCGATCACGTCGTAGCCGAGCTTCAGCCGCAGCTTCTTGCGCAGCTTGCTCATGTGGCCTTCGACCACGCTCTCATCCACATCGTCATTGAAGATGCCGTAGATGGTGTTGAAGATCTGCGTCTTCGTCACGCGCTTCTTGTTATTCTTCACCAGGTATTCGAGAATGTGGCGCTCGCGGCGCGGCAGCATCAGCGGCTCGCCGTCCACCTGCGGATCGCGGCCATCGAAGAACACCTTCAGCCGCCCGCTGTCCGCCACCGACGAGGTATCCCCCGAGCGCACCCGCCGCCACACCGCATCGGCGCGGGCGATGATCTCCTTGACGTGGACGGGCTTGCGCACCACGTCGTCGATGCCGGCGGTGAACAATTCCAGGGTCTGCGCCAGGGACTTGACGTCCTCGAGGGCGATGATCGGCGCCGTGGAATGGCTGCGGATCAGGTCCGGATAGCCGGTCCGCCCGTCGACATCGCCCACCACGAAGCTCTGAACCGCGCCGAGATCCTGCTCGGATGTGGTGTTGATCCAGTCCTGGAACTCGATGTGTGAGAACCCCTGGGATGCGAAACCTTCGCGAGAAAACGCGGAGACATAGCTCTCAGCCACGCTGGCGCGCTCATCGACCACCACATACATGCGTCCCTCCATCGTTGCTCTGCTTCGCAGCGGCGCCATTGCCGGGCGCCGGGGCAACCGATGCTTTCGATTGCGGATGGAGATTCGCTAATTCACCCAATATTCACCGACAACTTCAAGTATAACCACTCTGGATCGACGTTCACTCCGAACTGGTGGCTATCGCCGCAAAATCCCTCCACGATCGGCGCGCGCCTTCGACCTTCGGCTTAGATTCTCCTCCATCGCCGGCCTTTTGGCGCCAAAAGGCCCCCTTACGCCCCCGTGCCGGCGGCTTCATTTGATCCAATCTGGAGATAACGCGCCGCGGCTCGGGCGCATCGGGGTACGGCAGGGACGCGTTTGGCACACGCCGCATGTGCGAACGCGCGCTCGCCGGAGCCCCCGGCGGCGCGTGCTCGATCCCTTCAGCACGGAACAGGCCGCTCAGGCCTCGAAGACCGTATCGATCTTGCCCTTCAAGGTCTGCGCATTGAATGGCTTGACGATATAGTTGCTCACCCCGGCCTTCTTGGCGGCGATCACGTTCTCCGATTTCGCCTCTGCGGTGATCATGATGAAGGGGATGGCGCTCAGGGCGTCGTCGGAGCGCACCCGCTTCAACAGCTCGTAGCCGGTCATCGGCTCCATGTTCCAGTCGGAGATCACAAGCCCATAGCTGCGCTCCTTCAGCTTGGTGAGCGCCTCGGTTCCGTCGGCAGCCTCATCCACGTCCTCGAACCCAATCTGCTTCAGCAGATTACGAATGATCCGGACCATGGTCTTGTAATCGTCCACCACGAGGACCGGCATCGTCAGATCAACCGCCATGACACACTCCGAAAGCGGGCGAGAAATCACGCAGGCCCGTCGCGAGCAGCGCCTGACCTGTCGATCCCTTTTTCACCTCATGAGCTTGCATGAGGCTTGCGCGGAGACTTTCAGAGATCTTCCTGAATTCTGAAAGTGAGATTATAAAATAGTGACGAAAAGTCATTCCAAATATAAACCGCCCGCCAGGAGAGCTGGATGTCCGCCATGCGTCGACCGTTCCGTATCGAGGCAGTCGTTGGCGCCGATCAGGAGAAGGCCCCCATGGACTTGCCCCCCATCGACGCGCAGCTCACGCGTATCTTTGATGAGCTCAGCCTGGTCCGGCAGGAAATCGTGCGGTTCCAGGAGCGCGACCCCACCGTGGACCGCGAGCGCGACCGCAACGTACTGTGGACCGGCATCGAAACCATCCAGGACGCCATCCGCAACACCAAGATGGAGATCGCCACCCTCCATACCGAGGGCCCGCGCGGAGAGCGGCTGCTGCGCGCCACCAGCGAGCTGGAGGCGGTGGTGACCGACACCGAGAGTGCCACCGAGACCATCCTCTCGTCGGCGGAGACCATCGAAACCCTCACCCAGCAGCTGCTCAAGCGCCTCGCCGGCGACGAGCTGGAGATGGCCCATGCCATCCAGGCGGAAGTGGTCCGGACGTTCGAGGCCTGCAATTTCCAGGACATCACCGGCCAGCGCATCCGCAAGGTGGTGAAGCTGCTGGTGTTCATCGAGGAGCGGGTGACCCGCATGACCGACATCTGGGGCGGCGCCGAGCTGGTGGCCCAGGCCTCCGGACTACTCAAGCGGGAAGGCGACGAGGCGTTGCTGAACGGCCCGGCCCTCGCCTGCGACATTGATGTGGTGTCCCAGGACGATATCGACAATCTCTTCCCCTGACCGGCGCCTCGGCGCCGGTCCACCCACGCCGGCAGCGCAAGATCGCGCCCGCCGGCCCTCCCAAGCGGCATGCAAAGACGACAATGGCGCCCGACCCAAGGCCCGGCGCCATTATCGTCTTTGCACCTGAGTGCTGCATGGAAGATTGGTCTGTGGGAGCCCCCTTGTGCCGTCCCTGGCGCGCCGCCCCCCGGGGGGTGGCGCGCCTTGACGGTGCTAGCTGCCGATCTGCTTGACCGGCGGCTTGAGACCAGCAGGGCCGGCACGCGGGGCCGACGAGGCCGGCACCGCGTGAGAGCCCACGCTGTGCCCATGGCCGTGACCCGCGCCAGCAGCCTTACCGGGGTGCCCGGCGTGGTGCGCCGCGTGGTGCACATAGGTGCCGCGATGGCCGGTCAGCAGCTTGAACGCGTCGCTGATGCCGATCACCGTTTCGGCGGCGCCCAGCACCAGATAGCCATCGGGCGCCAGCACCCGCGCCATGCGGCCGAGAATATCGGCCTTGGTCGGCGTATCGAAATAGATGAGCACGTTGCGGCAGAAGATGATGTCGAACGTTCCCAGCCCATGGTACGGCTCCAGGAGATTGAACTTCCGGAACTCCACCATGGCCCGCAGGTGGGCCTTCACCTCCCACCAGTCATCGACCTTGCTGAAATGCTTGAGCAGCTGCTGCACCCCCAGCCCGCGCTGCACCTCGAACTGGTTGTAGCGGCCGCCACGGGCCCGCTCCAGCACGTCGGACGACAGGTCGGTGCCGACGATATCCACCCGCCGTGCGCCGATCAGCGCCATGTGCTCGTCCAGCAGCATGGCCAGCGAATAGGGCTCTTGCCCGGTGGAGGCGGCCGCGCACCAGATTCGCAGCTTTTGACCGGGCGCCCGGCTCGCGTGCAGGGCGGGCAGCATGGTCTTGGTGAAGTCGTCGAACGGCGTCTTGTCGCGGAAGAACAGGGATTCGTTGGTGGTCATGGCCTCCACCACCGCGTCGGAAATGAGGGGGGAGCCTCCCTCCCGCAGCACCTGCGCCAGCCGCGCGAAATCCGCGAGCTCGAACTTGCGCAGCAGCGGCACCAGGCGGCTTTCCAGCAGATAGTGCTTGTCGTTGCTCAGTTGCAGCCCGGACCTCTGCTTCAGGAAAGCGGCGAAGAAGTCATAATCCGATGCACTGATCATCGCGCGCCCCCCTCGATCAGGCGGATCACCTTGCGGCCGATGGCGTCCAGCGCCAGCACCTCGCAGGTGTTGCCCAGCGCCGCGGTGGCGCCGGGCATGCCCCACACCACGCACGTCTCCTCGTCCTGCACGATCACGCTGCCGCCGGCGTCCAGCACCACGCCCGCGCCCTTGGCCCCGTCACTGCCCATGCCGGTCAGCACCAGCGCCAGCACGTTGCGCCGGAAGGCCGTGGCCACCGAGCCGAACATGGGATCCACCGCCGGCTTGCAGAAATTGACCGGCGGCCCGTCGGAGAGCCGGATCTTGGCGTTGCCGCCCGCGCCCTCGATCAGCATATGGCGTCCGCCCGGCGCCACATAGATATGGCCGGGCCGCAGCGGCTCGCCGTCCACCCCCTCCGCCGCCGGGCGGCCGGCTGCCCGGCTCACATGCTCGGCGAGGATGGCGGTGAAGGTGGCCGGCATGTGCTGGGTGATCACCACCGGCAGGCGCTCGAGATAGGGGCCGATGGCGGTGAACAGCCGGGTTAGGGCCTGCGGGCCACCGGTGGAGCTGCCCACGGCCAGGATGGTCACAGGTGACATGGAATAGGGGTGCAGCCGCTCGGGCATGGCCCCCCGACTCGCCGGCGCCGCAGGGGCCGGACGATGGCTCGCGGGAGTGGCCGGGGCCGGCCGGGTTTCCACCACGGGGGCCCGGCCGCTGCGGCGCAGGGCCTTCTGGCCAAGGCTGCGCACCTTGGCGATCAGCTCGCTCTTGAACTCGTCGGTGGCGGCGATGCCGCGGCCGGCGTCGGGCTTTGGCAGGTAATCCGCAGCACCCAGGGTAAGCGCCTTCAGGCTCACCTCCGCGCCGCGCCGCGTCAGGGTGGAAGCCACCACCACCATGGTGCTCGGACGCTGCTTCAGGATCAGCGGCAGCGCCGTGAGGCCATCCATCTCCGGCATCTCCAGATCCAGGATGACCACATCCGGCTGGGCGCGCTCCAGATCCTCCACCGCGCGCCGGCCATTGGCATGGGTGGCCACCACCTCGAACAGCGGATCATCGGCGAGCCAGCGCGAGAGGATGCCGCGGACGAACACGGAATCATCCACCACCATGACCCGCACGGCATGGCCGGCGACGGCGGGCCCGGAAGACGAAGCTAAGGTCATGACGGTTCCTTCCCTACCAGGCCCACCGCTTCCAGCTTCTCGCGCAGGATGTCGGCGTCGAACGGCTTCATGATGTATTCGTCGGCCCCCACCGCGATGGCCCGGGCGATGTGGTCCAGGTCGTTCATGGAGGTGCAGAAGATGACCTTCGGCAGGGCCCCGCCATCGCTGGCGCGCAGCTGCTGCAGGAATTGGAGGCCATCCTTCACCGGCATCTGCCAGTCGAGCAGGATTGCATCGGACATGGCATGGGCGCAGAAGTCGAGCGCCGTCTGGCCGTCGACCGCTTCCTCCACGCAGAACGCCAGCCCCTCCAGGATGTTGCGGGCAACCTTCCGCACCAGGCGGGAATCGTCCACCACAAGACAGGTCTTCATGACAGTGCGTCCTAATGGGCGACCGCGGCGGGCAGGCCGTGGGCCGTGCCGGCGCGCTGCAGCACCAGTTCCACGTTCAAGATCAGCATCAGTTCATCGGCGAGCCGGTGCACCCCCGCCGCCAATGCCGCCCAGCGGGCGTCGAGATTGGCGGGATTGGCCTCGCGGCTGTTGGCATCCAGCGCCAGCACCTCGCCCACGTCATCGATCATCAGGCCGAACGCCTCGCCCTGATGCTCGATGCCCACCGCCATGCCGTCCCCCTCGGGCCGGTCGAGGCCCAGGAGCCGGCGCAGGTTCAGCATGGTGACGATGCGCCCGCGCAGGTTCAGCACCCCCTCGATGGCTTCCGCTGAAAGGGGCACCCGCGTCACCGCCTCGGGCACGAACACCTCGTGCACCATGTGGATGGGCAGCCCGAACAATTGCGGCCCGATGCGGACGGTGACGTATTGCTGGGTTGATCCACCCGCGGCATCCTTGCCGATGTGTGCAAGCTCGCTCATGCGGCGGCTCCCTGGTGTCCGGCGAACTCCTTCAGCGCGGCGATGAGGCCGGAGCGGTCGAACTTCGCCACATAATCGGTGAAGCCGGCGGCACGACCACGCTCGATGGCGTCGCGGTCCCGGCCGGCGGAAAGGGCGATGATGGGCAGGTTCTGCCGGCGCGGATTGCTGCGCACGGCGCTGGCGAGGGCGAAGCCGTCCATGTCGGGCAGCTCCACGTCGCTGACGATGGCGTCGAAGCCGCCCTCGTCCTCCAGCCGTTCCAGCGCTTCGCGGGCGGAGGCGCAGGCCGTCACCTCATAGCCATTGCCCTTGAGCACAGGGGCCAGCATGTCGCGATGGAACGAGCTGTCGTCCACCAGCAACAGCCGCGCCCGCGCCGCCGGACGCAGCATCTGGACGAAGCGCTCGCCGAACGCGACATTGATGTAGAAGCCCACGTCCAGCAGTTCTGTGGCCTGGCCGGAAACCACGGTGGCGCCAAGCACCTCGGGCATGTTCGAGGGCGACAACTGGAGATCGAACGGCGTCTCCACGATGTCGACGATTTCGTCCACCACCAGGCCCATGGTGCGCCCGTCATCGGAGAACACCAGCATGGGCTGGGTGCCGCTCTCGGCCCGCCGCACCTCCTCATTGGCATAGAGCACGGGGATCAGCGCGCCGCGATACTGGATCACCGGATAGCCCTTGACCCGCTCGATGCTGGCCACTTCCAGCTCTTCCAGCCGGGTCACCAGCGCCAGGGGCACCGCCTTGAGATTGCGCGATCCGGCGCGGAACAGCAGCAGCGAGGTGCGCTCCTCACTGACCGCGCGACGCACCTCCTCATGGGCGGCGCGGCTGTCCTCCTCGGCCTCCGCCGCGCGGGCGGCGGCGCTCTGGGCGAGGCCGCCCGGATCGACGATCATGATCACCCGCCCGTCGCCGAGAATGGTGCTGCCGGAGACCATGGGAATCTGCCGCAGCGCCGACGACATGGGCTTCACCACGATTTCCTCGGTGTGGGACACCGCGTCCACCACCACGCCGAAGGTCTGGTGGCCCACCTTCAGAACCACGATCAGCGCATCATCACTGCCACCGGTGGGCCGTGCCGCGCCGCCGGTCGAAAGACCAAGCAGGCTGCCGAGGGAGACGATGGGCAACAGCTTGTCGCGCAGGCATAGCACCGGCGCGTCGTTGAGCCACTTCACGGCGTGGTCGGAACCGGGCTGCACGCGCACCAGCTCCACCACCGCGCTCTGCGGCAGCGCGAACCGCTCGCCCTCCGCCCGCACGATCAGCGCCGGCACAATGGCGAGGGTGAGCGGGATCTTGATGATGAAGGTGGAGCCCTGCCCCGCCCGCGAACGCACCTCCACCGTGCCACCGATGGCCTCGATGTTGGAGCGCACCACATCCATGCCGACGCCGCGGCCAGAAACGTTGGTGACCTTCTCGGCGGTGGAGAGGCCGGCGTGGAAGATGTAGCGGAACACCTGGGCGTCCGACATCTTGGCCACCTCGGCCTCAGCGGCGAGACCGTTCTCGATCACCTTCGTGCGGATGCGGGCCACGTTGAGGCCGCGCCCGTCATCGGAGATCTCGACGATGACATGGCCGCCCTCGTGATAGGCGGAGAGGCGGATCAGCCCCCGTTCCGACTTGCCGGCGGCGCGCCGCTCATCGGGGCTCTCCAGCCCATGGTCGGCGGAATTGCGCACCATGTGGGTGAGCGGATCCTTGATCTGGTCCAGCACCTGGCGGTCGAGCTCCGTCTCGGCGCCAATCTGTTCCAGGTCGATCAGCTTGCCCAGATCCTGGGCCAGATCGCGCACGATGCGCGGCAGCTTCTGCCAGGCGTTGCCAATGGGCTGCATGCGGGTGCGCATGACCGCGTCCTGCAGTTCGCCGGTCACGTTGGACAAGCGCTGCAGCGGCACCTTGTATTCGGAATTCTCGTGCCGGCGCGCGATCTCCATCAGCTGGTTGCGGGTCAGCACCAGCTCCGACACCATGGTCATCAGCTGTTCCAGCACGCCGACGCTGACCCGGATGCTCTGGGCCGAGATGGCGGAGGCATGGGCCACTTCCTCCCCCCGCGGCGCCCCCTCCTTGGGCGATGCCGGCGGAACGGCCGCCGCACCCTGGGGCTTGCCGGCCGGGGCCTTGCCAACAGGCGCCTTATCGAGCGCCTTGCCTGCCGCCGGCAGGTCGGGGACCTTGGCGGCGGGAGGCGCAACAGCAGCGGGGGCGGCAACCGGCGCACGGGCGGGCAGCTCCACCTCGGTTTCACGGAACAGGCGCTCCAGTTCGTCGAGGGGAATCTCCCCCGGCAGCAGGTCCCGTTCCAGCTGCTGGGCGGGCGGCGCGGGCGCGATCTCCGGCTCAGGCTCCGGCAGCGCGGCGACGGGTTCCGGCTCGGCGGCGGCCATGGCCTCGAGCAGGGCGATGAGGTCGCGGTCGCTGCCGTCCGGCTCCCGGCCGCCGCTGTCTTCCAGGGCCGCCATCAGCACCTTGATGCGGTCGATGGTGCTCAGCACCAGCCCCACCGCATCGGTGGTCACCGGGCGCCCCTCGCGAAACTTGTCCATCAAGGTTTCGGCGGCATGGGCCAGGGCGGCGAGCCGCGCCAGGCCGATGAAGCCACAGGTGCCCTTGATGGTGTGCACCAGGCGAAAAATGTTGTTCAGGATCTCCGCATTGTTGGGATCCTGCTCAAACTTGACCAGCTCCACGTCGGCCACGTCGAGGCTCTCGTTGGTCTCGGTCAGGAACTCCCGCAAAAGATCATCCATGATCTCAACTCCGAGCAGACGCGGCGCAGCAGCCGGTCAGGGCTTCAAGAAAAGACGTCCCCGCGCCGTCGAGGGTCGCGCCGGCCGGAACGATCCGGCGGCGCGGGGACCAAGGAGCGGCAGCGCGGGATGGAGGGAAGGCCACACCGCCGCTCCGAACGAAGGCCGCTCAGGCGGCCCGCACCCGGGTGATGAAGGCGCTCACCTGGGTGCGCAGCTGCTCGGCCTGGGTCGACAGATCGCTGGCCGCATGAACGATGTCCCCGGAGGCGCGACCGGTGTCCGCCGCCGCGGTGCTCACGCTGGCGATGGAAGTGGAGACGTCGCGGGTGCCGCGGGCGGCCTGGTGCACGTTCTGCGCAATCTCTCCGGTGGCGGTGCCCTGCTCCTCGATGGAGGTGGCGATGGCCCCCGAGATGTCGTCGATGCGCCGGATGGTGCCGGTGATGTCCTCGATGGCCTGCACCACCTCACCAGTGGCGCGCTGCACCTCGGCGATCTGCGACGAGATCTCCTCGGTGGCCTTGGAGGTCTGCTCGGCGAGGCTCTTCACTTCCTGCGCCACCACGGCGAAGCCCCGTCCGGCCTCGCCGGCGCGCGCCGCCTCGATGGTGGCGTTCAGGGCCAGGAGATTGGTCTGGGCGGCAATGTCGGTGATCAGATTGACCACCTGCCCGATCCGCCCCGCGCTCACAGCGAGGCCGCGCACCACCTCGGCGGTGCCCGACGCCTGGGAGGTGGCCTCCGCGGCGACCTTGGCGGCCGTCGCCACCTGACCACCGATCTCCCGGACCGAGGCGGCCAGCTCTTCCGCCGCCGAGGCGGCGATCTGCACATTGCTGGTGGCCTGCTCAGCGGCGGCAGCCACCACCGTGGACTGCCGCGAGGTGTCATCGGCCGACAGGCGCATGGCGCTGGCATTGCGCTCCAGCACCCCCACCGCATCGGCCACCGTCTGCACCACGCCGGAAACCGCCACGTCAAAATCCTGTGCCAGCTGATGCATGCTGGCGCGCTTCTCGTCCTGATAGCGCAAGGCAGCCTCCTCCTGCTCCAGCCGCGCCGCTTCTGCCGTCGTCAGCTCCCGCTGCAGCCGCTCGGTGCTGGACCACAGGTCGCCGATCTCGTCGCGGCCACGCCGCGTCGCCAGCTCCACCGCGAGCTGGCCGCTGGCCAGCTGCCCGATGGCGGTGGAGACCTGCCCCAGCGGCCGGCTCAGCAGCCGCGTGCCGATCCACAGGGCGGTGCCCATGCCCACCACGAGGCCGCTGCCGGTGAAGGTCAGCAGCAGCCACAAAGTCCACTCCGCCACCCGCGCCTCTTCCGCGCGCAGCGGCGCGAGCTGGGCCCGGATCTGCTCGGTGACCTGATCGAGGGACGCCTGCAGCGCCTTGCGGTTGTTGCGATTGGCCTCGTTGTTGCCCTGCAGGTTGGCCGCCGCCGCCCCCTGCTCGAGGCCGAGCCGCACCGTCTCCATGCGAAAATCACGGAAGGCGCTCACATCGGCGGCCACCTGCTCGAAGCTGCGCAGATCGGCCGGCGGGGTGAGCCGTCGCAGCGCCGCCAGGTCCTTCTCCATGTCGCCCAGCGCCCTTTCGAGCCCGGCGGCGAATTTCTTCACCTGGGCGACATCGCTGGCCATGTAGATGCCACGCGATTCCATCACCACCTCGGTGATGCCCGCGTTCAGGCTCTGGACAAGGAAGGCGCGCTGGGAGACCTGGTCGAGCCGCTGGCTCGCCTCCGCCTCCAGTCTCAGCCCATAGATCGCCACCCCGCAGACTGCGACCGTGGTCAGACCCAGCACACCGACGATGGCATATATCTTCCCTGTAATTCTCATGTTTCACCCCTAGTGCCCGGATTTACTTTCGGACGACTTGTGATCTTTTCCGTGATCCTTGGGCGAGGCCGAGGACGCCGTATTCACGCCAACGCCGCTGCGCATGTCGGTCTTGTCGATATAGTTCAGTGAATCGACCAGAACGTCGCGGATGACCTCGCCGTTGAGCCTGGTATTGGTCGCCACCTTGATGCGCTGAAGCATCTCGTTGAGATTGTATTTCGACACCTTGCCGCTCTCGACGCGGCCATTGGTGTAGATCTCTTCGAAGGCGGCATTGACGACAAAGATGACGGGCTCCACCGGAAGCGTGCGCAGCATCGCGGCGTCGGCGGTGTAGACCAGCCGCGCCAGCACATAGCCCTGCACCCCGCCGTTGACGATCATCGGGATGGTGACGTTGGGCGTGCGCCGGTATTCGAGACCGGCCAGATAGGGCTCCTCCGCCTTGCTTGAGGCGGCGCCGGCGGTCCAGTAGGCCGCCGCATAGCTCGACCCCAGCGCCACCGCGCACACCCACACGCCGATGATGATGAAACGGATCATCGCGGCGTCTCGCCCCGCACCGGCCGCGCCGAATAGGTGCCGTCCGACTCCGCCTCACGCAGCGCCGTATCGAGGATCGCACCCACCTCCTGGGCAGCGCCAAGCTGCACCGAGACCAGGTAGCGGTTCTCGTCGAGCTTGTCCTTCAGGCGCCCGACGCGCACCGCCAGTTCCGCATCCTCCCCCGGGGGCAGCGCCCGGGCGGCGCGGCTCAGTTCCAGCAGGCTACGGGTCTTGCGGCGGTTGATTTCCTCGATGTCGAGATCGCCTCCGCCGGCAAGCGCGCCATTCTCCACGTCAAGCACCTCCTCCAGGCGGTCGAGGGCACTGATGAGGGTGGTGCGCACCGGTGTCGATGCGCTGCGGCCACCGGGAAGGAGGGGGGCGAAAAACTCGATGCTCATGCCGTGGCTCCGGTCTTCTCGAGGAGGGGTCCATGGGCGCGCGCGGCCTGCTCCAGCCGCCGGGCGATGCCGATGCCGCCGGCATCGGCGATACGCTCGCCGAGCTTCTCGGTGAGCAGGCTTTTCCAGGTCTGGCCGGCTTGGCTGCTGCCATAGATGCTGCTGGACGCAGGCATCATCTGGTCGAGGAAGCGGGAGACCGCCATGGCCTCGAATTTCTTCAAGGTGGCGCTGCCCGGCGTGGCGGCGGCGAACCCGGTGGCCCCGCGTTCGCTCAGGGCATGGGCGTTGCGCAGATGGGTGAGGGTGGTGCCGGAAAAGCCCAGCCCCGGGGGAATGAGGGCCGCGGCCCGGGCGGCGCTGGCGGCGGCGGCGGGGGCCGCGCCCTCCTCGGTGGCGTCCAGGGCCCGCGCGAAAGCCGCGCCGTCCCCCGGCGACAGGGATTGCAGCTTACCGACCACCGCCCGGGCACGGGAGGCATCGGCGGCCTGCATCACGTCGAAGACGAGATCGGAAGGGGGACGGATGCCCATGCTCTGGCTCCCTGAATGGCTCCCTGAAACGCGCGGGAACGATGACCCCATCAGGGTGCCGGAGCTGGCTTATGCGAGGCTTGCATCCCCATCGTCAGCGGCGCGCAGGGCACTGGCCTCGGCGATTTCCGCCATCTGCCTGCGCTCGGCCGCGGCGCGCGCGGTCGCCGCTGCCGCCGTCGCCAGCCGCTCCGCCCGCTTGGTGGCCAGCGTTTCCTCCCGCACCCGCGCCTGCTCCGCCTGGTGGCGGGCCTCGGCCCGGCTGCTTTCGGCGGCGATCCGCTGCAGGTGGCGCGCGGCATGCTCCAGCAGCACCGGCCCGAGCAGATCACAGGAGAGGGTGGACAACAGGGCCTGCCGCGTCTGGTCCAGCCGTGCCCGCTCGCGGCTCGCCTCGGCAAGGCGCCATTCGGCGGCCCGCTGCAGCTGCTCACGCACGGCGAGGATGCGCTCGGTCTTGCGGTGTCGCGGATCCATGGGCCTCTCCCTCAGCCATTGCGCAGCCACTGGCTGAACGCCAGCAGGAAACCGGACAGCAGCGGCTCGACGCTCGCATAGAGCAGCAGCAGACCGCCGGCGGTGACGAACGGCCCGGCGATGAAGAACACCGGGATCTGCGGCGTGAACTTGTTGATGAGCCCCACCGCGAAATTGACCAGGATCGAATAGAGGATGAAGGGGCTGGCGATGCGCAGCGCGAGCAGGAAGGCGGCGGTGAGCTGGTCCACCAGATCCACCAGCGCCGGCCGCGCGCCAAACAGCGCCCCGGGCGGCACCCGGCGATAGCTGTCGAACAGGCCGCGCACCAGCTCGAGATGCTGGTCCGCCATGAAGATGAGCGCCACGGCGGCGAAGGTGAACAGGGTGGCGAGGGTGGGCAGCGGCGCGTTGTCCTCCACCGAAAGGCCCGGCATGGCGGCCAGGCCCACCGCCTGGGCCATGAAGCTCGCCAGGGTCTCCAGCGCCAGGATGTAGATCCGCGCCAAAAGGCCGATCAGCGCCCCGGTGCCGACCTCGCCGGCGATCATCACCAGCAGCCGTGCCGGGCTTGCCCCCTCCACCTGCGGCGCCACCAGCCCATAGGTGGCCGGCACGAAGGCCAGGGCCACCGCGAGACCGAGAAACAGGCGGACCTGCGGCGGCAGGTTGCGCCCGCCCACCCCCGGCATCAGCATCAGACACCCGCCGATCCGGCAGAACACCAGGAAGCAGGTGAGGATGACGGTGCCGGTGAGCGGGCTCACGCGATCGCCCCCAGGGATTTGATCTCCACACCGCGGGCGATCTCCACATGGGAGAGCACCGGCAGCGAGGGGAACATGCGCTCCACGATCATGCGCACATAGGGGCGGGCATCCGGCGCCGTCACCAGCACGAAGGCCGTGCCGGCGCGCATGCGCTCGCGCACCGCGGTGGCGGCCTCGGCGCCGAACTGCTCCACCAGGCGCGGGTCGATGTCGAACTCGATCACCTCGCCCTTGGCGTCGCGCTTGAGCGCCTGGTGGAAGGCCAGGTCCCATTTGGACCCCAGCCGCAGCACGTTGAGCACCCCGCCCTCGGCGAGATCGCCGCAGATCTGCTGGGCCATGCGCATGCGCACATGCTCGGCCACCTGCTCGGACCGGCGGGCGTGGGGCACGATCTCGGCGATGGCTTCCAGGATGAGGTTGAGATTGCGGATGGACACCCGCTCCGACAACAGCAGCTTGAGCACCGCCTGCAGGCCGGAGAAGGAGATCTGCGCCGGGCAGATGTCCTCGATCAGGCGCTTGTATTCCGGATCGAGCCGGTCGAGCAGGCCGCGCATGTCCTTGTAGGAAAGAAGCTGCGGCAGGTTGTTGGCGATCACCTCGCTGACATGGGTGAGGATCACCGTGAGATTGTCCACCGGCGCGAAGCCCTCGCGCTTCACCTCGCCCGCATAGGCCTCCGCCACCCACATGGCCTTCATGCCGAAGGCCGGCTCGCGCACCTCGTCGCCGGGCACGTCCGGCGCCGGCCCATCGCCCACCACCACCAGCAATTCGCCGATGCGCAGCTCCTGGACGCTCACCACCGTGCCGTGGATCTTGAGCTGATAGCCCTTGGCCGGCACGCCGAGGCTCTCCGTCATGCGGATGTCCGGCACCACGAAGCCATAGCGCATGGCGAACTTGCGCCGCATCTTGCCGATGCGATGGTTGAGCTCGGTGGGCGCGCGCAGCACCTGCCCCGCCAGCTGCTTGCCCACGCACACCTCGATTTCCGCCGTGCGCAGGCTTTCCTTGACGGATTCGCGCGCCTCGCGCTCGGCCTCCTGCTTCTGCGCCACGGCCTTGGCCTCTTCCTCGGCGCGCTGCCTGGCGAGCTGCCGGGGAATGGAATAACCGACGAAGGTCATGATCCCGCCCAGCAGCGCGAACGGCAGCAGCGGCAGGCCCGGCACCAGTGCCAAAGCGAACATGAGGCCGGCGGCCACGAACAGGGCGCGCGGATAGGCCCCAAGCTGGCCCAGCACCGCCTTTTCCGCCCGCCCCCGGGTGCCGCCCTTGGAGACCAGGAGGCCGGCGGACAGCGACACGATGAGGGCCGGGATCTGCGACACCAGGCCATCGCCCACCGACAGGCGGGTGAAGATGTCCGCCGCATCGCCGATGGGCATGCCATGGCGGGTGACGCCGATGATGATGCCGCCAAAAATGTTGACCGCGATGGTGATGAGGCTCGCCACCGCCTCGCCGCGCACGAATTTGGAGGCGCCGTCCATGGAGCCGAAGAAGGAGCTTTCCTCCTCCAGCTCGCTGCGACGGCGCTGCGCCTCCTTGTCGTCGATGAGGCCGCCGTTGAGATCGGCGTCGATGGCCATCTGCTTGCCGGGGATAGCGTCCAGGGTGAAGCGCGCCCCCACCTCGGCGATGCGGGTGGCGCCCTTGGTGATGACCAGGAAGTTCACCGTCACCAGGATCAGGAACACCACGATGCCGATGACGAAGTCGCCGCTCATCACCAGTTGGGAGAAGCCGTTGATGATGCGCCCGGCGGCATGCACCCCATCCCCCCCGTGGGAGAGGATGAGGCGGGTGGTGGCTACCCCGAGGCCGAGCCGCAGCAGGGTGGCGATCAGCAGCACGGTGGGAAAGGCGGAGAATTCCAGCGGTTTCTGGATCCACAGCGCCACCATCAGGATCAGCACCGACAGGGCGATGGACAGAGCAAGGCCGATGTCGATCAGCACCGGCGGAATGGGCAGGAACAGAACCGCGAGGATCGCCACGATGCCCATGGCGAAGCCGATGTCGCGCCGCGAGCGGACGCCCGGTTCATCGATCAGGGACAGATCGGCCATCGGTCAGATTCCCTCGTTCGGGCGTGGCGCAGCACATCGCGGGGCCCTCAGAAGCCGTTGGCGATGTGGCCGTACAGCTCCTCCGTGAAGGCCATGATCTGGGCCCCCATGAACGAGCCGGTGAGGGCCGACACCACCAGCACCGCGATGATCTTCGGGATGAAGGTGAGCGTAACTTCCTGGATCTGGGTCAGCGCCTGGAACAGGGCGATGAGGATGCCCACCAGCATGGCCGCAGCCACCGCCGGCCCGGCTGCCACCAGCACGGTGGAAATGGCGGCGTGGGTGAGGTCGAGCGCATCGGCCTCGTTCATGGCTCAGCTCAGGGTCACGCCGGCGCCGAGCGCCACGCTCTGCCCGTTGGCGAGCGTCGCCACCGGCCCGGACGAGGTGATCTGCACCGACGCCACCGTGCCGCTGACACTGCCATCGGCCGACGTCACCGTGCGGCCCAGGGCGAGGTCGGCGGTCTGCAGGGCGCTGGCGGCCAGAAGCGAGTCCAGCTTGGCGTTGCTGGCCACGCTCTGCTCCACCTGGGAAAAGGAGGCGAGCTGCGACATGTAGGCGGTGGAATCCATCGGCGAGGTGGGATCCTGGTTCTGCAGCTGGGCCACCAGGAGCTGCAGGAACGCGCGATAGTCCACGCTGGACGGCGCGCCGGTGGACGTGGTGGCCGCCGTCGACGCGCTGGATGTCAGCCCCGACGCGGGCATAGTGCTGGAGATCTGGGTCATCGGAAAATCCTCCGTTGCCCCCTTGTGCCCGGCGAAGGTTGCGTGAGGCCGTCGTGCAAGTGGGCAGGGAGGGGCGCAGAGGGGACATGGAGCGGGGCGCGGACACGCGCGGACCCTCAACGACACAACAAAGCGCCCGGCCTTGGGCCGGGCGATGATCAACACGGCGGCCCGCTCAGGGCGTTGTCATGAGCGAGGTGCAGCCCCTCCGGCCGCCCTTTAGGCGGCCTTGGGGGGCACCGAGCCGGTGCGACCCATGATGGCGTCTTCCAGGGGGAACAGCCCGCGCAGGGCGCGCAAGGCGTCGTAGCAGCGCTCCTCGGTCACCAGCCGCCCGACCTCGTCCAGGCTCATCAGCATGGAGGCATTGGAGAAGGCCTGAAACAGGCCTGCGAGATGCCGGAAGCACAGCGCGCGGGCATCCGCCGCGTGGGCCGGGTCCATCAACATGGACTGGATGATGTAATAGAGCTGGCGCAGCGGCGTCGCCGTCTCCTCCACCTGCATCACGTGGCCTTCCAGAAGAAAGGTCGCGTCGTTGAGGATCTCCAGCGTCACCTTGCGATCGGCCCGCAGCACCGCGCCGTTGAGATAGATCTTCTCCCCGGCACGCAGCGAAAGGCGCATGGTCTTGCTCATTTCAGCCCATCCCGAATGGCGCGGTTGACGTCGATCAGCCCCCGCAGCGGGTGGGCCTGTTCGTTGAGGGCGCGATCCGCCTCCTGGATCACCCACAGGCCCAGGGAGGCGAGATCGGCCTTGAGCGCCTGCGGCAGCTCATTATGGCCATCGGCCAGATCGGCGATGAAGAAGCTCCACAGCTTCTGCAGCGTGAGGAGCGCCGCCTGCCGCTCCGGCGCGGCGGCGCCGGTGGCCCGCTCCAGCAGGTCCACCGCGTGGTCGAGCGCCAGGCGCTCGCGTTCGCGGCTCAGGGTCGCGGATTCGTCGAGGATCTCCGCATAGGCGAACTTGTACATGGCGTCCTCGTGCTCACACATAGTTCATGATGGACAGCTGCATGATCCTGGCCGTGGTGGCGTAGGACATCTGCAGCTGCGTGGTCAGCGTATCGAGCCGGGTCTTCGCTTCGGCGGGGTCCACCCCCACCAGGGTGTTGAAGCGGCGGTCGGTGAGGCTCGCCGCCTGGGACAGGGCCGCGTTGGCGGCGGTGACCCGCTGCTGGGAGACGCCGAGGTCGGCGCCCAGCGCCGTCACCCCGCTCACCGCTTCGCCCAGCACCGTGGTGGCCTTCTCCATCACCACCTTGCGGGCGGCGTCGGACAGGCTGGCGGTGCCGAGCTCACCGACCATGGTGAAGGCCATGGCCAGCTGCCGCAGCGGCGCCGCGTTGGCGCTGGCGGAAATCCGCACCCGGCTATCCTGGCTGATGCCCGCGGTCAGCGGCTGGCTCGAGGCCGCGGACCAGCTGTCGCCCCACGCCGGATCGGCGAACAGATCCGCAAAAGTGGTGTCGAGGAAGCGCGCCATGTCGTCGGCCGCGATGGAGCCCACCCTGGGATCGCCCTGCGGGTCGGCCGGATCGAGCCCGAAGGCGGTGGCAAAGGCGGCATCCACCGCCGCCTTGGGGCCAGCGGCATAATCGGCCATGGGCGTGCGGGCGCTGTTGATGCCGCCGAACAGGTAGCGCTGGCCGTCGGACGTGTTGAGGCTGGCGGTGAAGGTGGCCAGCGCGGCACGGCCCTGGGCCGCGAGAATGGCGCCGTTGGCGTTGCCCGACTGCCCGGCCAACAGGTCCTTCAGGAAGCCGTTGGCCTGATCGGAGATCTGGCCAAGCACGGTCTGCGCCCGGCCGAGGATACCGGTGGCGAAGGCATTGCTCTGAATTTGCGCGTCGATGCGCGCGCGGGCCACGCTGAGACCCAGGCTCTCGCCCACGCCTGCACCGAGGGCAAGGCCGATGTCGGCCTTGGTGCCGGTGGACAGCTCCACGGAGGCCCTGGAGATGTCCGCCTGCAGGCGCGGCAACGCCGAGCGGGCGGGGCTGGTCCAGGCGAGGGTGGAGATGGAATTGCTCATCATCGCCGTTATCCGATTGCCGCGAAAAGGGAATCATAAAGCTGGCCGACAACGCCGATCAGCTTGGAGGAGGCCTGGTAGCTGCGTTCGAGCTCCAGCTGGGCGGCATATTCCTGGTCGAGATTGACCCCGGCACCGGCCGACAGGGCCGTGGTGGCCTTGGTGAGCACCGCCTGTTCGCTGTCGAGCCGCACGGCGCTCGCCTTGCGCGCGCCCTCCAGCCAGCTGACCGAGGCGGTGGCGAGCTGGTCGAGGCTGGCGGCGGCCGGCAGGCCGCTCGCCCCATCGAAGCTCTGCTGGGCCGCGAGGGCGGTGCCAAGCTCCGCCAGCCGGCCGGAAAAGCTGGCGGCGCCGCTGGTGTTGTAGAGATAGGCCGCGCCATTGATGCCACCATCGCGCAGCCGCATGGGGTCGCCCCCCTGGGCCGGATCGAGGGCGGCGTTGACACGCAGCCGACCGGCGAGGCCCGATGTCAGCCCGTCGGGCACGGCGGCGTCGGAGCCGGTGAACAGGCCCGCCAGGGCCGGGCCGCCGGCGCCGCTCTGGTCGGCTTCCGCGAAGGCCGTGATGAGGCCCCGCGCCATCTCGTCCAGCTGGGTCTGATAGCTGGGCGCAATCTGGTCGCGCAGCTGGGTCAGGCCGGCGATGCGCCCCGACTGCACCGGCATGGTGGCGCCGGGACCGGCCACAGCCACCCCGTCCACATACACGCCGCCCCCCCTCGTGGTGGCATCCATCACCGGCGTGGGCTGGAAGGTCACCGCGCGCGGCGTGGTCTCGAACAGGGTCGCGCCGCTATCGGTGTAGATCATGATGTCGTTGTTGGCGCGGGTGACGGTCGAGATGCCGATCTCCTGCGACAATTGCGAGAGGATGGCATCGCGGCGATCGAGGGTGTCGGTTATGTCCGCGCCCGCCGACACCCCGCGCACCACCGCTGCATTCTCCACCTGGAACTGCCGCAGCAGATCATTGATCTGGGTGACCGAGCTGGCGATGGCGCTGTCGGCGGCGCCGCGGGCCTGCTGCACCGTGGCGGTGGCGCTGTTGAGCGCGCCGGCGAGGTCCTGCGCGCCGGTCACCACCTGGCGCGCGAGGGTGGGATCATCGGGCGTGTTGGCCGCCTGCGACAGGGCATCGGCGAGCACACCAATGCGGGCGGCGGGCGAGGTGGGGGTGTTGCTGTCGTCCACCGTGCTCCTCAGGGTGGTCAGCCCCTCATCCACCGCCTGCTGGGCCGCCGTGCCGGCGGTGGCGGCGAGCATGCGCACGAACAGCTGTCCGCCCGCCGCCCGGGTGATGGAGACCACCCGCGTGGAGCCATCGGGTGTGGTGGTCGTCACCGCGATCTTGCGGGCGGCGGAAGGATCGTTCGCCGCCGCCACGTTGCGGCTCGACACCTGCAGCTGCGTCGCCGTGGTGGCGAGCGCCGACTGCGCGGTGTTGAAGGCGAGCGACAGGGACATGGCCGATCCTTCCCGGGAACGTCAGGGCGAAGCGCTCAGCGCTTCAGGTTCATGAGCACGTCGAGCAGCTCGGCGCCGGTCTGGAACACCTTGGAATTGGCCGTGTAGTCGCGCTGGGCGACGATCATGCGGGTCAGCTCCGCGGCCATGTCCACGTTGGATTGCTCGGTGGCGCCGGAAACCACCGCGCCAAGGCCCCCCTCACCGGCGAAGCCCACCTGCAGGTTGCCGGACTTCTCGGAGATGGAGAACGCATTGCCGGTGACGGGAGCGAGCTCGTCCGGGCTCGCCACATAGGCGAGCGGCAGCTTGAACAGCTGCACCCGCTGGCCGGTCTGGTCCACCGCATAGACGGTGCCATCCGCCCCCACCGAGACGTCGGAGGCCGACACCGGCGCATTGCCGTTCACGGTGGCCGTCAGCGGCGTGTAGCCGGTGGCGAGCTGCGACATGCCTGAGATGTCGAGGGCGAGCGTGGACCCATTGGGGACAGGAATGTCCACGGTGCCGCTGGACGACAGCCGCCCGCTGGCATCGAAGCTGAGGGTCTGGGTGGCGAGTGAGCCGGAGGCGTAGGGGAAGCCGCCGCTGGCGGGGGCATCGGCGCGGTTGTACACCGCCATTTCCCACTGGGCCGGGCTCTGCGCCGTCTTGCTCAGATAGATGTCGAGGGTGACCTGGCCGCCCAGATTGTCATAGGTGACGAGGGACGATTTCTCGCTGAAGGTGGCGCCCGCCCCATTGCTGCCTGCGGTGGCGCCGGTGATGACGTCGGCCGCCGCCGGCAGGTTGGCGGCGAAGGTGCCGGTGGTGGAGGGGCTGGCCGCCAGCGTGGTGCTGCCGAGATTGACCGGCACCAGGCCGGCGGTGCCGTTCAGCACCGGATCGGCGGCGCCGTCGCGCACGTCATAGCCCATCAGCGTGTAGCCGCCGGCATTCACGAGGTTGCCGGATGTGGCATCCACATGGAAGCCGCCGGCGCGGGTCAGCAGCGCTTGACCGGCGGTGTCGTTCACCACGAAGAAGCCGTTGCCCTGCACCGCAAGATCCGTGGGCGAGGAAGTGTAGTTCAGCGCGCCCTGCTGGGAGATCGCATAGCGCACCTTGGTGTTGATGGCGCCGGGCTGGTATTCCGCCCCGCTCGTCTCTCCAGACTGCAGCAGCAGCGAGGTGAACTCGGTATCCGCCGCCTTGTATCCCGCCGTACCGGAATTGGCGATGTTATCGGAGACGGTCCCGAGCAGGTTCGACTGCGCGTTCATGCCCGATACGCTGGTGTTGAGCATTCCATAAAGGCTCATCGGTCCCGTTCCTCAAATCAGAGAACCGCTCACGCGGCGGATATTTGGATTTTCTTCACCGTTCATCTGGCGCGCGATGGCTTGTGCGAGGCTGCCCCTAGGGTCGCAGGGCGGCCGCCAGCTCGGAAAACGCATCGGTGCTCGGCGCCATGTCGGGGGTCTGGCACAGCGCCTCGTAGATGCGCGGCACCGCCGCCACCGCCTGGTCGAGATCGGCATCGGCCCCGGCCTGGTAGCCGCCCATCAGCCGCAGGTCGCGGGTATCCTCGAAGCGCGCCACCATCGCCTTCAGCCGCCGCACCAGGTCCCGCTCCGCCGGGCTCCACACCTCGCCGGCCAGGCGGGACACGGAGCCCAGCACATTGACCGCCGGAAACCGGCCCTGGTCGGCGATGCCGCGATCGAGCACGATGTGGCCATCCAGCGTGCCGCGGATGGCATCGGCCACCGGGTCGTTGTGGTCGTCGCCATCCACCAGCACCGAGAAGATGCCGGTGATGGCGCCGGTGCCCTCTGTGCCCGGTCCGGCCCGCTCGAGCAGCTTGGGCAGGGTGGAAAACACGCTGGGGGCATAGCCCCGCGCCACCGCCGGCTCCCCCGCCGCCAGCGCCACGTCGCGGGCGGCATGGGCATAGCGGGTGACGGAATCGACGATCAGCAGCACGCTCTCGCCGGCATCGCGGAAATGCTCGGCGATGGCCAGCGCCGCCTGGGGCGCCATGCGGCGCATCATCGGGCTTTCGTCGGAGGTGGAGACCACCACCACGGCGCGGTCGCGATTGGCGGCCAGCGGCCCTTCCAGAAATTCGCGCACCTCGCGGCCGCGCTCACCCACCAGCGCCACCACCACCGTATCGAAGCCGGTGCAGCGGGCGAGCAGCGACAGCAGGGTCGACTTGCCGACGCCCGAACCGGCGAAGATGCCCATGCGCTGGCCTTCGCAGAGCGGCGTGAACAGATCCACCACCCGCACGCCAGTACGCAGGGGGCGGTGCACCCGCCCCCGTGCCATGGCGGGCGGCGGCTCGCGATCGAGCGGCATGGCCCGCTCGCCCTTCGGCAGCGGCCCGTGCCCGTCCAGCGGCTGGCCGAGGGCATTGACCACCCGGCCGCGCCAGCCGGCGCAGGGGCTGAGCGCCAGCGGACCGAGCCGGTAGGCCCGGGCGCCGATGCCGATATCGGTGGACGTATCGAAAGGCTTGACCACCGCGCCCGCGCCGTCGATGCGCACCACCTCGCCGAAACGGGTGCCGCCCGCGCCCTCCAGGCCCACGCGCTCGCCCAGCTTCAGCAGGCTGGAGAGGCCGGCGATCTCGAAATGGGTGGGGGCCACCTGCCGCACCACGCCCCCCACCCGGACCGGAGGGCACGCCTCCAACCCCGCTTCCACCGCCGCGCCCAGGCGTTCCAATGCGTTCATCACAAGCCTCCCGGCGCGCGGCTCAGCTGGGGCCGAGCTGGCGGATGACGCTCGACGTGGCGTCCTCGCTCTGCGACACCGCCGAGGCCGCCTCCTCGAACGCCCGCTGCAGGGTGATGAGGCGGGTCATCTCCTGCACCGGATCCACATTGGCGCCTTCCACATAGCCCTGGCGCACCATGTTGCGGGTGAAGTCCTGCACCAGGGTGCCGGGCTGGTCGGCAATCACCGTCGCGCCGTCGTGGCGGGTGAGGGTGGCGCCCGGCGGCAGCAGGAACAGCCCCACCCGGGCCACCGCCTTGCGGCCCTGGAACACCGCGCCATCGGCGCCGATGCGCACCTCGCCGCCGGTAGGGTCGATCATCACCGGCGCACCACCGGCATCAAGGATCGGCGCGCCGCCCATGGTGCGCAGCTCGCCCTCCGGGCTCATCTTCAGCCGACCGTCACGGGTGTAGCCGGTGCCCTGGGCCGTGCGCACCGCGAACCAGCCGTCCCCCTCCACCGCCATGTCGAGGGGATTGCCGGTGGGCGTCACCGAACCGGCCTTGAGGGAGGTGAAGGTTTCGCCCTTCGACACATAAGCGACGCTATCGCCGCCGGCCTCGGACATGACGCTCTCGAACCGCACCGCCTCCGCGCGAAAGCCGGGGGTGCCCAGGTTGGCGATATTGTTGGCGATGGTGGCGAGCCGCTTGTCGGCCGCCATCTGCGCGGACAGGGACACATAGACGGTCGAGGACACGGCAGCCTCCATGCGCGGGCGGAGCCGCAACGGCCAAGGAAGGACGCGGGATCGGATTCGGGGTCGGACGCGGGTCCAACCCTCCTCGCCGAACAGCTAGGCGCGATGGCTTGCGCGAACCTGCCCCGCCACGAACTACCGCCCCCGGCCCCCGCACATCGCCCATGGCAGCCTCGCGCAATCCTGCGCTCGTACTGCTTGGGGCAACGCCGCGTCAGGAGCGCGGCACGGATACGTCAGGGGGACGGTGTCTTGGCAGTCATCATCGGCATCATACTCGGCCTCGGCGCCACCTTCGGCGGCTTCATGGCCATGGGCGGCCATCCGGAGGTGGTGTGGCAGCCGTTTGAATATCTCATCATCGGCGGCATCGCGCTCAGCACGTTCATCATCGCCAACCCCATCTCGGTCATCAAGGATACGGGATCGGGCATCATGCATGCCGCCATGGGCGTCTCGCCCAAGCGCAAGGATTTCCTGGCTCTTCTCAGTCTTCTCTATGCGCTGATGCGCGACATGCGCCAGAAGCCGCGCAATGAAGTGGAAGCCCATATCGACGATCCGCAGAATTCGCCGATGTTCGGACACTTCCCCAGCATCCTGAAGGACAAGGAGCTTACCCAGTACATCTGCGATTATGCACGCCTGATTCTCATCGGTAACGCCAAGTCCCATGAGATCGAAGCCTTGATGGAACAGGAGATCTCCACCATCAAGAAGCACAAGACCAAGCCCGCCGGCGCCATTTCCACGGTGGCGGAGGCGCTGCCGGCGCTGGGCATCTGCGCGGCGGTGCTGGGCATCGTCAAGGCCATGGGCGCCATCGACCAGTCGCCGGAGATTCTGGGCCACTACATCGGCTCGGCGCTCATCGGCACCTTCGTGGGCATCTATTCGTCCTACGCGATCCTCACGCCGCTGTCGGCCAAGATCAAGGCGACGCGCGAGAAGCAGTGCCAGCCGTTCATCATCACCAAGCAGGCGCTCATCGCCTTCATGAACGGCGCGCTGCCGCCCATCGCCCTGGAGCACGGCCGCAAGACCATCTCCGCCGGCGAGCGGCCGAGCATTGATGAAGTGGAAAGCGAATCCATCCAGGCGGCGCCCTCGTCCAGCGGCGCGGTCCAGCAGCAGGCGGCCTGAACCATGTCGAGCCACAAGCACCAGGACATCCGCGACATGCTGCTGGACGCGGCCGGCCTCTCCCTGGACCGGCTGCCCATGCTGCACGTGGTGTTCGACCGGATGGCGACCCATTGCGCCGACGGCCTGCGCCAGTTCGCGGCCTCCCAGGCCTATTATTCCCTGTGCAGCGTCGAAAGCGGGCGCATCGGCGACGTGCTGGAAACCTATGAGGGCATGGCCATCGCCGGCATCTTCCAGGCCCCGTCCTGGGACAGCCAGCTGATCGTCGGCTTCGACCGCGACTTCATCTTCACCATGGTGGAGGCGCTGTTCGGTGCCGACGGCTCCGAGCCGCCGGTGGAGGATGAACGCTCCTTCTCCAACATCGAGGCCCGGGTGGCCCAATTGCTGTTCGAGCAGATGGCGAAGGCGCTGAAAGCCTCGTTCGCGCTGGTGAGCGACACCTCGTTCCAGTTCGAGCGGCAGGAAACGCGCATGGACTTCGCCGTTATCGGCCGGCGCAACAACCTGGCGGTGATCGCCAAATTCCTGCTGCAGGCGCTCAACCGCGGCGGCGAGATGTTCGTCCTCATTCCCCAGCAGGCCCTCACCCCGCTGCGGCGGGTGCTCTCGCACACCGCCAATGCGGAATCCTCCAGCCGCGACCCCAAGTGGGCGCAGAAGATCCGCGACGAGGTGAACCGCACCTCCGTCAAGGTCCGCGCCATCCTGGAGGAGCGCGAGGTGGAGCTGGGCGATGTGGCGGCGCTGAAGGTGGGGCAGGTCATCCACCTCAACGCCAGCCCGTCCACCAAGGTCAAGCTCGAGAGCGCCGACCAGCCTTTGTACTGGTGCCAGCTCGGCCAGGCCGACGGCGCCTATGTCGTGCGCCTCGATGAACAGATCAACCCCAGCCAGGACTTTGTCGACGATGTTCTCCCCCGCTGACATGCTGCTGCTGGCAGCTCTCCTCACCACCACCACCTGCACCGTGATGCTGCATCGGCGGCTGACGCGGCTCGACCGGCTCAACCTCGATTACGAGCGGGCGCTGGACGAAGCCTCGCTGGCGCTGCTGGCGGCCCGCGATTCCCTCGTCACCTTCTCCAGTGACGGGCGCGAGGTGCTGACCCTGCTCGCCGGCCGCATCGACGATGCGCACGGCGTCATCGCCGAGCTCGATGCTCGCACCCGCGCCCACAGCCTGTGACCGGCCGCAACAGTTCATCAGGAACCCACCATGACCGAGACCGATCTCCGCGACGCCGCTCCCCAGGGCGCCACCTCGCAGGCCGCCACCTCGCAGGGCGCCAGCCCCTCAGCCAAGGCCGCCCTTGACGAGGCGCTGCTCACCCCCACCGCCAGCGAGCCCACCGAGACGCTGGGCGCCGGCCGCGGGCTGGAAAGCGTCAAGCGCATCCCGGTGCTGCTGCAGGTGGTGCTCGGCTCCGCCTCCATGCCCGTCTCCAGCCTGCTGAAGCTCGGCCGCGGCGCCGTGGTGCCCCTGGACCACCGGGTCGGCGAGCCGGTGGACGTGGTGGTCAACGGCCGCGTCATCGCCCGCGGCGAAGTGATGGTGGTGGAGGATGACAA
Source organism: Xanthobacter sp. ZOL 2024 (assembly GCF_052932325.1). Lineage (NCBI taxonomy): Bacteria > Pseudomonadati > Pseudomonadota > Alphaproteobacteria > Hyphomicrobiales > Xanthobacteraceae > Xanthobacter > Xanthobacter sp. ZOL 2024. The sequence goes on from NZ_CM128808.1 coordinate 1,112,596, forward strand.
CTCCCGCTTCGGCGTCTCTCTCACGGAGATCGTCGGGCCGGGCGGCAACGAGCTGGGCTGAGCGAGGCCGCCATGGCGATGACGAGCACCAGCAAATCGCGTCCCCTGCACGGCAGCGACAAGGTGGCGGCGCTGCTGATGACCATGGGCGCGCCCGTGGCCAACCGCATCCTCAAGCATTTCGATGCGGAAGAAATCAAGCTCGTCACCCGCTCCATCGCCGAGCTCAAGCCGGTCTCCTCCACCCAGATCGAAGGCATCATCGAGGATTTCGCGAACCATTTCGTCTCCGGCGCCAACCTGGTCGGAACCGCAGCGGACGTGGAGCGCCTGCTCACCGGCGTGCTGCCGCCGGAGCAGATCACCGAGATCATGAACGAGCTGCTGGGCGCGGCCAACCACTCCATCTGGGACCGCATCTCCACCGTCTCGGAAAGCCTGCTCGCCGCCTATGTGGCGAAGGAGCATCCGCAGACCGCGGCCCTGATGCTCTCGAAGGTGCGCCCCGCCTGCGCCGCCAAGGTGCTGAGCTTCATTCCCGAGGAGCGGCGCAACGGCATCCTGCGCCGCATGCTCACCTTCAAGCCCATCGTCGACGCCACCATGCAGGTGATCGAACGCACGGTGCACGAGGACTTCATGATGAACTTCTCGCGCAATGCCGGCGCCGATCCCCACGCCCGCATGGCCGACATCATCAACAAGATGGAACGCGATGACATGGAAACGGTGTTGACGAGCCTTGCCGCCACCCGACCCAAGTCCGCCGAGATCCTGAAGGGCCTGCTGTTCACCTTCGACGACATCATCAAGCTCACCCCGCGCGCCCGCACCGCGCTGTTCGACCAGGTGCCCAACGACAAGCTGGTGCTGGCGCTGAAGGGCACCGAGCCGGAGTTCCGCGAGATCATCCTGCAGTCCCTGGGCGCCCGCGTGCGGCGCATGGTGGAGCAGGAGATGTCCAATTCCGATCCGGCGCCCGCCCGCGACGTGGCGGAGGCGCGACGCACCGTCACCGATCTCGCCCTCGACATGGCCGGCCGCGGCGAGATCGAGCTCAACAGCGGCGCCGAGGAGGATGCCTATGTGCGCTGAGGCGGTGGCGCGCCGGCGCCCGGCAGGCGTCCATGTCTGACGATCACGACAAGGACAGCAAGACCGAAGAGGCGAGCGAGAAGAAGATCGCCGACGCCATCGAGAAGGGCAATGTGCCGTTCTCGCGGGAGGCCACCCTGTTCGCCTCGCTGCTGGGCGTTTTGGCGGCGCTGGCCTTCTTCATCAGCGGCCCCGTGCGGCTGCTGACCGACGACCTCGCCCGGCTGCTGGACGACCCCGGCGGCTTCCGGCTGGAGCGCGGCAGCGATGCGGTGGGCCTGCTGTGGCAGGTGATGATGGCCGGCGGGCGCTTCCTCACCCCCATCGTGCTGGTGCTGGCGCTGGCCGGGCTGGTGGCGGCTGCGTTCCAGAACGTGCCGGCCCTGGTGCTCGACCGCATCAGCCCGAAATGGAACCGCATTTCCCCCGCCGCCGGCCTGAAGCGGCTGCTGGGAACCCAGGGGCGGATCGAATTCGGCAAGGCCCTGTTCAAGCTCACCGCCATCGGCGTCATTGCCGCGCTGGTGCTCTACAGCCAGCAGCGCCAGCTGGTGGATGCCATGTTCTCCGATCCGCTGACCCTGCCGTCCACTGTCCTCACCCTGGCCATCCGCCTGGTGTCGGCGGTGTGCGTAGGCACCATCGCCCTGGTGGGGGCCGACCTCGTGTGGTCGCGCATGAACTGGAAATCCGAGCTGCGCATGACCAAGCAGGAGCTGAAGGACGAGTTCAAGCAGTCCGAAGGCGACCCGATGGTGAAGGCGCGCATTCGCGCCGTCGCCCGCGAGCGCGCCCGGCAGCGGATGATGGCGGCGGTGCCGCAGGCCTCGGTGGTGATCGCCAATCCCACCCACTACGCCATCGCCATCAAATACGACCGCGAGCTGGGTGGCGCCCCCCTGGTGGTGGCCAAGGGCACCGACCTCGTCGCCCTCAAGATCCGCGAGATCGCCGAGCAGCACAAGGTGCCGGTGGTCGAAGACCGTCCGCTCGCCCGCGCCATGTACGACGCGGTGCATGTCGACCAATGGATTCCGCGCGAATTCTATCGCCCGGTCGCCCAGATCCTTCACTACATCTACACGAAGCGCGCCCATGGCACCCCATGACCATTACCATATCCTCGACCTGTCGACCCGCCCGGCCCTCGAGAGCATGGCGTTCGAGCGCCTGCTCGCCACCGCCCTGCGGGAGGTGGTGGTGGAGCTGTTCTTCACCAATGCCGGGCTGCTGATCGCCTATATCAACGCCGGCAAGCGCTCCATCATCGAGGATCTCGTGGTGTCCTCCGCCGAGCGCTCGCTGCGGCCGGGCACCCTCACCTATGCCGGGCACGCCTCCACCTTCTCCGATTGGGGCCACCCGCCCACCGTGAGCATCGCGCTGGAGCTGCACCATACGGACCTGCGGGTCTATTTCCGCATGGTGTTCGACGAGACGGCGGCGGGCATCGAGATCGCCAGCATCGTCTTCACCGAGGCCTATGAGGGCTATGACGACTGCCTCAGCCGGCTCGCCGGCGCCCTGGAGGCCGCCCGCCTGCCGCCCCACTGAGCCGGCGCCGCCCTCCAGCCTCGGGCAAGATTGACGCGCTACGCTGCGCACATCACCAGGGAGATCGCCATGCAGCCCCTTTACCTGCTTGGTCTGGCATCTCGCCACGCGCAATGGACCACCCTGCGCCAGGCGGCGATCGCCGGCAACATCGCCAATGCCAACACGCCGGGCTACCAGGCGATGGACGTCGCCCCCTTCAGCGCCGTGCTGGACAAGACCCGGCTCGCCATGGCCCGCACCGACGGCGGCCATCTCGAACTGCCCGCCGCCGATGCCATCCGCCAGGGCCACGCCGCCAAGGGCGGAAAGGACGGCTGGGGCACCACATTGTCGGGCAATTCGGTGAGCCTGGAAGCGGAGATGCTCAAGGCCGACGAGGTCAACCGGGCCTACTCCCTCGACACCACCATCATGCGGACCTTCCACCGCATGCTTCTGACGAGCGTGAAGACATGATCATCGATCCCCTGAAGGCGGCCACCGCCATCGCCAGCTCGGGCATCGCGGCCCAGTCCACGCGCATGCGGATCGTGGCGGAGAACATCGCCAACGCCCGCTCCACCGGCGCCACCCCCGGCGCCGATCCCTACACCCGCAAGACCGTCGCGTTCGCCTCCGAACTCGACCGCACGCTCGGCGTGGCGCAGGTGAAAGTGAAGTCGACCGGCACCGACAAGACGCCGTTCGTCACCGAATACGACCCCGGCAACCCGGCCGCCGACGCCAACGGCCTGGTGAAGCTGCCCAACGTCAATCCGCTCATCGAAATGGCGGACCTGCGCGAGGCCGGCCGGGGCTATGAGGCCAATCTGCAGATGATCAAGCAGGCCCGCGCGATGGTCGCCATGACCATCGACTTGCTGAGGACGCCGTGATGATCGATCCCCTCTCCCTCTCGTCGGTGAGCCATGCCGCCGCCGGCGTCACCCGCGCCCGCACCGAAACTCAGGTGGACCCCGCCGCGGCCGCCAATGCCGGCGGCCTGGCGGACTTCTCAACCATGCTCGCCCGCATGTCCTCCACCGCGGTGGATTCGGTGAAGGCGGGTGAGGCGGCGGCCATTTCCGGCATTCAGGGCCGGGTGTCCGTGCAGCAGGTGGTGGAAGCGGTGATGTCCGCCGAGCAGACCCTGCAGACCGCCATCGCGGTGCGCGACAAGGTGGTCGCCGCCTATCAGGAAATCAGCCGGATGGCCATCTGACCGGCCTTGGAGGAACCACCCATGCGCGCCCTTGCCATCGCCGCCACCGGCATGTCCGCCCAGCAGACCAATGTGGAAGTGATCGCCAACAATATCGCCAACATCAACACCACCGGCTTCAAGCGGGCCCGCGCCGAGTTCACCGATCTGCTCTACCAAGCCGAGCGCGCCCAGGGCGTACCCAATCAGGACGGGGCCGAGCCGGTGCCGGAAGGGGCGCTGGTGGGCCTCGGCGTGCGCACCATCGGCATCCGCAACCTGCACCTGCAGGGGCCGCTGTCGCAGACCGGCAACCCCCTCGACCTCGCCCTCAACGGACGCGGCTGGTTCCAGATCACCAGCCCCTCGGGCGAAACCCTCTACACCCGCGCCGGCAGCTTCAACAAAGGCCCCACCGGCCAGCTGGTGACCGCCGACGGCTATACCGTGAACCCCTCGCTCACCCTGCCCAGCAACGCCTCCAGCATCGTCATCAACGAGGCCGGGCAGATCTATGCGCAGGTGGCCGGACAGAACAGCCCGCAGCTTCTCGGCCAATTGTCCCTCGCCACCTTCGCCAACGATTCCGGCCTGGAGCCGGTGGGCGACAACCTCTACCGGGAAACGCCGGCCTCCGGCCAGGCGGTGAGCGGGGTGGCCGGCGACGTGGGCTTCGGTTCCATCGTCCAGGGCTATCTGGAGGGCTCCAACGTCGATCCCATCAAGGAGATCACCGCCCTCATCTCCGCACAGCGCGCCTATGAGATGAATTCGAAGGTGATCCAGGCCGCCGACGACATGGCCGGCGTGGTCTCCAAGGGCATCCGCTGATGCCCCGCGCACCCGGCCTCACGGCCCTGCTTGTGGCCCTGTTTCTGGCCCCGCTCGGCGGCGCCGGCGCGGCGGCGCAGAGCATCGCCACCCTCACCGCCCGCTCCGAGGCGGAACGGGCGGCCCCGGCCGACACCGCGCCGCCTCCCGCCGCGGCGGCCGCGCCGATGGCGGCGGGGGTTCCCGTGCCGGTGCCGGCAGTGACCCTCTATCCCGGCGACAGCCTGGCGAGCGCCGCTTTCGGCAGCCGCATGGTGCCGCAGGAGCTGGTGGACCGGGGCGGCATCATCGCCCGGGAAGAGGCCTTGGCCGGCAAGGTGGCCCGGCGCACCCTGCCCGCCGGCCAGCCGGTGCCCACCAATGCCATCACCGATGCCACCGTGGTGACCAAGGGGGTGGCGACGCGGATCCACCTCAAGGCCGGCGGGCTCGCCATCTCCGGCTATGCGCTGGCGTTGGAGTCCGGTCCGGTCGGCGCCTTCATCCGGCTCAAGAACATGGACAGCGGCCAGATCATCGTCGGCCAGGTGGAAGCCGACGGATCGGTGCGGGTGCCCATGCCATGAGACGATTGCTGCGCTTCGCCTTCGGCCTCTGCCTCATTGCCGGCCTCGCATCGGCGGCCATCACACCGGCCGCCGCCCTCACCCGCATCAAGGACATCTCGTCGGTGCAGGGGGTGCGCGACAACCAATTGGTGGGCTACGGGCTGGTGATCGGCCTGCAGGGCACCGGCGACACCTTGCGCAACTCGCCGTTCACCGAACAGGCCATGCAATCCATGCTGGACCGCATGGGCATCAATGTGCAGGGCCTCTCGCTCCGGGCCAAGAACGTGGCGGCGGTGGCGGTGACGGCGGTGCTGCCGGCGTTCGCCACCGTCGGCTCCCGCATCGACGTCACCATCGCCTCCCTCGGCGATGCCACCTCGCTGCGCGGCGGCACCCTGCTCATCACCCCGCTGAACGGCGCCGACGGCATCGTCTACGCCGTCGCCCAGGGCCAGCTGGTGTCGGGCATCGCCATCACCGGCCAGGCGGAAACCCTCACCCAGGGGGTGCCCACCGCCGGACGCATCGCCAACGGCGCCCTGGTGGAAAAGCAGATCCCCGGCCAGCTCGCCGAGCTGGGGGTGTTCCGCCTCGCCCTCACCAACCCGGACTTTCGCACCGCCACCAGCATGTCCGACGTCATCAACGCCTATACCCAGGCGCGTTATGGCAAGCGCCTGGCGCGGGAACTGGACCTGCGCACGGTGGAAGTGCAGCGCCCGGCCAATGCCAATCCCGCCCGCTTCATCGCCGAGCTCGGTGAGCTGCGGGTGGAACCGGACACGCCGGCGAAGGTGGTGGTGGACCAGCGCACCGGAACCGTGGTCATCGGCCGCAATGTCCAGGTGTCCACCTTCGCCGTCACCCAGGGCAACCTGACGGTTCAGGTGACGGAGACCCCCATCGTGTCCCAGCCGGAGCCGTTCTCCGACGGCCAGACGGTGGTGGTGCCCCGCACCCAGATCGATGCCCAGGAAAGCTCCGGCCCCATCGGCATCGTCCATGGCACGAACCTGCACACGCTGGTGAACGGCCTCAACCGGTTCGGCCTGAAGCCCAGCGACATCATCTCCATCCTCCAGGCGGTGAAGACCTCCGGGGCGCTGCAGGCGGAACTGGTGTTCCAATAGGCGTCAGCCCCGCGCCAGCCCCGGCCGGGGATGACAGCGCCACGCAAGTCAGCCTCCCTAGAACCGACCTGCCCGCCGCCGCAGCGCACCGCGCGGCGGCGGTGATTTTTCAGGGAGTGTCCCCCATGAGCCTCACGCTGCCCGCTTTGTTTGCGGCCGCTGCGGCCGGCCTCGCCGCAGGCGCCTTCGGCGGCCTGCTTCAAGGCCCTACCCGCGCGCTGCGTCGCACCGCCCGCCACGCGGCCCCACTGCTCGCCGCCGGCCTGCTGCTCGGCGCGCCGCTGGATGCCCACGCCCAGGCGGTGGTCGCGGCCGCCAGCCCGGCGACGGCCCAGGCTGCCGCTCAAGACACCAATGCCGCCCAATACTGCCGCAACATCGCCGATGCGGCCGCCGACGCCCGCTTCACCCGGCAGAAGGAGGCCCTGTCCGCCATGGAGAAGGCCATCGAGGCGCGGGTGGCGCAGCTGGAAGCCAAGCGCAAGGAATATGAGGACTGGCTGCAGCGGCGCGAGATCTTCCTGAAAAAGGCGGACGAGGCGCTGGTGGCGGTGGTCTCGCAGATGCGGCCCGATGCCGCCGCCGCCCAGATGTCGGCCATGAACGAGGACATGGCGGCGGCGCTGCTGTCCAAGCTCAACCCGCGGGTGGCCAGCGCCATCCTGAACGAGATTGACCCGGCGCGCGCCGCCCGCCTCACTTCCACCATGGTGGGCCTCAGCCGCCGCAACACGGAAGGCAAGGCGGGATGAAGCGCGCCACCCTGCCCGTCTGGCTGGCGCTGGTGCTCGCCGGCTGCCAGACCAGCCACGACAACCTGCTGCTCGGCCCCTCGCTGAGCCCGGTGGGCTCGGGGCTCGACACCCGTCGAGATCCGGTGCCCACCACCTTCCAGCAGCCGCCGGTGCGCAGCTTCCGTTCCACCTGGGACCAGAACCGCTCCGGCAGCATGTATCGCGACCTGCGCGCGGCCAAGGTGGGCGACGTGCTGCGCGTGTCGATTGCCCTCGACGACAAGGCCCAGTTCGACAATGCCACCGACCGCTCCCGCGAGGCCAAGAGCAAATTGGGCTTCGACACCGGGATCGACCTCTCCGGCCTCGGCAAGGGTGCCAACGCGGGGGCCGCCTCCGGCAACCTCAACATCAGCTCCGACACCGAGACCAAGGGCAAGGGCACCATCGACCGTTCGGAAAAGCTGCGCCTGTCCATCGCCGCGGTGGTCACGGAAGTATTGCCCGACGGCAATCTGATGATCAGCGGCTCACAGGAGATCAAGGTGAATTACGAGGTGCGGGTGCTCAACATCGCCGGCATCGTCAACCCGCTCGACATCTCCTCGGGCAATGTCATTCCCTACGACAAGATCGCCGAAGCCCGCATCTCCTATGGCGGACGTGGCCGGCAGATGGATGTGCAGCAGCCGGCCTGGGGCCAGCGCATCTACGATCTCGTCGTGCCGTTCTGAGGACGCGACCCATGCCCCCCTCACCGTCCAAGGACGCCGGCAAAGACGCCGGCGGCGCCAAGAAGGGCGGCGGCCTGATCGTCGCCCTCCTCATCCTCACCCTGCTGGCGGCGGGACTCGGCGGCGGGCTCGGCTACCAGCTGGCCGGCACCGTCGAGAAGGTGGTCAGCGCCAAGATCGCCGCCGAGCCGAAGGTGGAGCCACCCCCGCCGCTGCGCTACGCCGGCGACATGACCCTGAAGGAGCTGAAGCCGGTGGTGGTGAACCTGGCGGCGCCGAGCTCCGCCTTCGTGCGCCTCGAAGCGGCCCTGGTGTTCAAGAACGGCGCCCTCGCCAATCCCGATGTCACCGCCGCCGAGATCCGCGAGGACATGATGGCCTATGTGCGCACCCTCTCGCTCAGCCAGCTGGAGGGCCCGAGCGCGCTCCAGCACCTGCGCGAGGATCTGAATGACCGCGCCGGCGTGCGCTCCGAGGGCAAGGTGGCCGAGCTGGTGCTCGTGTCCCTGGTGGTGCAATGAGCGGCGCCCAGGCGACGCCGGTCCGCCATCCGGCCGCCCGCGCGGCGCGGCACACCATGGCGGTGCTGCTGGCTGCGGCGGCGCTGCTGGCCGCCTCGAGCGCCCCGGGGCTCGCCGAGACCGCGCCTCAGCTGCCCTCGCTGGATCAGTTGCTGCCCGAAGGCAATGGCAGCGCCGCCGGCCGCGTCATCCAGATGGTGGCCCTGCTCACCGTGCTGTCGGTGGCGCCGGGGCTGCTGATCATGGTGACGAGCTTCACCCGCTTCGTCATCGCCTTCTCGTTCCTGCGCTCGGGGCTCGGCCTGCAGTCCACCCCGGCCAATCTGGTGCTGATCTCCCTGTCGCTGTTCATGACCTTCTATGTCATGGGCCCCACCTTCGAACGCGCCTGGCAGGACGGCGTGGCGCCGCTGACCGAGAACCGCATCAGCGAACAGGAGGCGGTGGAGAAGATCGCTGACCCGTTCCGCGACTTCATGCTGAACCAGGTGCGCGCCAAGGATCTGCAATTGTTCAGCGATCTCGCCGCCCGCCAGGCCGGCGGCGGCAAGGACAAGCCCGCCCCCGCCACCCCGGCGACGCCGGCCAAGGCGGAGGAGAAGATCTCCATGCGGGTGCTCATTCCCGCCTTCATGATCTCCGAGCTGCGGCGCGGCTTCGAGATCGGCTTTCTCATCGTGCTGCCGTTCCTGGTGATCGACATGATCGTCGCCACTTTGGTGATGTCCATGGGCATGATGATGATGCCGCCGGCGGTGATTTCCCTGCCGTTCAAGGTGCTGTTCTTCATCCTCATCGATGGCTGGAATCTTCTGGTCAGCGGGCTGATCCGCTCGTTCTTTTGAAACCGCCAGAAGCCCGCAGCAAAACCCGCGCTCCGGCGCGGGTTTTTGTTTTCGCCCCCCCGGACGACAAGGACGCAAGCCCCGCGCAAGCTCGGCGCGCTAGGGTGTGTCCCATGGCAGGTTGAACGGCTCTCGCGAGCCGGTGCCGGACCCCCGAGCGGGCCGGCCGATCAAAGGCATGATGCCGCCCTGCCATGCCGGTGAAAGCCCGGCATGTCCCCCTGACACTCAGACCTTGCAACCCAAGAGGGACATTTCGTCATGACCAGCCTGATCACCAACAACTCCGCGATGGTGGCCCTGCAGACCCTGCGGACCATCAACGCCAACCTCGACACCACCAACACCCACGTCTCCACCGGCAAGCGGATCAACTCCGCGGCTGACGGTGCGGCCTACTGGTCCATCGCCACCACCCTCACCTCCGACAACGGGGCCCTGGGCGCGGTGAAGGATGCCATGAGCCTCGACAAGAACTCGGTGGATGCGGCGTCGACCGGCGTCAACGCGGTGGTTTCCTCGCTGTCCAAGATCAAGAACAACCTCACCGCCGCGCTCTCGCCCAACGTCGACCGCAACAAGCTGCAGACCGAGATCGCGTCCTACGTCAGCGAGATCAAGACAACCTCCGACAACACGGTGATGAACGGCTCCAACTGGCTCTCGGTGGACTCCAGCGCGTCTGGCTTCAACGGCACCAAGAACCTCCTGTCGTCGTTCTCGCGCACCGGCTCCACGGTGACGGTGGGCTCCACCGCCATCGATACCGGTTCGTTCACCGTCTATGATGCCTCCACCGGCAACACCGCCACCGGCTCCTCCTCCACCATCGACAAGGGGGTGACGGCGGTGGCCACGGCGGCCAACGTGACCGGCGGCGCCACTGTCGCCGTGGATACCACGGCCGGGAGCCTGAAGGGCTTCATGGACACCAAGTACGTCATCGGCGGCACCGCCACGGCCGGCACCGAGTCCATCTCCGACTTCGACGTGTCGACCCTCGGCAACACCGATGCGGACCTGGCCAAGATCCAGGCCTATGTGAAGATCGTGGATGCCACCATGCAGCAGCTGCAGCAGGGCGCCACCACGCTCGGCACCACCTCGACCCGGCTGGGGTCTCAGCAGACCTTCGCCCAGAGCCTGATCGACCTCAACACCTCCTCCATCGGCTCGCTGGTCGACGCCAACATGGAAGAGGAATCGACCAAGCTGAAGGCCCTGCAGACCCAGCAGCAGCTGGCGGTGCAGTCTCTGTCCATCGCCAACAGCTCGTCGCAGAACGTCATGAGCCTGTTCCGCTGAGCTGGGCATACGCCCTCCACCCGCGCCGGTCGCCGGCGCGGGCGTCTTTCCCCCGGGCGGCCTGCAGGGTTTCCCTGCAGCGCTCCTTGCCAGCCGGCGGCGCGCGCCGGCCCCCTGGCCACGCCTCCCCCCGGAGCGTGGCCTTTTTTCTGGCCGCGGCGGCTGCAACGCCCAGGCAAGTTTGAACGTCGAGATTGCTCCAAGGCACATGAGCGGGGCCGCAACGCCCCGTGTGCCCGATCCTCACTTCGACAGCTCCGGCGGCGCACTGCGCCACGGGGCGAGGCGCAATCGGACGAGATCAGCCGATGATCGGCAAGGACCAGCTCGAACTCCTGTGGAAGAACCTGCGCGATCTCGGCACCCGCCGGCTGATCGCGCTCGGTCTCATCGCCCTGGTGGTGGTGGGCGCCATCGCCCTTGGCGCCTATTACCTCGGCCAGCCGGAGCGCGAGCCGCTCTATTCCAACCTCACCCGCGAGGATGTGAACCGCATCGGCGGCGCCCTCAAGGATGCCGGCATCCCATTCGACGTGGCCGCCGACGGCACCAGCGTGCTGGTGGCCCATTCCGACACCGCCAAGGCCCGCATGCTGCTGGCGGTGAAGGGGCTGCCGCAGAGCGCCAACACCGGCTACGAGCTGTTCAACGACGTGCGCGCCTTCGGCCTCACCTCCTTCATGCAGGAGGTGACGCGGGTGCGGGCGCTGGAGGGCGAGCTCGCCCGCACCATCCAGACCATGAAGGGCGTCAAGGCCGCGCGGGTGCACATCGTGCTGCCCGATCGCGCCTCGTTCCGCCGCGACCAGCAGCAGGCCTCCGCCTCGGTGGTGATCCGCACCGAGAATGCCGAGGATGCCTCCACCGCCCAGGCCATCCGCCACCTGGTGGCGGCCGCGGTGCCCGGCCTCAAGCTCGACGATGTCACGGTGCTCAACACCGAAGGGGCGGTGCTCTCCGCCAGCGACGACGGCGCCAATGCCGCCACCGGCAAGAAGGCGGCGCTGCAGCAGCAGGTCAATCGGGAGACCGAGGAGAAGATCCGCCGCACCCTCACCCCCTATCTCGGCATGGGCAATTTCGAGGTCTCGGTCACCTCCCGGCTCGACACCGACAAGGTGACCAGCCAGGAAACCACGTTCGACCCCGCCTCCAAGGTGGAACGCTCGGTGCGGGTCGTGAAGGAGCTGGGCCAGACCCAGAACCGCACCAAGCAACCCTCCACCTCGGTGCAGCAGAACATTCCCGCCCAGCAGAGCAGCTCCGACAACGGCACCGATTCCAGCGAGAACAATTCGCGCCGTGAGGAACTGACCAATTTCGAGGTCTCCACCCGCACCGTGCAGACCGTGCGCGACGCCTATCTGGTGCGCGGCCTCTCCATTGCCGTGCTGGTCAACAAGGAGCGCCTCGCCGCGCCCTCAGGCCCCGGTGGCGAGGTGATCCCGGTGGAGCAGCAGATCTATGAGGTGGAGCAGCTGGTGGGCTCGGCCGCCGGCTTCGACAAGGAGCGCGGCGACAAGCTGAAGGTGGTGGCGGTGCCGTTCGCCGATGGTGGCCACGCGCTGGAGCCGGTGCCTCCGCTGCCGTGGACCGAGCTGCTGCTGCGCCAGGCCGGCACCATGATCAACGCCCTGACCATCCTGGTGGTGGCGGGCCTGCTGATCTGGTTCGGGCTGAAGCCGGCGGTGCGCGCCATTCTCGCCCGTCCGGAGCCGGAAGCCATCGAGGCCGATGTGGCGCGCCTCGAGGCCGCCATGCTGGCGGCGCCGCAGATCCCGGCGGTGGGCGGCCCGGGTGAGCCGGCCGGCGCGCCCGCCGCCGCGCCGGCGGCGGAGGGCGACGAAGACACCCTCAACCTCATCGAGGATCTCACCAGCCGCAAGAACCGCTCGCCGCAGAAGCGGCTGGAGCAGATCGTCGAGTTCGATGAAGAGCAGGCGGCAGCCATCCTGCGGCAATGGCTGCACCAGGAGGCCCGGGCATGACCATGCACACGCTGCTGCGCCATCTTCCCCATTTCGGCCCGTCCGGGGTCGCCCTGCCCGCCGACGGCGAGGCGCGTGACATCGCCGCCCCGCCCCGTCGCGAGGGACCGGCGGCGGAAGCGCCCCGCGCGCCCCTGCCCAGCTTCAGCGGCGACGACCTGCGCCAGGCGGTGGCGCGCGCCCGCCACGAGGCGCGAAACGAGGCCCGCAGCGAGGCCGAGGCCGAGGCCCGCGCCGCCCTGGCCGCCAGCGAGGCAGCGCGCAGCGCAGACGCCGAGCGGCTGCAGGCGGCCTTCGACCAGCAATTGGCGGAGGCCCGCGCCGCCTGGTGCCAGGGCGAGGCGGAGCGCCTGGCGGCGGCCGTCGCCGACGCCTTCGCCGACCTGGAAACGCGGCTCGGCAATGCGCTGGGCAAGGCGCTGACGCCATTCGTGACCGCCGCCGTGCGGGCCCGTGCCCTGGAGGAGATGAAAGGGCACATCGCCATGCTGCGCGCCGGCCACGCCGCGCCGCTGCTCACCGTCAGCGGGCCGCAGGACCTGGTGACCGCCCTCGCCCACAGCCTCGGCGACCCGGCGGGGGTGCGCTTCTGCGCCACCGGTGCGGCGGACCTGACGGTCACCTGCGACGACACCATCATCGAGACCCGGCTGGCCGCCTGGGTGGAACGGCTCGGCGGCAATGCGCGGCCCCAGAACCAGGGAGGCGCCGGTGTCGGGGAAGGATGAACACGGCGAACTGATCATCGTCAAACGCCATGACGACGAGGAGCACGACCACCATTCCAGCGCCTGGAAGGTGGCCCATGCGGACTTCATGACGGCGATGATGGCCTTCTTCCTCATCATGTGGCTCATCAACGTCACCGACAAGGACACCCGCAAGGCCATCGCCAACTACTTCAATCCGGTGGACCTCGCCTCCTCCATCACCGACGTGCGCGGCCTCAACGACCCCGAGGATACCCAGGCCAAGGGCACCTCCAGCGACGGCGAGAAGATGTCGTCGCTGAAGAACACCACCGGCCGCAAATCCGGCGCCGGCGACGATCGCCAGCAGGGCGACAAGGAGCGCGCCGCCTTCCAGGACCCCTATGCGGTGCTCAACAAGCTGGCCGGGGATGCCGACCCGCGGCCGGGCGGCACCCCCGACGCCACCGCCGGCGACCTCGGCTCGCCCGGCACCGGCAATGGCGACGTCAACCGCGATCCGTTCGACCCCACCTATTGGCAGATGTCGGCGGCGCTGCAGGCCCGGGTGGCGCGGCCAAGCCCTTCGAAGATCGCCCCGCCCGCCGCCGGGCGGCCCGACGCCGGCGGCCCCCCGGCCCCGCAGAAGGCGAGCGACAGCGCAGCCGCCGGCGCCGCCAAGATGAATGGCGCGACCGGCGCGACCCCCGCCACCGGCGATCCGGCCGCCCAGGCGCTGGCGAAGGAATTGAAGAGCGCCCTCGCCAGCAGCTTCCCCGGCGGCCGTGCGCCCCAGGTGGAGGTGCGCGCCGGCCAGGACGGGCTCATCATCGACCTCACCGACAATATCGACTTCGCCATGTTCCCGGTGGGTTCGGCGATCCCCGACGGCCGGCTGGTGCGCGCCATGGAGCAGATCGCCCGCACCCTCGCCCAGCGCCCCGGCGAGGTGACCATCCGTGGCCATACGGACGCCCGTCCGTTCCGGTCCGACACCTATGACAACTGGCGGCTGTCCAGCGCCCGCGCCCACATGGCCCTGTACATGCTGGTGCGCGGCGGGCTCGACGAGCAGCGGGTGGTGAAGATCGAGGGCGTGGCGGCCCGCGATCCCAAGAAGGCCGACGATCCCAATGCCCCGGAAAACCGGCGCATCGAGATCCTGCTGCGGGCGCCCGCCCCATGACCGGCGACACCATGACCGGCGACACCATGACCGGCGACACTATGACCGCCTTCCGCTGCCGCACTGCCGGCACGAGCGCGGCTCGCAAGCGGTCCACCGCCGGCGTCGCGCTGGTGTTGGCCGGCCTCACCCTGCCGCTCGGCGCCCACGCCCAGTCGGTCGATCCCTGGGCCGGCCTGCGCCCCGTGGCCGAGGCCGCGGAGAGCACGCCCGCGGCCTCGGCCACGACAGCCCCCGCGCCCCAGGCCCGCCCCGCGCCCCAGGCCCGCCCCGCGCCCCAGGCCCGGCCGGCGCCGCCGCGCCTGCCGGCTGCCGTGCCGCTGCCGCCACGGCGGCCCGCCATTCCGCCGCAGACCACCGCTCGGGCCACCGAACCGGCGCCCCCGGCCACAGCCCGAGACGACACCCCGACGCCGGCGCGCGCGGCCCTCGGCCCCACCGCGCCGCTGCCGCCCCCACGCCCTCCCGGCCCGTCGCGCCCCACCAGCGCGACCGCTGCGGAGCCGCCGCGCCTGGCCTCCCCACCGGCCGCCTCTCCGGCGCCCCCTGCCAACACCGCGCCAGTGGCCAGCACCAGCATCACCACGCCGGTCGTGGCGCCGGTGCCGGCAGCTGTGGCCGCCGGACCGGAAGCCCATGCCGATACGCCGACCGACACTCTGGTCGACACCCGGGCCGACACCCGGGCCGACAACCCGGCAGTCACCCAGACGGACACCCTGCCCTCGGACCCGGGTGGACCGCGGACCGAGGCTGTCGCCGAGCCGCAGGCCGCCCCGGGCACACCCCCAACCGCCACGGCCGAGGCGCCCCCATCGTCCGCGCCGGCGGCCGAGGCCCATGATCATGCACCCGCCGCTGCGCCAGAAGCGCACCCGCATCCGGCAACAGCCGTCCCTTCGGGCGCCGGGGCGGTGGCGCCGATGGAGCTGGTGCGCCGGCTGCAGCGGCTGCAGGACCGCATCGCCGGCGGCGACGTGGATGGCATCGTCACCCAGCGCACCTTGATCCGCGACATCGACCGCGCCTTCGCCAGCGCCGATGCCGGCGTGTGGCAGGACCCTGCCAATGCGCGCGCCCTGGTGATCTACGCGCTGAGCGGCGGCACCCCGGCGGTGCTGCGGGACATCGTCACCCGCGAGCCAAAGCCGGCCATCGACGAAAAGCTGCTGCTGGGCGCCCTGCTCTATGTGGAGGGGCGCGAGGAACCGGCCCTCGGCCAGCTGGGAGAGGTGGACGCCCGCAAGCTGCCCAATCCGCTCGGCGGCCAGATCGCCCTGGCGCAGGCGGCGCTGGTGGTGCGCAAGGATCCCCAGCGCGCGGCCCAGCTGCTGAATCTTTCGCGGCTGCTGCTGCCCGGCACCCTGGTGGAGGAGGCGGCGTTGCGCCGGCAGATCCTGGTGGCGGCCCAGGCCAACGACACCGAGCGCTTCACCCGCCTGTCGGACCAGTATCTGTTCCGCTTCCGGCACTCCGCTTATGCCGGAAACTTCCGGCAGCGCTTCGCCAGCGCCCTGACCCGCATGGCCTTCCTCGCCGCGCCCGATGGCCTGGAGCGGCTCGACCAGTTGCTGGCCGCCATGGAGGAGGACGGCCGGCGCGATGTCTACCTGTTGGTGGCGCGCGCCGCCCTGGTGGAGGGCAAGACCCGGCTGGCGGCGGGCAGCGCCCGACGGGCGCTGACGCTCGCCCCACCGGCCAGCCGCGACGCCGAGCGGGCGCAGCTCTATCTCGGCGCGGCCGAGGCGGTGACGGTGGATCAGTTCCAGGCCGCCACCCAGGCCCTGCGCACCGTGGATCGCGATCGCCTCGACCCGTCCGACGTGGCGCTGATGGATGCCGCCCTCTCCGCCGCCGACCTGGTGCGGCAGGCCGATCAACCTCCGGTGCCGGCCGCGCGGGCCAGCATCGCCGCGGCGCCGCGACCGGAACCCGCCGCCGGCCCCCCGCCCGGTGATGCCGGTACCGAGGCCAAACCCTCGGCGGTGGTGCTGAAGGCTCAGGACACCCTGAGCAAGATCGATACTTTGCTAAAGGATGCCCCGCGATGAAAACCCCGGATTGCCCGCACGCCCCCCCGCGTGCCGATGCCGGGGGACCGGCGCGCACCATCGACCCGCAGGCCCACGACACCGCCTTCGCCGCCCTGATGTCGGACCTCGACCGGACCCCCGCCACGGCGCCACCGCAGCAGCCCGCCCCCGTGACACCGCCCGCCGACGGGACCGCGCCCCGCAGCACGGAAACTGCCCTTGGAGAGTTGCTCTCGCGCTGGCGCAGCGCCAGCGGCGACGACGATCCCCAGTGCCCTCTCCCCCCCGCATCCGGGACACCGGGAGAGGTGAGCGGAGCCCCGGCGGGGGATGGACCGGAGGCCGCAGAGCGCGCGCCAAAAACGCAGGACGCGCGCGTGCCGACGCCGCATGGACAGGCGCCGGATGGACAGGCGGCGGCTGAACCAGAGGCACCCGTGCGGAACGCGGGCCCGAAGGACGCCATGCCTCGGCCGACACGGACGCAGCAGGCGGCAGCCCCCGCGCAGGCCTCCCCGTCGCCGGCCCCCGCGCAAATCCTTGGATCGCAGGGGGCTCCCGCGCCGTCCGCCTCCTGCGCCGGCCGCGCCCAGCGGCCGCATCGTGCGCCAGACCCTCAACCGTCCGAGGAGCCGGCATCCGCCACCGCCGTGCCCGGCGCGGCGCCGCCAGCGCTGACTGTGCCCCTGGCGGCGTCCCTGGCGGTGCCCCTGGCCGGCATGCGCCCCGCTGCGGCCCGGACAGAGCCGGCGCTCGCCGTGCCGGATCTGCCACATTCCCCCTCCGCCGAAGCTCGGCCGGGGGAGGCACCGACGGGCCACTCCGGCACCGCAGTCCGGGCCACCGTTCTCCATCGCGAGACCCATTTCGCACCGGTGACGCCGGGCCGCCCCGCCGGCGTGTCCATCCCGGAGCCGGCGACCAGCGACAGACCGGACACCTCCGACATCGCCATCGACGCCCCCGAACCGCGCCACCCGACGCCAGCCCCCCGCGCCGACGTCGAGCCGCCGTCCACCTCAACCGCCGCGTCACCCGCCCCGATGGGGGCATGGCTGGGGGCGACCCCGGCGCCCGCTCTGCCTCAGGTCAGCCTCGCTCAGGTGGGCGCGGCGATCACCCAGGAAGCGCGACGCCTGCAGGCCGGCCGGCCGGCGGATGCCAACGATGGCGCTCAGATGCGCGGACCGGTGCGGGTGCTGGAGATGGCGCTGTCGCCGGAAAGCCTCGGCCGCGTGGTGATCCGCCTGCGGCTCACCGCCGGCGGGCTCGACGTGCGCATCCGCGCCAGCCTGCCGGAAACCGCCCGGATGCTGGAGCAGGACCGGGGTCACCTCGCCCGCCTGATGGCCGACCAGGGCCTGGAGCTCAACGACCTGCAACTGGAGACCGGCCCCAGCCTCGGCCGCTTTGGCACGGCCGGCTTCGTCCCGGAGCCACCGCGCTTCGAGCCGCCTGGCTTCGAGCCACCGCGCGCGAACGACCAGAGTGCCGCCGACCAGAGCCCGGACGACAACGGACGTCGGCGTGACCCCCGCGATCCGCCGCCTCAGGACCAACCCCATCAGGATCCTGCCGATGAAGACCCTGCGCGCCGTCCTTAGCCTGCCCATGCTGGTCATGATGGCGGCGCCGCTCGCCGCCGCCCCGGCCGGCGGCCCCACGGACATCTGCGAGCGCGAGCTGGCGCGCGCAGCGAAGAAATACGACATCCCCCTGCCGATCCTCTATGCGGTCGGCCTCACGGAGAGCGGCTACAAGGGCTCGCTGCAGCCCTATACCCTCTATATCGAGGGCAAGGACTACATCTCCTCCAACCTTCCGGACGCGCTGAAACTCTTCCGCGAGGCCCATGGGCGGGGCGTCAACCTCATCGATATCGGCTGCATGCAGGTGAATTATTACTGGCACAAGGAAGAGTTCAACACGCTGGAGGAGATGTTCGACCCCCGCCTCAACGTGGAGCAGGCGGCGCGCTTCCTGCAGCAGCTGCGCAAGCGCGAGGGCAGCTGGACCATGGCGGTGGCCCGCTACAATGCCGGCCCCAAGAACACCGTCGGCCAGCACCGCTATGTGTGCCGGGTGATGAAGAATCTGGTGGCGGCCGGCGTCGGCCAATGGACCCCCACCGCCAAAGCCTTCTGCGACGCGCCGGCGGAGTAACGGCTCCCAACGAGCGAAAGGCCGGCGCGGTTCCCCGCGCCGGCCTTTCGCTCGCTTTGGACGTTTCCCTGATCTTGCGTCAGGCGGTGATGTCCACGTCGCGGGTTTCCTTGCCCAGCAACAGGGCGATGAGGGTGAGCACCGCCATGGCGGTCAGGTAGATGCCGACCCAGAACGGGCTGCCCGCGCCATAGGCCCACAGCGCCACCGCGATGAACGGAGCCACCGCCGCGCCCAGGATGGAGGAGACGTTGTAGGCGATGCCCGAGCCGGTATAGCGCACGTTGGCGGGGAACAGCTCGGGCAGCAGCGCCCCCATGGGGCCGAAGGTCATGCCCATCAGGGTGAAGCCGATGATCAGCCAGGCCATCACCCCCACATTGCCGGCGGCCAGCAGGGGCACCCAGGTGAGGCCAAAGAGGGCGATGGCGAGGGTGATCCAGATGAGGGTGCGCCGGCGCCCCCAGCGATCGGCCCAGGGACCCGAGGCGAGCGTGAAGATGCCGAAGAACACCACGCCCGCCATCATCATCAACACGAAGGTGCGGTAGTCATAGCCGAGCCCGGGCAGCGCGGCGGTGGTGGCGGCGCGGCCATAGCTCAGGGAATAGGTGGTCATCAGGTAGAACAGCACATAGGTGGCGAGCATGTAGAAAGTGCCGAGGATCAGCTCGCGCCAATAAGTCTGCACCGCCGCCACCAGCGGCAGCTTGTGGACCCGGCCGTCCTCCACGGTCTTGGAGAAGGCGGCGCTCTCCACCAGGTTCATGCGCACCCACAGGCCGACGATCACCATCACCGCCGAGAACAGGAACGGCACCCGCCAGCCCCAGGCCAGGAACGCATCGGATGGGCGCGAGGGATCGCTCGAGGGCATCAGCGCCGCGATGACGAGGAACAGGCCGTTGGCGATGATGAAGCCGATGGGCGCGCCCAGCTGCGGAAAGGTGCCGTAGATGGCGCGCTTGCCCTCGGGCGCGTTCTCGGTGGCCACCAGCGCCGCCCCGCTCCACTCGCCGCCGAGGGCGAAACCCTGGGCGAGGCGCAGGACGACCAGAAGCCCCGGCGCCAGCCAGCCCACGGTTTCATAGGTGGGCAGGAAGCCGATGAGGAAGGTGGCGATGCCCATGGTGAGCAGGGCGCCCACCAGGGTGATCTTGCGGCCGCGCTTGTCGCCCAGGTGGCCGAAGAACACCGCGCCCAGCGGCCGCGCCACCATGGCCGCGCCGAACACCGCGAACGATGCCAGCAGCGCCGTGGTCTCGTTGCCGGACGGGAAGAAGAGATGCGGGAACACCAGCACCGCCGCCGTGGCATAGACGTAGAAGTCGTAGAACTCGATGGTGGTGCCGATCAGGCTGGCGAGGATGACCCGGGCGGGGGAATTGACCGCCGGCGCCACGGCCGCGGTCTCAAAGGTGGCTGTCGAGGACATGATGTGGGTTCCAGGACTCAAAAGATCCGTGCACGGCGGGCGTCGGCCGGCGGAGCGCCATCCGATCCGAAGATACGGCAATTTTCGGTCGCTCTGGTGGGGGCAGACACGCCACATGGCGCAGGTTGATTGGCCATTCAGATAGATTATTGCGCCCGCGTTGAACAGGCCGACACAAGCGATGCGGAGCCGCTCTGCTTCCATCGCATGGCAGCCCTTCACCCCTGCGCCGGGGGCACAGCTGCCACCCCACACGCCCCTCGCGATCGCGACGACGCGACACAACCGCGCGTGGGAGCCGGCCGGCGCTCCGATGGGTGCCAGTCGCGGCGTCCCGTGACGGGCGGCGCCACTCTCTCAGGCGACCTGACGCAGCGCCGCGGAGCGGTTGACCCTGCCGGCAAAAGCGACCAAACAACAGGGATCGCGGGGTGAAACACTCCTGCCCGCGCCCGTGCGGCGAGTCCGCCCGCACCGCTGGGGCAGCGGCGATGGGACGGCGGCGATGGGACGGCGGCACCGGTGGCCGGAGGATGTGGACGCAACATGAAAAGGTCCGGGCAGAAGTCACATGGCCAGAAGTGAGATCGTGCCCATCATCATGGCCGGGGGCTCGGGAACGCGCCTGTGGCCCATGTCGCGCGAAACCATGCCGAAGCAGTTCATCGAGATCCTCGATGACGGCCTCTCCACCTTCCAGGCCACCCTGCTGCGGATCCGCGACCCGCGGTTCGGTGCGCCCATCGTCGTCACCAACCATGAGTTCCGCTTCGTCGTCGCCGAGCAGATGCAGGCCATCGGCATCGCTGGCGACATCGTGCTGGAGCCCGAGCGACGCGATTCCGCCGCCGCCGTGGCCGTCGGCGCCCTGCTCGCCCAGCGCCGCGATGCCGATGCGGTGTGCGTGAGCCTGGCCGCCGACCACGCGGTGCAGAATACCGATGCCTTTCGCGAGGATTGCGCCGCTGCCGCACGCATCGCCGCCGAGGGCCTCATCATGACCCTGGGCATCGCCCCCACCCACCCTTCCACCGCCTATGGCTATATCGCCCCCGGCGCGGCGCTGGCGGCGCCCGGCGCCTATCGTCTCCAGCGGTTCGTGGAGAAGCCCGACGCCGAGACGGCCGCCGCCTACTGCGCCCAGGGCTTCCTGTGGAACAGCGGCAACTTCGTGTTCGCCGCCGGCGCCATGATCGAGGAGCTCGCCACGCTGGCACCGGCGGTGCTGGCGGGCGCCCGCGCCGCCCTGGACGGAGCCCGCGAGGACCTCGACTTCCTGCGCCTCGATGGCGATGGTTTCAGCCAGATCCCGCGCATCTCTATCGACTATGCGGTGATGGAGCACACCACCCATGCCGGCGTGCTCACCGCCCGCTTCGACTGGTCGGACGTGGGCGCCTGGGACGCCATCCACGCCCTCAAGGCGAAGGATGACGACGGCAACGTGCTCGAAGGCAATGTGGTCACCCTCGACAGCCGCGGCTCCCTGGTGCGCAGCGAGGACATTCTCACCACCGTGATCGGCCTCGACGACGTGGTGGTGGTGACCACCCTCGACGCGGTGCTGGTGGCCAGCAAGGCGGCGGCAGGCCAGGTGAAAGGGCTGGTGGAAAGCCTGAAACAGGCGGAGCGGCGCGAGGCCCGCGAGCACCTGCGCGTGTACCGGCCCTGGGGCTGGTATCAGCGCATCGACATGGGCCCGCGCTTTCAGGTGAAGCGCATCAACGTCAAGCCCGGCGGCCTGCTCAGCCTGCAGCGCCACTTCCACCGCGCCGAGCATTGGGTGGTGGTGTCAGGCACCGCCGAGGCCAGCGTGGATGGGCAGGTGACCTTCCTGCACGAAAACGAATCCATCTACCTGCCCATCGGCTGCACCCATCGGCTGCGCAATCCGGGCAAGATCGATCTGGAGCTGATCGAGGTGCAGGTGGGCAGCTACACCGGCGAGGACGACATCGTCCGCATCGAGGACGCCTACGCCCGGGACTAAGCCCCCAGCTGACACATGCCCCTTGAAAACGCGACCGCCCGGCGCGCGATCCGCGCACCGGGCGTTTCAGCCTCAGGGCCAGGCCCCATTGTGAGATAGGGCCGCCGTCAGATGCGGTAGCTGGCCCGCTCGTCACCGTCGATCTGCGCCAGGAGATTGGTCTCCCAGGCGAGATACTGGCGGGCCGCGGCCTTGTTGCCGCTGTGGCGATCGTGCACGAAGAACAGGAAGTCGATGCACGCCTCGTCCGCCGGCAGGTCGGGGGTCGCCACCACCTCCAGCCCGGCCTCGCGCCAGGCGGCCGGCGTGCCCAGGTGAACGCGCACATCGCTGAAGCCCCGCTCCAGCAGCTCGCGGGCGGCCAGCTGCGCCAGCTCGGTGCGCTCGGCGATCAGCACCACCGGCGCCCCGCTCGACAGCGGCAGGGTGGCCAGCAGCGGGCGAAGGCTCCACACCGCTCCGGTGAGGTGGCCGGCGCGATAGGCCATGCTGCCACGGATGTCCACCAGCTGCGCACCGGGCGGCAGGGCGGCCAGGGCCTCTACCGAAACCGCTTCCAGCGGCGGCAGGGCCAGCGCCGGCGCCACGTCTCGGGCGCTGTCCGCACCGGGCGCGAGGGGCGCGGCGACGCCCTCTTCCAATACCTGGGCATCCCAGCCCATCTGCCGCATGCGGGCGGCAATCACCGGCGCGCGCACGCCCTCGCCGTCGAACAGCACCATGCGGGCGCCGCGGGTGGCGGCATATTGATCGGTCGCCTGCACCAGTTGGCCACCCGGCGCGTTGACCGCGCCCGGCAGGCTGCCGGCGGCGTACTCCTCGGGGGTGCGCACGTCGAACAGATAAGTGGTCCGGTCGTGGTCCTCGCGGAACCGCTCCAGCTCCGCCGCACAGACGAACGGCACGGCCCAGCGGTCGGCAAAGGCCCGCGCGCGGGCCCGCAGGGCCGGCAGCGCGGCCTCAGGCGGCGGCGGGGGATAGAGCCGATCGGCGCCATGGTCGAGGGTCAGGTCGTCGAGATACCAGCCCTGGGTGCCGTTCTCGAGGGCGAACACCGGATTGGCGATGCCCATGTCGATGAGGTTCTGCGCACCGATGATGGAACGGGTGCGCCCGGCGCAATTGATGACGATGGTGGTGGCGGGATCAGGCGCCAGCAGTTCCGCCCGCAGCGCCAGCTCCCCATTGGGGCAGCAGGTGGCGGTGGGAATGCTCATCTTGCGATATTCTTCCACCGGCCGGCCATCCAGCACCACCAGGTCGGCCTGCGCCTCCAGCTTGGCCGCGAGATCGCGGGCCGAGAGACGGGGCGTGTGGAAGCTCAGTTCCGCCAGCTCGCCGAAGGTCTTGCTCGGCACGTTCACACCGGCGAACAGGCCGAAGCCGGCGTCCGCCCATCCGGCGGCGCCACCGTCGAGAACGAAGACCGCGCCATAGCCCATGTCGCGCAGCCGGCGGGCGGCGCGCTCGGCCACCGCCGGCTGGCCGCCGACGGCGCCGCCCTCGTCATAGACCACCACCCGGGTCGACAGGCGCGGCACCAGACGGCGCGCATCCAGCTCCAGGCGGCTATAGGGCGCCGTCACACCGAAGAACAGGTGCGCCTCGCCGTAACGGCCATGCTCGCGCACGTCGAGCACGGCGATCTCGCCGCCATCGCGCAGCCAGCTCTTCAGTTCCTGGGCGCCGACGCGCAGTTCCGGGGCCCATGTGGCCATAGACGTGTCACTCATGATGAAGACCCCCTCAACGCCGGGTCTGAACGCCGATGGGCATGGGCCGGCAGGTCTTCGCCTCGAGGTCGAAGGTGAGCCGCTCGGTGAGCGTCTCCAGGGCGCGCCCGTACATGTGCAGATGCCGGATCGGCGTCTCGCCGCGGATCTCCACCGAGTGGATGTCGTCGGGCAGCAGGCCGATGCCAGAATCGGGGCCGACCACCACCAGATCCGACAATTCCAGCTCCGCGTGACCTTGCACCGAGCCGTCGTCGAGGCGGCGATAGACGAAGTTGTGCTCCTCGCCCTCGATCCCCGCCACGCAGGCCCAGGTGGTGTGGTTGTGGGGCGGAATGCGCCGGCCCGGCAGCATCACGTTGAGATAGAGCACCAGGGTCTTGCCCGGATCCTCATGGATCAGATAGCGGGCCTGCCGGGCCTCTTCATCCGGCAACGGAAAGCTCTCGTTGCCCCAGAGCTCGCGCTGATCGGCCAGGCCGCGGACTTCCTTCAGAATGTCGGCGACGATGGCGCGGTCGAGCGGCCCCTTCGCAACAGCAGTCCTAATGCGTTCGATGGCACCGGAAAC
This sequence comes from Xanthobacter sp. ZOL 2024, assembly GCF_052932325.1. Taxonomy (NCBI): domain Bacteria; kingdom Pseudomonadati; phylum Pseudomonadota; class Alphaproteobacteria; order Hyphomicrobiales; family Xanthobacteraceae; genus Xanthobacter; species Xanthobacter sp. ZOL 2024. The sequence continues at coordinate 1,136,867 of NZ_CM128808.1, forward strand.
GACCTCGGCGCGCGTCTCAGCGAGGCTCATGAGACCCCCTCCCTGATAAAGAAGTTGAAATCAAACTCTTCACGACGCTTACGCCACGCCGATTTCGGCAACAATTTAATTGTCCCCACCCGGAACATTAGGGCCCCTAATGCATTTGGCGTCCGTGGCGGCGCCGGGCGCGTTTCCGCCTGAAAAATCAGGGGCCGACGGGGGAGAGGCGACGCCACTCCCGTCAATTCATTAGATCGTCTTCATAATTGAGCACGGACTTTTAAATTGTGCCGCTGCCATGCGGGCGCTTAAGTGAGGATCGGAAGGGCTGCGTTTCAGCACTTTCGCGCGACCCGGCGGCGTGTTCATCGTCGCCCGCGACATCCGAAACCTGGGATTGCGAGAGACCAACCATAAGCAAATCCGAAAGGTCTTCGGCGCGCAGCAGTCGCAACCCGAGGCGAGACCGCGGCGGACCAAGTCGAGACCGCGACGGAACCAGCACCACGAGACCGGACGCAGCGAGCAAGAGACCTGAAGGCGACGCCGCGTCCACCAGCTTCCAGAATTGAAGGGGTCCACGACGATGACGATTGAGGTTCGAGCGCAGGCGCGCCAGCCCGGCCGCAGCCGGACACAGACGGGACTGAAGACAACCCTGGCGGCGCTGGCCCTGTGCGCCACTGCCCTGTCTACCACCGCCTTCTCCGGCACGGCCCGCGCCGAGACCGCCACCATGGTCATGGCCACCGAGCCGCCCACCCTGGTCTCCCTCACCAATGTGGCCACCACCGCCCTCGGCGTCAGCGCCAAGGTCACCGAGGGGCTGCTGGAATATGACGAGAACCTCAATCCCAAGCCCCAGCTGGCCATCGCCTGGGAGGTGAGCCCCGACGGCCTCACCTATACCTTCAAGCTGCGCGACGGCGTGCGCTGGCACGACGGCAAGCCGTTCACCGCCGAGGATGTCGCCTATTCTCTGAACCTGTTGAAGAAGGTGCACCCGCGCGGCCGCACCACCTTCGCCAACGTCACCTCCATCGACACCCCCGATCCGCAGACGGTGGTGCTGCACCTGTCGAAGCCGGCGCCTTACCTTCTGAAGGCCTTCGCCGCCGCCGAGACGCCGATCATCGCCAAGCACATCTACGAGAATACCGATCCGGCCTCGAACCCCAACGGCAATGCCCCCATCGGCACCGGCCCGTTCAAGTTCAAGGAATGGTCGCGCGGCAACTACATCGCCTATGAGCGCAACGACGATTACTGGGGCAAGCCCGATCCCAAGATCGACCAGTTGGTGGTGAAGTTCATCCCCGATGCCGCCGCCCGCTCCATCGCCTTCGAATCCGGTGGCGTGGATTTCGGCTATCGCACGCCGGTCGCCCTGTCCGACCTGGAGCGCCTCAAGAAGCTGCCGAACCTCAAGTTCGAGACCAAGGGCGCAGCCTATTCCTCCAACGTCACCCGGCTCGAGTTCAACCTCGACAACCCCTATTTCAAGGACCACAAGGTCCGCGAGGCGGTGGCCCGGGCGCTCGATCGCAAGGTGATCGTCAACACCATCCATTATGGCGCGGCGATCCCCACCTCCTCGCCCATCGCCCCGGGGCTGAAGGAATTCCACGATCCGGCCCCGAGCCCCTACACCTATGACATCAAGGCGGCCAACAAGCTGCTGGACGAAGCCGGCTATGCCCCCAAGGAGGGCAAGACGCGCTTCCATGTCACCCTTGACTACAACCCCATCACCACCGAAGGCCGCCGGCTCGCCGAATACATCCGCGCCAGCCTGTCGCGCATCGGCATCGCCGTGGACCTGCGGGCCCAGGACATCTCCGCCTTCGTCAAGCGCATCTATACCGATCGCGACTTCGACTTCACGGTGAACGGCGCCTCCAACCTGTTCGATCCCACCGTGGGCGTGCAGCGGCTCTACTGGTCGAAGAGCTTCGTGAAGGGCGTGCCCTTCTCCAACTCCACCCATTATTCCAACCCGGAAGTGGACCAGCTGCTGGAGCAGGCCGCGGTGGAGAATGATCCGGTGAAGCGCAAGGAACAGTTCCGCAAGTTCCAGGAGATCGTCGGCCGCGACATTCCCGACCTCAACTTGGTGCAGCCGGTGTTCCTGACCGTGCACAACACCAAGGTCCACGACCTGGTCACCACCGCCGATGGCGTCGAGGGCAACCTCGCGCACGTCGAGATCAAGTAACCCGGCGCCGGCACCCGTGCGATCCCCCCATCGCACGGGTGCCGCAGCCCATCGGACCCCGCCCCATGAGACTGCTCTCCCGCACCGGCAGAAGCCTCAGACGCACGCTGATCCAGGCGGTGCCCACCGTGATCGGCATCGTCATCCTCAATTTCCTGCTGCTGCAGCTGGTCCCCGGCGACGCCGCCGACGTGATCGCCGGTGAATCCGGCTCCGCGACCGTGGAAAGCATGGCGGCGCTGCGCAAGCAGTTCGGCCTCGACCAGCCCGTGCTGGTTCAGCTCCTGAGCTATCTCAATCACTTGTCGCATTTTAGCCTGGGCTTCTCGCCGCGCTACAACATGCCGGTGGGCGAGCTCATCATGGCCCGGCTGCCCTATACGCTGATGCTGATGGCCTGTGCCTTCACCCTCTCGCTGGTGGTGGGCATCGCCTGCGGCGCGCTGATGGCCGCCTTCGCCCGCCGCTGGCCGGACCGGGCCATGTCGCTGGTGGTGCTGGTGCTCTATTCGGCCCCCGGCTTCTGGGTGGGCCTGATGATGATCGTGCTGTTCTCCGTGCACCTGGGCTGGCTGCCCTCGGGCGGCGCCATCACCATCGGCGCCAACCTCGGCTTCTGGGATGCGGTGGGCGACCAGCTGGCCCATCTGGTGCTGCCGAGCTTCTCGCTCGCCTGCTTCTTCATCGCCGTCTATGCCCGCCTCACCCGCTCGGCCATGCTGGAGGTGGAGCGGCAGGACTTCGTGCGCACCGCCCAGGCCAAGGGCCTGACCCCATTCACCATCCAGATCCGCCACGTGCTGCGCAACGCGCTGATCCCGGTCACCACCGTGGCCGGGCTGCACCTCGGCAACATGCTGGGCGGCGCCATCGTGGTGGAAACCGTGTTCGGCTGGCCCGGCATGGGCCGGCTCGCCCTCGATGCCGTCATGGCCCGCGATTTCTCGGTGCTGCTCGGCGTGCTGCTCCTGTCTTCCTTCGTGGTGATCTTCGCCAACGTGCTCATCGACCTGCTGCACGCCTGGCTCGACCCCCGCATCGAGGCCGAATGATGTCCGGCGAAACCTCCTCCTCCCTGGCCTCACCCGCCGCCGTGGCGGTCCCCTTCAAGCCGCCGGTGGTGCGGCGCGGGCTGAGCGCCATCGTCATCAACCATCCCACCTTCGTGGTCGGCCTCGCCATCCTGACGGTGGTGTTCGTCCTCGCCGTCACCGCCGACATCCTCTATCCCGGCGATCCCATGGACATGGTGGGCCCGCCGCTGCTGTGGCCGTTCCAGGACATGGAATATCCGCTGGGCACCGATTCCCTCGGCCGCGACGTGGCGGCAGGGCTGGTCTATGGCGCCCGGGTGTCGCTCATCATCGGCTTCTCGGCGGCCGCCATCGGCCTTCTCATCGGCACCCTGGTGGGCGCCATCGGCGGCTTCTTCGGCGGCCTCATCGACAATGCCCTGGCCCGGCTCACCGAGCTGTTCCAGACGGTGCCCACCTTCCTCCTGGTGATCGTCATCGTCGCCATCGGCGAGCCCTCGCTGCCGGTGATGGCGCTGGCCATCGGCATCGCCTCCTGGCCCACCATCGCCCGGCTGGTGCGGGCCCAGTTCCGCAGCCTGCGCCAGCAGGATTTCGTGATGGCGGCGCGCAGCCTCGGCTATTCCAACACCCGCATCATCTTCATGGAAATCCTGCCGAACGCGCTGCCGCCGGTGGTGGTGACCGCCTCGGTGATGGTGGCCGGCGCCATCCTCACGGAAACCGGCCTCTCCTTCCTCAACATGGGCGATCCCAACCTCGTCTCCTGGGGCTCCATGATCGGCGGCGGCCGCGAGATGCTGCGCACCGCGTGGTACCTCACCGCTCTGCCCGGCATCGCCACCGCCCTCACCGTGCTCGCCCTGAACCTGATCGGCGACGGGCTCAACGAGATCTTCAACCCGAGGATGCGCCAGCGATGACCGCGCCCGCTTCATCCGCGCCCGCCCGTTCCGAGCCCCACGCCGGCAACCGCCTGCTCGATGTGCGCGACCTGTGCGTGGCCTTTCCCGGCCATCTGGCGGTGCGCGGCATCTCCTTCCACATCGACCGGGGCGAAACCCTTGCCCTGGTGGGGGAATCCGGCTGCGGCAAGTCCGCCACCTCGCTCGCGGTGATGCGCCTTTTGCCGCCGGGCGCCCGCATCGCCGGCGCGGTCACCTTCGACGGCATCGACCTGGTGCAGGCGAACGAGCGCACCCTGCGCGATCTGCGCGGCAAGCGCATGGGCCTCATCCTGCAGGAGCCCATGACCTCGCTGAATCCGGTGCTCACCATCGGCGATCAGATCGCCGAGAACCTGATGCGCCACGAGAAGCTCACCCGCGCCCAGGCCCGCGCCCGCACGGTGGAACTGCTCGACCTGGTGCGCATTCCCGATCCCGCCCGGCGCTATGACGATTATCCCCACAACATGTCCGGCGGCATGCGCCAGCGGGTGATGATCGCCATGGCGGTGGCCTGCAATCCGCAGCTGCTGATCGCCGACGAGCCCACCACCGCCCTCGATGTGACGCTGCAGTCGGAAGTGCTGGAGCTGCTCGACAGCCTGCGCCGGCAGCTGGACATGGCGCTGCTGCTCATCACCCACGATCTCGGCGTGGTGGCCCAGTGGGCCGACCGGGTGGCGGTGATGTATGCCGGCAACATCGTCGAGAAGGCCGGCGCCCACGCCTTGTTCGAGAACCCGGCCCACCCCTATTCCCGCGGCCTCATGGGTTCCACCCTGCGCCTGGAAGGGGGCGGCCACTACACCAGCCAGCGGCTCACCGAAATTCCCGGCACGGTGGCCTCGGCGCTGCACGAGCCCGGCTGCAATTTCGCCCCGCGCTGCGCCCTCGCCACCGCCGATTGCCGCATCGCGCCGCCGCCGCTGCGCCCGTTCGAGGGCCGGCAGGTGGCCTGCCCGGTGGTCACCCAGCCATCCAAGGAGGCCGACCGTGTCGCTGCTGGCCGTTGAGAATCTCGAAACCAGCTACACCTCCCATGGCCGCCGGCTGAAGGCGGTGGATGGCGTCTCCTTCACCGTGGCCAAGGGCGAGACCGTGGGCCTGGTGGGGGAATCCGGCTGTGGCAAATCTTCCCTCGGCAAGACGGTGCTGCGGCTGGTGCCGTCCTCGGGCGGGGCCATCCGCTTGGGCGACACCGACATCGCGCCGCTGGACGGGCGGGCGCTGATCCCGTTCCGCCGGCGCATGCAGATGATCTTCCAGGATCCGTTCGCCTCGCTCAATCCGCGGCAGACGGTGCGAACCCTGCTGGACACCCCGCTGAAGGTGCACGGCATCACCGACGCGGTGGAGCGCGAGAGCCGCATCAACACCATCATGGACAGGGTGGGCCTGCCCCGCACGGCGCTGGCCCGCTATCCGCACGAATTCTCCGGCGGCCAGCGCCAGCGCATCGGCATCGCCCGGGCGCTGATCCTGGCGCCGGAGCTGATCGTCTGCGACGAGCCGGTGTCGGCCCTCGACGTGTCGATCCAGGCGCAGATCCTCAACCTGCTGGTGGATCTCAAGCGCGATCTCGGCCTCTCCTACCTGTTCATCTCCCACGACATGTCGGTGGTGCGCTATTTCACCGACCGGGTGCTGGTGATGTATCTCGGGCGGATCGTGGAGAGCGGCAGCTACGACACCTTGTGGTCGAACCCGCTGCATCCCTACACCAAGGCGCTGATCGCGGCGGTGCCCTCCTATGACATCGACAAGAAGCGGACCGCCGTGGCACTGAAAGGGGAGCTGCCGAGCGCAGCGCAAATCCCCTCCGGCTGCCGGTTCCGGCTGCGCTGCCCCATCGCCCAGGACACCTGCGCCGCGCAGGAGCCGGCGCTGCGCACGCTGCCGAACGGGCAGCAGGTGGCCTGCCACTTCGCGTGAGGTTTCGGGACGCCGCTCCGGCGCCCCGCCCCACGCCATCGAGACGAGAAGAACCGCATGCTGAAGATCTGGGGCCGCAAGAATTCGGTCAATGTGGAAAAGGTGCTGTGGTGCGCCCTTGAGCTCGATCTGCCGTTCGAGCGCATCGACGCCGGCGGCACTTTCGGCGTGGTGGACACCCCCGCCTTCCGCGCCCTCAATCCACGCGGCCTCGTGCCGGTGATCGAGGATGGCGACGTGGTGCTGTGGGAATCCAACACCATCATCCGCTATCTTGCCGCCCGCTACGGCGCCGACCGGCTGATCCCCACCGATCCCGCCGCCCGCGCCCAGGTGGAGCGCTGGATGGATCTCCAGCTCGGTGCCATCGCCCCGGCCTTCTCGCCCATGTTCCTGGGCCTGGTGCGCACCGCCCCCGCCAACCGCGACATGGAGCTCATCACCCGCAGCTTCGGCACGGTGGCGGCGAACCTCACCGTGGTGGATGCCGGCCTCGTCGATGGCCGCCCCTTCCTCACCGGCCCCGCCTTCACCGTGGCCGACATCGCGCTGGGCTCCGTCGCCCATCGCTGGTTCAACCTGCCCCTGGACGGCACCGGCCTCACCCGGCCCGCCCTGCCCCACCTCGCCGCCTGGTATGAGCGGCTGAAGGCGCGGCCGGCGGCGGCCCAGTTGTTCAGCCCCCTCACCTGAAGGTCGCCATGGATCATCACGTCCGCCGCATCGGCGTGCTCGCGCCCCCCGCCAATGTGGCGGTGGAGCGCGAGTGGCCCCGCTATCTGCCCGAAGGCGTGGTGATGAACCACAATCGCCTGTCCCGGGCCTCCACCGCCGTGGCCCGCGACGACCTGCTCGCCATGAACGCCTCGGTGGAGCGGGCGGCGCGGGACCTCGCCTTTGCCCGGCCGGAGGTGATCGCCTATGCCTGCACCTCCGGCTCGTTCCTCGGCGGGCCGGGGGCGGAAGGCGCGGTGGCGGCGGACATCACCGCCCTCACCGGCATTCCCGCCCTCACCACCTCCCAGGCGGTGATCGCCGCCCTCCACGCCCTCAAGGCCCGGCGGGTGTTCATGATCACCCCCTATCCGGATGCGGTGAACGAAGACGAGGTGGGCTTTCTCGTGCACCACGGTTTCGAGGTGGTGGGCGTGGATAGCTTCCGCTGCGCCCAATCGGCGGACATCCGCGCCCTCACCTCCGGCCAGGTGGCGGATCTCGCCCGCGCCCGAAGCGCCGACATCGCCGGCGCCGACGCCCTGTTCCTGAGCTGCACCAACCTTCTCACCATGTGCGAGATCGAGGGGTTGGAACGGGAACTGGGAGTTCCGGTCATCTCCTCCAACCAGACCACCTTGTGGGCGGCCCTGCGCACCATCGGCATTGCCGCGCCGGAGGCGCCGGGCCGGCTGTTCCGCCTACCCTGAGCGCGCGCTCAGAAGGCCATGCCGCGGAAGGTCTCGAACACCCGCTTCACGGCGTCCGAAACCCCTTCGTCGCGCATGTAGAGGTGGAAGGTCACATCCGGCAGGCGCGGCAGGCCATCGGCCTCCCCCAGCACCCGCAGGTCCGGGGTGAGCATCTCGATATTGCGGGCGGTGACGCCAAGCCCCGCCCGCACGGCGGCGCGGATGGCGCCGAGGTTGAGGCTGAGATAGGCGATGCGCCAGGGCAGATGGGCCCGCTCCAGCCCCTCGATGGCCAGCGCCCGGAACAGGCTCGGCTCGTTGGAGACGATCAGCGGCAGCGGCTTGCGCCGCTCATAGGGATAGTCCGCCGCGCACAGCCACACGGTGGGCGAGGTGCGCAGCATGATGCGCGGCCGCTCCGAATCCAACCGGGTGGTGATGGCGAGATCGAGCTCGCCCTTGCGCAACTCCTCCATCAGGAACGGGCTGCGGCCGGTGCGGATCTCCAGCAGCACGTTGGGATGGGCCTTGGCGATGCGCGAGAGCATCATGGGCAGAATGTTGTCCGCCATGTCGTGGTTGGCGCCGAGCCGCACCACATCCGCCTGCCCCGGCCCCGCCGCCAGGGCGATGTTGGCCTCGTCATTGAGCGCGATGATGCGGCGGGCGTAGTCGAGCAGCTTGATGCCGTCCTCAGTGAGCCGCTTGGTGCGGCCCTGCTTCACCATCAGCGACTTGCCCACCTGCCCCTCCAGCCGCTGCATCTGCTGGCTCACCGCCGATTGGGTGCGGTGGATGCGCATGGCGGCGGCGGCGAAGGATTCCGCATCGGCAATGGCGACGAAGGTGCGCAGCAGATCGAGGTCGAGGTTCCGCATGGGGTTCCGTAGGGACGATGACGCGGGGGCGCGGCGAGCGGCTTTAAATTAGACAGTCTTATGAATGGCGTCACGACTTTTAAATTGTGGCACGTCCCCCGCGCGCGTAACCATGGCCGCGATCAACTGCGCCATGCGGTGTAATGCTGCGCGTTGCACGGATGGATCCCGACCGCGCCACGGCTGCGGCCGCGCCCTGCCCGTTCGGCTCGCACGCCCCAACCCATTAGCGCGATATGATCATTCACGCAGCGTCCGACGACGGCGCGTGGGTGGTCCTGCTGAACCGCCTGCGGGCGGAGGAGATGCGGCGGTGAAGAAAGACACCCTTCTCGTGCACGGCGGACGGGCCGCCACCGGCCCGGTCAATCCGGCCGTGTCGCGGGCCTCGACCATCCTGTTCGAGGATCTCGCCAGCTACGACGCTTTGCGCGCCGACCGCTTCGCCGGGCTGCGCTATGGCATCCACGGCACGGAGACCCTGTTCGCCCTGGAAAAGGCGCTCACTGCGCTGGAAGGCTGCCACCGCGCCATCGTCGTGCCGTCGGGCCTTGCCGCCATCACCGCCGCGCTCACCGCCGTGGTGAAGGCCGGCGACCACCTGTTGATGGTGGATACGGTCTATGGCCCCACCCGCGCCTTCTGTGACGGCCTGCTCGCCCGCAGCGGCGTGACCACCACCTATTATGACCCGCTCGTCGGCGCCGCCATCGCCGATCTCATCCAGCCCAACACCCGCGCCATCTTCTGCGAGAGCCCCGGCTCCCTCACCTTCGAGGTGCAGGACATCCCGGCCATCGTCGCCGCCGCCCACGCCCGCGACATTCCCGTGCTGCTCGACAACACCTGGGCGAGCCCGCTGTTCTTCGATGCCCTCGCCCATGGGGTCGACATCTCCATCCAGGCGGCGACCAAATATCTGTCCGGCCATTCGGACGTGATGATGGGCACCATCGCCACCACCGAGAAATGGTGGCGGCCGGTGCGCAACGTGGTGGCCGATCTCGGCTTCTCCACCAGCCCGGACGATTGCTATCTGGTGCTGCGCGGCCTGCGCACCCTGAGCGTGCGGCTGCGCCACCAGCAGCAGAGCGCGCTCACGGTCGCCGACTGGCTGGCCGGCCAGCCCGGCGTGCTCAAGGTGCTGCACCCCGCCCGCCCGGACGATCCCGGCCATGCCCTGTGGGCGCGCGATTTCACCGGCGCCTCCGGCCTGTTCGGGGTGGAGCTGGACGTGCGCAGCCCGGAGGCGCTGGCCGCCTTCGTGGACAGCCTCGAACTGTTCGGCATCGGCGCCAGCTGGGGCGGCTACGAAAGCCTCGTCATCCCCGCCCGCTTCACCCGCGTCGCCCGGCCGTTCCCGGTCACCGGAACGCTGGTGCGCCTGCACATCGGCCTGGAGGATCCCGAGGATCTCATCGCCGATCTCGCCCAGGCCCTGGCCGCCGCCGCCGCGGTGGAAAGAACGGCCGTTTCCGCGCCAGCCGCCGGCTGACCCCTTCCATCACATCCCAAGCTCGGTCCAAGGTAGGTCCATGTCCGATACCGCGACCCCGTTCGGCGAGATCCTCGCCGCCGTCACCCCCGGCACCCTCGCCACCGGCGCGCTCTATGTGGGGCGCCTCGCCTCCGGCGCCCCGGTGGAGATCCCCTATGTGATCGCCAAGGGCGCCAAGCCGGGCCCGTGCCTGTGGCTGAACGGCCAGGTCCATGGCGACGAGATCAACGGCATCGTCGCCGCCCTCGATTTCGCCCGCGGCCTCGACCGCGCCGGCCTGTCCGGCAGCGTGGTGGTGTCCTCCACCGCCAATCCTCTGGCCTTCGACGGCCGGCGCAAGAAGGCGCCGCAGGACGATATCGACCTCGACCAGTCGTTCCCCGGCTCCGCCGTGGGCTTGAGCTCCGAGCGCATGGCCAAGGTGTTCTTCGAGGCGAGCGCGGTGGCCGACGTGGTGGTGAACCTCCACACCATGGGCACCACCTTCGATGCCGACCCCTATGCGGTCTACAAGGTGCATCCCAACGGCCGCGCCAGCGAGGCGGAGCTGCTGCGGCTGGTGGCCCCGTTCGCCCCGGCGGTGGCCTGCCGCATGAGTGTCGCCGGCGGCACCGGCGAACTGCCCGGCAACCTCGCCGGGGCGCTCGATTACCAGTGCCTCGACCGCGGCCAGATCGCCTTCATGATCGAGCTAGGCGGCGGCGGTCGGCTCGTAACCGAGCATGTGGCCCAGGGCATCACCGGCTTCACCGGGCTCGCCCAGCGGCTCGGCCTGATCGCCGGTGCGGTGGACGCCCCCGCCAGCCTGCGCCAGGTCACCAAGCGCCGGCACGTCACCTGCGCCGAGGGCGGCATCTTCCGCGCCATGGCCAAGCCGCAGACCATCGTGCCCGCCGGCGCCCCCATCGGCGAGGTGATGGACCTCCACGGCGAGGTGAGCGAGCGCGTGACGCTACCATTCGATGCGCTGATGATCGGCGTGCGCCGCGATCCGGTGGTGCATTTCGGCGATCGAGTGGCGTTCGTCGCCGAGGCCTGGTCCATGGTTGAGGTCTAAGCCCATGGCTGTGGAGCGCTTCCCCCATCTCGCCCATTGGGGCGCCTTCACCGCCGTGGTGGAAGACGGCGTCCTGGTGGGGTGCGAGCCCTTCCCGGGCGATCCCAACCCCTCGCTTATGCTGGGCTCCATCGTCCCCTCGGTTTATTCCGAGCAGCGCATTCGCCGCCCCATGGTGCGCGAGGGCTGGCTGAAGCACCGGCACCGCTCCGACGGCGCCGGGCGCGGCCGGGAAAAGATGGTAGAGGTGGAGTGGGAGGAAGCCCTCGACCTCGTCGCCGGCGAGATCCGCCGGGTGGAGGCGGAGCACGGCCGCGAGGGCCTGTTCGCCGGCTCCTATGGCTGGTCGTCCGCCGGCCGCTTCCACCATGCCCGCTCGCTGATCCGCCGGTTCTATTTCTCCGGCGGCGGCGCCGTGGACCAGGTGGGCAATTACAGCTGGGGCACGGCGCAATTCCTGCTGCCCTATGTGATCGGCACCTATCAGCCGCTCACCGGCCGGGTCACCGCCTGGCCGTCCATTCTCGCCCACACCGAGATCTTCCTCGCCTTCGGCGGCCTCGCCCTCAAGAATGGCCAGGTGTCCTCCGGCGGCGCCGCCCAACACACCCAGGAAGCCTGGCTACGGCGACTGGCGGAACGTGGCATTCCGGTGGTGAACATCTCCCCCACCCGCGACGACTGCCCCGCCTTCCTCAATGCCGAATGGCTGCCCATCCGCCCCAATACGGATGCGGCGCTGATGCTGGCGCTGGCCTTTGAGATCCTGCGCCTCGACGGCGCCGACGAGGCCTTCCTCGCCAGCCACACGGTGGGGGCGGAGGCGCTCAAGGCCTATGTGCGCGGCGAGAGCGACGGCGTCGCCAAATCGCCCGAATGGGCGGAGGCCATCTGCGGCCTGCCGGCGGCGGCCATCTCCGGCCTCGCCCAGCGCCTGGTGGGCCGGCGCAGCTACATCACCTGCTCGTTCGCCGTGCAGCGGGCCCAGCATGGCGAGCAGCCCTATTGGATGGCCATCGCCCTGGCCGCGCTGCTGGGGCAGATCGGCCTGCCGGGCGGCGGCTTCGGCTTCGGCCATGGTTCCATGAACGGGGTGGGCAATCCGCGCCCGGCGACGCCCGGACCGGAGATGGCGGTGGGCCGCAATCCGCTCGGCGCCGCCATTCCCTGCGCCCGCCTCACCGACATGCTGCTCCACCCCGGCAGCGCCTATGATTTCGATGGCCGGCAGCAGACCTATCCGGATGTGCGCTTCATCCATTGGGCCGGCGGCAATCCCTTCCACCACCACCAGCAGCTCAACCGGCTGCTGGAAGCCTGGCGGCGGCCGCAGACCATCGTCGTCAACGAGATCTGGTGGACCCCCACCGCCCGCCTCGCCGACATCGTGCTGCCGGTGACCACCACCCTGGAACGCAACGACATCGGCGGCTCCTCCCGCGACCGCTATGTGGTGGCCATGCACCAGGCGGTGGCGCCCCAGCATGCCGCCCGCGCCGATTTCGACATTTTCCGCGACCTCGCCGAGCGGCTCGGCCATGCCGAAGCCTTTACGGAAGGCAAGGACGAAGCCGGCTGGCTGCGCGACATCTATGCCCGCTGCGCCGCCGGCAATGCCAAGGGCGGCATCGAGTTTCCCGATTTTGAGACGTTCTGGGAGCAGGGCTTCGTGGAACTGCCGGAGCCGGCGGAAGACTTCGTGCTGTTCGCCGATTTCCGCGCCGACCCGGGAACCCACCCTTTGAAGACGCCGAGCGGGCGGGTGGAATTGTTCAGCCAGACCATCGCCGCCATGCGCCTGCCCGATTGCCCGCCCCACCCGGCTTGGTTGCCGCCGGCGGAATGGCTCGGCGCCGAGAGCGCGGAGCGCTTTCCCCTCCATCTCATCAGCGTTCAGCCGGCGGACCGCCTGCACAGCCAGCTGGATTTCGCCCCGTTGCCCCAGTCCAACAAGGTCGCGGGCCACGAGGCACTCACCCTCCATCCGCGCGATGCCGCCGCCCGCGGCGTCAAGGCTGGGGATGTGGTGAAGGTGTTCAACGCCCGCGGCGCCCTGCTCGCCGGCCTGCGCGTCGACCCCGCGGTGCGCCAGGGGGTGGCGCTGATGGCCACCGGAGCGTGGTTCGACCCGGACCTTTCCGGCAACGGGCCGGAACGGGCCGGCACCGCCAATGTGCTCACCCGCGACATCGGCACCTCCCACCTCACCCAGGGCCCCAACGCCATGAGCTGCCTGGTGGAGGTGGGCGCGGTCGACTGAGGCCGCGCCACCCGCCGCCGGACCGGCACGACACAATCTGCGACAACGCCGGCGCCACCGGGGCTTTCGCGCGGGCCGCTCTCGGCTCTTCGCCCCCAATCCCCCTGCCTGTCTCTGCCGCCAGTGCCCTCAGCCGCGGCACACCGCATCCGAGGTTCGCCTCCCGTGTGGGTACACCTGCGCGGCGGGTTTCTGCTAAGAAGCCGTGCGGGGATTTCGGCGGCGCACAAAATTCGTGTGCGTCCCCATGCGGACATCGAGCGAAGACATCGGGAGTGCAGCAGCATGAAGGTTGCGATTGCCGGACTGGGGTACGTCGGCCTTTCCAACGCGGTCCTTTTGGCCCAGCAACATACCGTTGTCGCCCTGGATGTGGACCGCTCGCGGGTCGAGATGATCAACGCGCGCAAGTCCCCCATCGTCGATGCGGATGTGGAACACTACCTGGCCGAGAAGCCGCTCGACCTCACCGCCACCCTGAGCGCCGAGGAGGCCTTCGCCGGGGCGGATTTCATCATCGTCGCCACCCCCACCAATTACGACACCCAGACCAACCGCTTCGACACCCATTCGGTGGAGCAGGTGGTGGACGTGGCCGGCGTCATCAATCCGGAAGCCACCATCATCATCAAGTCGACCATTCCGGTGGGCTTCGTGCACCGGCTCCGCACCAAGGTGGGGCGCGACAACATCCTGTTCTCGCCGGAATTCCTGCGCGAGGGCAAGGCCCTGCACGACAACCTCCACCCCTCGCGCATCATCGTCGGCGAGCACACCCGCGAAGCCAAGACCTTCGCGAAAATGCTGCAGGACTGCGCCATCCGGAAGGATGTGCCGGTGCTGTTCACCGGCTCCAGCGAGGCGGAAGCCATCAAGCTGTTCGCCAATACCTATCTGGCCATGCGCGTGGCCTTCTTCAACGAGCTCGACAGCTACGCCATGGCCTATGGCCTCGACACCCGCGAGATCATCGGCGGCGTGAGCCTCGATCCGCGCATCGGTGGCCACTACAACAACCCCTCGTTCGGTTATGGCGGCTACTGCCTGCCCAAGGATACCAAGCAGCTGCTGGCCAATTATTCGGAAGTGCCGCAGAACCTGATCCGCGCCATCGTCGACGCCAACAGCACCCGCAAGGAATTCATCACCGAGCGCATCCTGGCCCGGGCGCCGCGCCACGTGGGCATCTTCCGCCTCACCATGAAGGCCGGTTCCGACAATTTCCGCGACAGCTCCATCCAGGGCATCATGAAGCGGATCAAGGCCAAGGGCATCCCCGTCACCGTCTACGAGCCGCAGCTGAAGGACGACAGCTTCTTCAACTCGCCGGTGGAGCGCGACCTGGAGCACTTCAAGACCAGCGTCGACCTCATCATCGCCAACCGGCAGACCGACGAGCTCGCCGACGTGGCGCACAAGGTGTTCACCCGCGACCTGTTCGGCTCCGACTGAGCCCGCCAGCCCTGGAGGCGCGCCACCAGGGCTCCTTCAGGGCGCTGGCGCCGATGTCGATCAACGGCGAGAACAGATCTTCGAGAAGGCGCCGCCGGCCGGTCGTGCTCTCCGCCCGGGCGGCATGCCGGGCCACCTTCGGAAACGAAAAGGGGACGGCCGAAGCCGTCCCCTGAACGCGGATTGAGATGGAGCGCCGGCTCAGATGGCGGCGTTGATCCACTGCACCAGCTTGGCCTTGGGGGCCGCGCCCACCTGGCGAGAGGCGATCTTGCCATCCTTGAACAGCAGCAGGGTGGGAATGGACATGATGCCGTACTTGGACGCCGTCTGCGGATTCTCGTCCACGTTCAGCTTCACGATGCGCACCTTGCCGTCCATCTCGCCGGAGACCTCGTCGAGGATCGGCGCCACCATGCGGCAGGGGCCGCACCATTCCGCCCAGAAATCGACGATCACCGGCGCGGAGGAGTTGATCACGTCCTCTTCGAAATTCTGGTCGGACACCTTCTCGACGGCCATGGCATACCTCGTGGGGGCAGATTGGAAGAACCACTGAATCTTGTCCCGGAACGTAGGGAGCCCCTCCCCGTCCCGTCAAGCCACGTCACGCCGTGGTGAGCACCGAAAGCCGATCGAGGGCGGCGGCGAGCTGTTGCGGCTCCAGGGTAAACACCCGTGGCGCCGCCGTGTAGACCAGCCGGGTTTCCACAGGCCGGCCGCCGCCGGCCCGCGCCAGCACCGCGCCATAAAGGGCCAGCTGGGCCACATGGCTCGGCGCCACGCCCGCAAGGGTTTCCGGCGGGATACGGTCGGTCTTGAAGTCGGCGATGAGGATCCGCTCCGCGCTCACCACCAGCCGGTCGATGCGCCCGTTCACCGCCGCCCGGCCGCCGCCGGCAAGGGCCAGCTCGGCCACCAGCGGCACCTCGGCCCGGCTTTTCGGGCCGAACAGATCCGCAAGCGGCGCATGACCGAGCACCCCCAGCACCTCGGTGAGAATCAGCTCGGCATCCGCCGCCGCGAGGCCATGGCCGGCATATTGAAGCAGCCGCCGCCCCGCCCGCTCCCGCTCCGCCGGGGCGATCTCCGGCAGGCCGGCGAGCAGGCGATGCACCAGGTCACCCCGCACCAGTGGCGACAGCCCCTCCTCCACACCCGCCGATCCGGCCGCGGCCGGTGCTGCGGCAGACGGCTTGAGCGAGCGCAGGGGAGCCTCATGGGCCGGCACCGATGGAAAATGCAGCAGGGCCGGCGCGACGACCGTGGGGGTGGCCGCCGCGCCGGCCGCCGGAGCGAAGGCGCCGCCGCCCCAGCGCAACACCTCGCCCTCGAAACCGAGGGCGGGCACTCGCACTGCATCGGGCTCCAGCGCCTCGCGCACCAGTTCGTACCAGCAGCCCTCCGGACGGGCATGGTCCTTGTCCTTGGCCGGCAGCGCCGTCTCGGCACCGCAGACGATGAGGGCATCCTCGGCACGTGTCAGCGCCACATAGAGCAGCCGGCGGTATTCGTCGAGGGCACGGGCCGCCGCAGCCGCCCGCACCTCGGCCACCGCCGGCGGATCCTCCGCCTTGCGCGGGGCGAGCACCGGCACCTCCTGGCCACTGCCGGCCGGCAGCCGCAGGAAGCCCCCGGCGGTGCGCGGGCGCGGCAGGTCGATGGTGTCGGCGAGGATCACCACGGGCGCCTCCAGGCCCTTGGCGCCGTGCACGGTCATCACCCGCACCTCGTCGCGGCCGCTCTCCATGTCGCGCTTGGTTTCCGCCCCGCCCCGGCGCAGGAAGGCGAGGAAGCCGGCGAGGCTCGCCGGCTCGGTGCCCTCATAGGTGCGCGCCAGGGTCATGAATTCGTCGAGCACGTCCGCCGCCTCCGGGCCGAGGCGGGCCAGCATGGCCTTGCGGCCGCCGTCGCGCCCAAGGATGCGCGCATAGATGTCGAATGGCCGCAGCGCCAGCGCCTCCGCCCGCCAGTCGGCCAGGCGGCGCGCCGCCGCAACAAGGCGCGGCGCGTCCGCCGCCGCCAGGGCGTCCGCGAGGCGACCCTTGCGGCCGGGGCACAGGGTCATCAGATCGTCGTCGGTGCAGCCGAACAGGGGGCTTTTCAGCACCGAAGCGAGGGCGAGGTCGTCGTCGGGGGAGAGCAGCGCGTCGCCCAGCGCCATCAGGTCGAGGGCAGCAATGTGCTCGGCCACCACCAGCCGGTCGGCGCCAGCCACCGCGACGCGCGGATCCTTCAGCTCCTTCAGGGCGCGGATGACCGCCTCGAACACCCGCCCGCGCCGGCGCACCAGCACCAGCACGTCGCCCGCCCGCATGGGCCGGCCGCCCCGGGCCGGCATGGCGAGGCCGGCGTGGATGCCCGCCTGCACGAACCGAGCGATGCGCTCGGCCAGCGCCGTCACCGGATCATCGGCCGG
Source organism: Xanthobacter sp. ZOL 2024 (assembly GCF_052932325.1). Taxonomy (NCBI): domain Bacteria; kingdom Pseudomonadati; phylum Pseudomonadota; class Alphaproteobacteria; order Hyphomicrobiales; family Xanthobacteraceae; genus Xanthobacter; species Xanthobacter sp. ZOL 2024. The sequence goes on from NZ_CM128808.1 coordinate 1,153,947, forward strand.
CACTGCGTCGAGGGGACGGCGCCAGTCGTCCACTTCGGGGACCGGGGTCGGCACGGTGGTGGGCCACACCTCCACCAAAGCCGGCGCATCAGCGCGGATGGCGGCGTGTACCGGCGCCGTGGCGTCGAGGGTGAGGCCGGCATGGGCGCTCGCCCCGGCGAAGATGCGGTCCACCGCCTCCAGCACCCCGGGAGCGGAGCGGAAGGAATGGGGCAGCTTCACCTCATGGAAGGCGGCGGTGCCGGCCTTCAGCGCGAATTCGTCCCGCATGCCGCCGAAGGCGCGCGGATCGGCGCCCTGGAAGGAGAAGATGGACTGTTTCTCGTCCCCCACCACGAAAATGGTTCGCTGCACCCCGGGCCGGGCGCCCTCGCCGGAGAAGAAATCCGAGGTGAGGCCGTGCACCACCTGCCATTGGGCGGGGCTGGTGTCCTGCGCCTCGTCCACCAGCACATGGTCGATGCCCTGGTCGAGCTTGTAATGGACGAAGGAGGCCGGCACCTGGTTGAGCAGGCCGGAGGCCCGGGCCACCAGGTCGTCGAAATCCAGCAGGCCGCGCTGGGCCTTCTCCGCCTCGTAGCGGCGGCAGGCCTCGGCGCCCAGCACCAGGGCCGCCTCGGTGCGCTCCAGGATGCGGGCGCCGCGCAGCGCCCCTTCCAGCTCGGAGAGCCGCGCCCGCTCGGCCTTCATGCGCTCCAGGAGGTCGGGATAGTGTTCGCCGACGAACTTGGTGGCAAGGCTCCGGTCGGCGCGGGGCTCGCGGCTGGCGGTGAGGAAGACGCTGAGATACTCTGCCCGCGCCTCGGCGGGATCGCCGGCCTCATAGGCGGCGATGAGGGCGGCGCCGCGCTCCTGGTCGGTCTTCTTGTCGGAGGTCATGAGGGCGGCACCCGCCGCCTCCCATTCGCTCCACGGCAGGTGCGGGCTCTCCAGCACCTGCGCTTCGAGCTCGGCCACCCCGGCGCTGGAGACGAGGCCCAGAGCGCGCGCCAGCGCCGTCCGCCGCTCGTGCTCCCCCAGGGCCGCGATCTGCGCCCGCTCGGCGATGGCGGCGTCCAGCAGCGCGGTGATGGAGCTGTCGGAAAGCTCGGCCATCAGCGTCATCAGAGCCTGGCCGAGGGGCTGCTCGGGCCGCCCGGTGGCCTCGACGATGAGATCCTGGCGGATGCGGGCCATCAGCTCGGCGCGGCCCACCTCGTCCAGCTCCCGGAAGCCGGCGGCCACCCCGGCCTCGAACGGGAAGCGATGCAGAAGCCCGCCGCAGAAGGCATGGATGGTCTGGATCTTCAGCCCACCCGGGGTTTCCAGCGCCGCCGCGAACAGCCGCCGCGCCCGGGCCCGCAGGGGCGCGCTCACACCCGCGCCGGTGGCGGCGGCAAGCTCGGCGTCGAGAGCGGCATCGTCGAGCCCCACCCAGCGGCCAAGAATGCCCAGCACCCGGTTGGACATGTTGGCGGCCGCCGCCTTGGTATAAGTGAGGCAGAGGATGCGGGCCGGCGCCACCCCGTTCAGCAGCAGGCGGATGACGCGGCGCGCCAGCACATGGGTCTTGCCCGAACCGGCATTGGCCGAGACCCAGGCGGAATGGGCGGGATCGGAGGCCAGCGACTGGCGCCGGGTGGCCTCCGCCTTGGGGCCACTGGCGGCGGGAGCAGGGGTGGCGCTGCTCATGCCTCGTCCTCCCCGCCCAGGGCCCATTCGCGCACCCGGGCCAGATGGTCATAATCGCCGAAGCCGCCCTGCCACTGGGGCGCCGCCAGGGAGCGATAGCCCTGCGCCTCGTCCTCGAATGCCGCCAGAAGCGACATGAGGCCGGACAAGGCGGTCTCGGCCACGTCGGCCACGGTGCGATCCTTGTAGGTGATGGGCTTTTCCTCACCACCGGTGGCGCCGCCCTTCAGTTCCACATAGGTCAGTTCGGACACCGGCAGCGCCGGCACATTCTTGAAGGCGCCACGGGTGGCCATGGCCGCCTCCAAGGCGAGCTGGGGGGAGAGTGACGCCACCTGCCGGGCCGTGGGGGCGGAGCCGGTCTTGTAATCGAGCACCGCCAAGGTGTTGTCGCGCTTCACCTCGATCCGGTCGGCGCGGCCGGCGAGGCGGAAATTGCGTTCCCCCAGAGCGAGGTCGAGCTGGCCTGGGGTTTCGGCCACCAGCGCCGCGCAATTCACCCGGCGGCGCCGCTCGAACTCCACCACGAAGGCCGCCACCCGCTCGAACCGCGCCCACCACACCGCATGCTCGGCCGGGAAGGCGGCGAGCGGCACGAAGGCCGCCCGGCCATGGGCGAGGAGCGCTTGAAGCGCATCGGGCGGCAGCGCATCCGGAAAAGCCTGGCTGAAGCTGCCCAGCGCCGCATGCAGCGCCGAGCCGCGCTCGGCGGCGCCGGGGGCGGCATCCAAAGGATCAAGCGGCACCAGCCCCAGCACGTGGCGAGCGAAGATGGAATAGGGATCGCGCAGAAAGGTCTCGATCTCGGTCACCGTCAGCCGACGCGGCCGCAGCGCCAGGGGCGGGGCCGGCGCCGGCCGGGTGGCCCGGGGCACCGGCGGGCCGGCGTCGAGCGCCAAGGCCGAGGCGGTCCACACCGTGCCGCGCGCCCGCGCGGCGGCGCTCAGCTCCGGCCCCAGCACCGTCTCCAGCCGCTTCAGGAAGCGCGAGGGCACGCTCTGGGTGCCGCCCACCTTGCCGGCATAGGAGAGCACCACCTCGGGCGCGCCGAACGCCTGCACGAAATCGTGGGATGAGAGGCCGATGCGCCGTTCCGGCAGATCGAGGCCGAGATCAAGCCGCATGGGCCGGCTGAGCCAGGGGTCGGTTTCCCCCTGCTGCGGCCACACCCCTTCCACCAGGCCCCCCAGCACCACCCGATCCACATGGACGAGGCGGGCCTCCAGCGGCCCGAGGATGCGCAGCCGGGCGTGGCTGTCGCCGGCGGGCCGCACCATGGCATCGCCGATGAGGGAAGAGACCGCATCGGCATAATCCGACACTGCCAGAGCCGGCCCATCGGCCGCCGCCTCCCCCACCGCCTGGAACGCCCGCGCCAGGGCCGCCCGGCCGGGGTCCTCATCATTGACATCGAGGGCGCCAGCCACGGCCTCGAACGCCGCCCGGTGGGCGGCCACCAAATCCGGCAGCGGCTGCGGGCCGCGCTTCTCGCCCAGCGCCATCAGCGGCGCCAGGGCGGGATCGAGCCGATCCACCAGCAGGCGCGCCCGCTCCAGAGCCCCATCGGTCAGCCGCCGGCGCGGATCGGCGCCGCGGAAGCTGTCGGGATCGCAGGCATCGAGCGCCGCGCGCAGCCCCGCCACCCCGGCCCGTGGCCGGGGGCCGCGCAGGGCTGCCAACTCCAGCGCCGCCAGCGCCTCCGCCTTCAGATCCGGATCGAGCCCGAAGCCGGCCAAAGGATGGGAGAGCAGAGCGAACAGAGGCACCGGCGCGCAGCCTTCCGCCGCCACCTGAACCATGAGCCGGGCCAGCCGGCCCACCGGCGCCTCGCCCAAGGGCGTGCCGGCGGAATCGTCGAGATTGACGCCGAAGCGGGCCATTTCCGAGACCACCCGGCGGGCGAGATCGCGATCGGGGGTGACGAGGGCGGCGGTCTCCCCCGGCCGCTCCAGCGCCTCGCGCAGCAGCAGCGCCACCGCCAGGGCCTCCTGGCGCGGGTCGTCGGCCTCGACGATGGTCAGGTGCGCGGTCGCTTCCGCCCGCGCCGCCTCCGGCAGGCGCTCCGGCAGGCGCGCCCACAGGTCGGAGGTTTCCGCCTGCCGCATGGCCTCGCTCAGCAGCAGCACACGGGGGCCACCGGGCGCCAGGGGCACCACGTCGACGCGGGTCAATTCCAAGGTCTTCAGAAGCTTGGCAAGACCGTATTGGGGGTGGTCCGGCGCGCTCTGGACAGGATCCAGCAGCAGCGCGAAGGCCTCGTCCTCCAGATCGAGATCGAGCCCGGGCAGCACCACGGCGCCCTGCGGCAGGCGGGAAATGGCCTTCAGCAGCCGCGCCGTGGCCGGCATGGAGCCGGTGGAGCCGGCGGCGATGACGGGGCCAGCCGCCGCGCCCAGGCCAGTGAGGCGGCGCGCCTCCGCATCCACCAGCGCATCGCGCCGCACGGCAGGCTCCACCTTTTCCACGGCGCCGAGATAGGCCTCGAAGCCGATGCGGGCGATGCGCACGAAATCGAGGCTGATCTCGAAATAGGGGTCCAGCTCACGCGGAGTGAGCCCATCGAGCCGCGACAAAGGCACGCCGGCGGTGGAAAGATCATCGAACAGGCGGGCCAGTTCGTCGGCCAGGGCCAAAGTGGCGGCGGGCCCGGCGGCCACCGCCGCGCGTCCCTCGCCGGCCTTCAGGGTCTCCCGCCAGCGGGACACCAGCGTCGCCAGCACCAGCCGCCGATGCACCGGGGCGATGGCATGGGGCGCGGCCAGCGCCGGCGCATCCTCGGAAAAGGCCAGGGCATCCTCGTCCACGTCGCCCAGGGGCACGATGCGGGGCAATAGCAGCGCATCGGTCCGCGCCTCCCGCAGCAGCGCATCGGTGAACAGCCGGCAGGCGCGGCGGGTGGGCAGGAACACGGTGGCCGACGCCAGCGCCAGAGGATCGCCAGCGCCCGGACGCGGCGCATAGCCCTCGATCAGCCGCCCATCCAGCAAGGCACGCGCCAGGGTTGCAAGAAAAGGCGCAGTGAAGGGGATGGAGAGCACGCGCGGCACGGAAATCTTCCCTCGGATTCGCCCTGGCGGGGCGGCCGATCCTACTCGCTGGAGAGCTGAATGGCTTCCTCGGCGAGGGCGATGGCCTCCGGCGTGCCCACATGCATCCAGATGCCATCGAGCCGCAGGCCGAACAGGCGCTCGGCCGCGCCCGCCCGATCGAACACCCGGTTGAGCGAGAACGGCCCCTCCGGTGTTCCGGCGAACAGCTCGGGTTTCAGAATGCAGGCGCCGGCATAGACGAAGGGCGCCACCAAGCGCTCGCCCCGGCGGCTGAGCCGGCCGGAGGCGTCCATCTGGAAATCCCCCTGCCCGTCATAACCGATGGAATTGGCCGCAGGCGCCAGCAGCAGCAGCGCATCCATCTCGGCCGGATCGAACGCCTCCACCAGCCGTTCCAGATTGGGCCGCGCCCCCTCGATCCAGATGGTGTCGGAATTGATGGCGAGGAACGGATCCGGCCCCAGCAGCGGCAGCGCCTTGCGCACCCCGCCGCCGGTCTCCAGCAGCACCCCGCGTTCATCGGAAATGGTGATGTCGGGCGGCCCCTTGCGGTTGGCCAGATGCGCCTCCAGCAGGTCCGCCAGATGGTGCACGTTCACCACCGCCGCGTCGATGCCCGCCTGGGCCAGAGCGTCCAGCACATGGTCCACCAGGGGCCGGCCGTAGACCGGAACGAGGGGCTTGGGGATGCGATCGGTCAAGGGCCGCATGCGGGTGCCGAGGCCGGCGGCGAGCACCATGGCCTTATGGATACGCGTCACGAATTCAGATCCTTCGATGGCAGAACGGCCTCATACCAGGTGCGGAGCGAGCCCAGCTCCTGGTGGCCCAGGCAGCGGGCCAGATAACGCCGTACGCGCGGGATGTGACGCAGATATTGCGGCTTGCGGTCGCGCTGTTCCAGCCGCGTGAAGATGCCGAGGATCTTGGTGGCCCGCTGGGCCCCCATGAGGGCGTAGGAGCGGGCGAAGGAGCGCACGTCGAAGGTGGGGTCCGCCTCGCGCCGGGCCTTCACATACTGGCCCACCAGCTGCAGCTCCAGCGCCTCCGGCACATCCACCCGCGCATCCTGGGTCAGCGAGACCACGTCATAGGCGGCCGGGCCGAGCACCGCATCCTGGAAATCGATGAGCCCCACCCGCTTCAGCCCCTCGCGGCCGGGCAGCCAGATGAGGTTGGGGGAATGATAGTCGCGCAGCACCCAGGTCGGCGGCTCCGCCAGCACCGCGCTGAGGGCGCTGCGCCAGAACAAATGGAACTCCTCGCGCACCACCCCGTCGACCTTGATGCCCCGGGCCGGCAGGTACCAGTCCAGCATCAGGTCCACCTCCGCCAGGAAGGCGGCGATGTCATAGGGCGGCAGCGGCCGCTCCACCCGCGGCGCCACATGCAGGATCTGCGGCAGGTTGCGGGTATGCAGCGCCGCCAGCACGCCGATGGCGGCCTCGTAGCGCTCCCGGATGGGGGCCGGCGGATCGGCACGCACCACCATGTCCTGGCCGAGGTCCTCCAGCACCAGCAGGCCGGCATCGATGTCGGCGGCATAGATCTGCGGCGCCGAGAAGCCCTGGCCCAGCAAGGCCCGGTCCATGGCCACGAACGGCTTCACATCCTCCGCCAGATGCACCAGCCGGCTATAGGGCACGCCGGCGCCGCGCAGCGGTGGGCCATCGGGCCGCGCCGGCGCGTTCATCAGGATGGCCGAGCGGTTGGGCAGGTCCAGGCGGGTGTAGGAGCGGCTGGAGGCATCCCCCTGCAGGAACACCCGCTCCGCCGCGCCGAAGCCGGCGGATTCGATCAGCCCCTCCGCCACATAGAGGCGGTTGAGCCGCTCCACCAGGGCGCCGTGGCCGGTCAGTTCCACAAGCCGCGCCTCCGGGCCGAGATCGGGCGCCAGCGACAGCAGGATGTCGACCCGGTTCTCGGCGATGCGGTCGCCGGCCCGGTCGGCCCATTCCACCAGCAGGAGGGCATCATCGCCCACCTCGTCCCAACCGATCTCGTCCAGCTCCTCGTCCTCGACGATGCGGTAGAGATCGGCGTGAACCACCCGGCCGCGGCTGAAATCATAGCTGATGACAATGGGAAAAGTGGGGCTCGGCACCTCGATGTCCGGGCTGCCGGCCATGGCCCGCACCACCGCGCGGGCCAGCTCCGTCTTGCCGGCCCCCAGCTCGCCGGACAAGGTGATGACGTCGTTGGCGCCGAACCAGGAGGCCAGCACCACCCCCAGCCGCTCGGTGGCCGCAAGGTTGGGCAGCACCGCCTGAAACGCGCCGGGATGGCCGGCCACACGCTGGATGAAGGCACTCATCAGGCGGCCTCTCGGTGGGAGCTGTCGGGAAGCGGAAAGACACAGGCGGCCACCGTGCCCCGCGCACCAGGCACGCGGGTGGCGGCGGACACCACGCTGACGGAGCCGCCGTGCAGCGCCATGAACGAGCGCACGATGGCGAGGCCGAGGCCGACGCCGCGGTGCTGCGGACGCGCGTTGCGGCTCTCGAACCGCTCGAACAGGGTCTCGGCCACCTCTTCGGGCACCCCCGGCCCCTCGTCGCGCACACTCAGCAGCACCTCCTGCGGCCGGCGCTCGGCGGCCAGGGTCACGGTGCCCCCCTCCGGCGAAGCGGCAATGGCATTGGCAAGGAGGTTGAACAGGATCTGCCGCACCCGCTTGGGATCGGCAATAAACGCCCCGGCATCGGCGGGAACCGCCATGGCAAGCCGCACCCCGGCTTCCTCTAATTGGTCATGGGCAGCTTCGGCGACGCTCTCCAGCATCTCCTTCACATCCACTTCCGCCAGATCCAGCTCCATGGCGCCGGCGTCGATGCTGGCGAGGTCCAGGATGTCGTCGATGAGCGACCGCAACTGGTCCGAGGACTGGCGCATATGGTCGAGATAGTCGCGCTGGCGGCTGTTGAGCGGCCCCGCCATGCCCTCTCGCAGCATGTCCGCATAACCCATCAAGGTATTGAGCGGCGTACGCAAATGGTAGGAGACATGACCGACAAAGGCGTTCTTCAGCTTGTCCGCCTGCTCCAGGGCCTCGGCCCGCTCGATCAGGGCGCGCTCCACCTTCACGCTGTCGGTCACATCGCGGAAGGTCACCAGTGTGCCGCCATCGGGCAGCGGCTGGGCGGTGCCGTCCAGCACCCGGCCGTCGGCCCGCTCCAGACGCAGGGTCTCGCTCTCGCGATGCTCCATGGCGGTGACCACCGAGCGGATGCGCGAGAAAGCAGAGCTCTCCCCATGGCGGGAGCGGCACAGGGCCGCCACCGTGTCGATATGCGGCTTGTCCCCCAGGGTCTGGGCATCGAGCGCCCAAAGCGACAGGAAGGCTTCGTTGTAAAGGTGCAGCCGCCCCTCGCTGCCGAACACCGCCACCGCCTCCGCCAGCGCGTCCAGTGTCTCGCCCTGGATACGGATCAGGGTGTTGTAGCGGCTCTCCAGCGCCATGTGCTCGGAGAGGTCGTCGAACAGATAGGTGATGCCGCCTTCTGCATTGGGGGTGATCACCACCCGCAGCATCTCGCCACCGGGCAGATGCCACCAGTCGTTCACCGGCTCCAGCGCCCGATAGGCCTCGCGCAGCTGTGCCCGCCAGGCGCGGAAGTCCGCCTGCTCCGGCACCTTGCGGCGGGTGCGCAGGTTCTCCAGGATCTGCCCGTCGGAGGGGTGCTGATCCAGAAACGCCGGCGAGAAATCGAACAGCCGCTCATAGGCGGCGTTGTAGAACACCAGGTGCTCGTCAGGCCCGAAGATGGCCACCGCCGTGGTCAGCTGATCGAGGGTATTGCGGTGCGCCGCCACCGCCCGCGCGGTCTCCGCCTTCGCCGCGTCGAGCGCGCTCACGTCCACCGCCAGGCCGGCGATGCCGAACGGACCGGCCACTTCCACCACATCAAGCTGGCGCCGCTGGCCGGCCGCCACCGCGCGCACCCGGCCCTGGAAGGCGCCCGAGCCGCGCTCCGCATTGGCCGCCGCGGTGCGCGCCTTGCTGTCGAGCAGGTCGAGCCCCTCAGCCCGGGCCTCTTCCGGCGAGCTGGCGCCCACCGCCGCCACAAAGGCCGGGTTCACATAGGCCAAAGTGCCATCCGGCGCCTTCAGCCAGGCGGGCGCCGGGGCCGCGTCCAGCATCGCCTTGAGACCGGCCGCCAGATCCTGCGCCGAAGCGCCGTCCTCCGCCGCGCGCGTGTCCGGAGCCTCGGGATGGATGAGCAGTACGCCGGCGCCGTTGAGGGTGCGCCCCGTGAGGCGGAACAGGCGACCATCCTCGGCGCGGACCGTGTGATCAAGGCCCCCATCCTGGGTCCTCAGACGCGTCAGCGCCGCTTCGACCTCGCCGGCAGCGGCCACGCCGAGCCACGCGACGCGCCGCGCCTCGGGCACGCCGAAGGTCTCCGCCTCGGCGCCCGGGCGCATCCAGACCAGCGCGCATTCGGCGCCTGAGCCCAGCAGGTACCGCAAGCTGTGGGCTTCCGCCCGCGCCCGCGCGCTCACGTGTGCCGCGGCATCGGCCCGGGCATCCGCCTCTGCGGCCGCCTGCCGGGCCGCGCGCACCGCCCGGTGACTGCCGAAAGCAACCGCGCCGCCGCCGGCCAGGGCCAGCAGCGCGAGCCAGGGCGCCAAATTGCCGAAAGAAAGCGCGGCCTGCGGGAGACCCGGCGCGGACGCGCCGACGGTCGCCCAGGCCGCTCCGGCACTGGCGCCCAATGCGGTGGAGGCCAGCAGCATGCGGGACAAGCCTCCGGTCAGCCGGCGCAGCGCACCGGCGCCAACGACCGACGGCAGTGCGACATCCAAAAGGCGCGCGCGCTCTCCGCTCCGGACGTTCTCCGCACCCTGCCCCATCGCCATGCGCCCCATCGCCACGCGCCTCACCGCCATGTCGCGCCCCTGGCCTTTCCCCATGTCCGAAACGCTCCGCTCCCCCGGGCCGGCGCGCGACCGCGCCACAGCCCCCGTCGTGGTCCTTGGAAACCCGTTCCGCCAACGGCTCGCGCGAGAGGCCGCAGGCGCCGCAGCCGCGGCGCCCCGCTCACGCGATGCCACCAGCACGCACGCCGGACGAACCCGTGCTCTCGAATCAATCACGACTTTATCAAGCAGACCTTACCGAAGGCGGGCGGGCCATTGAAGGGCCGCCCGGCCCCGCCAATCCACGGCGGGTTCGGCTCAGCGGTCCGGCCGGGGCGACCCGCGCCTCAGGCCACCGGGGTGCCGTTGGCTTCCAGCACCGCGCCCGCCAGATAGAGCGAACCGCAGATGAGGATGCGGGCCGGCGGCACCATGGGCGTGCTGCCCAGACTGTCGAGGGCCGCGGCGACGCTGCCGGCGGTGCGCGCCGTGATGCCGAGGCGGGTGGCGGCATCCGCCACCTCCTGCGGGGTCAGGGCGGCCGGATTGTCCGGCACCGGAACGGCGATGGCCTCGCGGACCAGCCCGGCGAAGGGCGAGAGGAAGCCCGCCACATCCTTGGTGCCGAGCATGCCGATGATCATCACCAGCGGCCGTGAATAGCGCTCCTCCAGGCCACACAGGGCATGGGCGAGGGCGGCGCCGCCGGCGGCATTGTGCCCGCCGTCGAGCCACACTTCCGCACCGTTGGGCGCCCGCGAAACCAGGGTGCCGCTGGCAAGCCGCTGCAGGCGTGCGGGCCATTCGGCACCGAGAATGCCGGTCTCCTGGGCGGCCGCAGGAAGCTTCAGGCTGCGCAGAGCGGCCACCGCGAGGCCGGCATTGTCGATCTGGTGCGGCCCCACCAGGCGCGACAGCGGCAGGTCCACCAGCCCATCCTCGTCGGAATAGACCAGCCGGCCGGCCTCCTCATGCACATGCCAATGTTCGTTGCGGGCGAACACCGGGGCCCGCACCCGCGCCGCCGCCCGCTCGATGACGGCAAGGGCTTCCGGCACCTGCTCACCCACCACCACCGGAGCGTGGGGCTTGATGATACCCGCCTTCTCGCCGGCGATGGCGGCCACGGTGGCGCCGAGGAAATCCACATGGTCAATGGAGACCGGCGTGATGACGCTGGTGCGCGGCGAAGGCACCACATTGGTGGCATCGAGCCGGCCGCCGAGGCCCACCTCCAGCAGCAGCACGTCCGCCGGATGCTCGGAGAACAGCAGGAACGCGGCCGCCGTGGTGATCTCGAAGAAGGTGATGGGGGCGCCGTCATTGGCCGCTTCTGCCCGATCGAGGGCATCGGCCAGCAGCGCGTCGCTCACCAGTTCGCCACGCCCGGGGGCGCCGAGACGGATGCGCTCGTTGAAGCGCACCAGATGGGGCGAGGTATAGACATGAACCGAGCGCCCCGAGGCCTCCAGCATGGCGCGCATGAAGGCGATGGTGGAGCCCTTGCCGTTGGTGCCGGCCACATGGATCACCGGCGGCAGCCGCCGCTCCGGGTGATCCAAGGCCGCCATCAGGCGCTCCATGCGGGCGAGCGACAGGTCGATCCGCTTGGGATGCAGCGCCGAGAGGCGCGCCAGGATCTGCCCCGGTTGGGTTTTCGGCAGTGGAAGGGCCATGTGCGTCGAGACCTTGAGGTGCCTCAGGCCACGTCGGCCGTCGCCGGCCCCGGCAGCCGGCCCTTGGGCGGCAGCGCCGGCGCCTTCATCATCAGACGACACAGGCGGCCCAGCGTCTCGCGCATCTGGTGACGGTGCACCACCATGTCGATCATGCCATGGGCAAAGAGATATTCCGCCCGCTGGAAACCGTCGGGCAGCTTCTCGCGGATGGTCTGCTCGATCACCCGCGGGCCGGCGAAGCCGATGAGGGCGCCCGGCTCGGAGATCTGCACGTCGCCCAGCATGGCATAGGACGCGGTGACGCCGCCGGTGGTGGGGTTGGTGAGCACCACGATGTAAGGCTTCCTGGCCTCGCGCAGCTCCTGGATGGCGGCCGTGGTGCGCGGCATCTGCATGAGGGACAAGATGCCCTCCTGCATGCGCGCGCCGCCGGAGGCCGCGAACATGATGAAGGGCGTGCCCTTCTCGGCCGCGGTTTCCAGGCCTTTCACCACCGCCTCACCGGCGGCCATGCCCAGGGATCCGCCCATGAAGCCGAAATCCTGCACCGCGATGGTCACCGGCAGCTCTTCCAGGAGCCCGGTCGCGACCTTCACCGCGTCCTGGTAACCGGTCTTGGAGCGGGCGTCCTTCAGCCGGTCCGTGTAGCGGCGCTCGTCGCGAAATTTCAGCGGGTCAATGGCGACTTCGGGCAGCGGCACCTCTTCATAAGCGCCATTGTCGAAGGTGGCCTTGAGCCGCTTCACCGCGTCCATGCGCATGTGATAGCCGGAGCTCGGAATGACGTAGAGGTTCGCCTCGAGGTCCTTGTGGAACACCATCTGCCCGGTCTCCGGGCATTTCACCCAGAGGTTCTCAGGCACCTCGCGCCGCGCCAGGAAGTCGCGGATCTTCGGGCGGACGACGTTGGAAATCCAATTCACAGGACGGTTCTCCGAAGGCGGACGCGCTGAACACAAGCCTTGGCGCACCCTAAGGCGCAGCTTCGCAGCGCAACATTATCCCATCTAATGGCGAGCCCGTCGCGGCGAAAATGCGGCGGAGCCTCGCTTTCCAGCACGGTGCGGGCGCCGGCGGGCAGCTCAGCGGCGCACCGAGCGCACCGCCGCCGCCAATCCCTCCACCAGGGCTTCCACCGCCGGCACCGTATTGGCGGTGGCGGCGCCGCTCTCATCCAGGGTGCGCCGCACCGCTTCCACCAGGGCCGAGCCCACCACCACGCCATCGGCGCCGGCGGCGATGGCCTTGGCCTGTTCCGGGGTCTTCACACCGAAGCCCACCGCCACCGGCAGGGGCGTGTGAGCCTTGATGCGCGTCACCGCCTTGCCCACCACGTCCGCGTCGGGCGTGGCCGAGCCGGTGATGCCGGTGATGGAGACATAATAGACGAAGCCCGCCGTGTTCCGCAGCACCACCGGCAGGCGATGCTCGTCCGTGGTCGGGGTGGCGAGGCGGATGAAGTCGATGCCCGCCTTCAGGGCCGGCAGGCACAGCTCCTCGTCTTCCTCCGGCGGCAGATCGACGATGATGAGGCCATCGACGCCGGCCGCCAGGGCATCGGCCAGGAACCGGTCCACGCCATAGACATAGATGGGGTTGTAATAGCCCATCAGCACGATCGGCGTGGCATCGTCCTCGACCCGGAACATCTTCACCATGGCCAGGGTCTTGGCCAGGGTCTGGCCGCCCTTCAGGGCGCGGAGCCCGGCGGCCTGGATGGCCGGACCGTCGGCCATGGGATCGGTGAAGGGGATGCCCAGTTCGATGATGTCGGCGCCGGCGCCCGGCAGGGTCTTCAGGATGCCGAGGGAGGTTTCGGCGTCGGGGTCGCCGGCGGTGATGAAGGTGACGAGGGCGGGACGGCCCTCGGCCTTGAGCGCGGCGAAACGGGCGGCGATGCGGGTGGTCATCGGATCGGACATGCCATGGTTGGCCTCCCGGTGGGGAGGCGCGCGCTCACTGCGCGCGGGTGATCTCGCAGGCGGCGGCGGTGGCCGAGGTGGCGCCCATGAGGCGCACCTGATCGTTGCCGGTGGTGCCGCCCACCGTGGAGAACAGCGTGGTGGAGGAGGTGCCCAGGGTCTGGCCGCCGCCGGTGAAGCTGCAGCTGACGATGATCTGGCCGAAGGTGGTCGCCGTGCCGTTGGCCACCGCCACCGAGACGAAGGCGCCGGCCGCATCGGTCTCCACCTTGCCGGCGGTGAGCTTCAGCCCCGCCGGAATGCCATCGGCGGCCGCAGCCCCGGTGGCGAGCAGCGGCAGGAGCGCCATGGCCCCGGCGCACCGGCGGGCCCGGACAGTCACGGCGTGAGACACAGCATGCGAGATCATAGGCTCGTCCCCAGAATCTCGGCCACCTGCGGCACGTCCTTGTCGCCGCGGCCCGAGAGGTTGACCACCATCACCTGATCCTTGGGCCGCTGGGGCGCCAGCTCGATGGCCTTGGCCACCGCATGGGCGCTCTCCAGGGCGGGAATGATGCCTTCGAGCTTGGTGAGCAGCTGGAACGCATCCAGCGCTTCCTGGTCGGTGCAGGGGATATATTTCACCCGGCCCACATCATTGAGCCAGGAATGCTCCGGGCCGATGCCGGGATAGTCGAGCCCGGCGGAGATGGAGTGGGCTTCCTTGATCTGCCCGTCGCCATCCATGAGGAGGTAGGTGCGGTTGCCGTGCAGCACGCCCGGCTGGCCGCCGATGATGGCGGCGGCATGCTCGCCGGTCTCGATGCCGCGCCCGGCCGCCTCGACGCCGAAGATCTCGACGCTCGGCTCGTCCAGGAACTCGTGGAACAGGCCCATGGCGTTGGAGCCGCCGCCCACCGCCGCCACCAGCGTATCCGGCAGCCGGCCCTCCATCTCCATCATCTGGGCGCGGGTCTCGCGGCCGATGATGGACTGGAAGTCCCGCACCATGCCCGGATAGGGGTGCGGACCGGCCACGGTGCCGATGCAATAGAAGGTGTCGGAGACGTTGGTGACCCAATCGCGCAACGCCTCGTTCATGGCGTCCTTGAGGGTCTTGGAGCCGGACTGCACCGGCACCACCTCGGCCCCCAGGAGCTTCATGCGGAACACGTTGGGCGCCTGACGCTCCACGTCCACCGCGCCCATGTAGACCACGCACGGCAGGCCGAAGCGGGCGCACAGGGTGGCGGTGGCGACACCGTGCTGGCCGGCGCCGGTCTCGGCGATGATGCGGGTCTTGCCCATGCGCCGCGCCAGCAGGATCTGGCCCAGCACGTTGTTCACCTTGTGGGAGCCGGTGTGGTTCAGCTCCTCGCGCTTCAGATAGATCTTGGCGCCACCCAGATGCTCCGTCAGCCGCTCGGCGAAATAGAGCGGCGAGGGCCGGCCCACATAATGGGCGAGGTAGCTGTCCATCTCCGCCTGATAGGCGGGATCGGCCTTCGCCGCCGTGTAGGCCGCCTCCAATTCCAGGATGAGCGGCATCAGCGTCTCGGCGACGAACCGCCCGCCATGAATGCCGAAATGACCCCGATCATCAGGGCCGGTGCGATAGGAATTGAGCACGTTCACGAAGCCTGGGCTTTCGATGTGAGGAATGAGGAAGGGGCAAGGCCCGCGCGGGCCCGCCGGGCCGCGGTGACGAAAGCGTGGATCTTCTCCGGCGATTTCACGCCGGGCGCCGTTTCCACCCCCGAGGAGACATCCACCCCACCGATGCCGGTCGCCGCGATGGCCTCAGCCACATTGCCGGCATCAAGCCCCCCGGAAAGCATGAGCGGGCGCGCCACGTCAATGCCGCGGACCAGCTCCCAGTCGAACACCTGGCCGTTGCCGCCGGGCAGCAGCGCATCGGGGGCGGGCTTGGCGTCGAACAGGATGCGGTCGGCGACCGCGGCATAGTCCGGCAGGGCGGCGAGATCGGCGCGCACCGCCACCGGCAGCGCCTTCATCACCGGGCGACCGAAGCGGGCGCGGATCTCGGCCACCCGCTCCGGGGTCTCGCGCCCATGCAATTGCAACAGATCCGGATCGAGGGCGGCGATCACCTCCGCCAGCTCCGCGTCGCCGGCATTCACCACCAGCGCCACCTTGAGGGCACGGCCGCGCACCTGCTCCGCCAGCGCCGGCGCCCCCTCCAAGGGCAGATGGCGCGGGCTTTTCGGAAAGTGCACGAAGCCCACCAGATCGGCGCCCGCCGCCAGCGCCGCGTCGAGCGCGGCGGGCGTGGTCAGGCCGCAGATCTTGACCTCGAATGCCATCACATCCTTCCCTGCGACCATCTACGGCCGCGACCGCCTCAACCGGGCGCGCCGATCACACCTCGACGCGGGTGAACTGCCCAGCCTTGCGGAAGCGCCAAAGATAGCTCGGCAGCACCACTTCCAGCGCGGTGGGCGTCAGATCCAGGCCGGCGAGGGTCCGCCCCTCGGTCTTGGCCGCATCCGACACCACATTGTCCGCCTTCAGCATCTCCACCTGGTCGCGGGTGAGCGGCGCACCGGGAATCCACTGGGTCAGGCTCGCCATGAGGCCCGCCAGACCGAAGGGAATGGACACCAGCGGCTTGCGCGCGCAGATCTCGCGCAGCATCAGCTCCATGAGCTCGCGGAAGCTGCGCACCTCGGGGCCGCCCAGCTCATAGACGGTCCCGGCCTTGGCCGCACCGTCCACCGCCTTGCGGATGGCGAGGGCCACGTCGCCGACGAACACCGGCTGGAACTTGGTGACGCCGCCACCGATCAGCGGCAGCGCCGGCGCGAACCGCGCCATGCCGGCGAACCGATTGAAAAAAGTATCCTCCGGGCCGAACACCACGGAGGGACGGAAGATCACCGCATCGGGCACCGCCGTGCGCACTGCCGCCTCGCCTTCCGCCTTGCTGCGGCCATAGCCGGAGGGCGAAGAGGCATCCGCCCCCAGGGCCGAAACGTGCACCAGGGGCACAGCCATCTTGGCGCAGGCTTCAGCGATGGCCTTGGCGCCGGCCACGTGCACGGCGTCATAGGTCTGCTTGCCGCCGGAGGCCAGCACGCCCACCAGATTGACCACCGCATGGGCGCCATCCACCGCCCGGGCCACCGAGTCGGGGAAGCGGACATTGGCCTGGATCACCTGGATCTGGCCGACGAAGCC
Organism: Xanthobacter sp. ZOL 2024; assembly: GCF_052932325.1. NCBI lineage: Bacteria > Pseudomonadati > Pseudomonadota > Alphaproteobacteria > Hyphomicrobiales > Xanthobacteraceae > Xanthobacter > Xanthobacter sp. ZOL 2024. Next base: position 1,170,309 of record NZ_CM128808.1, read on the forward strand.
GAGCGGCTGCAGGAAGCCGGCGAGCTCCGGACGCCGCACCGCCACGCGCACGCGGTAGCCACGGCGCGCCAGCGCGCGCACCACATGCCGGCCGAGGAAACCCGATCCCCCGAACACCGTCACGAGGCTGTCGCCAACTGGACGATCGGTCATCGCCATGTCGCTCGTCATGTCGCTCATGCCAGACCCCCGCTCCTACCTGATCTCACACCGGTTCCCATGCGGGCGCCGACGCCCGCATATATATAGAGTGCCGGCACGACATACGCGATCGGGCCCAATCTCGTCCAGACACCAATCACGCGCCGCCGCCCGCGCCGGGGTCGAGAGGGTGCCGACGACATCTTGACGACCCGCCGCAGGCCCACTATACACCCGGCACTTCGCAGGTGGCGCGAGCCACCCGCATGTTCAGCCATTCCAACGCAGGACGGGTTGGCCGCAAGGCTTCGATCCGCATTGCGCAAACCAGCAAGGACGGCCGATGGCCAATACGCCTTCCGCCAAAAAGGCGGCGCGCAAGATCGAGCGCCGCACTGAAGTCAACCGGTCGCGTCGCTCTCGCGTGCGCACCTATCTGCGCAAGCTTGAGGACGCGCTGGCCACCGGTGATGCCACCGCCGCCACCGCCGCTTTCAAGGCCGCGGAGCCGGAGTTGATGCGCGCCGTCACCAAGGGCGTGCTGCACAAGAACACCGCGTCCCGCAAGGTGTCGCGTCTGGCGGCGCGGGTGCGCAAGCTCAGCGCCTGACGCCCACGCCCCGATGGGGCGGGACACAGGTCCGATCAAGGCCCGGCATTGCCGGGCCTTTTTCTTTCTGAGCCGAGGATCACACCCCCAACGCCGGCAGCGCCCAAGGTGATGCCGAAGAATCGGGCAGCACCGAAAGCGAGTCCGAAGCCGGCGTCACAGTCAAGCACAGCCCCTTCCACCACTGCCGAACCGGGGCTTTGAGCCGGTCCGCAATCGCGCAGAAAAACGATATGCCGCTAAGCGACTTAGCGGCCAAAGCCCGAGCCCCGCGCAGGCGCCCCATCGTCTGCCGTAGCACCTTACCGCATAGCGGGCAGCGCCGCGGTCCACACGCAGCGCAGGAAGGACCTGGATTCTCATTGTGCCGACAGAGGTTTGCCGACTGAGCGACGCAACGGTCACAGGCGCCAACATCCACTGCTTTTGCCCGTTATCCCGCAGGACCGGGGAAAGGCGTTGCACCCCCGGGAGGGGCTGTGTATGGTCACTTTCACCCCGGGAGCGACACCGGGATTTCACCAAAAGATTGAAGGTTCACGACTCTTCGTGGAAGGAGTGGGGTGTATTTTGGCCCGGCGTAGACAAGACATCCCAAGAAGTCTGGCCACCCTCCACGCGTGTAACCTTCAAATTGGTGGAGCTATGCTGAGGGCGGGCATCAGTTCCACTCTCAGGTGATTTGAAAGCAACAAGAAATCTGGTTCATTCAATGGCTCGCCGGGCACTCTTCGCCGGCGACGGATGGGGCGGCTATGACTTCACGCACACATGGCGCATCGGATGCAGCAGCTTTCGCTTCCTCTTTGGCCTTCTTGTGCTTCGTTTGGCCCGCCGTCCTTCACCGCCTCCCCGCCGGCACGTCCGGCAGCAGCCAGGTCCCGCTCATGAGCGCGTGACGCAGCCTTAGAGCGACCAGGCACGGACGGCCGACATCATCTTTCCATAAGAATTCGCAGAACACCCACGCAGCCCACCGGGGCGCGCAGGCGTTTTGCGCCACAACGGGGACGCGCGTCAGGCGCGGCAGGATTTCTATGCTCAAACCGCATGCCACCGACGATCAGCAATCGGGCAGACCCTCCTTTCCTGCGGGCCTTGCCAACAGCGTTGGGACCGATACCGAAATGACCCCCTGGGAGCGCGTTCGCCAGCGCCTGCACGACGAGATCGGTGAGGAAAAGTTCTCGAGCTGGTTCGCGCGCATGGAACTCGACGCCCTGACCAAGGATGCGGTGCGCCTGTCGGTGCCCACCCGCTTCCTCAAGTCCTGGATCCAGGAAAACTACCTGCCGCGCATCTGCGAGCTGTTCGCCGAAGAGAGCGGTGCCCGGCGCCGGGTGGATGTGGCGGTGCGCAGCGCGGTGGCGCGGCCCATGCCGCTGAAGGCCACCGGCCGCCGCGAGGTGGTGAGCGAGCGCAGCCCGGAGGCGCGCCCCGCTGCGCCGGCCGTCGTCGCCGCCCCCGCCGTCGCCGCAGCCAATGTGAATGTGAACAGCCTGGCGTCCGACATGTCGTCGGGCTCGCCGCTCGATCCGCGCCTCACCTTCGAGACCTTCGTGGTGGGCAAGTCCAACTCCCTCGCCCATGCGGCGGCACGGCAGGTGGCGGAGGCGGCCAGCGGCGCCAATCCGGTGTTCAACCCGCTCTATCTCCATGCGGCCGTCGGCCTCGGCAAGACCCACCTGCTGCAGGCGGTGGTGTGGGCCGCGGGACAGCGGGGCCGCCGCGCCATGTATCTGACGGCGGAGCGCTTCATGTACGGCTTCGTCGCCGCCCTGAAGACCCATTCCGCCATCGCCTTCAAGGATGCCCTGCGCACCATCGACACCCTGGTGATCGACGATCTGCAGTTCCTGAAGGGGAACAATCTGCAGCAGGAATTCTGCCACACCCTCAACGCGCTGCTGGATGGCGGGCGGCAGGTGGTGCTGGCGGCCGACTGCATGCCGGCGGAGCTGGAGCATCTCGACGAGCGCGTGCGCTCGCGGCTGGCCGGCGGCCTGGTGGTGGAGCTGGGCCAGCTCGAGGAAGACCTGCGGCTCGAGATTCTCAAGGCCCGCTATCAGACCCTCGCCGAGCAGCATCGCGGCTTCGCGGTGCCGCAGCCGGTGCTGGAATTCCTGGCCCGTTCGGTGGGCCAGAGCGGGCGCGACCTGGACGGCGCGCTCAACAAGCTGCTGGCCTTCAACCAGCTCACCGGCGAGCCGGTGACCCTGGAGATGGCCGAGAATGCGGTGAAGGACCTCATCCGCCCCTGCGACCCCAAGCGGGTGCGGGTGGATGACATCCTGCGCATCGTCGCCAAGCACTACAATGTCTCGCGCGCCGACCTCCTGTCCCAGCGCCGCACCGCCAATGTGGTGAAGCCGCGCCAGGTGGCCATGTATCTGGCCAAGACCCTGACCCTGCGCTCGCTGCCGGAGATCGGCCGGCGCTTCGGCGGCCGCGACCACACCACGGTGCTGCATGCCGTGCGCAAGATCGACCGCCTGATGACCGGCGATCGCGCCCTCGCCGACGAGATCGAGGTGTTGAAGCGCGCGGTTCAGGAGGCCTGAGCCGCGGCGGCAGCGGCGCGGCGGCAGCAAATTCGTCCCCTGCCCTTGCTTTGCAGCGGCGCCGACGGCAATGTCGGCAACCCGGCGTCCGCTCCGCGGATGCCCGCCACCCTGGAGCACGTTCCGATCCTCCGTCCGCGGCTGGATCGGGCCAACGTTCTCTATCCTTGAATGTGGAGGCGACCCCGTCGCCCGGATGCACGCCATCCGGCGGGGCTCGGCTCTAGAGCGAAGAGTCAACGGGCCAGGGCCATGAAGGTCACCGTCGAGCGCGCCGAGCTTCTCAAGTCGCTCAGCCACGTCCATCGCGTCGTCGAGCGGCGCAACACCATCCCCATTCTCGCCAACGTGCTCATCCGCACCGGCAATTCGGGCCTGGAGCTGAAGGCGACCGACCTCGACCTCGAAGTGGTGGAGACGGTCGCGGCGGACGTGGGCCAGCCCGGCGCCACCACCGTGCCGGCGCAGGTGCTCTACGAGATCGTGCGCAAATTGCCCGAGGGTTCCCAGGTTCAGCTGGAAGCCGGCGGCGATCGCGGCACCCTCACGGTGCGCGCCGGCCGCGCCCGCTTCACCCTGCAGACCCTGCCCGAGGCCGATTTCCCGGACCTCACCGCCGGCGAGTTCCCCCACACCTTCAAGGTGAAGGGCGCGGAATTCCGGCGCCTGGTGGACAAGACCCAGTTCGCCATCTCCACCGAGGAGACGCGCTACTATCTCAACGGCATCTATCTGCACGTGACCGATCCGGCCGCCACCGGCAAGCCCATGCTGCGGGCCGTGGCCACCGACGGCCACCGCCTGGCCCAGGCCGAGCTGGACGCGCCGGAGGGGGCTCTCGGCCTGCCGGGCATCATCATCCCGCGCAAGACCGTCGCCGAGATCCAGAAGCTCCTGGAAGACAAGGAGGCGGAAGTCACCGTCTCCGTGTCCCCCACCAAGATCCGGCTGCAGGTGGGCGCCATCGTGCTCACCTCCAAGCTCATCGACGGCACCTTCCCCGACTACGGGCGCGTCATTCCCCAGGGCAATGACAAGATCCTGAACGTGGACAAGGACGAGTTCGCCGCCGCGGTGGATCGCGTGTCCACCGTCTCCAGCGAGCGCGGCCGGGCGGTGAAGCTCTCCCTCGCCGACGGCAAGCTCACCTTGTCGGTGACCAATCCCGATTCCGGCAGCGCCACCGAGGAGCTGGAAGTCGAGTATGGGGCCGAGCCCCTCGATATCGGCTTCAACTCCCGCTACCTGCTGGACATCACCGCCCAGCTCGAGGGCGACACCGCCGAGCTGAAGCTGGCGGATCCCGGCTCGCCCACTCTGGTGCGTGATTCCACCCGCACCGACGCGCTCTATGTGCTGATGCCCATGCGGGTCTGAACCCGCCGGGCGGGCCCTGCGGCGCGCGGTCCGGTTTCGGCCCTGACGGCGCCGCGCGCGCCGTCGCCTGCGCCGTGAGCCGCGCCGCTGCCTTGTGGGACCCATGCTGCACGCCCAGATCCGCACCCTCCAGCTCACCTGCTTCCGTTCCTATGTGGCGGCGCAGCTGAGCGTCGCGGCGCGGGTGGTCGTCCTCACCGGCCCCAACGGCGCCGGCAAGACCAACGTCCTGGAAGCCCTTTCCTTCCTTTCCCCCGGCCGCGGCCTGCGCCGCGCGCAGCTGGGCGAAGTGGGCCACCTTGCGCCCGGCGCCGCAACCGGTGCGGCTTGGGCCGTGGCGGCCAGGGTGGAGGGCGCCCTCGGTGAGGTGCGCCTGGGCACCGGCCTGGAGGAGGCGGACGCCCCCAACCGCCGCTGCCGCATCGACGGCGAGCCGGTGCCTTCGGCCACCGCCTTCCTCGACCATTTGAAGGTGGTGTGGCTGACGCCGGAAATGGACGGCCTGTTCACCGGCCCGCCAGCCGAGCGGCGGCGCTATCTGGATCGGCTGGTGCTGGCGGTGGACAGCACCCACGGCAGCCGCGTCAACGCGCTGGAACGCACCTTACGGGCCCGCAACCGGCTGCTGGAGGAGAATGCCAGCGCCCGCTATCTGGATGCGGTGGAACACGAGCTGGCCGAGCTGGCGGTGGCGGTGGCCGCGGCCCGGCTGGAGACGGTGGGCCGGTTGACTGCCGAGATCGCCACCCAGCGCACCGAGGACTCCCCCTTTCCGTTCGCCGAGATCGCCCTCGACGGCACGGTCGAGCGGCTTCTCGCCGAGGCGCCGGCCCTGGAGGTGGAAGACCGTTATCGGCTGCTGCTGCGCGAGAACCGCGGCCGCGACCGCGCCGCCGGCCGCACCCTCGACGGCCCCCATCTGTGCGACCTCAAGGTGAGCCACGGCGCCAAGCAGCTGCCGGCAGCCCGCTGCTCCACCGGCGAGCAGAAGTCGCTGCTCATCGGCCTCACCCTCTCCCATGCGCGGCTGGTGGCGGCCATGCAAGGCATCTCCCCGGTGCTGCTGCTCGACGATGTGGTTGCCTATCTGGACGCGGCCCGCCGGCGCGGCCTGTTCGAGGCCCTCACCCGGCTCGGCGCGCAGGTGTGGATGACCGGCGCCGACCCGTCGGCCTTCGGGGATCTGGACGGCGGCGCGCGATTCGCCGTGTCCGCCGGCGCCATCGCCCAGGTCGCTTGAAAAGCGCGAATGGTGCCGCCACGGAGACGAATTTGCGGCCTGTTGCGCATCATTCGCGGCGCAGGTGTTGCAGCCGCGCCACCCGAACACGCCCGGGCCGTGCTACATCCCGTCTCGCGCTTGCGAGAAGCCTTTGTGTTTTTCGTTCGCCGTTAACCTTAATGCCACCTCACCGCGATTAGATACGCCGAAAGCAGGCCCCCGCCTGCCTGGAACCGTGCGTCGATGCGCGTTGGCAACCCGTTTCGTTTCGTGTTGGGCAGACCATGGCCAGTGATCCCATAAAGCCGGAAGTTCTGACGCGCCGCCTGTTCGTGCTGGGCGCGCCCCTGTTGCTTGCCGCGTGCGTCACCAATTCGCCGCAGCCGCTCAGCCCCATGGTGAGCATGTATGGCCCGGTGAACGGCGAACCCCACCCGGTGGATGCGGTCGACCTCAGCGAGGTGGATCCCCAATACCTGCGCCAGGAGGTGGATTATCCCAGCTCGCTGCCGCGGGTGCCGGCCGGCACCATCGTCGTCGATATCCGCGACAAATATCTCTACCTGGTGCAGAAGAACGGCCGCGCCCTGCGCTATGGCGTGGGCGTCGGCAAGCAGGGCTATTCGTTCAAGGGCTGGGCCACCATCAAGCGCAAGGAAGAGTGGCCGCACTGGACCCCCACCGCCAACATGATCAAGATGCAGCCGCAGCGCTACGGGCCCTATGCCGCCGGCCTGCCGGGGGGCGAGGACAACCCGCTGGGACCGCGCGCGCTCTATCTCTATGACGGCGATCGCGACACCATGTTCCGCATCCACGGCACCACCGAGCCCTGGAGCATCGGCCAGCAGGTGTCATCCGGCTGCATCCGCCTGCTGAATCAGGACATCATCGACCTTTACGGCCGCGTGCCCTCCGGCACCCGGGTCTATGTGGTCGGCTGAACGACGCCACATCCCACCGTTTGCAGCACCCCGTCGCACCCGTTGCGGCGGGGTGCTCCTGTTTGGGAGCTAGCGGGCGGCGCGCATTTCGGGGACCCTACCGGCCGCGCTCCAGCCGCTGCGTCGCGTAGCGGTCGCGCATGCACGCAGAGGGCGGCCTTATGGCGACATCCACCGTACGCTCCGTCACCCAGGATCTCCTGCGCCAGCTGGAGCTCACGACGTTCTTCGGCAATCCGGGATCCACGGAAGAGACCTTCCTGAAGGACTTCCCCGCCGACTTCACCTATCACCTGGCGCTGCAGGAAGCCTCGGCCATCGCCATCGCCGACGGCTACGCCCAGGCCACCGGCAAGCCGGCCATCGTCAATGTCCACACCGCCGCCGGCCTCGGCAACGCCATGGGCAATCTGATCACCGCCTTCCTCAACAAGACCCCGCTCATCGTCACCGCCGGCCAGCAGACTCGCGAGATGCTGCTGATGGAGCCGTGGCTCACCAATGTGGACGCCACCCAGCTGCCGCGCCCCTGGGTGAAATGGGCCTATGAGCCGACCCGGCCCGAGGACGTGCCCGCCGCCTTCATGCGGGCCTACGCCACCGCCGTGCAGGCGCCGGCCGGCCCGGTGTTCCTCTCCCTGCCCCTCGATGATTGGGACAAGCCCCTGGAGGGCGCCGCCGTGGTGCGCAGCCTGAGCCGGCGCGTCGCGCCCGATCCGGCACGACTGAAGGACTTCGCCGATCTGCTCTCCGCCGCGCAGGCGCCCGCCCTCATCTATGGCGCCGCCATCGATCGGGGCCAGGGCTGGGAAGCGGCCGTGGCGCTGGCCGAGAAGCTGGGCGCCACCGTGTTCGCCGCCCCCGCCTCGGAACGCTGCCCCTTCCCGGAGACCCACCCGCTCTATGCCGGCGGCCTGCCGTTCGCCATCGGTCCGTTGTCGGAGCGGCTGAAGGGCCACGACGTCGCGCTTGTCATCGGCGCTCCGGTGTTCCGCTATTATCCCTATGTGGCCGGCGCCTATCTCCCCGAAGGGCTGCGCCTGCTGCACATTTCCGATGATCCGGCGGAAACCGCCCGCGCCCCGGTGGGCGACAGCCTGGTGGGCGATGCGGTGCTCGCCACCGCGGCGCTGGCCGAGCTGGTGCGCGCGCCGGCGTCCGCGGCCAAGGTGAGCCGGGTGGCCCCTGCCCCCCATCGTATGGCCCCCCATCCGGCGGTCCACCCCGCAGAGCCGCCCGGCGGCAAGGCGGGCGTTCCCACCGCGGCCGACGTGTTCGCGGCGCTGGCCGAGGTGCGGCCCGACCATTGCGTGCTGATGGAGGAATCCCCCTCCAACCTCGCCGACCTGCACCGCCACTGGCCCATCACCGAGCCGGAAACCTTCTTCACCGCCGCCTCGGGTGGCCTCGGCTGGACCCTGCCCGCCTCGGTGGGCATTGCACTCGGCGAGCGCGATACCGCCCGCAGGCGTCCGGTGCTGGTGGTGATGGGCGATGGCTCGTTGCAATATTCCATCCAGTCCCTGTGGACCGCGGCCCAGGCGAAGCTGCCCATCGTCTTCGTCGTGCTGCGCAATGGCGAATACGGCATCCTCAAAGCGTTCGCGCTGCTGGAGGAGACCCCCGGCGTCCCGGGGCTCGACCTGCCCGGCCTCGACATCGTCAGCCTCGCCAGGGGCTATGGCTGCACCGCAGAGCGCATCGCCGATCTCGACGCGCTGAAGGCGCGGGTGAAAGCGGGCTTTGCCGGTGATGGCCCGCTGGTGATCGAGGTGCCCATCGATTCCACCATCCCGCCGCTGATCTGAGCCGCCCGGCGGGCTCCGCGCCGGGTGCGGCGCCCGCCAGCCTTGCGGCGCAAGGCCCCGTCCTCTAAGACGCCGGAACGTTTTCTCACCAGCGTCGAAGAGTGCCATGGCGAAAGATCTGAAGCCGAAGGCCCGCCTGCCGCGGGGCCTTGCCGACCGCACCGGCGCGGAGCTTGCCGCCACCCACGCCATGCTGGCCAAGATCCGCGCCGTTTATGCCCTCTACGGGTTCGAGGCGCTGGAAACCCCGGCCTTTGAATATACCGACGCCCTGGGCAAGTTCCTGCCCGACCAGGACCGGCCCAACGAAGGCGTGTTCTCCTTCCAGGACGACGACGAGCAGTGGCTGTCGCTGCGCTACGACCTCACCGCGCCGCTGGCACGCTATGTGGCCGAGCATTTCGACGCCTTGCCCAAGCCCTATCGCTCGCACCGGGCGGGCTATGTGTTCCGCAATGAGAAGCCCGGCCCCGGCCGCTTCCGCCAGTTCATGCAGTGCGATGCCGACATCGTCGGCGCCCCCTCGGTGGCGGCCGATGCCGAGATCTGCATGATGGCGGCGGACACCCTGGAGGCGGTGGGCGTGCCGCGCGGGGATTATGTGATCCGCGTCAACAACCGCAAGGTGCTCGACGGCGTGCTGGAGGCCATCGGCCTCGGCGGCGACGACAATGCCGGGCGCCGGCTCACCGTGCTCAGGGCCATCGACAAATACGACAAGTTCGGCGTGGAAGGCGTGCGCCTGCTGCTGGGCACGGGCCGTAAAGACGAGAGCGGCGACTTCACCAAGGGCGCCGGGCTCGATGAGCGCCAGTCCGCCGTGGTGCTGGCCATGCTCACCGGCGAAGGTGTGCGCGCCGATGCCGACGGTGTGAAGGTGGAGATCGCCGGCGACGTGGAGCTCGCCGCCCGCCTCGCCTCCAACGCCGCCTTCCTCGAAGGCATGGACGAGCTCAACACCATCCGCATCCTGGTGGCCTCCGCCGGCTATGAGGACCGGGTGAAGATCGACCCCTCGGTGGTGCGCGGGCTCGAATATTATACCGGCCCCGTCTATGAGGCCGAGCTCACCTTCGAAATCCGCGATGAGGACGGGCGGCCCGTGCGCTTCGGCTCGGTCGCCGGCGGCGGACGCTATGACGGGCTGGTGGCCCGTTTCCGCGGTGAGAAGGTGCCAGCCACGGGCTTTTCCATCGGCGTCTCGCGGCTGCTCGCCGCCCTCGCAGCCCTCGGCAAGATGGACAGCGACGCGGAAGTTGGGCCGGTGGTGGTGCTCACCATGGACAAGGCGCCCGAGCGCATCGCCGACTACATGAAGATGGTGTCGGACCTGCGCGCCAACGGCATCCGCGCCGAGATGTACCAGGGCGGCGGCGGCATGAAGGCGCAGATGAAATATGCCGACAAGCGCGGCGCCCCGGCGGTGGTGATCCAGGGTTCCAACGAGAAGGACGCCGGCGAGGTCCAGATCAAAGATCTGGTGGAAGGGGCGAAGATCGCCGCCTCCATCGCCGACAATGCGGAATACCGCGCCGCCCGTCCCGCCCAGTTCGCGGTGAACGAGACCGAGATGGTCGCCGCCATCCGCGACGTGCTGGAGCGCCGCGCCGAACCCACCCTCGGGCTCGACGACTGATATTCTGCGCAGCGCCTGAGCGCCCCCATTTGGGACCGGTCGAAGGGCGGCGCCGATGGCATGATCGCCCCTGAGACTCCCGACGGCCGAAGCCGCCGGGGATAACCTCAGCTCAGCAGGTCCTTGAGGGTCAGGGCCATCACCAGGGTGGCCTTGTCGAGGTCGGAGAGGGTCAGCTTCTCATCCGCCCGGTGGCCGTTGGCCTCCTGGATGGTGTGCGGCCCGGCCCCATAGAGCACCACCGGCACGCCGGCTTCCGCATAGAGCCGGGCATCGGTGTAGAGCGGCACGCCGGTAGAGCCCACCTCCTCGCCCATCACCGCGGTGGCGTGGCGGCAGATGACCGAGGCGAGGTGCCGGGCCTTGTCGTCGGGCACCAGCGGGCGGGCCAGCAGCACCTGCCGCACCTCCACCTCCGCCTTCGGGAAGCGGGCCGCAGCCTCCGCGATCACTCCCCGCACCTCGGCTTCCACCTGTTCCGGCCGCTCTTCCGGCACAATGCGGCGGTCGAGGCGGAAGGTGACCTTGTCCGGCACCACATTGGTGTTGATGCCGCCGGAGATGAGGCCGACATTGAGCTGCGGCGCGCCGATGCCGGCGATCTCCGAGACCTTGCCCGCCAGCGTCCCACGATAGGCATAGAGCGCGGTGAGGATGCCGGTGGCCGCCTCCAGAGCATCGACGCCGGTGGCCGGAATGGCGGCATGGGCCGACTTGCCCTTCACCTCCACCTCCAGGTGCAGGCAGCCGTTGTGGGCCACCACCACCGCATAGCTGAAGCCGGCGGACACCGCATAATCGGGGCGCGACAGGCCCTGGGCGAGGATCCAGCCGGGGCCGACCTCGCCGCCGATCTCCTCGTCATAGGTCAGGTGCAGCTCCACCGTGCCCTTCAGCGGCAGGCCGGAACGCTTCAACGCATCGAGGGCGAAGGCATAGGTGGTGAAATCCGACTTGGAGACGGCGACGCCGCGCCCGTACATCACCCCGTCCACCACCTCGGCGCCGTAGGGATCATGGGTCCAGCCCTCGCCCGGCGCCACCACGTCGCCATGGGCGTTGAGGGCGATGGTGGGCCCCTCGCCGAAGCGGTGGCGGATGATGAGGTTGGTGACCGAGATCATGCCCGCCGCGCGCACCGTGGCTTCCGGCACCGGATGACGCTCCACAGTGAAGCCGAGACCTTCCATCAGCTCCGCCGCGCGGGCCGCGTGGGGGGCGCAATCGCCGGGCGGATTATCCGACGGCACCTTCACCAGCTCGGCCAGCATCTGGTGCTGGGCCTCGGCGCGGGCGGCGATCAGCGGCTTCAGGATCTCGATATCGGGCGCGCTCATGGCGGGTCCTTCTGTTGTTCTTATGTGGGAAGAAGAGCGCGGACAGCCCGCGCTCGTCGTTGGGAGTTCAGGGCCTCACCTGGCCGTCGCCCAGGCCTTGAGAACGGCGCGGTCCGCCGGCTCGATCTCGGTGACATTGTTGGGCGGCATGGCATGGGTGAGCACGGCCTGCACCAGGATCAGATCGCGGTTGCGGGCGATGGCTTCCGGCGTGTCCAGGAGGATGCCCTTGGGGGGCACCGCGATGCCCTCATACATGGGCTCGGCGGTGTGGCACATGGAGCAGCGGCCCATGACGATGTTCTGCACGTCTTCCGGCACCTCCACCGGGGTCGCCGCCTCGGCGGTGGAGACCAGTGCCGGCAGGCCGAGCGCTGCGCGCCCCGCCGGCGTGGTGGTGACCGACAAAGCGATGCCGATGATGAGGCACACCACCGAGACCGCCCAGCACCACCACTTGTCGCCGCGCCCGGCGTGGCGCTCGTTGTAGAAGTAGCGGATGAGCGTGCCCGCCACCAGCGCCAGCGCCACCATCACATAGGCATAGGGCGTGGAATAGGTGAGCGGATAGTGGTTGGAGATCATCAGGAAGACGACCGGCAGGGTGAAGTAGTTGTTGTGCGAGGAGCGCAGCTTGGCGGTCTTGCCGTAATAGGGGTCCGGCTCCTGGCCCGCCTTCAGCGCCGCCACCACCTTGTGCTGGTTGGGCACGATGACCAGGAACACGTTGGCGCTCATGATGGTGGCCATCAGCGCCCCGGTGTGGATGAAGGCGGCCCGCGGCGAGAACACATGCTGGTAGCCATAGGCCGCCGCCACCACCCCCACGAACACGATCGCCCCCACCTTCGCCGGCGAGTCGCCGAGCTTGGAGCGGCACAGGAGGTCATAGAGCACCCAGCCCAGCGCCAGGCCGCCGAGACCGATCACCAGCGCCACGGTGGGGCTGAGGTTCATCACCGCCGGATCGATGAGATAGATGGAGGACTGGTAGTAATAGATCCAGATCAGCAGGAAAAAGCCGGTGATCCAGGTGGCATAGGACTGCCACTTGTGCCAGATCAAATCCTCAGGCAGGAAGCTCGGGGCCACCAGATACTTCTTCACCTGGTAGAAGCCGCCGCCGTGCACCTCCCAGGCTTCCCCGCCCTTGCCGGCGGGAATATCGGGGCAGGCCCGGATGTGGGCATCCAGGTGCATGAAGTAGAATGACGCGCCGATCCACGCCATGCCGGCGATGATGTGCGCCCAGCGGAGCAGCAGGCTGCCCCATTCGTGCAGAATAGGTTCCATCTCAATTCGATCCTCGAAACTGGCTGGTCAAGGAAAGGTCGCGTCCTCGCCCTGAGGTGGTCTTTGGGGGCGGAGCCGCGCCGCATGGGGCAAGGCGCCCTGCCGCAGTGCGGGAAACCGTTCCCCTCCGCCACCGGCTTTCGTATCGTTGGCCCCGCGCCGCGACGGTGGATCGCAAAGCGGGGGATGGGACGTCGTGCTGGAGAACATGCGGGCTTTCGTGATGTCGGTGGAGAGCCAGAGCTTCTCCGAGGCCGCCCGCCGCCTGCGCCTGTCCGCCAATGTGGTGAGCCACCGCATCCAGACCCTGGAGAAGCACCTGGGCTGCCGGCTCTTCAACCGCACCACCCGGCGCATGAGCCTCACCGAGCAGGGCCGGGTCTATTACGAGAACATCACCGAGGCGCTCCGCCTGATCGAGGCGGCGGAGAGCAATATTTCCGAATTGGGCGCCCTGCCCCGGGGTGCGCTGCGCGTCACCGCCCCGCTGCACCTGGGCCGGGTGCTGGTGGCGGAAGTCGCCTCCCAATACCAGCAGGCCCACCCGGAAATCGACGTGCGGCTGCGCCTGTCCGAGCACACGCTCGACCTCGTGGCCGAATCCATCGACGTCGCCCTGCGCCTGGCGGCGTTCGAGGATTCCAGCATGATCATGCGCAAGGTGGCCCATGTGGAGCGCCTCCTGTGCGCCGCCCCCGCCTATCTGGAGCGGGCGGGCCTGCCGAAACGGCCGCAAGACCTGCTGTCCCATGAATGCCTGCTCCTTCGCTCCGCCAACATGCGCGAGCTGCGCTGGACGCTCACCGACCAGGGCAAGGACCTGCCCGTTCCGGTGACCGGACATCTGGAGGCCGACGACGGCGACGTGCTCACCGCATGGGCCCTGCAAGGGCGGGGCATCGTCGTGAAGCCCCGCTTCGAGGTGGCGCAGGCGCTGGCCTCCGGACAGCTGGTGCCGGTTCTGGAGGCGTTTCCCCCCGCGCCCGTCACCCTCGGCGTGCTCTATCCCGCCCGCCAGCTGGTGCCTCTGAAGGTCAAGGCCTTCGCCGACATGCTGGTGGACCGGGGGCGCCGCTACATCGCCCGGGAACTGGAGAAGATCGGGGAACAACCGGCGCCCTGAGCCCGCTGTTCCCCGGCCCTCCATCCAGCCCCCGCGCAGGAGCCCCTTTTGCCGTTCAGTGGGCCTCGGCCTGCTTGGCCGCGGCGACGATGTCGGCGGTGGAGGCCTTCTTGACGCCATTGAAGAACACGTTGAGCAACACCGCGACGATGGCGCACAGCAGGATGCCGCTTTCCAGCAGCGGGTGCAGCTCATGCGGCAGCGCCTTGAAGAAATTGGGCGACACCAGCGGGATCATGCCGAAGCCCACCGAGACCGCGACGATGAACAGGTTGTAGCGGTTCTCCTTGAAATCGACGCCGGTGAGGATGCGCGCGCCGGTGGCCGCCACCATGCCGAACATCACGAGGCCGGCGCCACCCAGCACCACCTGCGGCACCGCTTCCACCAGCGCCGCCATCTTCGGCAGCAGGCCGAGCACCACCATGATGGCGCCGCCCGCCACCGTCACCCAGCGCGAGCGCACGCCGGTGACACCGACGAGACCCACGTTCTGGGAGAAGGAGGTGTAGGGGAAGGTGTTGAAGATGCCGCCGATGAGCGTGCCCACGCCATCGGCGCGCAGGCCGCGGGAGAGCGCCTTCTGGTCCACCGGCTTGCCGGTGATCTCCGACAGCGCCAGGAACATGCCGGTGGATTCAATCATCACCACCACCATCACGATGCACATGGTGACGATGGGCACCAGGTGGAACGTCGGCGTGCCGAAGTGGAAGGGCAGGATCACGTCCACCCAGGCCGCCTTGGCCACCTTGTCGAAATTCATCAGGCCGAGCGAGCTCGCCAGCACCGCGCCGGCGATGATGCCCAGCAGCACCGCCACATTGGCGACGAAGCCCTTGCCCCAGCGGATCAGGGTGAGGATCACCACCATCACGAACAGGGAGATGCCGAGGCCGGCAAGCTGCCCGTAGTTGGGGTTGGCCACCTGCACCACCTTGCCCTCGATGGTCTGGGTGAAGAAGGGCAACCCGCCACCGGCCCAGTTGATGCCCACCCGCATCAAGGAAATGCCGATGATCATGATGATGGTGCCCGTCACCACCGGCGGGAACAGCGGCAGCAGGCGCGAGACGAACGGCGCCGCGACGATGCCGAACAGGCCGGCGGCGATCACCGAGCCGTAGATGCCCAGCAGCCCGATCTCGGGGCTGGCCGCCATGGCCAGCATGGGGCCGACCGAGGCGAAGGTGACGCCCATCATCACCGGCATGCGGATGCCGACGCCGAAGATGCCCAGCGACTGCACCAGGGTGGCGATGCCACAGGCGAACAGATCGGCGCTGATGAGGAAGGCCACTTCCTCCGGCGAGAGCTTCAGCGCGCGGCCGATGATGAGCGGGACCGCAACCGCGCCGGCATACATCACCAGCACATGCTGCAATCCCAATACGAAGAGCTTAGGTGCCGGCAGCACCTCGTCCACGGGGTTGACGGCTTCAGACATGAATGTCCCCTCGAAGGTATCATGAGGCAGATCTGGGAAGGTTCGTTATTCGGCGCTGTCGCGCTCGATATTGGCGCCGTCGCTTGCAAGCCCTGGCGGCTGAGACCATGGGCCCGCGACCTCGACGCTGTCGCTCTTTGGCGATCGCTGCAATGCATCAAAGACCATTTTGTCGGCTTGGAAAATGGTTGGAAAATCGGAATATCTTCCAATTTTTTTGGAAAATACTCGGGCTGCGGCTCCGCTATCATTTTCGCAATGCGGGATGAGCCTGCGACGGCGCGAGGAGCAAGATGGGACGTCTGTCGACCCACGTACTGGACACGGTGTCCGGCGGCCCCGCCGCCGGGGTGATCGTGGAGCTGAACCGCATCGAGGCCGATGGCACCCGCACCGCGCTGGCCCGGCACACCACCAATGCGGACGGGCGCACCGACACGCCCCTGCTGTCCGGCGAGAGCTTCGCCGCCGGCACCTATGAGCTGGTGTTCCACATGGCCGACTATTTCCGCGCCAGCGGCGCCAAGGTGGCCGAGCCGCCGTTCCTCGATCTCATCCCGCTGCGCTTCTCCATGGCGGCGGACGGCCATTACCACGTGCCGCTGCTGGCCTCGCCGTGGAGCTATTCCACCTATCGGGGGTCCTGAACCGCATGCCCCAATCCCTGCCGCCGGACGTGCCGCCCCGCGATCCCGTCACCGGCCAGCCCTATCCGCGCGATCTCATCGGCTATGGGTGCACGCCGCCGCATCCCCATTGGCCGGGGGAGGCGCGCATCGCGGTGCAGTTCGTCATCAATTACGAGGAAGGCGGGGAGAACAGCATCCTGCACGGCGATGCCGCCTCGGAAGCCTTTCTGTCGGAGATCATCGGCGCCCAGCCCTGGCCCGGCCAGCGGCACATGAACATGGAGTCCAATTACGAATACGGCGCCCGCGCCGGCTTCTGGCGGCTCCATCGCATGTTCACCAGCCGGGCGATGCCGGTCACCGTCTATGGCGTCGCCACCGCCATGGCGCGCAACCCCGAGGCCGTCGCGGCCATGCGCGAAGCCGAATGGGAGATCGCCAGCCACGGCTATAAATGGCTCGAATACAGGGATTTCAGCCGCGAGGACGAGCGCGCCCACATCCTCGAGGCGGTGCGGCTGCACACCAAGGTCACCGGCGCCCGGCCGCTCGGCTTCTACCAGGGCCGCTCGGCGGAGAACACCATTCCGCTGGCCATGGAGGAAGGCGGCTTCCTCTATCTCGCCGACAGCTATGCCGACGACCTGCCCTATTGGATCACCGGCCCCAAGGGCCCGCAGCTGATCGTGCCCTATACGCTGGAAGCCAATGACATGCGCTTCTCGGTGGCGGCCGGCTTCGGCTCGGGCACCGAATTCTACGACTATCTGAAAGACAGCTTCGACTGCCTTTATGCCGAGGGCGAGAGCGCGCCGAAAATGCTGTCCATCGGCCTGCATCCGCGCCTTGTCGGCCGCCCGGGCCGGGCGGCGGCGCTCGGCCGCTTCCTCGATTATGTGGCGGCCCACGACAAGGTGTGGGTGGCGCGCCGCGTCGACATCGCCCGGCACTGGATCGCCCGGCACCCGCCCAAGGGCGGCTACCGCCCCTCCTTCATGCCCAAAGGCCTGTTCGTGGAGCGGTTCGGCGGCGTGTTCGAGCACTCCCCCTGGATCGCCGAAGGCGCCTATGACCGCGGCCTCACCCCGGCGGAGGACACCGCCGCAGGACTGGCCGAGGCCATGAACGCGGTCCTGGAGGCGGCGCCCCGCGAGCAGCAGCTGGCGGTGATCCACGCCCATCCCGATCTCGCCGGCAAGCTGGCGGAAGCCAAGCTGCTGACGGCGGACTCCACCGCCGAGCAGGCCTCCGCCGGGCTCGACCGGCTCACGGCGGAGGAGAAGGCCCGCTTCACCGCCCTCAACGACGCGTACAAGACCAAGTTCGGCTTCGTCTTCATCATGGCCATCCGCGGCCGCAGCAAGGATGAGATCCTCGCCGCCTTCAGCCGCCGGCTGGAGCATGATGTCGAGGCCGAATTGGCCGAGGCCATCACCCAGATCGAGCGCATCGCCCGCCTGCGGCTCGACCAGATGCTGCCCGCCACGGCGCCCTGAGGGAGGCTCACCATGCCCGCCGCTGCCCCGATCGATCCGGCGCCCCTCGACGGCGCCACCCTCACCGAGCGCCTGAAGGAGCTGGCCGCCTTCTCCGACGTGCCCGGCGAGCTCACCCGCCTCACCCTGTCGCCGGCGCACAAGCGCGCGGCGGCCCAGGTGTCCTTCTGGATGCGCCAGGCCGGCATGAGCCAGGTGCATATGGATGCCACCGGCACCATCACCGGCCGCTATGCCGCCGACCGAGAGAATGCCAAGACCCTGCTGGTGGGCTCCCATATCGACACCGTGCGCAACGCCGGCATTTACGACGGCAACCTCGGGGTCGTCGTTGCCATCGCCGCGGTGGAGGAGCTCAGCCGCCAGGGCCGGCGGCTGCCGTTCGCCATCGAGGTGGCGGCCTTCGCCGATGAGGAGGGCGTCCGCTTTCTCTCCACCCTCACCTCCTCCAAGGCCATGGCCGGCCTGTTCGACCCCTCAGCCCTTGACGACATGGATACCCAGGGCATCTCCCGGGCCGAGGCGCTCAAGAGCTTCGGCGCCCCGGTGGAAACCCTGGCGGAATGCCGGCGCGATCCGGCCACCACCCTCGGCTATGTGGAAGTGCATATCGAGCAGGGGCCGGTGCTGGAGGCGGCGGGCGCGCCGCTCGGCATCGTCACCGGCATCGCCGGCGCCTCCCGGGGCCATGTGCGGGTGCGCGGCCAGGCTGGCCATTCCGGCACCCTGCCCATGCCCATGCGCCATGACGCTCTGGCCGCCGCCGCCGAGATGATCCTGGCGGTGGAAGCCCGCGGCCGGGCCGATGCCGACACGCTGGTGACCACCGTGGGCACCCTGCTGGTGGGCGGCGGCGCGGTGAATGTGGTGCCGGGCGAAGTGCAATTCTCCCTCGACATCCGCTCGCTCTCCGACGAACTGCGGGCCCGCGCCATCGCCGACATCGAGGAGGCCGCGCGCGCCATCGCCGCCCATCGCGGGGTTCAGGTGACGTTCGACATGCGCCACCACGTGCCCGCCGCCCTGTGCCACGGCCCGCTCAAGGATCGCATGGCTGAGGTGGTGGAGGATCTCGGGGTGCCGGTGGTGCGCCTGCCGTCCGGCGCGGGCCATGACGCCATGGTGTTCCGCGACGTGCTGCCCATGGCCATGCTGTTCGTGCGCTCGGAAAACGGCAGCCACAATCCGCGCGAATACGCCTCGCCCGCCGACATCGGCCTCGCCGCGCGGGCCCTCTACGCCTTCTTCCTGAAGACCGCCGAGGCGACCACCGACGCCTGAACGCGGCGCGGTCAGGCGCAAGGGGCGTGGAGAACCGGCGCCGTCAGGCGCGAGGGAGGTTTGAAACCGACGCCCTTAGGCGCAACGGAGCTTTGAAACCGACGCCGTCAGGCGTCGGTGTGGCCGCCCAGAACTTCCTCGGCGGTGAAGCCGTAGCTGCGGCCGCAGAACTCGCAGGTGACGGAGACCTTGCCGTCGTCCTGGATCATGCCGCGCCGCTCCTCCACCGAGAAGGAGGCGAGCACGCCGGCCACCCGCTCCCGATTGCAGGAGCAATGGGCGGTCATCGGCAGCGCCTCGAACACGCGGACCCCGCGTTCGTGGAACAGGCGGAACAAGAGCCGCTCGCTGGACAGATCCTTGTCCAGCAGCTCCACATCCTCCAGCGTGCCCACCAGGGAGCGCGCCTCGGTCCAGGCATCATCCTCGGCGAGGGTGTGGCCCTCGGTGCCCGCCGGCGCATCGCCGGGGTGAAGATCAGCCATGCGGGCGCGGGAGGGATCGTCGGGCAGGAACTGGGCGAGCAGCCCGCCCGCCCGCCAGGACGAGGCCTTGCCGCCGGGCCGCACCTCCTCGCCCACGGCGAGGCGCACCCGGGTGGGGATCTGCTCGGACTGCTGGAAATACTCGTGGGCGGCCGCCTCCAGTCCCTCGCCATCCAGCGCCACGACGCCCTGGTAGCGATTGGTGGACAGGCCCTGGTCGATGGTCATGGCCAGATGCCCGCGCCCCAGCAGATCCGCCGGGCTGGTGGCATTGCGGCGCTCGGCCTCGGCCAGCGCCTCCTTGTCGAAGCGGGCATAGGCGCGGATCTTGTCGGGGCTGACGAAGTCGGCCACCACCATGTCCACCGGCCCGTCGGTCTGGGTCTGCAGGATGAAGCGGCCCTCGAACTTGAGGGACGAGCCGAGCAGCACGGCCAGCGTCACCGCCTCGCCCACCACCCGCTTCACCGCCGGGGGATAATCATGGTGGGCCAGCACCGCGTCGAGGGTCGGCCCCAGGCGCACGATGCGCCCTCGCAGATCGAGGGCATCCACCTGAAAAGCGGTGACGATATCGTCCTGCGCGACGTCACTGGCGCCACGCGAGCGCTCGGCACTCATGCGCTCCTCCCTGAAAGGATGGCCATGCGCCCCGGCAAGCGCGGCGCATGGAACACGACATGCCCCCTCATAGCGCGGCGCCGCGGCCTCGGCCACAGCGGCGCGATGGGGTCAGCTGCCCGCTGCGTGGAAACACCAGGCAAGGATGCCCTTCTGCGCGTGCAGGCGGTTCTCCGCCTCGTCGAACACCACCGACTGCGGCCCATCCATCACCTCGCTGGTCACCTCCTCGCCGCGATGGGCGGGCAGGCAATGCATGAAGATGGCGTCCTTGTGGGCGCGGGCCATCAGGGCACCGTTGACCTGATAGGGCTTCAGCAGATTGTGCCGGCGCTCCGCCTCCTTGTCGCCCATGGAGACCCAGGTGTCGGTGAGGACGCAGTCCACCCCCTCCACCGCCTCTTCCGGATCCCGCATGAAGGTGACCTTGGCCTTGGTGCGCTTCACGAAATCCTTCAGCGCCTGGCGCGGGCCCAGCTCCTTCGGCGTCGCCACCTTCATGGAGAAATCGAACCGCTCGGCGGCATGCACCCACGAGACCAGCACATTGTTGGCATCGCCGGTCCAGGCCACCTGCCGGCCCCGGATGGGGCCGCGGTGTTCCTCGAAGGTCATCACATCCGCCATCACCTGACAGGGATGCGACACGCGGGTGAGCCCGTTGATGACCGGAACGGTGGCATAGGCCGCCAGTTCCATCAGGTCGTCATGGTCCAGGATGCGGATCATGATGGCATCGACGAAGCGCGACAGCACGCGCGCCGTATCGGCGATGGTTTCGCCGCGGCCGAGCTGCATCTCGGCGCCGGTGAGCATCACCGTCTCGCCACCCAGCTGGCGCATGCCCACGTCGAACGACACCCGGGTCCGGGTGGAGGGCTTGTCGAACACCATCGCCAGGGTCTTGCCCACCAGCGGGCGTTCTTCTTCCCCCGCCTTCCGCTTTGCCTTGAGATCCTTGGACAATTCCAGAACCCGCCGCAGCTCGGCCGCCGGGATTTCCGACAGGTCGAGGAAGTGGCGCACACCGTTCTCCGTCATTCCGCAGCCCCCTTGACCGGAGCGGAGGCCAGCGCCTGCTCCAGCCGCACACATGCGGCCTCGATCTTCTCCACAGCCAGATCCGCCTCGTCCGCCGAAACGGTCAGCGGCGGCAGCAGCCGCACCACATTGTCGGCGGCGCCGGGCGCGAGCAGACCCTCGGCCCGCAACGCCACCACCAGATCGGCGGCCGGCACCTGGGCCTTCAGACCCAGCAGCAGCCCCCGTCCACGCACCTCCGCAAGGATCTGCGGATGGCGCGCGGCCACCGCGCCCAGCTTTTCCACGAGCCGGGCGCTGATGGCATTCACATGGTCGAGGAAGCCCTCGGCCAGAACGATGTCGAGCACCGCGTTGCCCACCGCCATGGCGAGCGGGTTGCCGCCATAGGTGGAGCCGTGGGTGCCCAGAGTCATGCCCTTGGCGGCCACCTCGGTGGCCAGGCACGCCCCCATGGGGAAGCCGCCGCCGATGCCCTTGGCCACCGCCATGATGTCCGGCGTGATGCCGGCCCATTCATGGGCGAACAGCTTGCCGGTGCGGCCGACGCCGGACTGCACCTCGTCGAGCACCAGCAGCAGGCCCTTCTCGTCGCACAGGGCGCGCAGGCCCTTCAGGAAGGATTCCGGCGGCACGCGCACGCCGCCTTCACCCTGCACCGGCTCCAGCAGGATGGCGCCGGTCTGATGGGTGATCGCGGCCTTCACCGCGTCGAGATCGCCGAACGGCACATGGTCGAAGCCGGGCAGCGCCGGCTCGAACCCCTCCAGATACTTGGCATTGCCGCCGGCCGAGATGGTGGCCAGCGTGCGGCCATGGAAGGCGCCCTGGAAGGTGATGATCCGGTTCTTCTCCGGATTGCCGTTGGCGAACTGATACTTGCGCGCCATCTTGATGGCGCACTCCAGCGCTTCCGCACCGGAATTGGTGAAGAACATGGTGTCAGCGAAGGTGACCGCCGACAGCCGCGCGGCCAATTCTTCGCCGCCGGGAATGCGGAACAGGTTGGAGGTGTGCCACAGCTTGTGCGCCTGGGCGCTCAGCGCCTTCACCAGATAGGGATGCGCATGGCCGAGCACGTTCACCGCGATGCCGGCGGTGAAATCGAGATAACGTCGCCCGTCCGTCGTGACGAGCCAGCAGCCCTCTCCCCGCTCGAATTCGAGGTCGATGCGCGCATAGGTCGGCAGAACGGCGGTGATCACGAGATCCTCCTGAATGCGCCTCCGCCGACACGCAGGCCGACGAAGACAGCAGTCTCCTTCTTCGGGTGGGGCCGCACCCGGCCCCGGGCTTGTCCCCTTCCAATGGGGACGGCCGGACCTTGTCCGATCGGGGCGGGATGCCCCATTCGGACCGGGCCCGGGCAAGCGGGAATTAAAAAGGGCCGCCCCAGCGGGGGAGCGGCCCGACGCCCGGAATACTAATGATCGCGCGCGCGAGGTCAACAGATCTCCAAAGCCGCGCCGAAGAGCGGCACCTTCCAGGCCCGCGCTCCACGTCCATGCTCCAGACCCGTGCGCGCGCGGATCGTCCCATCGGCAACGATCTGGGGAAAACAGCCCGTGAGTGTTAACGGACTCTGTCGCCGGCGGCCGCCATATTGTAGCGTATTGATCATCGCCTACGAGATCTCGTGCGACCGACCTTCCTGGGACCTGCGGGTGTTAACGTTTCGCGTGCCATGTGGCGGCGGGATCGGGAAGAGAGTCCGAGTCCTCTCAGGCAGCATGGCGGTGCTGTCGGTGAGGCGATGTTGGGACGTCGCCCACGGGTGACGTCAGCTGATGCGGCAAATGGAGAAGAGCGATGAGCTGGAATGACGAGCGCGTCGAACTCTTGAAGAAGCTCTGGAGCGAAGGCCTCTCCGCGAGCCAGATTGCAGCCGAGCTCGGCGAAGTGACCCGCAATGCGGTGATCGGCAAGGTGCATCGCCTCGGCCTGTCCGGCCGCACCAAGGCGGCGCCCGCCCCCACCACCCGTCCGCGCACCAGCGCCCGGCCGGAAGGGCGCGAGCAGGCCCGGCCACAGCGGCCACTCACCCAGGGCAACGTGGCCCTGGCCCCCGAGCTCGAAGACCTGGTGGAGGAAGCTCCCGCCCCCGCGCCGGAGCCCGAGATGGCCAGCAACGTGGTGCCCATGGGCCAGCGCTGCACCATCATGAACCTCACCGAAAGCACCTGCCGCTGGCCCATGGGCGAGCCGGGCACGGACAGCTTCTATTTCTGCGGCTCCAAGAGCAATCCGGGCTCGCCCTATTGCGCGCACCACGCCCGCATCGCCTATCAGCCCGTCCAGGATCGCCGTCGCGATCGTCGGCTGGCCTATCTCTGAGCCGTCAACGCCGGCCCCATCCGGGGCCGGGTCGGCCATCGCCACCTGATGGCGCGGCGAGCCCATGAAGGCGTCCTCCCCCCGGGCAAGGCCGGGCGGCGGTGGGCGCCTTTGTCATGCCTGGAGCAGGCATGCCCCGGCCACGCGCGGGCCACGGCGCCAAGCGACGTCAATGCCCCGCAGCCGGACGGGCGGCCTCAATGGCACGCAGCACGGGCCCCACGCCCTTTCGCCACGCGGCGACCGGCACCCGAACCTCGAGCGACGCGCCTCAGCTGGCGCGGGCGAACATTTCGTTGAAGGAATAGCCGGCGCCACGCACGGTGCGGATGGGATCCAGCTGGCGGCCGCGGTTGAGCGCCTTGCGCAGCCGGCCCACGTGCACATCCACGGTGCGCTCGTCGATATAGACGTCCTGGCCCCACACCCCGTCGAGCAGCTGCTCGCGGGAAAACACGCGGCCGGGGCTCTGCATCAGAAACTCCAACAGGCGGAACTCGGTGGGGCCGAGATGAATCTCGCGACCGCCGCGATGCACCCGGTGGGTCTCGCGGTCGAGCTCGATGTCACCGGCCCGCAGCAGGGTCGCCACATGCTCGGGCTTGGCCCGGCGCAGCAGGGCCCGCACCCGCGCCAGCAGCTCGGGCACCGAGAACGGCTTCACCACATAATCGTCGGCGCCGGTGGCCAGGCCCCGCACCCGCTCGGTTTCCTCGCCGCGGGCGGTGAGCATGATGACCGGCAGGCGCTCGGTTTCCGGACGGGTGCGCAGCCGGCGGCACAGCTCGATGCCGGAGAGCCCCGGCAGCATCCAGTCGAGGATGACGAGATCCGGTACGCTCTCGCGCAGCCGCGTCTCGGCGTCGTCGCCGCGGTCGACACTTTCCACGCCGTAGCCTTCCGACTCCAGATTGTAGCGGAGCAGAAGGGTCAGGGGTTCCTCGTCCTCGACGATCAGAATACGCGCCGGCACAGTTTCTCACCCATCGAACAAAGCTCGCCTCACATCCGACCGCGCCGCGACGGCGACGGAGCCAAGGCGACGGCCTGCGCCGTCCCACCCCGCGCCGCCAGCCGCGTTCAGCCCTGGACGGTGCGCGCCGGGAAGGCGACGGTGGTGTCGCTGGAGGCGTCCGCCTTCGGGCGGCTCTCCGGCAGCACCTCGCCGGTGACCATGTAATAGACAACTTCGGCAATATTGGTAGCGTGATCCCCCATGCGCTCAATGTTCTTGGCGCAGAATAGGAGATGGGTGCACACGGAAATATTGCGCGGATCTTCCATCATGTAGGTCAGAAGCTCGCGGAACAGCGAGGTATACATGGTGTCGATGGCGTCGTCGCGCCCCCACACCTCCAGCGCCTTGGCGGGATTGCGGCCGGCATAGGCGTCGAGCACCTCTTTCAGCTGCTCCAGCACCAGTTCCGACATGTGCTCCACGCCGCGCACCAGCTTCTGCGGGTGATACTCGCCCTCGATGGCGATGACGCGCTTGCCCACGTTCTTGGCGAGGTCGCCGATGCGCTCCAGATCGTTGGCGATGCGGATCGCCGCCACGATCTCGCGCAGGTCGCTGGCCACCGGCTGGCGCTTGGCGATGACGAGGACGGCCTTGTCCTCGATGTCGCGCTGGGCCTGGTCGATGCCGGTGTCGAGGGTGACCACCTTCTGGGCCACCGAGATGTCGCGCTTGATGAGGGCGGTGACGCTGTCGGCCACCAAGCGCTCGGCCTGGCCGCCCATCTCCACCACGCTGCGGCCGATTTCCTTCAGCTCGACGTCGAAGGACGTCACGGTATGATCAGGCATCTGAGCCATCCTTCTCGCCTCAGCCGAAGCGGCCGGTGATGTAGTCGCGGGTCTTGATCTCCTTCGGATTGGTGAAGATCACGTCCGAAGGCGCCACCTCGATCAGTTCGCCCAGATAGAAGAAGGCGGTGATGTCGGCGCAACGCGCGGCCTGCTGCATGTTGTGGGTGACGATGACGATGGTGAATTCCCGCTTCAGCTCGTCGATCAGGTCCTCGATCTTCGAGGTGGAGATGGGATCGAGCGCCGAGGTGGGCTCGTCCAGCAGGATCACCTCCGGCCGCACCGCGATGGTGCGGGCGATGCACAGGCGCTGCTGCTGGCCGCCGGACATGCCCAGGGCCGAGGTGTTCAGGCGGTCCTTGGTCTCGTCCCAGATGGCCGCCTTGCGCAGGCACCATTCCACCCGCTCGTCCATCTGTGCCTTGTTCAGCTTCTCGTGCAGGCGCACGCCGAAGGCGATGTTGTCGTAGATGGACATGGGGAAGGGGGTGGGCTTCTGGAACACCATGCCGATGCGGCTGCGCACCACGGTGGAGTCCAGCTCCTTGCCGACGATGTTCACGCCGTCGAACAGCACCTGCCCCTCGGCGCGCTGGCCGGGGTAGAGGTCATACATGCGGTTGAACACCCGCAGCAGGGTGGACTTGCCGCAGCCCGAGGGACCGATCATGGCGGTCACGCGCTTCTCGGGAATGTCGAAGTTGATGTTCTTCAGGGCATGGTTCTGCCCGTAATAGAACTGCAGGCCCTCGACCTTGAGCTTCACCGGCGCCACCGGGGCATCGGGCTTGGCCGCGACGGAGGACGCGAGATTGAAGGTGGGATCGACCGCAGACGTCATCTGAGCCTCACTTGACTGTCGTCCACCCGGCGCGCGCCGGGCCGATGGAATATCCGGGGCCCGGCGCCAGGCGCGGGCCCCACGGGGTCTTCGTCAGCAGTGCCGCTCTCAGTGCATC
This sequence comes from Xanthobacter sp. ZOL 2024, assembly GCF_052932325.1. Taxonomy (NCBI): domain Bacteria; kingdom Pseudomonadati; phylum Pseudomonadota; class Alphaproteobacteria; order Hyphomicrobiales; family Xanthobacteraceae; genus Xanthobacter; species Xanthobacter sp. ZOL 2024. The sequence continues at coordinate 1,196,466 of NZ_CM128808.1, forward strand.
CGCGCCAGAACCAGGCGAGACACCACGTTGAGAAGGAGCACGCCGACCGTGATCAGCAGCGCACCGGCCCACGCCAGCGCCACCCAATCGTCGAACGGGCTCCCCGCGTACTGATAGATGGCGATGGGCAGGCTGGCCATGGGCTTGTTGAGGTCCACGGACCACGCATTGTTGCCGAGCGAGGTGAACAGCAGCGGCGCCGTCTCGCCCGCCGCGCGGGCGATGGCCAAGAGCACGCCGGTGACGATGCCGGCCCGCGCCGCCCGCCAGGTGATGAACATCACCACCTTCCACTGCGGCGCGCCGAGGGCGAACGCGGCTTCGCGCAGGCCCACCGGCACCAGGTTCAGCATGTCCTCGGTGGTGCGCACCACCACCGGGATCACCAGGATGGCGAGGGCCACCGAGCCGGCCCAGCCGGAGAAGCCGCCGAACGGCACCACCAGCAGCGAGTAGATGAACAGGCCGACCAGGATGGAGGGCGCCGACAACAGGATGTCATTGACGAAACGGGCGGCGGCGCCGAGCTTCGTCTTCTTGCCGTTTTCGGCCAGGAAGGTGCCGCAGAAGATGCCGATGGGGCCGCCGATGAGCATGGCGATGCCCACCTGGATCAGCGAGCCGACGATGGCGTTCAGAAGGCCGCCATGCTGGCCGGGCGGCATGGTGATGTTGGTGAAGACGTTGAGGCCAAGGGCCGGCAGGCCCCGGGCGAGCAGGGTCCACAGGATCCAGCCCAGAAGGAAGATCGCGAACACCGCGAAGCCGATGGAGACGGCCTTGATGGTGGTGTCCTTGGCGCGACGGGCGGCAAGCGAAGCCATGAGAGAGCCTCCCGGTCAGTCCATCCGCGAGCGCACGAGCGCCCGGGACACGGCCAGAACGATGAACGAGATCACGAACAGGATGAAGCCCAGCTGCAGGAGCGAGGTCAGCTTCAGCGAGCCGATGGGCGCTTCCGGGAACTCGTTGGCGATGGTGGAGGCGATGGTGGCCCCCGGCGCGAACAGTGAGGCCGAGAGGCGGTTGGCATTGCCGATGACGAAGGTCACCGCCATGGTCTCGCCCAGGGCCCGGCCGAGGCCCAGCATCACCGCGCCCACCATGGCCGTGCGCCCATAGGGCACCGACACGTTCTTGTAGACCTCATAGGTGGTGCCACCGACGCCGTAGGCGGATTCCTTCAGCATGGGCGGCACGGATTCCAGCGTCTCCACGAACATGGCGGTGATGAAGGGCAGGATCATCACCGCCAGGATCAGGCCGGCGGTGAACATGCCCGAGCCCAGCGGCGGGCCCTGGAACAGAAGGCCGATGATCGGCAGCTGGCCGAAGGTGTCGATGAGCGGCGGCTGCACATAGGCGGCCATCAGCGGGACGATGACGAAGAAGCCCCACATGCCGAAGATGATGGAGGGCACCGCCGCCAGAAGCTGCACGGCCACGCCGATGGGCCGCTTGAGCGCGGGGGGCGCGATCTCGGTGAGGAAGAAGGCGATGCCAAACGACAGCGGCAGGGCCACCACCACGGCGATCACCGCGCTGAACAAGGTGCCGTAGATCTGCACCAGGGCGCCGTAATTCTCGGTCACCGGGTTCCAGGCGGAACTCCAGACGAACTCGAGGCCGAAATGCTGGAGGGCCGGCAGGCCGCCCATGAACAGTTCGGCGATGATGAGCCCGAGCAGCACCAGCACGAAGATGCCGCTGGCCCAGAGCAGGCCGACGAAGATCGGGTCGGAAACCGCGCCGGTCCCCTTCGCCTCGCTGATGGGAAGGGCCGAGCCCGTCCGCATACCGTCCACCGTCGCGTCCATTGGATGATGAACCCCCGCATGCCGCGCGCGGCGCGGCGAGAAATTTGCGTTCAAAGTCCCCCAGCCGGGGGTACGCGCACCGAGACTCTGCGAAACCGTGACTTCGCGAAACGATTGGACTTCGCGAAACAATTGCGGCCAAAGGGATGCCGCAGGGTTATCGACCCAACCGAAGGCGGCGGCAAGCCGCCTTCGGCCGGGGTGCGATCAACCGATCAATCAGAGCACCGGCTTGCCGTCGGGGCCCTTGATCTCGGCCTTCCAGGCGTCTTCCACCTGCTTCACCACCGAGGCGGGCAGCGGGATGTAGTGCAGGCCGGTGGCGATCTCGGCGCCGTCCTTGCCATAGGCCCAGCTGAAGAACTTCATGACCTCGCGAGAGGCCTCCACATTGCTGGGGTTCTTCGGCAGCAGCACATAGGTGGGGCTGACGATCGGCCAGGCCTTGGCGCCGGCGGTGTCGATCATGGACGCGGCGAAGTCCTTGGCGCCGGCCCAGTCGGCGGCGGCAGCGGCTTCGACGAAGTTGTCGACGGTCGGGGCGACGAAGTTGCCGGCCTTGTTCTTCAGCTCGGTCACCACCAGGTTGTTGGCCGAGGCGTAGATGTATTCCACGTAGCCGATGGCGCCCTTGAGGTTCTTCACGTTGGAAGCGATGCCCTCGTTGCCCTTGGCACCGGAGCCGGCCGGCCACTGCACGGAGGTGGCGGCGCCCACCTTGCTCTTCCAATCGGCGCTGACGCTGGAGAGATAGGTGGTGAAGATGTAGGAGGTGCCCGAGGCGTCGGACCGGTAGACCGGCACGATGGCCTGGCTGGGCAGCTTCACGCCGGGGTTGAGCTCGGCGATCGCCTTGTCATCCCACTTGGTGATCTTGCCCATGTAGATGTCGGCCAGCACCGGGCCGGTGAGCTTGAGCTCGCCGCTCTTGATGCCGTCCAGATTGAAGGTGGCCACCACGGCGCCGATCACGGTCGGGAACTGCAGCAGCTTGTTGGCTTCGAGCTTCTCGGCGGGAACCGGAGCGTCGGACGCGCCGAAGTCCACGGTGCGGTTGATGATCTGGTTCTGACCGCCGCCCGAGCCGATGGACTGGTAGTTCAGGGCGTTGCCGGTCTTCTCCTTATATTTCGCGCCCCAGGCCTGATAGACGGGAGCGGGGAAGGAGGCACCGGCACCGTTGAAGTCGGTGGCCTGGGCGACGCCGGCGAACATGGTGCCAGCCACGGCGATCGCGCCGAGAGCGGTGGTGAGCTTCACGATTTCTCTCCTTGCCAATGTCATTGCTGCCCGACGATCCCGGCGACCCCTGGCCCCGGCCGTGACGCAACACTGGGCGCCGGACTCTTAAAGCCGGCGCGCCACGGTTCTATGACGTGGACGTGACATGCACATGACGGACCAGGGGCTTGTTTTCAAACGATTCTTTTAGTTCTACGGCAAAACATCCAGGCGAACGGTGAACGCCGCCCCCTCGCCCAGCACGCTATCCACCGCCAAGCGACCCCGATGCCGGGCGACGATATGCTTCACAATGGCGAGGCCGAGACCGGTACCACCCTGCTCCCGGCTGGCGGCCACATCCACCCGGTAGAAGCGCTCGGTGAGGCGCGGCAGATGCTCGGGTGCGATGCCCGGGCCGAAATCCCGCACGGTGATGACCGCCACCCGCCCCTTCGGCCCGGCCTCATGGCCCACCGTGACCAGCACCTGCTGGCCGGCGGCTCCATATTTCAGGGCATTTTCCACCAGATTCTCGAACAGGCGGATGAGCTCGTCGCGGTCGCCGCGCACCGCCAGGCGCTCGGGATCGGCCACCAGCTCCAGTGCCACGCCGCGGTCGGCGGCCAGCGGCGAGAGGGTGTCGCAGACATGGGTGACGATGGCGCCCAGCTCCACCGGCGTCTCGGGCTGCACATGGGCGTTGAGCTCGATCCGCGACAGCGACAGCAGGTCGTCGATCAGTCGCGACATGCGACGGGCCTGCGCCGCCATGATGGCCAGAAAGCGCTCGCGGGCCGCAGCATCGTTGCGCGCCGGCCCCTGCAGGGTCTCAATGAAGCCGGACAGGGACGCCAGCGGCGTGCGCAGCTCGTGGCTGGCATTGGCGACGAAATCGGCGCGCATCTGCTCTACCCGCCGCTGCTGGGTGAGATCGCGAAAGGTCAAAAGCACTGCATCTGGTGAGGCGCCCGAGCGCCTGTCGCCGCCGGCGTCCAGGTGCAGGGGCACCACATGGGCCTCCAGCCAACGGTCGAGGGGCACCCGCTCGGCGAACTCCACGCGGCGGGGCAGCCCGTCGGTGGCGGCCGCCCGCACCGCATCGAGGACTTCCGGCACCCGCACAAGGAACGACAGGGGGTCCCCCACCCGCACCGGACCGATGGCCAGGCCCACGCGCGCATTGGCGGTGACGATCTCGCCCTCCGTGGTCAAGAGCAGCGCCGGCTCCGGCAGCGCGCTCACCACCGCCTCCACCTTGGCATCGCTGCCCGGCTGCGGGGCCGCCGCGGCCGAGGTGCGGAACGGGGGCGGCGCGGATGTCGGGCGCGGCACCACCAGAGCCAGCACCAGCAGCAGGCCCATCATGAAGGCCAGGGTGGGATGGAGCAGGTCCATCGCCAGCCCCACCGCCACCAGGGCGACGAGGCCCAGCCAGATCCAGAAGGCCGGCGCCCGCAGCCGCGCCCCCGCCCGGGACCGCGCGCCACCTGCCGCGCCATTTGCCGCGCCACTTGCGGAGCTCTCCATGTCCTGGCTCATGTCCCCATCTCTCCCGGCCCCTGGAGCCACCGGCGCCACCGCCCCGTCGTGCCTGCGGCCGCCCCAGGATGCCCGGCCCGATCCCAAAGTCATCCCGGGATCACCTCGGAATCGTCCCAAGGTGCTCCCCGACCGCCCCCCGATGGTCGCCTTTCAGCTACCTTGCGACCATGCCTTCCGGCGAATCGGCGTCAAGGCCTTAAACGCCCATGGTCATCGGCTGTCACGAAGGCATTACGACACTGTCCACCGGCCGCCGGACCGGACGCGTTTTCACCCGCGGCCCCTGTCCCATTCGGTCACGCAATGTGATGACGCCGCCGGGAAATGACACCGATTGGGCCACATGGCTCTGCTATGAGGGCCCAACACTTCAGGAGGTAGGGACATGCTCGCAACGCGCATCTTTCAGGGTCCTGGCCGGGTTGCCGCAATGGCCCTGGGCCTGGGGCTCGGCGCGGCGCTGGCCGATCCGGTGCCGCAATCCCTGCCCCAGCCGCTGCCCATGCCGCTGCCCATGCCCACCGCCGACTTCAGCCTCAAGGCCAAGCTGCTCCACGGTGGCCTCGTCGACCTGTCCCACAGCGGCGGACGCATGCGCGTGGAGGTCACCCGCCCCAACGTGCCGGGCACCATGATCGGCATCATCGACCTCAAGGCGAGCCGCATGGTGATGATGACCCCCAACCTGCCGAAGATGGCGCTGGAGGTGGACCTGCCGCCGGAATATGTGGTGGGCGCCATGACCGGCACCGGCACCAAGGTGGGCCAGGCGCAGGTGGCGGGCATGAGCTGCGATCTGTGGCAGGTCAACGGGCCGGCCCAGCGCAAGGTCCGCGCCCCCACCGTGGCCTGCATCACCGCCGACGGCATCGCCCTGCGCACCGAAACCGAGATCAAGGGCGAGAAGCGGGCGCTCTACGAGGTCCAGAGTGTCGATCTCGCGCCGCAGGACCCCACGCGCTTTCAGCTGCCGCCCGGCCTGCAGGTGATCAAGGTGCCCAAGGGCAAGCTGGGCGCACTGCTGAATCTTCCCGCCATGGGCAGCCCGACCACGCCGGTGACCACTCCCGCACCGGCGGCGCCCCGCTAGCCGCGCGCCACTCCGCCTCACCCCACACCGCCTTTGCGGAGGCCTCCGGCGACGGGCTCAGGTTGGCACGCCCCTCAGGGGGCCACCTGCCGGCCCAGGGGCGGACGCGACGGCTCGACCCGCTCGGGCGCGAGAGACGCCGTCCCGGGGCTCGCGGCATCCACCGCCGCCTCGGCATCGCATTGAGTCTTCCGGCGCCCCAGGCTGAAGGTGCCCAGCCGCAGCTCGCGCACCCCGAGCAGGGTCAGCGCCAGGGCGAAGGGAACGATGTAGTAGAACAGGCGGAAGATGAGCAGCGCGCCCACCATCTCGCCCTTGTCGAACTGCGGCAGCGCCACCAGCAGCGCCGCGTCGAACACCCCGAGGCCGCCCGGCGCATGGCTGGCGAAGCCCAGCAGGGTGGCGGTGACGAAGATCACCGCCAGCGACACCGGATCGATATAGGGATGCGCCGGCATCAGCATGTACATGGCCGAGGCGCACAGGGTGAGGTCGAGGATGCCGATGCCGATCTGCACCAGGGTCGAGCGCCCGTGGGGCAGCGTCACGAACCAGGAGGAGCGGCCGATGTTACGCGGCGCCATGGACACCCAGATCACATAGGCCACCAGCAGCACCAGGGCGCCGATGCCGATGATCCGGTTCACCGCCGGCGGCAGCTGGTCCACGGCGGTGGCCGCATCCGGGTGGATGGTGATGCCGAGACCGAGCACGGCGATATTGCCAAGCCAGAAGGTGAGGCCGGCGATGAAGCAGACCTTCGCCACGTCGATGGCCCCGAGCCCCCAGGCCGAATAGATGCGATAGCGCACCGAGCCGCCGGTGAAGACCGTGAAGCCCACATTGTGGCCGACGGAATAGGAGCAGAAGCCCGACAGCGCCGCCACCCGATAGGGCACGTCGTCCTTGCCGATGCTGCGCAGGGCGAACCAGTCATAGAAGGTGAGGGTGAGATAGGCGCAGCCCACCAGCACGAAGGCCGCAGCCACGTGCCAGGGGTTCTTCTCGGTGAGCGCGTTCACCACGTCGGCGAGCTTGAGGTCGTGGAGCATGCGGTAGAGAACCACCGCGGCGAAGGCGATCACGATCAGGCTGGCGATCAAACCCAGGCCATGCAGGCCCACCTTCTCACGCAGGAACGCCCACACCCTTGAAAGACCAGACCGTAGACTCATACCGACACCATCCCCCGCCCCTGAAAGGTCGTCGCGCTCACAACAGCACGGATCTTCCGTAGCGTGAACGTTCTTTTGTCGCGGCGTCCGCCGGTTCGTGGCGGCCGGAGCGCCCGGGCCCCGGCACAGAGCACCCTAAAAGCGTCAGCTTGCGGGCAGCCCGTCGTCACATCTTGACGGGATAGCCGATCTCCACGGTTCGCGCCCGCGGCAGACCGAAGCGGTCCACCGACCGCTCGGCATTGCGGGCCAGGAACGCGAACACATGGGCCACCAGATCGCGGACCCGCCCCAGTTCATCGGGCGGGATGATCCGCTCGTGACCGATCACATAGACCGCCGCATCCGGATCGATGCCCCGGGCGCTCAGGGCCGGGCCGAGCACCGACGGCACGTCGATCTGCTGCATGTAGCCGAAACGCAGGTCCACCCGGACAAAATTCTCGTTGAGCGTGGTCACCCGCACCCGGTCTTCCACCGAGACGCGCGGCCGGGCGGCGATCCACACCGAAACGATCACGGACTTTTCAAACCGCACCTTGAGCAGGTCCGCCATACGCGACAGGGCCACCGGCGTCATCGCCCCGGCGCGGGAGAGGAAGATGGCCGTGCGCGGGCTGTCCACGTCGTTGGCGCGGTCCTTGCGCCCCATGAAGGCATCGAGCGGCTCGGTGAAGCGCACCTGCTGGGCCACCACCGCCTCCAGGCCGCGCCGCCAGCTCACCATGACGAAGATGATGACTGCGGCGATGGAGAGGGGCAGCCAGCCGCCGTCATGGATCTTGGTGAGGTTGGCGGTGGCGAAGGAGAGGTCCACCGTCAGCATGCACACCGCCATCAGTGCCACCGCCGGCGCCGGCCAGCCCCAGGACCGCTTCACCTGGGCGATGAACAGGATGGAGGTGGTGACCATGGCGAACGCCACGGCGATGCCATAGGCCGACGCCAGCCGCTCGGAGCCGCCGAAGCCGATCACCACGGCGATGCAGGAGATCATGAGCAGCCAGTTCAGCCGGCCCACATAGATATGCTGCTCGTTGTGCTCGGAGGTGTAGCGGATGCGCATGGGCGGCAGATAGCCGAGCTCGATGGCCTGCTTGGCCAGGGAGAACACGCCGGTGATGATGGATTGCGAGGCGATCACGGTCGCCGCGGTGGCAAGGAACAGCAGCGGAATGTCGAACAGGTCCGGTGACAGATCGTAGAACGGGTTGCGAACCGCATTGGGATCCACCAGCAGGATCGCGCCCTGGCCGAAATAGTTGAGCAGCAGCGCCGGCATGGCCACGAACAGCCAGGCCCGGCCGATGACCCGGCGGCCGAAATGGCCCAGATCCGCATAGAGCGCCTCGCCGCCGGTCACCGCCAGGAAGCAGGCCCCGAGGATGACGCCGGCCAGCCCCGGGTGGCCCAGCATCAGCATGATGCCGTGGCGCGGATCGAGCCCCGCCAGCACCTGCGGCGCCTGGACGATGCCATAAAGCCCCAATGCCGCCAGCGAGCCGAACCACAGCAGCATCACCGGCCCGTAGAAAGCGGCGATGCGCTCGGTGCCCAGCCGCTGGGACAGAAACACCGCCAGCAGCACCAGAACGGTGAGGACCACCACCCAATGCTCCAGCTCTGGAGCGATCACCTGCAGCCCCTCGATGGCGGAGAGCACCGACATGGCCGGCGTGAGCACCCCATCGCCGATGAGCATGGCGGCGCCGATGAGGCCCGCCGCCAGGAGATACCACCGCAGCCCCAGGGCGCTGCGGTGCAGATCCAGCAGGGTCACCAGCGCCAGGATGCCGCCTTCGCCGTCATTGTCGGCACGCAGCACCAGCATCACATATTTCACGGTGACCGAAAGGATGATGCTCCAGGTGATCAGCGACAGCAGGCCGAGCACGTCCTCGCCGAGGAAATTGGTGCCGCCCACCGCCAGCACGCCCTGCTTGAGGGCATAGAGCGGGCTGGTGCCGATATCGCCGAAGACAACGCCGAGCGCGCCGATCTCCGCCGCGAAAGGCAGGATTCGCGTCCGGTCGCGGGTCATGCTGGTGGCCATGATGGGGGTTCGGCTCCTCAGCCTGCACAGCGGCGGGCAAGCATGCCGGGTCGCATGCACGGTCGCAAACAGGGCAGCGCGAAAGAATGCGAGCGGACGAACCTGCGGCTTCCGCGCCACCTCGCGGCCTGTGACCCGCGCACCACTTCGATCAAGGGAAGCCCCCGCAGCGCCTGACCTCCGCCGGAAGGCGGATCATCGACTCGTAGCTCTGTTCGCGGGGGAAGACAATGGAGCGCGACGGGCCCGCCGGCGCGCCGCGACGCCGCGCGCCATTTGACCTTGCGGCCCGCCTCCCCCATGACCATGGCGAAACACGAGCCATCCATGACCTTTCGCGCCAGCCTCCTCACGCTTTATCCCGAGATGTTCCCCGGCCCGCTCGGCCACGCCCTCGCCGGCAAGGCGCTGGCCCGGGGGCTGTGGTCCCTCGATGCCCTGCAGATCCGCGACCATGCCCTCGACCGCCACCGCTCGGTGGACGACACCCCCGCCGGCGGCGGTCCCGGCATGGTGATGCGCGCCGACGTGCTGGCCCGCGCCATCGACGCCGCCGCCCCCGCCGGTGACCCCCGGCCGCGGCTGCTGATGACGCCGCGCGGCCGGCCGCTGACCCAGGCGCGGGTGCGCGAGCTGGCGGCCGGTCCCGGCGTGGTCATCCTGTGCGGCCGGTTCGAGGGGGTGGATGAACGCATCGTCGCGGCCCGCGGCCTGGAGGAGATCTGCGTCGGCGATGTGGTGCTGTCCGGCGGCGAGGCGGCGGCGCTGCTGCTGCTGGATGCCTGCGTGCGGCTCATTCCGGGGGTGATGGGCAAGACCGAGAGCGGTGATGACGAGAGCTTTTCCGCCAACCTGCTCGAATACCCCCAATATACCCGCCCCCAGACGTTCGAGGGCGCGGGCATTCCCGAGGTGCTGGTCTCCGGCGACCATGCGCGCATCGCCCGTTGGCGCCGTGCCGAGGCGGAAGCCATCACCCGTGCCCGCCGCCCCGATCTGCTGGCGCGCACCGGGGCCTGTGACAGCGCCATGAAGGAAAGGGAATGACACGCGCCCTAATCTCATGTATGGAGCCGCGTCCCCTGAACTGACAACGACACGATGTGGCGCCGGGACCTGCCGCGGAACGCTCCGTGGCCGCCTGCGGCAGCTGCTAAAAGGTTGGTGACATGAATATTATCGAGACGCTCGAGCAGGAGCAGGCCACCAAGCTGGCCGAAAAGCGCGCCATTCCGGAATTCCAGCCGGGTGACACCGTCATCGTCAACGTGAAGGTCGTCGAAGGCGAGCGCTCTCGCGTGCAGGCTTACGAGGGCGTGGTGATCGCCCGTTCCGGCGGTGGCCTGAACGAGAGCTTCACCGTGCGCAAGATCTCCTATGGCGAAGGCGTGGAGCGTGTGTTCCCGGTCTATTCGCCCATGATCGATTCCATCAAGGTGGTGCGGCGCGGCAAGGTCCGGCGCGCCAAGCTCTATTATCTGCGCGACCGGCGCGGCAAGTCGGCCCGTATCGCCGAGCGCCAGGATCGCACCGCCGACGGCAAGATCAAGAAGACGAAGGCCGCCCCCGCCCCCACCGCGGCGGAGTGAGACGGCGCCGGCTGTCACAGGCCGACACGATATTTGGCGTCGCCGCCCGTCGGCGACGCCTTTTTTATTGCCCGTTTCTCTGCGCCTCCCGTGCCCGCCACCATTCAGCGCGCGGCATCGCGCAGCCGCGCGAACAGGCCGTCCGGGTCCGCGTCGTAGGCCCGGCGGATCGCCTCCAAAGCGGTGACGCCGCCGCGATAGCTGGCGCCGCCCACGTGCAGCCAGCCGTCCACCAGCATCTTCGGCTCGCTCCAGCCGCCATCCACTTCCGGCACATGCACGGTGCGCAGCTTCGGCCAGGCGAGCGCGTCGTCGTCCAGCCGGCGATAGAGCACATACCAGTTGCGGCCGCCGGTATCGGTGCCCAGCAGGCGGTCGGGGCCGAAATCCAGCGGCAGCCGCGCCAGGCTGCCGTTGAATACCGCGAAGCCGGGCCACAGATACCAGGCCTTGGCCCGGCCGCTCCAGCGCCGCAGCCCATACACCGGCTGGTCGGCCACATGGGCGGCGAGGTCCATGGGCTGCAGCGCCACCAGGTCGTGATCGAGCATGGCGAAGCTGTCGGGCGCCACCGGGCGCACGATATTGTGGAACGCCCAGTTGGCCGCCGCCGCATGGGAGCGGGCCGAGCGCGCCCGCACGAACAGCGCCGGCGGCGCCGACACATAGAACAGGCCCCGCTCGGCCGCGATGTTGGCCAGCGCCACCCGCGCCTCCAGCTCGGTGGAATTGTCGCACACCACCAGCGGCGTATCGGGCAGGAAGCGGGCCATGGAATCCGCCAGCAGGGCCACCGCCTCGGGCACGTTATAGGCAATGGTCAGGGCCAGCGTGCGTGGACGCCGCGCGCACAGCCCCTGCACGGTGGCCACCAGGCCGGCCGCGCCGCGCGCCCGGTGCAGGCGATCCAGCAGCGCATAGCGCGCGTGGTTGACCCAGTGCAGCCCCGGCACCGCCGCCATGCGACCCGCCAGGGTCAGCGGCTCCAGCTTCTTGGCCCGGCGCAGCTTCTGCGCCCGCAGTTCCGGCCCCTTTGCCATGCTCAGGCTCCACCTCGCGCCACCGGCGGCTCGCTCGCGGCCGTCAGCCGGGCCAGCACCCCTTCGGGATCCGCCAGATAGGCGACCCGCACATTCTCGAATGATCCGTCGCGCCAACCGTGGCCGGCGCCGCCGGCGTGCAGCCAGCTATCGGCCAGCAGATGGGGTTCCGGCGCGCCGGTCCGCACATCTCTCACAAACACCCGCCGCACCTGCGCCCAGGTCAGGGCCGCACGATCGAGGTGGCGGTAGAGCACGCCCCAATTCTGCCCACCGGTATCCAGGGTCAGGGGCGTGTCGGTGCCGAAATCGAGGGGCAGATCACGCACCGCGGCGAAATCAAACACGCTGTAGCCGGGCCACAGGTACCAGGCCGCGCCCCGGGTCGCCTCGCGCACCATGCCGTAACAGGGCTGGCCGGCAACTTGCGCGGCGAAATCCACCGGCGCCAGCGGGATCAGGTCATGATCGAGCAGGGCAAACACCGGAGGCGCCGCCGGGCGGATCAAATTGGCGAGGATCCAGTTGAGCGCCACCGCGTGGGAGCGCGAGCCGTTGCGGCCGCCGCGATAGGGCGAGGGCGGCAGGCTGCAATAGGGCAGCCCCCGTCCGGCGCACAGCCGGGCGATCTCCGCCCGGGCCTGCGGGTCCGAGGAATTGTCGCACACCACCAGCAGCGTCTGCGGGGCAAAACGGGTCATGGCCTCGGCCAGCAATGCGATGGCCTGCGGCATGTTGAAGGCCACCGTGAAGGCCACCGGGGCCCCATGCGCCGCAATCCGGCGCACCAGCGCCCCCTGGTCCGGCGCTGCGCGACGACGGTAGAGGCGATCCACCATCCGGTTGCGCAGGCGGCGCAGGCGGTGGGCCAGCGGCGCGCCCGTCAGCCATTCGCGCGGCGCGTAATCGTTCAGCTCGCGCATGGCCCTACTCCGCTCCGCTCGCCGGCACGCGGGCGTAAAGCCGGGTGGTGCCGCGCCCGTCGGCCCGCGGGAAGCTGCCCAGGGGGCGGAACGCCTCCGGGGCGGCAGCGATCGCCCCCGCCAGCAGGGTGTGGAGCGGATCGGCAGCATCGGTCCAGTCGGCCAGCGCCACATAGCCCACGCCGAGTTGCTCCAGTGCCGGGCGCACATCGTCCGGTGTCTCCAGCGGCACCCCGGCCGCCGGCCCGCGGCCGGAGATGGCCAGCGCCATGCGCCCGGGCACCACGAAGCTCTGCCGGGCACGATCCCGCTGTGCCACAGCGGCAATCAGCGCCCCCTCGCCTGCCACGTCCGCCACCACCAGGATGGCCCGCGGCGCGCCCGGATCGGCGAGAAACGTCTGCGCCACCCCATCCATGCCCACCGCCGGCTTGTGGAGGGGCACCAGCACCGAAGGCAGGGCGCAGAGCAGCAGCACCAGCATCACCACCAGCCCGGACAGGGTGCCCCAGCTGCGGGTCAGCAGCTGCAGCAGGCGCATGCCGCCGAAGGCCGCCAGCATCACCAGCGGGGCGCAGAGCGGGAGCGCCGCCTGCGGACTGACGGGAGCCGCCAGCACGCCAAGCCCCGCAGCGAGCAGCAGCGCGCCGAGCGCCAGCACCGCCGGCGCCAGGGCGTGGCGATGCCGCGGCGCGCGCACCCATCCGGCGATGCCGCCAATCACCGCGAGGCCAGCCAGCACCCCGCCGATGGCCGCCGCCGCAAACGCGCCGACCGCCCCCGGGGCCGCGAGCGCCGCGGCGCCCAGGGGCGTCGGCAGCCGGTTCAGCACCAATGGCGCGGTGCCGATGGTCCAGGGGCCGGCCACCACCAGCACGACGAGAAAAGGCAGCCAGAAATCGAACCGCCGCGCCAGGGCCAGCCGGCCGGTGATGAGGGCGGCGATCAGCGGCAGCAGCAGCAGCGACAGGCCCGCGCTGTGCACCAGCGCCGCCGCCGCCGCCAACAGGCCGAACAGGGCCGCGATGCCCCGGCCCGGTCGGGCCAGATAGGCGGCGTAGGCCAGCAGCGCCCAGAGGGTGAGCAGCGCCAGCGGCAGCTCGAGACCGACAACGATGGTGGCCTCACGCACCACGGGCAGCACCATAAGCACCGCGCCGACGGCAAGGCCCGGCAGGATGCCCAGCGCGCGGCTGGTGGCCCAACCGGCCGTGACCACCAGCAGCGCCGTCAGCACCGCCGGCAGCAGCAGGATGGCGGGCGTGGCCGCCGTCAGCAGCAGGATCCAGGCGCCCTCTGCCAGGTAATAGAGTGGCGGCGTTGCCCCGAGCACCACACGCGGGAAATGCAGGGCGAAATCGGAGATGAAAGCCAGCAGCGGGGGAAAGCCGGCGGCGACATAGTCCGCCAGCATGAGGCCGGTGACCACGTGGCCAGCCTCCGCCGGGCTGGTGGCGGAGAATTCGGCCATGTAGGCCCCGGCCGCCCGCTGCTGCAGCAGCACCAGCACGGTCATCAGCGCCGCCAGGATCAGGAAGCCGAGACCGCGCAGCGCCGCCGCCCCGCGGCTGCGGTGGCCCACCGGCTCCACGGGCGCGTCGTTCGGGAGCGCGTCATCGGCCCGCGCGGCTCCGGGCTGAAGCTGTGCCGCTGCGGCCGACGCTGGGTGGACGTCCTCGGCGGCGGGCGCGCGGTCCTCCGGTGCGGGGCCGCCCTGCCCGACGCTGTGCTGACCCGTGCCCTGCCGGCCCATCTGCTGCGCCAACTGTTCCTCCGCGACCACGCGGGCCGGGCCGGACCGAAGACCGGCGGGGCGCCCTGCGGGGCTCCGCCGTCTCCACCACCGCGCGCGCCGCGCCCGAGAACCGCCCCCGCCCGGCGCGACAGGGCGCGCGAGTGCCGAAGCTCTCTCGGAAGAAGTGAGGGCGCGCCTGCCGACCGCGATGTCCACGCCGCGCGCGTCCATCCGGCGCCGGCGCACCAAGACGCCTAGCCTTCTAGTGGGAGAACGGCGTGCCGTCCATGCGCGGCATGCAATCGGCCCACCGCCTCGCCCAACGGAGGGCGCGGAGCGCGGATGAAGCGGAACTGGGAAGGGGTCGGAGGCTTGGGGTCAGCTCCGCCAACCCACAGCGGGCACGGCGACGGCCCCCGGCAGACGGACCGGCGGAGCCAACGGCCAGTGGCGCTAACTGCCGTTCTTGCCGAAATTGCTCATGTGCCCCTCACGCTGGGCCTGCGCCCGCCACACCTTGGCAGCAGCCTTGAGCTTGGCGTCGGGGGCAATCCGCGACATCAGGCGATCCATATGCGCGCTGCCGCACTTGGGGCACAGCGGCGTGTCCGACATGCCGATCAGCAGCTCGCTATCCGTGTTGCAATCCCGACAATGGAAGCCATAGAGCGGCATCTGGCAACCTCTAGACCCGACACGACACCGCACACGGCGGGCTCGTGCCCTTGAAAACACTTGAGTTTCCGACGCACCGGGGGGACGGACTGCCGGAACATGCGACGACACCCCCCAGCGATGCAGGAAGCGGGCCAGGGCAGCCCTCGCCCGATCCGGCCCGCGCCGGCTTCAGTCGAACAGGGACAATTGCTCGCCCACGGGCTTGGGCCGCCGGAAGTGGGCCGTCGTGAGCTTCAGCCCCCGGCCCTGCAGGCCGAGGCGCCGGGCGGCGATCTCGAAACGCCGCCCCAGGGTCCAGGCATAGGGGCCATCGCCGCGCATGCGGGCGCCGAATTCGGAGTCGTAATCCTTGCCGCCGCGCATCTGCTGCAGCAGCGCCAGCACGTGGCGGGCCTTGTCGGGGAAATGGGTCACCAGCCACTCGCGGAACAGGTCGGCCACCTCCAGGGGCAGGCGCAGCAGCACATAGCCGGCCTCGCTCGCCCCCGCCGCCTTGGCCGCATCGAGAATGCGTTCCAGCTCCATGTCGTTGAGGGCGGGGATGAGCGGCGCCGTCATCACCGCCGTGGGAATGCCCGCCTCGCTGAGCCGCTGCAGGGTGCCGAGCCGCCGCTGCGGGCTCGCCGCCCGTGGCTCCATCAACCGCGACAGGTGGGGATCGAGGGTGGTGATGGACACCGCCACCTTCACCAGCCCTTTCTCCGCCATGGGCGCGAGAATATCGATGTCGCGCGCCACCAGGCCGGATTTGGTGACGATGGCCACCGGATGGCCGAACTCCCGCAGCACCTCCAGCAGCCGCCGGGTCACCTGATATTGCCGCTCGATGGGCTGGTAGGGATCGGTATTGGTGCCCATGGCAATCACCCGCGGCTGGTAGCCGGGATGGGACAATTCCCGCGCCAGCAGCTCCGGTGCGTCGGGCTTCACGAACAGCTTGGTCTCGAAATCAAGACCCGCCGACAATCCGTGATAGGCGTGAGTCGGCCGGGCGAAGCAATAGACGCAGCCATGCTCGCAGCCCCGATAGGGATTGATGGAGCGATCGAACCCCACATCCGGCGACTGGTTGCGGGTGATGACCGTGCGGGCGCGCTCCTCGGTCACCTCGGTCTTGAAGGCGGGCAGGTCCTCCAGGCTCTGCCAGCCATCGTCGAACCGCACCCGGGCCGCCGGCTCGAACCGCCCGGCCGCATTGGAGACCGCGCCCCGCCCGCGGCGGCGACCGGCCGCCACCTCGGCTTCCGGCCACATTGCCTCCGCCGGAGCGGGCGCCACGGTGGGCGCAGCAGTGGGCGCCACCGCCTCGAGGCCCCGGGCGTCTTCGGCCTCGCGCGCCCTGCGGGCCCGATCCTGGTCCAGCCGACCATACACCCGCGCCCGTCCGGGCGCGGCGCCCTCCCCCGGGAGACCCCTCGCCTTGCGGCTTCCCTTACCACTTGCCTTGGCGCCTGCCTTACCCCCTGCCCTGCCGCCTCCTTGGCCGTTCCCTTTGTTCTCGCCCTCGCCCTTGGTCCCGCCTTGGGGCACCACGGGCACCGCCCGGACCGCCGTCGGAGCCGCCATCTGGACCGCCATCTGGGGCACACATGCCAGCAGGTCTCCCGCCGGGGCGGACGGGGGCGGCACGGGTGCGCGTGGGGGGCGATGCAGGTTCATGGCGCGAAGCTAGCACCCGCCTGCGAACATAACAAGAACATCCGTTCGGAAAGGGGCCTCAGCCGGCCCCATGACGCTTGAGGCGCGCCTTTGCTCTATTGTACGCTGCAGCAGCGGTTGCCAGACGCTATGCCGTCCTTTAAAGCCGCAGAAGGCTTATGCGCCAGGGGGGATAAGATGGCGGATCATGCGACGATCGAATACGCCACTGCCGACGGCAACGACTATGCCGAGCACCAGCGCACCTATGCCTTGTTCACGGCGCTCACCAAATGGGTGACCATCGCGATCGCCGTCATCCTCGCCCTGATGTGGATCTTCCTCCTCTGAGCCTTGTGCGCCCGGAGCACTGGAGACTTCTCAAATGAAAATCGCTGTCCCCGCCGAGGCCGACCTCGGTGAGCCGCGGGTCGCTGCGACCCCGGATACGGTGAAGCGTCTCGTGGCGCTCGGCGCCGATGTGACCGTCGAAAGCGGAGCAGGCGTCAAATCCGGCATCCTCGATGCCGAATATGTGGCGACCGGCGCCACCATCGCAGCATCCGCCGCCGAGACCCTCGCCGGCGCCGAAGTGGTACTCAAAGTCCGTCGTCCCACGGAAGCCGAACTTTCGTTGTACAAACCCGGTACCCTGGTGCTCGCCATCATGGACCCCCACGGCCACGATGACGCCCTCGCCGCCATGGCCAAGGCCGGCGTCAGCGCCTTCGCCATGGAGCTGATGCCCCGCATCACCCGTGCGCAGGTGATGGACGTCCTGTCCTCGCAGGCCAACCTCGCGGGCTATCGCGCCATCATCGACGCGTCCTACGAGTTCAACCGCGCCTTGCCGCAGATGATGACCGCCGCCGGCACCGTGCCGGCCGGCCGCGTCTTCATCATGGGCGCCGGCGTCGCCGGCCTGCAGGCCATCGCTACCGCCCGGCGCCTCGGCGCCATCGTCACGGCGACCGACGTGCGCCCCGCCTCCAAGGACCAGGTCTCCTCCCTCGGCGCCAAGTTCATCGCCGTGGAGGACGAGGAGTTCAAGCAGGCCGAAAGCGCCACCGGCTATGCCAAGCCCATGTCGGCCGAATACCAGGCCAAGCAGGCGGCGCTGGTGGCCGAGCACATCAAGAAGCAGGACATCGTGGTCACCACCGCCCTCATCCCCGGCCGGCCCGCGCCGCGCCTGGTGAGCGCCGAGATGGTGGCCTCCATGCGTCCCGGCTCGGTCATCGTCGATCTGGCGGTGGAGCGCGGCGGCAACGTGGAAGGCGCGGTGCCCGGCGAAGTGGTGGAGATCGGCGGTGTGAAGATCATCGGCCATCTCAACGTGCCGGGCCGGCTCTCCGCCTCCGCCTCGCCGCTCTACGCCAAGAACCTCTACAACTTCTTTGAGACCATGGTGGACAAGTCGGCCAAGACGCTGGCGGTCAAGTGGGACGACGAGCTGGTGAAAGCCACCCTGCTCACCCGCGACGGCGCCGTCGTGCATCCGAACTTCGCCCCGAAGGCCCCGAACACCGAGGGAGCTGCACAATGAGCCCCATCACTGCTGATGCCGCAGCCGCCGCAGCGGCGGCCCAGGCGCGCGCCGCCGCCGAAGTGGCCCGCCAGGCCGCCGAGGCCGCGCAGATCTATGCCGACCAGGCCGCCACCGTGCTGGGCGCGGCCGCCCATGCCGCCACCGGCGGCGCCATCGACCCGTTCGTGTTCCGCCTCTCCATCTTCGTTCTGGCGGTGTTCGTGGGCTATTACGTGGTGTGGTCGGTGACCCCGGCGCTCCACACCCCGCTGATGAGCGTCACCAACGCCATCTCCTCGGTGATCGTGGTGGGCGCGCTGCTCGCCGTCGGCGTCACCACCGTGGGCGATGCCTCCCACGCCTGGGGGGCGCGGATCTTCGGCTTCATCGCCCTCATCCTCGCATCGGTGAACATCTTCGGCGGGTTCCTGGTGACCAGCCGCATGCTCGCCATGTACTCGAAGAAGAAGTGAGGCCCGCGACATGACCGCAACCCTCGCGGCCCTGCTCTATCTCGTTGCAGGCGTCCTGTTCATCCTCGCCCTGCGTGGCCTCAGCCATCCCACCACCTCGCGGCAGGGCAACCTGTTCGGCATGGTGGGCATGACGGTGGCGGTGCTCACCACCCTCGCCCTGCAGCCCCCCTCCGATCTGGTGGGCTGGGTGCTGGTGATCGCCGGTATCGCCATCGGCGGCGGCATCGGCGCCGTGGTGGCGCGGCGCATCGCCATGACCCAGATGCCGCAGCTGGTGGCGGCCTTCCACTCGCTGGTGGGCCTGGCCGCAGTGCTGGTGGCGGCGGCCGCGCTCTATGCGCCGCGCGCCTTCGGCATCGGCGATCCTGGCCATCTGCACGGGGCGAGCCTCGTGGAAATGTCGCTGGGCGTGGCCATCGGCGCCATCACCTTCACCGGCTCGCTGATCGCCTTCGCCAAGCTCAACGGCAACATGAGCGGCAAGCCGATCATGCTGCCGGCGCGGCACTTCATCAATGCCGGCCTCGGCCTGCTGCTGGTCATCCTGATCATCGCCTTCGTGCTCACCGGCTCGATCACGCTGTTCTGGATCATCACCATCCTGTCGCTGGTGCTCGGCGGCCTGCTCATCATCCCCATCGGCGGCGCCGACATGCCCGTCGTGGTGTCGATGCTGAACTCCTACTCGGGCTGGGCGGCGGCCGGCATCGGCTTCACCTTGGGCAACACCGCGCTGATCATCACCGGCGCGCTGGTGGGCTCCTCGGGCGCCATCCTCTCCTACATCATGTGCAAGGGCATGAACCGGTCCTTCATCTCCGTCATCCTCGGCGGCTTCGGCGGTGACGCCGGCGCGGCGGCCGCGGCCGGTGGCGGCGAGGCCCGTCCGGTGAAGCAGGGTTCGGCGGACGATGCCGCCTACATCATGCGCAACGCCGAGAAGGTCATCATCGTGCCCGGCTACGGCATGGCGGTGGCCCAGGCCCAGCATGCGCTGCGCGAGATGGCCGAGTTCCTGAAGGAAGAAGGCGTCGAGGTGAAATACGCCATCCACCCGGTGGCGGGCCGCATGCCCGGACACATGAACGTGCTGCTGGCGGAAGCCCAGGTGCCCTATGACGAGGTGTTCGAGCTCGAGGACATCAACTCCGAGTTCGCCCAGGCGGACGTGGCCTTCGTCATCGGCGCCAACGACGTGACCAACCCGGCCGCCAAGACCGACCCCAACTCGCCCATCTTCGGCATGCCGATCCTGGACGTGGAGAAGGCCAAGACCGTGCTCTTCATCAAGCGCGGCATGGCGGCGGGCTACGCCGGCGTGGAAAACGAACTGTTCTTCCGCGACAACACCATGATGCTGTTCGGCGACGCCAAGAAGGTGACCGAGGAGATCGTGAAGGCGTTCGGCCACTGAACCCGCCCGGCCAGCGCCCGCCGCTGGCCGGAGACTCTCATCGAACGGCCGCCGGGCCCCGTCCGGCGGCCGTTTTCATGCGCCACCACGGGCGGGGCGCCAGGGCGGGGCGCCAGGGCGGATTGATCCCGGTCCACGCCGCTGGCCTGTGCTCACGGTTTTCTTGCGGGCAGCCGGTATCCTCTGCACTGCAAATGGCTTTACTATCGGCGCCGTCCGGCCGGACGCGGGTGACCCCGCGCTCGGTTCGGCATGGCAAGGCCCCAGCCGGGCGATCCGGGCCGCTGGGGAAGGGGGTTGAAGGGTGAAGGGGCGAGCGTTGCACGGGCGCGCCATCCACGGCGCGGCGGTCGTCGAGCGGGCGTTTGAAGCAGGCCGGAGCGCCGCGATGGCCCTGGGCCGCGCGGCGACGCGCCACCCGCCGCATGCGCCCCCCCCTCTGCCGGACTCCCGCCGCGTTTCCCCGACCGGACGAGGCCGCCCGTGAGCCTTCCGCGTGGCATGGCCCGTCTGCGGCTGAACAAGAACGTCTCCTTCGACACCGCACTGGCGCTGGTGGACTATTTCGCCGATCTCGGCGTCAGCCATCTCCACCTCTCGCCGCTGCTCGCCTCCCGCCCGGGACTGGCGGGCGGCGTGCTGGACCATACCCAGGTCGACCCGGTGCTGGGCGGCGAGGCCGGCCTGCGCCGGCTGGTGGCGGCGCTGCGGCGGCGGCAGATGGGCCTGGTGGCGGACATCGCCCCCGCTTATCTGGCGGTGGGCGGCGCCGACAGCCCGGTGTGGGCCGATATCCTCGAATGGGGCCGCGACGCCAGCCATGCCCATTGGCTCGACGTCGACTGGCGCGGCGGCGAAAGCGGTCTGCGCAACACCCTGCTGGCGCCCTTCCTCGACCAGCCCTATGGCGCCGCGCTCGCCGCCGGTACCGTGGCGCTCGCCTTCGATGCCGCCCGCGGCCGCTTCGAGGTGCGCCACGGCCCCCACACCTTTCCCATCTGCCCGCGGGACTACAGCCAGATGCTGGAGGCCTCGCCCCTGCCCTCAGCCGAGCAGATGCGCGCCGTGCTGGCGCGCCTGCCCCGCATGCGGCCGAGCCCGGCGGAGATCGCCGGCGCCAAGGCCAGCCTGGCGCGGCTCGCCGGCACCACGGAGGGCCGCTCGGTGGTGGCCGCCGTGCTGGCGGCGTTCGACGCCCGCACGGAGCTGGGCCGCGCCCGGCTCCACCGGCTGCTGGAGCGCCAGGCTTACCGGCTCGCCTGGTGGGGCACGGCGGGCGACGAACTGAACTGGCGCCACCATCCCGATACCCCGGCCCTGGCCGCCCTGCGGGTGGAGCGGGCCGACGTGTTCGACGCCACCCATACGGGGCTCTTGCGGCTTTATGGCGAAGGCCTGCTGGACGGCTTCGTCATCCAGCAATGGGACCTGCTGGCCGATCCCTTGAGCTATGCCCGCCGCCTGCGGCTGAAGCTGGACGCGCTGGCGGCCCACCGCCCGCGCGAGGCGGGCGCGCTGTATCTCGCCGCCGGCACGGCGGGACCGACCACCGAGCGGGCCACCGCCGGCGTGCTCATGGGCACTTCAGATGCCGCCCGCGACGACGCCCTCGGCGCGCTGTTCCACGACCCCACCGCCGCCACGCCCCTCACCGACATCTGGACCGCCACGTCCGGTGACCGGCAGCGTTACGGCGACAAGCTCGCCAGCGTTCGCCGCGAGGCCATCCGCGATTGCCTCGGCGCCGAGCTGCAGCTGGTGGCCCGCGCGCTGCACGAGGTGGGCCAGGGGGATCTCACCACCCGCGACATCACCTTCGCCGCCATCAAGCGGGTGGTGCTGGAACTGGCGGTGGCCCTGCCGGTGCGCCGCACCTATGCCGATCTCGACGGGTTCGACGCCCGCGACGCCGCAGTGTTCCGCACCGCTCTCGAACGAGCCCGGCGACGCATCTCGCCGCTCGACAGCGCCGTGGCCGACCAGCTCGCCCAGTGGCTGGGCGATGAGCCACCCCGGCAATTACGCGACATTGAGCAGAGCGGCGCCCGCGAGCATGCCATCGCCGCCTTCCAGCAGTTCACCGCCGCCCTGGCGCGGGTGGCGCTGGACGACACCCTGCTTTACCGGCTCGGCCGGCTGGTCTCCCGCAATGAGGTGGGGGCCGACCCCACGTTGCTGGGCCTGTCGGTGGACGCCTTCCACCAGCGTGCGGCGGCGCGTGCGCCGCAGGACCTGATCGCCACCACCGGTCCACGCCAGAAGCGCGGCGAGGATGCCCGCCTGCGGCTGGCGGTGCTCAGCGAAATGCCCGGCGAATGGGAGCGGGCGCTGCGCCAGCTGGTGGAGCTCACCGCGCCCTTCCGCACCCGCCTCCAGGATGGCGTGGCCCCCGAGCCCACCGATGTGGTGCTGCTGCTGCAGACCCTGGTGGGCGCCTGGCCGGCCACCCTGCGCGCCGACGATGCCCTGGCCCTCGGCGACCTGCACGACCGGCTGCAGGCCTGGTGGCTGAAGGCCATCCGCGGCGCCCGGGTGCGCACCCGGGCGGTGATGGGCAGTGCGGATTATGAAGCCGGCTGTCTCGCCTTCCTCAAGACTCTCATGGAGGAGCGCGACGGGATGCCGGCGCGGCGCCTGCTGGCCGAACTGGTGGCGCGGGTGGCCCGCGCCGGCGCGCTCAACGCCCTCTCCCACTGCGTGCTGAAGCTCACCCTGCCCGGCATCCCCGAACTGTTCCACGGCGGCGAATTCTGGGACCTCAGCCTGGAGGGAACGGACGTTGGCCGCGCGGGGGATTATCTGGGCCGCACCTCGGGCCTGACCGCCGGTGCCATGCCGGACAAGCTGATGGACACCTATCTCGATGGCCGGGTGAAACAGGCCACGGTGGCGCGGCTGCTGGAGCTGCGGGGACGGCTGCCGGCCCTGTTCAGCCAGGGCGACTATGCGCCGTTAACGGTGGAAGGCCGGCTGGCCGAGCACGCCGTGGCCTTCTCCCGCCGCCATCGCGGCCAGCACATGGTGGTGGTGGCGACACGCCTGGCCCTGCGCCTGCTGGGGCCGGAAACCACCACGCCGAAGGTGCCGACCCTGCGCTGGAGCGACACCGCCGTGGTGCTGCCCGATGCGCTCACCGGCACCTTCAGCGAGGCCCTCACCGGCCGCGTGGTCGACAGCCGGCTCGCCCGCTTCGATCTGTCCGACCTGCTGCTGACCTTCCCCGCGGCGGTGCTGGTGCGCAGCTAGCGCCCCCTTCTCCCGAACGGGATGCGGCCCGGCGCGAGGCCCCTGGAGCCCTTCAACAGGATAGCGCCCCTCATGTCGGGCCCGTCAGCGGGGCGCCTGCGGCCGGGGCCGGCCCGGGCCATCGGGCGGCGCGGGAATGAACTCCGTATGGTCGGAGGGAATGAGATCGAACCGCCCCTCCCGCCACGCCGCGCGCGCCGCGTCGATGCGGTCCAGGCGCGAGGAGACGAAATTCCACCAGATATAGCGAGGCCCCTCCAGCGGCGCGCCTCCCAGCACCAGCAGCCGCGCCGCCGTGCGGGCCCGCGCCGTGGTGGCAAGGCCGTTGCGGAGCACCAGCATGCGGCCTGGGGGAAAAAGGGTGCCGTCCACCTCCACCTCGCCCTCCAGCAGGAACACCGCGCGTTCCTCCGCCTCCGCATCCAGCGGCAGGGCCGCGCCGGGGGCGAGCACGGCATCCACATAGAGGGCCGGCGAGGCGAGCGGCACCGGGGCCCGCGCGCCGAACGCCTCGCCCAGGATGACCCGCGCCGACACGCCGCCATCCTCCAGGCGCGGCAGCGCCTCGGCGCCCACATGGACGAAGGCGGGCGCCTCGTCCTCCTGCGCCTGCGGCAGCGCCAGCCACAGCTGCACCCCGGAGAGCGGCCCCCCGCCCGCCTTCACCCGCGCATCATGACGCTCGGAATGCACGATGCCGCGACCGGCCGTCATCAGGTTGACGGCGCCGGGGGTGATCACCTGCGTGCTGCCGAGGCTGTCGCGATGGGTCATCTCCCCCTCGAGCAGATAGGTGACGGTGGCAAGGCCGATATGGGGATGGGGCAGCACATCATGGGCGTCGCCCGGGCCGAACCGCACCGGGCCCATGCGATCGAAGAAGATGAAGGGGCCGATCATCTGGCCCTGGGGCGAGGGCAGCACCCGCCCCACCTCCATGCCGCCGATGTCGCGCCGGCGCGGCACCAGCACCGTCTCGATGGCATCGCAGCCGGCGGCATCACCAGCCTCGGGATCAGGACAGGGAAGGACGCTCATGGCGGGCTCCATCGGATCGGGGGATGAAAGATCGGGGAATGACGGTTCGCGCGCGCACGGTGCCGCGGGTGGTCACGTGGCTTGCCGACGCCATCGCCGACCGCCACAACAGGCCGACAGCCGCAACGGCGGCGAGAAGGAGACACCGATGGCGCCCGACCTGCAACAGCGCATCTATATCGAAACCCGCCTTGGCAACGAGGGGCCGAGCGCCGCCCTCGCCTATTTCTTCTGGCTGTTCCTCGGCATCGTCTCCGCCCACCGCTTCTATCTGGGCAAGACCGGCACGGCCATCCTGCAGATCATCTCCTATTTCTTTGTGATCGGGGTGATCTGGTTCCTGATCGACGCCCTGCTGCTGCCGGAGATGATCCGCGCCCGGCAGGACGAGATCCGCCGGCGCATCGCCGCCACCTTGCCCGCCTGAGGGGCACCGGAAACGACATCGCCCCGCATCAGCAGCTGATGCGGGGCGATAGAAAAGCGTGGACCGGCGCAAGGCCGCGTCGCGGGGCCTCAGGCCATTTCGCTGACGCCCTTGCGCTCGTTGCGCTTGCGCTCGTTGGGATCGAGGAAGCGCTTGCGCAGGCGGATGGACTTGGGCGTCACCTCCACCAGCTCGTCATCCTGGATCCAGGCCAGCGCCCGCTCCAGCGTCATGCGGATCGGCGGGGTGAGGCGCACCGCCTCATCCTTGGAGGTGGTGCGGATGTTGGAGAGCTTCTTGCCCTTCAGCACGTTCACTTCCAGGTCGTTGTCCCGGTTGTGAATGCCCACCAGCATGCCCTGATACACCTTCCAGCCCGGCTCGATGATCATCGGACCGCGATCTTCCAGGTTCCACAGGGCATAGGCCACCGCCTCGCCCTGCTCGTTGGAGATCAGCACGCCATTGGTGCGGCCGGCGATCTCGCCCTTGTAGGGGGCGTAATCATGGAACAGCCGGTTCATGATGGCGGTGCCGCGGGTGTCGGTGAGCAGTTCCGACTGGTAGCCGATGAGGCCACGGGTGGGGGCGTAGAAGACCAGCCGCTGGCGATTGCCGCCGGAGGGGCGCATTTCCACCATCTCCGCCTTGCGCTCGCTCATCTTCTGCACGACGGTGCCGGAATATTCCTCGTCCACGTCGATGAGGACTTCCTCGATGGGCTCCATCACCGTGCCAGTGGCCTCGTCCTTCTGGAACACCACGCGCGGCCGCGACACGGCGAGCTCGAAGCCCTCGCGCCGCATGGTCTCGATCAGCACCGCCAGCTGCAGCTCGCCACGACCGGAGACGAAAAAGGAGTCCTTTTCAGTGGACTCCTCGATCTTCAGGGCCACATTGCCCTCCGCCTCGCGCAGCAGCCGGTCGCGGATGACGCGGCTGGTCACCTTGTCGCCCTCGGTGCCGGCCAGCGGGCTGTCGTTGACGATGAACGTCATGGTCACGGTGGGCGGATCGATGGGCTGGGCGGCCATCGCCTCGGTCACTTCCGGGGCGCAGAAGGTATCGGCCACGGTGCCCTTGGTAAGGCCGGCGATGGCGACGATGTCACCGGGCACGCCCTCTTCGATGGGCTGGCGCTCGATGCCGCGGAACGCCAGGATCTTGGACACGCGGCCCTGCTCCACCAGCGAGCCGTCCTGGGCCAGCACCTTGATGGCTTGGTTGGGCTTGAGGGTGCCGGAGCTGATGCGGCCGGTGATCATGCGGCCGAGGAAGGGGTTGGCCTCCAGAAGGGTGCCGATCATGCGGAACGGGCCCTCGTGGACGGTGGGCTCGGGCACGTGCTTCAGCACCAGGTCGAACAGGGGCGCCATGCCCTGGTCCATGGGGCCTTCCGGGCTGTCGGCCATCCAGCCGCTGCGGCCGGAGCCGTAGAGAATGGGGAAATCGAGCTGCTCGTCGGTGGCGTCGAGCGCCGCGAACAGGTCGAACACCTCGTTGATCACCTCGGTGGGGCGGGCGTCCTGGCGGTCCACCTTATTGATGGCGACGATGGGCTTCAGGCCGATCTTGAGCGCCTTGCCCACCACGAACTTGGTCTGGGGCATGGGGCCTTCGGCGGCGTCCACCAGCACGATGGCACCGTCCACCATGTTCAGGATGCGCTCCACCTCGCCGCCGAAGTCGGCGTGGCCGGGGGTGTCGACGATGTTGATGCGGGTATCCTTCCACACCACCGAAGTGGCCTTGGCGAGGATGGTGATGCCGCGTTCCTTCTCGAGATCGTTCGAGTCCATCACGCGCTCGGCGACGCGCTGGTTCTCGCGGAAAGCACCGGACTGCTTGAGAAGCTCGTCCACCAGGGTGGTCTTGCCGTGGTCGACGTGGGCGATGATGGCGATATTGCGCAGCTTCATGGGCTTCCAGCACCAAAATGCGAGTCCGAAATGCTCGGGCCCGCAGGAGAAAAGGGGAAAGTTGCGGCGCAAAATACACGGAAAGCGACGAAGATCAATGCGCGGCTGGCAATCGCACCGCGCCCGTGGCATGTCACAGCCGCAGATCAGGGAGGTCCCATGCAGGTCGGCGAGCTCGCCCTCGGCATCCTCATCAGCTTCGTCACCATCGCCATGCAGGCGGTCCTCACGGTGCTGCTGGGCCGCAGCCTCCAGGCGCTCAGCCACCGGGCGGTGAAGGAACGCTCCGTTCCCACCCTCATCCTGGTGATGTGCTACGCCGGCGGCGCCCTCACCTTCGGTCACTTCCTACAGGTGGGCGTGTGGGCCACCTCCTATGTGGTGCTGGGGGTGGCGCCGTTGCACGACGCCTATGATCTCGCCCTGCAGAATTTCACCACCCTGGGCTATGGCGATCTGCTGCCGGCCAAGGGCTGGCGCCTCTTGGCGCCCATCACCTCGGCCAACGGCCTGCTGCTGTTCGGCTGGTCCACCGCCTTTCTCTACACGGTGCTGAACCGCGCCGCCCAGGCGCTGCACCTGTTCTGATGCATCCTGCGGCATTCGCCTCTGCGAATACGATGGCGCCTTAGAAAAATCCGGCCGCGCCGCAGGTTTCCGCTCCGCCGGCCGAAGTCCTGGGGTATAAGAGCGAAACTGCACCTTCAGAGTGTTCCGCCGGCGACCGCATCAGATGCCACCTGATCACCCTCGCGACGACGACCCTGCGCCCCCCTCCGGCCGTCACGGCCCGCGCCCATCGGCCCCCGTCACCCCCGCCGAGGCGGCCCGCCGGATGGCGGATCATCCCTTTTTCCGCGGCATGGACCAGGCTGCCATGGCTGCTCTCATGGTCCAGGGAACGGCGGTGGATGCCGCGCCCGGCGAGCTGCTGATCCGCCGCGGCGATCCCAGCACCTTCGCCCTGCTGATGGTGGAGGGCATCGCCGATGTGGTGATCGACACCGCTTACGAACACGTGATGCTGGCGGCCTGCGAGAGCCCCACGGTGATCGGCGAGATCGGCGCTTTCACCGGCGTGGAGCGCACCGCCCACGTGCAGGCGCGCACCCGGGTGCGGGCCATCCGCGTGTCCGCCGACGCGCTGGCGGCCGCCGGCCAGGCGCACCCCGGCCTGCTGGCGGCGGTGCTGCAGCAATTCGGCCAGCGCTTTGCCACCTTCAACCGCGCCTTCGGCTTTTATGCCAATGCGTTGAACGCCCTGGAGCGGCGCGCCTTCGACCTGCGGCTCCTTGACGACCTGCGCAACCCACTGCCGGAACTCGCCAATTTCAGCGCCTCCTTTCGCCGCCTGGCGGAGGAACTGATGGTGCGCGAGGCGGAGCGGCGCGAGCTTGCCAATGCGGCGGCGATCCAGCGCGCCATGCTGCCGGCGCCACTCGGCCCCGAGGCCCTGGCCCATCGGGCCGACCTTTATGCGGACATGCGCCCCGCCCGGGCGGTGGGTGGCGATTTCTTCGATGCCTTCCTGCTGGCCGACGGGCGGCTGGTGGTCACCATTGGCGATGTGGCCGGCAAGGGCATTCCGGCGGCGCTCTTCATGTGCGCCACCCAGACCACCCTGCGCACGGTGCTGCGGCACGAGAGCGATCTGGCCCTCGCCATGGCCTCGGCCAACGCGCTGCTGTGCGCCACCAACAGCGAGCAATTGTTCGTCACCGCTTTCTGCGCGGTCATCGATCTCGCCAGCGGCGTCATGGACTATTGCAGCTGCGGCCATGCCGATGCGCTGGTGCTGCGCGGCTCCGGCGACATCGAGCGGCCGAGCGTGTGCGGCATGGCCCTCGCCATGATGGAGGGGGCGAGCTACACCGCCCGCCGGCTGGTGCTGTCGCCGGGCGACCGGCTGCTGCTCTATACCGACGGCCTGACCGACGCCACCGATGGCGCGGATCACCGTTTCGGCGAGACACGGCTGGAGGCGGAGGTGGCCAAGGGCACGGCGCTGCGGGCGGCGGTGTTCGTCACCAGCCTGCTCGACCGTATCGAGGCGTTTGCCGGCACAACCGACCAGTTCGACGACATGACCGCCCTGGCAGTGGTGTTCAACGGCGGGGCATAGGCGCGCCCGCGCCCCACCGCGCTCAGTCGGCGAAGCGGTCCTGGTCGCCCGCCATCAGCACCAGATCGCTCAGGGTGAAGCGATCGAAATCCAGGGGTGCGCCGGGCACCAGGATGGAGCTGTCCGAGTGGCGCACCAGCGTCCACACGGTCTCCGCAACGATCCGGCTGCCCACCGGCCCCAGATGGGCGCCGCCGGGTCTCTCCGGATGCCCCGCCTCGGCCAGCAGATAGAACCACAGGGGCGTGGCGTCGGCGAACGGCGCCGCCGCCGCCCTCTGGTGCTCCGGCAGGGCGGCGAGCAGCGCAGCGCCGGCCAGTTCCGGCACGCCCATGTGGCGGGCCAGGGCCTGGCCGGTGGGCAACCCCAGCCGATAGCCCTGCAGCAGATGCTGAAGGGCCAGGGCGGCCACCGTCTGCGGCGCGCCGGCCAGTTCCGTGTTCAGCGCCCGTGCCCGCTGCGGCGCGCGCGCCTCCAGCGGCAGGAACCCCTCCCAGGCAATGATCCAATGCTCGGGCAAGGCGTGCGGGCCCCGCCCGGCGGTGCCGAGGGCGAAGCGGGTGGCGAGGGCACCGCGCGCGATGTCGCGGAAGCAGGGATTGTAGTCATAGCTGCCACGCATCATGGCGGGGGCGAGGCAGAAGGCGGCGGCGCTGAACTCCACCGGCATCAGCAGATCCGCCGCGCGCGCCACGCGCCAGAAGCGCGGCCCGTTCTCCACCACATCCTCCAGCACCGCGCGATCGCAGATCTGGCCCAGCAGATCGAACAGCACCATCCATTGGTAGCGCTGGCGCAAGCCCCGCCGCGCCGCGTCGAAGGTGCGGCCGCCGCTCACCAGCGCATTGTGGGCCTTGAGAAACGCCACATGGAGCTGGCTCATCACCAGCATGTCGTCATTGCGCGGATCGCCACAGCGCGGCGCCCGGTCACGTGCAGGCTCGGTGCTGCGGGAAAAGCGCGGCAGATCGTTGCGATCCCCCTTGCGCGGCGGCCGCGGCAGCGTCCCCGGTGCCACCTTGCCCAGCAGCATGCGCCGCACCACCGCCGGATCACGCGGCGCGTCATAGACGCTGTCGAGATCGAGCCGGCCGCTGCGCCGGTTCGACACGCCGTCGAGCTGCGCCAACGGCGTGAAGAGGGTGGACGGGTCGGTGCCCCCGTCATCGGCGCGGGCCAGCACCAGATCGTGCAGCACGAATTGCAGCAGATAGGTGTAGGCGGCCGGCAGCGGTCCGTCGCCGGCGCTCTGCACGCGCGGCGCCGGCGGCACCGGCTGCGGCTCCGTCATCGCCTCCGCCAGGCGAGCCAGCGCGTGCACCGTCGCCGCCCCGTCGGGCAGGCGCTGCGCGGGAGCATCGAGGGTGGCGAACATGCGACCAAAGCGCCCGGCGCTGGTGCGTGCCCCGACATCGTGGGCCAACGCGCGGACCCGCGCCCCCACCGCATTGGTGCGCGATGGCCACGCATCGTCACACCCGATGGTCATCTCCATGGCACTCCTTCGCCACTCCCTCGCCCCGGCCCGCCCGGCCGGCGGCGACACCGCGACGACGCCGGTGGCCACCCGGCCATCACGCAGCATCTGCGGGCCTTTCGCCACAAGCCACCACGAGTGGCCCGCGCGCTTCATCCTCCATATGGGGGATGAGGCTCAAGCCCATCGTCTTGCAGGCTGGCACCATTATGCAATGCTGGGGTGACGCGGGCGGCAACCGCAGGTGGCCGGGTGGTATCGGGCGACATCTGGCGTCCCCCGGGGGACGGGCCGCGCAATGGCGCCACGGGCCGGGTCACAACCCCGAGCGCACCGGCGCCGCGCCTGGGCAGCGCCGTTGGTGGCCCTGGGGCCGGCGCACCGGGCAGAGACGAAATGGGGCGGACATGGACGATCTCGACCAGTATTCGCGGCTGATCCACGACGTTTACGAGCTGAGCGGCGATCCCGATCAGTGGGGCCTGCTGCTGGAAGGCATCACCCGCTTCATCGGCGGCCGCGTCACCCAGCTCGCCGTCTTCAGCCTCAAGAACAATCTGCGCCCCACCTGGCGGGTGTGGGGCGCAGATCAGCAGGAATACCGCACCTTCATCTACCGCCACGCCACCGAGGATCCGCGCCTGTCCTACATCCTCTCCAACCCCGGGCGGGTCATCTGCGCCGAGGATGGGGTGGACCCGGAGCAGTTCCGCGCCACCGCCTGGTTCCGCGAGGTGGTGGAGCCCATGGATCTCGAACACTCGCTGGTGTCCTATTTCGCCAAGGAAGCGGACATCATGGCCACCCTCGCCTCCATGCGCGGCCGCGAGCCAGGACCGTTCGGCGCCCATGAAAAGCAGCGGCTGGGCCTGGTGGTGCCACACCTGCGGCGGGCGTTTGAATATTATGCCCTGCTCGATGAGGCGAAGGCCAAGGTGAACGACATCGGCGCCGCCCTCGACATTGTCGATGCCGGCATCTTCCTCACCGACGCCGACCTCAACGTCGCCCATGTGAACCGCGCCGGCGAAGCCATGCTGAAGGCCGGCGACATCGCCGTGCGCAGCGGCCGGCTGGTGTTCAAGGACACGCGCGCCGCCCGCCAGATGCCGGCGGCGGTGGCCCAGGCCCTCGCCGCCGCCCGGGGCGAGACCCACCTCAGCCATGCGGACCACATGGAAGTGCCGCGACAGGAGGGCGACGAGGCCCCCTATCGGGTCTCCCTGCATCCCCTGCCGGAAACCGCCGAGGCCGCGCGGCTCACCCAGCGCTCGCAGATCGCCGTGGTGGTGCGGGCGCCGGCCCGCAGCGGCGCCGACGTGGCGCGCCGGCTGCAGACCACCTTTCACCTCACCCCCGCCGAGGCCGGGCTGGCGGCGGCGCTGGCATCCGGCGCCGCCCTGGCGGACTATGCCCAGCAGCGCAATGTGGCGCTCTCCACGGTCCGCAGCCAGCTCAAGGCGCTCTATGAAAAAACCGAAACCCGCCGCCAAGGCGAATTGGTCGCACGGCTGCGCGGCAGCCTGGACTTGAGCCTGGCCTGAACTCAGATTGTCCTTCAACGGGACACAACTGACATGATGCGTGCGGGAGCGATCCGCATCGGCGCCTGACGGGTCCGGCCGGCGATGCGAATCTCTCCCGCCCTCTCTCCAGCCAGCGCGCCCCTGCGGCGCGCCCGCAAGACAGGTGATCAGGGGGCGACATGGTGGGGCGGACGACCAAGGTGGTGCTGGGCGGCATCGCCAGCGTGGTGGTGCTCGCGGCGTTGACCAACGCCGTGGTGCACAAGGAGCCGGCGGCGCCCGACAAGGCGGAAACCGTGGTCCATCTCGACCAGGGATGGGACGCGGCGCGGCGCGAGCAATTCTATTTCACCCCCCAGGGCAGCACCCTTCTGCCCTATGCCTTCCTCAAGGCGCTGGAGCAGCCGGAGGGCGAGGGCCTGTTCCTTGATCCCAAGGCGGTCGCCCAGACCGGCTTCCTGCCGGCCCTGGGCCCCTCCCCGCTCAATCCGGACGGGCTGCCCATCGGCTTCGTGAAGGACCCGCGCCCCGGTGGCGCCTTCGGCCCCATGGCCGGCCTCACCTGCGCCGCCTGCCACACCAACGACATCAAGGTGGGCACCACCCGCATCCGCATCGACGGCGGCGCCTCCCTCGGCGATTTCCAGATGCTGATGGCGCGTCTGTCCCAGGCGCTCGACGCCACTTTGGCTGACCCCGCCAAGTTCCAGCGCTTCGCCGCGCGGCTTTCGGCCAAGCCGGAAGCGGTGCGCCCGGCCCTGGAAGCCACCGCCAGCGAGATCCGCCGGCTCGATGCCGCCGGCTGGACCCCCTCGCCTTACGGCCGCGGCCGGCTCGACGCCTTCGGCCACATCCTCAATGCGGTGGCCGCCGAGGCGCTGCACAGTCCCGCCAACTTCCGGGTGCCGGACGCACCGGTGAGCTATCCCTTTCTGTGGACCACCCCGTTCCAGCGCTATGCCCAGTGGAACGGCGTCGCCGGCAATCCCATCGGCCGCAATGTGGGCGAGGTGCTGGGGGTGTTCGGCCATCCCAGCATCGGCACCGGCGCGCCGGCCACCTTCTCCTCCACCGCCCTCGCCGACAATCTCCATGCCCTGGAGACCTGGGTGGCCGAGCTGAAGCCGCCGCCGTGGCCGCGGGAGCTGGGCCGGGTGAGCCCGTCCCGCGCCCGCAAGGGGGCCGCGCTCTTCGCCACCCATTGCAGCGGCTGCCATGGGGGCCCCGACTATCCGCTGACGCCGGCGGCCGACACCATCGGCGGGCGGCAGTGGCTGGCGGTGAAGATGGTGGATCTCGGCACCATCAAGACCGACCCCAAGATGCTGCAGAATTTCGCCACCCGCACCGCCGAGACCGGCGCCCTCGCGCCCCTGTTCGGCGGCGCGCCGCAAGTGCCGGCGGGCGGCGTGCTGCTGGCCGTGGTGGGCACCATCGTCGAGAATGACTTGCGCACCCTCGGCATCACTGGCGACGCCCGCAAGGCCTATTATGGCTGGCGCTTCGCTCCGGACAGCGAGAAGCCGCAATCGGGCTGGACCACGCCGCTCGCCTACAAGGCCGGGCCGCTGGCCGGCGTCTGGGCCACCGGCCCGTTCCTGCACAACGGCTCGGTGCCCACCATCTACGACCTGCTCTCGCCTCCGGGCGAGCGGCCGAAGCGCTTCTATGTGGGTTCGGAGCGCTACGACCCGAAGATGCTCGGCTATGTCTCGCAGCTGGAGAAGATCCCGGAAGGCGAGCGTGCCGGCCTGTTCCTGTTCGACACGGCGCAGCCCGGCAATTCCAACGCCGGCCATGCCTTTCCCGATCCTTCGGTGGCGCGCCTGTCGCCCTCCGATCGCTATGCCATCATCGAATATCTCAAGGTGCTGGAGGGACCCGATGTCCGCGCGCACTGACACGCCCTATCTCGACCAGCTCAACGCCCTCGCCCCTAAGGACCGCTGGCCGCTGGCCCGCACCCTCATCAGCACGGACCCGCGCGGCTTCTTCGCCGAGCTGCGGGCCCATGCCCCCATCTACGAGACCGCCGAGGTGACCCTCATCGCCAAGCGGGCCGACGTGATCGAGGTGCTGTCGGCGCCCAAGATATTCACGGTGGACCTCTACAGGCCGAAGATGGGCGACTTCATGCTCGCCCAGGACGAGACGGTGGTGAACTACCGCGACAAGTCGGTCATGCGCGCCATCCTCACCTGGGACGATCTGCCCAGGGTCCGCGCGCTGGTGGCCGAATGCGCCGAAGCGGCGCTGGATGGCGCCGGGGCACAGATCGAGCTGGTCTCCGCTTATGCCCGGCTAGTGCCGCTGCGCCTGGTGCAGCGCTATTTCGGCATCAATGGCCCGGACGCCGACCTGCTCGACTGGTCCTATGCCAACCAGATGGACCAGTTCAACAACCTGCCCTACGACGGCCGCCCGGACGCCGACGCCATCCACGCGGCGGCGGAAGCCTCGCGGGTGAAGCTGAGGGCGCTGTTTGCCCAGCTGATCCCGCTCCGCTTGGCCGAGATCAAGGCCGGCACCGCCCCGGACGACATGCTCACCCGCATCCTCTCCCTCCAGCTGCCGGCGAGCGCCCAGTTCGGCATGGACCGGGTGGTGATCAATGTGGGCGGGCTGCTCATCGGCGCCATCGAGACCACTGCCGAGGCGGTGGTGAATGCCCTCGCCGAGCTGTTCGCCCGGCCCGAGGTGCTGGCCGGCGCCCGGGCCGCCGCCCTCGCCGACGATGATGCCACCTTCGACGGCTACGTCTGGGAGGCTCTGCGCTTCTCGCCCATCGTCGCCTTCATGTTCCGGGAGGCCTCGGCCACCTCTACACTGGCCGGCGGCACCGCGCGGGAGAAGGTGATCGGCGCCGGCACGGTGCTGCTGCCCCTGAGCCTCTCGGCCATGTTCGACCCCGACTTCGTCGCCGCGCCGGAGGAGTTCCGGCCCGACCGGCCGCTCCACACCTACCTCCATTTCGGCTATGGCCACCACGAATGCCTGGGCCGCTACGTGGGCTCCGTGATGATCCCGGAGCTGGTCAAGCACGTGCTGAAACGCCCGGCCGCCCACCCCAAGGGACCGGTGGAGATGGACGGGACCCCCTTCCCCCAGCGCTGGCCGCTCGCTCTCGCCTGAAGCCGGCCGCGGCGCTGCAACGCCGAACGAACGCTCGCTTGACTTTTTGCGCCCAGAACCTGTCATACAGGGGACACCAAAGCCAAAAGAGCGCCCATTAAAGCGCCCTGGGGAGCGATCTGGGAGAGCGATGTGACCAACGACCGGCGTCCACCCGCCAGCGCGGACTATTCGCTGGAGGGCCTGTGCGCGCGCATCTATGAGCGGCATCGCGACACCATCAAGGTGCAGAAGCCCCGGGTGGCGGTGGCCAATCTCGCTCGGATCGTCGAGGCGGTGCTCACTTTGTCCAACCGCCAGGGCTTCCACGCCACCTCCCTGCGCGACCTGTCCCGCGCCGCCGGGATCAGCATGGGCGGCCTCTATTCCTATTTCGATACCAAGGACACCCTGCTGCTCATGATCCTGGAGCAGGTGGCCGGCGCGGTGGAAGAGGCGCTGTCCCAGCCACCCGAGGAGGTGGCGGGGGATCCGGCGCGGCATCTGCGCTGGCTCATCGAAACCCATGTGGGCCTGTCGGAGGCCATGCAGCCCTGGTTCGTGTTCGCCTACATGGAAGCCAAGGCCTTTCCCGCCCCCGCCCGCACGGCGGCGGTGGAAAGCGAATTGGCCACCGAGCGCATGTTCGCTGCGGTGCTGGAGGCCGGTGCGGCCAGCGGCCGGCTGAAGGTGGACGATGTGGAGTTCACCGCCACCCTGATCAAGCCGCTGCTGCAGGATTGGTATGTGAAGCGCGGCAAGTACCGCAAGCGCGGGGTGACTGCGGTGACCTATGCCGCGCGGGTGGCCGATTTCGTGTTGGCCGCCCTCGCGCCGCCGGCTCCGCTGCCGGTTCCCGCCGCGCCACGCCGCGCGCCGAAGCCGGCCGTGTAACGAAAAAGGCCCCGGAACCGATCCGGGGCCTCTTTCATTTCAATGCCGCCCGTTCGCGCGAGTCACACCCGCTCGACGATGGCGGCGATGCCCTGGCCGCCGCCGATGCACATGGTGATGAGGCCATAGCGCTTGCCGGTGCGCTGCAGCTCATAAAGCGTCTTCACCATCAGCACCGCGCCGGACGCACCCACCGGGTGGCCGAGGGCGATGGCGCCGCCATTGGGATTGACCTTGGCTGGATCGAAGCCGAGCGCCCGCCCCACCGCGCAGGACTGGGCCGCGAACGCCTCGTTGGACTCGATCACGTCGATGTCGGCCACGGTGAGGCCGGCCTTGGCGAGGGCGGTCTTCACCGCCGGCACCGGGCCCATGCCCATTTCCGAGGGATCGACGCCGGCGAGCCCGTAGGAGACGAGGCGCGCCATGGGCTTCAGCCCCTTGGCCGCCACCGCCGCGCCGGTGGCCAGCACCACCATGGCGCCGCCGTCATTGATGCCGGAAGCGTTGCCGGCGGTGACCGTGCCGTCCTTCTTGAACACCGGCTTCAGCTTGGTCATGTCGGCCAGGGTGACGTCGCGGCGCACGTGCTCGTCGGTGTCGAACACCACGGTACCCTTGCGACCGGCAATCTCCACCGGGGCGATCTGGTCCTTGAAGTAGCCCGCGTCGATGGCGGCGGCGGCGCGCTTGTGGCTCTCCACCGCAGCCGCGTCCTGCACATCGCGGCTTACCTGGTAGCGCTCCGAGATGTTCTCGGCGGTCACGCCCATGTGGCCGTGGCCGAACGGGTCGGTGAGCACGCCGATCATCATGTCGATGGCCGAGGTCGGGCCCATGCGCTGGCCCCACCGCACCGCCGGCATCAGATAGCCGCCGCGGCTCATGCTCTCGGCACCGCCGGCGAGCGCCATCTCGGCGTCGCCCAGCTTGAGGATCTGGGTGGCATTGACGATGGCCTGCAGGCCCGAGCCGCACAGCCGGTTGACGGTGAGGGCGGGGGCCTCCTTCGGCACGCC
Source organism: Xanthobacter sp. ZOL 2024 (assembly GCF_052932325.1). Lineage (NCBI taxonomy): Bacteria > Pseudomonadati > Pseudomonadota > Alphaproteobacteria > Hyphomicrobiales > Xanthobacteraceae > Xanthobacter > Xanthobacter sp. ZOL 2024. The sequence continues at coordinate 1,233,167 of NZ_CM128808.1, forward strand.
GGCCTCGATGGCCACCACGCGGGAGATGTACATGTCGCGCGGCTCGGTGTGGATCACATTGCCCACCACCGTGTGGCCGATCTCATCGGCGGCGATGCCGGCCCGGGCGATGGCAGCCTTGGCCGCATGGGCGCCGAGGGCGGTGGGGGGAATGTCCTTCAGCGCGCCGCCGAAGCTGCCCACCGGCGTGCGGGCGCCGGCAACGATGAAGACGTCGGGATTGCTCATGGTGAAAACCTCCCAGAACGGTCAGGACGCAGGCCACCGCGCGCGATGGAGCCGCGGGCGACAGTCGGCGGATGAAACAGGGCCCTGCTCAAAGATCAAGCCGACGCGGCGGGGGCGCTGCGTCGGCCGAGGGTGCGCCGGCCACGGACGCGGCGCATTCAGGCTGCCGCGGCGGCGAAAGCGGGCACCGGGTGGCCATCGCGCGCGCACAGGGCCTCCACCGCCTGCTCGACGGTTGCGGCACCATAGCGGCGCATGAGAGCGAACGGCCCCTCCTTGAACTTCAGCGCCAGAACCGCGCCCTGGTCCACGGCTTCGGGCGCGGCCACCTTTTCGGCCGCCAATTCCAGGGCCGGCAATGCCAGGGCGCCCAGCAGGCGGCGCTCCACCAGGTCGAGGTCGGCACCGGCAACGCGGCTCTCAAGGGGCCAGTCCGCCCCGGTGGCCGCCTGCGCGTTCAGGGTGCGGCTGGTTTTGTAGAAGGGGCCGAGGGAGCCGAGATTGGTCATGGCATGGGCGGAGACCGCCGGCCGGATCAGGTTCATGACGGTGAACGGCCCCGCCGCCGCGCCGAGCCGCTCTTGCGCCACCTGGTCCACATCCGCCGTGCCGGCGATGCCATCCTCGATGATGCGGGTAGCCTCGTTGTAATAGGGACAGAAGAAGCGGTTGATGGCGAAGCCCGGCCGATCGAGGCACGGCAGCGGCGTGCGGCGGGTCGCCTTGAGGAAGGCGAGCGCAGCGTCAACCGTCGCCTGCGTCGTCGCGTCGGAACGGACCACTTCCACCAGCGGCGAGACCTCCGCCGGGCTGAAATAGTGCAGCCCCAGGAAGCGCGGGGCGAAGGCGAAGCCCACTGACAGATCGCCTACCTTCAGGGCGCTGGTGTTGGTGGCGAGCACCGCCGCCGGCGACAGATGGGGCTGAAGCTCCGTGAACAGCGCCCGCTTCACGGCGAGATCCTCGAACACCGCCTCGATCACCACATCGGCGGCGCCGGCCTCGGCCAGGGTGGCGGGACGCAGACGGGCGAGCGCCGCCTGGGCATCGGCCTCGGCCATGCGGCCGTTCTTGACCCAGCGGGCATAGACGCTGGCGGCGCGGGCCCGGAGCTTCTCAACCCCGTCGGCGCGAGCATCGAAGACCTGGACCTCGAAGCCATGACGCGCCGCATCGAGGGCGATGCCGCCGCCCATGAGGCCGGCTCCAATGACAGCCAATCGGTTCATCTGCACTCCTCCCACGTCGCGACCGGCGGGCACGGCCGCATGCGCCTGACCGTCGGCCGGCACCGCGGATGCGGTCATCGGAACAGACTGGATCAAACGTTTGTTTGGTGAACCTGCATACGCCCGTCGCCCACGTCGTGCAATGGCGGGCTCATTTATGAAATGCTATTTCATAATTATATGGGCGCTGAGGTCAACTCCGCGGCACGACGGGCGAAGGCGGCGGCGAGGCGCCCCGTATCCCCGGCATTGGCGGAATTGGCGTTTCCGGCCTTGGCGCGGGCGGCGATGCCCTCGAAAATCACCGCCCAGCGGAACAGCGCGAACGCCATGTGAAAATCCGTCAGCGCCTGGCCATGGTGGGCGGCGGCGCTGTAGTCCGCCACGAACTGTGCACGGCTCGGGATGCCGAGGGCGGCAAGGTCCAGCCCTTCGATGCCGCCATATTCATCGGGCTTCGACACCCAGGCCATGGCGCAATGGGCGAGATCCGCCAGCGGATGGCCGAGGGTGGACAATTCCCAATCCAGCACCGCCACCACCTCGGGCTTCTGCGGATGGAACATGAGATTGCCGATGCGATAATCGCCATGCACCAGGCTGGTGGTGTCGTCGGCGGGAATATGCGCCGGCAGCCACGCCACCAGGCGATCGATATTCTTGTCGTCGCGGGTGCGGGAGAGCTCCCATTGCCGGGTCCAGCGGCCGATCTGCCGGGCGAAATAATTGCCCGGCTTGCCGAAATCGGCGAGCCCCACCGCCGCGACGTCCACGTTGTGGAAGGCGGCGAGGGTGCGCGCCATGGCGCCATACATGGCCCGTCGCTCCTCCGGTGACACCCCCGGCAGGGTGCAATCGTGGAACACCCGGCCTTCCACCTTCTCCATCACATAGAAGGGGGTGCCGATGACCGTGCGATCGCTGCAATAGAGCAACGCCGGCGGCACCGGCACATCGGTGCCGGCCAGCGCCCGGATGATGCGGTATTCCCGATCGATGGCATGGGCCGAGGGCAAAAGCTCTCCCGGCGGCTGCTTGCGCAGCACCAGGGCACGGCCGTCATAATCCACGAAGAAGGTGGGGTTGGACTGGCCGCCGGCAATGGGGGTGAGCCGCGGCGCCCCGGAAAGCCCCTCCACATGGGCCTTCAGATGGGCATCGAGGGCTCCGACATCGAAGCCCGGCTGAACGGCGGCGTCGCTCATGCGCGCGCCTCCGCCACTGGCCAGCGCCAGAACGCGCCTTCTTCCTTCTCCAGGAAGCGGTTGAGCACCATCTGGTGCACCTCGTCGGCGCCATCCACCAGCCGCGCCTGGCGGGCGTAGCGGTAGATCCATTCCAGCACCGTATCCTTGGAATAGCCCCGCGCGCCATTGATCTGGATGGCGGTGTCGGCGGCCTTGTGCAGGGTGTTGGCGGCCTGGATCTTGGCCATGGACACCTCCTTGCGGGCGAGCCCGCCGCGATCAAGCTCCCACGCCGCCTTCATCACCAGCAGCCGGCCGACCTCGATCTCCATGGCGAGGCGCCCGAGCATCAGCTGCACACTCTCGCGATCCGCCAGCCGCACGCCGAAGCCATGCCGCTCGGCGGCATACTCCCGGGCAATCTCCACGCAGCGGGCGGCGAGGCCCAGCCAGCGCATGCAGTGGGTGAGGCGCGCCGGACCAAGGCGGATCTGCGTCACCTTCAGCCCCTTGCCCACGCCCAGCAGAATGTCCTCTGGGGGAATCTCCAGTCCGTCGAACTCGATCTCGCAATGGCCGCCGTGCTCCTCCGGCCCCATGATGGGAATGCGCCGGAGAATGCGCCAGCCGGGGGTGTCGCGGTGGAAGGCGAAGGCGGTCAGGCCCGTGCGCGGATCATCTGAGGTGCGGGCGATAACGGTGAAATGAGCCGCCTCCTCCGCGCCGGTGATGAACCATTTGCGGCCAAAGATGCGATAGGCGCCGCTGGGCTGCGCTTCGGCACGGGTGAGCATCATGCCCGGATCGGAGCCGCCGCCGGGATGGGGCTCGGTCATGGCGAAGGCCGAGCGCACCGCGCCGGAGACGATGGGGGCGAGCCAGCGGGCCTTCTGATCGGCCGTGCCCACCGCCTCGAACATCATCATGTTGCCATCGTCGGGGGCGGCGGAGTTGAACACCACCGGGCCGAAGATGGAGCGGTTCATTTCCGGATAGCACACCGCCATGCCCATGCGGCCAACCCCGAGCCCGCCATTCTCCGGCTTCAGCTGCAGGCACCACAGGCCCGCCGCCCGGGCCTTCTCCCGCAGGCTGGCGAGCAGATCGGCACGGATGTTCTCGTGGGCGTCATAGGCCTGCGGATCCGCCTCATGGGGCAGGATCTCCTCCGCCACGAAGGCGGAGATGCGGGCCCTGAGGGCCTCGAGCTCCGGAGAGATAGCGAAATCCATGATGTTTCCCCCTCATGCGCCGGGGCGGCGACCCCGCCTCCAGCGGCACCGGAAAAGATGCCCGCATGCGTCGGGACATCTTGCAGTGCAATAGCAACGCCCTGAAAATCCGAGCGAGCGCTCGCTTTTTATAGCATCGGAATGAGGCGCACAAGGCCGGCCGATCCTGCGACCGGGGCACCAAGCAAAACGGGCGGGAGGCTGATCGCCATCCCGCCCGTCGCATGCCTCGTCACCACGCCGGTGCACAGCGGCACCGGCGCCTCACATCACAGACCAACCTCGAACCTGGCGGCGGTCTTGGCCTTGATCTCGTCCAGCGAGACACCCGGCGCCAGTTCCTTGAGCACCAGGGTGCCACCGCGCTTGGTGAACTCGAACACGGCGAGATCGGTGATGACGAAATCGGTCACGTGGGTCCCGGTGAGCGGCAGGGTGCAGCGTTCCACCAGCTTGGGGGCGCCGGACTTCTCCACATGCTCCATGAGCACGATCACCTCACGGGCGCCGGCCACCAGGTCCATGGCGCCGCCCATGCCCTTCACCATCTTGCCCGGCACCATCCAATTGGCGATGTCGCCGTGCTCGGACACCTGCATGGAGCCGAGAATGGACAGGTCCATGTGGCCGCCACGGATCATGGCGAACGAGTCGGCGCTGGAGAAATAGGCGGTTTCCGGCACCTCGGTGACGGTCTGCTTGCCGGCGTTGATGAGGTCCGCATCCTCCTCGCCCTCATAGGGGAAGGGACCGATGCCGAGCATGCCGTTCTCGCTCTGGAACGTCACCGTCATGCCCGGGGGCAGGGCGTTGGCCACCAGGGTAGGGATGCCGATGCCGAGGTTCACGTAGAAGCCGTCGCGGATCTGCTGGGCGGCCCGGGCCGCCATCTGGTCACGGTTCCAGGCCATCTCACTTCACCTCTTCGCGCTTGCGGGTGGTCACCTTCTCGATCCGCTTCTCGGCGTCCTTGGAGACGATGATGCGATCCACATAGATGCCCGGGGTGTGGATGAGATCGCCGTCGAGCGCGCCCACTTCCACCACCTCTTCCACCTCGACCACCGTGATCTTGCCGGCGGTGGCCATCATCGGGTTAAAGTTGCGGGCGGTCTTGCGGTAGACGAGGTTGCCCGCCTTGTCGGCCTTCCAGGCCTTGACGATGGAGAGGTCGGCATGCAGCGCGCGCTCCATCACATACATCTGCCCGTCGAACTCGGCGGTGGGCTTGCCCTCGGCGATGATCGTGCCGTAGCCGGTCTTGGTGTAGAAGGCCGGAATGCCCGCGCCGCCGGCGCGGATGCGCTCGGCCAGGGTGCCCTGGGGGTTGAACTCCAGCTCCAGGTCGCCATTCAGATAGAGCTGCTCGAACAGCTTGTTCTCGCCCACATAGGACGAGACCATCTTCTTGATCTGGCCGTTGGCCAGCAGGATGCCGAGGCCGAAATCGTCCACGCCGCAATTGTTGGAAATGACGGTGAGGTGCTTGGGGCCGAGCTCACGAATGGCGGCGATCAGGTTCTCGGGGATGCCGCACAGGCCGAAGCCGCCGGCCATGATGGTCATCCCGTCGGCAACAACGCCCTCGAGAGCACTTTTCGCGTCGGCGAAAACCTTGTTACGCATTGAAGAAGTCCCTCCGTGGTGCCGGTTCCATCCCCCGATTCGTTCGGCGGCCTCGCCGGCGAAGGCAACCGTGATCCGCGTCTGATGTCCGCGCGGCGAACAGGCGCTTCCCCCGAAACCCCGGCCCGGACCTGTGGTGAGGCTCTCGACAATCACCGCAAGGGGGGCTGGATGGGACCTCGTGACAGGTGGCACCCGCGCGCCGAAGCGAAGGCGGCGGTATGGATGTTTCGTAATCCGCCCCGCCGATCATGCCAAGGGGTTGCCGCACAGCTTCTGCCGCGATGTGCGGAAAGGGTGAAGGCCGGGCGCAAACGAAAACGCCCGGCCAGGCGACCGGGCGTTTCCAGAAGCTGTGCGGACCGCCTCAGCCCACCGCGGTCTGCGGGTTCACGCTCTGGCGCTTCATCTGCAGCTTGTTGAGGGCGGTGATATAGGCCCGGGCGGAGGCCACCAGCGTGTCGGGATCGGCCGCGCGGGCGGTCACGACCTTGCCGTTCTCCTCCAGCCGCACGGACACTTCCGCCTGGGCATCGGTGCCCTCGGTCACCGCGTGCACCTGGTAGAGCTCCAGCTTCGCCGTGTGGGGCACCAAGGCCTTGATGGCGTTGAAGGTGGCGTCCACCGGGCCGTTGCCCTCGGCCTCCTCGGTCTTCACCACGCCATCCACCTCCACCTTCATGGTGGCGCGCTGCGGCCCATGGGTGCCGGCGATGATGGACAGAGAGATGAGCTTGATGCGATCGCTGGCCGCCACGATGCCCTGATCCACCAGCGCCTCGATGTCCTCGTCGTAGACCACCTTCTTCCGGTCGGCGAGGTCCTTGAAGCGGGCGAAGGCGTCGTTCAGGGCGTTCTCGCCCAGTTCGTAGCCCATGGTCTTGAGCTTGTCGCGGAAGGCGGCGCGGCCGGAGTGCTTGCCCATCACCAGCGAGGTCTTGGAGACGCCCACGCTCTCGGGGGTCATGATCTCATAGGTCTGCGTGTGCTTGAGCATGCCATCCTGGTGGATGCCGCTTTCGTGGGCAAACGCGTTCCGGCCGACGATGGCCTTGTTGTACTGCACCGGGAACGAGGTGACCGCCGACACCAGCTTGGAGGCGCGGGTGAGCATGCGGGTATTGATGCCGGTGGCATAGGGGAAGGCATCGGACCGGGTGTCGATGGCCATCACCACCTCCTCCAGCGCCGCATTGCCGGCCCGCTCGCCGATGCCGTTCACCGTGCACTCGATCTGCCGGGCGCCACCGGCGATGCCGGCCAGCGAATTGGCCACCGCCATGCCGAGATCATTGTGGCAATGGACCGAGAACACCGCCTTGTCCGAATTGGGGACCCGCTCGATCACGGTGCGGAACAGGGCCTGATATTCGGCCGGCGTGGTGTAGCCCACCGTATCGGGGATGTTGATGGTGGTGGCGCCGGCAGCGATGGCCGCCTCGACGCAGCGGCACAGGAAATCGATCTCCGTGCGCGTGCCGTCTTCCGACGACCATTCCACATCCGCCACATGGTTGCGGGCGCGCGTGACCGAAGCCACGATCATCTCCAGAACCTCGTGCGGCTCCTTCTGGAGCTTGTACTTCATGTGCACCGGCGAGGTGGACAGGAAGGTGTGGATGCGGGCGCGCGCGGCGTGCTTCACCGCCTCGGCGCAGCGGTCGATATCATGGAGCGCGGCGCGGGACAGGCCGCAGATGGTGGCACGCTTGGCCCGCCGGGCGATCTCCGACACGCTCTCGAAATCGCCGATGGAGGCGATGGGGAAGCCAGCCTCAATGACATCGACGCCCATGTCGTCGAGCAATTCGGCCACCTGCAGCTTCTCCTCGAAGGTCATGGAGGCGCCGGGGCACTGCTCGCCATCACGCAGGGTGGTGTCGAAGATGATGACGCGGTCTTTGGCGACCGGGGCGGTGGAGGCGGTATCGGTCATCGGAACGGTCCTTCTCGCATTCCGGCGGGCGCCGCTCTCAGCAGGGAGAGGCTTCGGGCGCGGGCTTATGCCGGATCATAAGCCGAAATCGTCACCGGGTCTCGGCCCGGCGGTGGCGCGATCCCCTGAGTGCCCAGGCGTAGCCCGGCCGGCCCTCAGGGGCGGCTAAGGAGAAGAAGCGCGCGCAGAATAAGAGCGTTGCCCGGAACCGTGATGGTCCGGGGGGCAGAGGCTGCAGTCTTGGTCGTGCGGGACGACACGGTGGCAATGCTCTCAGCGGTTGCGCTCAGGAGTGGTTCTGATAGCTGACGGCGGCGCGCGGTGCAAGGGGTCTCAAAGCAATGGGTGACGAACCGCCCCTCGGCGCACGGCGCCTCTCAATGCTTGCGGCGTTCCGCGGAGAGATCGGCCATCAGGCCCTCGATGCGCTCCGCATTGGTGCCGAGGTCATGGGTGCCGTAGCGCGACGTGGAGCGCATATCCACCCGCGCACCCTTGGCCGTGGGGCGGATGCGGATCACCACGTCGTTGCGATAGCCCATCACGTGCGAGGTGGCCACCGCCTCGATGCGCCCATCCCGCTGCGTGCCGCGCGGCGGCGTCGCGTCAAGAATGTGCCAGCCGCGTTTCTGCACCAGTGCCAGCACCGCGTTGAAGGCCTCCTCAGGGGTGGCGCTCAGGTCCGCCGGCTTGATACCGGGATAGCCTGCGCGCTGCGCGCCGGCCGAGGCGCCAGCGAAGAGATGGGAGTTCGCCTCGCGCGGATGGGCCAGCAGCAGGGCGCGGAACTGGGGCGGATCCTCCAGATCCGTGGAAATGTCCGATAGAGGCGGCAGCATCAGCCCGCGGGCGACCACCACCGCCGGCGCGGCAAGCACCACCAGGGCCAGGGCCACCGCGGCCATGGCCCGGCCGATGCCGACCCAGCCGCTCTCCCACACGATGAAGAAGCCGATCGCGCCCAATAGCCCGCCGGCCGCCGCCAGGAACAGGCCGGTGCCGAAGGCCACCATGGCGGGCTGAAAATCGAGCACGCCGAGACGGTAGAGCACGATGGAGAGCACCAGCACCGGCACGGCGAACAAAGCGAGCCGGAAGCCCCACTGCGCCGTGGGCGATACCCGCTCCTCCACATAAAGGCGGCGTCTGATCATGGATGGTGCCGCTCGCTCCGCCGGGGGCCACGCCCATCACTCGCCCAATGCCGGCGGCTTTTCAAGCCTCTCGGCCCCAAAACAAAACGGGCGTGGAAAGCCCACGCCCGTTTCAACCCGATGACTGACCTGTCAGGCAGGGCTCAGAGCACCACCACCTCGGCGCCCACCGGGACGCGGCTGTAGAGGTCGATCACATCCTCGTTCAGCATGCGGATGCAGCCGGAGGAGATGGCCTGGCCCAGCAGTTCCGGCTGATTGGTGCCGTGGATGCGGAACAGCGTGTCCTGCCCGCTCTGATAGAGGTAGAGCGCGCGGGCACCCATGGGATTATGCGGGCCGGGGCCCACATAGGACGGCAAGCCGGCAATGCGCTGATGGATTTCCGGGGTCGGGGTCCAGCTCGGCCACTCGGACTTGCGACCGACCTTGGCGCTGCCGCGGAAGGCCAGGCTCTCTTCGCCCACGGTCACACCGTAGCGGATCGCCTTTCCGTTGCCCTCGACATAGTAGAGATACTTATTCGGCGTATCGACGACAATCGTGCCGGCCTTTTTATTCGTCTGATACTCGACGATGTGCCGCGCATACTGCCCTTCAGGCTTCACTTTCGGATACGGCGCGTTCGCAAGCAGTTGCTTGTCCCGCGACGTCATCGCTGCCGTCGGAGCCGGTGCAATGGTCTCCGACATGCAACCCGTAAGCGCCAAACCGAGCAGAAGCGCCCCTGCCGCCCGCCACATCATGTCCGCCTCTTCTTCAAGCCTCACAAGGAGGATTCGAATTTCTATTTTTGGATTAACCGAATGTGGCGAGCGCTTGAAGAGGTGAAGGCCCGCTTGGGCAGCGTTCTTCGCGAGCGTTGCAGAAATGCCTCACACCCTCACCTTTCGTCAGGGCGATTTGGAGTTTCTCAAGCATTTCGGAGCTTTCCTGAGGAGCGACCTCAGAGTAGCCGCAACCGCTGCACAGTTTCGACGCAGTCGCTGCGCATTTGTAAGGCGCATTCCGCAACGTGCCCATGCGTACGGGCAGAGGAGAAGGCAAATGTCTACCACCCAGGCGAACGGCTTCCACCCGGAGACCGAGAGCGAGCTGAAGCGTCAGGCCCAGAGCCAGCAGTGGCGCGCCATCGGCATCTCCGCCGTCGCCGCCGCCGCCGAGCAGGCCGCCAAGAAGACCGAGGCTGAGCTTCAGGCTGCCGCCAAGACCAACCGTATCGTGACCCTGCGCGACATCGATTATTTCGCGGCCTGATCGGCGCGACGTTCTGCGCCTTCGTGGGGCTGCCGCGCAGCCGCGCCAAACGGTATGATGAGCGCTCCTCAACCGCACGCCGCTCGGCCGACGCCGCCGAGCGGGCGAGGCAGTTGCGCAACCCGCTCTTCCTGCAAGGCCTCCGATGATCGTCGCCTACGTGCCCGAAGGCGATCGCCTTCACCCGACGCGCGTCTCCCCGGACGAACCGGTGCCACCAGGCGCCGTCTGGGTAGACCTGCTCAACCCTACGGCCGATGACGACCGGGTGGTGACCGCCTTCGCGGCGGTCGACGTGCCGACCCGCGAGGCCATGCGCGAGATCGAGCCCTCCTCCCGCCTCTACACCGAGGGCGGCGCCCGCTACATGACCGCCGCGCTCCTGTGCGGCGCGGACACCGCCACCCCCGCGGTGCTGGCGGTCACCTTCATCCTCACGGAGCGGCTGCTGATCACCGTGCGCTACGGGGAGCCCCGCGCCTTTCCGCTGGTCGCCGGGCGGCTCGGCAAGCTCTGCCCCTTCACGCCCACCGGTGAGCGAATCCTCATCGAGCTTCTGGAAGCCATCGTCGACCGCGCGGCCGACGTGCTGGAGCAGCTCGACGCCGATGTGGAAACCTTGTCGAAGACCGTGTTCGACGACAATTCCAGCGCGCGCTATCGCGCTGCCCTGCGTCAGATCGGTCGCAAGGAGGGGCTGCTATCGGCGATCCGCGAGAGCCTCGCCTCCCTGCAGCGCATGCTGTCGTTCCTCCCCGCCGACGCGGATGGACGCGACCTGTCCAAGGACCTCAAAGCCTCGGTGAAATCCATGGCCCGCGACGTGGGCGGCCTCGCCGATTACGCCGCCTTCCTGGGCGACAAGCTGCAGTTTCTGCTCGACGCCACCATCGGCATGGTGAGCCTCGAGCAGAACAACATCATCAAGATTTTCGCGGTTCTGTCCGTGGTGCTGATGCCGCCGACGCTGATCGCCTCCATCTACGGCATGAACTTCACGCACATGCCAGAGCTCGGCCTGACCTACGCTTATCCGGCAGCGCTGTGCGCCATGGTCATCTCGGGTATCCTGCCCTACGTCTTCTTCAAGTGGCGAGGTTGGCTGTAGCGCCCCCCATTCGCCACCGCGCGGGGTTTTGGACTAGGCGAGCTGTTCAACCCGCGCCAGCGCTCCTTCCCGATCGAAATCATCGGCTCTTCCGAAAGGTGCTGTGAGCCCCGTCTCCCATCCGGCTGAGGCCAGAGTCCTCGGGTGAGTTTGGCGCTGATGCGCCGGGTGAGCAACGGTCGATCGGCGGAGCTGGTCGGGATTGCGCAGCCGATCGTCCGTTGCGGTGAAAGTCGATGCGAACGCCTTTGGGGTCAGATAGCCGAGTGCGGAATGTGGGCGGTGATCGTTGTAGTCGACGACCCAACGGGCGAGCGCCGACCGGGCATGATCGAGATCACGGAACAACGTCTCATTGAGGCTGACGTTGCCCCCAAGTTTTATCCAGCGGTGAGGTTGTTCTGGCGGTTGGGTTTGGCCTTGTCGGCCGGGTGAGTGGCGGGATCTGGCGCGGAGCTTTTCGCGTGGCGCAGCGGCAGATCCCGTCGCGGGTGGAAGGTGGCTGCGAAAGCGGACGGGGTCTGCCAGCCGAGGGCGGAGTGCGGGCGTGATCCGTTGTAGTCGGAGCGCCACCTGCCCAGGGTCGCTCTGGCCTGGCTCAGCGCCGAGAACAGCGTCTCGTTGAGAAGCTCGTCGCGCAGCCGGCCGTTGAAACTCTCGATGAAGGCGTTCTGCATGGGCTTGCCCGGGGCGATGTAGTGCCACTCGACCTTTGCCGCATCCGCCCAGGCCAGGATGGCATTGGAGGTGAACTCGCTGCCGTTGTCGCTGACGATCATGTTCGGCCGGCCGCGCTCGGCCACAAGACGATCCAGCTCCCGTGCGACACGCCCGCCGGACAGCGATGTCTCCGCAACCAGGGTGAGGCATTCCCGGG